>CALRVR020000006.1:0-181605 GCA_943371665.1 Synechococcus sp. UW140
TCGCTCTGCTCGCCCGCGGCCGCCGTGATCTCGCCGATGATGTCGGTCACCCGCTGCACCGAGCCCACGATCTCGCTCATCGTCTGCCCCGCATCGGCCACCAGCTTGCTGCCGGTCTCCACCTTGTCCACGCTCGCGCCGATCAGGCCCTTGATCTCCTTGGCCGCCTGCGCGCTTCGTTGCGCCAGGTTGCGCACCTCGCCCGCCACCACCGCAAAGCCACGGCCCTGCTCGCCCGCGCGGGCCGCTTCCACCGCCGCGTTGAGCGCCAGGATGTTGGTCTGGAACGCGATCCCGTCGATCACGCCGATGATGTCGTTGATCTTCTTGCTGCTGCTGTTGATCTCGTCCATGGTGGTGACCACCTGAGAGACCACCGAGCCACCGCGCTGCGCGATCTCGGCCGCGCTGGCGGCCAGCTGGTTGGCCTGACGGGCCGCGTCGGCGCTCTGGCGCACCGTGCTGGTCAGCTGCTCCATGCTCGCCGCCGTCTGCTGCAGGTTGCTCGCCGTCTGCTCTGTGCGCGCGCTCAGGTCCTGGTTGCCGGTCGCAATCTCGGTGGACGCCACATTGATGTTGTCGGCCGCGCTGCGCAGCTGGCGCATCATGTCCAGGAAGCGCGCGCGCATGCGCTCGACCTCGCGCACCAGCACGCCGATCTCGTCGCGCCGGTCGCTGCTGAAGTGGCGGGTCAGGTCGCCCTGCGCCACGGTGGTGACGGCATTGGTCAGCTCGCCCAGCGGGGCGCTCACATTGCGGCGGATCAGCAGGAACAGACCTGCGCCCAGCATCGCGGTGGTGAGGAGCAGCAGCCCCCAGAAGAGATAGATGGTCTGCCAGTGCGAGGCCATGGCCTCCTGGTCCGACACCTCGGCCAGGAGCCACCATCCGCCAGATTTGGCGGTGCGCTTGACGACCCAGGGATCGACGCTCTGGGCGTTGTAGAGCGGTGCGGCCTCGCGCACGGAGACCGTGTCGCCGGCGCGCAGGGCGGTCAACATGGCGTCGGCGCCAGGATTCACCTCGAGCACCTTCTTGCCGGTGGCGGTGGGGTGCGACACGAACACCGCCTCGGCATTGGCCGAGCGCGGATCGATGATCATCGTGCCGCCGCTTTCGAAGAAGGTCGCATCGGCCACCAGGCGGTCCAGCGAAGACTGGAAGTCGGTGATGTCGAACCCGATGAACAGGATGCCGACGATCTGGCCGGCGGCGTCCTTGACCGGCTCATAGACCGTCATGTAGGGCTTGCCGAACAACACGGCACGGCCCATGTATTTCTCGCCCTTGAGCATGACCGGGTAGGCGGGGTGGTTGCGCGCCAGCGTGGTGCCGATCGCGCGTTCGCCGTCTTCCTTCTTCACCGAGGTGGCAATGCGCTCGAAGTCGTCGCCCTTGCGCATGAAGATGGTGGCCACGCCACCGTTGGTCTTGTTGAAGGCATCGACTTCACTGAAGTCGCCGTTCAGCAGCATGCCCCAGCTCTTGAGCATGCCGGCCTGGGCGTCCAGTTCGAAGACGTCGGCGAACTTCTGCCGGAACGGGCGGAAAGACCGGTCCGCCATCATGCGGGCCGTCGAATCAAACGCGTCGACCGAGTCGGTCAGTGCGGCCACCTTGTCGCCCGCCCCCTGCATGAGCCGGTCGCGAGAACGGCTCTCGGCGACCAGCGCAATGGCACCGCTCACGATGGCCAGGGTGATGGCCAGCAGCGCCACGGCCTGCAGGGAAAGGCGCCGCGCGACCGAGGCGGCCTTCTGGTTTTCACTGGTCGACATGCTTGCGACTCTCCTTGTGCATTTCAGGGCCGTTTCCGGCTGTGTTCGGGTTACTGCAGGACCTGGGTGCTGTCCATCAGCCCCATGTCGGCGCCCGACATGAGCGCCTCGATGTCCATCAGGATCAACATGCGCTCGGCCACGCTGGCAATGCCGGTGATGAAGCTGGTGTCGACCGAGGTGTTCATCTCGGGCGCGGGCTTGATGAGGTCGCCGGAGAGTTCGAGCACGTCGGACACCGAATCGACCACGGCGCCGACCACGCGGCCACGCACGTTGAGCACGATGACCACGGTGAAGCCGTTGTATTCGACCTTTTCGCAGCCCAGCTTGATGCGCAGGTCGACCACCGGGACGATCACGCCGCGCAGATTGACGACGCCCTTGATGAAACTCGGCGCATTGGCGATGCGGGTCGGCTCTTCATAGGAACGGATTTCCTGCACCCGCAGGATGTCGATGCCGTATTCCTCGCCGCCGAGGCGGAAGGTCAGGAATTCGGCCTTGGTGGCCTGGGCAGCGGCGGCGCGCTGGCCATCCTGGCGGGCGATGTGGGTGGCTTCGTTTCGCATGTCCATGGTGTCGGTCCTCGAGATGGGGGGGTGTGGTGAATATCGGCCAGGCTTTGGCTGGCTGAAGGGGAGAACAAAAGGGCAAAGCCCCGGCAAAACGGGGCATTGAGTGCTTAGGAATGCAGATGGCCGCTGGAATGCGGCCCTACGAACTACAGCCGGAAGACGCCCACGGCCTGGACCAGGCGCTCCGCCTGACTCGACAACGCCGACGCGGCGGCAGCGCTTTCTTCCACCAGGGCGGCGTTCTGCTGCGTGGTCTGGTCCATCTGGGTGACGGCCTCGCCCACCTGGGACACGCCGGCGCTTTGTTCGCGGCTGGCTTCGCTGATCTCGCGAACGATGGACGACACCCGGTGAATGGCCTCCACCACGTCTTTCATGGTGCTGCCGGCCTGGTCGACCAGTGACACGCCCGAATCGACCTGCGCCACGCTTGCGCTGATCAGGCCCTTGATCTCCCTGGCTGCGTCGGCGCTTCGCTGCGCCAGGTTGCGCACCTCGCTGGCCACCACCGCAAAGCCGCGGCCCTGCTCGCCCGCGCGGGCGGCTTCCACCGCCGCGTTGAGCGCCAGGATGTTGGTCTGGAACGCAATCCCGTCGATCACGCCGATGATGTCGTTGATCTTTCTCGACGAGGCGTTGATCTCGTCCATGGTGGTGACCACCTTGGCGACCACGTTGCCGCCGCGCTCGGCAATGCCGGCTGCGTCGCTGGCAAAGCGGCTCGCCTCCAGAGCGTTCTGGGCGTTGTGCTGAACGGTGGAGCCCACCTGTTCCATCGACGCCGAGGTTTCCTGCAGCGCACTGGCCTGCTGTTCGGTGCGCGCGCTGAGGTCGTGGTTGCCCTGGGAGATCTGCGCGCTGGCCGTGGCCACGCCTTCGGCGTTGTCGCGCACTTCCACCACGATGCGGCGCAACGAATCGCGCATGTGCGCCATGCGCGCCATCACGCTGTGTTCGTCGCCGGCTCGCACACTGATGTCGACGCCCAGGTGCCCGCCAGCGATGGCCTCGGCCACCTGCCTCACCTCGTGCGGCTCGGCGCCGAGCGCACGGCCCAGGTGGCGCGTGATCCAGATGGCCAGGCCTGCCGCCACCAGCACCGAGAGGCCCACCACCAGGGCCATGCCGATCAGGCTTGAGCGGATGTCGATCCGGGACTGTTCATAGACCTGGCGTGACACGTCGACCTGAAGCTGGATCAGTTCGGCGACCACGCCCTGCATCGGGTCCATGACGGCGTACATGTCGCTTCGCGTGTAGGCCTCGACCCACTCCAGATCGGCCGCTTTCAACCGCACTTGCAGCTCGTCGACCGATCGGTCGGCTGCGGCCATCAAGGGCTTCAGGCGGTCGACCAGCTGGCGCTCCTGGGCCGTGAGTTCGGTGGCCTCGTAAGCCGCCCAGTCCTTGCGGATGATTTCACGGGAGTCAGTGATCGCCTGCAGCGCCTGCTCGCGCGTGATGGTCTGGTCCACCACCTTGTGCGAGGTGTCCACGATGTTCACCGCATACTGGTCGGCCACGCTCTTGAGCTGGGCCAGTGGATGAACCCGGTTCTGATAGAGGTCCAGCAGGACCTCGGCGCCTTTGAAGGACTGGTAGGAGCCCCAACCGCCGATCAGGATCATGAGGCTGATGAGCGCGGCGCACAGTGCCGCGATCTGGGTTCTGACACGCAAAGGTGTTCGGGATGACATGGAACGTTCCTGGACAAGTGGCCGCGATCGATCCGGACACGGCGGGACCGGGCACCGGCGATGCCACCGACCCCAGCGGGCCGGCACGACAAGTGGTGCGATTGACCTGACCATCGGCCTCAATCGAAAACCATTAAGGGGGCTATCGGATCGATAGCCCCTGCGGCGTCAGGTTTCGCACACCCGGCACGGCATTCAGCGCTCAACGGGGTGTCACCAGCGGTGCACCACCGGCGCACCGGGGTGGGGTAAGTTGTCGGCATGCCGACCATCAACCCCCCGCCCGGAGCCGGCCACCTGGCCGCCACGCCCTTCATCGATGCCGACCACCCGGCCGTGAAGGAATTCGCGCAGCGGCACGACCGCCGCGGCACCGACGCCGAACGGGCCGTGGCGCTGTACCTGGCGGTGCGCGACGGCGTGCGGTACGACCCCTACCGCATCGACCTGTCGCCGCACGGGATGCGCGCCAGCACCACCCTGACCCAGGGGCACGGCTGGTGCGTGCCCAAGGCCGCGCTGCTGGCCGCCGTGGCGCGGGCGGCGGGGATCCCGGCTCGGTTGGGCTTTGCCGATGTGAAGAACCACATGTCCACCGAAAAGCTGCGCCAGACCATGGGCACCGACGTGTTCGTGTGGCACGGCTACGCCGAACTCTGGATCGATGGCGCCTGGCGCAAGGCCACACCGGCGTTCAACCTTTCGCTGTGCGAAAAGTTCGGGCTGCTGCCGCTCGATTTCGATGGCGTGAACGACTCGCTCTACCACCCCTTCGATAAGGCCGGTCAGCGGCACATGGAGTACGTGAACGAGCGAGGCGCCTTTGACGACCTGCCGCTGGAGGCCATCCGCGCCAGCTTTGCCGCGGTGTATCCCGGCATGGGCACCGGGCCGGGCGACGGCGATTTCGCGGCCGACGCGGCGCGCGAGAACACCGCGCCCTAGCTGGAGAAGCGGAACACCGCGGTGCTGGCCAGCAGGTTGGGCAGCCAGCGCACTTCGCGGCCTTCGTGCAGGCCGAAGCTGTCTTCAATGGTGAGCCCGTTGCGCCGCGCCAGCACTTCGAAGTCGGCGTGCGTACCGACCCGGATGTTGGGCGTGTCGTACCACTGGTAGGGCAGGCGCTTGGTCACCGGCATGCGGCCCTGCAGGACGGCAAGCCGGTTCGGCCAGTGCGCGAAGTTGGGGAACGCCACGATGCCGATGCGGCCCACCCGTGCGGTCTCGCGCAGCATGGTTTCGGCGTTGTGCAGGTGTTGCAGGGTGTCGATCTGGAGCACGACGTCGAAGGCGTCGTCGCCGAACATCGTCAGGCCGTCTTCGAGGTTGAGCTGCAGCACGTTGACGCCGCGCTTGAGGCAGGCCTGCACCTCGGCGTCATCGATCTCGACGCCGTAGCCGGTGCAGCCGCGCGTGGCCTGCAGGTGGGCCAGCAGCGCGCCGTCGCCACAACCCAGGTCCAGCACGCGCGAGCCAGGTGGCACCAGCCGGGCGATGGATTCGAGCACGTCGCGTTCGCTCATGCCGCACCCCCGATGGTGTGCTCGAAATAGCTTCGCACCGCGGCGTGGTACCGCGGGTCGTCGAGCAGGAAGGCGTCGTGCCCATGCGGGGCATCGATCTCGCAGTAGCTCACGTCGCGCCGGTTCTCCAGCAGGGCCTTGACGATCTCGCGGCTGCGGGCGGGCGAAAACCGCCAGTCGGTCGTGAAGCTGATCAACAGGAAGCGGGCCTTGGCGCGCGCCAGCGCGGCGCTGAGCTGGCCATCGAACTCACGCGCGGGGTCGAAATAGTCGAGCGCGCGTGTGATGAGCAGGTAGGTGTTGGCGTCGAAGTACTCGCTGAACTTGTCGCCCTGATAGCGAAGGTAGCTCTCGATCTGGAACTCGACGTCCGTCGTTGAATACCGGTAGGCCAGCGCGGCCACAGCGGCCGGGTCCTCCCCATCGGCGGCACGCAAGGTGCGGCCGAATTTCTCGTTCATCACATCGTCGCTGAGGTAGGTGATGTGGCCGATCATCCGGGCGATGCGCAGGCCGCGGCGCGGCAGCGTGCCCTGTCGCAGGTAGTGGCCGCCATGGAAATCCGGGTCCGTGACGATCGCGCGGCGCGCCACTTCGTTGAAGGCAATGTTCTCGGCCGTGAGGTTGGGTGCGCTGGCCACCACCACCGCATGCCGCACCCGATCGGGGTACTGCAGTGTCCAGCTCAGCGTCTGCATGCCGCCAAGGCTGCCGCCCATCACGGCGGCCAGTGTCTGAATGCCCATGGCATCGAGCAGCCGGGCCTGGGCCTCGACCCAGTCTTCCACCGTGACCACCGGGAAGTCGGCGCCCCAGGCCTGGCCGGTGGCGGGGTTGGTGTGGGTGGGTCCGGTGGAGCCGAAGCAAGAGCCCAGGTTGTTCACGCCGATGACGAAAAACCGGTTGGTGTCGACCGGCTTGCCGGGGCCGATCATGTTGTGCCACCAGCCTTCGCTGCGCGGCAGCGGCTGGCCGCTGGCATCGGCATGAAAACCGGCCACGTGGTGCGACGCATTGAGCGCGTGGCACACCAGCACGGCGTTGGATCTGTCGGCATTGAGGGTGCCGTGGGTCTCGACCACCAGCTCGTAGGCCGGCAGCACCGCACCGCTGCGAAGGCGCAGCGGTTGGTCGAAGCGGTAGGTGACAGGGGTGACGATCAAGGAATCCTCCTGCGCGCGGCAGGACCCGGCCAACAAAAAACCCGGACCACCAAAAGGCAGACCGGGCATCTCCCCTTTAGCGGCATTTGTTGAGCGCCCGCAATCCGGACAAATCGGCGCTGGTCATGAGTATAAAGGGGCTGGAATGAACACGGTGGAGGTGCCCGGTGCTGGAAATCGACGGTCTGGATGCCCATGCGCCGCGGGAAGTGGCCCAACGGGTGCGGCAGGTGGGGGTGGCCAAGGCGCGCATGCCCACGCTGCCGCTGCTGATGCTGAGCGCCCTGGCCGGCGCGTTCATCGGCCTGGGCACGCTGGCCTTCCTCACCGTCAAGGCAGACCCGACCCTGGGCGCCGCCGCCAGCGCCTGGCTGGCCGGGCTGGTGTTTTCCCTTGGCCTGCTGCTGGTGGTGGTGGCCGGGGCCGAGCTGTTCACCGGCAACAACCTGCTGGCCATGGCGCGCGCCGAGGGGCTGATCAGCACGGGCGAGCTGCTGCGCAACTGGGTGCTGGTGGCGCTGGGCAACGCCGCTGGCGCGGCGCTGATCGCCGCGATGTTCTGGGGCAGCGGCCTGGCCGACGGCCCGGTGGGCGACGCAGCGCTGCGCATCGCCGCGGCCAAGCAGTCGCTGCCCTGGCACGAAGCGCTGTGGCGGGGCGCCCTGTGCAACGTGCTGGTGTGCCTGGCGGTCTGGATGGCCATGGCGGGGCGCAGCGTGGTGGACAAGGCGGTGGCGGTGGTGCCGCCGGTCGCCACCTTCGTGGCCGCCGGGTTCGAGCACAGCATCGCCAATTTCCACCTTTTTCCGCTGGCCTGGCTGCTGCAGCCGGCCGGGGCCCCGGTGGTCACGGTGGCTGGGGTGCTGGGCAACCTGGTGCCGGTGATCGCCGGCAACCTGCTGGGCGGCAGCGTCCTGGTGGGGTTGGTTTACCACCTGATCTACCGCCACCGCCCGGCCGATTGAGGGTTCCGCGGCGCCCCGGAAGCTGTTGTACGCGCGCATCGGCCGGACGGGCTGGTTGCGCATTCCGAAAAAACCTCCCCCCGATTCCGCCCGTCAGCGCATAATGCCGCGGCGTGCCTGCAAAAAGGCCGCATGTCAAGTGATCGGTTGGTTTCGCGCGCTGCATCTGTGTGCCGGACGACGGGGCTCCATCGCTGTTTTTCTCTGTATCTTGAGGAGTCCCTCGAATGGGCAACAAACTTTACGTCGGCAACCTGCCGTATACGGTCCGCGACGAAGACCTGTCCCAGGCGTTTTCCGCCTATGGCTCGGTCAACAGCGCCAAGGTCATGATGGAGCGCGAGACGGGTCGCTCCAAGGGCTTCGGCTTCGTGGAGATGGCCAGTGACGCCGAAGCTCAGTCGGCGATCCAGGGCATGAACGGCCAGTCGCTCGGCGGCCGCAGCCTCGTCGTGAACGAAGCGCGCCCGATGGAGCCGCGCCCGCCCCGCACCGGCGGTTTCGGCGGTGGCCGCCGTGAAGGCGGTGGCGGTGGTGGCGGCGGCTATGGTGGTGGCGGCCAGGACGGCGGCTTCCGCAGCCCATACGGCAACGGTGGCCGTCGCGAAGGCGGCGGTGGCGGTGGCCGCGGCGGTTACTGATCGCTGACCCCTCCCCGACAAGGCCCCGTGGCGAAAGCCCCGGGGCTTTTTGCTGTCTGGAACCCGGCTGCCGGGGCTGCGCGGCCAGCGCGTTGCGCCGGGTTCAGTACTTCTCTGCCCGCACCACCGACACGTCGGCGAAGTAGAGCGACAGCGCATGGTGCGGGGCGTAGTGGTCCAGCACATGCCGGGCAATGAGGTCGGCCACCTCGGGCGGGCACACCACTTTCACCTCGATGCTGCGGTCGGCTTCCCACAGCGCTTCCCGGGTGCCCAGGCGGCTGCCGCCGCGCACATCGTGCACGGTGTAGCCTTGCGCGCCCAGCCGCATGGCGTCGGCCACCAGGCGTTTTTCGAGCACCGATTCGGTGATGATGACCAGCAACTGGCGGGGGTGCTTGTCCATGGAATGCCTCAGCCCTGCAGCCAGCGGGCCAGCTGCAGGTACAGCGGCACACCAACCACGATGTTGAACGGAAAGCTCACGCCGAGCGCGGCGGTGATGGACAGCGCGGCGTTGGCCTCGGGCACCGCCAGGCGCATGGCCGTGGGCGCTGCGATGTAACTGGCGCTGGCCGCGAGCGTGGCCAGCAGCGCAATGCCGCCGGTGGACAGGCCCAAGGCCAGGCCGGTGAGCGCGCCGGCCACCGCCAGCAGCGGGGGTGTCAGCAGCGCGAAGCCCACGATGCGCAGACCATACCGGCGCAGGTCGCCCAGCCGGCCGCCGGCCACCAGCCCGAGCTCGAGCAGGAACAGCGCCAGCACCCCCTTGAACGGCGCGGTGAACACCGGCGCAATGGGTGCCGTGCCCGCTTCACCCATCACGGCACCAATCACCAGCCCGCCCGCCAGCAGCAACACCGACTTGCCGAAGAAGACATCGTGCGCCAGCTCGCGCCAGTTCACCGTCAGCGGTTGTCCTTTGGCATCCACCGCGCCCAGGCGGGCCAGCAGAATGCCCGCCACGATGCCGGGCGCCTCCATGATGGCCACCCAGAGCGCCGCGTGCGGTTCGGCGCTGACGCCCTTGGCGGTGAGGTAGGCACTGGCGACGGCGAAGGTCACGACGCTGACCGAGCCATAGTGCGCGGCCATGGACGCCGCATCCACCCTCGACAGGCCGAGCGCGCGAAGCACCGGCGTGAGCACGAAGGGAATGGCAAAGCCCAGCGCCATGCAGGCCAGCATCTGCGGCAGCAGCGCCAGCATGGGCTGCTTGCTCAGCTCGATGCCGCCCTTGAGGCCGATGGCCAGCAGCAGGTAGATCGACAGCGTCTCGTACAGGGGCTCGGGCAGGCGCAGGTCGCTCTTGACCAGGCGGGCAAACACGCCGAGCAGGAAGAACAGCACGACCACATCGAGCGTCATGCGCGACCTCCGGGTGTGCCGTCACCGTTCGACCGGCCTTCGCCCTGCCGGTGCTTGCGGGGACGACCGGCCAGCAGCCGGTCGAACCAGGCGTTGGGCAGTGCACGGAGCAGCTTGGCCACCACCCCCATCTGCCAGGGGATCACGCGGTAGCTGGTGCGCGCCTCGATGGCCGCAAAGGCGCGGTCGGCGAACGCCTCGGGGGACAGCAGGAACGGCATGGGGTAGCGGTTCTCGCGAGTCAGCGGCGTGTCGACATAACCGGGCAGCAGCGTCACCACGTCCACGCCGCTGCCGCGCAGTTCGCCGCGCAGGCTCTCGCAGTAGCTCACCACCGCGGCCTTGCTGGCGCAATAGGCGCCATGCCCCGGCAGCCCGCGGATGGCGGCCACGCTGGCGATGCCGACCAGCGCGCCGCGCCCCTGCGCCCGCATGGCGCGCACAAAGGGGTGGAAGGTGGCGGCCAGCCCGGTGTTGTTGGTGGCAAAGGTTCGCGCCATCACGTCGATGTCATCGCGCTCGCCGGTGTCCATGCCGACGCTGATGCCCGCGTTGGCGATCACCACGGTGGGCACCCCCTGATGTTCCAGGCACAGCTGCCCGGCGGCCACGATGCTGTCGGTCTCGGCCACATCGGCGCGGTAGACGCGGCAGCGATCGGCCGCAAACCCCTGGGCGTCTGCCCACGCCTGGATGTCGTCGCTGCGGCGGGCCACCAGCGCCAGCCGGTAACCCGCGCGTGCAAACCGCGCCGCAAGCGCCTGACCGATGCCACTGGAGGCACCGGTGATGAAAACGAGGGGAGGGTTCGGGTTCATGGGGCAGGGCGGGGTTGCAGTTGCACGCGAACTTCGCCGTTGAAGTTGGCGGTGCGTGTCTGGCCGTCGTATTCCATGCGCTGCGCCTGAAGGCGGTCACCATCGCGCAGCAGCTCCACCGGCTTGTCGGACGAAATGCGGTCGATCGGTTCGAGTTCGACCAGCAGGTATTCACCGCGAAACTCCAGGCGGGGGAGGGGCTGGCCCTGTTCGTCGCGCCCACCTTCGCGCACCACCACCGCATTGCCTTCAAGCACGAAGCGCGTGTTGCCATCGTTGGTGGTGACCCGCCGCGCCGTGGCGCTCGTGATCGCGCCGTTTTCGTTCAGGCTGCGCAGGCGCGCGTTGTCGATTTCCACCCGGTCGTCATCGGGGTGGTGCCGGGCCTCGTCGCCCGCCACCTCGGAGCGCAGGCTGCCGTTGGCGTCGAACGACTTCACCGAGAAGCGGCGCATGAAGTAGTCGGGCTCGCCGCTCACCGGCCGCTCGGGGGTGGGGTCGGGCGCGCGCGGCGTGGCGCGCAGCAGCCAGTAGGACCCCAGCGCGAGCAGCCCCATGAGCATGACAGGCAGGTAGATGGAAAGGCGGTCCCACCACGGGGTGCGGCGGCGACGCACCGGGGCGGGCGGCGCACTGCGGTCCAGCCCCGGGATCAGGTCGAAATCGTCCTCGACGCTCACCGCGTGGCGGCCTCGAGTTCGGCCGCATAGGCGCCGCGCGCCATGAGCAGCAGGTCACAGAATTCACGCGCCGCCCCGTGGCCGGCGGCGCGCGCGGTGATGTGGTGGGCCACCGCACGAACTTCGTCGTGCGCGGCGGGCGGCGCACACGCGATGGCGGCGCGGCGCATCACGGGCAGGTCGGGCCAGTCATCGCCCATGGCCGCCGCCTCGTGCCAACCCGCGCCAAGTTCATCGAGGATGGATTGCGCCGCGGGCACCTTGTCTTCGGTGCCCAGGCGCAGGTGCCGGATGCCGAGGGCGTCCAACCGCAGCCGCAGGGGTTTGGCGTCGCGACCGCTCACGATGGCGGGCACGATGCCATGGCGCTGGAGCAACTTGAGTCCGTGGCCGTCCAGGGTGTGGAACCGCTTGAGGGTTTCGCCCGCGTCGGTGAAGTACAGGCCACCGTCGGTGAGCACCCCGTCGACATCGAAAAAGGCCACGCGCACGCCTTGCGCGCGCAGCAGCAGTTCGGGGGCAAAGCGCAGGGCGGGCACCATGGTCAGATCACCTTGGCCCGCATCAGGTCGTTGCTGTTGAGCGCGCCCACCAGGCGCCCGTCGGCGTCGACCACCAGCACACTGGTGATGCGCTGCGCCTCCATGAGGTCGGCGGCCTCGACCGCCAGCGCATCGGCCCGGATGGTTCGGGGAGCCGCGTGCATGACATCGCGCGCGGTCAAGGCGCGAAGGTCGGCGCTGCTGCCGGTGCGCTCGATCAGGCGGCGCAGGTCACCGTCGGTGAACACGCCGACGGCCCGGTCAGCGTCCACCACGGCGCTCATGCCGAGCCCTTTGGCGCTGATCTCGCGCATCAGGTCCATCAGACCGGCATCGGGCCCTACACGGGGCACGTCGGCGCCCTGGCGCATCACGTCGCTCACGTGGGTGAGCAGCTTGCGCCCGAGCGCGCCGCCTGGGTGGGAGCGCGCGAAGTCGTCGGCCTTGAAGCCGCGCGCGTCGAGCAGGGCCACGGCCAGCGCATCGCCCAGCGCCAGTTGGGCGGTGGTGCTGGCGGTGGGGGCCAGGTTGTGCGGGCAGGCCTCGCGCGCGACCGAGGTGTCGAGCACCACCTGTGCATGCCGACCCAGGGTGGAATCGGCGCGCCCGGTGAGGGCGATCAGCGGCACGCCCATGCGCTTGATCAGGGGGAGGATGGCGGTCAGCTCTTCGCTCTCGCCGGAGTTGCTCAGCGCCAGCACCGCGTCGTCGGTGGTGATCATGCCGAGGTCGCCGTGGCTGGCTTCAGCCGGGTGCACGAACATCGCCGGCGTGCCGGTGGACGCCAGCGTGGCCGCGATCTTGCGGCCGATGTGCCCGCTCTTGCCCATGCCCATGACGACCACCCGCCCGCGCACGCCGAACAGGGCGTTCACCGCGTCGGCAAAGCGGTCGTCCACGCGCTCGGCGAGCGTGGCCACCGCCTCGGCCTCGATCTGCAGCGTTTCGCGCGCAAGCTGGCGGGCCCGGGTGGCGTCGATGGGGGGGTGAGCGGACATGCCGCGGATTATCGCCGCGCCCTCGCGAAACCCCCGGGCGGTGCGGGACGGCGCCGCCCTTACCATCGCTCCATGACTTCGCTCGACCTTGCGCTGCTGTACCTGCTGGCCGCCGTGCTCGCAGTGGTGGCGTGCCGCTCTCTCCGGCTGCCCCCGATGCTGGGCTACCTGGCCGTGGGCGTGCTGATCGGGCCCAACGCGCTGGCGCTGTCGCAGAACTCCAGTGGCCTGCGCTACCTGGCCGAGTTCGGCGTGGTGTTCCTGATGTTCGTCATCGGCCTGGAGTTCAGCCTGCCCAAGCTGCGCGCCATGAAGCGCCATGTGTTCGGCCTGGGCATGTCGCAGGTGGTGCTCACGGTGCTGATCACCTCGGCCGCTTCGCTGGGGCTGGCCCTGCTGCTGCCCGACTGGTGGGACCTCTCGTGGCAGGCGGCGCTCGCGCTGGGCGGGGTGATGGCCATGAGCAGCACGGCCATCGTGATCAAGCTGGTGGCCGAGCGGCTCGAGCTGGAATCGGAACACGGCAAGCGCGTGCTCGGCATCTTGCTGTTCCAGGACCTCGCGGTCGTGCCGCTGCTGGTGATGATCCCCGCGCTCTCCGCGCCGCCCGAGGAGCTGGTGCGGGCGTTGGGGCTGGCCCTGGTCAAGGCGGTGCTGCTGCTGGGTCTGCTGCTCACCGGCGGACAGCGGCTGGTGCGTTGGTGGCTCACGCTGGTGGCACGGCGCAAGAGCGACGAGCTGTTCATGCTCAACCTGCTGCTGATCACCCTGGGCCTGGCCTGGCTCACCGAGCACGCCGGGCTGTCGTTGGCGCTGGGCGCCTTTGTGGCCGGCATGCTGATCGCCGAGACCGAATACAAGCACCAGGTGGAAACCGACATCCGGCCCTTCCACGATGTGCTGCTGGGCCTGTTCTTCATCACGATCGGCATGATGCTCGACTGGCGCCTGGTGATCGAGCGCTGGCCGCTGGTGCTGCTCATGCTGGCGGCGTCGCTGGCCTTCAAGCTGGCGCTGGTCACCGCCCTCACGCGGGCGTTCGGCGCGCCCATGGGGACCGCGCTTCGCACCGGCCTGTACCTGGCCCAGGCCGGCGAGTTCGGGCTGGTGCTGCTCACCCTGGCCGGCCAGCACAACCTGGTGCCGCCGGCGCTGTTCAACCCGATTCTGGCCAGCATGGTGATCTCCATGCTGCTCACGCCCTTCATCATTCTCTACAGCAACCGCATCGTCACGCGGCTGGTGGGCAGCGACTGGCTGATGCAGTCGGTGCAGATGACGGCCATCGCGCGCAAGGCCATCAACGCCGACAAGCACGTGATCATCTGCGGCTACGGCCGCTGCGGGCAGAACCTGGCGCGCCTGCTCGAGGCCGAGGGCATCCCCTACATGGCACTCGACCTCGACCCCGACCGCGTGCGGCAGGCCGCGGCCGCCGGCCATTCGGTGGTGTTCGGCGATGCCGCGCGCCTGCAGGCCTTGATGGCCGCCGGCCTGCACCGGGCCAGTGCGGTGGTGGTGACCTACCTCGACACCGCGAGCGCGCTCAAGGTGCTGCGCCACACCGGCGAGCATGCCTCGCACGTGCCGGTGGTGGTGCGAACCATCGACGACCTGGACATCGAGCGGCTGCGCTCGGCCGGCGCGTCCGAGGTGGTGCCCGAAGCGATCGAGGCCAGCCTGATGCTCGCCAGCCACGCGCTGGCGCTGGTGGGTGTGCCCATGCGCCGCGTGATCCGCGTGGTGCAGGACCAGCGCGACGCACGCTACGAGTTGCTGCGCGGCTACTTTCACGGCGCCGACGACGACGGGGCCGACGAGTTGCAGCACGAACGCCTGGGCAGCGTGACCCTGCCGAGCGCGGGCCGGTGCCTGGGCAAGACGCTGGGCAGCCTGGCGCTGCCCGCGATCGGGGTGCGGGTGGTGAGCCTTCGCCGCGGCAACGGCCGGGCCTCGCCGGTGGACGACGCGGCCGTCCTGGCCGGTGGGGACACGCTGGTGCTCAGTGGTCAGGCGCCCGCGCTGGCGCTGGCCGAGGAAAAGCTGCTGGGCGGCTGACCCGCGGCTGGCCAGTACCCGATACTGGTCAGGGGATATTGCGACCGATGGGTCTCGTCGGAAACCTCATCGTTCGTATGCTTGCGGTTTTCCACCCACCCAGGAGACCCGTTCATGGACCGCCGACTCTTCCTCGGTGCCGGCATTGCCGGCGCGAGCGCCCTGACCTTCTCGTCCGTGCTGTCGCAAAGCGCACCGAACCCCGGCGCGCCCACGCTGCCCGAGCCCGGCTTCCGCAAGATGACGCTCGGCAGCATGGAGGTCATTGCGATCAACGACGGCGCCCTGCGCCGCCCCCTGGGTGACGAATTCGTGCGCAACGCACCGCTCGAACAGGTCAAGGCCCTGCTGGCGGCCCAGAACCTGCCCACCGACTACGTGGACATTCCGTTCACCCCCTACCTCATCGTCAACGGCGGCACCAAGTTCCTGATCGACACCGGCTTCGCCGACAACGGCCCGCCCACCACCGGCCGCCTGCGCGCGAACATGGCCGCCGCCGGCCACAAGCCCGAAGAAATCAACCACGTCATCCTGAGCCACTTCCACGGTGACCACATCAACGGCCTGATCAACAAGGCCGGTGACCTGGTGTTCCCCAACGCGACCGTGCACGTGCCGGCACAGGAGTTCGCCTTCTGGATGGACGACGCCAAGATGAACGCCGCGCCGCCCGCGGCCCAGGGCGCCTTCCAGAACGCACGCCGCGTGCTGGGCAAGATCCCCGCCGCCAAGCTGGTGCGCTTTGAAGCCGGCGCCGAAGTGGCCCCCGGCATCCAGTCGGTGGCGGCCTTCGGCCACACGCCCGGCATGTGCGTGTTCAACATCCGCTCGCAGGGCCAGAGCTTCATGTACACCGCCGACGTCACCA
The DNA here is from genome assembly GCA_943371665.1 of Synechococcus sp. UW140. GTDB lineage: Bacteria > Pseudomonadota > Gammaproteobacteria > Burkholderiales > Burkholderiaceae_C > Hydrogenophaga. The sequence continues at coordinate 15,681 of CALRVR020000006.1, forward strand.
ACGTGCCGGCGCTGTTCGCCCGCAGCCCCGACTGGGCGGTGAGCTTCGACATGGACGCCGAAATGGCCCGCCAGACCCGGCGCCGCCTCTTCGACATGCTGGCCAAGGAGAAGATGGCCATGGGCGGTTTCCACTTCCCGTTCCCCGCCCTCGGCACGCTCGAGGCATCGGGCAACGGCTACCAGTTCAAGCCCATGGCCTGACCAGGGTCGCCATGAGCTTCCTGCCCCGGCCGAGTGCCGGGGTTTTTTTTTGCGCACGCCGATAATCAGGCCCATGGACACCGCCGCCTACCTCCGATCGCACATCCGCACCGTACCCGACTGGCCTGCGCCGGGCGTGCAGTTCCGTGACATCACGCCGCTGCTGCAGGACCCCAAGGTTTTTCGCGTGCTGATCGACACCTTCGTGCACCGGTACATGGACCCGGCACTGCGACCGAACGTGGTGGCCGGCCTGGACGCGCGGGGCTTCATCATCGGTTCGGTGCTGGCCTATGAGCTCGGCGTGGGTTTCGTGCCGATCCGAAAGAAGGGCAAGCTGCCGTTCACCACGATCGAAGAAACCTACGAACTCGAGTACGGCAGTGCCACGGTGGAACTGCACACCGATGCGGTGAAACCGGGTGACCGGGTGGTGCTGATCGACGACCTGATTGCCACTGGCGGCACGATGATGGCGGGCCACCGACTGCTCGAGAAACTGGGCGCCACCGTCACCGAAGGCGCGGCCATCGTGGATCTGCCCGAACTGGGTGGGTCGAAGAAACTGCGCGACAACGGTCTGCCGCTGTTCACCCTGGTGCACTTCGAGGGGCACTGACCTCGAGGTCAGCCCCGCGCCGGCGGGCTCAGAGCTTGCCGTGCTGGGTGTCGCTGAGTGCCGCGAAGTCGCTCATGGCTTCGGGCATCTGAAGCTGCGGCTCGCGGGGATGGCGGTAGGCGGGCGGCAGCGCCGCCGTGAGGGCCTCGCGAAAGGCCTTCACTTCGTCGGCACCCACTTTTTCACCCACTCCACGCGCGCTGGCGGTGGGTGGGCGGGGGATCGAGGTGTCGGGGCTGTCGCGTCGGGTCTGGGCGCTCATGGCCGCGCGCAGTGCCTGGCCCACCTGTTCGGGCGACGCCTTGCGGCGCCAGTAGACGGCGCGCACGTCCATGGTGAAGCGGGCCTTGGCGCTCTGCTGGACCCAGCGTTCGATTTCGAGCAGGAATTCGTCGGGGAGCGACTGCGCCGGCAACGCCAATTCGACCAGCACGATGAAGCTGTCGCCGTTGTTGTCGAGGTTGAGTACCTTGAAGCTGTAGCTGGTGGAGAGCACGCCACCGCGGATGAGGGATTCGCGAACCACGCCGAACAGCTGCTCGCGGCGCAGCAGGCGCCGGCCCCGCCGCGGCGAGATGAGCGGCATGGTGGTGGTGCGGAACGCATTGCGGGCGCGGGCCAGGGCGCCTTTTCCGTTGGACGACTTTCTGGCCTGCAACCAGCTCATGAGGGACATGGTCAGCGTGCTCAAGGGCGTTCGTTGAATGTGGGCGTGTGGCCGTTGGCCATCCCGCGCCGAGGGACTCCAGGGCCGGTCACGTGACCGCCACCCGCTTGGGCTTGTTGTACATGCGCCGTGCGAGCACCGCCGACATGGCCACCACCACATCGAGCGCGATCTGGGGATGCCGGACGCCGAGTTCGCGGAAGCGCAGCGGGGTGAGGCACCAGAGCCGGCAGTCGCTGCCGGCATTGACAGTGGCGCTGCGGGGCAGGTGGCTGAAGAAGGCGCCTTCGCCCAGCAGCGATCCCGCGCCGACCACCGCGATGCGCACGCGCTCCTTGGAGTCTTCGTAGTGAACGGTGAGGGTGCCGCTCTCGACGAAATAGACGGTGCGGTCTTTCACGCCCTGCTCGATGAGCACCTGGCCCTGGTTCATGGCCACCGGCTGCATGTAATTGGCCAGCGTGACCCAGTGGGCCTCGCTGAGGTTCAGTGGCACGGCGTCCAGGGCACTGCTGTGGCGCATGGCCTGCGCGAGGTGCTGGATGTCGAACCGGGCGGATGCGGTCGGGGCATTCATGCCTCAAGTTGAACGCAGCGGCATGGCTGGCGCAACCGGGAGTTAACGGGTGTTTACAGTTCAGTTCCCAGCGGCAGGCCAGCGCGCCTGGGCGGTGGGATTCGGCTCACTTGCCGATGCAGAAACGCGAAAAAATGACACCCAGCAGGTCGTCGGCGGTGAATTCGCCGGTGATTTCGCCCAACGCCTGTTGCGCCAGGCGGAGCTCTTCGGCCAGCAGGTCCAGCTGGTCAGCCGCCTGTGTCAGGCGCGCCCGGGCCAGATCAAGGTGGTCGTCCACCCGGGCCAGGGCCTGCAGGTGGCGCTCGCGCGCCATGAACAGGCCGTCACCGCCCGACTGCCAGCCCGCCAGCTGCAGCAGGCGCTGGCGGAGCACGTCCAGGCCGGTGCCGAATTTGGCCGACAGGGCGATGTCGTTGTCGCTGCCGGGCACCTGTCCGCCCTGATCGAGCTTGTTCCACACGTGCAGCACCGGCACGTTGGCAGGCAGCCCGCGCGCGATGTGGGCGTCGGCGTGGCGGTAGCGTGGCTCGCTCCAGCGGGTGAGGTCGTGCAGGAACAGCACCGCGTCGGCGCCGCGGATGCGCTGCCAGGCGCGTTCGATGCCGATGCGCTCGACCTCGTCGGCCTCCTGGCTGTCGCGCAGGCCGGCGGTGTCGGTCACGTGCAGCGGCACGCCTTCGATCTGGATGGTCTGCTGCACCACGTCGCGCGTGGTGCCGGCAATGGGCGTGACGATGGCGAGTTCGGCCCCCGCGAGCGCGTTGAGCAGCGAGCTTTTGCCCGCGTTGGGTTGCCCGGCGATGACCACCTGCAGGCCGTCGCGCAGCAAAGCGCCCTGGCGGGCCTCGGCGCGCAAGGTGGTCAGCGCGTCGCGCAGTTTGTTCAGCTGCCCAACCGCGTCGGCCTTCTGCAGGAAATCGATTTCTTCCTCGGGGAAGTCCAGCGTGGCCTCGACCAGCATGCGCAGGTTGACCAGCGCGTCGCGCAGCGCGTGCACGCGGTCCGAGAAAGCGCCAGCCAGCGACCGGGCCGCGCTGCGCGCCGCCAGCTCGGTGCTGGCATCGATGAGGTCGGCCACCGCCTCGGCCTGCGCCAGGTCGAGCTTTTCGTTGAGGAACGCGCGCTCGGTGAACTCGCCCGCGCGCGCCAGCCGCAGGCCGGGCAACGCGCCGCGGGCCACCTCGAGACACCGCGCCAGCAGCAGCTGCAACACCACCGGCCCGCCATGGCCCTGCAGCTCCAGCACGTCTTCACCGGTGTACGAATGCGGTGCCGGAAACCACAGCGACAGTCCATGGTCGATCGGCTGCCCGTCGGCCCCGTGCCAGGGCCCGTAGGTGGCCTGGCGCGGCGCGAGATCCCGCCCCAGCAGAGCCTTCACGAACGCCCCCAGTCCCTTGCCCGACACCCGCACGATGCCCACCGCCCCGCGCCCGGGGGCGGTGGCGATGGCAACGATGGGGTCAGCGTGATGGGGAAGCATGAAAGACAGGTGACGTGCGCCCAGGTGCTTCCCCCGTCCAGGGTGCCGAGGATCCGGCTCTGCCGGTCCTCTGGCACCGTCCCCCCTCCCAGGGGGGAAGCCGCGTCAGCGGCGCAGGGGGGTCACTTGAATTTGGGCATGTTGAACTTGAGCGGCACACCCATGCGGTGGTTGATGTGCGCCTGCTGCACGATGGTGAGGATGTTGTTCGTGATCCAGTAGAGCACCAGGCCCGACGGGAAGAAGAAGAACATGACCGAGAACACCAGCGGCATCATCCACATGAGCTTGGCCTGCAGCGGGTCTGGCGGCAGCGGGTTGAGCGCAGTCTGGATCATGGTGGTGATCGCCATCACCAGCGGCAGGATGTAGAACGGGTCGGGCGAGGACAGGTCGGCGATCCAGCCGATCCAGGGCGCGTTGCGCATTTCCACGCTGGACAGCAGCACCCAGTAGAGCGCGATGAACACCGGGATCTGGATCAGGATGGGGAAGCAGCCGCCCAGGGGATTGACCTTCTCCTCCCGGTACATCTTCATCATTTCCTGCTGCATGAGCTGCGGGCTGTCCTTGAGGCGCTCGCGCATTTCCATGATGCGGGGGTTGATGGCCTTCATCTTGGCCATGCTGCGGTAGGCGCTGGCGTTGAGCCAGTAGAACGCGGCCTTGATCAGCACCACCAGCAGCACGATCGCCCAACCCCAGTTGGCCACGTAGCCGTGGATCTTCTCCATCAGCCAGTACAGCGGCTTGGCCAGGATGGTGAGCCAGCCGTAGTCCTTGACGAGCTCCAGACCGGGCGCCACGCGCTCGAGCATCTTTTCGTCTTGCGGGCCGGCGAACAGGCGGGCCTTGGCGGTGTGGGACTGACCGGGCGCGATCTCGGGCAGCGCACTGATGGTGCCCACCGAGTACAGGTTGGGTGCCACCTGGCGCACGAAATTGTCGCGGGCCTCGCCGGCGTCGAGCAGCCAGGCGGAGGCAAAGTAGTGCTGCACCATCGCCACATAACCGTCGGACGCCTTGCGCACGAAGGTGGCCTTGTCGGACGCGATGTCCTTGAACTCGACCTTCTGGAACTTCTGTTCGTCCGAGTAGATGGCCGGGCCGGTGAAGGTGGAATAGAAGGGTGTCTCGCTCTCGACGGTGCTGCCGTCGCGCACCAGCTGGCGGTAGAGCTGCGGGGCCACCGGGGCCGCACCGACGTTGCGCACCTCGTGGGCCACCTCGATGTCGTAAGCGCCGCGGCGCAGCGTGTAGGTGGTGGCCAGCTGCACACCGCCCTGCTCGGCAGATTCAAAGCGAACTTGCAGCGTGTCCTGCCCATCGGCCAGGGCAGACGGGTTGCCCACCAGGGTCATGGGCGTCTTGTGGGTGGGGAAGCCGCCGCCGATCAGGCCGGTCTGGGCCACGTACGTGCGTTCGTTGGTCTGCGTGAACAGGTTGAACGGCGTGTCGATGTTGCGGTCTGTGGCACCGGTGGCCTGGGCGTGCTTGAGCAGCTGCGCCCCCACCAGGGCCCCGCCTTCGCTCTGGAAGGTGAGCTTGAAGACGTCGGTGGTGACCTCGTGCAGCCGGTTGGTGGCGGCGGCTGGCGCTTCGGCGCCGGGCACAGCGCCCGAGCCGGCGCTGGCGTTGGTGGCCTGGGGCACGGCGGAAGGGGCGGCCGGCGCGGTGGCCGCGGGCGGGGTGCTGCCCGGGAAGAAGGTCGGGGCCTTGCCGTTGTGGATCTGCCATTTGTCCCAGATCAGGACCATGGAAAGGCCGAACACCACCCAGAGGATGGAGCGACGGATGTCATTCATGAGGCGTTCTTCTTGTCGGGGTGGCGGGGAAGGAGGCGGGTGAACAGGCCGGGCGGCGGGGCATCGGGCACCGGGTCGCATCCGCCTTCGCACCAAGGGTGGCAACGCACCAGCCGCCAGGCGGCCAGGCGCGAGCCCTGCCAGGCGCCATGGCGCTGCAGCGCCTGCAGCGCATAGGCCGAGCAGGTGGGTTCGAAACGGCAACCACTGCCCAGCCAGGGGCTGAGCAGCAGGCGATAGCCCTGCACCACGCAGATCAGCAGGCGCTGCGGGAGTTCACGCCACATGGCCACGCGACGCAGGAGCCCCGGCGGCGGCGTTGCGCGCCCAGAGCTGGAGGAGTTCTGCCCGCACCGCCTGCTTGAGCACGGTGGAGCTGGCGCTCAGGAACTGATCGCGTGCAAAGCCGCTGCGCAGGCGCACCACGTGGGCCGCGTCGGTCAGCGAAGCGGGGGCGGTGGCGTAGATCTGCCGCCGGATCGCGTTGCGCGTGACCGCGCGGCGCGCCCAGCGCTTGGGCAGGAGCACGCCGAGCCAGGGGCCGGCTTGCGGAAACAGCGGGGTGCTGCGCTCGGCAGAACCCAGCGCAAGTCGGTGCAACGCGAAGTGGGGCGTCTTGACCACGGGGGCGCCGGCCAGCACGGCCTGAAACTGCTGCCGGCTGCGCAAGCGCTGGATCACCGGCGGGTTCAGCGCGTGAGGCTCAGACGGCCAGGCGCTTGCGGCCCTTGGCGCGGCGGGCGTTGATGACGGCGCGGCCACCGCGGGTCTTCATGCGCACGAGGAAGCCGTGGGTGCGGGCGCGGCGGATCTTGGAAGGTTGGTAGGTGCGTTTCATGATGGACGGTCCGGATTCGGGAAACCCGCGATTATCGCCAGAAACACCCCTCGGCGGCAAGCCGTCCCCAGCTTGGCCGTGCCACCGGTCAGAAAGCGGCCGGGCGGGCGCCCAAACGCCTGATGGCGCTTGTGGATAACTCGCCGCACTGCCTACAATGCGCGCCCGGGGTGCCGCCCCTTGTCCACAACGATAACCATCTCCCCCTTCTTCGCATGTCCGAGGGCACATCCCCGTCCGCCGCGCTTCGCGACGACCACCCCCGCCGTTCCCTGTGGGCCTTGTGCATCGAGCGCCTGGCCCAGGAAATTCCCGAGCAGCAGTTCAACACCTGGATCCGTCCGCTGGGCGCCAGTGTGTCGGCCGATGGCTCGCGCGTGGTGCTCACCGTGGGCAACCGCTTCAAGCTCGACTGGGTTCGCGCCCAGTACGCGGCCCGCATCAGTGCGCTGCTCGAAGCCATTCACGGCAGCGCCGTCACGCTTGAGTTGGCGCTTGCTCCGCGCGAAGGCCCCGCCCGGTCTACACCTTCGCAGAAGCCGGTGTTCGATGCCGTGCAGGAACAGGTGTTTGGCGAACTGACCGAGGTGGTGCCGGCCGAGCCCGCGGCCGGCGCGGTGCACAAGACGCGGTTGAACCCGGCGCTCACGTTCTCGACGCTGGTCGAGGGGTCGGCCAACCGAATGGCCCGCGCCGCCGCCATGCACGTGGCCGGCAGCCTGGGGCAGCTTTACAACCCGCTGTTCATCTACGGCGGGGTCGGCCTGGGCAAGACGCACCTGGTGCATGCCATCGGCAACCACCTGCTGTCGGAGCGCCCCAACGCCAAAGTTCTCTACATCCACGCCGAGCAGTTCGTCTCGGATGTGGTCAAGGCCTATCAGCGCAAGACGTTCGATGAATTCAAGGCCCGCTACCACAGCCTCGACCTGCTGCTGATCGACGATGTGCAGTTCTTTGCCAACAAGGAACGCACCCAGGAGGAGTTCTTCAACGCCTTCGAGGCGCTGCTGGCCAAGAAGAGCCACATCGTGCTGACCAGCGACACCTACCCCAAGGGCCTGGCCGACATCCACGAGCGGCTGGTGTCGCGGTTCGACTCGGGGCTGACGGTGGCGATCGAGCCGCCCGAGCTGGAAATGCGGGTGGCCATCCTGATCAACAAGGCGGCCACCGAGGGCGCGGTGATGCCCGAAGAGGTGGCGTTCTTCGTGGCCAAGAACGTGCGCTCGAACGTTCGCGAGCTGGAAGGCGCGCTGCGCAAGATCCTGGCCTACAGCCGCTTCAACCAGAAGGACATCTCCATTCAGCTGGCGCGCGAGGCGCTGAAGGACCTGCTGTCGATCCAGAACCGGCAGATCAGCGTGGAGAACATCCAGAAGACGGTGGCCGATTTCTACAAGATCAAGGTCGCCGACATGTATTCGAAAAAGCGGCCGGCGAGCATTGCCAGGCCGCGGCAGATCGCCATGTTTCTGGCCAAGGAGCTCACCCAGAAGAGCCTGCCCGAGATCGGCGAGCTGTTTGGCGGGCGGGACCACACCACGGTGCTGCACGCGGTGCGCAAGATCGCCGGCGAGCGCCAGCAGAACACCGAACTGAACCAGCAGTTGCACGTGCTGGAGCAGACCCTGAAGGGGTGAGATGCGGGTGGGCGCAGAAACCAGCGGAAAACACTGTTCAAAAGAGTGAAAATAGGGCGGTTTGACCGCCGGGGTGCACGAGGCACCCATCCACAAGACGAAAGAGCCGACGATGATCGTTTTCAAAGCCCCCCAGGACAAGGTGTTGGCCGCGCTGCAGGCGGTGTCGGGCATCGTGGAGCGGCGGCACACGCTGCCCATCCTGGCCAACGTGCTGTTGCGCAAGACGGGCACGCAGCTGCAACTGACCACCAGCGACCTGGAGATCCAGATCCGCACGACCGCCGACCTGGGCGGCGACAGCGGCAGCTTTGCCACCACGCTGGGCGCGCGCAAGCTGATCGACATCCTGCGCACCATGCCGGGCGACCAGATCGTGAGCCTGGAACACACCGGCGGCAAGCTGGTGCTCAAGGGCGGCAAGAGCCGGTTCACGCTGCAGAGCCTGCCGGCCGAAGACTTTCCGCTGGTGCAGGAGGCCGCGAGTTTCGGCCCGGCCTTCAGCGTGCCGCAGAAAACGCTCAAGAGCCTGCTGAGCCAGGTGTCGTTTGCCATGGCGGTGCACGACATCCGCTACTACCTGAACGGCATTCTGTTCGTGGCCGAAGGCCGGCAGTTGAGCCTGGTGGCCACCGACGGCCACCGGCTGGCGTTTGCGTCGGCCACGCTGGACGTGGACGTGCCCAAGCAGGAAGTGATTCTTCCGCGCAAGACGGTGCTGGAAATGCAGCGCCTGCTGTCCGACAAGGAAGGCGCGATCGAGATGCAGTTTGCGGCCAACCAGGCCAAGTTCAGCTTCGACGGCATGGAGTTCGTCACCAAGCTGGTCGAGGGCAAGTTCCCCGACTACAACCGCGTCATTCCCAAGAACCACAAGAACATCGTCACGCTGGGCCGCGCGCCGCTGCTCTCGAGCCTGCAGCGCACCGCCATCATGACGAGCGAGAAGTTCAAGGGCGTGCGCCTGAACGTGGAGCCGGGCACGCTGCGCGTGGCCTCGAGCAACGCCGAGCAGGAAGAGGCGGTGGACGAGCTCGACATCGACTACGGCGGCGACGCGATCGAGATCGGCTTCAACGTCACCTACCTGATCGACGCGCTGCAGAACATGGGCCAGGACATGGTGCGGGTGGAGCTGGCCGACGGCAACAGCTCGGCCCTGGTGACCAACCCCGACGACAACGCCTTCAAGTACGTCGTGATGCCCATGCGCATTTGACCCACCGCCACACAGCTTGCCCTGGCCAACCCGCTCCCCAGCGGGTTTGGCGTTTCTAGCGATAGAGAAAGTCCTTATGTCCGACGCCGTTCCGAGCCCCGAGAGCTCCAATTTCCAGCCCAAGATCGACGCCCACCAGGCCGGTGCCAGCGAAGGCTACGGTGAAGGGTCGATCCAGATCCTTGAAGGCCTGGAAGCGGTGCGCAAGCGCCCGGGCATGTACATCGGCGACACGTCCGACGGCACCGGCCTGCACCACCTGGTGTTCGAGGTGGTCGACAACTCGATCGACGAAGCGCTGGCCGGCCACTGCGACGACATCGTGGTGACCATCCACACCGACAACTCCATCAGCGTGGTGGACAACGGCCGCGGGATTCCCACCGGCGTGAAGATGGACGACAAGCACGAGCCCAAGCGCTCGGCGGCCGAGATCGCCCTGACCGAACTGCACGCGGGCGGCAAGTTCAACCAGAACAGCTACAAGGTGTCGGGCGGCCTGCACGGCGTGGGCGTGAGCTGCGTGAACGCGCTCAGCAAGTGGCTGCGCCTGACCGTGCGCCGCGACGGCAAGGTGCACCAGCTGGAGTTTGCGCGCGGCTTCGTGCAGAACCGCATCGTGGAGGCGCCCAACGGCGTCGAGGTGTCGCCCATGAAGGTGACCGGTGCCACCGAGAAGCGCGGCACCGAGGTGCACTTTCTGCCCGACACCGAGATCTTCAAAGAGAACAACGACTTCCACTACGAGATCCTGAGCAAGCGCCTGCGCGAGCTCAGCTTCCTCAACAACGGCGTGCGCATCCGCCTGCTGGACGAACGCAGCGGCAAGGAAGACGACTTCTCGGGCGCTGGCGGCGTCAAGGGCTTTGTGGAGTTCATCAACAAGGGCAAGACGGTCCTGCACCCGAACATCTTTCACGCGCTGGGCGACCGCCAGAGCGACCAGGGCACCAACATCGGCGTTGAAGTGGCCATGCAGTGGAACAGCGGCTACAACGAGCAGGTGCTGTGCTTCACCAACAACATTCCGCAGCGCGACGGCGGCACCCACCTGACCGGCCTGCGCGCGGCCATGACGCGCGTCATCAACAAGTACATCGAAGAGAACGAGCTGGCCAAGAAGGCCAAGGTGGAGGTGACCGGCGACGACATGCGCGAAGGCCTGTGCTGCGTGCTGAGCGTGAAGGTGCCAGAGCCCAAGTTCTCGAGCCAGACCAAGGACAAGCTGGTGTCGAGCGAGGTGCGCGGCCCGGTGGAAGACGTGGTGGCGCGCCTGCTCACCGACTACCTGCAGGAACGCCCCAATGACGCCAAGATCATCTGCGGCAAGATCGTGGAAGCCGCCCGCGCGCGCGAAGCCGCCCGCAAGGCGCGCGAAATGACGCGCCGCAAGGGCGTGCTGGACGGCATGGGCCTGCCCGGCAAGCTGGCCGACTGCCAGGAAAAAGACCCGGCGCTGTGCGAGATCTACATTGTCGAGGGCGACTCGGCCGGCGGATCGGCCAAGCAGGGCCGTGACCGCAAGTTCCAGGCCATCCTGCCGCTGCGCGGCAAGATCCTGAACGTGGAGAAAGCGCGCTACGAAAAGCTGCTCACCTCCAACGAGATCCTCACGCTCATCACCGCGCTGGGCACCGGCATCGGCAAGGCCGGCGGCGGTGACGCCAAGAGCGGCGCCGACGATTTCGACGTCGCCAAGCTGCGCTACCACCGCATCATCATCATGACCGACGCCGACGTGGACGGCGCCCACATCCGCACGCTGCTGCTCACGTTCTTCTACCGGCAGATGCCCGAGCTGGTGGAGCGCGGCCACATCTACATCGCGCAGCCGCCGCTGTACAAGGTGAAGGCCGGCAAGGAAGAGCTGTACCTGAAAGACGCCGCCGCGCTCGACGGTTTCCTGCTGCGCATTGCGCTGAAGGACGCCAAGGTGACCACCGGCGGCGCCACCCAGACCACGCTGGAAGGCAGCACGCTGGAAGAACTGGCGCGCAAGCACCAGGTGGCCGAACACGTGATCGCGCGCCTCTCGGCCTTCATGGACGCCGAGGCCCTGCGCGCCGTGGCCGACGGCGTGTCGCTCAACCTCGACGACATGGAAGCCGCCGCCCTGAGCGCCCAGGCGCTGCAGATCAAGCTGCGCGAACTGTCCACCACCGGCGTGCCCGCCACCGTGAGCGCCGAGTTCGACGCCCGCACCGACAAGCCGGTGCTGCGCATCAGCCGCCGCCACCACGGCAACGTGAAAAGCAGCGTCATCACCCAGGACTTCGTGCACGGTGCCGACTACGCCGCCCTGGCCGAAGCCGCCAACACCTTCCGCGGCCTGCTGGGCGAGGGCGCCAAGGTGCTTCGCGGCGAAGGCGACAAGCAGAAGGAAGAGCGCGTGAGCGACTTCCGCACCGCCATGCAGTGGCTCATCGGCGAAGCCGAACGCACCACCGCCCGCCAGCGCTACAAGGGCCTGGGCGAAATGAACCCCGAGCAGCTCTGGGAAACCACCATGGACCCCAACGTGCGCCGCCTGCTGCGCGTGCAGATCGACGACGCCATCGAAGCCGACCGGGTGTTCACCATGCTGATGGGCGACGAGGTGGAGCCGCGCCGGGACTTCATCGAGACGAATGCGTTGCGGGCGGGGAATATCGACGTTTGAGGGGGCTTGTAGCTGACCGCATATCTTGAGAGAGCGCGACCCAAAAGTCGAGAAAACAATCGAGTCTCTGTCAACGATTTAGCGAAGCTATCCTGTGAGTTTCTCAATGCGAAGCGTACGGCTCGGCCGTGCCGATGAGGCGGCACGGCCAAATCCTCAGAAACGGCGGCGGGAAACTGTCTCCATGTGTCCTTGACGGTGACGTCATAGGACTCCTGTCAGGCATTCGGCTGACTTGCTACAAGCGCAGCTCTGGGGGCTGGACGGCAGCTGGAGGATTTACATCCATGGCGTTGCGGCCGCCATCACTGCATCGATAACCTCAGCCACGCCAGCTGCCGCTTTTCCTTCAAGCACTACGCCCATCTCCATCGAGTGTTCCAAGGAGGCGGCCGTAACGTTCGAGGAGCCTAGGTAAGCTGCGCTCCGGTCGCGCAAGACCGCCTTCGCATGGAAAGTCTCACGTCCGCCATCCATACGAGGAATCGAGTAGTTGAAGACCCGCACACCCTGAGCCTTGAGCCACGGAGAGATGGTGTCGAAACCGAGCGGGTAGTCCTTACGAGTGTTGTCTTCCAGGCTTCGAAGAATCAGGGTGCGTTCAACGCCCGGCCGTGCATAAGACAGCAACTCCCGCAGCCAAGCGGCGCCAGTACTGTCAAAGAACGGAGTCATGACAACAACACGGCTCTGCGCCGCTCGCACTATCCCATGGAAGGCGTGCTCAGTCGCCTCCAGTTCAGCAGTTCGCCATCCTAATGCCGAAATCTTTTGCTCCAACACGCTAGGCCGCGGTGGTTTGGTGAGTACCACCTGCGCAACAGTAGCGTCGCGGTGCACTGACGACCGATAGTGCTCCACGGCATGAAGCGCGAAGGCCAGGCGCGGGAAGCGCTCGTGCGTCCCGTTGCGCGGCTTGAATCCTACTGGTGTTGTCTCCAAGAGACCCAGGCGGGTTGAATCCTCGAGAAGGCTCTGAGTCGGACCTTCTTCTGTCACGCTCAGCTGCGCTGCATCAACGAGCGAACGGGCTGACTGGACCGAGTCAGCAGGCAGCTCTGCCCAGGCCTCCAGCAATATCGCGGCAAGCCCGGCCCTCTTGGCCAAGCCGGCCAGGACGGACTGCTCGAAGGCGGTCAACTTCTGGGTTGCCATCCCGGCACACCTACGGCTTAGCCATGTCGAGGTAGCCGCGAATCGGCGCATCCCGCTTGTCGAGGCGAGGTCTGCCCCCGATTGACCGCAGAACCGACCGTGAGAGCAGCTTGTTGCCGGCTATACAAGATGTCTCCGGCATCATCACGCAGTCCGGACAGGCGCCGCCGCGTTCCGTACAGAGTGAACCGGTGCCGCATTGCGTCGCCTTGGAGCCGAGCATCGCTGTCAGCATCGCCGGGCCGGCATTGCGCCAGAGCGCAGACAAGTTTCCCAGGTCCATCGTCGTGCCGTTGCGATAGACCACAAAAGCCAGGTCAGCCGGGAAGATGTACTCGCCCAGCGAGCCCAGGTCCAGGCCTGAGTACTCCGACACGTGCTTCATCAACAGGTGCGAGTAGCTGTGGAGCAGGGTGTATAGATAGAAGTAGACCGGTGGGGTCGTGGTTTCTGGCAAGTTGTCGAGAAACGGGCTCATTGGCTGCGTAGCACCCAGCAAGCCGGCGCCAATCCTCTCGCCGCCGTTTAACGTGAACATGTCCGGGCACTTCAGGCTGCGCAGCCATTCGAGAACGAGTTCTTCCTTGAGGCGCACATACAAGGCCTCGTTTCCCTGTTGCACCACGTAGACGGGGAATCGATAGCTGTCGTTCTGCTTCACCGGCGGGAACAGGTTGAGGCGAACCGGCATATCCATGCCCCGCTTGTCCCGCAGTATGGGCGTCGACTCCATCCGCGAGTAGCCGAAGCTGAAGCGACACAGGTCGAACTCCCGGATGAGTCCCATGTCTTCCAGACCGAGCTTGTCGAGTAGGGCACGCGTGGCGTTTTGCGCCTGGTCCGTCTTGTCCTTGTCTTCTGGCGCCAGGTCTTCGTCCAGTCGGGTGAAGGAAACATACGGCTTCTTCCCGTTGGTCCGCGTCTCCACGTCCAGACGCGTACTTTTGAGCGCCGCATGTTCGACTGCCAGGCGGAAAGGGTCGAACTTGGAAGCGAACATCGACTGCCTGTTCTGAAGGTTCGAGACGACAGCGACCGGAAGGTCCACCTTGGGAAGCAGAATCTGCCGCCGGCGAAGGTCCTCCAGAATTCGCTGCCGGCCGGTATAGGCCATCTCGATTGCACCCTTGAGCCTCGTGCGCATCGGCTCCGCGAAACCCTCAAGCGTACGAATCTGCTCCACGGCAGCCAGGTAGTCCGCCAAGTCCTTGGCGCATTCCGGTTTGCCCTCGCAGGCCTTCTGCACGTCCTCGTCCGTGATGGGCTGCGCGGCAAAACCATACTGCTTCGCCACGAAATCCTTGAGCTCAGCTTCCCGCCCAGGACGCAACCGGGTCAGCAGCTGCTGGCTGCCATCCTTGAAGTCGATGAACAGGTCGGACTTGACGTAGTACGCACTCGACGCGCGATAGGGAGTCGCCTGCATCCGCACTTCGGTCAGTCGGTCCGGCCCCATCGCAGGTCCGAGAATGCGCAAGGTGTCGCGGTCGTTCTGCAGCCATTTCGGCGATAGCGGCTTATCGCAGGCGGCGCACTCAAAGAACCAATCGCCGATGCCAGCTGAGCGCCGATTCAACTTGAACAGGTAGCTCCCACAGACGCAGTTGTCGCGGCGCTTGACGACCTTGGCGTCGCGGTCGCTCCAGTGCCATTGCCCTGGAAAAGCTGCCTCCCAACGACCGGACCAGTGCACGAAGATAACATCGAGCTGCTCCCAGTCGCACTGACCCTTCTTCTTGGGATTGGGGCAGTGGTCGGGCGTCAGGTTTCCGAGGTCCCTATCCAACTCTGCGAGGGTCTCGTAGTCCTGGAACATTCCGCAGGTGCGGCACACGAACGTCAAAGGCGCCGGCGTGTACTCCATGTGCGAAGGCCGGCACAGATAGAAGCGGTCCTGCCCCGGCAGCTGGAACTCCGTCTTCGTCGGGTCAAGCAGCACCTGGTCAACGCACTGTGCCGGCAGGATGCGCGGCTTCGTCGGGTCGCCATCGCGCGCGGACGAGGCGCTGTTGAACCAGGCACGCCCCAGTTCGTTCATACGCTCGAACACCAAGTCCATGGTCGACTCTGACAGCTGGATGTGCTCGCCGGCCGAAGAGCGCGCAATGCAGGCCCCCAACCCACCTTCGAAGGTGAAAAAGCTCTCTGGAGCGTAGGCCGTCGCGAGCTGGTTGCGCGACCGGTTCATCGTTTTGGCTTTTGGCATCTTGTTCCTCCTTCAGCCCCGCGCTTCTGTCGAGCTATCGGTCGAATCGATGTCGGCGCCGGAGCCTCGCCGAATGAACGTCATGGCGCGAGCCGTCATTCCGTCGGCGACGCGCTTGTAGGACGCATCGGCCTCGGACTCGTGGATAAGGCCAGGCTGGTCTACGTCACGCAGCGATGTCATCGGCCGCAGGAGGCTGTTTCGCGCAGCAAAGAACTGAACCAGGCGAGTGCCATTTACCAGGCGGTCGACACCCAGGTCCTGCTGGAAGTGGGTGAGCTGTCCCTTGAGCAGCGAGCGGTAGTAGTTCTTCCCTTCAGGAGATGGAGAGAAGGCCAGCCCGAGTGCCTTCTCCATGAACGCCTCGGTGGCCTTCATATTGGCCGGCACAGCCAGGAAGTCGCGCACATCTGGCGCCATTGCGAACGTGGGGCTGTTGCGCTTCTTGTCGTCGTCCGCGGCGCATAGACACTCGATGGCGTTCATGCCGCACACATACTCCTGGAAGAAGCTCGGCATCACCCGCACCAGCGCTTTCTCGGCCCAGCGGTCGACGGCCGCCGGCAGAATCATGCGCTCCAAGAACCGGTGGAAGATGTCGTGAATCTCTAGCACGAAACGGTCGCGATATCGCTGCGGCACAGGCACCAGCAGTGAGAAGCCAACGTGCGTACGGCCCACGCGTGACGACGCCTGGATGTACTCGGCAATGTCCGACGGGATGCCGGCGAAGAACATCGCGTTGAACTCTTCCACGTCGACGCCGTGCGAGATGGCAGAGGTCGCGATGACCGAACGGAGGGTGTCGTTCAGGTCCGGGAATGGCTTGTTGACACCAACGCGCGTCTCGGCCCTTCGGACGATGTCTTGAATGTCCGCAGCCGAGACTGCTCCGGAGATGAGCTCCGAGCTCAGGGCCTGGTTGGCATAGCCCTCGGCCTGGTGAAGCTTCTCGAACTGGACCTTCTCGGTATCGATGACCTGGTCGCCGCCTTTCTTGTTCGTGACGTAGGTCAGGGCAATGCGGTGCAGGTCCACCAGCGTCAGCAAGGTGGCTGTGTCCGCGCTCGCCAGGAGGCGGACAAACTGAGCCTGCAGAGGTCCAGGAGATACCCATCGAATCAGCTCGGTGCGGGCCGCGTTCTCCTTGGTTGGGTCATCGCTGCGCAGGCGCTCGTACAAGCCAGTGAGCATCACCTGGTAGTGACCGAGCACTGAGGCCATGGCCACTGTATGGCGGTGTCCGTTGGTCAGGACCGAAGCGTAGACGCGCGCCCAGTGGCTGCGCAGCTCCACTTCGCCCGCAGGAATGGCCACGCGCTCGGTGTCGTCAGATGTAGAGTCTGGCTGGAGGGGCGTTGCGTAGAACGAGTCGTAGAGCGTAGGCCCCGGATACGGGAACTGGACTGTGTTATCGCGCTGGTAGAGGTTGCGCATCTGCCGTTGTGGCTCGCTGACCGTGGCCGATGCGGCAATGACCTTGATTCTTCGACGGACGGTCGACTCGGGCTCATACGAGAGGTGGCCCTTCAGCAGCGGCGAGAGTTGGTCGAGCGCAGCCTCCAGCGCAGACTCGAACAGGCCCGAGAACGTCCCCAGGGACTCGTCTAGCAGGTGGGCCTCGTCCTGAACCAGCAGGGCCGGAAACGGGTCAAAGAACCTCTTCTCTCCTGAAGCGAACGAGGGAAAAAGGGCGCGCGTACCAGCGCCTGGGTGACCATCCCAGTCCTTGGGCTTCATCGGCACGTACAGGCGTTCGCTGCCGCTCTCGACCAGCGGAGCGAAGCCGAACATCCCGAAGAACTTGCGGATGGTGCCCTGCGACTGACCGATTGCGGCGAGCTTGTCGACTGTACCCAAGAGAACGGATGGAGCCAGGTCGTAGATGTCCTCGTCAACAATGTAGAAGGGCAAAGGCGTGGGCTTGGCGAAGCGGGCGTTCCAGGAGCACTTGTCCTTCGGGGCCGTGCAGTAGTGCCCCATCGCGTTGGCACCCGTGCCCGATTGACGGCGCAGCGCCAAGAGGCTGCCGTCCTTGTTCCCGCAGAACGGGCACGAGGACAGCTTCAGCCAGCGCTCGCGCGCGCTCTTGTAGGGCTGGACGTCCTTGTGCTTGGCCTCTGCACTCGGGACGACTTCATCGTCGCTGGGCACTTCGGTGTAGCCGTCCTCGGAATGCCAGTTTGGCGTGTTGCTGCCGCCCACCCAGAACCCGAGCGAGAACGGCTCGCCTGGATGCCCGCGTATATGTCGAACCTCCTCGGCCGCGCCCATCGTCGCGAAGGTGCGGCGCGCTTGCTGCAGGGTGAGCAAGCGCAACGGGTAGCGCATCAGGGCCGACACACCTCGGTGCTTGCCCCGCAGGCGGTCGAGGAAGAGCACAAACGCCAACAGGCCCAGGAATGCCTCGGACTTGCCGCCACCGGTCGAGAAGTACAGCAGCGTGACGGCGTTTGCGTGCTTGGCGACCTCGGGCGTGTAGTAGCTGTGGAACTCCGGAATGCGCGTCGCGAAGGCCGGAATGGACGCCAGGATGAAGGCGAGCTGGAACAGGCGCCACTCGTCATAGCCCTTCGACTTCGCCACCTTGGCCATCGCGGTGTTCATCGACACCCAAGCCTCGAACGGAATGCCGAGCGGCGACTTCTGCACGCCAGGCCCGCTCCAACTTGCGCGGGACTTCTCGAGGATGTCCAGGCCGCAGCGGATAGCGCCCAGCTCCCGGCGCCAGGCGGCGACGTCCAGGTGCAGCTTCTCCTTCTCAGCCGCCAGTTGCTCGGCTGCATTCGGCCCGTCCAGGCCCCGGCCCACCGGATGCTTCTCGACCTCGGTCAACCATTCCTCGTAGGCCGTGATTAGGGGCTTCAGGCCAGCGAGGCTGTCGGGTTGCGACAGCTTCTCGATGCTGCGCTCAACGGCGCCATCGGTCGGGATGATTCGGGGCAGCACATAGCGCGGCGCCCACGTCGTGGTCAGGCGGTGCAGCGCGCCATCGACCGTCAGGATGATGCCGCCGTTGAACCCCAGCGCCGGATACTTGAGGTACTGGTTGTACCGGTAGGACGGCTTGACGCGGTCAAGGCGGAGGAACTGGTGGTCGGCCGCGGGTACTACCGTTGTTACCGAGACGTGGAATAGCGATGGTTCCAGCTCCTTGAAGTTCGCCTTGGTGAGTGGAGCGGTCCAGTTCTCCAGTGCCACGTGGACGGTCAGGCGAGTTGCATCAACCGGGTCCGGCACTGCTTGGACAACCCACCGCAGTTCAATCTGGGGCACGATGACCGTTAGGCCTGATGCGCGCACCCGTTCCAGGAAGCCCTTCCAGTTGCGCACGTCGGACGGCCGCACTCGCGTGCGCCGATACCCCCACAACTTGCCTCCCGTTGCGGGGTCGGAGCTGGCAGCCCATTCGGCGAGTTGCCTCGCGATGGCTTCGTTCAGGGCAACAGTGGCTTTCTTCGCATCAGCCTCGGCCGTCGCTGGGGTGAACTCGAAGGAGGGAAGCACGAGCTCGAGCCGGAGCCACTTCGGCGGGGGCGGAATGTCGTCGGCCAGGAGGTCGGGAGTGGTCAGGCCCACGGCGACCTCTTGAACTGGGCGTACCTCGCCAACTTCGCCAACGTCACCGTTCTCACCTTCGGTGTCTTCGGCTTCCGCCTCTCCCTCTGCCGACGCACGGTCCAGCCGGTTGTCAAACGGCAGCCCCATCGACTCGTAGACGGCTTTGCGAGCGTCGTAGCTCTTCGCGGCCCACTCCGGGTGCGTCTTGCCACCCGGCAGTGCGGACACGAGCTTGCCTAGCGCGTCCTTGACCCTGCTCCGGATGTCGGCACGGGCCTCCCGCGTCAGGGGAAACGTTGCCTCCAGTCGCCCGCCGGGCTTCACTTCATCCTCGGTCGGCAGAATGCGGAGGTATGCGGCGCCAGTCAGCGACACGCCCAGCGTGGTGCCGACGGCAGCCGAGCGAATCTGGAAGTCCATGCCGTGCGCGCTGATGCGGATGGGGTCCGCCTCCTCGTCGCCGCCACGCTCCTCTGGCGGCATTGGCACGATGAACTCCGACATCAACGCGGCGCTTGGCTTGGCTCCGTAAATGAACCTGTAGAAATCACCTCGGCCGGCAAGCCGCGCCGACAGTCCGTTGAGCAGGCTGTCTACGACGGCCTCCTTGTATGCCGGATGAATGTCGCGGGGGTTCTTACTAAGGATTGGCACTTGTCTCTCCCTTCTTGCTCGTGGTCGCCCGCGGGGGCGGCGGTATGACCCGTTCGACTCGGTAGACGCAGCGCAATGCCTCTTGCTGCAGTTGCCGGATGACGTCTTCGGGCACCTTGCGGTATGTCGCTGCGCTCTCGGGTTGGAACAAAATCTCGGCGTACCGAGCGACTAGCTCTCGGCCCAAGTACTGGCTCAGACGCCGAGCATTGCGCACAAAGCCCCAATGCTGCTCAGCCGCCTCGTCGCTGATGCCCAAAGCCTTGCAGAAGACTTTGAAGTACTTGGAGTCCTTGGAGGCGTGGGGCCGCGTATCGTCCTTCGCCTGCAGGGCCAGCCAGTAATACACACGACCCGGCCGGCAGTCCACAGCCCTCGGCTCTAGCTCGACCATCTTGGCGTGAATCTCGCGAGCCAGCACCGACCGCTTGGTGGCCGTGAACATCAACGCGCAGCGCCGCTGAACATCTTCGTGATAGAGCTTGAGCAGCATGCGTACAGGGTCCACCACGGAGCTCACTCCATCGCCATTCAGCTGCAGTGACGATTCCAGCTTGGCCCGCAGTTCGTCGCTCATGTCGAAGATGAAGTCGCCAGACTGGATGGCGCTCGCGGCCGCCCGCCGGAAGGGAGGGTCCTCGTCGGGCATGTGGCGATAGACCCATCCGGAGGCATACGCACGGCCACCACCCTCCAGCTCGAACTTGTAGTAACTTTGCTCGCCGTTCTGGGCGTTGTGACCCTTGTCATCGAATCTGAAAGTGAGGGGCATCTCACGCAGCTTGCCGATGACCAGTGGATTTGGTACCTCCGCAAGGCGCCGCTCAAGTTCCTGGGCAAGGAGGCCAATACGTCCGCGATAGGATTTGAATACATCCAACTCCTTCATGCTGACGAGCGTCGTGAGCGTGGACTCGGCTTGCCGATAGGCCATCAGTACCGCGGTGCCGTGCGGTAACTCTGGATGCGTCACCAGGATGCGAAGCACGTCAGGGTTGATACCAACGAAGGCGAAATGCTTGGATTTACGTTCGCCCGTAAGCGTCTTTCCCACCGTGGACAGCGTATGCCACTCGATTCGCTCCTCGGCAACCGCCCAATCCGTGTCCAGCTTTCGACGCAAGAACCGATGTGCCAGCAGCATGTAACGCTTACTGGGAAGCACCAGGGAGATTCCCTGTCGACCAGCGACTGTAAACTTGCGGACTTCCGCCAATACGCGCGAGGCCATCGGCGTAGAGTCATTCCAATCGTCGAGGAGCTTCTCGGCTCGTACGATAGCGCGGTCAACGGCCTCGCGCACCTGATTCAACGCTCCAGAGTCGAGGGCTGCGGCGAGCCGAAGTCTCACTGACGTCCAAGCATTCTGGTGGGTGCCAAAGTCATCTTCGCCGGACTCTACCGCGGCGGCCGTTAGGTCTGTGTATCCTGCGGGCATGTTCGATAATCGAAGAACGTACATGCACGCTTCGATTAGCGCCTGATAGGCCGGACTCTCTTCTGAGCCTGCTGATGCTGCTAGACGTTGGAATGACAGTGCAAGCTGAGAAGCGTCGCGGTCGACAATACCCACACTGAAGTTCGAATTGCTACGTAGCGCTGGCTGCCAATCGCAAGCGACTGGGTGCGCCGTCAGCAGCGCATCATCGGATTCGGCCGCCCATACCTTCGTCCTGATAGCTCTGACGCTTTCGCGAAGTTGCATCCGCAAGATGAAGAAGGTCTTCGGGTCATCGGTCACGATGACGGCCCCACTTTCGGAGAAGCCGTTCTCTCGTGCAAACGTGAGGAAATGGGAGATTCGGTTAACTGCGGCGTAGTTTGTTTTTGTCGCTGCGTCGGTTGCATCTAGTAGCAAGACTTCCGGCCGACCCTCACCCTTTAAGGCTTGGTCGCCCAAAGCTGTTCGCCAAGACTCTTTCTTTGCGGTGTGGTGCATCACCATGAGAGCACCCGGTGCTTTGCTAGGGTTGTCCCACTCGAGGTTCACCCTCTGGCGCAAGTCACGTCGAAGGGCTAGTCGTTCGACTTTCGAAAGGGTGCGTTCCAACGGGTTGGATGTCGTCGTAGTCCAAGCACGCTTGGCAGGGTCGAAGACGAACGTGGGAACAAGCTCGGCGAGGGATGGGTTAGGAGCACTGGGCGCGTGTAGGGTCAAGTCGTTTAGCGCCCATAGAGCGCCAAGGAAAGCTGGTGAGGCAGTGCTCGATTTCACTTCGAGCGCACCGTTTGGCTGCTGCACCCACAATGTGCGATACAAAGCGCTCAACGCTTCACGGTTGGCAAGCACACCACCTAGGGACGCGCGGCAAGCATGCGTACCCGGATATAGCAAGGTACGAACACCTCGAAGGTCTTTGGCGAAAACGCGTTCAATGTTCGCCAGCGCGTGCAACATCGAAATGCCCGGTAACTTCGCTGGCCAGACCAGGCACAGCGTCACTTCGCCTTGGTCGGCTGCCTCAAGCACTGTGCTAACCAAGTCCTTGGCCCATGGCTGCTCAATCACGGTCTCTTTAACGGTCCGTGATTGGAACGTCATACCTGCGTTGCCCGCGCGAACCCGTGCCCAGGGTCGTTCTGGGCGTGCTGGCGGAATGGGGGGGGCTGGGTGAGGTTGCGCCAACCGCTCCTTGGCGGGGGGCTTATTCCGTACGACTGGCTTGACAGCGTATTGGCGCGCCCGCTCGACCTGCTTCTCGCGGGCCCTCGCTTGGTCCGCCTGGCGGTCGGCAAGTGATTTGAACTGGGGCATCAGTGGCTTCGCGCTGGTTTCGCTGAATCTAGTCATCGCTCTGGAAGGAGGCCAAGCGCGCAGCGCACAGCCTCTTCCATCGACCCGCCTGCGGCCAGCACCTTGAGAAGTGGCTGCGGGTCGGGAAACGCGAGTTGATTGAGCTCAAATGCAGAGACATTGGTTACGCCCGAAATACACCGGAAGTAACGGTCCATGACGTGCGTACTCAATAGCTTTACCAGTTTGGTTGGTGGTAGAGCCGGTTTACCACTAACCGCTTCGATGATGACGACGTGGTTTTCACCAATGAACCCTCCGTATTTATCGAAGATACCTGGCGATACCGCGGCAGCTACAAGGCGACGAGGTTGGTCGTTCGACGTCACACGTTGCATGACTACGCATGGCGACGCAACTACTGAAGGGTGGCCTCTATCGCCGAGGTCTACGAATCGATGTTCGCCGTCGAAGGCAGACGTATCCTCCAGCCGAACGATGCCGCCAGGGACTATGTCCCGCGACCACATTAGCGGCATCGCGGTATGCGCCTTTGCCTTACGCACGTCCTTAAGCGAATCGAACTTGGGTCGCTTGTCGCGATTCCAAACGTACGCCCCGATGCGGACCCGATAGCCGTAGTCGGAAAGGCGAAATCGCGACAAGGTGGCAATCTTGAGCAGAGCTACATCTTCAATGGAACGCGGTATTGGCCAGGCGGCGCCGGCGTTAGGTAGTGTGCATTCCCCAACACATGTGTACTGACCTGAGGCCGAGACGACCGAAACGTTGGCTCGAATCTGCGCGCGGTCTTTCTCGGCTCGGCGACGAAGCACCGTAAGGGCCGTCTCCTGCTCCACGTCAATGAAGACACCCAGGCGGTCGCTAACCATGCCTATGTGCTCTATATCGGTGTTGCGGATGAGGAACCTGCGCAGTCGTCCGAAGTACTGCCCGGACAGAAAACTAGTGGGAGTGACCAGGGCGGCGCGCCCGCCAATGCGGAGCAAACGGATACAGAGAGCGATAAATAGGCAGTAGATGTTCGGCTGAGCCTCAATGACGTCCGCGTAGTTGACGCGCAGCGACTCCAACTCCTCGGCGGACACCTTTCGGTAGGGCGGATTGCAGACGACGACGTCTACCATGCCGGCACTGGTGGCGAGAGTCGTGAGTGAGTTGCTCGGATGAACGTTGAACGAAGGGACGTAATTGGCTCTCTGAATCTCAGAGTGCAACGCCATGCACAGAAAGTGCCTAGACAGCTCACACAACGTCTTGTCCACATCGCGGCCACTGAGATTCTTTTCGATGTGCTTAAGAATCTTCAATGGCTTGACGCCCCGCGCAGCCAGCGCTGCTCTCATTCTCAGGGCGATAGGCGCCAGGAATGCTGCACCACCACAGGCCGGGTCCATAAACGACTGTCCACCGAAATCGACGCCTTGCGCTGCGAGGTCGTCAAGCAGGCCTTCGGTCAGCGACGCCGGCGTGAAGAACATTGCCAAATTCTTCCGATAGCCATCTTCGACCAGCATGGCATAGGAAGAGCTAAGCCAATAGGTTGCTTCAAGGAAGCTGAGCTGCCCCAACACCGCAACAAACGCAGAAACCTGAGGCTCTCCTGCGAGCAACCTTGAGTACGGCAATGAGGGTCTAGGCAGCGCGGGATAGGCAGCGCTGCACCAGTTTCGCAGGACCGTACCGACGAGGGTAGCTGCGTCGCAATCTAGTCTCCGAGCGGCTTGCCCCAGTGCCCGAATGCGGCGCGTAAGGGAAAGCTTAGACGGGGGTGCCATCAGACGATTTCCCGCCCCCCAACTATCGTTTCGAGCCCATCTACTTGTGAATCTTTAGTCATCACATGTTCCCCTGACTTCTTCGAGATTTTCGCGAGCTAGAGGCACACCAAGTCGCCACCCAGTTCCGCTGATTGCCAGGCCATTCTCCTACAACCTATCGCTTCGGCCTACGGAACCGGACGGCATCGAACGCGAACTGGGGAACTCCCGGAGTGACTACTCCCACTCAGGAGGAACGTCCGGTTCAGCATAGCGCAGTACCTTGAGACGACGGACCGAGATGTCTTCGCGCACGGAGGCAGCACTCCTTTTGAATGCCGTACCAGTCACATAGCAGTGGAGAGTCAAGGTTTTCTTGTCATCCAAGACTTCATCGACTGTCATGTACTCACCGTTCGGTCCGTGCAGTTCGTCATCCAGTATGGCCACTTCGTCTCGGTGAAAAGTCTTGCGTGAATTGGTCTTCGGCGCCGCTTGTGGGCTGGGAGCTACGTGTCCGACACGGTGCTGGTCAAGCAGTGCACGCAAGTCATCTGTGGTGTGCATTGTCAATTTGCCGGTGTCGGGACAAATCAGGCCAGAGGACGCGCGCACCCCCTTGTCTTGCCAGCCTGTCGCACCTTCTTCCCTGTGGGTGGCCGCACGAGGGTGGTCGTCCTGGCCGAAGCCCGAGTGCTCAGCGGTGCCTGTTGCCCAAAAACTCATTGCCATAGAAGTGTTCTCTTTCAAAGTTTGTTGAAGGGACCACGTCTAGTGCTCAGGTCACTTTACGGCGCGAGCTTTCGTGTAACGACTTTAGAAAGGCGTGTCAGCCCTGCATGGCGGCCCGCTCACGCGGGCGTTGACTGAGATGGCGAGTACCTAACGCGAACGCTCACGGATTCGGTTGCGGGCCGGTGGATATGGCTAAAGCCTCTCCATGGAGGCACGTTTAAATCCACATGGCTTTAAAGGCAAGGCCAATGCATTGAATTGTTTAGAATCTCATCCATTTCTGTATTCCGCCTATATTCCAGGTGATGATGGTTGCTCAGCGCTAAAATTAGATAGTCCAATCGATTTGAAACTATAGATACAAAAATATGAATATCTGAATCGAATCATCTGCAATACCTTCCGCCTCCCTTTTGTGCATTTGCGAGGAAGGAGTCGAGATGAGAAGGTTCACCAGACGCTGCGATTGTCGAGAGCAGACGGTGCTTCAAAATGCTTGGTTGGAGGGTGAGTGCAAACATCAGCCTCAACTCAGGCAACCCATTTTGCAATGCAATTGGCGCGGCAGTTTTCCGAGACTATCCGGCATCGCCTTGCGCGGCAAGCGGTCAATTAGAACCTTGCAAAGCTGGAATACGCTCAGCGACACGAAGCCCGGAATAGACTCAACCAGAAAAAGCACAGCCCGTCTAAAACAGCCCAATGGGCAATTTTTGAAGTGCCTCGCTACACGCGTGCAGGAAATCTTCCTTTCACTCATGCGAGGCACCAATTCATGAAGCCAATTTATCCGGCCGCGTCGACGGCGTCGGGCAGCGAGCGGGCCAACTTCCCGCGGGGGACAAAACTGTTGAACGCCCCAGCTTATGGAAAGCGCGGTGGCATGCGCGGCGTAGACCGCGGCATCAGGAGCGTTGCACACGGATTCGGGAAGTCGCCCATCCTCACGCACAGCGACAAGGCCGGGGGGTCCATCGTGCTGGAGAGTGAAGCCGAGCGCTTGGTCGCGCACATGCTCAATCTCGACCCCGACGTCATCTCGTACAGCCCACAGCCGTTCTCGGTTGAGCTCATCACGGGTTCAATCGCTCGCACGGGCGAGGATAAGTCGCAGCTGCGAGCTCGCGTGAGTCGCCATGGGAGCTCGGCCGTTTTCTATACGCCTGACTTTTGTTTGCAATGGGCGTCGGGCGTTCGTGCCGGCCTGGAGGTCAAACTCGAGAAGTACCCGGGCGATGCCGAATACCGGCGAAAACTCCACGTAGTACAGCGAGTACTGGCCTCGCACGGAATGGAGTTCCTCCAGGTGGTGGTGCCAAGTTGCTGGCGTCATCCGTTGCGCATGAACCTGCCCTTGCTGAACGTTGCAAGGAAGAGGCATGACCTCTGGCCGAGCACAGAAACCTCTGTACGTATCCAGGACCTGCATGACGCAGGCGCCACAACGATGGGGGACTACTTGCGTGGGCTTGAGATGGATGCGCGCATGTCGCCCATCCTGCTGGTCTCTGGTCACCTGGCGGCCAACGTTGTTGGCCATTCGCTTTCTTGGGCCACACCAGCCAGCCCCGCATTTGGTGACCTGAGCCACCTCGCGCTCGTTCGGGGGTTCGCAAAATGACTGAACTTCTCCGAGGCGACCAGCTATACGACACGAGGTCAAACCAAGTGGTCATGCAGGTGATGGACCCGACGTTGGCCATGGGTCGCATCCAGGTTCTTGAACGCAATTCGGATACAGAACGCAGGATTGACTACGAGGAGCTGCGTCTACAGATTGCATCGGGCTCACTTGAGGTGCGCCGCAAGTGCAACTACCGCGACGGCGCTCACCGCTCTGGAGCCCGTTTTCTAGACTTTTCCGACCCGACCACACGCAAACGTTTGGGCAGGCGTTGTGATGCTGCCAAGGCGGCGCAAGAGAACTACCTGGTCTCAGTAGAAAGAGCGAGAAGGGTCGTCAATGCGCTAAACGACTACTGCAAGCGCTATGGTGTCAGCGCGTATGCGGCATACCACCCTGTTCGCGAGCAGTTCACATCCCGCCATCCCGAACTTGAGTTTCCATCACTTCCAACGGTCTACCGCCTCCTCGAACGAAAGAGATGCGGTGCCCGTTTGTTGATTGAAAACGAGGCTCGAGGAAATACGTGGGACCGCCACAGCAAGCCGATGGTCGAACTGATTTGCGAGCTCGCCGAGGATGCATTCTTGGAGAAAGGCTCCAAATGGACCCTGAAGTCGCTGACCGAGCTGGTCAAACGTGAGGCCAAAAAGCGTCAAGTGCTGGGCTGGGAGAAGCCACCTAGCGGCCGCTTCATTCGCAAGACCATTGAGACCCGGTTGCACGCGATGCCTGAGGTTGCTCGCATGCTGGCAAAGGACCGTGCTGCCCAATCCTCGATTGCCAGCCATCGCATTCGGGTAGAGGGCTTGCTTCAACGGGTCGAGCAAGACACGGTTCACCTGCCGTTCGTTGTCATGACCGACGATGGCCCTCGCTCGGACGTCCATTTGATTCACGCAATCGACTGCGCCTCAAGTACCGTCACCGGCTGGCACCTGAAGATTGGCGCACCCAGCGAGTCCGATGGCCTTCGCTGCGTCGAGTCAACGCTCTTCCCCAAGAGGGAATCGTTCGAGCGTTTCGGCATTGACGAAGGCCATGACCTCTTCGGAGCCCCAATGTTGCTGGTGCTCGACAACGGCGCGGAGGGAAAGGGCAACCGGTTTCGGCGCCTAGACCAAATCGGCATAGAGCCCGGCTACTGCAAAGCACGCCACCCACACAAGAAGCCGTTCATCGAGCGGCTCAATCGCTCGCTGAAAGAAGCCCTGCAGACCTTGCCGGGATGTACCCGCATGAATGGCAAGGATGGGGCGCGAGACCCTGTGGCGCTGGGGGAGGAACTCATGAAGTTTGAGGAGCTCGAGCGCTGGGTAGTCAAGTGGTACTTCAATGATTGGGCTGATACCGTACTCGAGAGGTTCATTGATGAGGAGGTTTCGGAGGGGCGTGGTCTGGGCGTCACGCCAAGAGCGCGTATCGAGAACCTCGTTGTACGGCTGGGACAGGTGCTGCCGCCACCGCCGAATCGCAGCAACTGGATACGAACCAAGTACGACGTTGTCATCCGAACCCTCAACATCAAGTCTGGCATTTCTGTTCATGGCTACGACTTCAAGGGTGACAACCTGGTGGACCTCATCCATCGCTTCGGCCAAACCCAAGTTGAAGTTTTCTACGACCCCGAGGACTACCGTCGCGTATATGTCAATGTCGACAACGACCTCGTCGAACTGACGAACGCCTCTGCTACCCAGTTCTCACCGGCACACACCTTCGCGTACGCAAAGGAACACCGGAAAGAGCTCCGCGAGCAGTACGCTGAGACGGCGAAGCAGGCAGCCTTCCGAGCGGCTGTGCAGGAGCGGTCCCTTGGGGGTAACAGGCAAAAGGCCACAGCGAAGAGCTCTCCGAGCCGGGCTGTCAAGAAGCAGGTCGCCCAGAAGACCGCGCAGCGCGACGCTGTAAATCGCGCTGTGCAGAATCCTCTGCCGCCCTCTAAAACTAAAACGGCGGGCTCAACTGACTCGATGCCTATTCATTGGGACGACGCGGGCGAATTGCCCACGCGCGACCGCAAGACAGGAGCATTCGTATGAGTCAGGCTGCAGCCCTTCGACGGGCAGTTCAGGAGCGTGAGCTTCCTCACGCATTCTTCGAGGAGCACTTGGGGGCGCTTCGCGCGCGAATAGACGACGCACTTGAGGGTCAACCTGCGACCCTGGACACCGTCCTCGGCCCTTCGCGTGTCGGTAAAACCATGCTGATTCAGGCACTGGCGCGCCAGTACCCCGAGCAGACGGCGGACGGCGTTCGCCGGGTCCCGGTTCTCGTGGTGCCGGTTCCAACGCCCGCCTCGCCCAAACAGTTGCCCCTCAGTGTGCTCAAGGCGCTGGGGGCTCCCATTCCCAGGTCCGTGGCCAGCACTGCATTCATGTTCGAGCGAATGGCGAATCAACTAAAGCTGGCCGGCACGCGCGTCGTCCTATTCGAGGAGGCGAGTCACATCGTTGATGCGGGTACGAAGCTGCCCCCACGGGCTGCTGGCGATTGGTTTAAGCAGCTCATGGACCAGCTCAACGTCAGCATCGTGCTTTTCGGGGTCCCCCGGTTGGAGAAACTCCTCAAGAGCAACGAACAGCTGCGGTACCGCTCAGGTGCGGTCATCCGTTTCAACCCATACGCATGGGCAGACGCCTCGGAGCAGCGTCACTTCGTTTCCTGCATCCGTACGTACGCCCAGATATTCGCGCAGTCTGGCTGGCGTTTCACGTTTGCGCCCGACTCCCTGGTCAGCAATACCTACTTGCTCTCAGGCGGCCTGGTTGGCGTGGTCAGCAAGTTCATGTCGCGGCTGGCCTTCGACATCAGGAGTCGAGAGGGTCGCGACATCTCATTCGAGGATTGCGCCTTCTCAGCGGCCAAGATTGAATCCGTCGGGGACTGCACCAGTCCCGCTTTCACGGAGTTGCACGTGGAGGCCATCAAACTACAGGCTGCCCACAGCCTGGTTCTTGATGATGCCGGTGTGACCGTGCGCAGTATTCACTGATTGAGGAGCAGCTTCATGGAAACGCGCCTCATCAAAAAGTTTTCTCCTTACGACGACGAGTCGGGTCTTGGGCACTACCGGCGCCTAGCCGCGGCGAACGGACTCAGCGGGTGGCGTGAGCTCGCCCGCTTGAGCGAAGTCTCAACAGCGCGAAGTGGGTTATTCAACCGTCCGGAGCACGTCGCACGGATGCTTGGACTAGACATAGCTGACTGCCAACTGGCCAGCGCACGTGAGGAAATCGCCCTGGGCTGGCGCGGCATACGCCGTGCAGGATTTGATGCCGTTTGCCCCCATTGCCTAAAGGAGTCGGTACACCTGCGCCTCAGTTGGGACCACGCGTATATGGTGGCGTGCCCTACCCACAAGAACTTGCTTGTAGACAAGTGCGGCGGCTGCGGTCAGCGTCTTTCAGATAGGCGCGAGGAGATTGACGTCTGTCCCTGCGGGTTTCACCTTCCAAGCAGCGCAACAAGACCTGCAACGCCAGCGCAACTGTGGGTGGCTTCCGTCATCGCCTCTCAGGGTGCCAGCAGCGGTCATGTGCTCCCCAGCGTGAGCGGCGTGCACCTCGACCTCTTCAGCCTTCAGATGAGAAATCTATGCCAGCTCCACGACCCCAGTCTGGTGGTGACCCGGGAGAACGCGGCTGCTCCCAAGACAATTGTCGAGACCCTCGAGTTCCTGAAACCCCTGGAGAGCCTGCTGCACGATTGGCCCAAGGGTTTCGAGTCTCACCTGCGAGACCGCATTGCGTCTGGTCCCGTCAATGCGAGAACTCTCAATACCAAGCTGGGCAAGTGGTATCTCCGCTTGCGGGAGGTCGGGCTGGATGCTTCGCTCAATCCTTTCCTCGAGGCCGTTCACCGCCTGGCCGAGAGTGAGTACGCCGGGACGCTCGCACTTGACCACGTCGCCGGCATGGTCGGGCGGCGCGAGGCCCACCTCATGCTCCCCGAGGCGGCGGCCCGCATCGGCGTGCACCGCGCCACACTCGTGAAGGCGATTCACGCGGGTGAGGTGTGCTCCTCGGTTCGTCCATACGCCAACCGGGGTGTGGCCAGAGAAGTTCCTGTCGCCGAAGTAGAAGCGATTGTCGAGGCAAGAAGCAAGTGGATTGGGGAAGACCGGGCACGAGAACTTCTGAACGTACCGGAGTCGGTTTTCAAGTACATGGTGCAGGCGGGGCTCATTTCGCCTGACTACGCTGCCAGGCAGGATATTCGACGCGGTGCGCCGATTGAGCTGGGCGCCATCCTGCGACTACAGGCCCAGTTGATGGCGCTACACCTGAGAGCACAAGACAACGGCGGTGAGCGCCTGAGCATGAAAGACCTTAATGCCCGCCACCTCGGGGACCGGCAGGCCATCGTTCGCCTGCTGAAAGGCATTGCGGCGGGCGATGTCCGGGCGTTGCGTCGTGCACGAACGGTTGGCGAGCTGGAGTTCACGGAAGAGGACGTGAGAACCTACTTTGCGTCCAAGGCGGTCAGTTCCGGGCTTACCGTGCAAGCCCTGGCACAAGCTTCCGGCTGGAAGTGGGAGTGCATCAATCACTGGATACAGGAGGGGCTGCTTGAGTCATTGCCCGCCGTGCTTCGTGGCCAACCGTGCAAGGTGGTCTTGCCCGAGCATCTCGTCAAGTTCATGCAGTCGTACGTTCCGCTTTCGTCCGTTGCGCGCTCAATGAACACGCGGTCTTCGGACCTGCTGGAGCGCCTGAGCGGTATCGAGCTCGTTGGCGGCAAGCCGATGCCGGACGGCGCGCATCGTGGCACGTTGATTCGCTTGGCAGACCTCGCTGCGGCTGGTTTGCGAGCTGCGGCTTGAGTGCGACCCATTAGCGCAGCGGTATTCTTGCCCTCCATGACCATGAACGACGAACTCGAATCGCTCATCGAACGCTCTTGTGAGCTGCACGAGGCGATTCACGCCCACGCGGGCGCTCTTGAGCCTTACCCAGAACTGAGATACGAACTGGCCCGAGACTCCGGACTTCTATCACTGGAGCATGGGAGTGGCTTTCTTCTTCTGGTCTCTCAGGAGCTTCACAACGCCGCGTTCGCTCTGTTGCGTCCACAGTTTGAGGCCCTGGTTCGGGGGTTCTGGTTGGCCTATGCCGCTTCGGACGCCTGGGTTGAGAAGTTCGCACAGCCTCTGACGCATGCTACGGCGCATACGGCAGACGATGCGCCGATGCTTGCGGAGATGCTCAAACGCCTTAAGGCGTCCGACTGGTCTCAGAAACAAGTCGTTGCTCAACTTGAGGGTTATCGCGACGTCACCTGGAAGGCATTGAACAGCTTCAACCATGGCGGCCTTCATCCGCTATCCAAGTTCGTGACCGGCTACTCCCCTAGGCTGACCTACGACTCCCTGCGCAACTCCAATGCCGTGTCGACCTTGGGTCTGCAGCTTGTCACGGTCATGTCGGGCGACCCCGCCGATATGGGTGAGGTGCGGCGTATCCACGTTGACTATGCCGATTGCCTGCCTATTCTGAAGAGCTAGCGTCCAATTCCACGATTGCAGGGACGACTCGGCACCCGAGCGCCATATTGAGCGAGGCTCACCTGACCCGCGATGCAATCAAGTAGCCGATGAAGTTTCTGCCAGGGAGGTGCATCGGCCTTTTGGCGGCAGGCGGCGTCCATCGAGGGTGGAACAACGTCGCGCCGGTGTTCCACCCGTAGCGCTAGCTACCCTTTCGTGAAGCGAGCGCGCTGCAACCAGCGCCGAGCTTCTGCATCGCTCAGAACGTCACCAGCTGTCCTCCATTGGAGCGCGCCTTGTTCAGGGCCCACCCACGCCACTTGGACCTCACGCAGATATATGCAACGCACGGCGACCAGCCGGCCCCCGTCTCGAGCATGCCAAGGGACA
This sequence comes from Synechococcus sp. UW140, assembly GCA_943371665.1. Classification (GTDB taxonomy): domain Bacteria; phylum Pseudomonadota; class Gammaproteobacteria; order Burkholderiales; family Burkholderiaceae_C; genus Hydrogenophaga. Next base: position 47,725 of record CALRVR020000006.1, read on the forward strand.
GAGGCCCACAGAACCGTGGGCGGGTTCGAGCTAAGGCGCTCAGGGCGGCGGGGGGTTGTAGTTGAAGAACCAGGCGCGACCACAGCAACTGCGGCGCGGGGATAACGAACGTGATTCACAGCGTTTCTCCAGATGAATGTCGCATTCGGGCGCACCTCGGGTGCGTATGCGACTTGAACTGGAGGGAGCTGTGCTTATGTCATAGAGACAGTTTGCCTCATCTTGTGGAAACGTGCATAAGGTTTTCGCGAGCTCGTCAGGGAGGACGAAGGTTCTTCACACCGACTACCAAGAAACCTTTTGAAGGCTTCATGCGCCGACACGGTCAGCACTTCATCAAGCAATGCGCCTGTGCCCGGCTGACTGGCTGCCTCCACTCTCTTAAGACAGCCCAGTCGGCGGCTTTCGCAATGCGTTTGGTGTCCCGTATTCACGCATTTGGTCGTTGTTAAGCGAAGCCTTAAGTGCATCGCCGGCCCCTCCTGTTCTGGCAGTGCATCTGCAAGACCGGTGCTACTGAAGCTCCCTAAACAACTGGGCAAACGCATGCCGCTGAGCTGCGCTAATGCGGTCTTGCCGCGAGGGAGGCGTGAAGGAACGAACGTAGGGAACCGCGATGGATTCAGTTCGACGTTTCGAAGAAGGATGGTGAACGGGGGAGCCGATTCACGATGTTCGCGACGTTGTGGTGATGGACGTTGAGCCCAAGGACTATTTGTCGCTTTTTTTATGCTTTAGCGGGGTGTTTTGTCGCGAAACGCTGTGCTTGACGATTGGGTTGGACTCTACTCAAGTCGCGCTGCCGATGACCTATCGGGGGGTCCATGGACAGGCGTGAACCGCGCTGTGGCACCGGCGACCCCTCAACGCGAATTTCTGGGCAGCAGCCCGTCCATTCTGGATTGCACGGGATGAAGTCCGCATACGAGACAAGCAGGTGGCACGGCCTGAGCAAGTCTGCTGACCAGATGCTGTAGGCCTGTTCTCAGGTGCGACGGTCTCGCACCTTTTTCAGTTGCGTTGGCGGTTGGGGGGAACCCCATTTCAGGTGTGGCCGCCCCCCCGCCCCCTGTGCTTCTTGGGGTTGGGCCGCAGTATTCCTCTTTGGTCCTTAAAGATTGGTTGGATAGAGGTTCGGCACGCCCCCCTACCCCAATGTCACGCACTGCGCACAAGCCGCCCTTCCGAGAGCGGGCTCTGTCATCAAGCGTGCGCAAGTGGCGGTTCTTGTCATTGAACGAACGCAGGACGGGTGGGCCGGAGGGTTCGCCCATCCCGCCGGGAGCCAAACGCGTTCATTTAATGACGCGTAGCGGCTACTTATGCTTCAATAATGACATGGAACCACTCATTCGTGCCCGGCTGCGTGCATTCGCTGACGTCCTCCCCGAGGTTGTCTTCACGCCTCCGAGCGACAACGCCGCTGCACAGCGCATCTCCCGCATGCGCCAACAGGGGTTGCTCAGGCCACTGTACAGAGGGGTCTACACCTCCAACCTGAACGCCGAGGAGGCGGACGTCGTTAGGCGGAACTGGTCCAGCATCCTGGACTACTTAGCCCCCGGCTGCGTCCTGTCGCATCGCAGCGCATTCGACACGAAGCCCAAGGATGGGGTCGTCTACATCAGCCGGGCAGAAGGGCGTCGCGACCTTGAGCTGCCTGGTTTGACGTTCAAAGGACTGGTCAAGCCGTCACTCGGACCTTTGGTCAACACCGAGCGTCCCGGAGCTGCCGATGTGCCCTACCACGGGTTCTACGTCTCCAGCCAGCCGCGCGCATACCTCGAAAATCTCACAGCCGACAAGCGGATGGCGCAAAGGCAGTTAGCCCGCACAGAAATCGAGGAACGCCTGGAGAAGCTCATCACGCTCCGTGGTGCTCGCGCGGCCAACGCTTTGCGGGACGACGCTCGCGAAGTAGCTGAACGCCTTGGCCTAGAGGCTGAGTTCAAGACACTCGACAGTCTTATCGGCGCCTTGCTGGGCACACACCCAGCCAAGGTCCTCGGAAACCGCGTGGCACTCGCTCGCGCACATGGGCTGCCGTACGACCCTCAACGTGTCGAGCTCTTTGAAAAGATTGCCGCGCAACTTCGAAACCAAGACTTTGCAGACGTTCCTGAGCCGGCCAGGAAGGGCTCTCCACGTGAAATGTTTGCCTTCGTCGAATCGTACTTCTCAAACTACATCGAAGGGACCACTTTTACAGTGGAAGAAGCAGAGGACATCGTCTTTCATGGTCGCATCATTCCAAATCGCTCGGAAGACTCTCACGACATCAAGGGTACCTTCGATGCGGCCCTGAGGAACCCGTTCTATAGCGAAACTCCGAGCACAGCCGAAGACTTCCTTGCGTGGATAAAACGAGCCAACGCCCTGGTCATGCAGGCCCGCAAGGACAGGTCTCCAGGCGAATGGAAGGTCGACGCTAACCAAGCGGGAAGCACCCTGTTTGTACTACCGGAGCTCGTGCCTGAAACGCTACGGAAGGCATGGTCAATGATGCCGTTGCTCAATCAGCCGATGCAGCGAGCGCTGTTCGCAATGTTCGTGGTGAGCGAGACTCATCCGTTCACTGACGGCAACGGTAGAACCTCTCGACTTCTAATGAATGCATTTCTATCGCAGCAAGCCCAGTGCCGAATCATCATCCCGACTGTCTTCCGCGAAGACTACTTGCTGTCCCTCAAGGCCTTGAGCCATCAAGGCGATGCCACCGCATACATGCGGGCCATGAGCATCGGGCAGGCCTGGGCCAATGAGCTGAACTATGAAGTCGATGTGCTGGAGATGAACCGGCAACTTGACAACTGCAACGCCAAGAAGGAGGACACCCGCGTATTCCGCTTGCTGTCGCCAAAGACGGGGCAACCGATGCGCGCGGAGACGAGACCGCCGAAGGACCTCATCCCTTAACCAAAGACTGCAAAGATGACAACCTTCATCCACCTGAACTATGGATTGGCTTGAAGAGTGACTTGCCTTGGCAGTGTGTAACGTCGCGAAAGTCCAGATGCGTCTCGACCGGCGAGGATATCGCGATACCTGTCGTCGATAGCCAGACCATGGTCAGTTACCTGCGCTCGCGCGCTGGCGGTGGATTGCTGCTTTAACCAAATAATCTAGTCCTCCAGCTCATCACCGCCGAGATGAACTAGTTGACGCGGTGAGGAAGATGCCTAAGCAGTCGGTTTTGGATGCAGCTGCGGGTTCTGAAGAACGTACAGGACGTGCCAATTCAGCCGTTCCTTGGTGAATCGGTCCATGAAAGTAGGAAAACCCGTGAAAAACACGGGGACCGTCCTGCTGCCGATTTTGTCAAAGTAGCAACCGCAGTTGGGGTCGTACTTGCAGTTTCCCCGATGTTTCGAATAGATGCGGCTCGCTAGCGCGTTGTAGATGACGACAACGCGCGGTTTCGCGGCCTCAAGCAACTTCTGAAACTGCTCGAACTGCGCAAAGCCGAACTCTGTCAGTTCAATTTCCTCGGGGCTCAGCTTGTTAAACAGGGACCCCCTCAGTTCTTTGTGGTCAGTCACCCGCACGAAGAATAGGTCGATGTGATTCCAACTTTGCGCGTGGCTGGCATCAGATGTCTTCTGCCGGAGAGTACGCATCGCCTCATAAAAGGGATGGCGAATCCTCGCGCTCTGCTCTGCACTTAGCGCTTCATCTCGATTGAATTTGTCCCGATTGTTCGGGTCCCACTTGAAGAACGTTGAAGGATTCCGGAGCACGTTTTCGAGGTCCGGCTCGCCCTCCAGATGGCGCCACCCTTTATTCGAGAAGGATGGATTTAGACCAATGGTGAGTAGACCATCTGTAAAAAAGTCCTCGTAAAGCATGGGCCAGAGTTCCGGCGCGGATTTCTCGCCTTCCCAAAGGGCGATGATATCTTCGTTGACCTTAGCTGCAACAGCCGTCTTCGCTTGCAAAGTCTCAGGATTACTCATGGTTGCAACTCCAGAAAACTTGAACAGCATGCCTCAGAGAATTCGAGAAGGCGGGAAGCCATCCAAGGTCACCCACATTCATTGAAATCCAGTGCCGATTACTATCGAAGCAGAGACACGGAAGCCTGCCAACATGACCGTCGATACCACCTGTAGCTCTGACGTTGGGCGGGTCACAGGCGACACAGCCTTCTCTTTCGGTTGACGGAGCTCGTTCTTAAGACTTTTTCGCGAGGGCTCCTCCAGCCGTAGGGAATGGCTCGGGAGCTACAGGCGAATGTTCTTCTCGTTCCCCCAGCCGTCTGGCCCAATGCGAACCCCTCGATGCTCTGGCGTGGCTCGAAACCTGAACACCACGCGGCCATTGATTTCAGGCGTTGAAGAATCGTCAACCAGACGCCAGGTCAGGACGACACCACCAAAATGTGAAGCAGCGTCCTGCCTCTCGTGCAAGTACAGGTCACCGCCGACTAATGCGTCAGCAGTTGATTGGCTGACGACCCAGTAACCAGACTCCCACTCGCCAGGAGCATCAGGAATCTTGCGAACATTGTTCTTGCGCTCAACAAAATGAATGCTTGGCATGGCTTGATGTTAGGTTGATTGAAACTCAGTATGGCATGGCGTTCAGTCGTCCAAGCCGTTTTGGGATTGCTGGGCAACGAGTGCTTCCGTCAGGTCAGGAAGCCAATAGGACGTGTCTTTGCTACACGCTTGGCGTGGGCCAAGGCATCAAGGCGCGTAACCAGTTCGCCCGAAGAGTGAAGCGGGTTCAGCAACGCGCCGCGTCGCACAGCAGCAAAGTCGCCCGGTGTGAGGTGGGCAATCTTCTGTGCTTTGCGGAGGTCATCATCAGCGCAGTTGACACTCAAGAGTCTTGCAAGGTCAGCAAACAGTTCGCGCACTTGATGGGGCTTCAAGAAGTCCAGGCGCACACAAACATCGAAGCGCCGAAGGGCAGCTTGGTCGATGTCATCCATCAAGTTTGTCGATGCCACGAACACACCGTCGAAGGACTCCATGGCTGTCAGCATCTCGTTGACCTGGGTGACCTCCCAACTCTGCTTGGCACCGCTGCGTTCTCGAAGAAAGCTATCGGCTTCGTCAAGAATAAGAACTGCTCCCTCCGAGGCAGCATGCCGGAACATCCGAGCGATGTTGCGCTCCGCGACACCGACGTAGGGGGACAGGATGTCGGACGCGCGTTTGACCATGCAAGGCCGCTCAAGGAGGTGGGCGACGTGCCTGGCGAACTCTGACTTGCCAGTCCCCGGCGGTCCCCAAAGGCACACCCTGCCCGAGCGCTGGCGAGTCAGGCCTGCGGCCAAGTGCTCCAGATTCGAATCAGCGTTCAGCCATTCCAGTCGGTAGGGAAGTGCGGGGTCTGCTGACTTCACCTGAAGCGGTGGGTTTCCCAAGGCATCCAGAGTGCCAGCCAGAACCTGGGACACGGCCGCCTCTGAATCCAGGGCAGGGTCGGCATCGGCGGCGGCTGCGGCGACCTTGACTGCTCGACGCAGGGTTGCGGCAGTCATCCCGTCGAGGGCGGAAGCAGCCTTGCGCCACCCCTCGCTCGCCTCAAGCGCACCAAGGGCCTGGTCGAGTATCTTGCGACGCACCGAGGAGGGCGGTGGCTCCATCTTCAGCACGTAGTCGAAGCGCCTGAGATACGCAGGGTCAATGTGGTCCAGGCAGTTGGTCACCCACACCACAGGTACCGCATTGCTTTCCAAGAGCCCATTTACCCAGCCCTTGATGCCGCTCGCGTTACCGCCAAACCGCCCTTCACCCCGCGTCGAATAGAAGACGTCCTCAACTTCGTCAAAAAGCAGAAGACTGCGGCCAGAGCTGCCCAAGAGACTCTGCGCGAACCGAAGAGATTCGAATCGCTCCTTACCTGCGCGAGGCTGACCGCTCGGGGTTTCCGTGGGAACAGTCATGAGTTGCACGTTGATGGCATCAGCCAGGGCCTTGACGAACTCAGTCTTCCCTGTGCCTGGCACGCCATGAATCAGCACGTTGACTCCTCGGCCTTCGGAGCGGGTTGCCAGCTCAAGATACGGCCTGAGCACAGCAATGTCCTTTGACAGGTGGGCAAAGTCGGCCAGTGTCAGCTGCCCGCTGGAAGCCGGGCAGAAGCTGGAGGCGAAGAGGTCCAGCAGGTCGGTTTGCTCAAGGGTCAACGCTTCGGCCAGACCGCTCAGAAGGTCGACCTTGCTCCCAAAGGCGTACCGATTGCGTTCGTCCACACTCAGTATCGCTGAGCGAGAGAGGCGCCCGTTGTCTCTGAGGGCATCCTGCACCGTCGGCTCAGGATACCCCAGGCAGATGCTGAGCAAACGGACGAGTGAGGCACGCACAAGGTCCCCAACCAACTCCAGTGCAGCGTCGAAGACGGGATGCACCCGTTGAAGGACGGCGAAGTGGAGGATGTCCACTTCAACTTGGGAAAGCCCGATTCGCTCGGCGAGCCGTGAGAGGTTTCGGGCAAGGACTGGCGACTCCGGGAGCTTCGGCGCCTCAGCTTCGATGGCCTCCAGTTTCTCGGTCAGTGCGCGAAGCGCCCAAGCGGGGCTGTAGTCTTCAAGGTCTGAGGTCTGGAATCCAAGAAACTCGGCAACAGAGGCCTCTGAGAACCTCGTATCACGGAGAAAGCTGTCAGACCCATTGCACTTGACCATCAGCTGCAGAATCCAGAGCCGCAGGAGTGGCGCATAGTGCTCGTTCAGGTCGCACACTGACGGATTCCGAGTCTTGGGCATGATGCATCGGGGGGTGGTTTCGATGCATCGATTCTTCCAAGCGGTGCGACAGGATGTGTCGCATCATTTCGGCTGAACCATCGTTCAAGACGATTCAGTTGGTCAGTCGTCGTAGCGACTCAATCCCTTGCGCAAAGCCTCAGCAACCTCACGGCGCAGCGCCTTCGGAGAAATCACCTCGACAGATGGACTGCGCGAGATGAGCCACCACCTGAGCTCCCAGGACTCAGCAAGGGTCACATGGACATCGAACCAGCCATCGGACCTCATGGCGAGACGCTGGTCCTCCCCCAAAGGGGACTCCTGCAGGTAGCCTGCGAGCGTGCTGTCGCATGAGAGGTGCACTGAGATTTTCGCTGTGCCTGCAGCCGGAACACCAAACTGCCCACCTGTGCGCTGGAGTTCCGACCTCAACCCGATGCCTGGCGTGTGGGAGGCTGGCTCCAGAAGGACTTCTGCGCTGCGAAATCGCTGCAAGGCGAAGAAGGCGGACGCAGTGCCGGGCCCTCGTGTGGCCAGAAGGTACATGGCACCTGCTCTAAGCACCAAGCCGAGCGGGTGCAGTCGGTAGGTCTTGACGCCCCTATCGCCAGCAGCCGCGTAGCGACAATCGATTTGGCGCTCCAGTAGAAGCGCCTCAGCGATAGCCTCCCGCACCGCCCGCTCAGTGCTTGGTGGTTTCCCCACCAGCGCTGGCTGCGTGACCTCCACTTTGTCCACCCAAGTCGCTGCACCAGCTCTCGCGCCAAGCCGCTCCAGCCGGCGGCGTGCTCGTTCAAACGTCGGCTTGAACGTCTCCAGCATGCTGGCGGGCAGTGCTGCATGGAGATGCCGCTCCACGAGAGCGACCATCAATGCCTCGGCCGTTCCCATTCCAGCGACGCCGTCTGGAGGCGTGTGCTTCCACCCCCAACCGTGGGGCTTGCTGTCGTCTCGGACCTCCAGGGGGAGATGCTCACGCAGCATCTGCAGGTCCCGCTGCACTGTGCGCACCGTCACCGGATAGCCCCGCGAGTTCAACGCTTGGGTGAGCTCCTCAGGCGAGGCGTAACGACGATGCGGAATGGCCTGAAGCAACTCCAGCAGTCGAGCAAGGGTGTCGTTCTTGGGCTTGGCCGGCATTGCCTTGAAAGTATGCCGCACTCACGGCTGCGGGAATGCCTTCTCCAGGGATTCAAAGGTGAAGGCATAAATGCCTGTCGCTGCAGACTCTCGCTTGCCTGCGATGTTGAGTCGGCGCGCCCCGTGTCTGTTGACGAACTGCGCCAGGTAGCGCTCATGGACACCGGGCCTGAACTGTATCCACGGTTTGCCCAGGCGCTGGGCAATCTGAGCGGTAAGTTTTGAGCCACCGTCCAGCACATCGCTCAGGGTGAAGATGATGGTCGCGTCGCTGTCCCTGACATTCCATTCCGTACGCTGTTGGTAGCCAGAGGAGGGGGTTTCCTCGAGCGTATACAAGGCCGGAATCGGACCGTCTTCGCTGCGACGTCCCTTGGGGCACCAACCTCCATGGGGTAGACCTCGGGAGATTGCCCAGTCCAGACCTGCCCGGTCAGCACCGCTCTGCGCGCCGGACAGGATGAAAAGCGGCAAGGTCGAGTCAGTGTTTGCCATCGTCGTAGCTCCTTTGATGAGTCTCAGACTTTCGCTGGAGATGCGACAGAACACGTCGCAAGGGGAATTGCGAGGCTCCCCGTTCGCTGCTTCCTGTGGCATTGTTCGGAGCTAGCAAGCACACGGGTTGCTGACCTGCGACCACCCGTACCCCCACTTGGCAGATTGGCATGGCAACAAAGTCCAGATTTCTCACCAAGAGCCGCTTCAAGCTGGCTGCGGAATGCCCGCGAAAGCTTTTCTACACGGGCAAGTCCGCTTTCTTGGACCGGTCATCTGAGGACAGTTTCCTGGCGGCACTGGCAGAAGGTGGGTACCAGGTTGGAGAGCTCGCCTGCCTGATGCACCCGGGTGGGGTTCGCGTTGATGAGCTTGAGCACGAGACAGCGCTGGCAAGGACAGCGGAGTTGCTCAGGCAGAACTCGGTCACCATCTTCGAGGCGGCGCTTGCCGTCGGTCAACTCTTTGTGCGCGTTGACATTCTGGTCAAGGACGGAGACGACGTAGAGCTCATCGAAGTCAAAGCCAAGTCATACAGCGCTGCAGAGGACGGTGATTTTCGAGGCAGAAACGGCCAGCTGAAGAGCGCCTTTCTACCGTACCTGCGCGACGTGGCGTTCCAGCGATTTGTTGCTCAGCAAGCGCTCCCGACAGCGAATGTGAGCGCCTTCTTGATGCTGGCTGACAAAGACCAGGCAGCCACGGTCGACGGCCTCAATCAGCGATTCAGGGCAGTTCGCGACGCTGGGCGCCTGCGTATTGCTGTATCGCCTGGTACGGACCTCAGTGCAATCGGGACTCCCCTCCTGCGAAAGGTCGCCGTTGACTCTCAGGTCGACGAGATTCTTGCGGGTACGCTTCCCGTCGCTCCAGGCGAGTCCCTCCCCTTTCCCGAGGCAGTGGCCGCCTTTTCGAAGGCGTACCTCGAGGATGAGCCACTTGCGCCCATCCCCACACCGTCGTGTTCAGACTGCCAATTCAAGGCTGCGTCCTGGCCAAGCCCCGAGGAGCCACGAAGTGGCTTCCATGAGTGTTGGGCCCAGACCTTCGGTTGGACCGAGGCAGATTTTCAGGCTGGTAGCGTGCTGGACATCTGGGCATATACCGGCAAGGCCAAGTTGATGGCGCAGGGAATCCTGAAACTTTCTCAGGTCACCGAAGAAGACCTCGGGTTCGATGGAGAGCCGCCAGACGAGAAGGGGATGACGCGTAAGCATCGCCAGTGGTACGTGTGTAAGCCTGACTGGCGAGGAGGCAGCGATTTCTTCTTCGACCGGGATGGATTTGACCTGGCGCGGCGGTCTTGGAGGTACCCGTTTCACTTCATCGACTTTGAGACCAGCGCTGTCGCCATTCCCTTTGTGCGCGGTCGTCGACCCTACGAGACCACCGCTTTTCAGTTCTCTCACCATGTGATGAGCGCTGACGGTTCAGTGGTACACAGGAGCCAGTGGCTTAACGCCGTGCCTGGGGTGGACCCGAACTACGAATTCGTACGGGCATTGAAGTCGGCTCTCGAACAAGACGACGGGACAGTCTTTCGCTGGGCCACCCATGAAAACTCTGTGCTCAATCAGATTCGACATCAGCTCATTGAGTCTGCCTCGCCGCCACCCGATGCAGATGCCCTTGTCGCGTTCATCGAGACCATCACGGAGCGCAAGCGCTCAGATGGCGAAAAAGTCAAAGGCCCTCGGAATATGGTGGACCTGTGTCAGGTGGCTGAGCGGTTCTACTTCCACCCTTCAACCAGGGGGAGCAACTCCCTGAAGAAGGTCCTCCCCGCATTGATGCGGAGCTCACAGTGCCTGCGAGCGAAGTACGGAACTCCGAGCTACGGCGGGGCAGGCATGAGTCTCAACTTCATGGAGAGGATTGCCTGGTGGAGGGAGGAGGACGGACAGGTGCTGGACCCATACAAGCTTCTCCCACCTGTCTTCGACGACGTGGCGCAGGAGGAGCTGGAGGCCTTCGACGAAAGCGCACCCGATGAACTGCGAGAGGGTGGAGCCGCCATGGCCGCGTACGCGCGACTTCAGTTCGAAGAACTGCCACCAGCCCAAAGGCAGGGGATAGAGCGAGCGCTGCTTCGATACTGTGAGCTCGACACGCTGGCTATGGTCATGGCCACGCAGGCTTGGCTGGGTTGGTTGAAGGACTGACCCGGGAAACACGCTGCACGGCAATCGACCTCATGGACCTGAGTCGCCTCAATCCTGCTGAGCTGCGTGCGTCGATGCGACTGGCTCTCGATGTTGTTATGGCCCATCGCATCGCTAAAGGTCTTTCCTTAGACCGAGCCCGGGTGACCGCCATGCGCGAACTCCTTGAAGAGCGCGTGCGGCTTTCGCTTGAAGAGGTGGATGTATCGGGAATGCCGCCCGATTGGTCCTGGCAGAAGGCTGCAGAAACCATATCGCTCCAGGTCGCACTGGCCATCGTTGATGAGCAAAAGAATGAGCCTCCGGCTTCACACTTCTAGCTTGCGACGGACAAGTAACACCTTGAGCTTGGCAACAAGCTCGCCGCCCGTACGGACCACATCAAACACTGGTTGGGGCATCTCAGGCATCCAAGGTGGAAGGCGTCGGAAGTCCTCCATGTTCATCAGGCTGAAGGAGCGGGCGCAGGGGCCATCGTCCATTTGTGCGAACAGCACCAACTCTGCACGTGGGTGTGTTTTCTTGAGAACGTGCCATCGCTTTCCGTCAGGCGACCAATGCGGCCAGCTCAGCTGGAGCCGGACTCGCCTGCCACCTGAGAGCAACAAGACCCGGCTGCGCGGATGTGGCCAGCATTCTTCCTCATTGCTGCGCAACAGTTCGAGGACATCGTGCTGTATTTGGTCACCGACGGCTCGCCCCGCCTTGATGCGCATCTGGTGATGGGTTCGAACCAGGGTCAGGTCGCGACCGGCAATGGCGAGTGCCGCCTGAAGTGAACCAAACTCGGTGGCGTAGGTCTTCTTTGCCGCAATTCCGACAGCCTCGAGGTCGACCTGGCTGAGTGTTGGATTGACCGCCAGTTGCTCCCGCAGAGCCTGAATCAACTGCGCCCGAGTTCGCCTCCTATACCTACGTCGATGGAGCTTTGCCTGTACCTCACCCCAAAGAGCCTTTGACACGATGGGTTCGATAACGCCGTCGGCGCGGCTCTCCGGTCTCCGCCCACCTGGCACAGATTTTCCCCAGACAAAGTTTCCGATGTATGCCTCGTTGCGCAGCATCGAGCCAATTGAGGTCTCCGTGAAGTGGCGACCTTCGGCGGTGAGGGTCTCTTCACGTTGCAACATGCGAGCAAGGCCCTTAATCGAGCCACCCACATCGGCGTACGCTTGAAAGACTCGCCGCACCAAGTCGACCTCCCATTGAGGTCCGTGTACCCAAGCGATTCGCTCCGTCTGCGAGCCCTTGAGCTGGTGTCTCCCAAGGAAGCGTCGCTTTCCGGTCCTGTCCACTGCCTCCCTTGAGAATCCAATGGGCGGAAGTGGTCCCATCTGAAAACCGAGCTGTATGGCGCGGTCCTGTCCATCACGGCACTTCACGCCCAACTCGCGGGCGTATTCGGCGGCCATCGCTCGCTTCATCGTCTTGAGCAGGGCTGTCATTGGGTCCAGTTCGGCTCCGAAGGTCTCCTTCACATAGACAACCCGTGCCCCGTGCATCCGACAGGTGTACTCGTAGTAGGCAGCTGCATCGATGTCTTGGAATCGACCCCAGCGGCTCACGTCGTAAACCAGCACCACGTCAAAAGGCCGAGGGACGGCCATGACGTCAAGAATCAGGGTTTTCATACCCTCGCGGTTGGCGATTCGTAGACCGCTCTTGGCAGCATCTTCATAGGTGTTGACCAACACGAGGTTGTGAGCGTCGGCGTATGAACGCACCGCATCTAGCTGCATGCCAATGGACAGTTCCTGCCGGTCACTGGACATGCGGACATAGGCGACCGCTCGAGACCCCTGTATGGGCGTGACCATAAGCACCGGAAAGGCAGCCTCTTCATCGGGAGGAGGGTCTGAAGCAGAGCGTCTGCTTAGTCTGGGTGTCTTCATTACCTCTCCTAGTACCAATAGTGGCCGCCGTTCAAGTCGCAGCAGCGAATGAAGAGCACCCCATCAGCGTTGAAGTGGTTCGCCGAAAGACGAGCTCTCAGAGCGCATCAGTATGAGTACGCCCGGCGGTTTGCCAACGAGCACGCGAGGCGCATCGACTCCTCAGATTTTTCCTTCGAGTTCCTCGACTGCTAGATTCATCTCTACGGCAACGTAACCAGGTCAGTGTGCGTCCTTCCCATTAGCTGCCTCTTCGATGCCGTCATGCCAATTGGGAGGTTGCTCATGGGCGTTCTTATCCGAATGCCCGCATGCTGGTCTAAGCGAGCGTGAACTCGGCTGTCACGGGAATGTGGTCGCTCGGCCGGTCGTCGGCCTTTGCGCCGGTACCGGATGTGTGGCTCTTTGAGATGTCGTGCTCGATTTGCGCCGAGTTCTTCTTCAGCCGCAGCCAGAATCCCTTCTCGCACATCGCAGGGGTTATGAGTATGTGGTCTATGAGTTCACGAGTGATGCCCTTCTTCTCAGGGCTACGAAACTCAACTGTGAACGCCTCTTTGCTTCTCAGCATTGCCTCATCCATCACATGGTCGAGCAAGGCACTTTGGCGCCGGAAGCTTCCACGAAGCTCATCCACAAGGCTTTGCATCAAGAACTCGGTCTCGAAGATACTTCTGGAGAAACCGTCGTTCAGGTCTCCAACCAGAATCACTCCGCTGGCATTCTTCCGCTCCAGAATGACGTTGGTCACATGCCTGCGCAATGCAGCAATGTCTGCACTGAGCTTTTGCCTAGCGAGAACCGCGTCGCGCATGGCCGCCGGTTGTCTAGCTTCCAGCAGTTTTCGGCTGAAGCCCTTTACGAACTGACTTTTTGTGTGTGCAACGACGAAGTGAACCGGGTCTTTCCCGTTTGGTGGACTAAGCCGAAGGAGCGCAGGTGCCCGAGCCATCTTGTAAGAGACGCCCTTGTTGACCTGCCCCCAGGGTTGAAACACGACAGGCTTAAGTAACCTCCGATAGTAGGCATCGCCCTTTGCATAAGGCACCGCCTTTACAGGGCAATCCTTGCGAACCATCGCATAGATGCTTTGGGCGCCCGACGGTACACCAGAGACTGCGTATTCACCATCGAGGAATTCATCAACGAAGTACTGGAGCTGCTCCAACTTGCTAGGGCCTTCTTGAACTCCAATGATGTGTGCGTTTAGGTCCTTAATCACACCGGCAATTCGCTCTGCGACGACGCGCGCGTCCAAGGGATTTCGCCCCATCGCTGACCCTTGCTTCGTGCGAAGCTCGGGCTTTCCTGGAACGAACAGGTTGTTCATCCACTCAATGTTGTATGTAGCGATTCGCAACGTCGTCATGAACTTTCTCCGGTGAGTTGAGAGTGACACTCATTGGCCGAAATGGCTACCGGGATGAGATGTGTAACGAGTGGTTTAAGTCATCCCTAAGGTTGGGGATGAAGCAGGCCTAGAACGCGGAAAGGCGCGTCTGGGTATCGAACTTGTTCCTAGTTCCGCCCGCTGCGGCGCGCTGCGATGACAATGGCTGCTTCATTGGCTCGATGCGCGTCGTCCAACAACACGTGGACCTCGGTAGAGGGCAATTTCAGGGTCGACCAGGGGCTGGAACGGAGCACCACTTTCTGGCGCGCCGCTTCAACCTTCTCCCATGCATCGCCCACTCCGACCTTAAGAATGCGGCAAGCGTCCTCGAGGGAAATCTGCGGCAAGGGCTTTGGCTGGGCGGTTGCCGTGGACTTGGGGGGAGGAGGGGGTGCTGGCTTAGCGAGACCAACAGGCCCTGCAGCTACAGGTGGAGCCGACACCGGAGACACGTCTTTCCCGGAGGTTGCTCGAGGCGGCACAGTTGGCCAAGTGGGCCGCAGAGAGTCACCCGACTGAGCAGGCGTTGTAGCTGTCCACTTTGCTGGGGACTGCTGCCCATTTGAGGGCGTCCCACCCATCAAGCCCCCTGCATCTGTCTTGTCGCGAGCGCCGGGCCCGACCGGACGAAGGGTGTCATTTCCTGTCCCGCTATTTGACGTTTCCTGAGGAATTCGCTGGGGGTCTGCGTCTGCCTCAGCCAGCAAATCTCCCTGCGACTGCGCCTTTTCAATTCGCGCCAGAAGTGCCTGCGCGCGGGGAACCTGCCGGTGCTTGAGCTCTTGCTTCAAGCGATTGAGCGTGCCGGGGTCCTTTCCCTTCTTCTGAAATAGCTCCTCAAGCTCGGTGATGCGCAGTTGCATGTAGGGGCGAGCGCCTGTCATCCGTTTACCTCCTCAGGCGTTTCGACCTCGAAGGGGTCAACCTCTCGGTATTCCACCCAAGGGGTGTTGTCCACGGACTCGGCCCCCACGGGCTCGATGCCCAAGCTCGAGAGCGTGCGCAACAAGTCAGCCAACACCTCTTGGCGCCGGCGCACAAAGCTCGAAGCAAAGCAGCGCCAGAAGGTCCAACCTGCTCGCTCGAGCACGCGCTGGCGCGCCATGTCATCTGACCACTGACCTGGGCCGTGGAAGCGGTCGCCATCGCATTCGATGGCCAGGCGCCTACCCTCCTTACCTTCCACGACGAAATCGATGAAGTAGCCCCCGGCTGGTACCTGCGGCAATACCCGAAAGCCGCGCCTTACCAACTCGTCAAACACCTCGAGCTCAAAGCCCGACTGGCACTTGTCCCGCAGTGCCTCGACCTTCTTGGCGTCATGCCGGAAGGGCTGCTTGAAGTGCATGATGACCCGTCCCGTGAGCGAGTCCTCCTTGGCCTCGTGGTCGGAGACCGAGCGAAAGAGGTACATCCGGTCTCTCGCCCGTGATAGCGCCACGTTGAAGCGCTGGTGCATGTCAGCCCGGTTGGCAGCGCCCCGTTCGCCAGGCCCAATCACCATGGACACCATCATGATGTCGCGCTCGCGCCCCTGAAAGACAGGAGGAGGTCCCACGCTGATTTTTCGCGCCACCACATCGGAAGGGGAGATGCGGTCTGATATGAGCTTGTGGATATGCGCGGCCTGTTCCTGCCCCATGAGAGTAACCACGCCGATGGAGCGCCCGTCAAAGCGCGAGTCGGCAAGGATGGTCTGAATTTCCTTGACGATGGCCAACGCCTCGGCCTTGTTGACCTCCTTATGGCGAGCGCCTCCCTTGACAAATACGTCCACGAGGGGCGGGTCCAGCCGTTCGTTGGCCTTGGGCACGCGCAATGGGCGGATGTCGCCTTCATAGAACTCACGGTTGGAGAATTCGATGATGGCTGGCACTGAGCGGAAGTGCTCCTTAAGCATGACCGAGTTGCCGGCAAAAACCACACGGGCCAAGTCGTAGATGGACTTGTCTGGGGTCATCTCGGAACCGTGCGGCTGCTGACTCAAGAAGCGGTTGACGAGTTCACGAACACGCTCCTCGGCTGTGCCCACGGCCGAGGGGGAAACCTGCTTGTGGTCACCCACGACAAGGAGCTTTTTGCCCCTGAGCAGGCAGGGCAGCGCCCAAATATCGGACTGCGAGGCCTCATCAACGATAACGAGGTCGAAGAGGCCGACTTCTGCCGGTATGGTCTCAGACACTCGCCACTGCGGAAGCACCCAGCACGGGACTGCCTTGTATGCGCGCACCATGGCTTCGCGGGCGTTCTTGCGGTAACGCACTGCACGGACACCTGTGCCAGAGCCCATGGACTGCACCGCATTGAGGTAGGCCTGCAAGGCCTGGCGGACGCTGTCGGGCGAATTGTTGTAGACCTCAAGCCAAGTCTTTTCGGCGACGAGGTCCTGATACGTTTTGGACAGGGTCTCGGTGAGCTGGCGGCGCTGTTCGAAGAGCTCCCGCATGCGCTGGTGTCCATCAAGCTGGTCCAAAAAGCCTGCGGCCAGGCGCCAGTCCCAGGCCTCTCGCCAGCCATGCGGAACAACGGCGTCGGTTTCGCCCTCGACCTTGAGGGTCCTTGCTCGCTGGGCCCATTTTTCGGCGCCTGCACGATGCAGCAACTGAGTCACTTGCTCAATGGTGCTGATGTGTGGCCACAACTGCTGCAGCCGCTCGAGCTCGGCCATGAGAGCAAGCCACGTGGACTGCATCACCGCCTCATCGGCGTCCACCCTGCCCATTGGAGCCTGCGCACCGAGCAAGAAGTCTCGGATTTCGCCGACGATGCTTCCGGTATGACTCTCGAGCTTCTTGGCAATTTCCTGCAACCGCCTGAGCGCATAGCCCAAGCGACCCTTGTCCAGGTGAGACTGCAGGCTCTCCTGCACCACACCCACAAATGCTTCCCCCTCGAGTTTGAGGCGAGAGCCCGCCAAGGCGCCAAAGATTGGGACGAGTTTGGAGGGTAGTTGGGCGTCGAACTCGAACTGCAGCTGGTCAATGTCGCGAATGAGCGCAATGGCCAAGCCAAGTGAACGTACGGCCTGCTCTGGGCTGGCAGTAGGCACGTCGAATCCGAATTCGCCTGAGAGCGAGGACCACTGAGCGAGCGCTTTTCGCGCCTGTTGTCGCCACTGCACCCAATGATTGACGTGACCCCAGTCTTCGACACCCCGGGGCTTGTCCCCAGCAACGCTCACCTCTTCAATCAGCTTCCTCGCACCGGATTTCCCAAAAGGGAGTGCAAAGGCGCTTTTCCTCGCAAGCAGCCGACCCAGTGCCTCCAGAAAGTCTTCGTCCAGCTCGGCCTGAGCGGGCAACTGAACTGCCTTGGGGACCAGCGTCGCGCGCTCTTTTTCCAGCTGCTGCAGCTTCTCGCAGCTTTGGCGCAACGCCAGTAGCAATGCGTCATCTGCGGCCATGCCTGCCAGGCGCATGCGAAGTGGCACTGCCCACCCAATCTGTGCTGCCTTCACACGACCTAGCGTTTCACCTCGGCGCTGTAGAAACTCAGCAAGCTGTGTAGCCCGCTCGAACGTCTCGAGTGTGGCATCGGCCAATGCGAGGACAGAGCCCGACTGGACCCGCGCCTCGATGGTCTTGGCGCGAACCAAGTCTCGGTGCAGCGCAAGCATGTCGACCCAGTGCGGAAACTCATCGGCCCGCGGCACCGTGGTGCCCACGTAGACCAGGTCCTCACTCACCACTTTGCGAGCCAGACGCAAGGCCGCGATGTCCTCATCGGTGACGGGAAGCGTCAACGACAAGGCTTGCGATGCACTCTTAGGCACGGGCAGCACGTCATCAAACCACTGATGTAGCTCGGCTTGCTCCACGACTTGCCGGGCCATGTCCTCCAGGCTCACGGACTTGCCTCGGAATGTGTACTTCTGCATGTGGTGCTGGGCGTGCTCCTCAACTTGCTGGTCGACATGCGCAATCTTTGCGTGCAGTTGGTCAAGCAGCTGCTCAGCAGCCGCAATTGCTTTTTCCGACTGTTGGGGATTCAAGCCCGAGACGCTCGACGCAATTGTCTGGATAGCGTGCTCGAACTGTTTCATGCCATCGCGCTCATCGGAAAGCAAAGAAACGCACAGAGGACTTATGCGCTGTGGCAGCTTTTCTTGCACCACCGCAAGCGCCGACTCGCCTTTGGCCGTCACCAGTACACGCTTGCCTTGTGCCAGGTAATGGCAAATGACGTTGGCAATCGTGTGGGTCTTGCCTGTGCCCGGAGGACCTTGGACAACGACGCCATCGTTGCTTTCTAGCTTTTGGATGATGGAGACTTGCTCATCGTTGTACGGCATCGGAAAGTACAACTCGCGAGCGCCTGAGGAGCCGCGACTGGTAGAAAGCCCGCGAAAGGGAATCTCTGCCCGTCTGCGAACGGTGTCATCTCCCGCCGTCACGAAGTTTTGAATGACCGAAGGCACCTCGGTAGCCGCCTCGAGCTTTTGTTTGAGGCGCCGAATGTCTTCGAGCAAGATGTCACCCGAACGTTTGCGGGCGAAGATGACCCAATTGCCCGAGACGAGCAGTTTGTCTGATGGTGCCGGCAGGCTGTTCCAGTCCTTGCCCTCGACATAGGTTCCGGAGGGGTCGAGGTGGCCCACGGCAGCACGTAGACTGGGCTCATAGGTACTGGAGTCAAAAGGAGTGAGGCGGCTTGCGCTGCTCTCGGCCATCTTCTTCCAGAAGGCCTCGAGCTGAACGACCCCAGGGAGCTCCATCTCGGCGTAGCAGTCCACCTCGAGGCGAGGCTCAATGTCCCTCGGCCGGATTTCAAGGTCGAGGCTGGCCTCATTGAGCGTGATGCTGCACGACTGGACCAGCAGCGGATGCTTGACCGCGGTGGTGTATCCGTCCTTCTTCCACACGGCGTGTCCGATGCCCCAGACCAACTCCAACGGTGTTTCGGCGCCTTCTGAGGAGATAGCCTGCTGCAGTGCAAAAAGCTTGTTGTAGAACGCGATGGCTTTGCGACGGGGAAGCTCCGTCTCTGACCAGGGCGCCCACATGAACTGGACGTACCAGTCGAATTTGGCCTTGATGTCTGGGCGATTCTTGAGTTCTTCATGGCGCAGCGGCTCGCCAGGCATCGCCACTTGTGCGTCCTGCTTGAGCACAGGCGCCTTCTCAGGCGACTTCGAGAGGTTCACCCAGGGCTTTAGCTCCTCATGCAGTTCAGGCGCAGCGATTTCCTGCAGGCGGGGGAGCTTCAGCCACAGGTCATCGCCCTCGCTCTGGAGATTGAATTGCAGCTCAGGAAGCCCTTTGAGCTCGTGCTGATGAGCGACAAAGAAGTCGTCGGGGATGCTGAAGGCGGGCTTGCGTTTGAGCTTTTCGACCTGCTCGATGTAGTTGAGCAGGTCAATGACTCTGCCGGCTGATTCAATCAACGTGAGGTTCCCTTTTGGTTGTTGTTTTTGGCAGTCAGTGGGTCCTCTGGCGAGTCCTGGTCTCGCCCGGACCGTATGCCGTTCTTCCTGCAGTGTTCGAGCAGCAGTGACTCGAGCATGTTGGTCTGACTACGATGCTCGCTAAGCGCGGCCGCCTCCAGCAGCGCCTTGAACTGCGGGCTGACACGAAAACTCACCGAGACGGTTTTTGCAGCTGCCATTTGCACTTGGCGGTGGTGACTTGCGAAATAGGACTTGCCTAAACTTCGTAATGTATAGATTTTTACTATACAGATACCTTCAAGCTTGAGCAAGCCGCAGTGGGTTGCTGCCGGTTTCGCAGACACCTTGTTTCTCCGGCTCGTGCCAAACGGACTTTCCTAGGCCGGAGTTCAAAGGAAAGTCGTACTCCCGAACCAGTGTCTCGGTTCTTTGGGTTCAGCGAGTAGCTACGCTTGAGGCCACTCCGGGCATTGCGTTCACAGTATGCAGAGGCGCCTCATTCAAGGATTTTCCCGAACGTGCCGGAGTAGTAGTCCTGGCCGACACCGGAGGTCAGGCGCGCGACACGCTTACGAACCGGGGTCGGCGCGCGAGCCCACCGCCGGGCCATGCTCAACCACCGCGCACTTGATTCTGGCAGCGGGCCCACGAACTGGTCCAACCAGTCATGGAGGCTGGCCAAGTACTCCAGCAGCGCCTGATGCTCGCGCTCGGCCTGTGCCTCCGCCAGTAGCTTGGTACGAAAGTCGTTACGGTCTTTCACCAAGCGCTCACGCTCCGCGCGGCGCTTGGCCTCCTCGTCCCACCTTCGACGTTGTTCCTCCATGTCGAGTCTTCGTTGTTTGACTGCCTGGGCTGCGATGACCAGCCCTTCCATCACGTCGACCAAGACCTCGCACAAGCGCTGACGCTTTCCATCTGTCCACCTCTTGCGGCCTTCGAAGTAATCCAAGATTTCAAGGGCGAACTTGCCGGTGAAGTGATACTCCACAGGCGGCCGCTCCCAGGCTGCGTACGTCCTTCCTGGCACGGGCTCTTGCGTGGTCGTGTACTGCTCAAGCAGACGCAGGGTAATCGCCTGGCCGTCATGAAGGAACTCCACGGCCTCTTTGCCAGGAGCAAACATGCCCCCGTACTGAGGAGCGGCTTTCTCCAAGGCATCGAGCAACCGGCAGGCCTCTTCAATCCCCCCCTTTGAGACCCGACAGGCAAATGCATCCTTCTCTCGCGGCTCAATGAGCCCATCCGCTTGCTTGATGCTCAGGAGCTTTTTCCTCGTCGCCGCAGCAAGGGGCGCGAGTCGCACATCGGGCGATGGAGGTTGAAGCGCAATCTTCGCGCGGTCAGCAGCGGGTACCTTGCGATTCGGGGGGACAGGTAGTCGATTACTCGGCGCATCGATGACGACGAAAGCGACATTGCTAGGCGGCAGGTCGGGCTTCGTGACCTGCTCGCCGTGTTGCAGTTTCATCCAGTAGCCGCGTGGCGGCAGGGGAATCGAACTGGCACGGCAGGCCTTGGCAAGCCCCACGTCAGATACATCGAACTCCTTTGCAAGCTTCACCACGGGGGACTCCCAAACCCGTCGGTACAGCTCTTCGCGCGAAATCTTCATGCCTCCTGCCTCCGTCACAGCACGCAGCCCGAGCGCTGTTTTCACGCTTAGTTTGGCGTTCTCGTGCATGTGAGGCAAGCGCTGTGCCGGCGTCATGCAGAGGGGCACCATGAGGGCCAGTTCGTGGTGCACCTCCGCATCCTTCTTGGCTCCTAAACATCGCACTCGGTAAACACGGATGCTCTGTAAAGCGCGACATGTTTAAGCGAGACGGCGACAAGCCTTGGGGTGGGCGTTTGTTGTTTTGTCGCCCGCTCCCAAGGCCTCTGCTGCCTATTGCTTGGTGAACCGGGCCCTCTGCAACCAGTGCTTCGCCTCTGTCTCGTCCACCACCTCACTGGCTGGTCGCCAGGCGATGGTCGTGCTGCCTGGGCCAATCCAGGCCACCTCGATGTCCAGCGACTGAGTCCGACGAACCCCCACCAACCGCCCACCGTCTCGGACAACTAGGGCGGCTGAAGCCCAAAGCACAAGTGGGGGAGCAGAGCTCTTGGGTGCCTCGCGGCGCAGTGTGGTGACCGAGCGGCCGGTGGATGCACCGGCGGCAGCAACTGACGCGCGGGGAAAACGAATATGACTCACAGCGTCTCTCCAAAAATTGCCGCACGCGGACGCACCTGTGGTGCGAGTACGGCTTCATGTGGAGAGTTGATTTGCGCTATGTCATGAGCATGAGTTTGCCTCAGTTCGAGCACAGCAACTCAACTTTTTTGACGCGCCGCTACTTGCTTCGGTCGATGGCCAACAGCCCCTCTCGAGCACCTTCTAAAGTCCTGCATCGTGGATATGTTCTGGCGGTTCATTTGACAAGACCGTTGCTCCTTACGTGTTTAGGGCAGTCGAGCATCTCAACGTCGAGATGTACACCACAGTGTTCTCACGCCAATGCCGCGCATTAGCGTTGTGCAGTGCGTTGCGGGTGTGTGTGACTCCAGGGAGGTGCTGGAACGTGTCTGCAAGCGGAGAGAGTGAGGCATCAATCCATCGTGTGCTAGAGACCGTGGTCATAGGCGTTAGCACCGAGGACGAGTTCGCGCTGCTCGAGACAACGGACGGCGCACAGTCGCAGTTTGTGCTCCTACAATCGCTTGCCGGGGAAGCATGGGATGCAGTCCGAGTGGGCTCAATCGTCGTGGTGGAGGTGGTGATGACCATCGGCCGAACCGGCAGCGTAGTCAAAGTGCTCTCCGCAACGTCGGGCTCCGCATAGGCACGCTGTCGAGGAACTCTTATGGCAAGAATCCTCGCCGTTGATATTGAAGTTCTCCCACGCGCTCTAGAGCGAACCGAGGCTGTCGAAGGTGGTCATCGACTACCTTGGCTCGCTGGCGCGCTTCGCTCTCATACAGACGTTCGCGTTGTTCTCCTGGCGTTGCGAGACAAGAGTGGTGTTGAGCTAGAGCAGCTCGCGCTCGGTGCCCTTTCTGAGCGCGTCGTGGGGAACACTTTCGGTATGGTGCAGCGAGACGCATTGATTGCAGCCTTGCGGATTGACCTGCGCCGCGTGGACCACCTTGTGGTTGTCGCCGACGCCAGTTTGGTGCCCGAGGGAGATTTCGAGGTTCTAGTCTGCGAGAACGGTCTCGAAGGAGCTTCAGCGGAGGCATTGAAATCGATTGAGTCGTGGCTCATGAGGACACGACCCACCTTCGCTTCTGCCTCACTGCCCAGACCGCGACGAGGGCGGGGCGAGCGGGTTCTGTATCTCGACTATGACGGGGTACTTCATCACGAGAACGTCCTGTGGCGTGCAGGACGTGGCGTCTTCGCAGGGCCCCCTGGCTTTGTGCTTTTCGAACATGCTCCGCTGCTTGAGCGTCTGCTTGAGCCTTTTCCGTCGGTTCGCATCGTGTTGAGTACTAGCTGGGTGAGGGTGCTTAGGTACAGCCGCGCCGTCGAGCGACTTCCACGGGGGCTGCAGGAACGGGTGATTGGTGCCACGTTCCACAGCGAGATGAACGAGGACGTGTTTACATGGAAGCCGCGCGGCCAACAAGTGCTGGAGGATGCTGCACGCCGGAGGCCCAAGGATTGGCTTGCGCTTGATGACACGGACGAAGGATGGCCAGCAGAGGTGCGGAACCGCGTCCTCATCACAGATGAAAGCCTGGGGATTTCGGCTCCAGGGATGGCGGAACGAATCACCGCGGCGCTCGAGAGGATGTCCTGAGGTACGGCTCCTCTTCATCGCCTTCGACGGCGTACTTCATCAGCTTGATGTCACCCGTTTTTTGGGGTCAAGCCTCTGAAAAACGCGTCTTGTAGAGGAAAGTCTCTGTAGCTAGAGTGACGGCACCTCATTGCACAAGGCCCCGTCATGAAGAAACAAGCCATCAGCTTTCGCCTTCCCCCCAGCCTCTGGGAGAAGTTCAAGGCGCAGACCGACGCACTGTTTTTGTCTCGTGCGCCGTTTCTGGACCACATGCTCCGCGAGGAACTCGTTCACCTGGGTCATGAGCTTGGCGAGCGCCGGCTCTCACTGCGTGCGAAGCGGCACATTGCGGGTGAGCTCAAACGAACAGGTCCCGTCTCCGTCAACATCGAGGTCAGGCCGGAGACCGCACATGCACTGCGCCTGGCGGTGAAGAAGCACAACCTGGTGCGCGATGCGTTCGTCGCCCGAATGATTCTGTTTCTACGGAGCTCGGACGCCCTGCTGGATTTGCTGGAGATTCCCCGCTATGCGAGCGACCGTGGTCTGAAGGTTCTCCTTGAGGAGATGCCCGCGAGCCCGCTCCGTGCCATGGAGGCCGTGCGCGATGACCCAATGTTCTACATTCGCAGTCATCTCCTGGAGACCCGCGGCACCGGGACCTATGGCGTCGAGCTGCCTCGGGTGCTCGACTGGGCGGCTTGCTACATCGATGACGAACGCGTCCCAGGCACGACCAGCCACCGTCGACATCAGAAGCTCTGGGACAGCCTGCTTGAGATTGACAGCCCAGCCCCGTTGGTTCGGGGCAAGTCATCTTCACGCAAGGGGAGCAAATGATGAGCAAGCTACAAGACATGCCGCTGCACACATCAGACCGACCCCGGGCCGATGAGGCGTGGCTTCTCCTGGGTGGTCGCATAGAGCCGATTCGCCGGACAGGTGAACTTCGCTACTTGCATGAGCACTTCGAGCGCCCGCTTCGAACGAACGGGCGAAGAGCCGACCCGCCGGCCAAGCTGCTCAGTCGAATCAACCAGCTAAGAAGGCTGATGGCAGCCAACGACGGGCGTTGGTAGGGCCGCGTCAGCGGTTACGAGCCATGGCTTCACGCTGTTCACGCCGCCGTTGTTGGCGCCAATTGGCTCCCCGACCGGGCGTGAACTCTCAGGTTGTCTCATCAACAATGAGAATAGTCATTCTTGATGAGACAACAGGACAAATCTGCTGTTCGCTCAGCGTTCAACGCTTCCTGACCACCAGAGTGACCGTCTTGCGCAAGGGTATGCGGGCTTCAGCACGGGACAACGCGTCGGCCATCGAGGTATACGCAAGGAACTCAAGCGGGCGGCCCAACGAATCCAAGAGTTCGATTCGGTAGACGCCGTTCCCCGCCGCCTTGATGTGGACCGGGGAGGACTTCAACTCAGATATCGGATTCAACAGCGTACCCAAGAAGTATTTGGGTACGTACATCACATGACGCGTCCTCTGGAACTCAGACTCGAGACGGATGAGCGCAGGGGTCAGGTCTGTAGCGCTTACCGCCAACAGGGGTGTCCATCCAGCTCCGGCCCATGGGGGAGGTGCAGAGGTACGGTTGGCAGTGCCATTCCGAATATCCACTCTCAACAGCGCGCGTCCATTGTCTGTACACGGGTGCTTCGGCCAAGGTGGCCCGAGGTGGTCAAAAAACACGCGGCCGCCAGACGCTGACTGGAAGAAAAACACGGCTGCACCGCACACGGGGCACCTAGCCGAGGGATTTACGTAGCTATCCCATGTGCGAGGACCCGCTGCAAACGCTGCATGGTGAGAGCGACCACCAAGATGACCAAACCCGCCCCAGCCGCACGTACAGCCCGGGCGATGGTTCCACGCATTGCACATGTGCGCTGAACGTCAATAACGTGGCCGTGGTGCGAGAGTGGCCCCAGTCACTTCACCAGGCCCACAGGATGGAGGTCAACTTTCAATTGATACTCCATCAGTCGAACATGGGGCACTTGAGTTGCAGCGTACTTGAGCTTCTCGCTGATATCAGATGCCACGATGACGCCGTAGACCTTGCTGGTGCCAGCAAGATGTGCCTTGACCCAACCCATGTATCGAAGAATCTGGCCAAGCGCGGAGTCTGGTCCTCGCGCGAGTTTCAACTCGAAAACGTAGAAATCCTCGCCTGCCTTCGCCAAGATATCGATTGGACCGACGTCTGTCTGAAACTCCACACCATCCCTGTCCTCCGCCTTGTAGAGCTGCAGTGGTGAAGGCACGCCTTCGAGCTTGGGCAGATTTCTGGCGAGGTAATCTCGAAGATGGGCTTCCAGCGCGAAGACGCCATAGCTGTCTGCATTCGTATCGACGCCCTCAGCCTCAGGCCCGGCATCCTCTCCAAAGCCTTCCACCATGCGCACGTCCAAGCCGCCATCGGCCGCCTTGACGATTTCCCAAACCCCTTGCTTCTCCGGCTCGTGCCAAACGACCTTTCCTCGGCCGGTGTTAAAAAGGAAGTCGTGCTCCGTATCCGAGATTCGTGGCTTCTTGTTCTCGTTGTAGTGAATTCGCGATGGGTGATTGACGGAAGCAGAGATGATGCTGCAGGTGACGGAGCTGTCGTTGACCCCTTCACCATACATTGACCGAATCTTCGCCTTAATGGCGGGATACGAGCATTCACCACCCAGTTGCTGCACGGCCTCCTTGACCATCTGCCTCACTGGGGGTCGATTTGCGTGATTCACTGGTCATCTCCATTCATCAAACGGTTGCGGGTTGGCTGGCCACTGACTTGTTCGACCAACGCGAAGGGGCATTCTTGAGCGCGCAGCGCACGCGTTCGCTGCACGCACGCTCAAGCGCCTGGACTTTCTCATCGCTCATCGACTCCGATGTCTGAAGCAGGATGCGCAAGCCTCGTTGTCTTATGTATGCCTCTATTGGGTCGTCGCTCGCGGTGAGTTCCCTGCCTCTACGCACATCGCCCCAGAATCTTCTGCGGTTATCAGCATTCCAGGGTTGCGGCATTTGCGTTTCCTTGAACAGAGAACCAATCGTTGACTGACTGTTGTGTGCGTCGCTCTAGCCGGGTCGTATGCGGCGCAAGACGACCCGAGGTGAGATGTGTAACGAGAGGCCTGATTCATCCCCCAAAATGGGGATGAATCAGGCCTCGTGCGCTGAAAGGCGGCTATGGGTAGCTCCTGGCCGTTCAGGTTTTCGTGGCAACCTGGCTGGACGGCCGTCCGAATTGGCGTTCGCGTTACTCCGCAATCAGCTGGCCGAGGAGCTGAGCAAAAGGCAAGATATTGCGGTGGGTGGCATACGCATCGATGAGCTCGAGCACCAGGCGGCCTTGTCCCGAACCGCTGAGCTGCTCCAGCAAGACACGGTCACCATTTTCGAGGCGGTGTCGGCCTCTGACTTACCACCCAGAAAGCTGCCTCAGACCCTGCTCAATGTGCGGTCTCATCTTCCAGACCCACTGTTCTTCGCTGGCTTCGCGCTGGTCTTCGCCCAAAGCAATAGCGCACGTCATGATGGGCGTCCGGTCTTTGCGACACGGCAGGTCTTCCGGCATTTCTGCAAACAGCATCGCACCCAACAGGCCGTACTGCAGGTTCGCAGCGGAGTAGCTCTCGTACCCGGCAGCCTCGGCCAATTGTGTGGCAGTGATGCGCTGCTCCGGCGCGCGTAGGTGCGCCCGCAGCATCGTGCGCTGGCCGAGCGAGGCCTTGGCTAGCACGCGATTCAGAGCTTTCTTGGCTTCCTCTACAGATGGGGCGGCGCCCTTACGGGCAGCTGCCTGCGCTGCTTGGCGTTCGTATAGAAGCGCCTCCAGCTTTCGGAACACGACTTGGAGGGAGTCTCCTTCGACGTGCTCAATGATTTGTCCGCGGTGCCACAGAGCACCTCGATTAGCGCCCTTGTGAAGACGCGCGACCAAGGTGTAGTTGCCGGCCTCCAGCGATTTCAATTCTTCAGTCATGGCCATCTCCCGTCTTCCCCTCGAAAAGTAGCCGGTCCAGCGCCTTTGCGAGCTCGTGATGCATGACAAGTTCGAACTCGGCGCCCTCGGGCGTGACAGAGCTGCTGACTCCGATGGAGCTGCTGTAGAAGGGCGTGTCGCGGCGGCTACTGGGGAGAAACTCCATACCGAGGGCTATTCCCAAGACCTTGCCAACCTCCCCGAAGTGCCGATTCGCGTAGACATGGGGTCGCTCTTCAGACACCTTGGCCCCTGCTCGGGCCGCGGCCTGTGCCAACTCTGTGTATGTTGCGGTGCGGTTGTGGGCAGCGTGGAGGAACAAAAGCATGTCCCACTGTGGGCTAACCAGCTTGCCCGTCGAGCGGAGTTGGGTGAGCGCTTGGTAGTACGCAGCGGCGGGCGGGACGCGCCACCGCTTCTCGTGCTTTTGCATGAACCGGAGCAACTTGGTGTGGTCCGTGTCCACTCCCCGCTCCTTCAGGAACTCCGCGACCTCTCGCCAAGACCACTTCTTCTGTCGAAGCATCTTGATTGCGTCGAGGTGAGGGGCCAAATCCGTTCGGGCGGGCGCCTGCCGGGCTTCCTCAAGAACTGCTTCGGGTGAGTACATTGCGACCTCCTGTAGTGTGGTTCGATGTTACACCGAATTGCACCAACCTGCACCAATACGGGAAGAACCGCACCGCCTGCCTATGACCTCGAGGTCGGCACCGGACCGCAGAATCGGCCAAGAGCCGCAAGCACTTGTATGGTGGGACTCCCGGGATTTCTTTGGGCCATCGGCCTGGCTATACCGCCCGCAGCCGTTCTCGGTTGAGCTCAAGACGGGCTCAATCGCTCGCACGGTGGCGGAGAAGTCGCAACTGCGCGCTCGCGTGAGTCGCCTTGGGAGCTCGGCCGTCTTCTACACGCCTGACTTCTATCTGCAGTGGGCCTCAGGCGCTGGCGCCGCCCTGGAGGTCGCCGCCCCCTAGGTCGGTCGGGTTGGGACATACCAGCCTTTGACGACCTCACCAATACAGCCAGCGCACTTCAGGCTACATGGATGGATGCGGCTGAGCGATTTCGACGGTATGGCACCCGACGAAACCGGGACCATTCAAACCACGCGTGGCAAGGCTAGTTTCTTTTCGTAAGGCGCCAGACAGCGATGCCAGCCGTGAAAAGTGTGGTCGTCAGTATCATCGCCAGAATTATGAATAGCATTTCAATACGGCTTACGATTCTTAAACTTGAAGCTTCGGTCCACAGTAGTCCCTTTGAGTTCACATAGTCAGGGCCACCTAGCTCG
This sequence comes from Synechococcus sp. UW140, assembly GCA_943371665.1. GTDB lineage: Bacteria > Pseudomonadota > Gammaproteobacteria > Burkholderiales > Burkholderiaceae_C > Hydrogenophaga. The sequence goes on from CALRVR020000006.1 coordinate 75,933, forward strand.
AACACTGTTTGCGCAATTGATTTAGCGCCGACAATAACGTTTCCGTTCTCATGAAGCTCACCGCGAACGTGCCTAGTCTGCGACTCGGTGGGTTGAGAAGCGGGAGGATATCGGTAGACATACGTACGAGTGAAGTTTTGATAGTAACCAAATAAGCCAGTTGAGATTAGAAGCAGAACAGCGCATATCAAACTCACAAGGCGAGTGGACGTTACGCTCAGTTTGCGTTGCATCACAAGAGATAGCGCTAGGAGTGCTATGGCTGTTCCGAAGGTCGCAAAGCCCACCGCCATCTTGCTATCCTGATACGGGGGTACCAAGTTCTCTAGAAATGACCCAAAAAGTGCGAAAACCGCAATGGACGCGCTTGCAGCGGACGCGATAAGCACAGTCAGGCTGGAAAAATGGTTCGCGTCTGGCGCAGTTGTTGCCATAGGTTTGGCCTTTAGGGTTTCGCAATATCTTGAGGTGCACGGAACGTTAACACTGTCTTTGTGCCCCCAATAGCCGGCGCGGGCTTTCGGCATACACTCAATTTACCTTCAGACACTAACTTGGCCATCCCTTTAATTGAGTTCTTTGGGCCAATGCAAACACGTGGGTCGAAGTTTCTCGGAATGGCTTGAGAAACTGGCGATGCATCATTTGCAAAACTGAAATCACTGAAGAAACCTTCGAGCTGTTCGGACGTCCAATTGCTCGGCTCGTTTAGAGGTCCTGACGGAATCACGTACACTTGAAGAGGGGTGACGTGCGCGTCCGAATCCCCACTGAATACATTTACTTCTACTTCCATCATATCAAGTATTCGTGCTCCGGTCTGAATTCGGTCAGCGGTACTTTTGGCAGCCAATGCGCTTGCCGACGCCGAAATCACCTGCTCCCTGCTTGCGACACCTCCGAGTGCGACGGTGTTGATATCGGCCAATTGTTTGCTGGCATCCTCTATCTGAAACTGCGCAACCGCAAATTCAAGTCTCGTAAGCTTGTCCGAGCGAGCCTCTAGTGATTCCGCTGCAAAGCGAAGGTTATCTGTTGCTCTCAGATGCACTTCTGCGAGTGACGGGTCATCAAATCCCTTTGCTGGCAGATTCTTTGCAGAATTGGTTAATTCGCGGGCTTTTTCCGCATGACTGTAGAACGGGTATTTCGTGAGATTCGTCGTGTCGAAAGAGTATCTAAGATTATTGCGTCTAGCGGGGCCTTGGTAATAGACTGAAAAAATATCGACTTTAGTACCCGCCCCGATGACGCCTTGATTCAGTTTGGCCCAGGGGTTAAGATACACGAACATTTCGCGGTTCTTTGCATCTGCAGCCAAGTTGTGGCGCTGCAAGAGGTCATCGAGAGCTTCGGGATTAGCTAGAACTTCGCTTTGAAGTCGAAGCAATGGAGGACGGACTGCCCTTGTAATTCGACCATCGGGATATAAAACGAACGCTTCCCTTGCTGGGACTTCACTGGATGGAAAGGCGCTTATGACTGTCGATGTCGCGGCCAAAGATGCGACTTGCGCTGAAGCAGACACCATCAAGAAGGTCTGCGACCAAGCGACAATGAGATACCTAACTGAACGCATGAGCTCTCCTCACTACAGAGTGATTATTTCTTGAGAGGATTATGTCGGCAAGAGAGACTGCAGAGGGAACTTTGTAGAACCTCTGAAAACATTGGTCGACTAGATTACTTACTCATCAAATTGCTGTTCTACAGCATGTCCGTGGTTTGGTTCGCTCGTTGGATGAGTTTTAGATTGCGGTGACGCGAGAGACTTTTAATCGCGCCTTTTCACGTAGGGTGAAATTTAGCGGTAGCGTTATAATTGATGCACGTGTATATCCAGATATGGTTGGAATGCTATTTTTCTCTCATGTAGATTGTTCGAGACACTGCGTTATTAACGACTGCATCATTTCTCCTGTCTTGCTAGACTATTGGTCTAGCGCGAAGTTCACCGGGAACATCCCCGGTTGAAATAACATGAAAGCGGGAATAGCCATCGCTAAACCTTGCTGTGGGTCTCCCCAGAAGTGCATGCCATGCAGCGTCCCGTCCGGAGACATTACTGGCGAGCCGCTATGTCCACCAAGTGTTGCAGCTTTAAACTGATATGCAGCCGCAATCAGAACGATTCCGCACCTTGCGTATCGAAGCGGGATATTGGCCCACTCCTTTATGAACACAGCGGGCAGCGGGCCATCGGGTGTAAAGACGAAGCAGTTTGACGGCTGATTCACCCCTGGCTCGACTCTAACCGGCTTGATTCCATCGCTTGAGGACCAATTTACCTCGACGCCTGAGTCGATAATTGATAATGCAGCATCAAGGCATGGGCGTCCGTCTGCAGCCATTGGCAATGCGTGGAAGAGTTCACCGAACTTTGCGTTGTTGATGCGGGTCCCTACGTCCGTTTCCCTAAATGCGGAACAGCCATTTGTTAGCATGGATAGGGCTAATACATGGTGACATCCCAGCACGAATCGGTTAGCCGGGTCAGACTTGTCGACGACAACGCAGCAGGCTGCTCCAGGTACTCCTTGCTTACTGTTTTTTCGATTGAATGCCCGAATACCTCTCGCTGAGTTGAATTGTGGTCCGCCCATCCCTAACTCTTCGACATCGCTCGGAATCGAGAGTCTCGTTGGCGTTCCGTTGATGACTACCCAGACTAAAACTCGCTTTGGGATTGGACGAGAAGTGGAGCTTAGACGCTTCCTCTTTTTTTTGACTAAGAGACCAAGGCATATCTCGTCTGAAACGTGCCCTCCCGATTTCTTGAAGCCGGCTCCCACGGCTAGCACTCCATCAAACCGCTTTAGCAGCGACCGGCCTTTGGTCCCGCACACCTCGCGAACGGTCGCAAGTTGTTGAGCCGGGCTTAGGTCATTCCAGCGACGCACTGCAATCGGGACCTTCGTGCGTTTCATCGTGGTCTGGATTACTTAGCCTCGGTGAGCTTGACTTGGCCAGGAAGGAATCTCGACCCTTCCTGCTTCGCGACAAACGTCCCCAGTTCAACCATGTTAGTCAACCCTGTCGGTTTGTTAGTACCACCTGATAAATGTGCAATCCCGACAAGATTCATACCCTCAACCCTCAAGCCTGAGAGTTTCCAAAACTCACCTCCGCTTCCCTTGCGATTAGCAAGTAATGCGTTTACCTTAGTCTCGAAGTCCGTTGCATTGAAGGTGGAGGACTGGGCCTCTTTGTTAGACGGGACCGGGACGATAGGCGAACCGTCAGCAGCAGCTTGGTCAAAGTAGCGCTGCAGATTCATCGGCGTATCGCCACTGGGCCGAGCCGCCTCGACGACCACTACCTCATACGTGTTGAATGCAATGTTTGTGTAGGGGCGCTGTGGCAGGTGGCGCTTACTCAAGTCCGTCGCCGTCGAAGCAGGGTCCGACACAAGTGCTACCTCCGCCGGCTTGAGGATTGGATAGAGGCCAGGGGCTACGACCTGCACTCGGGTGACCTTCACGGTGACACGTGAGCCTGGGGGCAACGATGCTGTCTCTAGTGAGCCTTGTGCTCCGCCTGTGAGTTGCCCCGCCGGGGAAATCTTGCTTCTTGCAAGCTGACCAAGCGCATCAAAGGCCGTTGAGTAGAAATTGAGGAGAGGCCTGGCCAAGGCACTGTTATCGATTTTCGAGTCGAGTCCATACAGGCCCCAGCCCTGAGTCATAGTTATGCCGATGTTGGCGTTGCCCAAGCCGGGCGAGCCTTGGACGACATACTTTTCTTCGAAGTCGGGCATCCAAACCACGTCGAAAAAGCGCCGGCCAAGTGTTGCAGGAAACAGTGCGTCGGTGTTCGTAACGGATACGCTAAAGTTACCGCTAGGTTGGGGCCCTTCCGCCGATGTCGTCTGGCTAGAGGTCGGGCTCGAGCCTGGTGACGGGGCGGTTGGCGCAGAAGCCGCAGATGAGTCTTGAGAGGTATCAGCGCCCCCCTGTGCGCCGCCAGTGAACCCACTTACGGATGGTGTGCTACCTGACGGGCGGATAACAGCCATCTCCACCCTCGCCTGCTGGTCTCGTTGGAGCTCGGACCGGAAGAGACCGTCGAGTGCACCCTTGTCACTGACGTTATCAATGAGAAGAAACTTTCCGTCTGGAGAAACAGTTCCGGACACCAGGTAGGCCTTCGAACCGATAACGAAAGGCTCGAACACCTGGACATAGGGCCTAGGCAGGAAGAAAGGAATTCCTTCAGGCTGCGTGGCTTGGTCGTTGACCCGGACGATTTTGACGCTAGAACACGCGCCAAGAAATAGCAAACCGACGGTGGCGAGCAAATGGGCGTGGACTCTGCTACGCATGTTTTTCTCCTTGTCGGCTCGCCTCGCACCGCTTGTCGCCGGGTATCGGAGGCACTAGATGTTGCAAAGTGTAGTTAGACCGACCGTCTAGAACATCCCATGGGTTGATGATTCGGATGGGGCAGACGGCTCCACTGTGTCCAGTAAGTAATTCATTTGTACTCCAGGTCGCGCCGCCAATCGCTCGGCTGTTTTCGCCAGTTGCTGATTAGCCCAGCTGAGGAGATTGCATGTTGACCTAGCGCCAGTGCACCGGGCGCTCGATTACGTCGTTGACCAAGAGCTCTGACCAATGTGTGACTTGAGATGAGCTTGACCTCATCTGGACTCGCCATGAGCAACGCTCAGTTATGCGGAGCCGAGCACCGGTGTTAGACCACCGGTGCTCGGGAAAAATCAGATTCCAGCAGCTCAGGACGGCGAGATATCGCGCAGAACGTGGCCGCAGAAGCTTTTTCTCGCCATATGAGTCCAGCCGTCTCACCTTTCGGTTCGCGGCACCCTGGGAGCCCTTATATTTCCTAGGGTGCGTTTCTCACCTTATGCGACTGGCTACAGGGCTGCATGCTGACCAACTGCGAGAGCACCTCCTGCTCGCGGCGTGAGCGGATGGAGCGGAGCGCATCGATCGCCGGCGTCAGCGGTTGTACTCGTCGATGACCGTCATTTCCTTGATCTGCTGGCCCTTGGCGGTGGTGTCGAGGAGGAAGTTGAAGTCGCATGGCCACACCGCGTTGACCTTGAAGGGCGTGCAGGCCCTGGGGCGTGAGCCGGCCATGCGGCGGTGACCAAGGCGCGGGTACTGCGCTGGCGGCGTTCTCGACGTCCAGTGCCTGCAGACGTTTGGCGTCAGCGCCCCCATCTGTCCATGAAACAATTCGCCCATCGCGATGGCAGAGTGCCACAGAAATCCGAGGGGCTTCCATGACGACCAGTCTCAGCAAGATGCTCATGGTGCTGGATCTCTTTGATGAGAACCAGGTGTCATGGACGGCTGACGCCATATGCGAACGGCTGCAGGTCTCGCCCTCGAGCGGGTACCGCTACATCCGGGAGCTCACTGCGGCTGGCCTTTTGGCTCGGTTCGCCAAAGGCACGTATGTGCTTGGTCCTCGCATCATTGAGCTCGAGTATGTGATGCGGACCTCGGATCCGGTTGCCAAGACGGGGCTGCCGATTCTGCGTCGCCTGGCGCAGTCAACGGGCTGTGACGTGTTGTTTTCCAACTTCTACGGTCTTCACATCATCAACGTTCTCCACGTGCCTGGCGTGGAGCCTTTGGGCATCACGTACACCCGAGGTCGTCAGCACCCCCTGTTTCGAGGCGCCGTCGCCAAGTCCATCCTTCCCTACCTGGGTCGTTCGCAACTCGTCAAGATCTACGACGCCAACGTGTCAGAGGTCGCCGAGTCGGGCCTGGGCAGCAACTGGCTTCAGTTCTGGCGCGCTTTGCAGGCCATCAAGAAGCAGGGATTCTGTGAGAGTCACGGCGAATTGGACCCAGGCCTGCATGGCCTGGGTGTGCCCGTGCTGTTGAGCAATTCCGTCGTGGGCAGCGTCACGCTGGTTTACACCACCCACCGCGCCAAGCTCCTGAACGTTGGCGGGTTGCTGGAGCAGATGCGAGCCGCCGTGTCAGAGCTGGCGGCAGCAATCCAGGCGACGCAATAGGCCACGCCCGCCCCTTGTTTGTGGGCGGCCGTTTTCTGATCAGCCAGTCGTCCTGGGGCCCCGAGGCTCTTTTCGGCCTTTCAAGGAATGACGCCATGGCTTGAGCGCGATGCAGCCCGTTTCAGCGTCCATGGCAAGGGCCGGCTGGCTGGATGGCATGCGATTCAGCATCCGGGAGGACGGTGAGCCCGACTGCGCGCCCGCAGCCGCGCATTATTTTCTGTGTTGTCACATGTTGACAAAGTGATAAGTCGTGCGTTTAATGCCTCTCAGGCCGAGAGATCGTTCACCCGGAGCTGGCCTGCTCGAAGGAACCGACGTGCCAAACCGCCATTCCCTTCATCTTGTCAATGAGAGTCGCCAACAGGGCGCGATCGGGGTTCGGCGCAAGGCGTGCGCGAGTGACAGGATGCGGCGCCGTACCTGCCATTGATCCCCGAAGGAAGCCCTATGCGGGATTGGGACGGAAAGTGCATATTTTTCCAAATAGGAGAAACTCATGATTTCTGAATGTTTGAGCCAGGAGCGGGACGCAAGGTTGAAGGGGTCGATCACCAAATGGGCTGTGCGCCGGTTGGTCGGGGTCGGCCTGATCGCAGCCGCATGGTTCGCCTCCAGCGGCGCGTGGGCGGAGGCGGCCTATCCGGTCAAGCCGGTCCGGGTCGTTGTGCCATTTGCTTCCGGGGGCGCCAACGATCTGGTGATTCGCCTGCTCGGCGATCGATTGCAGCGCGAACTGGGTCAGCCATTCGTCGTCTTCAACCGGCCCGGCGCGAACGGGAACATTGCAGCCGCGGGTGTGGAGCGCTCCACGCCGGACGGCTACACGTTGCTGATGGGGAACCTCGGACTCATGGTCCACAACCATGTGCTCTATCCCAAGCCAGGCTTTGAGCGAACGAACTTCATCCCCGTGAGCTGCATGGTGGAGACGGTGATGGTGCTGAAGGTGCCACCCGGCTCCAGGTTCCAGTCAACCGGCGATCTGGTCGCGTACGCCAAAGCGAACCCCGGGAAACTGAACTACGCCTCGGTAGGAAACGGATCGGCCATTCACCTTGGAGCTGAAATGCTCATGCACAGGCTGGGCTTCACGGCGGTGCACATTCCGTACAACGGTGGTGGCGCAATGATGGCGGCCGTCATGGGTGGAACCGTGGATTTCGTTGTCGACCCGCTCACCTATGGAGACGGCAAGGTGCGTGCGTTGGCAGTGCTTGATTCCAAACGCAAGGCGGGTTTGCCTGACGTGCCCAGCATCGAGGAAGCCGGCTTTCCCTCGGTCAACGCAAACTCCTGGATAGGCCTGTTCGCACCACGGGGTACGCCGGACAACGTCATCTCGACCCTGTCCACACAGATTGAAGCGGCCCTGAAAGACCCTGCCGTGCGCGATACGCTGCTGAAGGCGGGCTTGCAGCCTTGCGATGACAACCAGTCCAGGTTTGTTCAACGAATCCGCGACAGCGAGAAGCTCTGGGAGCCGCTGGTGCGCAGCCTCAACATCCAACTCAATTGAGTCGAAGGATTCTCAACACGGGATCTGTCAAATGATCATCGATTTTCAGCACCACTTCACGCCCCCGGAACTCGTCAGCCTGCCGGCTGTCAAGAACCTGAGCATCAACAAGGGGGGGGCGACCCCACCCTACCGCATGCCCGCCGAGCTGACAGACATCACCGCTCACGTGCGTGACATGGCAGCTGCTGGAATCGATCACGCGATGCTTTCCTGCGGTCTGGGCATGGACGGCACCACGTTGGAAATCTGCCGTGCCGTCAACGACGCGATGGCCCGGCTTTGCGAGCAATCGCCCCGGCAGTTTTCGTCCTTCGCTCACACAGACCCGTTGGGAGGTCCTTCCGCTTTGCAGGAACTGGAGCGGTGCCGGCACGAGTTGGGTATGCGTGGCGCCGTGATCGTGTCGGAGCCAGGAGGCACCACGCTGGACGATCCCCGGATGGACGCCTATTGGGAAACGTGCGAACGGCTTGGCATGTTTGTGTTCGTTCACCCGTCGCTGAGGCCCGCTGTGGGTGCGACCATGAACAAGTATGACCTCATACGTTCATTGGGTCGGGAGTTTTCGCTGGCGATGTCAACGGTGAGATTGATCAACGGCGGTGTGCTGGATCGATTTGAAGGACTGCGTGTGCAAATGGGCCACTTGTCGGGTGGCTTGGCAGTGTCCATGAACCGGGTGCGGGCGATGCAGGACAAGGTGCGGATGAACACGGTGGGCCATCCAGAACACGGCATTCTGCCCAAGCATGACTTCGATCACTACTTGCGTGAACGCCTTTGGTTTGACACAGCAGGCGTGTTCGGCTCCATGCCTGCCGTGCGCGCTGCGGTGGATGAGTTCACTCCCGCCCGCATCGTGTTCGGCACCGATTACCCCCTCGAGATTCTGAGCGTGGACGACCTGAGCCACTTCGTCGGGGAGATCCGCGCACTCGGTGACACGGGCAAGGCGATCCTGTCCGGGAATGCGAACGGTCTGCTGCGGAGCGAATGATCCAGAAGCGAAGGACAGACCGTGAATTTCCGAGTCACCTTGCAGCCGAGCGGACACACGTTTGACGTTCCTGAGGGTGGCGCCGTGCTTGCCGCAGGTCTGGCGAGCGGGTGGAATCTTCCCTACAGCTGCCGTGCGGGCACCTGCCGCACCTGCCGTGGAAAGTTGCTTTCTGGCCATGTGGCGTACAAGGACGCCAACGCCATCAACCTCGACGAGATGGAGCGCCAGAAAGGCCACGCACTGCTCTGTCGGGCAATACCGCTCAGCGACCTGGTGGTGGAGGTCGGTGAATTGAGTTTGCAAGCCGTTCAGCCCAGACCCATGCCTGCGCGTGTGAAGCGAATCGAGAGACCGGCCCCTGGGGTCGTGGTGCTGGGCTTGCGGCTGCCCATGAACGCCAACTTCAAATTCGCCGCCGGGCAGTTCATCGACATTCAGCTGCCCGACGGAAAAGCACGCAGCTACTCCATGGCCAATCCGCCCTCGATCGAAGGGGTGATCGATATCGAGCTGCATGTGAGGCAGATGCCCGGTGGTCTGTTCAGCGAGGGCGTCCTTTCAACGCTCAAGGAAGGCGACATCCTGAGACTGCGCGCGCCTCTGGGCACGTTCTACTTGCGAGAGGAAAGCAACAAGCCCGTCATCCTTCTCGCCAGCGGCACCGGATTTGCGCCCCTGCGTTCGATCATCCTGTATGCGCAACAGATGGGCTTTCAACGACCCATGAAGCTCTACTGGGGCAACCGAACACCCGACGATTTCTATGCGCAACCGCCCGACGGCGTGGAGTGTGTCCGTGTTGTTTCAGGCACGCCGTGGGAAGGGCGCACGGGCCTCGTTCACGAAGCGGTGATGAAAGACCACCCGGATCTTTCCGGCTTCCAGGTCTATGCGTGCGGTGCCCCTGCCATGGTTGAGGCGGCACGACGGAGTTTCACTTCGGAATGCGGTTTGCCCGAGAGCGAATTCTTTGCCGACTCATTCTTGACCAAGGACGACGCCCCATGAGAATCGAAAACGCCGTGGTGCCACAGAACAACGACCAGTCCGTGGTGCGGGGTGAGTACCTTTCGCACGGCACCATGGAATGCTTCAACCTCGCGAGATCGCGTCAGTTCTACGAGCGGTTTCTAGGGTTGCAGTGCGTGCGGCACGCCCGATCGGCCATGGCCGTTCGTTGTGGTCTGCGGTTCCACATCGTCTGCCTGGAAGTTGGCCAGACGCTCAAGCCGGTGAGCCAGAAGAATCACTGGGGCATCGACGTCGGCAGCGCGGTCGAAGTCGAGCGGATTCATCGCGTGGCCACAGAGATGAAAAGCCAGTATGAAATCCGCACAGTGACCAACTGCGTCAAACAGCACGGTGTCTATTCGTTCTATCTGGAGGATCTCGATCACAACTGGTGGGAGATCCAATACTACGAAGGCACCCAGCATGACGACATGTTCGATTTTGGTGACCTGTTTGAAGATGCAGATCCGAACGAATCGGCAGAAGCGAAATGAGCTACAAGCTGCTGACGTACTCGTCGGATCGCGGTGATCGTGCAGGTTTGCTTGTCGGTCAACGGGTTGTTGATGCGGCCGACGCGACCGGCAATCAGAAATGGTCAACCGTGCTCGGCGCACTCGAGTCCTGGGATGCGGCAAACGTCGCATTCTCCCAAGTGACGGGAGAGGGTGGATGGCCATTGACGCAAACCAGGCTTCAGGCGCCCGTCCTCTATCCAGGCGAGATCTACTGCGCCGGGGCGAACTACCAGGATCACGTCGAAGAAATGGCGCGCAAAAGCGGCCGTGAGCCGGGCAAGAACATGCGGGAGCTGGGCGATCTCCCCTGGTTCTTCATCAAGAGTGGTCGCAGTTCCGTGGTCGGTCCCGATGCGACGGTGAAACTGCCTGACTACTCGAAAGCCGTCGATTGGGAGATTGAACTCGTGGCAGTCATTGGTCGCGAAGCGCGCCACATCGCGGTTGAGGAAGCGCTCAGCTGCGTGGCGGGGTACACCATTGCCAATGACCTGTCGGCAAGAGACGCGATGAAGCGGGAAAAGATTTCCGCAGACACACCGTTTCACTACGACTGGCTATCGCAGAAGTGCTTTGACGGTGCTTGCCCGATCGGGCCCTGGATCGTGCCTGCGGCAGATGTGGGCGATCCACACAACCTGGCCATGAAACTGTGGGTCGATGGAGAACTGATGCAGGACTCCAACACGGGCCACATGATCTTCAACGTTGCCGAGCAGATCGCAATGCTCAGCTCGCGCGTGACGCTTTACCCGGGTGACCTTGTGCTGACGGGAACGCCGGCGGGTGTCGGAGCGGCCCGCAAGCGGTTCTTGAAAGCGGGTGAAGAGATCCGGCTATTCATCGAGAAGCTTGGCGAGTTGAGGCATTCGGTGGCTTGAGGCGAAGCATGAGTGGGGGCGCGACGGACATGGAAACACAAACGGACTTGTACGATGTGGTGGTGGTGGGGTACGGCCCTGTGGGGGCAACGCTGGCCAACCTGCTGGTGCAGCAAGGGCTGTCCGTCGCCATCGTCGAGCGGGAGGGTGGCGTTTATCACCTCGCGCGCGCGGGGCATTTCGATGCCGAGGTCATGCGGGTTTTCCAGAGCATTGGCATCGCTGAAGTTGTGGAGGCCCAAAGCGGCATCACGTTGGGCATGCGCTGGCTTGATGCAGATGGCGCCTTGCTCATGGAGTGGCGGCGTGGTGGTGACAAAGGCCCGTTCGGATGGGTCAGCGACTACATGTTCCACCAGCCGGACCTCGAGCGAGCGCTCAGGGCCCGATTGAGCGCGTCAAGCCTGGCAAAGTCGTTTCTGCTGCACGACGTCTTTGAAATCGACGAGCGGCCCGATCACGTCGTGGTCCGGGCGGAGGACACGGCCCATGCGCGTCTGGTCGAGATCCGTGGGCGCTACGTGGTCGGTTGCGACGGTGCGCGTTCGCTGGTGCGACGCCGCATCGGGTCCGAGCACGAAGATCTGGGGTTCAAACAGCGCTGGCTGGTGGTGGATGTCCTGGAGTCACGCGACCTGGGACTGGAGCGCATCAGCACCCAACACTGCAACCCCGAGCGTCCGATGTATGCCAGCTCGATCGCGAACGGGCGCCTTCGATGGGAGATCATGGTCAAGCCGGATGACGATGTTGCCCAAATCGTCCGGGAGAAATCCGTGTGGGACTTCATCGAACGTTCCGTCCGCCCGATCCGGCGGGAGGATGGGGAGATCACGCGGTCGGTGGTTTACACCTTTGAATCGCTGATCGCCCAGCGGTGGCGTGGTGGCCGATTGATGATTGCCGGAGACTCCGCACACCGCACCCCCCCTTTTCTCGGGCAGGGCATGTGCGCAGGCATCAGAGACGCAGCCAACCTGGCCTGGAAACTCGCAGCCGTTTGCCAGGGCAGGTCCGAAGAGGGCCTGCTTGATACCTATCAACCCGAGCGGATGCCGCATGTCAGGGCGTTCATACAGGGCGCCATCGAGTCCGGAAAGATCATCCAGATGGCCGACCCGCAGGCCCTGCTGGCGCGCACGAAGGACATGCGAGCCAATCCCAAGGCCTATGCGCCACCCAACCCTGCACTGGGCAGTGAGGGGCTGGGCAGCGACTATGGTGCGAAGGGGCTTGGTCGCCAGGTGGTGCAGCCACGCATCGACGGCGAGCTGATGGACGACAAGATCGGGCATGCCTTTGCCATCTTGTGCACCCTGGCGTTCACTCAGGCTCACCACGAGCAGTTCACGCGCCTGAAGGCGTTCACGCATCTCAAGTGGCTTGTTCTGCCTGAACAGCACACGGGTTTGCTGGACATCTACGGGACGTCCGCCATACTCGTTCGCCCTGATCGGTACGTTCACGCGGCCATCACAGACGGGGCCCATCTGCAGAGGGTCATTGACGGACTGCCGCTGCGCCTGCACTGAGATGAAGCGCGCCACGTTCCATGTCGACTCTTTCGCTGTGCGACCGCCCAGTCGCAGCGATGATCAGGCGCTCGATCAAGCGATGCTGAGAGCCTACTCCGTTGAGCGTTCTGTCGACTACGGCACCTCGCTGGAGGATCTCCTCAAGCTCAGGCGGTGGGTCGAGTCGGGTTGCGGATGGGTGGATACCGCGCTGATGTTGGCCGATGACAACGAGCTGCGCGCACATGCAGCCAGCCAGGCGGATCAGCACCGGCTTTCGGCACGGTTCGAATCATTCGCGGCTGCCTGTTGCAGGCTGGCGCAGGCGGCCCTGGAGAGCGACGTCCAGCGTCGGACAGGCGTCTATGAGCGCCAGGTGAGAAGCTTCCAGCGGTCGGTGTCGGGGGAGCCTGTTGACCGTTTGGTGCCCTTCGAGATCACCCACTGTGGCAAACCTCACGCCGCCTGGCTTTTCAGGCCAGACGTGTTCTCCACGCGCACGCCGACCGTGGTGGTTTGGGGTGGCGCCGATGGGTGGTGCGAAGCCTTTCACGGCAGCGTGCCGTTCTACACGGAGAGGGGTCTGGCGGTCTGTCTGTTGGAGCTGCCGGGACAGGGCTTGGCCAGGCTGCGACACGGTTCGGTCCTGGGCGCGGATTTCGGCGCGTTTGTCTCTGGGGCACTGGATGCCTTGGTCGCCCACGGCTCGAACCCGGATCGGTTTGGCGTGGTCGGACACAGTGCCGGCGGGACTCTTGCCCTGGTCGCCGCCGCGGCAGACAGCCGGATACGTGCCTGCTGCACCAACGGCGGTTCGCTTCAGCCACTTAACGGATTCAAGAAGCACCCCCGCGTGCTGCAACGGTTCGGGCGGCTGACGGGTGGAGAGTGCGACGAGAGCGACATTGCCGCCCTGTTCGACAGACTCGATCTGGACAACGCACCCCGGAAGATGCATGCCTCATTGCTCTGTCTGCAGGGTGGTCTTGATCCGCTCGTGGACAACATCGAAGCGCAGCGTCTGGTGGACCTCCGGGGCGCCGATGCAACGCTTGCGTATTGGGCTGAGGGCGTTCACTGCCTCTACAACCACGCGATCGAACGCAACTGCGTCATGGCGGAATGGTTCGCCACCCGACTTTGCTGATCAACCACCGTGCCACTTACCGATACGGGAGATATTCATGAGCGCGCGTCCAGGTCTGAAGTTCAGTCACGTTGGCTTTTTCGTCACCGACCTGGATCGGCAAGCCGATTTCTATTCGGATGTCCTCGAGTTCACCATCACGGATCGTGGGTTCCTGCCAGGTCCCAATGGCCCCATGCAGCTGGTCTTCATGAGCCGTGATCCGGATGAACACCACCAGATCGTGCTGATCTCGGGGCGGCCAGCAGAGATCGCGTTCAACGTGATCAACCAGATCTCCCTCAAGGCAGACTCGGTTGCCACGTTGCAGCAGTTTCATCACCGCTTGCAGTCGGCGGATATCTCTGAGCTCGTCTCCGTGACCCACGGCAATGCCTTGTCCGTGTACTTCCGTGATCCCGAAGGCAACCGGGTCGAGTTGTATGTGGACACACCCTGGTATGTCAGCCAGCCATGCCGCGTGCCTGCCCCGATCGAACTGCCTCCTGACGAACTCATGTCATGGGCCGAAACGCATGCGCGAACCCTGGAGGGTTTCAGGCCCCGAAGCGAGTGGCGGCATGACATGGCGATCCGCATGGGGTTGACCGATTGACTCTTTGAAAGCGCATGCACATGAAACTGGCAACTTTGAGAAATGGCACCCGCGACGGGCAACTTGTGGTGGTCAGTCGAGACCTCTCGATGTGTTCGCCGGTGTCCGACGTCACGTCAACCCTTCAGGATCTGCTGGATCGATGGGATGAACTGGCTCCCCGGATCGCGACCGTTTACGACGCGTTGAACGGCGATCGCTGGCCCCGGGCCCGTCCGTTCGTGCCCGAAGAAGCGATGGCGCCACTGCCCCGTGCCTACCAGTGGTGTGACGGATCTGCCTATTTGTCTCATGCGGAACTGGTCCGAAAAGCTCGCAACGCGGAGATGCCCGAGTTTCTCTACACCGATCCGCTCATGTACCAAGGTGCGTCCGACACCTTCATCGGAAGCAGGGACGATATTGAACTCGCCGATGAGGCATGGGGCATCGACCTCGAGGCGGAAATCGCCGTGATCACTGGGGATGTGCCCATGGGCATGTCTGCGAGCGATGCAGGCCGTTTCATCCGGTTGGTGACCGTTGTCAACGACGTCAGCCTGCGCAACCTCATCCCGCATGAGTTGTCCAAGGGATTCGGCTTCTTCCATTCCAAGCCATCCACGGCGTTTGCCCCGGTGGCGGTCACGCCCGACGAGCTCCATCCCCATTGGGACGGGGCCAAGCTGAACCTTCCCGTTGTCAGCCGCGTGAACGGCATGGAACTGGGTCATCCGCACGCTGGAACCGATCTGAACTTCGATTTCCCGACTTTGATCGCGCACGCGGCTCGAACCCGTCATCTGGTGGCCGGCACCGTGATCGGCTCAGGCACGGTATCCAACAGGGACCTGAGTGTGGGGTCCTCGTGTCTTGCCGAAAGGCGAATGCTGGAGACCATCGAAAATGGCCGGCCCACCACGGATTTCCTGCGTTTTGGAGATCTGGTCGAGATCGACGTGATGGACCCTGAAGGGCATACGCTTTTCGGCGCCATCCGGCAAAGGGTGACCCGATACAGCGCCTGATGGAACGGGCGCATGCCAGGCCATCGCTGGCGCCGCCGAATCGAAACAAAGGGGCTTTTTCAAGGGTCCAGCGACCGTGTGAGTCGCTCTGACCTGCCCGGTTTCTTCGGTCTGATGGGTTGCAGGAAGATGACTCCCAACCTGCAAGGAGCCCATGAGGAGGAGCCGATTCAGCGAAGAAAAGACGGTCGCTGTTCTGCGAAAAGCAGAGCGCAGCAATGCAGCCGAGACCGCCAGGGGGCACAAGTTCAGCGAGCCCTGCTGACAGAGCCCCACAGCGCCCCACTTTCGCCCATGGCACAGGTCGTCGAGCCGCTGTGTTCGGTCACCGATGCAGCGGCATCACCTCTCGCATTCGAAGGCGCCTCCGCCAGCAATTGCCCGATCACCGCACCCAACTGCAGATCGTCAATCTGGCCGAAGTGGTTCAGTCGCACCCGCCCCTGCGTGTCGAAGATCACCAGGCTGGGCGTTCCGCACAGCCCGTAGGCCCGCATGGTCAACGGCACTGGACTTTCTGGGTCGGCTTGGTCGATACCGACAGGGAACGGAACGCGGTACTCGTCGAGGAAAACGCGCAGCGCCTGGGGACCCATCACCTCGTGGTGCTCGAAGACGGTGTGCAGGCCGATCACCGCCACCCGGTCTGGTGGAAAGAGGCGGTGGATGCGCAATGCCTGTGGCAATCCGTGGGACACGCAGCCCGGGCACAGCATCTGGAACGTGTGCAGCACCACGACGCGTCCGTGCAGGCCCTCCAAAGTGACCGGCTTGTCCGGGTTGAGCCACTGGCTGACCTGCAGCGGCGGGGCAATGATGGGTTTGGTGTCCATGACCGATCGCGATGCGGATGGCGCCCGGCGGGGTTGTCTGGCCTGTTCGAACAAGGTTCAAGCGGCGCGGCGCAGCTTGACGGCAGGAAAGTCGACCGGCACGGCCAACGCCACGTTGACGTAGTTGGTGAACAGGTTCAAGGCCACGTGGGCCAGGATCTCGACGATCTCTTCGTCATTGAATCCGACCGAGCGCAACGCCTGCACGTCGGCATCGCCAACCTGACCGCGATCGTTGACGAGCTTGAGCGCGAACTGCAAAGCGGCCTGGGTCTTGGCATCGGTCGACTCACCGGCTTGGGCGCGTTGCATCACTTCTGCACTGGCACCGGCCTTGCGACCCAGAGCGGTGTGGGCGGCCAGGCAGTACTCGCATGCATTGCGATCGGCCACCGCGACGGCGATCTGCTCGCCGAGCTGCGGCGCGATGACGCCGCCACCCAAGGCACCGAAGGCCGACCACATGCTCTTGAGCGCTGCGGGCGAATTGGCGACAGCCCTGAACATGTTGGGCGTGGTGCCGAAAGCGGCATGGATGTCGTCCAGCAGCTCTTTTCGGTCGGCGGTTGTGGCGTTTCGGTCGACGAGGTCAACGCGGTTCATGGTGAATCCTCAGGTTTGGGTGGGGTGAAGAACAACGGATGGCAGTTGAATCGGCGCCAATCGCTCAGAACTGGCCTTCGCGGACGTAGGGGTGGCTCCAGAGGATGGTCTGCATCAGCACCGACTTGACCCACGCGGCGTGCATCTTCTCGACGTCGGCGGCCGAGGCACCCTTCTTGGCCAGGAAGGGCTTGAGCGTGGTCGTCACCGGGATCGTGAGCGCGGACAGATAACGGAAATTCACCAACGGCACGCTGTCGGCCTTGTCGGTCTGGTTCTTCCTGGGCGTGGTGTGGCGCAGACCGATTTCGTACTGGTAGTCCAGCCAGGCCTGGTCGTGGTTGGCGTCGGCGGTGTCGACGATCCACTGGGCGAAGCGCTTGCGCACAGCCTCCAGGTAGGCAGCGTCGGGGGCACCGGTCTTGTTGTTCTTGAAATAGACGACCAGCTCGGGGGTCGATGCCACAAAGCCGTACCAGACATCGAGGATCGCTTCGGTCTGGTCGGCCAGGATGGCCTTGCTCATGCGCAGGTATCGAACGTCTTCGGCGGTGAACAGCATGCTCTTCTTCAGCGACTCCAGATCGGCCAGCGTGTACGGCGCCCTCGCCATCGACTTCTGGCCCATCGTGTAGCCAGGGATGGCGGGCGCCGATTGCGCGTTGGCGTTGGGCGCCAAAGCCGCAGCGAGTGCGGTCATCAGGGCGGCGGCAAGTGAGGTGGGTTTCATGACTTCTCCTGAAGGTGGGGGGTGCGCGGCGCGGTGGTGCGGAGCGCTGGCAGCAAGTGTCTGGTCAGGCTTTGTATGATTGGCATTGAAACGTCCATGAAATGATCCATTTCATCCAGAATCACCCGCATGCCGCCAATCTCAGAAAGCCCCGTGGACCGGCTCTCCGCGCTGCTCGAACGCTTCCGTGTGCACACGCATCTGTTCCACGCCGGCCCTTTGTGTGGCGTGACGCACTTCGACGCCCAAGACGGACGTGGCTTCCTGCATGTGCTGCGTCGGGGCGAAATGGTCGTGACGCACCGGCCGCGCAGCGGCGCCCCGCGCAAGATCAAGGTCGCCGAGCCGACCTTGCTGCTCTACCCACGTCCCCTGGAACACCAGTTCCAGAACGCCCCCGAAGAGGGATCGGATTTCGTGTGCGCCACCGTGGACTTCGAAGGCGGTGTGCGACACCCTTTGGTGGCGGCGCTGCCCTCGGTGGTTGTGCTTCCCCTGCGCTCGGTGGAGGGCATCGAACAGACGCTGACCTTGCTCTTCGCAGAGACGGAGCGCGTGCGCTGCGGTCAGCGGCTGCTGGCCGACCGCCTGTTCGAGGTGCTCCTGGTGCAGTTGCTGCGTTGGCTTCTGGATCAGCCCGACCACGGTGGCATGCCCAAAGGGCTTCTGCATGGTCTGGCACACCCCAAGCTGGCACGCGCACTGACGGGCATGCACGAGAGGCCCGGTGCGGCATGGACCCTGGATTCGATGGCCCGTGCCGCCGGAATGTCTCGCAGCGCGTTTGCGGCCGAGTTCAAACTGCAGCTGGGCGTCTCCCCCGCCGAGTATCTTTTAAGGTGGCGCGTGTCACTCGCCCAATCGATGCTCCTGGCGGGCACCTCGATCAAGCTGGCCAGCGAGAAGCTGGGCTACGCCAGTGCGCCATCCTTCTCGAGGGCGTTCTTGCAGTCGGTCGGCATGTCGCCCAGAACCTGGCTGCTAAGTCGACAAGCTTGAGTTCGACGCTGGCGTTCCCTTCAGATGGCGCCAGCGGCTTTCATGTCAGCGCAGGGGGCCAATGCACGAAAGGCAGGAAATGCCCACACCAGAGCTACTGAGAACGCCCGGCACCGCCTAAATCGACTTCGCGCGAATGGCGCCGCCAGCGCGGGCGAAGTTGCCCCCGCCGAGGTGGTGGATGGTGTGAAGCACCTCGTTGTCGTCGCGAACCGACCAATGGCCCTGGGAGAAGATGCGGTCGTCGGCCGCCGCTGCCACGACTTCGGCGAAGCAGGTGTCGTAGGCCTCCTCTGCATGCGGCTCTCTGATCAGGCGGCATTCGAGCCAGGCTGCGCAACCGGCCTCGATCATCGGCATGCCAAGCACCGGCCCAGGCCTGACCGCGATGCCGTGGCGCGAGAACTTGTCCCCGTCGCGGCCGCTCGCGTTGCCAACGGCATAGGTGAGGTCCGCGAGCCCCGCCCCGGGAATGCACAGCCCGAAGGCGCCGCTGGCCATGACCAGTTCCCGGGTGAACGTGCGCTTGTCGATGACGACGGCAATGCGCGGAGGTGTGAACTCCACCGGCATCGACCATGCCGCGGCCATCACATTGCGCCGCCCCCCGGCTGCGCTGGTCACCAAGACGGTCGGGCCGTGGTTGATCAGGCGGCTTGCATGCTCGAGCGCTACCGGGCGGAAATGATCGTTCATCGCCAAACAAAGGGAATGGTCTTCGGCGAGTTTACGTGCTGCAACGGTCCTCGCGCGAAGGTCTGCCCTCTGCCTGGAGCGGTCACCCAGCCAGATGAACCCCGCCAGCCAAGCCAGGCCGAGACAAAGGCGTCCACACCATCCGGAACCTGCTCACGCAAACGCTCTTTGTCTTGCCAGTCTCACCAGGGTCGCACCGGGAGTGGCGTGCATCAGTGTGGGCATCACAAGCACACACTGGTCGTACGGGGTGCTGACGGCCGCCTCTGCGTTCCAGCCGATCACCGTGCCGGCTTTCTCCACCAGATCACCGCAGCGCCAGGTCTGGGTGAAGCGCGGTGCCTCGCCTGGCGAGACCGTGATGGCATGCGTCACCTCCAGCAGGGGGGTGGCCTGGCGCGGTGATGCCCGGCGCCATCCCTGCGGAACATCGTCAGCGTCGACCACACCGCTGAGCGTCAGGAAGCGCGCCATGGCGTCGCGCGCCACATCGATCGATTCAATTGCCCCGTGGAATCCGCACTCCACCAGCAACGCAAAGGCATCGAGTGCCTGCGGGTCACCATACCGGGCGTGGTCGCGCAGGCGAACGCCTGCGCGATGCCCCTGATCGGCGACCAGCAGGGCGTCCAGTTGCAGATCTGCCGCGGACCTTGCATGGTGATCCAGTGGCCCGACCATCGCCAGGGGCGGCCCTGGCTCGTGCATCGAGTGCAGATCGAGAAGCCAGTGGCTCGCGTTCACGTGGGGCAGCAGTTCGAGCACGCGCTGGTGCTCCGATCCTGTGCCCGAACCGTCCCGGCGCCAAGGCATGTCGCCCCACAACCGGTTCATGTCGGCGTGCACGAAACGAGACGCATGCGGCTGAGCCGGGTCAAACCGGGAGAACGCATCCAGGTTGGCGAACGCAAGGGTCAGGGTGCCGCGGCGTGGCTTCACACCCGCCGCGAGCCAGTCGCGCAGGGCCCAGGCACCGCACAGTTCATTGCCATGCACCAGCGCCGTGACCAGCACGTGCCGGCCAGGCGCATCTGCAGCGAACCGCCAGACCCCGACCGTGCCGGTGTTCCCGGCAAGCCAGGGTGTCAGGTCCGGGGGAGATGTTTCGAACGGGGGCGAGCTCACACGCGGATGTTGGCTTGTTGCACGATGCGCCGGTATTTGTCGATCTCGGCTGCCTGGAACGGGGCCAGCGCAACGCCGGGATCGGCGATGGTGGCACCAGACGCGGTGAGGCGCTGCACCAAGTCGGGCGCTTTCAACGACTCGGCCAGCGCGGCGTTGAGGCGCTGGGTGACACCGGCGGGCAGCCCCGCGGGGCCCCACAGGCCGAACCAGGTGCCGATGTCCACGTTGCGCAGGATCGGCAGTTCCGAGAGCGCGGGTATGTTGGGCGCCACCGGCGACCGCGCGCGCTCGGTCACGCCCAGGGCCACGACCTTTCCCGCGGTGATCTGCGGCAAGCCACTGGAGAGCACGAAAACACCCAGCTCGAGCTGACCACCAATGAGGTCGGTGGTCAGGGGGCCAACGCCTCGGTAGGGGATGTGCACGATGAACAGACCCGCCGCCTGCTTGACCATCTCTCCCGCCAGGTTCAAGGCCGTGCCCACACCGGAAGACCCGTAGCTGAACTTGCCGGGGTTCTGCTTCACGCGTTCGACAAAGGAACCCACGTCCTTCATGCCCGACTGAAGGCTGGCCACCAGCACCATGGGCTGGGAGGCCACTTGCCCGATGGGCGTGAACTGCTTCAGCGGGTCGTAGCGCAGTGCGGGATTGATCAGGCCGGCGATGGCCATCTCGTTGTTGCTGCCCAGCAGCAAGGTGTGCCCGTCGGCATTGGCCTGCGCCACGCGCTGTGCGCCCAGGGCACCGCCGGCTCCTCCCACGTTCTCGATCACCACAGGCTGGCCCAGCGTTCGGGCGAGCTGTTCGCCCAGCACGCGCGCGGTCAGGTCGGTGCTGCCGCCCGGGGGGTAGCCGACCACGAGCGTGATCGGTCGGCTGGGGTATGAAGCACTCTGGGACAGCGCCGGCATGCAGGTGGTGGCTGCCGCAGCGCCCGTGAACCGCAGAACGTCTCGTCGGCGAAACAGGTGGGGTTTCATCTTGGTTCCTGAATGGCTGCGACCCAGCAGCGATGGAGCGGACTTTAGGAACCTCTGTCCGACCCAAGGTGCTGATCTGGCACCGAACCGTGCCCTCTATCGATTGCTTAGTTCCCAGGCGGCTTCCACCAGTTTCGACTGGCGTGCCCGATGGCGGTACAGGCGGACTTCAAAGTGGATCTGATCGCCGCGCCCGCCCAGCACCTTGAGCAGCCCCGAACGAACCGATGCCGAGGCCAGTGAATGCGGGAGCCACGCCATTCCAAGCCCCTTGATCGCCAGCTCCAGCACCGCATCGGCCGAATCGCACACGATGGCGGGCGCTGGCTGATGGGCTGGCCGGGTCGCGTTCAAGTGGTCGTTGAGGAGGCGGCCCAAGGTCAGGGTGGGCGCATAGCCAATCCAGTTCGGGTCGTGCAGGTCGTGGCGCGCCCTGCCTGATGCATCCACCCGCGCAACGGGGAGCAACCTGTCGGTGGCCAGGGTGATGTGCCGGAAGCTCTGACCGGTCAGGCCGTTGGACAGGGCCGGGTGCTCGTAGCAGATGAGGAAGTCCACCTCGCCCCGCTCGAACGACGCACAGACCTCGGCCATGGCGCTGGTGTGCAGGTGAACCCGCGCACCCCGAATGGTGCCGCGCAGCTTGGCCAGCCAGTCGGCCACCAGGGTGCGTGCAAGCGTGCGGCCTGTACCAATGCGCAACGAGCCGGCGCCACCGCCATCTGATGATGGAGACGCACCCCATTGCGTGCGGAGTTGCTGCAGGCCCGCCAGCAGGGGAGCGCTTTGCGCCAGAAGCGCCTGTCCCTCGGGTGTGAGCTTCACCGGTGCCCTGGCATTGGCCACCAGCGGCACGCCTGCCCAGTCTTCCAGAGCACGAATGCGGCGCCCGAACGCGGGGTGGGTGACGTGCCTTTCTTCCGCCGCTTTGACATAGCTGGCGCAACGCTGAAGCGCGGCCAGGTCTTCGATCAGCTTGATGTCCATCGGGTGAACGTGGCGCAGTTGGAATGGCTCGCAGTACACCGCATTGCCCATTTCCAGACAAGCCAGGTGCTTGGGATGTGGCCCGCCCTTGTCGGCTTGAGCTCGACTGGGGAGAATCGTTGCCCGGTGCGTTGAATTCAATGCGATGAATCCCGTGAACAGCCCTTGATGACGAACACACGCGTGCCCCTCCGGGTCCACTTGCTCGGGTTCATGGTCGCTGCCGCCCTGGCCACGGCCTTCACCGCCGTGGCGATTCGCACCCCCGGCATCTGGCCCTACCTGCCGCGCGCGCCCATGGAACTGGCGCTGAAGGTTCTTGAGGCGAGCAACCAGGAACAGGTGGCCGACGCCGAGTTCCTCGGCATCTGGATTCCTGCCTTTGTGGTGGTGCTCGCGGTGGTCCACCTGTTGGCCGCTGTGGCCCGGCGGGTGTCGGGGCGGTAGGTCGATGGCCGTGGGCGGCCGTCCAAACGCCCGCCCTCAGTGCAGCTTCACCTGGGGCGTGGCCCGCTTGACCAGGAAGCGCGCCAAGGCCAGCACGGCGGTGCGCAGCGTGCCGAGCACGGCCTGGTGGTGCAGCAGGTGCAGGCTAAGGTACATGGTGCGCGCCAGCAGGCCCTGCACCAACCAGCTGCTGCGGAACAGACCACCCATGAGGCTCCCCACCGACGACCGGGTACCCAGGGACACCAGCGAGCCATGGTCGCGGTAGGTGAAGGGCCGCGCGGGTGCGGACTGGCACCGCGCCAGGCGGGTCAGCACCTTGAACAGGTAACTGGCCTGCTGGTGGGCCGCCTGCGCGCGCGGTGGCACCCAGCCGCCATCGGCGGTGGGGCAGGCCGCGCAGTCGCCCAGGGAGAAGATCTCGGTCTGGCCGACCACGGCCAGGCGGTCCGTCACCTGCAGTTGGCCCGATCGGCTGGTGGGCAGCCCGAGGCTGGCCAGAAAGTCCGGGGCCTTGATGCCGGCAGCCCAAACCACGAGGTCGGCCGGGAACACGCGGCCAGCCGCGTCTTCCACCTCGCCGGTGGTGATTCGCGCCACGCGGCAGGCGGTGTGGATGTCGACGTGGCGGGCCCGGAGCAGCACGGCCGCGGCGTCGGCCACTTTCTCGGGCAATGGCGAGAGGATGCGGTCGGCGCCTTCGAGCAGGGTGATGCGCACATCGCGCTGCGGGTCGAGGCGGCGAAAGCCGTAGCGCGCGTGCACGACGCTGGCTTCGCGCAGTTCGGCGGCCAGTTCGACACCGGTTGCGCCAGCTCCGATGATGACGATGTGCACCAGGCCCGGCGCACCGGCGCTCTTGCGCAGGTCGGCGGCGGTGAACAGCTGCAGCATGCGCAGACGAAACCGCTCGGCGTCGGCCGGTTGGTTGAGCGACAGCGTGAATTCGGCCGCCCCCGGCACACCGAAATGGTGGGCGGTGCTGCCCACCGCAATCACCAGGTGGTCATAAGGCAGGTGGCGGGGGGGCACCAGGGCCTGCCCGAGGTCGTCCGGCACGGCCCCCACGCCCACCCGCCGCGCGGTTCGGTCCAGGTGGGTCATCGGGCCCTGGCAGAAGGTGAAGCCGCTGTCGTGCGCCACCATCTCATACGACAGGCCCTCCTGGTGAATGTCGAGCGTGCCGGCGGCCACTTCGTGCAGCGACGGCTTCCAGACATGAAAGCGTTGCGGATCGACCAGCGTGACCCGTTCGGGGCCCAGGCGCCTGCCGAGCTTGCAGGCCAGTTCGAGGCCGCCAGCGCCACCGCCCACCACCACGACGCGGGGAAACGGGACCTTGCTCGCAGGGTCTTGGTCGGGCCCTACGGCCGTGCCCATGGCAGGTGGGCCGATTCGCCCGCGTGAAAGCCCCGCGGACGGCTGCGCACGGCGCCGTCGGCGTTGGAGCACGCGTTGGTGTCGGGCAAAAGGCGGTCGTACTCTTCCTTGACCAACCGGTAGCAGGCGCAGGCCCTGAGTTCAAGGCCGCCCCGGCTCAACACCTTCACACGCCCGCGCCCGCAGCTGATCAGACCCGCCCGCTGGAGCCGGGCGGCCGCCGCGGTGACGCTCTCGCGCCGAACACCCAGCATGTTCGCGGCGTGTTCGTGGGTCATCCGGATTTCGCTGCCCGGCATCTGGTCCAGGCTCCACAGCAACCACTTGCTCAGCTGCTGTTCCACCGAGTGATGCCGGTTGCACAAAGCGGTCTGGGCCATCTGGGTGATCAGCGCCTCGGTGTAGCTCAGCAGCAGCTGCACGACGGGCCTGCACTGATCGAATTCGTCCTTGATGAAGCGGGAGGTCAGGCGGAGTGCGCCGCCAGACTTTTGCGCGACGGCCAGGCTGGACGTGGTGTCGCCTCCCATGAACAGCGGAAAGCCCACGATCCCTTCGTTGCCCACCTGCGCCACCTCGGCGGACTTGCCGGTGATGGTGAGGTAGAGCAAGGCCACAGTGGCGTCGGCGGGAAAGTACACATGGCTCTGGGCACGACCGGGCTCGTACAGCACCTGGTCTGTTTGCAGCTCGACCGGCTCGAGCTCAGGCCGCCAGCGCGCCATCACCTCGGCGGGTAAAGCGGCCAGCAGGCGATTGGACGTGACATCAAGGGTGGTGTTCATGGCATCTCCCGAGTGAAGCAGCGCCCCCGGCCATGCCCTTGCACAGGGTGGCTCAAGGTCCGGTGGCGAGAAAACCGCCAGAGGCAGGGAACAGGCTAGGGCCGGGAAATGTCCGTCAGCGCGTGGCCGGCGGTCTGGGTGTCGAGGGCTTCCACGGCCACATCGCCGAGCGAGACGATGCCCACCAGACGCTTGTCGTGGTCCACCACGGGCAGGCGGCGCACCTGGAATTCACTCATCTTTCGGGCGCCCTCTTCAACGGAGTCGTCGTCGAAGGCCCAGATCACGCCTTCCGACATCACGTCGCGCACCGGTGTGTCGCAGGGCTTGCCTTCGGCCACGGCCCGCATGGCGATGTCGCGGTCGGACACCACGCCGATCATGCGGTCGTTCTCGCCGACCGGCATCATGCCGAAGCCTTCGTCGCGCATGCGCGCCGCCGCTTCCTTGACAGTGGCCTCGGGGCCGATGACCAAGACGTCACGGGTCATCACATCCTTGAGCATCTGGGTCTGCATCTTCGCCTCCTTGAGAACATCGTGAACCACCGACACCGCCGCCCAACAGCGGCGGTGTCGGGTTCCATCATGCGTTGCACAGGCGGTGGCTTCTGTGCGGTATCAAACATTGGAAGGCCGGCTTCATCGGCATGGCCGACCGGGCATGCCTCAGGCCGCCTGGGCCAGAAGGTCTTCCTTGCGTGCACTCATGCGCATGCCCAGTTCCACCACGTCGATCGTGGACGCCCGTACTTTCGGAAACATCTCGTCCTGTTCCTCCTTCACGTGGTGCTTCACGTACTCCGCAAGCACCTTGATCCGGGCCTCCACCATTTCCGTGTCGGGCTCGACCGCTTCGATCTGGGCGATCAGGTCTTTCAGGCTGGCGTGCTCCACGGTGGCCTCGGGCACCAGCAACTTGTCCTTCAGGGCGGCCTTCACCGCGGGGTAGAAGATCTCCTCTTCGATCTGCGCATGCACGCTGAGGGCGGTGCAGATTTCAGCGATCAGTGCTTTCTTCCGGGACGACGAGCGGGCCTTCTCGTATTCGGCGAACAGATCGCTCACCGCCTTGTGGTCGGCCTTGAGCAAGGCAATGGCGTCTTTGGGCAATGAGGTGCTTCTGGCCTGGATGCTGGTCATGGGGGGTCCTTTCGCGGGTGGGTTGCGCGGTCTGCGCGGAGGGGCGCGATCAACACGTGACGCGGTGGGCGCGCCAGGGGTTCATCGCGAGGGCGGACCATAGGGTCCTCGCCGCGCCGGGTCTGTGCGATCGCACACAACAGGCCGGGATGGACACACCGGGATGGATACAGCGGGGCGGCCACGCCGCCCGATGGGCTCAGCCGCAGGGAGCCGTCGCCACCACCGCCTCGCCCCCGCTCGAGAACCGCGCGCTGCGGCCGTGGCCCGCCGAAGTCACCCGCACCGTGGCGCCTTCGATCTCCGAGCCGGCAATGGTGATGCCCCTGGGCCCGGCGGTGTCGTCGACATCGATGGTGAAGGCGATTCGGGCGGCCGGGGCCAGGCGGCGGATCGACAGGGTGACCTGACGGTCGCCGTCGGTCACGCGGGAGTGCGACGCCAGCGCGTCGGCGCCCGCCACCAGTTCGAAGGGCTGGAACACGTCCACCCCGGCGCCGGTGTTGGTGGTGTCGAAGATCAGGCCCGCGGCGGAGCCGCTCAGGTCGATGACCACGTCGGTGGCGACCAGCGCGCAGGCCGAGGCGTTGACGATCTCGAACCGGTCTTTCGGCGCGCTTTCGACAAAGCGCACGTTGACATCGGCCACCGCGGGCAGGGCGGTGGCGATCAGGCCGAGCGCAGTGACAAGGGTCGCGGCGGGTTTGAACATCCGGTGGGCTCCATGGGGGTTGCGCCAGTATGCCGAGGGCCCTTATTCCGACGAACCGCGGAGGACACCGTGCGCGCCCCCCTTGCACCGCGCAAGCTCAGCGCTCGCTCAACCCGAGCTTGACGCCCAGCCCCGCAAACAGGGCTGCAAATCCGCACCGCAGCCAGCGCTGCACCGCCGCCGATTCGATGACGAGGCGGCGAAAGGCGTGGGCCACGAAGCCGTAGAGGACAAAGACCACGAAAGTCATGGCCATGAAGATGGCGCTGAGGGTGAGCAGCTGCGCCATGGGCTGCGATGCGGCGGGATCGACGAACTGCGGCAGGAAGGCGAGGAAGAAGATGGTGAGCTTGGGGTTGAGGATGTTGAGCAGGAACGCCTTGGTGGCGATGCCCCAGGCGCTGGTGCGCGACACGCTGCCGTCCACCGCAAAGGCCGAGGTGTCGCGCCAGGTGGCCCAGGCCACGTACAGCAGGTACAGCGCGCCCGCGTACTTGAGCACCTGGAACGCCACGGCGCTGGTGTGCATGACCGCAGCCAGTCCGAGGATGGTGGCGGCCAGGTGCGGCACGATGCCGGCGGTGCAGCCCAGGCTGGCGTACACGCTGGCCGCCCGGCCCTGCACCAGGCCGGTGGAGATGGTGTAGATGACGCCGGTGCCCGGGATGAGCACCACCACGAGCGAGGTGATGAGGAATTCGAGGGTGATCATGCGGGCTCCTGTGGTTGGGCGCTGGGTGGATGGGCCGGTTGCCGGGATGGCCAGCCGCACCGCCTTGGTCGCGCGGTGCAGCACCCCTCGGCGCCGGCAGACACCCGCCCATGTTGCACCAACGCGCGATCGGGGTGGTTCTGCTCGGTGTATTCCGACTGGGTGACCGCCACGGTGCCGTGGCTCCCCGGGAAACCGGGGCCGACGGGGCCACACCCTGCCGATGCGGGTGTCGAATGGCGGGCTGGGTTTTCAGCGGGAATGCAGGTCACCTGCAGCGCACGCCCGAAGCCCTCGTTTCTCCCCCAAGGAGCACACACATGCAGTCGCCCGTGACGGTGGTTCCCGTCGAGCCGTTCAAACCCTACGAACCCATTCCGACCTCGACCTGGCGGGTCAAGCTGTCGTTCCGCATCGACTTCACCAACGGGGGCCATGTCGAGGGCGAAGGGTTCCTGCTCGATCTGCCAGAGCCCGCCGTGCGCCCCGAAAGGGCGGCCGAGATGCTGGTGTCGTCCATGAACCTGCTGCGGGCAGGGCCTGTGACCCTGCGGCGGCTGGACGTGGTTCGCCGCGGCGAGCACGACGACGCGCCGGGCGCGGGCTGAACGGGCACCGGGCGAGGGCCCGGGCGTGCTTCAGGCCCAGTCGTCCAGCCACCGACCCAGCGTCTGCCGGGTGGTCTCGATCACCTTGGCGTTGGCCTTGAAGCTGGCGGCTGCGGCGAGCTGATCGACGATCTCCTGTTCGAGCGACACGCCGGGGCGGGTGGCCTGATCGACGCGGGCATCGACCCCGCCCTCGGGCCGGGCGCTGGCCTGCACCACCTGGCGCCGAAAGCCGGGCGTGGCCGAGTTGGCGACGTTGTGGGCGGCGCTGTCCAGCCGCAGCGAAGCCACCTGCAGGCCCGAGGTGGCGGTGGACAAGGCTTTGATCATGGGCGGCTCCGGGTCGGGCGGCAGAAACCGCCCTTCTCGGTGTGCATCGGCGCCAGCGGCCGCCGCTTGAGGCCGTCCGTCGGGCGGTGCCCGGACCTCAGGCCGCGGTGGCGGACAGGGCCTTGGTCACCTCGCGCTTGCCCTGGGTGCGCAACCCCAGGATGGCCGGCAGGTAGCGGGCGCGGGGGACGACCTGGCCGCTTTCCCATTTCCACACCGACAGGCTGGACGTGCCGAGGTAGGCGGCCATTTCCTTCTGGGTGAGCCCCAGGCGCTCGCGCTGCGCCTTGAAGCGCGCGGCGTCGAACACCGCGCGGCGGCCCCGGCGTGGCGTGGCGCCCGCGTCGGCTGCCCGGTCCACCGTGGCAGGGCCCGACTTCTGCAACTGCTGCAGGGCCTTGTCGGTGCGGCGGTTGGCTTCGCGCAGTGCCGCCTGGGTGTCCCGAAGCTGGCGCTTGAGGGTGGCAATTTCATGGCGGTGCGTGGCGGTGGCCTTGCGCAGGGCGTTGAAGTCTTCGCGCAATTCCTTGCGGGCCATGCGCGCGATCTCTCGCTTCAGGGTGGAGGCAAAGGTGGTCATGGTTCCCAGCGTCGGTCACTTTTTGTGAACCACAGGATACGCCGGCTGGCTGACAGCGGGGGGTTCCGGGCGGTTCGGGGTGCGATGATTCACGGCCCGGCGGCGCCCCTCACGGGCGCCCGGGCCCACCCCCATGAGCGATTCTCAGATCCAGATTCCCGACGGCTTTGTTCACCTCTTCATGAAGCCGGGGCAGCCGGTGCCGCGCCACCGGGCGGCCGAGCTGGCGCAGCGCTTCGAGTTCTGCGACGACCTCGCCATGTCACTGATGCCGCGCGCGCAGGAGCTGCAGTTCAAGCTGGGCATCACCGAGGCCGACGTGATCGACCGGATGCTGGACAGCCTCATGGCGCTCACCGCCGTGGACGATGGTGCCGAGGCGGCGCTGCTGGTGGCCGAGGCGCGCTGGGTGGTGTGCCACATGGCCGAGCAACTGGGCTGGCTGGACCACCTGAGCGCCGAACTGCGGGCGCTCGCGCCCGACTCGGCACCGGGCCGTCAGCCCCGGTAGTTGCGGCGAAACCGGGCCTGACGGTCGTAGGTGGCACACACATCGTTGCAGAACCGCCGGCTGGCGTTGCGCGTGGCGTCGATGAACAGAAACCCGCAACCCCGGGCGTCTTCGCACACCTTGAGCCGGCCCGGCAGGTGGCCGGCGGTGAGCTCCATGGCGCTCAGGAACAGCAGATCGGGCAGGTCTTCCTCGCGGGTGCCACGGGGCCGCACTTCGCCGGTGGCCCAGTCCACCTGCAGCAGCCGGCTGGCCCGGGTCCAGTGGGCCTCGAGCGCCGGCAGCAGGGCGGCGGGCAGCGGCTCGCCTTTGATGCGGGCATCGACATAGGCCATGAGGCGCGAGCGCAAGCGGCGCAGCGCGGCGGCCAGCCGCTGGCGCGGCGCCGGGCGGGACCCGGGCTCAAGGGCCAGGCCGCCGACCATCTGGGCAAGCACCAGCAACCGTTCAACGTCGAGCGTGTCCTGAGGTTCGTCGGACAGGCGCCAGTTGACGGTGTTGAAGAGGCACAGCGCCAGCGAGCCCGGTTGGGCGAGGTCGGTGGGTTCGCCGATGCCCGGGACGGTGGGCCCTCGAGGTGCCTCTTCTCGGCTTGACGTGGGCTTGGGCATCTCGGGGCGGCTCTTCTCGGCTTTCTTGCACCGGGGCCGGTGCAATGGTTCTGTCGAATCCGGGGGGATTGGTTCCGCCGATTGTAACGTGCGTTGGCAATCACACCCGTTACACTGAAATGCCATGCCGATGAAGGCAGCGGGGAGGGGGCTCCAGCACCGGAGGGTGCGGCGCCCAAGAAGCCATTTGCCGATGATCTACCTTGAACTCGATGGTCAGGGCGACACGGGTCGCCAGTTGGTGCGCGCCCTGCGCACCGCGATCCGCAGCGGGCGCCTGGCAACGGGTGCGCGCCTGCCGTCCACGCGCGAGCTGGCGGCGCAGCTGGGCATGGCCCGCAACACGGTTTTGTATGCCTATGAGGTGCTGTGCGCCGAGCGCCTGGTGGCGGGCCGCGTTGGCGCGGGCACCTTCGTCACCGGCACCGTGGCCGCGCGTCCGGTGGCGGCCCCCCGGGACGATCTGCCGCCCCAGACGCCGTACGCACAGCGCCTGCGCTCCCTGATGCCCGAGCCCGCCGGGCGCGTGGGCAGCGCCTGGCGGCACGACTTTCAATGCAGCGCCCCCTTGCTGGACCTGGGTCTGTTCCCGGCCTGGGCCAAGGCGCTGGCGCATGCCGCCGAACGCACCGAAGCGTCGTATCCGCCTTCCACCGGCCATCCCGCCTTGCGCGAAGAGATCGCGCTGCACCTGGCGCGCCATCGGGGCATTGCGTGCGAGCCGGGCGATGTGCTGGTGGTCAATGGCGCATTGCAGGGCCTGGCGCTGATTGCCCGCGTGCTGCTCGCCGAGGGTGAGCGGGTGGCGGTGGAAGATCCGACGCTGCCGGCGATGCGGGCACTTCTGCGGGCCCACGGCGCCGAAGTGATGCCGGTGGGGGTGGACACCGACGGCATGGACACCACGGCGCTGGCATCGATCGCGCCCAAGTTGGTGGTGGTGCACCCCTCGGGTCAGTTTCCGCTCGGCGTGCGCCTGTCGCCACCCCGCCAGCAGGCCTTGCTGGACTTTGCCCGCGACCGCGGTGGGTGGGTGGTCGAGTTCGACCAGGACAGCGAACTGCTGGACGCGGCGGATGCCGGCGCTGCCCTGCACGGCGCCGATCGCCACGGGCGGGTGGTTTACGTGGGCAGTTTCTCGCGCCTGCTCACGCCGTCGCTGCGGCTCGGGTACATCGTGGCGCCGGCGGGGCTGCGGGGCGACCTGGTGCGGGCCAAGGCGCTGCTGGATGTGGCCAGCCCGGCCATCGACCAGATGGCGCTTGCCCATTTCATGAAGACCGGGCGGCTGGAGCGGCACCTGCACCGCGCGCGCGCCGAGCTGCGGCGCCGCCGGACGGCGCTGCGCGAGTCGGTGGCGGCGCACTGTGAACGGCACCTGTGGCTCGCGCCGACCAGCCCGGCGCTGCACGGCGTGGGCTGGATGCCGGGCTGGTCGGAAGAGGCCATGAAGTTGCTGAAGGAAGAGGCGGCACGCCGGGACGTGCGCCTGTACCCCATCGGCCCCTGCCATGAACACACGGCCCCACACGGCGGCCTGCTGCTGGGATTTGCCGGTCTGTCGGTGGCGCAGATCCAGCTGGCCACGCGCACACTCGGTGACGCCCTCGATGCGGCCGCGCGCCGCAGGACGCCGACCTTGAAGCGCGCCTGAGGCCGTCGAACGCGGCCGACAGCCCCCGTGCACAGCAACCCGACGACCCCGGCACCCCGCGGCGGACGCCGCCGCGCCTGCGCGTTGCTGGCAGCAGGGTTCCTGATGTTGCCCGCGCCGGGCGCCGTTGGAGCCGACATCGGCGCGGTGCTGGCGCACCGAGGGGTGTCACCGCCTTACGACCGCAACGGGCTCACGCACCAAACCTGCACCGCGCGGCGCATGCTGCCCGGCACGCATCTGTGGCTCGAGAACACGCTGGCGTCCATGCAGGCCGCCTTCGAGGCGGGCGCCGACGTGGTGGAGATCGACATCCAGCGCACGGCCGATGGGCGCTTTGCGGTGTTCCACGACTGGACGCTCGACTGCCGCACCGACGGTCACGGGCGCACCCGCGACAAGACCATGGCCGAACTCAAGCGGCTGGACATCGGCCACGGGTACACCGCCGACGGCGGCATGACCTTCCCCTTCCGGGGCCAAGGTGTCGGGGCCATGCCCGAACTCGGCGAGGTGTTGGCGGCCTTTCCGCACGGCCGCTGGCTGCTGGACATCAAGAGCAACGACCCCTCGGAAGGCGCGGCGCTGGCCGAGCGCCTCAACGCGTTGCCCGCCGCGCAGCGGGCGCGGGTGGCGGTGTACGGCGGTGACGAACCGGTGGCGGTGGTGCGCACGCGGGTCCCTGATGTGCGCGTGTCCAGCCGTGCCTTGCTCAAGCGCTGTCTGCTGACCGACCTGGTGGTCGGGTGGACCGGTCACGTGCTGTCGGCCTGCGAACGCCTGCTGGTGCTGGTGCCCATCAGCCACGCGCACTGGCTCTGGGGCTGGCCCGACCGAGTGGCCGAGCGGTTCGCGCGGGTAGGCAGCGAGGTGTACCTCGTGGGACCGCTCACGGACGGTCCGATGGGCTGGATCGACACCCCGGCCGACCTCGCTCAGGTGCCACCCGGCTACCGCGGCGGGGTGTTCACCGACCGGCTGCTCGACATCGTGCCGGCGCTGCAACAGCGCCGCGCTGCGATGCCCCAGTAGGGCCGGCGCGGACCAGCAATCATTGGTATTCGTCAGGGCGCCTGGTTGGCCAGCACCACACCTTGCTCACCCTGCACGAACAGGCCAAGGTTGAGGCGTGTCGACCCAGGGGTCGGAGCCAGCACGAAGGTGCCCGACTGCCCGCCGCGAAGGGTGAGCCCGGTGAAGTCGAACACCACAAGGGCGGGGTCGTCGTCGCGGATCACGCGCACGCGGTAGCGCGCCGCAGACACCGCTCGAAACCCGCTCAGTTCGTCGAAACCCGACGTCTCCAGGGCCTCGTTGCCGGGCACCACCGGGTCGGTGTCGCCGGTCAGGAAGAGGCTGTAGGACGCCGTGCCAGGGACCGCGTTCAACAGGCGCAGACGCGCCGTGGCCGGGTCACCCACCGGTTCGTTTTCCGGCAGCGGCCGGTACACGAGGCCACTGCTGGCCGAGCCCAGGAACACACCGCTGCCCAGGGTGTTGGCGGGCACGCTGGTGGAGAAGCGGCCGAGCGAACCGAGCCAACCCGTTCGGGTCACCTCCACGGTGTTGCCGTTGGCCAGCACGCGGCCGTAGCCGGTGTTCCCGAGCCGCGCGGCCAGTCCGCCCACGGAGAAGACACCGTCCACGTGGACGTCGAGGAACTCGACGTCCCGGGTGGCGTTGATGAAGCGCAGGCTGGCCGTGGCTTCGTCGCCGCCGCCCCCACCACAGGCGGACAAGCTGCCCAGCGATGCAGCGAGCACGGCGACAACCAGCCATCGGCGGCGCAAGCCGGCCACCCCGGCTTCGTCCATGGCGTCAAAGACAAGTCGATCCATGAAGGGTCCTTTCACAGGGAGTGGGCCGATCGCCAGGCGCTGGCGGAGGCTGGGTCGCATGAATGCAGCGCACGGGCCGATGGATCGGCGGGTTCGAAGGTGTTCATGCATGGGGGTATGCGGTGGAGGGAGTGGGATCGGAGCCGATCGCTTGTGGCGATCGGCCGCCCATGCAACGGTGCAACCCGCTCCGGCTTGCGGTGGTTCCCGCGAAGTGCATGCAGCGTATCGGCCGGTGTCCGCGATTGGCTCTTTGCAGCCACGGGCCGATGGCCGCTGCCCGCCGACCACGGGGGCCACCATCGCAGCTCGCGTTCGCGCATGTCCGCGCGGGCGGTGCAGCCGTGAACCCTCCTGGAATGAAATCCAACGACCCCGCCTTGTGCCCACCGGTCACGCACCTGAACCAACCCATCGAACTGCCCTGCGGCGCGTTGCTGGCCAACCGGGTGGCCAAAGCCGCCATGAGCGAACAACTCGCCGGGCGGCACAGCGAGCCGGGCGCCGCCCTGTGCCGGCTCTACCGGCGCTGGTCGGCGTCGGGCGCCGGATTGCTGATCACCGGCAATGTGATGGTGGACCCCGAAGGCACGAGCGAACCGGGTCAGGTGGTGCTGTGCGACGACCAACACCTGGGCGCGTTCGGTCGCTGGGCGCAGGCGGCCCGATCGGGCGGCGCACCGGTGTGGATGCAGATCAACCACGCGGGTCGCCAGGTCCCGCGGTCGCTGCGCCGGTGGGCATTGGCCCCGTCGGCGGTGGGGCTCGGGGCCCTGTTTGCCACGCCGCGCGCACTGCAGGCGAATGAAATCGCGCGCTTGGTGCAACGCCATGCGGACACCGCGGCGCTGGCGGAGCGGGCGGGCTTCGACGGGGTGCAGATCCATGCGGCCCATGGCTACCTGGCAAGCCAGTTTCTCTCGCCGCTGAGCAACCTGCGCACCGACGGCTATGGCGGCACACCCGAGCGGCGGCGCCGCTACCTGCTGGAGGTGATCGAGGCGGTGCGTGGCGCTGTCGGTCCTTCGGTGGCGGTGTCGGTCAAGCTCAACAGCGCCGACTTCGCTCGCGATGCGGCACTGGCTGAAGAGGCCCTGTCGCACGTGCGCGCACTGGACCAGGCGCCCATCGACCTGCTCGAGATTTCAGGTGGAGATTTCCGGTCGGCCGCCATGCTGGGTGTGGCGGGCCCTGGGACCGAGGGCGTCGCAATGTCGCCGCGCGAAGGCTATTTTCTGGACTTCGCCCGCCGCGCGCGGCAGGGCACGAAGAAGCCCTTGATGCTCACTGGCGGGTTCCGGCGCGCCCGCTCCATGGAGGCCGCGCTGGCGAGCGGCGCGGTGGACGTGATCGGTCTGGCGCGTCCCTTGGTGTTCGAGCCCGAACTTCCCGTTCGTTTGCTGCAGACCTCGGCCGGTGCCAGGGCCGCGTCGGCGCTGGCACCCTGGCCGCCCACGCCGCGGGCCACGGGCCTGTTCGGTGGCTTGCGTGAAGTGGCTTGGCACACGGTTCGGATCTGGCGACTCGCGCGGGGCGGCGCGTCGGACTCGGACTTGTCGCCCCTGTGGGCCGGCCTGCAGTACCTGGGCCGGCAGTGGTGGCAGCAATGGCGCCTGAACCCCCGACGGCGCGCCCGGTGACCGGCTCGCCGATTCGCCGGCCAAGTGGTTCTTCCCGCGACCCGCCGGCATGGCCTAGATTGCCGCCTCCGCCGAAAGGCCACCCACCGGTTCCATGCAGACACCTCCATCCCCTCACACCACAGGCGCCCGAGACGTTCGCTGGATTGCCCTGATCGCCTTGTGCCTGGGCGAACTGATGATCGTGCTCGACACGACGATCGTGAACGTGGCACTGCCCCTGATCCGCGACGACCTCGGCTTTTCATCGAGTTCACTGGTGTGGGTGATCAACGCCTACATGCTCACCTATGGTGGCCTGCTGTTGCTCGGAGGGCGCATGGGCGACCTGTTCGGGCACAAAGCGGTGTTCCAGTGGGGCATCGTGGCGTTCACACTGGCGTCGCTGGCGTGCGGGCTGGCCAACAGCCGCGAGGTGCTGGTGATCGCGCGCGGCCTGCAGGGCGTGGGCGGGGCGGTGGTGTCGGCCGTGGCGCTGTCGCTCATCGTCAACCTGTTTCCCGAGCCGGGCGAACGCACCAAGGCCATGGGTGTCTACGGTTTCGTCTGCGCGGGCGGTGGCAGCGTGGGGGTGCTGGCGGGTGGCCTGATCGCCGGCAGCCTGGCCTGGCCCTGGGTGTTCCTGGTGAACGCGCCGCTGGGCGCGTTGGTGTTCTGGCTGGTGCGCCGGCATGTGCACCCACCGGCGCGCAGGCACGCGCCACCCACGCTCGACCACCTGGGTGCGATGCTGATCACCGCATCGATGATCCTGCTGGTGTTTGCCATTCTGGGCGGTCATGAAAGTGGCTGGACGTCGCCCGCCATCGCCGGCGCGGCCGCATTGTCGGTGCTGCTGATCATCGGCTTCGCGCTGCACGAACGGCGCCTGGACGACCCGCTTGTGCCGCTGCGGCTGTTGCGCCGGCGCGGACTGGTGGTGGCCAGCGGCATCGGCATCACCTGGGCGTTGGGCATGTTTGCCGCGTTCTTCATTGCCACCCTGCTCATGCAGGGCGTGCTGGGCTACACGCCACTGCAGGTGGGCCTGGCGTTCCTGCCGTCCAACCTGGCCATGGCCGCCCTGTCGCTGGGTCTGTCCAGCCGGATCGTGTCGGCGGTGGGTGTGCGCGTGCCGCTCTTCTTCACCGCCGTGCTCACCGCCATCGGGCTCTTGCTGCTGGCCCTGATGCCGCAAGACGCCACCTACGTCTGGCACATCCTGCCCGGCACGCTGCTGCTGGGCATTGCCGGCGGCATCGGATTCAACCCCTTGCTGATGGCGGCGATGGGCGAGGCCGATGAGGCCGATTCGGGCGCCAGTTCCGGCATCTTCAACACCGCCTTCATGATGGGCGGCGCGGTGGGACTGGCCGTGCTCGCCGCGGTGGCCGCGGTGGTGACGGACCGCGCGCTGGCAAGCGGCCTTGATGCGGTGACGGC
The DNA here is from genome assembly GCA_943371665.1 of Synechococcus sp. UW140. Classification (GTDB taxonomy): domain Bacteria; phylum Pseudomonadota; class Gammaproteobacteria; order Burkholderiales; family Burkholderiaceae_C; genus Hydrogenophaga. Next base: position 112,451 of record CALRVR020000006.1, read on the forward strand.
GGCCTTTCACGGTTACCAGATGGCCTTCTGGGGTGGGGCTGTCGCCTCGCTGCTGGGGGCATTTCTGTGCGCTGCCCTGCCCGCGCAGCGGCCGGGCGCTCAAGCGGTGGCGCACTGAACGATGGCATCCACGACCACGCCCGACCCGGTGAAACCCGAGGAGCTGCTGGCCCAGCTGGCGACCCTGGGCGTGGAGCGGGGTGACCTGCTGCTGGTGCACGGCGCATTCAGCCAGATCGGGCCGGTGGCGGGCGGCCCCGCGGGCTTCATTGCCGCCCTTCAGGAAGCCCTTGGCCCGAAGGGCACCCTGATGATGCCGAGCCTGGCCGACGACGACGGACTGTTCGACCCGGGCCGCACGCCCTGCCTCTCGATGGGGGTGGTGGCCCAGACGTTCTGGTCATTGCCCGGGGTGAAACGCAGCCACAACCCGCATGCCTTTGCGGCGCGCGGCCCGTTGGCCACCGCCCTGCTGATGCCGCATCCGGTGGTGGTGCCGCACGGCATCGACAGCCCGGCCGGCCGCGCCATCGCGCTGGGCGGGAAGATCCTGCTGGCGGGGGTGGGGCACGACGCCAACACCACCATTCATGTGGCTGAGAACGAAGCCCGCGTGCGCTATGGGTTCGAGGCCCGTTCCCTGGTGCTGCAAGCGGGCGCACCGGTCGAGTTGCGCTACCGCGAGGTGGACCATTGCTGCCGAGGGTTCGAGCGGGTCGGTGAAGCGCTGCAACGGACCGGCATGCAGCGGCGCGGCGCGCTGGGCCACGGCAGGGCCGCCCTGGCCACCGCCCGCGCCACGTTCGATGCGGCGATGGCCCTGCTCAGGGCCGACGAAGAGGCCTTGCTGTGTGCAGCCGGTGCCTGTAACTTCTGCGACGCGGCGCGCAAGGGCCACCGACTTTCGCACGCCCCCTCCACACCGGCTCGCCGCCCATGAAGCGGCACACCGATCGCGCGCACACAGGGACTTCGTGAGCATCTATCTGGAACTGGACGGCCATGGCGAGATGTATCGCCAGTTGCTGCGCGCCCTGCGCCAGGCGATTGCAGAAGGCCGCTTGGCCGTGGGCGCTCGCCTGCCATCGACGCGCGCGCTGGCGCAAGAGCTCGGCATCGCGCGCAACACCGTGCTGCTGGCCTACGAGATGCTGTGCGCCGAGCACCTGGCGGTGTCCAAGGTGGGTTCGGGAACGTACGTGGTGCGGCCGCCGCGCCGTGCGCCCGAACCGCCGGCCGAGCTGACGATCGAGCCGCAGTCGCGGTTTGCGCGGCGCCTTCGCGAGACCGATACCCGATGGTTCCGCGACACCGGAAAACACCTGAGGTTCAACCTGCAGTACGGAACCCCGGTGGTCGACATGGGCCTGTTCGCCGCCTGGGGGCGAGCCCTGGCACATGCCGCCGAACGCACAGACGCGACCTACCCGCCCACCCAGGGGGTCGAGGCCTTGCGGGTCGAGATCGCGTCGTACCTGGGCCGGCGCCGGGGTCTTGCGTGCGAACCCGATGACGTGATGGTGGTCAATGGCACCCAGCAGGCGATTCACCTGACCAGCCGCGTGCTGCTGGACGAAGGCGACCACGTGGTCCTCGAAGACCCGTCGTTCAAGCTGGCGCGCAACCACTTCACCGCGCACGGCGCCGAGGTCTCTTTCGTGCCGGTCGACGACGAAGGCATGAGGGTGGACCGCATGCCGGCGCGTCCGGCCAAGCTGATCTATGTGACGCCATCGCACCAGTACCCGTCGGGTGTGCAGATGTCGCGCCGGCGGCGCCACGACCTGCTGGCGTTGGCGCGCGAACAGGGCAGCTGGATCCTCGAGGACGACTACGACGGCGAATTCGGCCTGGAAGGTCGCCTGGAGCCCGCGCTGGCCTCGTTGAACGCCGGGGGCAGGGTCTTGTATGTCGGTTCGTTCAGCAAGGTGCTGCTGCCGTCGATCCGGCTCGGCTACATCGTGGCGCCATCCTCGATCCGCGAAGACCTGCTCAAGGCCAAGCTGCTGAGCGACATCGCCAGCCCCGGCATTGAACAGGCCGCATTGGCGCATTTCATGCGAAGCGGCGGGTTCGAGCGGCACCTGCGGCGCGCCGGTGCGGAACTGCGGCGCCGGCGGGCAGCCCTGCGCGCGGCTGTGCAGCGCTGGTGCCCGAACGATGTGGTGCTCGACGACAAGGGGGTGGGCATGCACTGTGTGGCCTGGCTGCCCAGCCTGGAGCAGCCGGATGTGCGGGCCCTCATCGAGGTGGCCGCCGCGCAGGGACTCGGGCTCCATTCCATCAACAGCCAGTACCTGGTCAAACCGCGCCACCAGGGACTGCTGCTCGGTTTTGCAAGCCTTTCGGTGGCCCAGCTCGGTTCGGCGATCGAACTGCTGTCTCAGTGCCTGGCGCAGGTGAAGGCGACGCGCAGCAACGATCCGTGGCCGTCGGGGAAGCAGGCATGTGCACCGACCGCTTGAGGACCAAGCGGTGGTGACCCTGGCCGGCGACCCACGCGTGATGGCGTTGAGCGGGCAGGTGCTGCGGGTGGCCGACGTGGCGCGCAGCCACGGATTCACCGACATGGACGGTCGGCAGGTGCCGGCCTTCGAGCTCGGGGCCTGATCCACGGAACGGCCAAGGGAACCAGTGGACGTGAAGTGGCGGGGGCCAGATGGCGCAGCCGCCACCCGACACTGGTGCCATGCGACAGCGACCCTGTCCCGATGCACTCACGCCTGGCAAGGTGGCGTTTGCACTGCAGCGGCTGGACCCCGGCGTGCAGCCCGTGGTGTGCGATGGCATGACCTATTTCTTCCCCGGTCCGGACCACCGGTTTCCGTTCGCGACGCTTCAGACCAGCGATTCGTGGCTCGCACCGGACCTTCGTCTGCCTGGCCCTGGCGCCTTTCGCTTGAGCTTCGGCGTCTCGGGCGAGACGTTCCAGTCCCTGGACGACGGCATGGGCGGCGGCGACGACGGAGCCAGCGACGACCGGTTGCTGCCCCACCCGCTGCACGCGCGGACGCACTGGGTCTGCATCACCAACCCCAGCGCGCGAAGCTTCCTCGTGTTGCGGCCCTGGCTGATGGAAGCCATCCAGAAAGCGCGCCAACTCACTCTGGGGGTGCGCCGCTCGCAGAGGGTCGCGGCCTAGATCGGCTCACCCGGTCTGGGGGTCGCGTGCCGGTCCGGGCGCCGGCTTGAGCTGGGCCGGGTCGTAGAAGAAGCGCTCGCGCCAGATGCGCTCACCACGCCATTGCTGCAGTGCCAGTTCCTCGATCCTGGTCTGGCTGCCATCGGCCCAGGTGAAGCAGAACCGCCAGTGAATGACGACCTCGTCGCCGTTGCTCCACGGAGCGCCAAGGCATTCGGTGATCACGCTTCGGGCACGCGCCATCACCGCGGCTTCGTGATGCACCAGCGCATCGCGCCCCACGCGCGGCGCACGCTGGTTTTCCTGCATGGAAGCGTCTTCGTGGTACCAGGCTTCGATGGCCTCGACATGCCGGCCCGATGCCACCATGTCGACGAACGCGGCCAGCGATTCAGGGGACGGCATGGTCCGGCCTCATCCCACGAGGTAACGGTCCCACCAGCCGGCCTTCGGCTCGATCTGTTCGACGACGTCGACCCAGAGCCCCGATGGGTCGCGAAAACCGAAACGGCGCTGCCCGAAGGGTTCGTCGGTGAGTGGCAGTTGAACCTGGCCACCACGCTCGGTGAAATCGTCGAGGGCGGCGCGCGCGTCGGCCACCTGCAGTTCAAAGCAGACGCCCGTCCCGCTGAATTCCTCGGGCCCGGGCGGGGCCGACGGATGGTCGGGCGCCATGAAGGCGAGCGAGGCACTGCCGTCGGCGCTGGACAACCACACGAACCACTGGCTGGCGAACCCGCAGGTCCAGCCCAGGCGGTCCGACCAGAACGACTGGCAGGTGTGAAGGTGGGGCGTCACGATGATGGGGTATCGGTCGAGATAGCGCATGGTCGGCTCCTGCCGGGCAACGTGCTTCGGCGCACACCGAAACATTCTGGGCGCCGGTGGCTTCACAGTGGCCCCTTGCCGTTGCCATTGCGAGGACCTTCCACGATGCACACCGCCTGTTTCATCCGCTACCAGATCGATCCGTTCCAGCTCGACGCCTTTGCCGACTATGCGCGCCGGTGGGGGGAGATCATTCCGCGCTGCGGTGGCCACCTGCTGGGCTACTTCGTGCCATCCGAGGGCACGAACGACATCGCCTGGGGGGTGATCGCGTTCGACGATCTCGCGTCTTACGAGCGCTACCGGCGTGCGCTGCGCGCCGACGCGCAAGGACAGGCCAACTTCGCGCTCGCGCAAGAGAAGCGCTTCATCCTGCGCGAAGAGCGGAGCTGGCTCGGGGTGGTGCCTGGCACCTTCGAACGCGCCCGCGAGGTGTGCCCGTGATGGCCGTGATCTTCGAGGTCGAGCCGGTGGACGGAGGCACCGACCGCTATTTCGAGATCGCGCAGGCCCTGCGGCCACCGCTGGAGCGCGTCGACGGCTTCGTGTCGGTCGAGCGGTTCGAGAGCCTGTCCCGGCCGGGCCGGTTTCTGTCGTTGAGTTTCTGGCGGGACGAGCGCGCCGTGCGCGCCTGGCGCTGCCACGGCGCACACCGCCAGGGCCAGCAGGAGGGCCGCGACCACGTCTTCGCGGGCTATCGGATCCGCGTGGCGGAGGTGGTGCGGGACTACGGCTTGCACGAACGCCGCCAGGCGCCCGATGATTCCCGACAGTTCCTGATCTGACCCGACCGCCCATGAACCCCCGTTTCGAGCCCGCGATTGCGTCGGTGGCCAGCCTGATGGCCGATGCGTCCCGTGCGCAGATGCTGCTGCACCTGCTGGGCGGACGGCGGGCCAGTGCGACCGAACTGGCGGCCGTGGCCGGCGTGTCGGCCGCCACCGCCAGCGGTCACCTGAGTCGTTTGCTCGATGGGCGGCTGGTGCAGGTCGAGCAGCGCGGCGGGCACCGCTATTACGCACTGGCCGATGAGTCGGTGGCGCGCCTTCTCGAGTCGCTGGCCAGCGTTTCAGAGCGCGACACCAGCCACCCTGCGTGGCGGCATCCCGGGCGCGCCAGGCTCAAGTTTGCGCGGCGCTGCTATGGCCACCTGGCGGGCGAGTTGGGGGTCGGGTTGTTCGGTGGTCTGATGGCCGCCGGTGCGTTCTCCGCCGACGCCGAGGGCCTGGGCCTGACGGCCGCGGGCCACGCCACCCTCACGGACATCGGGTTCACACCCCGCCCGGCATCGGGCCGCAGGCGCTTTGCATCGCCCTGCCATGACTGGTCGGAAGGCCGGGACCACCTGGGCGGCGCACTCGGCGAGCAACTGCTGGAGCACCTGCTGCAGAGCCACTGGCTGCGCGCGGGTGAACACCGCGAACTGGCGCTCACGCCGAAAGGCGAACGTGAGCTTCTGCCGTACATTCGGGCCCTGCAGACCCGGCAGCGGCGCTGATGCCCCCGAGATCTTTCGGGTGTCTCGAGCGGGATTGCGCCGCGGTCTGCCAGCGTCGGTCGTGCTAACGTTGCAGGTTGCCGCGGCATGGTCGGCAGCGATCTCCCGCCGGAGCACCCCAGATGACCTCCCTCTTTGTCGATCCCGCTCCCCCGCGCGTGGCGCTGGGCTCCGGCCTGGGCGCACTGCCGGCCAATGCGCGTTCGGTGGTGCTCACGCTCGATGCGCGCGACGTGGTGCCCGAGCGTTTGCGCTATTGCGTGCACGACCTGCGCCTGCTGTCGGAACTGCCGGAGCAGGCCGAAAGGTTCACGGCGTCGGTGTACTTTGCGTTCAATGGCCTGGAACGTGATCCGCGCCAGGTGCACACCATTCCGGAATGCAGGGAAGTGTTGCGGAGCCTGCACGCCAAATGGCCTTACTGGATGCACCACCTGGCGCCCGTGCCCGATCTGTGGACCGTGTTGTTGCTGTGCCTGCTGCCGCTCGGCCCGGGCGTGCGCCTGCCCAGCGGGCGCATCGGTCACCAGCTTGACCGGGTGGCGCTGGGCAACCTGGTGGAAGACCTGACCCGGGCCATGCAGGAGCTGCACTACCGCCACAACGTGGCGCCGGAAAAGAGGGAACGCATTCACAAGAATGCACTGCGCGCCATCCACGGCGCCACCGGCTCCCGGATCTGACGTCGTGGCGCCGTCAGGCGCTGCGCTTGAACAGCGCCAGCAGACCGCCGGCCAGCACGAACAGTGAGCCGAACACGCGGTTCATGGCGCGCACGTGTGCCGGTTCCTTGAGGGTGCGAAGCAGTCGAGCGGCCAGCGCGGTGTAACCGGCCATCACGACCAGGTCGGTGAAGCCCAGCGTGAGGCCGATGACCAGGTACTGCAAGCCCAACGGTTGAGACAGGTCGAGAAACTGCGGCACCACCGCCAGCAGAAACACCGTCCCCTTGGGGTTGAGCGCGTTGATGATCCAGCCGCGCGCGATGAGGTCCCGGGCGCGCCGGGGCGTGGCATCGGTCCCCGCCTGCACGATCGGGCGGGCCGGCGCGCGCCACTGCTGGATGCCGAGCCACACCAGATAGGCCACACCCGCCCACTTGATGACCAGAAAGGCAAGGGCGGACGTGGCGACCAGGGCACCCAGCCCCACACCCACCACGACCAGTTGGGTCCAGATGCCCAGCACGAGCCCGAGCGTGGTGAGGTAGCCGCGGCGGAAGCCGTGGGACAGGCCAGCGCTCATGGCGGCCACCGCGCCCGCTCCGGGCGAGACGCTGATGGCCCATGCGGCAGCGAAGAAAGCGAGCCAGGTGGACAGCTCCATGGGACCTCGACGCGGGACGACAGAATGCGCCCGATGTTATCGCGTGGTCCTGGCGCGTGCGGGGTCGCATGCCGCGCCCCGGCTCACGGCGCTCACTTCAAGCGCATCTTGAACTGAATCAGCACCGCACCATCAACGTTGTTCATCGAGGGAATGAGACCCAGGTTGATGCCGAAGCGTTTGCCTTCGATGGAGGCCATGGGCAATGCGGCAAAGAAGGTGCCGCCCCGTTCGATGGCCGGGTAGCCGTTCATCACGCCGATGGCAGCGCCCAGTTTGACCGGGCCGATCTGCCAGGGTTGCCAGTTCACGGCCGCGTACTGCGAGCTCTTGCCCAGGCTGTTGTCGTACACGCCGGCCATCACGGCCAGTTCGGTCGACGGGCGCCATTCGATGCCGAAGCCGAGGTTGTTCTCGTTGTAGTTGGGTTCGCGGTCGAAGTGCCGCGAGAAGCCGCCGACGTTGATCCAGATCTGGGGGTTCTCGAACGAGGGCTGGTCGGTGGTCTGGGCACGTGCAACTTGCGCTCCACCCAGCAGGGCGAGGGCCAGCAGCATCGACCACGCGGGTCGCAGGATCAGGGAGCGCTCGGACATGGGACACCTCGGCAAGGGCTCCCGGTGGAGCCTCTCTGGAGATGTCGGCCGATGGGCGCGGGACTAGAGCCCGCCGGTCGGCGACGAACGCCGCCGCCGTGCGGAAATCAACGGCGGGTCAGCGGCGCTTGCGGGGCGCAGAGGCGGGACCGCGGCTGTCCAGGTGACGGAAGCTGATGCGGCCCTTGCTCAGGTCGTAAGGCGAAAGTTCGAGGGAGACACGGTCACCCGCCAGGATGCGGATGTGGTTCTTCTTCATCTTGCCGGCGGAATAGGCAATGAGCTGATGCCCGTTGTCCAGCGTCACGCGAAAGCGCGTGTCGGGCAGCACCTCGTTGACGATACCCATCATGTCGATCAGATCTTCCTTGGCCATGCGGTTCCTTTCAGGGGATTGCAGAAAGTGCGCCAGACCCGACGGGCCACGGCAACACGACCGTGGTGGCATGGGGTGGGGAAGTGGCCGCTTCGATGGGCCCCGGGACGGGGCCGCCGGGGTGGTGACCCGGGGCGTGGCGGCTGGCGCGTGACAACCCCGATTGTAAGGCTTGACCGCCTTTTCTGCGTCAGGCTTCGGGACCGCGCCCGCTGCGCCAGATGGCGCGCACCAGCCAGGCCCCTCCGATCACCGCACCCAGGAAGCCCAGGAAACCGAAGGCGGGCAGGCCCCAGATGGTGGGCCCGCCCTGCACGGTCATGACGATGGAAGAGCCCACGATGAGGGCGGCGATGATCAGCGCCATGGCCAGCCGGTTGGCGGCCCGGTCGATCTGGTCACCCACACGTTTGAGGTGCGCCAGCTCGATGCCGACCTGCAAGCGGCCGCGGCGCGCGTTGCGCAACAGGCGCATCAGGTCGCTGGGCAGTTGGTCGGCCACGGCCAGCGCGTTGCGCAGGGTCGACCAGGCACGGTTGGCCAGCGCTTTGGGGCGGTACCGTGCACGCAGCACCTGCCTCAGCATGGGCAGGGCCTCGGTGGCCATGTGGAATTCGGGGTCCAGTCCGCGCCCCATGCCCTCCAGCGTGATGAAGGCCTTGATCAGCAAGGCCAGGTCGGCTGGCAGCGCCAGATGGTGCTCGCGCAGCAGCGAGGTCACGTCGGCCAGCATCTGTCCCAGCTGCAATTGCGCGAGCGGAACACCGTGGTACTGGTCCACGAAGGCCTCGATCTCGGTTTCGAGCTGCGACAGGTTCACGCCCTGGCCATCGCCAGTCCAATCGGTCAGCACGTCCACCACCGCCTGGGGGTGGCGCTCGACCAGTCCCAGCAGCAGGCTGAGCAGCTCTTCGCGGCGGCGTGATGACAACCGCCCCACCATGCCGAAGTCGATGAACGCAATGCGGTTTTCGTCCAGGTAGAAGACGTTGCCCGGGTGCGGGTCGGCGTGGAAGAGGCCGTCTTCCACGATCATCTTCAACACCGCCCTGGCACCCCGCTGCGCCAGCAAGCGCCGGTCGAAACTGCCCGTGTCGAGGCGGTCAAGCCGATCGCCGGGCACGCCTTCGATGAAGTCCTGCACATTGACGCGCTGGCGGGTATGGGCCCAGTGCACCCGGGGCACCACGATCCACGGCAAGCCGGCCATGTTGGCGCCAATGCGCTCGGCGCTTCGGCACTCCTGCGCGAGGTCCATCTCGCGCTTGAGCGACCTGGCCAGCTCGCGCACCAGCTGCTGCGGCCGGTAGGGCGCCAACGCAGGCAGTTCGGCCTCGGCCAGCGCGGCCAGCCGTGCCAGCAGGCGCAAGTCGGCCGCCACCGTGTCCTCGATGCCGGGACGGCGGATCTTGACCACCACTTCGGTGCCGTCCTTGAGGCTGGCGCGGTGAACCTGTGCGATGGAGGCGGCAGCCAGTGGCTCCGTGTCGAAGCGCGCGAACACCTGCTCCGGCTCATCACCCAGGTCTTCCCGCAACTGGCCGCGCAGCTGGTCCAGCGGCACCGGCGCCACATGGCTGTGCAGCTTCTCGAACTGGGCAATCCACTCGGGGCCGAACAGATCGGCGCGACCGGCCAGGATCTGGCCCAGCTTGACGAAGGTAGGGCCCAGCTCTTCGAGCGCCAACCGCACCTGTTCAGGGGGTTCGAGCCGCGCCAGGTCGGCGGCGTGGTCCCACTTGAGCGCATGGCCCGCGCGTTCCAGAGAATCGGCCAGACCGAGCCGGCGCACACTGTCGCCAAAACCATGGCGGATCAGCACACCCAGGATGGTGTTGAGCCGGCCCATGTCGCGGGCGGCTCCCAGCGTTTCGATCAGCATGCGCCCATGATAGGCGCAGGCCGAAACAACCGGTCAGCGCCGCTCGGGCAGTTCGATCTTGACCTCGAGCACGTCCAGGTTGTCCTGGCGGTCGAGCTGCACCTTGATGTCGTTCGGGTCGATGCGGATGTATTTGCCGATGACCGCCACGAGTTCGCGCTGCAGCGCGGGGAGGTAGTCGGGCTCGGAAGCGTTGCGCCCCGACCGTTCGTGCGCCAGGATGATCTGCAGGCGCTCCTTGGCAACGCTGGCGGTCTTCTTCTTCTCGCCCAGCAGGAAGGACAGCAGGGACATGCTCACCTCCCGCCGAACAAGCGCTTGAAGAAGCCGGTCTTCTCGGCCTCGATGAAGCGCAAGGGTTTCTCGGCGCCGAGGAAACGGTCGATCACGTCACCATAGGCTTCAGCGACATCGCTGCCCTTCATGTGGATGGCAGGCGTGCCCTGGTTGGACGCCGCCAGCACGCTTTCGCTTTCGGGGATCACGCCGATGAGCGGGATGCGAAGGATGTCCTGGATGTCCTGCAGCGACAGCATCTGACCGTCGGCCACGCGGGCGGGGTTGTAGCGGGTGATGAGCAGGTGCTCCTTGACACCTTCCTTGCCTTCGATGGCGCGCTGTGTCTTGCTGGCCAGCATGCCCAGGATGCGGTCGGAATCGCGGACGCTGGAGACCTCGGGATTGGTCACCACCAGCGCTTCGTCGGCGTAGTGCATGGCCATGAGTGCCCCGGTCTCGATGCCCGCCGGTGAATCGCACACGATGTAATCGAAACCGGCGTCGCGAAGCTCGTCCAGCACGCGTTTCACGCCCTCCTGCGAGAGCGCGTCCTTGTCGCGGGTCTGGCTGGCGGCCAGCACGTGCAATTGGTCGACCTGCTTGTCCTTGATCAGGGCCTGGGTGAGGCGGGCCTCACCCTGGATGACGTTGATGAGGTCGTAGACGACGCGCCGTTCGCACCCCATGATGAGATCGAGGTTGCGAAGGCCGACGTCGAAATCGATCACGGCGGTTTTGTGACCGCGCAGTGCCAGGCCGGTGGCAAAGCTGGCACTGGTGGTGGTCTTGCCCACCCCGCCTTTGCCGGAGGTGACGACAACGATTCTGGTCATGGATGACTCCCTGGAGGTCGGTGGTTCAGGGGTTGAAGGATTCGATGACGAGCTTGTCGCCATCGGCGTGGGACAGGAGGCGCACGTGCGCACCCTTGCCGTGAAGTTCGTCTGGCAGGGGCACTTCGCTCGTGCGGTACACCCCCGCAATGGAGACCAGCTCGGGCGCCATGGACAGCGCGAAAATGCGTGCCCCGGCAAAGCCGCGCGCCCCGGCGATGGCCTTGCCGCGCAGCGGCCCATACACATGGATGTGACCGTCGGCGATCACCTCGGCGCCCGGGTTGACCGGTGCCATCACGATCAGGTCGCGGCCCCTCGCGTACACCTGCTGGCCCGATCGCAGCGGCTTGTCGACGACCAAGGCGCCCGGCACCGGTGCCGGGATGGCGTCGGCCGCCGGTTCGGCGGCGGCCTCGGCTGCAACCGGCCGGACACTTGCCTGCGGGACTGGCTGGCGGAGCAACTGCACGGCATCGGCCAGCGGCAAACCAGCGGCCTGGGCGGCCTGGCGGTGTTCTTCCCTAACTGCATGAACCGCGACCGGGCGAAGCCGGTGCGTCTGCAGCCACTGGCTCAGACCAGCGAGATCGGGCGATTCGTCGCCCTGGATTCCCTGCAGATCGATCAGCAGCGGATCGTGGTCGAAAAATTCGGGCTGGTCCGCGTAACGTTCGTCGAATTCACGCCGCAACAGCGCCATGTCGCCCGATTTGAGCAGCAGGGCCAGCAGGGGAAGGTGGGCGCTCTTGAGATCGAAACTGGCAGGCGCTTGGCCGCCGAGGGACACTGGCATGGACGGGAGTCGGGCGCGGCGAAAGGGGCGCAGTGTAGCAGCGCATCCGGCCCTGCTTCGTGAGGTTTGGTGACGGGATGTTGAACAAGGCTGTGGACAGTTCCGGCACAACACGGTGCTTGTCCACAGCCCGGGCCGGCAAGGGTGGGTTGTCCCCAAAGCACCTGCACAGCAAAGTCATCCTTCACACAAGGTTGTCACGGACCAAAAACCCTTGTGGAACAAAGAAGAAGGGCGCTTGTCCACAGCGGACAGCGCCCTTTACTAGCTACTGCTATTCAAAGTAAGTGAAAGAAGAGATAAGACAGGGAAAAGCCGGTCAGAAAAGCCGATCACATCCGGTGATCACCCTGGCGGAGGCCATGTGGATGCCCGTCGCCATGCCCGCGGTGGTGCTTCATGCCTGCCCGCATCACGCCCATCCCTTGTTGCGCGTCGAACGCCTTTTGCTGTGCGGGATTGAGTTGGGCGTAGAAGCTTCGGATCGCATCGTGCCGCTGGCCCATGGCCTTGTCGCGTTCGGCTTTCATGGCTTCCATGCGGGCCAGTCGTTCGGGCGTGGTCAGCTTGCTCCATTCATCGCGGTCCATTCGCGCGCCGACCGGGCGCTCGGCTGGCTGCATGCGGGCGATGAATGCACTCCAGGCAGGTTCCTGTTCTGGCGTGAGTTGCAGGCTGGCCTTCAGGCGCTCCTGGTGCTGGGCCATGCGTTGCTGCATGCGCTGCAGGTGTTCTGCGTGGTGCTGCGGGTCGTGGCGGTGACCTTGTGCTTGCGGCGCCGCGGGTGCGGACGGTGCCGATGGTGTGTTTTGGGCAATGGCTCCGATCGAGACGGCGGCCACAGCGGCGGCAATGGCGGTGGCGGCAAGGCCGCGGCGGGTGAAGAACGGTTTCATGGGGACTCCTTGCGGTGAACGGGACCACCGGGGTGGTGGCGTGGGTTCACTGTGCGCCGGTCCTGTTTCGCCTGGGTCCGGCTTGTGTGTGCGCCGTGTAAAGAAGGTTGTCGGAATCTGTCGCCTGCTCGGCCAGGTCGTCCAGGATGGGGCATTCGGGGCGCTGGTTTCCGGGGCAGCGCTCCACGAGGTCCTGGAGCGTGCGGCGCATGGCGTCCAGGGCGGCGATGCGTTCGGTGAGGTCTTCGATGTGGTGTTGGGCGATGCGCTTGACCGTTTCGCTGCTGCGCCGCCTGTTGTGCCAGAGGTTGACCAGGTCCCTGATCTCGTCGAGCGTGAAGCCCATGTCGCGCGACCGGCGGATGAACCGGAGCGTGTGCACGTCGGCTTCGCCGTACTGCCGGTAGTTGCCTTCGGTCCGGGCGACATCGCCCAGCAGCCCCAGGCCCTCGTAGTGGCGCAGCATCTTGGGTGAGATGCCGCTCAGTCGGGCCGCCAGCCCGATGTTGACCGGCCAGGTGGTCATTACCGTCAGGCCGTCACGCGGTAGCCTTCTTCGCGGATCGCCTGGGCGATCTTCTCGTGTGCCGCGTCGGATTGCACCTCGACCCGGTTGCTGGCGCGCTCGATGCGCACTTCGGCCGAAGGATCGACCTGTTTGATGGCGGTGGTGACGGCGCGTTCGCAATGACCGCAGGTCATGCCTTGAACGGTGAATAGCTGGTTCATGGTGGGCTTTCCGGTGTTGAAATGGTGGAGTCCTGAGTTTCAAGCTTGACATGTTGTCAACGTCAAGCCAAGGGGCTTGTGCATCCCCCCCTTGACCTTGCCATCAGGACAAGGTGCACCATGCGTCTCATGAACACCACCACCACCCTTGCCACTGCGCCCGAAGCCGAGCTTGGCGAGATCGATCTCGGCATTGGCGGCATGACGTGTGCGACCTGTGTCGGCCGTGTCGAACGTGCCTTGAACAAGCTGCCAGGGGTTTCGGAGGCCACCGTGAACCTGGCCACCGAAACAGCCCGCATCCGCTTCCGGGCCGGCGACGGTGGCATGGACGCCCGCCTGAAAAGGGCTGTGCGCGACGCGGGTTACGAACCGCGGTCGATCGAGGTGGACGACGGGGCATCGCGGCGGCACGTGCTGGGCGTGCCGCGGGATGCCTGGCCGGTGCTGGTGGCGGCGTTGCTGTCGGCACCCTTGGCGTTGCCGATGGTGGGTGATCTGTTCGGGAAGCACTGGATGCTGGCACCCTGGATCCAGTTTTTGTTGGCCACGCCGGTGCAGTTCGTGCTCGGCGCACACTTCTACCGGTCGGCCTGGCACGCACTGAAGGCCCGCACCGGCAACATGGAGCTGCTGGTGGCCATCGGCACGTCGGCGGGGTGGGCCTTGTCCACCTGGCTCTGGTGGCGGGCCGAGCCCGGCGAGATGGTCCACCTGTACTACGAGGGGTCGGCCGTGGTCATCACGCTGGTGATGCTGGGCAAGTGGCTGGAAGTGCGGGCCAAGCGCCAGACCACCGAAGCCATTCGGGCGCTGCAGGCCCTGCGACCCGAGAAAGCCCGCTTGTTGCCCGACGGCATCCGCCGCACCGAGGTGGTCGAGATTCCAGTGGAAGAGCTGTTGCCCGGTGACCGCATCCAGGTGCTGCCGGGTGAGCGATTTGCCGCCGATGGTGAGGTGCTCGAGGGCCACACGCAGGCCGATGAGTCGATGCTGACGGGCGAAGCCATGCCAGTGGCCAAGGCACCGGGCAATGCCGTGACTGGCGGGTCCCTCAACGGCGAAGGTGCGGTGACGGTGCAGGTGCGCGCCAGCGGTGCGCAGTCGGTGCTGGCCCACATCATTGCGCTGGTGCAGGATGCGCAGGCCGGCAAGGCACCGGTGCAGCGGATGGTCGATCGGGTGGCAGCCATCTTCGTCCCGGTGGTGCTGTGCATCGGCCTGGCCACACTGCTCGGCTGGCTGGCCGTGGGCGCGCCCATGGAGCAGGCGCTGCTGCACGCTGTGGCGGTGCTGGTGATCGCTTGCCCTTGCGCGCTGGGGTTGGCCACACCGGCGGCCATCATGGCAGGCACGGGTGTGGCGGCGCGGCACGGCATCCTGATCCGCGACGCGCAGGCGCTCGAGATTGCACACCGGGTCGACACCGTGGCTTTCGACAAGACCGGCACCTTGACCGAGGGACATCCCCGCCTGCTTTCCTTGAAAGCGGCGCCGGGGCAGGACGAAGCGGCCCTGTTGGCGCGCGCAGCGGCGCTGCAGGTGCAAAGCGCCCACCCACTGGCGCGGGCGGTGGTCGATGCGGCCAAGGCCCGGGCGCTCTCCCTGCCTGCGGTGCGCGATGTCCAGGGCGTGGCAGGGCGTGGCGTGCGCGGCGAGGTGGTGGGTGTGCCCCTGCTGCTGGGGAGCGTGCGCTGGATGCAGGAACTGCGCATCGACCTCGGCCCGTTGCAGAGCCTCGTCGATGAAGCCATGGGGCAGGGCGCCTCGGTGTCGGTGCTGGCGCACGAGGGAGGCCCCGCGCTGGCGGTGCTGGCCTTCGGCGATGAACCCAAAGCCGGTGCCGCGGAGGCCATTGCCGGGCTGAGGGCACGGGGACTGAAGCTGGTGCTGGTGTCGGGCGACAACCGCGCCGCGGCCGAGGCCATGGCCCTGCGCCTCGGCTTGCGGGCCGGCGAAGGCGAGGTGATTGCCGAGGTGCTGCCGGGCGACAAGGCCACGGTGATCCGGCAGCTGCAGCAGGGCGGCCGGGTGGTGGCCATGGTGGGTGATGGGGTGAACGATGCACCGGCCCTGGCCGCGGCCGATGTCGGCATGGCGATGAGCCACGCCGAGGGCGCCAGCGCCGATGTGGCCATGCACGCCGCCGGCATCACCCTGATGCGGGGCGACCCGCGACTGGTGGCAGCCGCGCTGGACGTGTCGCGCCGCACCGTGCGCAAGATCCGGCAGAACCTGTTCTGGGCGTTTGTCTACAACGTGGCGGGCATTCCGCTGGCCGCGCTGGGTTTTCTGAACCCGGTGGTGGCGGGTGCCGCCATGGCACTCAGCTCCGTGAGCGTGATGGGCAACGCCCTGCTGCTCAAGCGCTGGCGCCCTTGACGCAGGTCAAGGCGGGATGACGCCGCCTGTGGGAAGCTGGCGCCAGACCGAGGAGACCGCCATGCCACGAGACGCCCTGCGCATCCTGCGCGAAGAACACGCCAATCTCGCGGCCATGCTGCAGTCCATGGTGGCCATGCTCCGGCGTGGCCCCATCGCCGAGGCCGAGGACGACCGGGAACGTTTCTTCGACGTGCTGCGGGCCATGCTGTTCTACATCGGCGAGTTTCCCGAGAAGCAGCACCACCCCAAGGAATCCGACCTGCTGTTCCCGCGGGTGGCCCGTGCCGCCCCGCAAACGCTGCAGGCGATCGAGCGGCTGGAGAAGGACCACATGGGTGGCGAAGAGCGGGTGCGGGAACTGGTCCACCTGCTCATGGCCTGGGAATACCTCGGCGAGGCGCGACGCCTGGCGTTCGAGGACGAGGCGATGGCCTACGTGCAGTTCTACCTGTCCCACATGAAGCTGGAAGAACAGGTGGTGCTGCCGGCGGCCGAACAGTCGCTCGACCTGGACGACCGCCGGGCGCTGGATGCGGCGTTTGCGCACCACCACGATCCCTTGAGCCTCGAAGGCTCGCGAGATCCTGCCTACGACCGCCTGTTCACGCGCATCGTCAGGCTGGCGCCCTCGCCGGTCGGGCTTGGCTGACTTCAGTCGCCGCTGTCTCGACCCAGCGCCTCGGTCAGTTCGTCGAACACCCCCAGCAGGCGCTGTACGTCGGCCTCGGTGGTGGCTGGGCTCACCAGCATCATGCAGTGAAAGGGCGTGAGCACCACGCCCCGGTTGAGCATGAACAGGTGGGTGAGGGCCTCCAGATCGCTCTGCGCCATGTCGCGCACGTCCTGCGCGTGCCTGGGCGTGCGCGGCATGAACTGCAACTCGAGGCGCGCACCCAGACGCGTCACCGTCCAGGGCCGCCGCGCCGCGCGGATGCGCTGCACCAGGCCGTCTTCGAGTTGCCGGGCCAGTGCGGTCATGTGGGCGTAGTTCGACTCGGTGTGCAGGTGCGTCAGCGCCGCGTCCAGCGCGGCCAGCGTGAGCGCGTTGCCTGCCAGCGTGGTGCCGATGCCGCTGTGGCCGTCGGGAGCCGCTTCCTTGGCGCGCACCATGCGCTCGGCCACCGGCTGTGTGAAGCCATACACCGCGCACGGGAGGCCGCCGGCCACCGCCTTGCCCACCACCAGCACATCTGGGTCGAGCCCGTGCGCCCTGGCGTACCCCCCCGGGGCGGTGGACACGGTGTGGGTCTCGTCCATGACGAACAGAACCCCGTGCCGCCGGCACAACTCGCGCGCCGCGGGCCAGAAGCCATCGTCCGGTGGCACCAGGCCGAAGTTGGTGAGGGCGGGCTCTGCCAGCAGGCAGGCGACGTCGCCCGCCGACAGCGCCAGCTCCAGCGCCGCCAGGTCGTTGAAGGGCACGACGCGGGTGAACGCGGCGTGGTTGTGCACCTGACCCAGCACCGACGGTCGCTGCACCGTGCTGGCGCTGGCGGCGTCGAGATCGACCAGCGTGTCGTCGACCGCGCCGTGGTAGCAGCCGTCAAACACCAGCAGGCGGGGCCGGCCGGTGATGGCGCGGGCCCAGCGCAGCACGAAGCGGTTGGCGTCGCTGGCCGAGAGCGCCATCTGCCAGACGGGCAGACCGAAGACGCGCTGCAGACCTTCGCCGACCGCCCGCGCAAGGGTGGAAGGCAGCATGCAGGTGAGACCCTGTGCCGCCTGCGAAGCAATGGCCTGCGCCAACGGCGCCGGGCTGTGGCCGAACATGGCGCCGGTGTCGCCGAGGCAGAAGTCGGCGTGGCGCAGACCATCGGCACAGGTGAGGGTGGTGCCCTGCGCGCGCTCGACGGCCAGCGTGGCGGGGCTGGGCCAGTCGCGCATCCAGTGCAGGGGCACGCCGAAGAGGTAGTGCGCCCGGCTGGCCTCGGCCAGCGCCATGGACCGCGGGTGGGTGGCGATGAACCGCTCGCGCTCGGCCCGTTGCAGGGCCGCCATGCGCTGCGGTGAAATGGCAGAAGCTTCCATGCGATGACTCTAAGTCCCCGGCTGTGGGCCGGTGGGTCCAGTGGATCGGGCCTGGTGCGGACCGGCGCGACGCGCCATGGCCCGGTGAGACCCCACAATTCACCTCGATGACGCCCGCCCAACCCCTTCCCCTGTGGCGACTGGCCGTGGCCCTGTCGTTCGGGGCGGCCGTGTCGCTGGGCATCACGCGGTTTTCGTACGGCCTGCTGCTGCCGCCCATGCGTGAGGACCTCGGCTGGAGCTACACGCTGGCCGGCGCCATGAACACCAGCAACGCCGCGGGCTATCTGGTCGGCGCGCTGCTGGTGCCGCTGCTGCTGCGGCGCACGTCGCCGTCGACGCTGTTCGTGCTGGGTGGCTGGCTGGCGGCGTTGGTCATGGCCGCCAGCGGTTTCTTCAGCGATTCGTGGGCCCTGATGGCCCAGCGGCTGGTGGCCGGCATGGCCAGCGCGCTGGTGTTCATCAGTGGCGGTCTGCTGTCGGCCCGCCTCGCGGCGCTCGATCCCGGCCGTGGCGGTCTGCTGCTGGGGCTTTACTACGGGGGAACCGGCTTCGGCATCACCGCGTCGGCGCTGGCGATTCCCTGGCTGCTCGCCCTGGGTGCGGCCCGGCCGCCGGCCTGGACCTGGGCCTGGTGGGGGCTTGCCGTGCTGTGTGCGGTGGCCGTGGCCTGCACGGCATGGCCGGCGCGCGTGCTGGCGGCCCGTGCCGCCGCCGATGCGCGGGCCGCCGTGCCCGGGCAGGCGCCGCCGCGGCCGCTGCGCTGGCGCGAGATGGGCTGGGGCCTGGCGGGTTACAGCGCGTTCGGGGTCGGCTACATCGGGTACATGACGTTCTCGGTCGCCCTGCTGCGCGAACAGGGCCTGTCGGCGGGTGGCATCACGCTGTACTACGCGCTGCTGGGGCTGGCGGTGGTGGTGGCGCCGCGCGTCTGGGCGGGCCTGCTCGACCGCGAGCGGGGCGGCGGTGCACTGGCACGGCTCAATGCCTGGCTGGCGCTGGCTGCCGTGCTGCCCGTGGTCGGGCAGGGGCTGCCGCTGGCCATCGTGTCCGGGCTGTTGTTTGGCGGCGTGTTCCTGTCGGTGGTGGCGTCGACCACGGCCTTCGTTCGGCACAACCTGCCTCCGGCGCAGTGGGCGCAGGGCATCAGCGCCTTCACCATTTGTTTCGCGGTGGGCCACATCGTCGGGCCGGTGGTGGTGGGCTTCATCAGCGATGGGGCGGGGGGTCTCGCCCGTGGGCTGGTGTTCTCGGCGGCGGCCTTGGCGCTCGGTGCCGTGCTCGCCTGGCGGCAGCGCCCGCTGTGAGGCGGGGCGGGGGGGTCGAACGGTCCCTCCACCGGTGTGAACCGGGCCATCGGGTCGGCACAATTTCGGCATGCCCCGTTTGCGTCGTCCATTGCTCTGGTTGGTCGTTCCCGTGTTGCTGGTCGGTGCCGGGATGTTCGCCCTGCACCGCTGGATTGCCAGCGAGGACTTTCGCACCCGGCTGGGGCAGGTGGCCAGCGAAACCCTCGGTGCGCCGGTGCGGGCGCAGCGCCTGTCGCTGGCCTTGTGGCCGGTGCCGGGTGTCGCGGTCGATGGCCTGGTGATCCAGGCGCGCACGCCGCTGACGCTGCAACGGGTGGATCTGCGGCCGCGCTGGTGGCCCCTGCTGGTGGGGCGCCTGCGCGTGGACACGTTGGTGGTGCGAGAGGCGGTCCTGCCCGAGGCGACCATTGCGCTGATCACGGCCCGGCTGAGCGAGGGCGCCGCGCGGTCGGGGCCCGAGACCCCGGCGGACGAGGCGCTCGATTTCTCGGTGCTGCCGCGCGAGCTGGTGCTGGACCAGGTCACCTGGCTGGCCGCCGACGGGGCCCGCACCACGGTGAACGCCGATCTGCGGCTCGATGGCGACGGCTGGCCCCGGGACGTCGAGGTGGCCATCACCGGCGGTGCGCTGCGGGGCACCGACGTCCAGCTGGTGCGGCAGGCCGGCCAGACCGCCTGGGACCTGCGGGCGCGGGTCGGCGGGGGCCGCGTGCAGGGCCCATTGAGCGTCGTGCTGCCGGCGGCCGACGCGAAGGACCGCACCGTGCAGCTCAAGGGCCGGTTCAAGACCGAGGGGGTGGAGGTGTCGGCGCTGACGGCACCGAGCCGCACGCTCACCGGCAAGCTGCAGGCCACCACCGATCTCTCGGCGCGGTTCCCGGAGCGCGTCAGTGCCGACGGCCTGGTGCGTGCGCTGCGCACCGACACCACCTTCACCGTGAGCGACGCGGTCATCGACGGGGTGGACCTGGCCAAGGCGGTCAGCACCGTGGGCCTGTCGCGCGGGGGCACCACGCGGCTGGACACGCTGGCGGGGCAGGTGAGCACCCGCGGCAAGGCCATTGCCCTGTCCAACCTGGTGGCCAGCTCGGGCGTGCTGGCGGCCACCGGCGAGGTGAACGTGTCGCCCGCCCGGGCGCTGTCGGGCCGGATCCGGGTGGACATGACGCGGGGCGCCGGCGGTCAGATCGTGGGCGTGCCGCTGGCCCTGGGTGGCACGGTGGACGAACCCCAGGTCACCCTCACCCGGGCGGCGTTGCTGGGCGCGGCGATCGGCACCGCGGTGATGCCGGGGGTGGGCACCGGGGCAGGCGCCAACCTGGGCGATCGCCTCGGCGAGGGCCTCAAGGGCCTGTTCGGCGGCGACGACGCGAAGCGCTGAAGCCCCTGGCGGTTCGGTCACGGACCGGTGGACGCGGACGCCCGGCCCCAAGTGGTCCCCTGTGACCGGGCAGGCAGGCGCTATCGTGCCGGTCCATTTCCCGCACGCACGGATCATCCATGGCCCTCGGTCGGTTCGCCTTTGCCAACAACTCCAACCGCTTCCTGGCCTGCGCGCCACTGGAGGCACAGCCGTTCGCGGTGTGCGGGGTGCCCTACGACGGGGTGGTGACCAACCGCCCGGGTGCGCGCTTCGGACCGCAAGCCATCCGCGCCGCCAGCCTCATGCTGTGCGACGGCATCCACCCGGTGTTCGACGTGTCGCCGCTGGAGCACCTGGGCGATGCGCTCGACATGCGCCTGCCCAATGCCTCGCCCCTGCCCGAGGTGCGCCGGCACATCGAGCGGCAGGCAGCCGAGCTGATGGCGCGGCACCACTGCGTGTTCCTCGGTGGTGACCACTCCGTGACCCTGTCGCTGTTGCGCGCGGCCCGCGCGCGCCACGGCGGTGAACCGCTGGGCCTGGTGCATTTCGACGCCCATTGCGACACCTGGACCGACCATTTCGGCGAGCCTTCCGGGCACGGCACCTGGACCCACGAGGCCATCCAGGAAGGCCTGGTGAGCCCGGCCCACACGGTGCAGATCGGCATCCGCTCCAGCGGGGAGCGCGGCGCCCGCGAGTACGTCACCGACCGCGGCGGCGAGGTGTTCACCGCGCGCTCACTGCGCGGCCTGGATGGCGCTTCGCTGGCACCGGTGTTGCAGTCGATCCGCGCCCGCATGGGCGGGCGGCCGGTGTACCTCACGCTTGACATCGACGTGCTCGACCCGGCCTTTGCACCCGGCACCGGCACCCCGGAGCCCGGCGGGCTCACCAGTTCCCAGGTGCTGACGTTCCTCGAAGAGCTGGCCGACCTGAACTGGATCGGCATGGATTGCGTGGAGGTGGCGCCCGCCTACGACCACGCCGAGCTCACCACCAACGCGGCCGCGTGCTTCGTCTGGACCTACCTGTCGGGCCGGGTGGCCCACCGGCGGAGCGCATGACCATGTGGAGCCGTTCGCTGATCGGGTCCGACACCCAGTTGAACCAGCGCAGCTATTACGAGGCCAGCGCGGACCGGGGGCCGCTGCGCGAGCCGCTTCAGGAGCACCTGAAGGTGGATGCGGTGGTGGTGGGCGCCGGCTTCACCGGCCTGTCGGCCGCGCTCGAGATGGCGCAGCGCGGCCTGTCGGTGGTGGTGCTCGAGGCCGACCGCGTGGGCAGCGGCGCGAGCGGCCGCAACGGCGGTCAGGCCATTGTGGGATTTGCCAGCGGGCAGGGGCCGTTCGAAGAACAGCTCGGCCGCGAAGACGCCGACCGCGCCTGGACGATGTCGCTGGAGGCGATCGACCTGATCGATCGCCGGATCGCCGAGCACGGCATTCGGTGCGACCGGGTGTTCGGCTATGTGTACGTGGCCGAATCCGCCCGCAAGGCGCGCGACTTGCGCGCCGAGATGGACGGCCTGGCCGCGCGCGGTGTGGCCGTGGACTGGGCCGAGGGCCCCGACGTTCGTCGCCACATCGACACCACGCGCTACGTGGCGTCTGCCCGGGAAATGCGCAGCGGGCACCTGCATCCCCTGAAGTACGCACTGGGGCTGGCCCGGGCGGCCGAGGCGGCCGGCGTGCGGATCTTCGAACACTCGCCGGTGACGTCGTTGCAGCGTGGCGACCCGATGGTCGCGCGCACCGCCCGTGGCCAGGTGACGGCCCGCTTCGGTGTGCTGGCCGGCAACTGCATGCTGCCAGAGCACGGTCCGGCGGTGGCCCCCGAGATCGCGCCGCGCATCATGCCGGTGGGCACTTACATCATCGGCACCGCCCCGGTGGATGCCGGGCTCGCCGCGCGGCTGATCCCCGGCGCTGCGGCCGTGTGCGACAACAACTTCGTGCTCGATTACTTCCGCTTCAGCGCCGATCACCGCATGCTGTTCGGTGGCCGCGTGAGCTACACCACACAGACCCCGCCGCGGCTGGAGGCGACCATGAAGGCGCGCATGGCGGCGGTGTTTCCAGCCTTGCGCGACGTGGCGGTGGAGCATGTCTGGGGCGGCTTCGTCGACATCAGCATGAACCGGGCGCCCGACTTCGGCCGGCTGGGCCCCAACCTGTACTACCTGCAGGGCTTCAGCGGGCACGGCGTGGCGCTCACCGGGCTGGCCGGCCAACTGGTGGCCGAGTCGGTGCTGGGGCAGGCCGGGCGGTTCGACGTGTTTGCGCGCCTGCGCCACCACCGCTTTCCGGGCGGCCCCCTGCTGCGCACCCCCAGCCTGGCGCTGGGCATGTGGTGGCACCGCCTGCGCGACGTGGTGTGAAGGCCCGGGGCGCGGGCGACCGGCGCCGGGTCAATCGCGCTCGCGCGGTTCGCCCTGTCCGTTGACGAGCACGGTCCGCCCGGGGGGCGTGGTCATCTGCACGCGGTGGTCGACCCCGCGGAAGCTGTAAGAAACGTCCCACCAGGCCGGTTGTGCGCCGCCCGGGATGTTCTCGCAGCGCTGCACGTCCTGCGTGGTGGCCTGACCGTCGCGCCCGAATTGAGAACCCAGTGCGGCGCCGGCCACCAGCCCGCCGACGGTGGCGATGTCCTGCCCCGAGCCGTCGCCCACCTGGTGGCCGAGGATGCCGCCGATCAAGGCGCCCGCGATGGCGCCAGGGATGTTGGCGCCGCCCACGCCGGCGGGCACGCGTTCGCGCTCCACCCAGCAGCGCTGGCCGGGTGTGGCCAGCACGGCCCGCGACGAGACCACGGGGGCTTCGTACAGCCGTTCACCGTCCCGGCGGCGGCCGTCGTAGGCCGGGCGTGCTTCATTGCGGGCGTTGCGCTCGTCGTCGCGGTCCTGTGCGCGGTCCACGCGCCGCACCGACGAGATGCGTTCGTCCATGCCCATGGCGGCCAGCGATTGGTAGCGCCCCGGGCGCAGCACCACGCAGCGCCCTCGGTAGCGGTTGTCTTCGCAGACCTCCCACCCCCACCCGGTCACGATGGCCGAAGCCGCGCGCGCATTGAGGCCCCGCCGCAGATTGATGACGGGTTCCGTGGTGGTGAACGACCGGCCGCTGAAGCCCTCGCGGTCGAAGAAGACGACACGGGCCTGCGGTTGTCCAGGCAGCGGGGCGTAGCGGTCATCGGCGATGCGCACGTCGCGGCCGATGAGGCGGGCCGAGGACACCCGGTTGTTCAGGCCCATGGCCGCCAGTGACGGGTACCGGCCCGGGCGCAGCACCACGCAGCGGCCCCCGTACTGGACGTCATCGCAGACCTCCCAGCGATCGGCAGCGACCACCACCGAGGAGGTCTGGTTGTTGAAGCCGTAGCGCTGGAAGTTCGGCACCCGCAGGTTCGCGGTCAGCGAGGGGCCGCCGTAGGTGTCGTCTCCGTAGAAGGTGGCCTGGGCGTGGGCGCCGGTGGCAGCCATCAGGCTGGCCAGCGCCAGCAGGGGCACAAGGGACGGGTTCATGGCGGTTCTCCTGCGGGGGTGTCCCGTGCAGGGTGCCCCGGCGGGGTGCGCCGGTCTGTGCGGTGGCGAACCCGGAGGTGCGCGGCGTCAGCGGGGCTGCAGTGCCTGCCGCACCGCCACGGCCAGTTGCGGGCCGCAGCGCCGGATGTCGCTCAGCGCCGCGTAGCCGTAGCCGATCACCAGGCCCCGCAGGTCATCGCGGCGCAGGCAGTAGGCCGACAGGGGCCGCACGATCAGGCCCTGGCGCGCGAGCTGCTGGGCCACCGCCCGGTCGTCCACCCCGGCCGGCAGGCGCAGGCACAGGTGCAGGCCTTGCTCGGCACCACTCAGCCATGGGGCGTCCGGGCCGCTCCCCAGCACCGGTGTCAGCGCCTCGAGCAGGCACTGCCGGCGCTCGGCGTAGGTCTGCCGTGCGCGGCGCAGCGAGCTGGCGAAATGCCCCATCTCGATGAATTCGGCCAGCGCGGCCTGCGTCGGCATGTGGCCCGGCCGGTTGAGGTCGTAGTGCGCCTGCCGGAACGGCTCGACGAGGCCCTTGGGCACCACCAGGTAGCCCAGCTTGAGCCCGGGGTAGAGCACCTTGGAGAAGGTCCCCATGTAGAGCACCCGGCCGTCGAGGTCCAGGCCTTCCAGGCTGGAGAGCGGTGGGCCGCTGAACCGGTATTCGCTGTCGTAGTCGTCTTCGAGCACCCAGGCCCCGTGCGCGCGGGCGGTGGCCAGCAGCGCCTGCCGCCGGGCGAGCGACATCACGGCGCCGGTGGGGTACTGGTGCGACGGCGTGACATAGATCAGGCGCGGCGGTTGCGCGCCGTCGGCCTCGGTCGGGCAGATGCCCTCGTCGTCGGTGGCCACCGGGTGCACGGCCAGGCCGGTGGCCAGAAACGCCTTCATCGCGCCCCAGTAAGCCGGGTCTTCCACCCACACCGTGTCGCCATGGTCCGCCAGCAGGCGGGCGCACAGTTCCAGCGATTGCTGGGTGCCGGTGGTCACGATCACCTGGTCGGCGTCGAGCTGCACGCTGCGAAACACGCGCAGGTAGTCGGCAATCGCCCGGCGCAGCGGCGCGTAGCCGCCAGAGGTGTTGTAGTCCAGCATGTCCGGGTAGGTCATGCGCCAGTGCTTGTTCTGCAGCCGCTGCCACAGCGCCAGCGGAAACGCGCTGAAGTCGGCGATGCCCGGGGTGAACGGCTGAACCTCGAGGTCGTTGGCGCTGAAGCGGTGCGCCAGGGATTCCCCCCGGCCGGACAGCCGGGCCACCTGACGGTGTGGCGCCAGCCCGTGGGCACCGGCGGGCAGGCGGGCGGTGCTGGCGCGGGGCACGTGGTCGTTGACATAGGTGCCGCTGCCCACGCGGCTGGCCAGATAGCCTTCGACGCTGAGCTGGTTGATGGCGGCCACCACCGTGTTGCGCGACAGCCCGAGGTCTTGCGCCAGGTCGCGGCTGGAGGGCAGGCGTTCACCGGCGCCCAGCTTGCCGTCCAGCATGGCACGGCGCAACGACTCGTACAGCTGTCGGTGCAGCGGCAAGGCGTCGTGCGAGCCCAGGCGGTTCATCTCGGCCAGCAGGAATTCGGACAACATGTGCGGTGGGGGGCAGGGTAAGTGGCACCACGGGATGGGCACAACTGGCCCTCATTGTCATCCAATTTGCGGCCCACAATGGTCCGCGACCGTATGGAGATTCCATGAAACAGCCGCCATGCATGGTCTGGCTACCCGCCGACCACCGTTTGCTGGGCGACCACGGGCACCAGATGCCCTTCCTGTTGCTGGGCGACAAATACGCGCGCGCCGTCAAGGTGGGCGCGCAGGCCCAGCCCGTGATGTTCCCCCTGGCCGACGCCGAGCAGATCGACGAGCTGCTGGCGATGGTCGACGGGGTGATGCTCACCGGTTCGCCGTCCAACGTTCACCCCTCCCACTTTGCCGAGGCGGTGGCCGACCCCACCCTGCCGCTCGACACCGAACGCGACCGCTTGACACTGGCGCTGGTGAAAGCCTGCGTGCACGAAGGCGTGCCGCTGCTGGGCATCTGCCGCGGCTTTCAGGAGATCAACGTGGCCCTGGGCGGTGCCCTGCACCAGCGCGTGCAGGAGGTGCCCGGCCTGATGGACCACCGCGAACCCAAGACCGCGCCGCCCGACGAACAGTACGCGCCGCGCCACCCGATCCGCATCGAGCCGGACAGCCCGTTTGCCGAATGGGCCGGCGGCACGTCGGCCCAGGTGAATTCGCTGCACGGCCAGGGCATCGCCCGGCTGGCCGACGGCCTGCAGGCACTGGCCTGGGCGCCCGATGGCCTGGTGGAGGCCTTTGCCGTCAAGGGTGCGCGCACATTCGCCTACGCCATGCAGTGGCACCCCGAGTGGCGCTGCTGGGAAACCCCGTTCTATGCCGCGATCTTCGAGGCCTTCGGCCGTGCCTGCCGCCAGCGCCGCAGCCTGCGCCTGCAGGCCGGCGACCTGGCGCGCAGCCAGCCCGGTTAGTGCCGCCGGCCTGACCCCGCCTCGACCCCGATCAACGCCAACTGGAACAAGGAACCGGCCATGAGCGCCCCCAAGAATTTCAACGAGCTGGAGAGCTGGCTCAACGAACACCGAGTCACCGAAGTGGAATGCCTGGTGCCCGACCTCACGGGCGTCGCCCGCGGCAAGATCCTCCCGCGCGAAAAGTTCACCGAAGACCGCGGCATGCGGCTGCCGCACGCCATCGTGGCCATGAGCGTGACCGGTGAGCAGCCGCCCAGCGGCCCTTACTACGATGTGGTGGAGCCGACCGACCGCGACATGCAGCTTCGCCCGGACCCGACCACGGTGCGCATCGTGCCCTGGGCCACCGACCCGACGGCGCAGGTGATCCACGACTGCTTCGACCACACCGGCAAGCTGGTGCCGTACGCGCCGCGCAGCGTGCTGCGCCGCATCTGCGACCTGTACGACGCCGAGGGCTGGAATCCGGTGATTGCCCCGGAGCTCGAGTTCTACCTGACCGCGCGAAACACCGACCCCAACACCCTGCTGCGGCCCCCGATCGGCCGCAGCGGCCGGGCAGAGACGTCGCGGCAGTCCTACAGCATCGACGCCGTCAACGAGTTCGATCCGCTGTTCGAAGAAATCTACGAGTACTGCAACGTCATGGGCCTGAACGTGGACACGCTGATCCACGAGGCCGGTGCCGGCCAGATGGAGATCAACTTCTTCCACGACCACCCCATGGGTCTGGCCGACGAGGTGTTCTTCTTCAAGCGCACGGTGCGCGAATGCGCGCTGCGCCACGACATGTACGCCACCTTCATGGCCAAGCCGATCGCCGGCGAGCCGGGCAGCGCGATGCACATGCACCAGAGCGTGGTGAGCAAGGCCACCGGGCGCAACATCTTCAGCAACGACGACGGCACCGCGTCGGAGGCGTTCTTCCATTTCATCGGCGGCCTGCAGCGCTACATCCCGGCCGCCATGGCGCTGGTGGCGCCCTATGTGAACAGCTACCGGCGCCTGTCGCGCCACACCGCGGCGCCGATCAACATCGAGTGGGGCCACGACAACCGCACCGTGGGCATCCGTTCGCCGATTGCCTCGCCCGAGGCGCGCCGGGTCGAGAACCGGGTGATCGGCGCCGACGCCAACCCGTATGTGGCGATGGCCATGACGCTGGCCTGCGGCTACCTGGGCATGAAGAACAAGATCAAGCCCAAGCCCGAAATGAAGGGCGATGCCTACCTGTCGCCGTACTCGCTGCCGCGCAGCCTGGGCGAGGCCCTGGACTGGCTGCGCCGCGAACCCGACCTGCACGACGTGCTGGGCAAGGAGTTCGTGACCATCTACACCGAGATCAAGGAACTCGAGTTCGACGAGTTCATGAAAGTGATCTCGCCCTGGGAGCGCGAGCACCTTCTCCTCCACGTCTGACCCGGAGCCCCGCATGAACCCCTCGACCCTGATCGCCCCGCCCGCGCTGGTCCGCCGCGCCGAGCAGCACGACACCAAGGCCATCCAGGCGCTCGACAGCGCGCACTACATCCACCCGTTCACCGACCACGGTGATCTGGCCACCCGCGGTGCCCGCGTGATCACGCGGGCCGATGGCATCTACATCTGGGACAGCGAGGGCCACAAGATCCTCGACGCCATGAGCGGCCTGTGGTGCGTGAACGCGGGCTACGGCCGCAAGGAGCTGGCCGACGCGGCCTACCAGCAGCTCATGACGCTGCCCTACTACAACAGCTTCTTCCAGACCACGAACGTGCCCGCCGCCCAGCTGGCGGCCAAGCTGGTGGCGCTCGCACCCAAGGTGGACGGGCGGCGCTTCGAGCACGTGTTCTTCAGCTCGAGCGGCAGCGAGAGCAACGACACCAACGTGCGGCTGGTGCGCCGCTACTGGGACCTGCTGGGGCAGCCGCAGCGCAAGACGATCATCGGCCGGCACAACGCCTACCACGGCTCGACCATGGCCGGCGCCTCGCTCGGCGGCATGAGCGGCATGCATGCGCAGGGCGACCTGCCGATCCCCGGCATCGTCCACATCGGCCAGCCCTACCACTTCGAGAACGCCCTGCCGGGCGAGAGCGAGGCCGACTTCGGCCTGCGCGCCGCGCGCTGGCTGGAAGAAAAAATCCTGGAGGTCGGCCCCGACAAGGTGGCGGCCTTCATTGCCGAGCCGGTCCAGGGCGCGGGCGGCGTGATCATTCCGCCCGCCACCTACTGGCCAGAGATCCAGCGCATCGTCGACCGGTACGGCATCCTGCTGATCAGCGATGAAGTGATTTGCGCTTTCGGCCGTCTGGGCCACTGGTTCGCCTACGAGAAGTTCGGCTACCGGCCCGACCTGGTCACGTTCGCCAAGGGGGTCACCAGCGGGTATGTGCCGCTGGGCGGCGTGATGGTGGGCGACCGGGTGGCCAAGGTGCTGATCGAGCAGGGCGGCGAGTTCAACCACGGCTACACCTACAGCGGCCACCCGGTGGCCTGCGCGGTGGCGCTGGCCAACCTGGAGCTGATGGAGCGCGAGGACCTGCCCCGCAAGGTGCGCGATGACCTCGGCCCCTACCTGGCGCAGCGCTTCGGCGAGCTGGCCGACCACCCCCTGGTGGGCCTGGCCGAGACCTGCGGGCTGGTGGCCGGCCTGGTGCTGGTCAAGGACAAGGAAAGCCGCGCGACCTACGACCCGGACCTGGCCGTGGGCATGATGTGCCGGGCCCATTGCTTCCGCAACGGGCTGATCATGCGGGCGGTGGGTGACCGCATGATCATTGCGCCCCCGCTGGTGATCAGCCGGGCCCAGATCGACGAAATGACGGCCCTGATCCGCCGCTGCCTGGATGCAACGCTGTCGGAATTGCGCCAAAAAGGCCTGCACGCTTGAATAGAATCCCCACTGATCCCTCTTTTGGGGCATCGTCCGGGCCGGGTCCGCGTTCAGCGGGTCTGGAACTTGCATGCCTTCAGCGGGTCATCAGCCGTCAGGTTGAGCTGTGTTTGGTCCCAATCCTCTGATGGAGTGAGCATCACCATGAAGAAGCACGTTCTGGTTCTCGCGATGGCGGCCGTGATGGTCGCCGCCTGCGGCAAGAAAGAGGAGCCCGCTCCTGCGCCCGCACCCGCCCCGGTGGCCACCGCCCCGGCTCCCGCTCCGGCGCCCGCCGGTCCGGTGCTCGATGCTGAGAAAGTTCTCAACATCTACAACTGGCCCGACTACATCACCGAAACCCTGGTGGCCGACTTCGAGAAGGAGTACGGCATCAAGGTCAACTACGACACCTTCGAGAACAACGAGGCCCTTCACGCCAAACTGGTGGCGGGCAATTCGGGTTACGACATCGTGATCCCGACCGCCGGCTTCGCCAAGAAGCAGATCGACGGCGGCCTGTACCAGCCGATCGACAAGAGCAAGCTCACGAACTACGGCAACCTCGACCCCGACTTCATGAGCAAGATCGCCGGCGTGGACCCCGAGAACAAGCACCTGGTGCCGTGGGCCTGGGGCTTCACCACGGTGGGCATCAACAAGCAGAAGGTCGAGAAGGCGCTGGGCGGCATGGCCATGCCCGAGAACGCCTGGGACCTGGTCTTCAAGCCCGAGTACTCCAGCAAGCTGCGCTCGTGCGGCATCGCCTACCTGGATTCGCCCAGCGAAATCCTGCCGGTGGCCCTGCACTACGTGGGCAAGCCGGCTTACAGCGAGAAGCCCGAGGACTTCAAGGCCGCGCTCGACATGCTGATGAAGGTTCGCAAGGACGTGCGCCTGTTCTCCAGCACCATGATCGACGACATCGCCAGCGGCAAGGCCTGCGCCTTCATCGGCTGGTCGGGTGACATCAACATCGCCGCCGACCGCGTGAAGGAAACCGGCGGCAAGGACGAGATCGTGCCGCTGCTGCCCACCGGCGGTGGTCTGGTGTTCATCGACACCATGGCCATCCCCAAGGACGCCAAGCACGTGAACAACGCCCACGTGTTCATCGACTTCTACCTGCGCGCGGCCAACGGTGCGGCCATGGCCAACGAGATGAACTATCCCACCGGCAACAAGGCCGCGCTGGCCGACATCAAGGACGAGGTCAAGGGCAACAAGACCATCTTCCTGTCGCCTGAAGACACGGCCCGCCTGATCCCCACCGGTGGCTTCTCCAACGAGGTCTCTGGTGTCCTCAACGACACCTACAACGCTTTCAAGCGCG
Organism: Synechococcus sp. UW140; assembly: GCA_943371665.1. Lineage (GTDB taxonomy): Bacteria > Pseudomonadota > Gammaproteobacteria > Burkholderiales > Burkholderiaceae_C > Hydrogenophaga. Next base: position 142,917 of record CALRVR020000006.1, read on the forward strand.
GCAAGTAAGCCTGGCCAGACGCTCGGCAACGGGGCTGTTCATCCGCAAGGGTCGAACAGCCCTTTTTCTTTGGAGGGTTCATTCATGTCCGACAGCACCGGCTTTCTGGTGACCGAAAAACTGGTCAAGCGCTTTGACGAAGCGGTGGCCGTCGACGAGGTTTCGTTGTCGATCCGCAAGGGCGAGATATTTGCCCTGCTTGGCAGTTCGGGCTGCGGCAAATCCACCCTGCTGCGCATGCTGGCGGGCTTCGAGACGCCGACATCCGGGCGAATCCTGCTCGGGGGCCAGGACGTGGCGGCGGTGCCGCCGTACGAGCGGCCGGTGAACATGATGTTCCAGAGCTACGCGCTGTTCCCGCACCTGACGGTGTGGGAGAACGTGGCCTTCGGGCTCAAGCGCGAGGGCCTGCCGAAGGCCGAGGTGCAGCAGCGGGTGGACGAGATGCTCGGTCTGGTGCAACTCTCGACCTTCGCCAAGCGAAAGCCGCACCAGCTGTCCGGTGGCCAGCAGCAGCGGGTGGCGCTGGCGCGCAGCCTGGCCAAGCGGCCCAAGCTGCTGCTGCTCGACGAACCCCTCGGTGCCCTGGACAAGAAGCTGCGCGAGCAGACCCAGTTCGAGCTGGTCAACATCGTCGAGAAGGTGGGCGTGACCTGCGTGATGGTGACGCACGACCAGGAAGAGGCCATGACCATGGCCAGCCGCATCGCGATCATGAGCAAGGGCCGGGTGCTCCAGGTGGGCACGCCATCGGAGATCTACGAGCACCCGGTGAACCGGTTCGTGGCCGACTTCATCGGCAACGTGAACCTGTTCGAGGGCAAGCTCAGCATCGACGAACCCGACCGCTGCGCCGTGGAGAGCGGCATCGGCCAGATCCATGTGGGCCATGGCATGCCGGGCACCCTTCACATGCCGGTGGCGTTCGCGGTCCGCCCCGAGAAGATCGAGATCAGCAAGCAGCCGCCGCCCGCGGACGCCGGCCCCAACGTGTTTCGGGGCAAGGTCAAGGAGATCGCCTACTTTGGCTCGTACAACACCTTCATCGTGCAGGCCGGCAACGGGCAGCGCGTGAAGATCACCGAGGCCAACACCTCGCGCCACGACCTGTCCGACATCACCTGGGAAGACGAGGTCAACTTCTGGTGGAGCGACACCGCCGGTGTGGTGTTGAGGGATTGAGGGTGATGACCCCCCTGCGCCGCTTCGCGGCTTCCCCCCTGGAAGGAGGGACGCTGCGAGAGGCCCGGCGAAGCCGGTGCCTCCGCAGCCCTGGGTTCGGGTTTTGACAGGCAAGCTTTTTTTCGAGGAACTTCCATGGCTTCTGTTCCTTTTCCAGGCAAGCGTTTCGTCATCGGCGTGCCCTATGGCTGGCTGATGCTGTTCTTCTTCCTGCCGTTCCTGATCCTGCTCTACATCAGCTTTGTGGACATGGGCGCCGACATCAGCCCGTTCAAGCCGCTGTGGGACCCCGAGACCGGCGTGCTGCGCTTGAAGTACGAGAACTACCTGGACATCTTCCGCACCGAGGAAGGCGCGCCGCTGTTCAAGACGCTGTATGTCGACGCCTATTTCCGGTCGATCTGGTACGCACTGCTCACGGCGATCTTCTGCCTGATCCTGGGCTACCCCTTTGCTTACTTCATCGCCCGGTCGCCGGCGAGCGTGCGCCCGGCGCTGCTGTTGCTCGTCATGCTGCCTTTCTGGACATCGTTCCTGCTGCGCGTCTACGCGTGGAAGGGCCTGCTGGCCGACCAGGGCGTCATCAACCGCTTCATGATGTTCCTCGGGGTCACCGACGAGCCCATTCCCATGCTCTACACCAACGTGTCGATGCTGGTGGGCATGACCTACGTGTACCTGCCGTTCATGATCCTGCCGCTCTACGCCAACCTGGTGAAGATGGACTTCCGCCTGCTCGAGGCGGCGTACGACCTGGGCACCACGCCGTTCAAGGCGTTCTGGCTGGTGACCGTGCCGCTGTCGAAGGCGGGGATCATCGCGGGCTTCATGCTGGTGTTCATTCCCTGCGTCGGCGAGTTCGTCATTCCGTCGCTGCTGGGCGGGCCCGAGAACTACATGATCGGACGCGTGGTGTGGGACGAGATGTTCACCGCCAACGACTGGCCCAAGGCCACCGCATTGGCCGTGGTGATGATCGCGATCATCGTCGTGCCGCTGGCGATCTACTACAAGTTCACTGGCGACGCCGCCGAACGCCGCTGAGGACCTCGCCGTGAAACAACTGCTTGAAAAACACTTCGGCAAGTTCTGGCTGCTGATCGTCTTCGGCTTCCTGTACCTGCCGCTGGCCTTCATGGTGCTGTTCTCGTTCAACAGCACCCGCCAGGACGCGCGCTTCACCGGCTTTTCGCTGCGCTGGTACGAGGCGCTGCTCAACGACGACAAGATCGTCGAGGGCTTCTTCCTGTCGCTCAAGATCGCGGCCATCACGGGTGTGCTGTCGGCTGTGCTGGCCACCTTCGCCGCGTTCGTGCTGGTGCGCTACCGGCGCTTCCTGGGGCGCACCGTCTTCAGCGGCATGGTGAACGCGCCGCTGGTCATGCCCGAGGTGATCATCGGCCTGTCGCTGCTGCTGCTGTTCGTGGGCGCGCAGAACGTGTTCGGCTGGCCCCAGCGGGGCATGCTCACCATCGTGCTGGGGCACACCTTGCTCGGCATGGCCTATGGCATGGTGGTGATCCAGAGCCGGCTGCTCGAGATGGACCGATCGATCGAAGAGGCGGCCATGGACCTCGGGGCCCGCCCGCACCAGGTGTTCTTCCTGGTCACCCTGCCCAACATCTTCCAGGCCATCCTGGCGGCTTTCCTGCTGGCGTTCACGCTGTCGTTCGACGACGTGGTCATCACCGAATTCCTCAGCGGACCCGGGGTGAGCACCCTGCCGCAGGTGATCTTCGGATACGCCCGCCGGGGCATCAACCCGACCATTTATGCGGCGGCCACCATCCTGATCGTCACCGTCACGATCGTGGTGGTGAGCTACGCGGTGTGGGTGGCCCGGCAGACGCGCCGGCGTGAAAGGGAGATGGCGGCCGCGATGCGGGGGTGATACCTGCCGGGGTGGGTTGAATACCCTGGTGTGTGGGGCCTACCGTGGGATGCATGCCACGGAGGCCCGCGCATCGGCCCGCAACCGGGCGAAAAAGAGTTCAAAAGAATTACGATTATTCCGTCCGACGCCAGATCGGGCGATATCAATAATTCTTAGGTACTCTTTCATGAAACATTCCGTTCTTCGCTCCCTGTTTGCTGTCACCCTCGTTTCCGCCGCTGCTGCGGCCCACGCCCAGGCCACCGAACCCAGTCTCTATGGCGAGATTGGCTACAACTCGGTCAGCGTGACCAGCAAAGACGTCGGCGTCTCCGTCAAGTTCAAGCCCGACCTGCTCACCGGCGTCATCGGGTACCGCGTGCACCCCAACGTGTCCGTTGAAGGCCTGCTGGGTTTCGGCATCGGCGACGACGAGGTCAAGCTGAATGGCGTGGGGACTGGTGTGAAGGGTGAGATGGGGACCACCTACGGTGTGTTTCTGCGCCCCAACGTGGCGGTGTCCGAGTCGGTCGAGCTCTTCGGCCGCGTCGGCTTCGTCCGCACCGCGCTCAAGCTGTCGGCCGGGGGTGTGTCCGAGTCTTCCAGCGACACCGGCCTGGCCTACGGCATTGGCGCCAACTTCAACCTGAGCAAGACGTCCTACCTGCAGGCCAACTGGACCAGCTACTACAGCGACGACGGCGTGAAGCTGCAAGGCATCGGCCTCGCCTGGGGCATGAAGTTCTGATCGGGTCTCCCCGCCCGACCAGCAAGGCCACCTTCGGGTGGCCTTTTTCATGGGCGGCCGCGGGCGCCGAACCGGCAGTGGATTCAAGGGCCGGCCGGCAAGTGGATGCTGCTGGATGGCCGGTGGGGGCGTAGCATGGGGCCAATTCATTTGTCCTTGCCGATCCGCCATGACCACCACCTCGCTCCAGGCCCCATCGTTGTCGTTCGATGGCCGCGCATTCATCAACGGTGAACGGGTGGCCGCCCGCGACGGCCAGACGTTCGACTGCCTGTCGCCGGTGGATGGCCGGCTGCTGACCTCGGTGGCTCGCGGCCAGGCTGCCGACATCGATGCCGCGGTGAGCGCCGCGCGAGCCGCGTTCGAAGACCGCCGCTGGGCCGGCATGCCGCCGGCGCGTCGCAAGCGCGTGATGATGGCCTTTGCAGACAAGCTGCTGGCCCATGCCGACGAGCTGGCGCTGACCGAAACCCTCGACATGGGCAAGCCCGTGAAGTACGCCCGTGCCGTGGACGTGAACAGCGCCGCCAACTGCATTCGCTGGTATGGCGAGGCCGTGGACAAGGTGTACGACGAGATCGCGCCCACGGCCGACACCGCGCTGGCCCTGATCACCCGCGAGCCGGTGGGCGTGGTGGGCGTGATCGTGCCCTGGAACTACCCCATGATCATGGCCGCGTGGAAGATTGCGCCGGCCTTGGCGGCGGGCAATTCGGTGGTCCTGAAGCCGAGCGAGAAAAGCCCGTTGACCGCGCTGCGCCTGGCCGAGCTGGCGGTGTCGGCCGGCATTCCGCCCGGGGTGTTCAACGTGGTGCCGGGTTTCGGGGCCGAGGCCGGCAGCCCCCTGGCGCTGCACATGGACGTGGACTGCATCGCCTTCACCGGCAGCACGCGCGTGGGCAAGCAGATCCACGTGATGGCCGGGCAGAGCAACCTCAAGCGCGCCTGGACCGAACTGGGTGGCAAGTCGCCCAACATCGTGTTTGCCGACTGCCCCAACATCGACAAGGCGGTCGAAGCCGCGGTGGGCAGCATCTTCTTCAACCAGGGCGAGAGCTGCAACGCGCCCTCGCGCCTGTTTGTCGAGGCCTCGATCAAGGAGGCCTTTCTGGAGAAGGCGCTCAAGCTGGTGCCGCAATACCAGCCGGGCAACCCGCTGGAGAAGTCCACCGTGATGGGCGCCATCGTGGACCGGGTCCAGATGGACACCGTGCTGCGCTACATCGAGACCGGCAAAAAGGAAGGCGCCAGGTTGCTGGCCGGGGGCGAGGCGGCCGAGCCGGTGAAGGGTGGCTGTTATGTGCTGCCCACCATCTTCGACGGCGTGAAGAACGACATGACCATCGCGCGCGAGGAAATCTTCGGCCCGGTGCTGTCGGTGCTGTCGTTCACCGACGCGGCCGATGTGGTGAAGCAGGCCAACAGCAATGTGTACGGCCTGCAGGCCGCGGTGTGGACGCGCGACATCAACAAGGCGCACGGCGTCGCGCGCGCGCTGCGCGCCGGCACGGTGCACGTGAACCAGTACGACGAGGACGACATCACCGTGCCCTTCGGTGGTTTCAAGCAGAGCGGCGTGGGGCGCGACAAATCGCTGCACGCCTTCGACAAGTACACCGAGGTCAAGACGACCTGGATAAGGATTGACTCCCCCCTGCACCGCTGACGCGGTGTCCCCCTGAGGGGGACGGCCGCTGCGGCCCGGCAGAGCCGGTTCCGCGCACCCCTCGACCAGATATCTCGCGCCACCGTGCGCACTGTGAAGGAGACCGACATGAATGCGCCGCAAAAGCCAGAGAACCTGAACGCCCCGCACACCAATGCCGCCTGGCACGCACGCCGGCAGGCCGCCACGCCGCGCGGTGTCGGTGTGTTCGGTGACTTCTTCATCGAGCGCGCGAAGAACGCCGAGTTCTGGGACATCGAAGGCCGGCGGTTCATCGACTTTGCGGGCGGCATCGCGGTGCTCAACACCGGCCACGTGCACCCCAGGATCCAGGCGGCGATCGCGGCGCAGCTGCAGCGCTTCACGCACAGCTGCTACCAGGTGGTGCCGTACACCGAGTACGTGGCGCTGGCCGAGCGCATCAATGCCATGGTGCCGATCGACGGCCCGGTGAAGACGGCCTTTTTCTCCACCGGGGCCGAGGCGATCGAGAACGCGATGAAGATCGCGCGTTCGGCCACCGGGCGCAGCGGCATCATCGCGTTCGGCGGTGCCTTCCATGGCCGCAGCCTGTTCTCGGTGGCGCTCACGGGCAAGGTGCAGCCGTACAAGGCTGGGTTCGGTCCGTTCCCGGCCGAGATCTACCACGTGCCGTTCCCCTGCCATTGCAGCTCGCTGGACGACACCAAAAAGGCCATGGAGCAGCTCTTCAAGTGCGACATCGAGCCGTCGCGCGTGGCCGCGATCGTGTTCGAGCCGGTGCAGGGCGAGGGCGGTTTCAACCCGATCCAGCCCGCCGCCGTGAAGTGGCTGCGCGAGCTGTGCGACCAGCACGGCATTCTGCTGATTGCCGATGAAGTGCAGACCGGTTTCGCGCGCACCGGCAAGATGTTCGCCATGGAGCACTACGGTGTGAGCCCCGACCTGATGACCCTGGCCAAGAGCATGGCCGGCGGCACCACGCTGTCGGCGGTGACCGGCAAGGCGGCCGTGATGGACGGGCCCGCACCGGGCGGCCTGGGCGGCACCTATGCCGGCAATCCGCTGGCCATCGCGGCTGCCCATGCGGTGATCGACGTGATGCAGGAGGAAAACCTGTGCGAGCGCGCCCAGAAGCTGGGCGACAAGCTGATCGGCCACCTGATCGCGCAGCGCGCGGTGCACCTGCGCATTGGCGACATCCGGGGCCTGGGGGCGATGGTGGCCTGCGAGTTCGTCGACCCCAAGACCGGCGCACCCGACGCCGATCTGACGAAGAAGGTGCAGATGGCGGCGCTGCGCCGGGGCTTGCTGGTGCTCACCTGCGGTGTCTATGGCAACGTGATCCGCTACCTCTTTCCGCTCACCATCGAAGACACGGTGTTCGACGAAGGCCTGTCCATTCTGGACGCGGCCATTGCCGAGGTGGCTGCGTGAACGACCGCAGCGCCGTGCACAGCGACCTCGATGCGCGCGCGTCCGCGCTGCGGGCGCAGGGCGTGCATTCGGTGCTGGCCACGTTCACCGACCTGGAAGGCACGCCCAAGGGCAAGCTGGTGCCGCTCGACGCCCTGGCCGATGCGGTGGCCACGGGCGCCGGCTTTGCGGGCCCGAGCATCGTGGGCACCGGCCTGCCCCGCATGGGCCCGCGCAGTGAGTACATGGGCCGCGTGCTGCCCGAGACGCTGCGGCCATTGCCGTTCATGCCGGGTGTGGCCCACGCGGTGTGCGACGGGTTCGCCGGCGGGGAGCCGCTGGCGAGCGACCCTCGTCAGGTCCTCAAGCGCCAGGTGGCGCGGCTCCGCGAACGCGGCTGGACCTTGTGGGTGGGTGCCGAGCCCGAGTTCTTTCTGCTGAGTCGCGGCACCGATGGCCGCTGGGGTGTGGCCGATGCCCACGACCGGCTGGCCAAGCCGTCGTACGACCTTCGCGCCATCGGCCGCAACCAGGGCTTTCTCGACGACATGCGGCAGGCCCTGGCCGCGCTGGGCTTCGCGTTGCAGCAGATCGACCACGAAGATGCGGTCGGCCAGTACGAGATCAACTACCGGCACGACGACGCGCTCTCGGCGGCCGACCGGTACCAGCTGTTCAAGCTCACGGCACACGCCGTCGCCGAGCGCCACGGCTGCGTCTTCTCCACCATGCCCAAGCCGCTGGCGCACGCGCCGGGCAGCGGGCTGCACTTCCACCTCAGCCTCACCGATGGGTCCGGGCGGCCCCTGATGGCCGACGCCGCGGGTGCGCTCGGGCTGAGCGAGCTGGGCTGGTGCTTTGCCGCCGGGCTGCTGGAACACGCGGACGCGCTGGCTGCGGTGTGCGCGCCCACCGTCAACAGCTACAAGCGGCTGGCCGCCAGCCGAAGCGCGTCGGGCACCACCTGGTCGCCGGTGTGGAAAGCGATCGGCGACAACAACCGCACCTGTCTGCTGCGGTCGGTGGCCGGTCGGCTCGAGTGGCGCCTGCCCGACCCCGCCTGCAATGTGTACCTGGCGCTGGCGGCCGTGATTGCCGCCGGGCTGGACGGCGTGGACCGCAGCCTGCGCGCGCCCAAGCCCTGCAAGGACGACTTGTACGAGCTGCACGCCGCGGGTGAGGCCCTGCCCGCACGGCTGCCGCGCGACCTGTTCGATGCCCTGCAGGCGCTGCAGGCCGATGGTGTGGTGCGCGAAGGGCTGGGCGAGGCTTGCAGCGAGCAGTTTCTGCGGCTCAAACAGGCCGAGTGGGCCGAGTACCACGGCCAGGTGAGCGACTGGGAGTTGCAGCGCTACGCCGAGGCGGGCTGACCCCACGCTCCGCTGGGTGCCGCGGGTCTGGATAATCCGCCGCGTGAGCGATCCCACCACCGCCGACAACGGCCACCGAACCTGGACCAAGACCACCGACCGACCGCTGCGCAGCTGGCGCAAGTCGGCGGGCATCTGGCTGTTTGCGCATGTCGTTGGCGTGCCCGTGCCGTGGTCGGCCACCCGCCAGACCGATGCGCGTGCGCTGCTGGCGTTCGAGCACCAGCGGCTGCGGGCGCTCGCCGCGGCGGGCGAAGCGGTGCCGCCGGTGCTGTCGTTCGATGGCCGGGCGCTGGTCACCGGCGACATCGGCACCACGCTGGATTACCTGCTGTTCCAGCGCGCGCCCGAAGATCGCCTGTCGCTGATGCGCGCTGCCGCGGCCGACCTGGCGGGTTTTCATGCGCGTGGCCACTGGCACGGCGGCGCGCAGGCGCGCAACATCACCTGGGACGGCCACCGGTTTGCGCGGCTCGATTTCGAAGAGCGCCTGGTGCCCGGGCTTCCGCTGCCGATGGTGCAGCGCTACGACGTGCTTCAGCTTCTGCTGTCGTTGGCCCGATTGATCGAACCGCTCGGGTCGGGGGCGGTGCAAGAAGTGTTGCGTGCCTATGCCGAAGTCGATGCGTCCCAGGGGCGGGCGCTGCGGGCCTTCATCGGAGGGCTGTTGCCGCGGCTGCAGCGCATCGCGCGATGGGCAGCCTGGTCGCGGCGGCTGGATGGCTCTCGCGAGCTGATGCGGCTGCGCACCGTGCTGGCGGGCATGGCGGCCTTCGTCGACGCGCCCACGCCCTGAGCCTGCGTCATGAGCCTGCGTTGGTCGGCGCCGGGTCAGGTCCGGTAGGACGGGTCGAGGCGCTCGACCTTGCGCAGCAGCGCGGGCCACGCCAGCATGGCGCCCTGGCCGGCGGTGGCGATGCGCATCACGTCGGCCATGCCGGCGAGGATGCGCGGGTCCACCTGCGTGAGCTCGCTGCCGCCCGCGAGTGCGTCGATCTGGATGCGGCAGGTGTTCTCGAAGGTGTACATGGCGAGGAACGCCTCGGGGATGCCTTTGCCGACCGTCAGCAGGCCGTGGTTGCGCAGCACGAGGTGGTTGGCCTTGCCCAGGTCGGCCTGCAGGCGCGGTTTCTCGTCGGGACGAAACGCCACGCCTTCGTAGTCGTGGTACGCCAGCGAGGCCAGCACGAAGGTGCTCTGCTGGCTGATCGGCAGGATGCCGTGTTTCTGTGCGCTGACGGCCACGCCGGCTCGGGTGTGGGTGTGCATCACGCAGCCGGCTTCGGGACGCGCTTCGTGCACGGCGCTGTGGATCACGAAGCCGGCCGGGTTGACCGGAAAGGGCGAGTCCAGCAGCTTGTTGCAGTCCATGTCGACCTTGACCAGGCTGCTCGCCGTGATCTCGTCGAACATCAGGCCGTACGGGTTGATGAGGAACTGGTGCTCGCCGCCCGTCACGCTGTCGGGGAGCTTGGCGCTGATGTGGGTGAAGACGAGGTCGCTCCAGCCGTGAGCGGCCACCAGCCGGTAGCAGGCCGCGAGGTCGCAACGCAGCGCCCATTCTTCGGCACTGACGACTTCCTTCAGGGAAGGGATGTGCATGGCGTGTCTCCATCGCGCCGCCCCGGGAGGGCGGCCCGATGTGCACTGTAGGCGCTTGTGCCGCGCCTGTCCTGTCCGTGCGGCGACAAGCCGGGCCGCGTGGCCGGCAGGGCGTCAGCCCTTGGTCTTGCAGGTGTTGAAGCCCAGCATGGCGTAGGGCGGGCACCAGCCGACGAGGCCGGTGAGCAGGGGCACGATGCCCAGGTAGCCCCAGACGCCCACCGCGCCGGTGGCCGCGGCGGCGATGAGCGCCACGCCGATGACGATGCGCAGGGTGCGGTCGATGCCGCCGACGTTCTTGGTCATGGTGATTTCCTTGGTGAGGTGAATGAACCGGGTTTCGGATGGCCGGACGATGGCCAGAACCCGATTGCAACGGACCTGGCCGTCAGCGTATGTGACCCCGGTCACCAAGGCCAGCGCTGAACGCCGCCGGCTTGTCCTGGATCAAGGTTTCCGTGGTGGCTCGACCGGCGCGCCGTCGGCATTGCTCAGTTGGCGCAGCGCAGCGCTGTCGCGAACGGTGATGCACTCGCGGGACAGCTCCACCCAGCCTTCCCGCTCGAAGCGGTGCAGCAGCCGGGTCACGATCTCGCGCACCGTCCCCAGTCCGTCGGCCAGCGCCTGGTGCGTGGTGCGCACCTGCGTTCCATGGCCCAGCAGCGCGTTCGCCAGCCGCGCATCGAGGCGCTGGAATGCCACCGCCTCCACCAGCGTGGTGAGTTCGGTGAGGCGCGAGGCGAACAGGCCCATGACGAAGTCGCGAAATGCGGGCTGGGCCAGCGCGGCGTGGAAGAGATCCGGGGGCAGCAAGGTCAGGTGGGTGGCGCGAACCGCGACGCCGCGTGCGTTGAGCGGGGTGTGCAGGAAGAGGCACGAGGTCGAGGCCAGGCACATTTCGCCTGGCTGGACCCGGTAAAGCTCAAGCTCCCGTCCGTTGCTGGCGCTGCGCGACACCCGGACCTCGCCGTCGACCACCAGCGGGAAACCGCGGCACGCCTCGGCCTCCCGGAACAGGGTGGTGCCCGCGGGCACGTCGATCAGGGGCAGGGCATCCACCTGTGCCGACGTCAGTGCCTCGGTGAGGCCCGGGTAGTGCGCGGCGACGCTCGCCCAGTCGGCGGGTGTCATGGCCGTGTCGCCACCTCGAGGTGGCTCAGCCAACGCATGGCATGTGAGCGCTCGCTACCACACATTTCGGCAGCCGGTTGGAGGCCGCTGCACACGGCAGGGCGATCCGGTTGCCCGAAAAGCCGGCAACGCAGGTCGTCGGCGAGGTGGGGGCATGGCATGCCCGCGGCCTTGCCATGGGGCAGGCCGGGGAGCGGGCTGCTGATCGACGGCGCGATGCAGCAGGCGGCGCAGCCCGGGCGGCAGTCCATCGGGTGGTCCGCTCAGGTGAGGTCGTTCAGGCGGCGAGCGGCGTGCAGCACCTGCTCGACCACCCCCTGCACCGATGCCTGGGCGGTGGCGCTGACCAGGCGGCCCTGATCGTCGAACGCCTCGGCCGCTTTGCCCAGCGCGAACTGTTTCGGCGCCACCCAGCACTGCAGGTTCATCAGGAGCGGGGTGAGGTGCGACAGGCTGCGCAAGCCACCGAGGGCGCCCGGCGAAGCGCTGAGCAGGCCGACCACCTTGCCGGCAAACGGCTTGGTGCCGCTGGCCCACTCGGGGTCCCCCTTGATGGGGCTGGACACCCAGTCGATGGTGTTCTTGAGCAGGCCGGTGTAGCTGCCGTTGTATTCGGGTGAGCAGACCAGCCACGCCGGATGGCTGTGAAAGATCTGTTTGAGTCGGCGCGCAGCGTCGGGGGTGCCGCGCGCTTCGAGGTCGGCGTTGTAGAGCGGCAGTTCGTGGTCGGCCAGTTCGAGCAAGGTCACCTGGGCGCCTGCGGCGCGCGCCATGTCGGCGGCCACCCTGGCCAGTCGGCGGTTGTGTGAGTTGGCCCGGGTGCTGCCGGCGAACACGAGGACGGGGAGTGGGGCTTCGTTCATGGGGCGGCATTGTGGCCCATGCCACAGGGGGCGGGCTCGGCAGGGGTGGGCACGCTCCGTGCCTTGGTGGGACAATCACGGGTTGCCCGCCCCGACCGTCCGATCGTGGGGTCGGGTGGAGTCATCGGAGCATCGCCCATGTTGTACCCCCGGGAATTTGACGTCATTGTGGTCGGCGGCGGCCACGCCGGCACCGAGGCCGCGCTGGCGGCTGCGCGCATGGGCTGCGCCACGCTGCTGCTCACGCACAACATCGAGACGCTGGGCCAGATGAGCTGCAACCCCAGCATTGGCGGCATCGGCAAGGGTCACCTGGTGAAGGAGGTGGACGCGCTGGGAGGGGCCATGGCGCTGGCCACCGATGAGGCCGGCATTCAGTTCCGCATTCTCAACAGCAGCAAGGGGCCGGCGGTGCGCGCCACCCGCGCCCAGGCCGACCGCATTCTGTACAAAGCCGCCATCCGCCACCGGCTCGAGAACCAGCCCAATCTGTGGCTGTTCCAGCAGGCGGTCGATGACCTCATGGTCGAAGGGGACCGCGTGGTCGGTGCCGTGACGCAGGTCGGCATCCGTTTCCGTTCGCGCACGGTGGTGCTCACCGCAGGCACGTTTCTCGACGGCAAGATCCACGTCGGGCTGAACAACTATTCGGCCGGTCGGGCAGGGGATCCGCCGGCGGTTTCGCTGTCGGCGCGGCTCAAGGAGCTGAAGCTGCCCCAGGGCCGTCTCAAGACCGGCACGCCGCCGCGCATCGACGGCCGAAGCATCGACTGGTCGAAGTGCACCGAGCAGCCGGGTGACCTCGACCCCGTGCCGGTGTTCAGCTTCATGGGGCGCACCGACATGCACCCGCGGCAGGTGCCGTGCTGGATCACGCACACCAACCAGCGCACCCACGACATCATTCGCAGCGGCTTCGACCGCAGCCCCATGTTCACCGGGAAGATCGAGGGCGTGGGGCCGCGGTATTGCCCGAGCGTGGAAGACAAGATCAACCGGTTTGCCGACAAGGACAGCCACCAGATTTTTCTGGAGCCGGAGGGGTTGACGACCCATGAGGTGTACCCGAACGGGATCTCGACGAGTCTGCCCTTCGACATCCAGCACGACATGGTGCGCAGCCTGCCCGGTCTTGAGAACGCGCACATCCTGAGGCCGGGCTACGCCATCGAATACGACTACTTCGACCCGCGATCGCTGAAGCGCAGTTTCGAGACGAAGCAGATTGCGGGGCTGTTTTTTGCCGGCCAGATCAATGGCACCACCGGCTACGAGGAGGCCGCTGCACAGGGGCTTTTCGCCGGCATCAATGCCGCGTTGCAGTGCCGGGAGCAAGAGGCATGGGTGCCCACCAGAGACCAGGCCTACCTCGGGGTGCTGGTCGACGACCTGGTGACGCAGGGGGTGACCGAGCCGTACCGCATGTTCACCAGCCGCGCCGAGTTTCGCCTGCAGCTGCGAGAGGACAACGCCGACATGCGGTTGACGGAGGAAGGTCGTCGCCTCGGGCTGGTGGACGATGCACGCTGGGCGTCGTTCTGCCGCAAGCGCGATGCGGTTTCACGTGAAACCGAGCGCCTGAAGGCGACGTGGGTGAACCCCCGAATCCTGCCGGCCGAAGAAAGCGCGCGGGTGCTCGGCAAGGCCATCGAGCACGAGCACAACCTGTTCGACCTGCTGCGCCGACCCGGGGTGACCCATGCGGCGCTCACCACCATGAATGGGGGCGTGTATGCCGGCGCAGACGTTTCACGTGAAACGCTGGGCGACCTGGTGGACACCGTGATCGAGCAGGTGGAGATTGCGGCCAAGTACAGCGGGTACATCGATCGGCAGAAATCGGAGGTGGTCCGGGCGGCCCAGTTCGAACACCTTCGCCTGCCCCCCGACATCGATTACCTGCAGGTGGGATCGCTGTCCTTCGAGGCGAGGCAGAAACTGGCCAGGCACCGGCCGGAAACCCTGGGCCAGGCGGCCCGCATTTCCGGCATCACGCCGGCCACGGTGTCGTTGCTGCTGATTCACCTCAAGAAGGGCGGCTTCAAGGGGTTTGCCACCCTCCGTCCGGAAGCCGAAGAAGCAGCCCCATGACCGACGGATTTCAACAGGCCTTGCGGCTGGAGTTGCGCAAGGAGCTTGTGCTGGGGCTGGAGGTGTTGGAGCTCGACCTCGACGGAGCGCAGGTGGAGCTTCTGCTCGATTACCTGGCCATGATCGAGAAGTGGAACCGCGTCTACAACCTGACGGCGGTCCGCGACCCGGGCGAGATGCTGACGCACCATGTGCTGGACAGTCTGGCGGTGGTCGGGCCGCTGCTCCGGGAAACCGAGGGCAGGCCGATCCGGTTGCTGGACGTGGGCTCCGGGGCAGGGCTCCCGGGAGTTGTGATCGCGATCGCCTGCCCGCAGGTGGAGGTGACCTGCGTGGACACCGTGGCCAAGAAGGCCGCTTTCATCCAGCAGGTGTCGGCGGCGTCGGGGTTGGTCAACCTGCGGGGCCTGCACGCCCGGGTGGAGTCGCTGGACCGGCGCCGCGGCGAAGGGCACGACGTGATCGTGTCAAGGGCGTTCGCCTCGCTCAGCGACTTCGTTCATTGGTCGGGCGGTGCGCTTCAGGTGGGCGGTGTGTGGATGGCGCTCAAGGGCAAGCACCCGCAGGCCGAGATCGATGCCCTGCCACCGACGGTGGACGTGTTTCACGTGGAACCGGTGGCGGTGCCGGGCCTGAATGCCGACCGTTGCATTGTGTGGATGCGCGAGCGATTGGGCTGAATCTCCGCCGGTTGCGACGGACGCGTCACGTACACTCGACCCCTGTTTTTCTCCGGGGCCCCTCCATGTTCGGCATTGCGGACTACGGTGCATTTGTCGCCGCCATCGTCGTGTTTCTCGCCATCCCCGGCCCGGGCAACCTCGCCTTGATCACATCGACCGGCAAAGGGGGCGTGCGTGGCGGACTGGCGGCCACGCTGGGCGTGATCGCTGGTGATCAGGTGCTCATGTGGGCGGCGGTGGCGGGGGTGGCCGCGCTGCTGGCGGCCACGCCGACGCTGTTCGGCGCGGTGCAGTGGGTGGGGGCGGCGTACCTCGCCTGGTTGGGCTGGAAGATGCTCACCGCCAAGCCCGGTGACGCCCCCATCCTGAACATCCGGCCGCGCCAGTACTTCCAGCAGGCGGCCACCATCACCTTGCTCAACCCGAAGGCCATCGTGTTCTACATGGCGTTCTTTCCCCTGTTCGTCGACCCCGCCCGCCACCAGGGTCTGGCCACGTTTGGCGCCATGGCGGCCACCATCGCGGTGTTGACCTTCGCCTATGGCCTCGGCGTCACGTTGCTGGTTCATTTTCTGGCCGAGCGGATGCGGGCCAACCCCGTCATCGGGCGCACCCTGGAAAAGGTGGCTGGTGTGTTCCTCATCGGGTTCGGCTTGAAGCTGGCCTTTTCCAAGTAAGCGGGCGCCATGGCAAAGATCTTCTGTGTGGCCAACCAAAAGGGTGGGGTGGGCAAGACCACCACCACCGTCAACCTCGCGGCGGGTCTGGCCAAGGTGGGCCAGCGGGTGCTGATGGTCGACCTCGACCCCCAGGGCAACGCCACCATGGGCTCGGGTGTGGACAAGCGGGCCATGAAGCTCTCGGTGTACGACGTGCTGCTGGAGTCGGCCTCCGTCAACGAGGCGGCGGTGTTCTCCGAAAAATGCGGCTATCACGTGCTGGGCGCCAACCGCGAACTGGCGGGCGCCGAGGTGGAGCTGGTCGAGGTTGAGCGCCGCGAGCGCCGGCTCAAGCAGGCCCTTTCGTCGGTGGGCGATCAGTTCGACTTCGTGCTGATCGACTGCCCGCCCAGCCTGAGCATGCTCACCCTCAACGGCCTGTGTTCGGCACATGGCGTCATCGTGCCCATGCAGTGCGAGTACTTCGCCCTCGAAGGCCTCACCGATCTCGTCAACACCATCAAGCAGGTGCATGCCAACCTGAACAAGGACCTGCAGATCATCGGCCTGTTGCGGGTGATGTTCGACCCCCGCATCACGCTGCAGCAGCAGGTGAGCGACCAGCTCAAGGCGCACTTTGGCGACAAGGTGTTCGACACCGTGATTCCGCGCAACGTGCGGCTCGCCGAGGCACCCAGCTACGGCTTGCCCGGCGTGGTGTTCGACCCGGCGGCGCGTGGCAGTCAGGCCTTCATCACCTTCGCCGAGGAGATGGTCGACCGCATCCGGAAGATGTGAGTTTCACGTGAAACCACAGAATGTCCTGATCCTGCCAGGCTGGCAGAACAGCGGCCCTGCCCACTGGCAGAGCCGGTGGGAAAGCACCCACGGCTACCACCGGGTGGACCAGCACGACTGGATGACGCCTCAGCGGGGTGACTGGATGGCCCGCCTGGAAGACGTGGTGCTGGCCGCCGACGAACCGGTGGTGTTCGTGGCGCACAGCCTGGGCTGCATCCTCGTGGCCGCCTGGGCGGCGCACTCGAAGAACACCGCCCGTGTGCGTGGCGCGTTGCTGGTGGCGCCAGGCGACCCCGAGCGCGATGAGCTACAGGGGGTTCTGCCAAGCTGGTCGCCGGTGGTTCGGAAGGCGCTGCCGTTTCCGGCCGTGCTGGTGGGCAGCCGCGACGACCCCTACTGCCGGTTCGACCGCGCGCAAGGCATGGCCGCCGACTGGGGCGCCCGTTTCATCGATCTCGGCCCCGCAGGGCACATCAACGCCGATTCGGGCCTCGGTGACTGGCCTGAGGGCCACGCCTGGCTCATTGAACTCATGAAGGACCCCCACTGATGGTCAGCAAGAAACCCAAGGGACTGGGCCGCGGTCTGGAAGCCCTGCTCGGACCCAAGGTCGAAGACCGGCCCGCCACCGAGCCAGGGCAGGGCAGCGCACCGTCCACCCTGTCGCTCGACGATCTGGTGCCCGGCCAGTACCAGCCCCGGACCCGGATGGACGAGGGGGCGCTGTACGAGCTGGCCGAAAGCATCAAGGCTCAGGGCATCATGCAGCCGATCCTGGTGAGGCGCCTTTCTGACGGCCCGAACGCCGGCAAGCACGAGATCATTGCCGGCGAACGGCGCTTTCGCGCATCGAAGCTGGCGGGCCTGACGGAAGTGCCCGTGCTGGTTCGCGAGGTGCCCGACGAGTCGGCCGCGGCCATGGCGCTGATCGAGAACATCCAGCGGGAAGACCTGAACCCGCTCGAAGAGGCCCACGGCCTGCAAAGGCTGGTGAAGGAGTTTGGGCTCACTCACGAACAGGCGGCGCAGGCGGTCGGCCGGTCGCGCAGTGCCGCCAGCAACCTGCTGCGCCTGCTGCAGCTGGCCGAGCCGGTCCAGACCATGCTCATGGCGGGCGACATCGACATGGGCCACGCTCGCGCCCTGTTGCCGCTCGACAAGGCCTCGCAGATCACCGCCGCCAACCAGATCGCCACCCGCAAGATGTCGGTGCGCGAGGCCGAGAGCCTGGTGAAGAAGCTGGCGGCCGAATTCACCCTCTCGCCGCAGAAGCCACGCAAGGAAAAGTCGCGCGACATCCGCCGTGTCGAAGAAGAGCTGGCCGACCTGCTCACGGCCGAGGTCGAGGTGCGCGTCAAGAAGCGCGTCAAGCGCCACGGCCGGGTCGAGGAAATGGGCGAACTCGCCATCCAGTTCGGGTCACTGGAGGCCTTGAACGGCATCATCGAGCGTTTGCGCGCAGCTTGAGCAGCCGCACCGCGGCACCGTGCGCCCGGCCCCCTCAAAGGGCGAAGATCTTGCCCGGGTTGAGGATGTTGTCCGGGTCGAGCGCGCGCTTGATGGTGCGCATCATGTCGACCGCGCCGGCGCCGGCTTCGTCGAGCAGGAAGCCCATCTTGTGCAGGCCCACGCCGTGCTCGCCGGTGCAGGTGCCTTCGAGCTTGAGCGCGCGCGTGACCAGCTTGACGTTGAGTTCTTCGGCCACGCGGCGCTCGTCGGCGTTGTCGGGGTCGATCAGGTAGCCGAAGTGGAAGTTGCCGTCGCCCACGTGCCCGACCAGGAAGTAGGGCAGGCCGGCGGCGTCGGCCTCGGCCACGGAGTCGAGCAGGCAGTCGGCCAGGCGGCTGATGGGCACGCAGGTGTCGGTGCTCACGGCGCGGCAACCGGGTTTGCTCTGGATGGCGGCAAAGTAGGCGTTGTGCCGCGCGGTCCACAGCCGGGTGCGCTCCTCGGGCGTGGTGGCCCACTCGAACGCGTTGCCGCCGAAATCGCTGGCGATTTCCTGCACGGTTTCGGCCTGCTCCTTCACGCTCGCGGGCGAGCCATGAAACTCCATCAGCAGCAGGTGTTCTTCGCGCAGGCCGAGCTTGCTGTGGGCGTTGACCATGCGAACGGTGTTGGCGTCGATCAGCTCGCAGCGCGCGATCGGCACGCCCAGCTGGATGACCTGGATGACGGTCCGCACCGCGGCTTCGATGGTCGGGAACGAGCAGATGGCGGCCGAGATCGCCTCGGGCAGCGGGTACAGCTTGAGCGTGACTTCGGTGATGACGCCCAGCGTGCCTTCGCTGCCGACCATGAGGCGCGTCAGGTCGTAGCCGGCGCTGGACTTCTTGGCCCGGGTGCCGGTGCGGATCACCTCACCGCGGGCGGTCACCACCTCGAGGGCCAGCACGTTCTCGCGCATGGTGCCGTAGCGCACCGCGTTCGTGCCGCTGGCGCGGGTGGCGGTCATGCCGCCGATCGACGCGTCCGCGCCGGGATCGATGGGGAAGAACAGGCCTTCGCTCTTGACCGCCTCGTTCACGGCCTTTCGGGTCACGCCGGGCTGCACCGTCACGGTCAGGTCTTCGGCGTTGATCGACAACACCTTGTCCATGCGGCTGACGTCGATGCTGATGCCGCCCTGCACCGCGAGCAGGTGCCCTTCGAGCGACGAACCCACGCCGAACGGAATCACCGGCACCTGGTATCGCGCACACAAGGCCACGGCGTCGGCCACGTCCTGGGTGTTCAGGGCAAAAACCACGGCCGCCGGCGGGGGAACGGTGAAGGTCGACTCGTCGCGGCCGTGCTGCTCGCGCACCGCCATGGCGGTGGAGCACTGGCCGCCGAAGCGCTGCTGCAGTTCGGCCAGAAAAGCGGCAGGCACCTCGCGCTGGGCCACCGTCGGCAGCAGGTGGGTGATGTCGGTGGGGGCGTTCATGGGCGGTCTCCGGCTCGCCATGCGGGGTGCCTGGCGGGGAGCCGCAGTTTACGCCCGGTGCCCGGGTGGCGGGCTATTTCCGTGGAAGGCTCGCGGTGAGCGGTGGCAAGGCGTTCGCAGGCGCGTGGGCGCTCACGTGGGGCGCCGTTGTGCCGCCCTGCCGGGAGGGCGCCGGCAGCTGGGTCGCCGACACGCCGGCCATTGCCAGGGTCCAGGCGGCCACCAGCTGCACGCTGCGCGCCTCGAACGCCAGGCGGGGCAGGGCAGGGTCCTTTCGTCGAAATCGCATGGGGGCTCCATCTCGGGCTGAAAGAAGTGGCATTGCAACCCGACCCAATCAGGCGTGCCAGCGCTTTTGCCGAGCGTTTCGCGCTTGACCGGCGCTTCACCGACGTCACATTTCCATGCGCCTCGTTACGGGGGAGTGGATCACTGACAATGGGACCAGATTCGACGAGGAACACCATGGGAAACCGACTCACGCAGATCGCGACGCGCACGGGCGACGCCGGCACCACCGGCCTGGGAGACAACTCGCGCGTGTCCAAGGACAGCCGGCGGGTGCACGCCATGGGCGAGGTGGACGAACTCAACTCCCACATCGGGGTGCTGCTCTGTGAAGACATGCCGGCCGAGGTGCGCACCCTGCTGGTCGAGATCCAGCACCAGCTGTTCAACCTGGGCGGCGAACTGTCCATTCCCGGGTTCGAACTGCTCAAGCCCGAGGCGGTGCTGGCGCTGGACGAGGCGCTGGAGCACCACAACGCCCAACTGCCCCGCCTTCAGGAATTCATCCTGCCGGCCGGCACCCGAGCCGCCAGCCTCGCGCATGTGTGCCGCACCGTGGCGCGGCGCGCCGAGCGCGCGGTCGTGGCCCTGGGCAACGCCGAACCCGTCAAGGACGCGCCGCGCCAGTACCTCAACCGGCTGTCCGACCTCATGTTCGTGCTGGCGCGCGTGCTCAACCGCCTGAACGGCGGCGATGACGTGTACTGGAAAAGCGAGCGGCTGCAGCAGGGAGCTTCGTCGTGAGGGCGGCCGCGTGTGCCGGGCTGGCGGCGTTGTTCGGGCTGCCGGCCCTGGCGGCCACCCCCGCCGCGACAGCCCCTGCCGATCGGGAGCGCATCACCCTGAGCTGCGAGGCGGTGTACCTGCCCGCCCGCAGCACCTGGACCCGCGAGGTGAGCTTTGCGGTCGACAACCAGCGCATCCGGTCGCTGCTCATCGACGGTGTGCCGGTCTACACGTTCACGGTCTATGAAACCGTGGTCATGACGGCGCTCGACAACGAGCGGATCCAGCTCGACACCGCCACACTGACCTGGCGCAGCGACTTCCGCGGGCAGGCGACATCGGAAGGCCGCTGCGAAAAGAAGTAGCACCCCTGCCGCGCTGCGCGCGACCCCCTCGAGGGGGCGGCACCGCCGGACCGGCGGTGCCGGATCCGGGGTGCCACTGGGTTGGACGTCAGTTCGTTCGGGGGGCGAGGATGGACATGGTGATGCGCGAGACGCAGGTCAGTTGACCGGCTTCGTTGCGCAGGTCGATGTGCCACACCTGGGTGCTGCGCCCGATGTGCACCGGCCGCGTGATACCGGTGACCCACCCCTCGGTGGCGCCCTTGAGGTGGTTGGCGTTGATGTCGAGGCCCACGGCACGGTGCCCGTCGGGGCAGCTGAAGGCGGCGCCGCACGAGCCCAGCGTTTCCGCCAGCACCACGCTCACGCCGCCGTGCAGCAGGCCATAGGGCTGCTTGGTGCGGGTGTCGACCGGCACCCGCGCGGCGATGAAGTCGTCGCCAACCTCGGTGAACTGAATCCCCAGGTGCTGCACGGCGGTGCCGTCGTGCAGCCGCTGAAGGATGTCGACCGAGATCGGTCGGGTCCAGACGGCGGCCATCGTCAGGCCCGCTTGCCGCGGCTGAGCAGCCAGTACAGCAGGATGGCGCCGAAGGTGGCGGTGCCGATGCCGCCGAGGCCGAAGCTGCCGAACTTGAGCGTGTACTCGCCCGTGCCCAGGATGATGGGAATGGCGGCCACCAGCAGGTTGCGGTTGTCCGAGAAGTCGACCTTGTTGTCGACCCAGATCTTGGCGCCTGCGATCGCGATCAGGCCGAACACCACGATGGACACGCCACCCATCACCGGCAGCGGAATGGTCTGGATCAGCGCACCGAACTTGGGGCTGAAGCCCAGCACGATGGCGATCACGGCCGCCACGACGAACATGGCGGTGGAGTAGATCTTGGTCGCGGCCATCACGCCGATGTTCTCGGCGTAGGTGGTGACGCCGGTGCCACCCGAGGCGCCGCTGACCATGGTGGCAATGCCGTCGCCGATGAACGCCTTGCCCAGGTAGGGATTCAGGTCCCGGCCGGTCATGGCGCTCACCGCCTTCACGTGGCCCAGGTTTTCGGCCACCAGGATGATCGCGACCGGTGCGATCAGCAGCATGGCCTGCGCGCTGAACACGGGCGCAGCGAACGAGGGCAGGCCGAACCAGGCCGCGTTGGCGATGCCGCTGAAGTCGATCGGCTTGCCCAGCCCCAGGCCGTTGGTGAGCACCGCGTAAATGAGGCTGGCCACGATCAGGCCCACCAGGATCAGCAGCCGCTGCACCATGCCGCGCGTGTAGACGGCCACCAGGCCGACGCTCACGAAGGTGATGGCCTGCATCCAGGCGTCAAAACCCGTGGGCGCCATGTTCTTGATCGGGATCGCCGCCAGGTTCAGGCCGATGACGGCCACCACCGTGCCGGTCACCACCGGCGGCATGAGCCGCTCGACCCAGCCGGTGCCGACCACCTGCACCACGAAACCAATGACGGTGTAGAGCACGCCGCAGGCAATGATGCCGCCCAGCGCCACGCCCAGGTTGGCGTTGGGGCCGCTGCCGGCGTAGCCGCTGGCCGCAATCACCACGCCGATGAAGGCAAAGCTCGACCCCAGGTAGCTGGGCACCTTGCCGCCGGTGATGAAGAAGAAGATCAGCGTGCCGATGCCGCTCATGAGGATGGCGACATTGGGGTCGAAACCCATGAGCAATGGCGCCAGAACGGTGGCGCCGAACATCGCGATGACGTGCTGCACGCCCATCACGGTGGTTTGCGGCCAGGGCAGGCGCTCGTCAGGCCCGATGACCCCGCCCTGCGTCAGGGTGTCGGCCGATTTTTCTGTCCAGTTGAAAAAACCCATCTCTCTCGCTCCTGTGCGGTTTCTGGTGGCCGCGATTGTGCAAGCAAGTGGCGCGCCGACGCGTCGCGCCGGGGCATGGCGCGCCCCGGGCGTTGCGCACACCCTTCAGCAGGACGGTCAGCTGGTGGAACGCTCGCCAGTGGCGCGCACCGGCGACGCCAGAAGGCAGGCCCGCAAGCCGCCGGCAATGAACGTCACCAGGCGTGGCGCCGCAGCAGGATCGGCGGCGAGTGCCCGCCCCTGGGACAGCCGCTCCACCCGCTGATCGCGCAGGTGCATCGCCAGGGCGCCCAGGCTGAACTGGCAGGCCCAGGCCAGGTCGGCCTGGCTGGCCAGCGGTTGCAACGACCGCAGGGCATCCAGGTAGCGCTGCGCCAGCGGCTCGAACACATCGCGCATCGGGTGGTCTGGCTGGGTCGTGCCTTCCATGAGCTCGCGCGCCAGCAGCCGTGCGTAGGACATCGTCCGGGGCTGGTGGCGCAGCTTGAGGATGGGCAGCACCAACGCCTGCACCACCTGCGTCAGGCCATCGGGGTGCTGCGGCTGCCGTCTGGCAACGTCGAGGGCCGCCAGTCCTTCGGCATGCCCGGATCGCCGGTGCGCAAAGATGGCCCGGAAGAGGTCGTGCTTGCGGCCGAAGTAGTAGCCCACCAGCGCCAGTGGCACCTCGGCGGCTTCGGCAATCTGGCGCAGCGTGACCGCATGGAAGCCCTGGTCGGCGAACAGCCGCTCGGCCGATTGCAGGATGGCTTCCTGGCGGTCGTTGCGAAGCAGTGGCACGTCGTCATGCATGGATGGCCTGTTGGTTTCGTTGTGTCCATGGCCGACTTTCTGGCGCGCACGGTGCCAGGTGACAGACAGACCGTTCCGGCGGCGCTACCCTGCGCCGATCACCGGAGCCCTGTCCCATGCCAGCCCCTCCCCAAGTTCCCCAGATTCGCCGTTACACCGAATGGCTGTCGGTGCATCGCGGCCTGACCTTCGACGACTACCCCGCCCTGTGGCGCTGGTCCGTCACCGAACTCGAGGCTTTCTGGGAAAGCATTGACGCGTACTTTAGTTTGGACATCCAACCAGAAGGGGGGCGGGTATTGGCGGCCAACACCATGCCGGGCACGCGCTGGTTCCCGGGCGGGCGGGCCAGCTATGCCCGTCAGGTGTTCCGGCACGTGGAGGCGGCCCATGCAGCGGGCATGCCGGCGCTGATCGCCCGCAACGAAAAAGGCCGCGCCACCGAACTGGGCTGGCGCGACCTGCGGCGGCAGGTGGCGGCGCTGGCGCTGCACCTTCGGGCACAGGGCGTCGGCCCGGGTGATCGCGTTGCCGCCTACCTGCCCAACATTCCCGAGACAGCGGTTGCCTTTCTGGCGGTGGTGAGCATCGGCGCGGTGTGGAGCGTGTGTGCACCCGACATGGGCACCAACGCCGTGCTCGACCGCTTTCGGCAGATCGAGCCGGTGGCGCTGATCGCTTGCGACGGTGTGACCCACGGCCACCGCGACCTCGACCGTCTCGACGTGGTCGCTGCCCTGCGCCAGGCCCTGCCGACGGTTCGGCACGTGGTGCTGCACACCCAGCTGGCCGAGACCGCCGCCGCGCAGGCCGAGGCGTTGCTCCGACTGGCACCCTGTGCGCACCTGGCCACCGTGGTGTCGCGCGACGATGCGGACGTGGCCGCGTTCGAGCCCGACTGGCTGCCCTTCGACCACCCGCTGTGGATCGTGTACTCCAGTGGCACCACCGGCCTGCCCAAGCCCATCGTCCATGGCCATGGGGGCACCGTGCTGGTGGGCCTGGCGCTCAAGGTGCTGCACAACGACATCGGTTGCAGCTACGACCCGAACAACCTGGGCGAGCGCTACCACTGGTACAGCTCCACCGGCTGGGTGATGTGGAACGCCCAGGTCAGCGGCCTGCTCAACGGCACCACCTGTGTCCTGTTCGATGGCAACCCCGGTGGCGCCAAGGACCATCCCGACTGGACCACGCTGTGGCGTTTTGCGGCCGAGACCGGCGTGACCTTCTTCGGTGCAGGGGCTGCGTTCTACTCCAACTGCCAGAAAGCCGGCGTCGACCTCACCACCTGCGGCGACCTGTCGGGCATCCGCGCGCTCGGCAGCACCGGCTCACCGCTGTCGGAAGACGCGCAGCGCTGGGGCACCGAGCAGTTCCGACAGGTGCGCGAAGCGGGGGAGCGTGGGGGCGAGCGATCCCCCGCCGGGCCGCCCCAAGGGGGATCAGCCCCCTCGGGGGGCAGCGGACCTCGCGAAGCGGGGGAGCGTGGGGGCGAGCGATCCCCCGCTGGGCCGCCCCAAGGGGGATCAGCCCCCTCGGGGGGCAGCGGACCTCGCGAAGCGGGGGAGCGTGGGGGCGATATCTGGTGGTGCAATATCAGCGGCGGCACCGACTTCGCGGGCGCCTTCATCGGCGGAAACCGCGAACTGCCCCAGGTGCCCGGCCGCATGCAGTGCCGGTTGCTGGGCTGTGCGGTCGAGGCGTGGAACGAGCGGGGTGAATCCGTCGTCGACGAGGTTGGCGAGTTGGTCTGCACGCAGCCCATCCCGTCCATGCCGCTGTATTTCGTGGGCGACACCGACCACCAGCGCCTCATCGGCAGCTACTTCGACGCTTACCCTCCAGGCCAGGGTCGCAAGCCCGGCGGCGGTGATCTCGACGCGGGCGCGGGTGCCGTGTGGCGGCACGGCGACTGGCTGCGCATCCTGCCCGACGGCTCGTGCGTGATCTACGGACGCTCGGACGCCACCATCAACCGCCATGGCCTTCGCATGGGCACGAGCGAGATCTACCGTGCCGTGGAGGCGCTGCCCGAGGTGCTCGACTCGATGGTCGTGGACCTCGAGTACCTTGGCCGTGACAGCTGGATGCCGCTGTTCGTCGTGTTGCGCGAGGGGGTGGCCCTCGATGCCGCGCTCACCGACCGCATCCGGCAGGCCATCCGCACGGCGCTGTCGCCGCGTTTCCTGCCCGACGCCATCCACCAGGTGGCCGAGATCCCGCGCACCCTGTCGGGCAAGAAGCAGGAACTGCCCGTCAAGAAGCTGCTGCTCGGCCAGCCCATCGAGAAGGTCATCAACCGCGAGGCCATGGCGAACCCGGCCAGTCTGGATTGGTACGTGGCGCTGGCCAGGGCGCGCGCCACGCCGGCCTGAAGGGTCGCGCAGGCGACGCCTGGCACCCCGTTTCCCCGGGCCACCCCGCTTTCGCCTTGGCCGAGCTTGCGCTAGTTTGTGCCCCGTGCCACCCTCACCACCCGCAACGAGGAGACATCCATGCGCCACGATTCCCGCCAATTCACCCGCCGCCAGGCCCTCGTGCTCGCAGCGCAGGGCGCCTCTGCGCTCGCCGCGCCGGCGCTGCTGGCCGGCCCCGCCAGTGCCCAGGAAAAATTTCCCTCGCGCCCCATCACCCTGATTGCGCCGTGGCCCGCCGGTGGCAGCAGCGACGGCGTGATGCGCGCCTTCGGCAAGAGCGTGAGCAACATCCTCGGCGTGCCGGTCATCGTGGAGAACAAACCCGGCGTGGGTGGCACGCTCGGCGCCAGCGCCATGCTGCAGGCCAAGCCTGACGGCTACACCGTCACGCAACTGCCGCTGGGCATCTACCGCCTGCCGCACATGCAGACCATGCCGTTTCATCCGGTGAACGACATCACCCACATCGTCTGCCTCACCGGCTACACCTTCGGCATTGCGTGCACCGCCGATGCGCCGTTCAAGAACATCCAGGAAATGGTGGCCTATGCCAAGGCCAACCCCGGCAAGCTGGAGTACGGCCACACCGGCACCGGCACCACACCGCACCTCGCCATCGAGGAGTTCAGCGCCAAGGCCGGCATTCAGCTCAACCCGATTCCGTTCAAGGGGTCGGCCGAGATCATGCAGGCCATTCTCGGGGGACACATCCGCATGATGAGCGGCACCACCGAGTTCGCGCCCCATGTGCAGAGTGGCAAGCTGCGCCTGCTGGCCACGCTGGGCAGCCAGCGCAACAAGGCGTTCCCCGATGTGCCCACCGTGAAGGAAAGCGGCTGGGACACCATCACCGAGTCGCCTTTCGGCATCGGCGGTCCCAGGGGCATGGACCCGGCCGTGGTGAAGGTGTTGCACGATGCCTTCAAGGCCACGCTCGACGACCCCGAGGTGAAAGCCTCGCTCGACAAGTTCTACCAGCCGGTCATCTACATGAACACGGCCGACTACACCGCCTACGCGGCGCGCACGTTTGCCGCCGAGAAGTCGACCATCGAACGCCTGGGCCTCGCGAAAAAAAGCTGAGCCCCCCACGCTCCCCCGCTGCGCGGGTCGCTGCCCCCCCCCGAGGGGGGCGTTTCGCCTTGGGGCGGCCCGGCGGCGAAACCTGAGCCCCCCGCTTCCCGGGTTGCTCAGCGTCGGCTGACGAGGACGATGCCGGCGGCGACGCCGGTGAGGGCGAGCACCAGCTTGAAGGTCAGGGGCTCGCCCAGCAGCACCACCCCGAACACCAGCGCGAACACCGGCGTGAGGAAGGTGAAGGTGCTCATCTGCGTGGCCGGGTAGTGCCGCAGCATCCACATCCAGGTGAGGTAGCTCGCAAAAGCGCCCACCGCGGTCTGCAGACCAATCGACACCCATGCGGTGGCGGAGTAGTTGAACCCCCAGGGTTCGCCCAGGGCGAGCGACAGCACCGGCGCCACCGCGGCGGTCACGGCCACCTGGTAGAAGAGCGTCTTCTCCGCGCTCGCCGTGGCCATGCGCGTGGAACGGATCGTCAGCGTGGTCAGGCCCCACAGGATGCCCGCCGCCAGCCCCATCGCGTCGCCGCGCCACTGGCCGGCCACCGGCGATGTCTGCAGGAAACCTTCGCCAAACGCCAGGGCCACCGCCACGAACGCAATCACCAGACCCGCCCACTGCACGCGGCGCAGGGTTTCGCCGGGCACCACCCGCGGCAGCAGCAGCGCCACCACGAACGGGCTGGTGTAGAGGAACACCGTGAGGCGCGAGGCGCTGGTGAACTGCAGCCCGAGGTAGATGAACGTGAACTCGCCCGCGAACAGCAGACCGGCCAGCAGGCCCGCCCCGAGCGTGCCGTCCCGGTGAAACAGGGGCACGCCACGCGCGACGCACCACAGCCACAACAGTGCGGTGGCGCCCCAGAAGCGCAAGGTCGCCTGCCACAGTGGGGGCACCTCGGCGACGGCCAGCTTGATCAGGATCTGCTGAAACCCCCAGAACGCGCAGCAGACGACCAGCAGCGTCACGGCGAGTGAGTCCAGGTGGGATTTGCGCTGGAGGGTCTCTGGCATGGGTGCATTGTGCGGGGCGCGGCGTCACCCCGGTGTCGCGGGCGGTGCGGTCAGCGGGGCCGGGCCAACCGGCGCAACTGGGCTTTGAGCCGCTGCACATCGGTGGCCGACAGTTCGGCCAGCGCATGCGATTCGTGCTCGGCGGCACGGCGCAGCAGCGGGGCCACCTTGCGCTCTCCCGACGCGGTGATGGTGACCAATGTCCGTCGTTGATCGGCCGGGTCGTCGTGCAACGACACCCACCCCTGCGCCGCCAGGCGCTGCAACAGCTTGGTCACCGTGGGCTGCTGGCTCAGCACCTCCTGCGCGAGCTGACCGACGCTCATCGGTGATTCGCTGCTGAGCACCGCCAGCACGCGCCATTCAAGCGAACCCAGACCGGCTTCCCGCACCTGATCCTCGAACGCCTTGAACAGGGCGTGATTGGCCTGGCCCAGCAGATAACCCAGGTAGGTGTCCACGAAGCGCTCGGGCTTCACAAGGGATGCTCGGCGTAGAAACGCCCGCCATGGAACAGCAGGGGAGACGCATCGGGCCGGTGGAGGCAGCGCTCGACCTCGCCGACGAAGATGGTGTGGTCGCCCTCGTTGTACTGGCTGCGGTTGAAGCACTCGAACACCGCGGCCGCGCCATCCAGCAATGGGGCGCCGTTGGCGCCTTCGGTGTGAACCACGCCGGCCCAGCGGTCGATGCCGCGCGACGCAAAGCGCTCTGCCAGCGCCTGCTGATCGGCCGCGAGCACGTTGATGGCGTAGTGGAGGCCGTTGCGGAACGCGTCCATGGAATTGGCCCGGTGGGCGAGGCTCCAGAGCACCAGCGGTGGCGAAAGCGACACCGAGTTGAACGAATTGGCCGTCAGGCCCACCAGCGCACCGTCGGCCGTGCGTGCGGTGACGATGGTCACGCCGGTGGCGAACATGCCCAGCGAAGCGCGGAATTCCTGCGCTGAGAAATCGGGGGGGCGGGCTGCGTGGCCAGCCTGACGAGCGGGGGACATGGACATCAATTTACATGAATATTCATGAATAATGCGTGAAAGCCTCAATCACCGACAGGAGACAGGATGCTGCAGGAGCGGATCGAACCCGCCTGGATCGACGCCTTCGAGGCCATGCTGCGCCGATGCGCCTTGCAAGCCGGCGAGGTGGTCGCCATTCTCGGTGAAACCCAGAGCCGGCCCGTGCTGCTCGACCTGGCGCACCTCGCCGCCGCCCGCCTCGGGGCCCGTTGCTTCCGCGTCACGTTGCCCTCGGTGTTCAGCGCCGATGCCCCCCCACAGCGCTCCACTGGCGCCAGCAATGCCATTCAACAACTGGATCCTGTGGTGGCGGCGCTGGCGGGCAGTGCGCTCGTGATCGATTGCACGGTCGAGGGACTGATGCACGCGCCGGAGTTGCCGGCCATCCTCAGAGGCACCGGCCAGGGACAGCCGCGCGTGGTCTACGTCAGCAACGAACACCCCGAAGCCCTGGTGCGCCTGGTGCCCGACGACGCCACCGAAGCCCGCGTGAAGTCCCACGTGAAGCGCCTGCGCGCCGCGCGCCGCATGCACGTCACGTCGGCCGCCGGCACCGACCTGTCGATCGACCTCGCGGGCGCCACCGTGGGCGGCAACTGGGGCAGCACCACCCGGCCCGGCACGCTCACGCACTGGCCTGGCGGTCTGGTGCTCGGCTTTCCGGCGGCGGGAACCGTCAGCGGCACGCTGGTGCTGGCCGAGGGCGATGTGAACCTCACGTTCAAGCGCTACATCGAGCGCCCCATCGCCCTCACCATCGAGCGCGACGTGGTCACGCGCATCGAGGGCACGGGCGTCGATGCCGAACTGTTGCGCAGCCACTTTGCCGCCTGGGGTGAGCCCGAGGCCTACGCGGTGAGCCATGTGGGCTACGGACTGAACGAGCGCGCCCGCTGGGACAGCATGGCCTTGTACGACCGGCGCGACTTCAACGGCACCGAACTGCGCGCCTTTGCCGGCAACTTTCTCTACAGCACCGGGGCCAACGAAGTGGCAGGTCGCCACACCCGAGGCCACTTCGACTTTCCACTGCGGCACTGCACGGTCCGCGTGGACGACGCGGTGGTGGTCGATGCCGGCACGGTGGTGGCATGAACAGCCTGCCGACCTTCACCGCCCTCGGCAGCGGCCCCACCGTCGTCATGCTGCACGGCATCGGCGGCGGGCACCTGGCGTTTGCACCGCAGGTCGAGACGCTGGCCGGCGCCGGTTACCGGGCAGTGGCCTGGGACATGCCGGGCTATGGCCGCAGCGCGCCGATCGAGCCCTACACCTTCAAGGGCCTGGCGCAAAGTTGCATCGACCTCATCGATGCGCTGCAGTGCGAAAACGTGGCCCTGGTGGGTCACAGCATGGGCGGCATGGTGGCCCAGGAGGTGGTGGCTCGCCGCCCCGACAAGGTGAACCGCCTGGTGCTGGCGGGCACGTCGGCGGCGTTCGGCCGCACCACCGACGGCCGCCAGGCCGACGCGTGGGCGCAGCAGTTCATCGCCGAGCGGACCGCACCGCTCGACGCGGGCAAAAGCATGGCCGATGTGGCCAGGACCCTGGTGCCCCGCATGGTGGGCCCCGGGGCCTTGCCGGAAGGACTGCGCCTGGCGGAACACTGCATGGGCGGTGTGCCGGCGGCCACCTACCGCCGGGCGCTCGACTGCCTCGTCACCTTCGATCGCCAGCGCGCACTGACCGACATCCGGGTGCCCACCTTGCTCATCGGCGGTGAATTCGACCGCGTTGCCGCGCCATCGGTCATGAGGCAGATGGCCGAATCGATCCCGCGCGCCCGCTACGCTGAACTCAAGGGCATCGGGCACCTGATGAACCTCGAGGCACCCGACGATTTCGATGGCCTGCTGCTCGGCTTTCTGGCCGAGCCATCGCCATCGCCCGCCAGCGACCTGCACTGACCCACCGCACCCGCGACCAAGGAGAGACCATGCACCGCGAGCCACTGTCCACCGGACTGGACTTCACCCCCGCCGTGGGCGACATGGCCTTCACGCCCCAGCAACGCGAACTGCTCACCATCGCCCACCGACTCGGGCGCGACCGGTTCGCCGCGCGCGCGGCGCAATGGGACCGGGAGGCGAGTTTTCCGTTTGCCAACTACGACGACCTGCGCGAGGCCGGTTTTCTGCGCCTGTGCGTGCCCAAGGAGCATGGCGGGCTGGGCGCCGATTACCCCACCTACATGATGGTGGCGGCCGAGATCGGGCGGTTCTGCGGCGCCACCGCGCTCACGTGGAACATGCACATCTGCAGCACCATGTGGACCGGCGTGCTGGCCGACGGCATCGCCATGACCGAGGCCCAGCGGGCCGAGCACGCCGCACGCCGGGGGCTTCATTTCTCGCGCATCGTCAACGACGGCGCGCTGTACGCGCAGCCTTTCAGCGAGGGGTCGGCCGCGGCGGCCGGCCGCGCGCCGTTCGGCACCACGGCGCGAAAGGTGGACGGTGGCTGGCTCATCAACGGGCGCAAGATCTTCGCGAGCCTGTCCGGCGCGGCCGA
Source organism: Synechococcus sp. UW140 (assembly GCA_943371665.1). GTDB lineage: Bacteria > Pseudomonadota > Gammaproteobacteria > Burkholderiales > Burkholderiaceae_C > Hydrogenophaga. The sequence goes on from CALRVR020000006.1 coordinate 173,935, forward strand.
CTACTACGGCATCCTGTGCACCGAGGACGTGCAAGGCAAGGACCCCGACCCGCGCGACACCCTCTACATCAGCGTGCCCGCCACCAGCACCGGCCTCACCATCAGCGGTGACTGGGACCCGCTGGGCATGCGCGGCACCGTGAGCCGCAACCTGACGTTCAACGACGTCTTCGTCACCGATGCCGAGCAACTCATGCCGCGCGGCATCTACTTCGTCGGGGCGCAGACCTGGCCGGCCATGTTCTTCACGCTGGCGCCCACCTACCTGGGGCTGGCCAACGCGGCCTACGACTTCACCGTGAAGTACCTGCGCGGCGAGGTCGACGGCGAGCCGCCGGTGAAGCGCCGGCAATACCCCACCAAGCAGATCGCGGTGGCGCAGATGCGCATTCAGCTCGAGGCCATGAAGAGCCTGTTCGTGCGCGCCATCGGCGAGGCGCGGCCCAATCCGGGCAAGGACGAGAAGCTGCGCCTGTACGCCGCGCACCACACGGTGATGGAAGGGGCCAACGACATCGCTCGCCTGGCCATCCGCACCTGCGGAGGCCAGAGCATGATGAAGCACCTGCCGCTCGAGCGCTTGTACCGCGACAGCCGCTGCGGGTCGCTCATGCTGCCCTGGACGGCCGAACTGATCGTCGACCGCATGGGGCGTGAAACGCTTTACGAGCCGGGCGAGAGAGACGCCTGAGCCGCCTGGGGGCGCGGCACCCGGCCGGCGCCGGCGGCCGCGAAGCCATGGAACCCGAAGGCCATTTCGGGCCGCTCGCCACTGATGAGCTCGGCCATGGCCTTGCCCGATCCCGCCCCGTGCGTCCAGCCCAGCGTGCCGTGGCCGGCATTGATCCACAGGCCCTTCATGGGCAGGCGGCCGATCAGCGGGATGTTGGTGGGGGTGGCGGGCCGCAGGCCGGTCCAGAACTGCGGGTTGCCGCCCTCGGCGGGCAGGCGCGTGTCGGCCACCCCGGGAAACACCTGCTCGATGCGCCGCACCAGCATCTCGCAGCGCTTCTGTGCCAGCGGCGTGTCCAGCGACAGGTCGTAGCCACCCAGCTCGATGGTGCCAGCCACCCGCAGGTGGTCGCCCAGCCGGGAGATCGCGATCTTCAGGCTGTCGTCGATCATGCTCACGAACGGCGCCCGCTCGGGTTTCAGCAGGGGCAGGGTGGCGCTGTAGCCCTTGCCCGGGTAGATCGGCACGCGAATGCCGATGCGGGCCAGCAGAGGGGTGGTGTAGGAGCCGCAGGCCACCACCGTGGCATCGGCCTTGAGGGAGCGCAGCACGCCCGTGGCGCGGTGGCGAACCCGCACGCCGCTGACCGTGTCCGCGGCGGCGTCGATGCCTTCGATGTCGTGGTTGAACAGCATCGTGGCCCCGCGCTGGGCGCACAGGGCCGCCAGTTGCTGCGTGAAGACCCGGGCGTCACCCGATTCGTCGGTGTCGGTGAACGTGCCGCCGACGATGCGGTCGGCAAAGGCCGACAGTGCGGGCTCGAGCCGCAGCAATTCTTCGCGCGACACCACGCGGCGTTGCACGCCGTGGCGGGCCATGAGCTCGGCGGCGGTGGCCGCGCCTTCGAACGATGCCTGGTCCACGTAGTAGTGCGCAATGCCGCGTTCGAGGCGGTGGTACTGGATGCCGGTGTCGCGCACCACATCCTTCAGGGCGGCGTGGCTGTACGAGCCCAGCGCCACCAGTTGCGCGACGTTGCGCTCGAACGCCGCGTCGTTGCACTGGGCGAGGAACTGCAGCCCCCAGCGCCATTGCGCCGGGTCCAGCTGCGGCCGGAACAGCAGCGGCGAGGTGGCCGAGAACATCCACTTGAGGGCTTTGAGCGGGGCCTCCCGGTTGGCCCATGGCTCGCAATAGCTGACCGAAATCTGCGCCGCGTTGGCGAAGCTGGTTTCCAGCGCGGCATCGTCCTGCCGGTCCACCAGAGTGACTTCGTGCCCGCGCTGCAGCAGGTGCCAGGCGGTGCTCACGCCGATGATGCCGGCGCCCAGGACAGTGACTTTCATGGCCATCTCCAACCGAAACGGTGATCCGGCAGTGTCGGGAATTCCCCGCCCCGAGTGAAGCGGGATTCAAGCAAAATCCGCTTCATCAGTTTGGCTGATGGAAGCCGACCCGAGCCCCTGCCATGAGCACCTTCGACCCCGACGCCCTTGAATGCCTGGCCGCCATCGTGGAAGAGGGCGGCTTCGAGCGCGCGGCGCAGCGGCTGTCGATCACGCAGTCGGCCGTGTCGCAGCGCCTGCGGGCGCTCGAGGCGCAGGTGGGCACGGTCCTGATCGTTCGCAGCCGGCCGCTCAAGCCCACGCCAGCCGGCCAGCTCATGCTCAAGCACGCCAAGATGATGCGGCTGCTGCGCGCCGACCTGGAAAAGGACCTCAAGGAGCTGGCCCCCGGGACCGCCGCGAGCGCGCGTGGCGAGGAACGCATTTCGGTGGCCATCAACGCCGACAGCATTGCGACCTGGGCGTTGCCCGCGCTGGACGAGCTGGCGCGCTCGGGCCTGCCGATCGAAATCATTGCCGACGACCAGGAATTCACCCACGAATGGCTGCGCGAAGGACAGGTGCTGGGCTGCGTCACCTCGCTGGGGCAGGCCCTGCGCGGCTGCCGCATGGAGCCGCTGGGTGTCATGGACTATGCGCTGGTCGCGCAGCCGGCCTTCGCCCGGGAGCATTGCCCGCGCGGCCTGACCGCGCAGAACTTTCACCGCCTGCCCTTCATTGCCTTCAACCGCAAGGACCACCTTCAGCACGCCTTTGTGGAGCAGGTGTTCGGGCTCGCGCGGGTGGTGCTGAAGCAGCGCTTCGTGCCGTCCAGCGAAGGCCAGGTGCGCGCCGTGCTGGCGGGGTGGGGGGTGAGCGTGGTGCCGGTGCTGCTGGTGCAAGGGCTGCTGGCCCGAGGCGACCTGGTCGATCTGGCGCCGCGCCACCGGCATGGCGTGGCGCTGCACTGGCATTGCTGGAACCTGAGTTCCGAGGTTCTTGACGCGCTCAGCGCGGCGCTTCGCGCGGCCGCGAAGGCAAGCCTTCAACCGCCCGCTTTGCCCGCGCCATGAAAAAGGCCCCGCCGAAGCGGGGCCTTGAGCATGGAACCGCCGAGGGTCACTTCGGCATGATCACGGTGTCGATGACGTGAATCACGCCGTTGCTGGCGGCCACGTCGGTGGCCACGACCTTGGCGTTGTCCACGGTCACGCCGCCCATGGTGCCGACGGTGATCTCGCCGCCCTGCACGGTCTTGACCTTGCCGGCCTTGACGTCCTTGGCCATCACCTTGCCGGGCACCACGTGGTAGGTCAGCACGGCGGTCAGCTTGGCCTTGTCCTTGAGCAGGGCGTCGAGCTGGGCCTTCGGGATCTTGGCGAAGGCTTCGTCGGACGGGGCGAACACGGTGAACGGGCCCGGGCCCTTGAGCGTGTCGACCAGACCGGCGGCCTGGACGGCCGTCACGAGGGTCTTGAAGGAACCGGCCGCCACGGCGGTGTCGACGATGTCCTTGGCGTGGGCAGCGGTCAGGGCACCGAAGGCAAGAATGGAAGCGATCAAGGTCTTTTTCATGGAAATCTCCTGGAGGGTGGTGGGAAAGTAAGAACAGATCCGCTGACGAAAATCACAAGGTGGGGATCAACACCTTGTCGATGACATGGATCACGCCGTTGCTGGCGTTGATGTCGACCGCCACGATGCTGGCCGGTGTGGCCGTCGTGTCGGTGATGGAGGGAGTGCCCGGGTTGTTGATCGTGATGTTCTGACCCGCCCGCGTGGCAACGGGTGCGCCGAACGGGATGGCGCTGGACAAAACGACCGAGTTGAGGACGTGGTACTCCAGCACTGTGGCGATCTGGGCGGTCGTCAGCGTCTGGATCGTGGCGTCGGCGACCTGGAAGGCTGCGTTGGTGGGGGCAAAAACGGTCAAGGTGGCGTTGGCGTTGTTCAAGGTCCCGGTCAGGCCGGTGGCCACCACCGCGTTCACCAGCGAACTGAAGGTGCTGTTCAGCTGCGCCATCTGGACGATGTTCAGCACACCCGGCGGCACCAACAGCTTGTCGATCACGTGGATGACGCCGTTGCTGGCCTGCAGGTCGGCCGTGGTCACGGTGGCCACCGTCAGGATCTCGTCGGTGATCTGCACGCCGGCGGTGGTGTTCACAGAGAGCGTCGCGGCCGAGCCGCTGAAGCTGTAGAGCGTGCCGAGGTTGCCGGTGGTCAGCGACGCGGCGAGGTTGCGGCCCGCCACCACGTGGTACTGGAGCACCTTGGCCAGTTCGGTGCCCGGCAGGGCCGCCACCAGGGCGGGACCGTCGGCCAGACCGATGGCGGTGGCCGCCGCGTCGAAGGCGGCGTTGGTCGGCGCGAACACCGTGAGCTCCGTCGTGCCGGACAGCGCGCCGTCCAGCCCGGCCTTGACCACGGCCGACACCAGGGTGGTGAAGCGTGCGTCGGACTGCGCCAGTCCCACGAGGTTGAGCGGCGTGGACGGGGTGGCGGGCGCCGCGGGGTCGTCACCGCCGCCACAGCCGGCCAGGGCCAGGGCTGCCGCACCGGCGAGAGAGGAAAGCAACACCTTGCGTCGATCAATCGTCATGGGAGTCCTTTCGAGGGAATTGGGGCGGTCTTGCGACTTGCCTTGAACCAAGGCGAGCGCATATTAGCCGCGAAAGTGTGAAATAAGACCAATCAGTCGCGTAACCAACTGTGCAGTTGGGTTATCGACGGATTCGTCGAACTCGGGCAGAATTCCGGTGTCCGAGCAGGTTTTCGCTTCGCCGTTGTCCCCCCATGCCGTCTGCCACCGAGTTGCCCGTTCGCCCCGCCGCCCCGAAACGCAGTTTTCGCGAGCAGATGCACCTCGCTCGCGAAGACGCGATCGTGTCGGCGGTGAACCGGTTGCTGGCCGAGAAAGGCTTCGAGGCCATGACCGTGGACGAGGTCGCGGCCGAGGTGGGCATTGCCAAAGCCAGCCTGTACAAGCACTTCCCCAGCAAGGAAGACCTGGCCGCGGCGGCCATGGTGCGTGTGATGAACCGCGCCCAGGCCTTTCTGGACGGCCTGTCCGCGTTGGAAAACGCGAGGCCGATCGATCAACTCAAGGCGGTTGCGCGATGGACCATGGAAGTGCAGCTCGATGGCGAAATGCCGTCACTGCCGAGCGAGAACTCCACGCTGCGGTCGGCCCTGATGAACAACAAGGCCTACATGGATGGCCTGTTCGACGTCAGCGACCGGCTGGGGGAATGGATCACCGCCGCCCAGGCCGATGGCAGCCTGAACCCCGCGTTGCCACCGGTCGCGGTGCTCTACACCCTCTACGCCCGGGCCTGCGATCCCGTGCTCGGGTTCCTCAAGGGTGCCGGGCAGCACAGCCGCGAAGAGATCGTGGAACTGGTCTTGTCCACCTGCTTTGACGGGTTGCGCACGCGCTGAGTCCGATCCCGCCCAGCCAATGAAAAAGCCGCCCGAGGGCGGCTTTTTCGTGGGGCGATCCTGGTGCGATTCAGCGCACGATCAGCACCGGGGACTTGCACTGGGCGAGCACCTTGGTGGCCACCGAACCCAGCACCAGGTTGCCCAGCGCGCCATGGCCGTGTGAGCCCATGAGCACCAGGTCGAACTTGCCGGCATTGGCGGTCTTGGCAATCAGCTCACCGGGCGAGCCCACCTTGTGGAGCACCTTGGGCGTGATGCCGTGGCGCTGAAGGAACTTCACCACCGGCGCGGTGACCTTGTTCGCCGCTTCTTCGTAGTAGCTGTTGGCGATCTCGGCGCCGACCGCTGCCCGCGCCCTGGGCGGCAGCGGGTCCTGCACGGCTATGGCCGTCACGTCGTGTTCCCCGCCGAACATGTCGTCGTGGGTGGCCAGGTAAGCCAACATCTTCTTGGTGTACGCACTGCCATCAATGGCGAGCAGGATCTTCATCGGGGTCTCCTAGCGGGCATGGAAAAACACGAGTGTACGGGTCGGCAGATGCCGGACCTTGCGCGGGATCAACTCAGTCGCCGCTCACCACCACCGTGCAGTGCGGGTCGAACCCCGCCTGCTCGTGCTTGTCGCGGTAGCCGAGCGGGTTGGCCCTGATCCGGCAGCGCCCGACCCGCACGTCGGTGGGGCAATGCAGATGCCCGTGGAGCCAGAGGTCGGCCTGGGGAAGAAGGTCGTCGAGTGCGTTGCAGAAACCGGCCGTGCCCGGCGTGAGGCCGTAGCGCGGGTCGGCGCTGTGCAGGGTGGGTGCAAAGTGCGTGACCACCACGGTGGTGCCCTCGAAGCGCTGCGCCAGTGCCTGCCGCAGCCAGTCCTGGCTTTCCAGGCCGAGTGTGCGCATCGCCGCGGCGTCGAACGGCGAGCCGTGGCGCTGACTCGCCATCTGGCGCAGGTAATGGTTGGCGGCGCGGAAGGCCTTTTCGCGCTGCACCAGTGGGCTGGTCCCGGGCGGCCGAATGGCGTCGTAGTCGGTCCACAGGGTGGCGCCGACCAAGCGCACGCCGCGAACCACCTTCACTTCGCGCTCCAGCCAGTGCAGGCCCAGGCGCTCGCAGGTGGCGCGCAGGCGGGCGTGCGCCTCGTCCACGTCGAGGGCGTCGTACTCGTGGTTGCCGGGCACGAAGAACACCGGCACCGGCCAGTCGGTGAAGCGGCGCAGTCCCCAGTCGGGCTCGGCCATCGCGCTGCCGTCCTTTCGCCGCTGGTACGACCCGATGTCGCCCGCCAGCACCAGCAGGTCTGCCCCGGGGGCCGGGCTCGGCACGAAATCTGGGTTGGCCTCGAGGTGCAGGTCGCTCAACAACTGGATCTTCATGCGCCGATTGTGGCCGGGGGCCGAAAGCCCGCGAGGGCCGCTCTCGACAGCACGGCACGCAGCCAGCTGTGTGCGCCGTCGTGCTGGCGCTGGCGGTGCCAGACCGCGTCCACATGAACCTCGGGCACGGACAGGGGCAGCTCGCTGATCGAGAGCTCGTTCTCCATGCCGGTGGCCGACAGGAAGTGCCGTGGCAGCACGGTCAGCAGGTCGGTGGCGGCCACCACCCGGCCAGCGGTGAAGAACTGGTTCACCGTGAGCACCACGCGCCGCTGGCGTGAGCGGGCCGCCAGCGCTTCGTCGACAAAGCCGAACGGGCGCCCGGAAAAACTGACCAGCAGGTGGCGCGCCGCGCAATAGGTGTCCAGCGACAGGGGCTGACCGGCCAGGGGATGGCCGCGCCGCATCACCACCACGTAGTCGCCGTCGTACAGGCGTTCGAACAGGAAGCGGGGCAGTTCGTCCTGCTGCTGGCGCGCCCCGAGCTCGGCGATCAAGGCCGGGAAGTGGCCGATGGCGAGGTCGATCGTGCCGCTCTCCAGCAGATCCCGCGGGTCCCGGGTGGTCAGTGGAAGAACGCGCAGGTTCACGCCGGGCGCCTCGGCCGCGCAGAGATCGATCAGGCCGGGCACCAGTTTGGCGGCGGTGGCATCGGCCATGGCCAGCTGGAAGGTGTTGGTGGCCGCGGCTGGGTCATAGGCCCCTGGCGACAGCGCCTCGCGCAGCAGCCCGAGTGCCTCGCGCACCGCCGGCCAGAGCGCCAGCGCGGCCGGGGTGGGCTCCACCCCGAAACCGGCGCGCCGAACCAGCTCGTCGCCCAGCAGGTCGCGCAGGCGGCGCAGCGCGTTGCTCACGGCTGGCT
>CALRVR020000007.1:0-157870 GCA_943371665.1 Synechococcus sp. UW140
GCAGCAGGGGCCGCAGGTGCGGGCGCAGGGCTGGCCGCGGGGGCCGGTGCTGCCGCGGGCGCGGCGGGTGCCGAGGGCGTGCCGGCCTGCTGTTGCAGCTTGGCCAGTTCGTCGATGTTGCGCGACAGTTCGGTCGATCGCTGGGCGGCTTCCTGGGCCTGGCGTTGTTGGGCGATCTGCGCTTCACGCGCCGCGCCACCCTGGGGTTGGGCCAGCGTGAGGCGGTCGGCCGAAGGTGCCGGGGCGGCCCGGTCCTGGACTTCGGTCTGCACCCGACCGGCGGCCTGCCGGTCGGCGGCCTCCACCTGGGTCTGCGGCACGGCGCCGGCCAGGCGGCGGCGGTATTCGTCGAAATCGCGGCTTTGGGCCGCAATCGTCTGGCGCGCCTCACCGGCGTTGACCGATGCCGCGGCGTCGCGCGAAGGCAGGTCGATCACGGCGCCGGCACGGATGCGGTTCACATTGCCGTCGATGAAGGCCGACGGGTTGCTTTGCAGCATGGCCACCAGCATTTGCTCGAGCGACACGTCGGCTGGCTTGTTGGCCTGGGCAATGCGCCCGGCCGTGTCACCGCGCTGCACGGTGACCTGCCCCGGCGCGGCGGCCGGTGCAGGGGCTGTGGGTGCCGCTGCCGCAGGTGCCGGAGCGGGTGCCGGGGTCGGCGCAACGGGTGCAGGCGCCGGAGCGGCCGCCGCAGGCGCGGGTGCCGGTGCGGGTGCCGCGGCCCGGGGCGCGGGCGTCACCGGCGCAATGGGCGCAGGAGCGGTGGCGCGAAGGTTGGGCGGATCGAACAGCAGCGTGTAGTCGCGAACCAGGCGCCCGGTGGCCCAGTTGGCCTCGATGATCAGGTCGAGAAACGGCTCGTTGACCGGATTGGGGCCCACCAGGCGAAGAAAAGCGCGCCCGTCGGCACGCCGTTGCAACGTGATCTCGAGCCGGGCCAGGGCCGGGCTGATGTCGATGCCGGCGGCGCGGTAGGTGGCGCCAGGCGCCAGACCAACCTGCAGACTGGAGGCTTCGGCTGCACTGATTTCGGGAACATCGATCTCGGCGCGCAGCGGGTCACCCAGTGCCGACTGAACGACGACGCGGCCCAGCGCGAGCGCATTCGCTTCGCCGGGTTGAAGCAGAAGGGTGGACACCAGCGCCGCCGCCGCGATGGCGTGCAGGCTCGCAAGGCCCCGACGACCCGTGCTCTTTGGCGCGGATGAGATCAAGGGCGTTGGGATGTGGCGGGGGTGGGCTGGCACTGGTACCTCGACGTCAAAAACCGAGAATTGACCATAACATCAACGGATTACGGTTACAAGCTGAGAATCCGCTTGAGTTTCCGAGGCTACCGCTCGTCACTGCGCGTGCGGCTTTTCACGTTGCTGGGTTGCAACGTGGCGCCGCGCGCGCCGGGAAAAACGCAACCGATCAGCCCTGCAGCAGGATGCGCAACATGCGGCGCAGCGGTTCGGCCGCGCCCCAGAGAAGCTGGTCGCCGATGGTGAAGGCGCCGAGGTACTCGGGTCCCATGGCCATCTTGCGCAGGCGCCCCACCGGGATCGTCATGGTGCCGGTGACAGCCACCGGGGTGAGGTCCTGAATGGTCGCCTCACGGGTATTGGGCACCACCTTCACCCACTCGTTGTCGGCGGCGATCATCGCCTCGATGTCGGCCAGCGGCACATCCTTCTTCAGCTTGAACGTCAGCGCCTGCGAATGGCAGCGCATGGCCCCCACGCGCACGCAGAAACCATCGACCGGCACCGCGGCCGTGCCGAAGCCATCGCCCTGGCCAAGGATCTTGTTCGTTTCGGCCATGCCCTTCCACTCTTCCTTGGACATGCCGTTGCCCAGGTCCTTGTCGATCCAGGGGATGAGCGAGCCACCCAGCGGGACGCCGAAGTTGGCGGTTTCGGCGGCCGACAGCGCGCGCTGCTTCGCAATGACCTTGCGGTCGATTTCCAGAATCGCGCTCTTGGGGTCGTCGAGCAACGCCTTCACTTCGGCGTTGAGCGTGCCGTACTGCGTGAGCAGTTCGCGCATGTGCTGGGCGCCGCCGCCGCTGGCCGCCTGGTAGGTCTGGGTGCTCATCCATTCGACCAGCCCGGCCTTGTAGAGCGCGCCAACCCCCATGAGCATGCAGCTCACGGTGCAGTTGCCACCGATCCAGTTGCGCCCGCCCTTGGCCAGCGCGTTCTGGATGACCGGCAGGTTGACCGGGTCGAGGATGATCACGGCGTCGTCCTTCATGCGAAGCGATGACGCGGCGTCGATCCAGTGCCCCTTCCAGCCGGCGGCCCTCAGCTTGGGAAACACCTCGTTGGTGTAGTCGCCGCCCTGGGCCGTGATGACGATGTCGCAGCGCTTGAGCGCCTCGATGTCGTGGGCGTCCTGCAGCCGCGTTTCGTTCTTCGCCATGGACGGCGCGGTGCCGCCGGCATTGGAGGTCGAGAAGAACAGCGGTTCGATGAGGTCGAAGTCTTTTTCTTCGACCATGCGGTCCATCAGCACGGAGCCGACCATGCCGCGCCAGCCCACGAGTCCCACGAGTTTCGTCATGACATTGCCCTTTTCAGTTGAATAACCGGTTTCCCCCGGCTCGTCGTGCCGGGGGTGGGCGTGACGAACCGGAGCTGAGTTCAGCCCTTGGTAATGGTTTTGGTGATGGCGGCCACGACGGCGTCACCCATTTCGCGGGTGCTCACCTTGGTGGTGCCCTCAGACCAGATGTCGGCCGTGCGCAGACCAGACGCGAGCACGCTGCCCACCGCAGATTCAATGCGGTCGGCAGCCTGGGGCTGGTTGAGTGAGAAGCGGAGCATCATGGCAGCAGACAGGATTGTAGCCAGAGGATTGGCGATTCCCTTGCCCGCGATGTCGGGGGCGCTGCCGTGGCTGGGCTCGTACAGGCCCTGGTTCTTCGTGTTCAGCGACGCCGAGGGCAGCATGCCGATGGAGCCGGTGAGCATGGACGCCTCGTCCGACAGGATGTCGCCGAACATGTTGCCGGTGACGACCACATCGAACTTCTTGGGCGCGCGCACCAGTTGCATGGCCGCGTTGTCCACGTACATGTGCTCCAGTTCCACGTCGGGGTACTGGCCATGCACCTCGGTGACGACGTCTTTCCAGAACTGGAAAGTCTCCAGCACGTTGGCCTTGTCGACGCTGGTCACCTTCTTGCTGCGTTTGCGCGCGGCCTGAAACGCCACATGGGCAATGCGCTCGATCTCGGGCTTGCTGTAGCGCATGGTGTCGAAGGCTTCCTCGGCACCCGGGAAGTGGCCATCGACGGCGGTGCGGCGCCCGCGGGGCTGGCCGAAATAGATGTCGCCGGTGAGCTCGCGGATGATCAGGATGTCCAGGCCCGAGATGATCTCGGGCTTGAGGCTGGATGCGCCGACCAGTTCGGGGTGGCAGATGGCCGGACGAAAGTTGGCGAACAGCCCCATGTGCTTTCGCAGCCCCAGGATCGCCTGCTCCGGGCGCAGCGGACGGTCCAGTTTGTCGTATTTCCAGTCGCCCACCGCCCCGAACAGCACGGCGTCGGCGGACATGGCCAGCTTCAGCGTGGACTCGGGAAGCGGGTGACCGTGGATCTCGTACGCGGCACCACCCACCGGGGCGGTCTCCATCTCGAAGCGGAGGTCCAGCACACCGAGCACCTTGACGGCCTCGGCGACGATTTCGGTGCCGATGCCGTCACCGGGAAGAACTGCGATTTTCATGGAGGCGGGCCGTGTTTCAGCCGGTGAGTGTGTGCGCGAGCCAGGGTTTGGTGGCCAGGCGTTGGGCCTCGAACTGGGCGATCTTGTCCTTGTGGCGCAAGGTCAGGCCGATGTCGTCGAGGCCGTTGAGCAGGCAGTATTTGCGGAAGGCCTGCACCTCGAAGGCGATCTCGTTGCCCTGCGGCTCGACGACCACCTGGCGAGGCAGATCGATGGTGAGCTCGTAGCCCGGGAAGGCCGCGGCTTCATCGAACAGGCGCGACACGGTGGCCTCGGGCAGAACGATCGGAAGCAGCCCGTTCTTGAAGCAGTTGTTGAAGAAGATGTCGGCATAGCTCGGCGCGATCAAGGCCCGAAAGCCATATTGCTCGATGGCCCAGGGCGCATGCTCGCGGCTGGAACCACAGCCGAAGTTCTTGCGGGCGAGCAACACCGATGCACCCGCATAGCGCGGCTGGTTCAGCACGAAGTCGGGATTGGGCTTGCGCGAGGCCGGGTCCTGCCCGGGCTCGCCCTTGTCCAGGTAGCGCCACTCGTCGAACAGATTGGGCCCGAAGCCGGTCTTGCGGATCGACTTCAGGAACTGCTTGGGGATGATGGCGTCGGTGTCGACGTTCTCGCGGTCCATCGGGGCCACAAGGCCCTTGTGCACGGTGAAGGGTCTCATCTCACTTCTTGGCAGCGCCTTCGAGGACCTGCCCGCCTTTCTGGATGTCCTGGCCCAGGCCTTGAACGGTGTTGCAGCCGGCCAGCGCAAACAGGAAAGCGGCGGTCAGGACAGAAGCGATCGTTTTCATGGTTTCTTCCTTTCAGGCAAATTGACGGACATCGACGAAATGGCCATGGATGGCAGCAGCCGCCGCCATGGCCGGGGAAACGAGGTGTGTGCGGCCGCCGGCGCCCTGACGGCCCTCGAAGTTGCGGTTGCTGGTGGAGGCGCAACGCTCGCCGGGTTCCAGGCGATCGGCGTTCATGGCCAGGCACATGCTGCAGCCGGGCTCGCGCCACTCGAAACCGGCGGCCTTGAACACCTCGTGCAGGCCCTCGCGCTCGGCCTGGGCCTTCACCAGCCCCGAGCCCGGCACCACCATGGCCAGCTTGACGTTCTTCGCCACTTTCTGACCGAGCTTGCGAACCATGGCCGCGGCTTCGCGCATGTCCTCGATGCGGCTGTTGGTGCAGGAGCCGATGAACACCTTGTCGACGAAGATGTCGTTCATCGCCTTGCCCGGTTGCAGGGCCATATAGCTCAGCGCGCGCTCGATGGCGCCGCGCTTGCTGGCGTCTTTTTCCTTGTCGGGATCGGGCACCCGGCCGTCGATGCCCAACACCATCTCGGGCGACGTGCCCCAGGTGACCTGCGGCACGATTTGCGTGGCATCGAGCTCGACGACCGAATCGAACGCCGCGTCGGCGTCGGAGTGCAGCGTGCGCCAGTAAGCCACGGCGTGGTCCCACTCGACACCGGCGGGGGCGAGTGGGCGGCCCTTGACGTAGTCGATGGTCTTGTCGTCCACGGCGACCAGGCCGGCGCGGGCGCCCGCCTCGATGGCCATGTTGCAGACCGTCATGCGGCCTTCCATCGACAGCGCACGGATGGCGCTGCCCGCAAACTCGATCGTGTAGCCCGTGCCGCCCGCCGTGCCGATGCGCCCGATGATGGCCAGCACGATGTCCTTGGCCGTGACGCCCCGGGCCAGTTGCCCCTCGACCTTGATCAGCAGGTTCCTGGCCTTCTTGGCCAGCAGCGTCTGCGTGGCCAGCACGTGCTCGACCTCGCTGGTGCCGATGCCGTGCGCCAGCGCGCCGAACGCGCCGTGGGTGCTGGTGTGCGAATCACCGCAGACCACGGTCATGCCGGGCAGGGTGGCGCCGGTTTCGGGGCCGATCACGTGCACGATGCCCTGCCGCTGGGACAGGAAGGGAAAGAACGCCGCCGCGCCGAATTCGGCGATGTTCGAGTCCAGCGTGGTGATCTGTTCCTTGCTGATGGGGTCGGCAATGCCGCCGTAGCCGTGTTCCCAGCCGGTGGTCGGGGTGTTGTGATCGGCGGTGGCCACCACCGAACTCACCCGCCACACCTTTCGACCGGCCTGGCGCAGACCTTCGTAGGCCTGCGGGCTGGTCACCTCGTGCACCAGGTGGCGGTCGATGTAGAGCACGGCGGTGCCGTCCTCTTCGGTGTGGACAACGTGTTCGTCCCAGATCTTGTCGTACAGCGTGCGGGGCATGGCTTGTCTCTGCTCGACCACTGCGGGCCGGTCGATGATTTTACGGTCTGGGGAAAGACAACGCCCGCCGTGGCGTCTGGCCAGGGCGGGCGTGGCGGGCTCAGCCCGGGGTGGCGTTCACTTCTTGAGGGCGGCGGGCACGTCGCGGCGGGCCGAGCCGGTGAAGAGCTGGCGCGGGCGGCCGATCTTGTATTCGGGGTCGCCGATCATCTCGTTGAGCTGGGCGATCCACCCGACCGTGCGGGCCAGGGCGAAGATGCCGGTGAACAAGTTGACCGGAATGCCGATGGCGCGCTGCACGATGCCGGAGTAGAAGTCGACGTTCGGGTAGAGCTTGCGCTGCACGAAGTAGTCGTCTTCCAGCGCGATCTTCTCGAGCTGCTTGGCAAGCTTGAACAGCGGGTCGTTCTCGAGCCCGAGTTCCTGCAGCACCTCGTTGCAGGTCTCCTGCATGAGCTTGGCGCGCGGGTCGTAGTTCTTGTACACGCGGTGACCGAACCCCATCAGCTTGACGCCGGAGTTCTTGTCCTTCACCTTCTCCATGAACTCACCGACCTTGGCCACGCCGCCGTTGCGCTGGATGTCTTCCAGCATGTTCAGGCAGGCTTCGTTGGCGCCGCCGTGGGCAGGGCCCCACAGGCAGGCCACGCCGGCCGCGATGGCGGCAAACGGGTTGGTGCCCGACGAGCCGCACAGGCGCACGGTCGAGGTGGATGCGTTCTGTTCGTGGTCGGCGTGCAGGATGAAGATGCGGTCGAGGGCGCGCTCGAGCACCGGGTTGACCTGGTAGTCCTCGCAGGGCACGCCGAACATCATGCGCAGGAAGTTGCCCGCGTAAGACAGTTCGTTGCGCGGGTACATGTAGGGCTGGCCGATGCCGTACTTGTAAGCCATGGACACCAGCGTGGGCATCTTGGCGATCAGGCGGATGGCCGCGATCTCGCGGTGCTGCGGATTCGTGATGTCGGTGCTGTCGTGATAGAAGGCCGACATGCCGCCGACCAGGCCGGTCAGCACCGCCATCGGGTGCGCGTCGCGGCGGAAACCCCGCAGGAAGAACTGCATCTGCTCGTTGACCATGGTGTGGTTGGTCACGAGCTTGTGGAACGCAGGGCGCTGCTGGTCGTCGGGCAACTCGCCGTTGAGCAGCAGGTAGCAAACGTCGAGGTAGTCGCAATGCGTGGCCAGCTGCTCGATCGGGTAGCCGCGATACAGCAACTCACCCTTGTCGCCGTCGATGTAGGTGATCGCGGACTGGCACGAGGCCGTCGACAGAAAGCCCGGGTCGTAGGTGAACATGCCCGTCTGTGCATACAGCTTGCGGATGTCGATGACGTCCGGGCCGATGCTGCCGCCATAGACAGGCAGTTCCACGCTGGGGCTGCCGTTGGAGAAGGTCAGGGTGGCTTTGTTGTCGACGAGTTTCATGCGGGTTCCTCGGTTCTTGGGGTTGGGCTGACGCCGCGCAGCAGTGCAAGCACTTGCATCACGTCGTCGCGTGCGAGATCGCCCTCGGCGGGCTTGCGGGCGAGCAACAGGTCGAGCAGGTCGTTGTCCGACAGGTCCATCAACCGGCCCAGGGCTTCGGCCTGCCGCACCGTCAGGCCCGCGGCATGGCGATCGAAGAAGCTCTCGATGAACAGGTCGTTTTCGAGCAGCCCACGGCGGCACCGCCAACGCAGCTTGCTCAAGCCACGTTCGTCGAGGGGGACGTCTTCGGTGCCGTTCATGGGATCGGGGCGGGCG
This sequence comes from Synechococcus sp. UW140, assembly GCA_943371665.1. Taxonomy (GTDB): domain Bacteria; phylum Pseudomonadota; class Gammaproteobacteria; order Burkholderiales; family Burkholderiaceae_C; genus Hydrogenophaga. Next base: position 7,697 of record CALRVR020000007.1, read on the forward strand.
CTCAGACCGAGCGCAGCACCATCATTTCCTTGATCTTGCCGATGGCCTTGGTGGGGTTGAGGCCCTTGGGGCACACATCCACGCAGTTCATGATGGTGTGGCAGCGGAACAGGCGGTACGGGTCTTCCAGGTTGTCCAGGCGCTCGCTGGTGGCCTGGTCGCGGCTGTCGGCAATGAACCGGTATGCCTGGAGCAGGCCGGCCGGGCCCACGAACTTGTCCGGGTTCCACCAGAAGCTCGGGCAGCTCGTGGAGCAGCTGGCGCACAGGATGCACTCGTACAGGCCGTTGAGTTCCTCGCGCTCTTCGGGCGACTGCAGGCGCTCTTTTTCGGGCGCGATGGAGTCGTTGATGAGGTAGGGCTTGATGCTGTGGTACTGCTTGAAGAACAGCGTCATGTCGACGATGAGGTCGCGCACCACCGGCAGGCCGGGCAGGGGTTTCAACACGATGTCGCCCTTGAGCGTGTTCATGTTGGTCAGGCAGGCCAGGCCGTTCTTGCCGTTGATGTTCATCGCGTCCGAGCCGCAGACGCCTTCACGGCAGGAGCGGCGGAACGAGATGGACGGGTCCACGGCCTTGAGCTTCATGAGCGCGTCGAGCAGCATGCGCTCGTGGCCGTCGAGCTCGACCTGGACGGTCTGCATGTACGGCTTGGCGTCTTTCTCGGGGTCGTAGCGGTAGATCTTGAAAGTGCGAAGCATGGGGTTCTCCGGGTTCGGCCTCAGAAGGTGCGGACCTTGGGCGGGACGGATTCGACGGTGAGCGGCTTGAGGTTGACCGGCTTGTAGGTCAGCGAGTTGTTGGCGCTGTGCCACAGGGTGTGCTTCATCCACTCGGCGTCGTTGCGGCCCAGCGGGAACTGCGCGTCGTCGGCCGGGCGCTCGTAGTCGTACACGGTGTGGGCGCCGCGGCATTCCTTGCGGGCTGCCGCCGAGGTCATGGTGGCCTGTGCGCACTCGATCAGGTTTTCCACCTCCAGCGCCTCGATGCGCGCGGTGTTGAACACCTTGGACTTGTCCTTGAGGTGGATGCCGCCCACCCGCGCGCGGATGGCGTTGATCTTCTGCACACCTTCGTCCATGCTGGCCTGCGTGCGGAACACACCGGCGTGCTTCTGCATGGTCTGGCGGATGTCGTTGGCCACGTCCTGTGCGTACTCGCCCGTGGCCGAGCCATCAAGGCGGGCCAGGCGCGACAGCGTCAGGTCGGCGCCGTCCTTGGGGACCGGCTTGTGGGTCTTGTTCTTGTCGTTGTACTGAACGATGTGGTTGCCCGCCGCGCGGCCGAACACCAGCAGGTCGAGCAGCGAGTTGGTGCCCAGGCGGTTGGCTCCGTGTACGCTCACGCAGGAACATTCGCCGACGGCATAGAGACCGTTGACCACCTTCTGGCCACCTGCGCCATCAGGCACGACGACCTGGCCGTTGACGTTGGTGGGGATGCCACCCATCTGGTAGTGGATGGTGGGCACCACCGGGATCGGCTCGCGGGTGATGTCGACGTTGGCGAAGTTCACGCCGATCTCGTAGACCGAGGGCAGGCGCTTGTGGATGGTGTCGGCGCTGAGGTAGCTGAAGTTCAGCAGCACGTAGTCCTTGTTCGGACCGCAGCCACGGCCTTCCTTGATCTCCTGGTCCATGCAGCGCGAGACGAAGTCGCGCGGCGCCAGGTCTTTCAGGGTCGGGGCGTAGCGCTCCATGAAGCGTTCCCCCTCGGAGTTGACGAGGAAGGCGCCTTCACCGCGACACCCCTCGGTGAGCAGCACGCCCGCGCCGGCCACGCCGGTGGGGTGGAACTGCCAGAACTCCATGTCTTCCAGGGGAATGCCGGCACGCGCGGCCATGCCGAGGCCGTCGCCGGTGTTGATGAAGGCGTTGGTGGACGCCGCATAGATGCGGCCGGCGCCACCGGTGGCCAGCAGGGTGGTCTTGGCCTCGAGCATGTAGACCTCGCCGGTCTCCATTTCGAGGGCGGTCACGCCCACCACGTCGCCGTCGCTGTCGCGCACGAGGTCAAGCGCCATCCACTCCACGAAGAATGTGGTGCGCGCCGCCACGTTCTGCTGGTACAGGGTGTGCAGCATGGCGTGGCCGGTGCGGTCGGCCGCCGCGCAGGCGCGGGGAACGGCTTTCTCGCCGTAGTTGGCGGTGTGGCCACCGAACGGACGCTGGTAGATGGTGCCGTCGGGATTGCGGTCGAACGGCATGCCGAAGTGCTCGAGCTCGTAGACCACTTTCGGGGCTTCGCGGCACATGAACTCGATCGCGTCCTGGTCGCCGAGCCAGTCGGAGCCCTTGATCGTGTCGTAGAAGTGGTAGTGCCAGTTGTCCTCGCTCATGTTGCCGAGCGATGCGCCGATGCCGCCTTGTGCGGCCACGGTGTGCGAGCGGGTGGGGAACACCTTGGACAGCACGGCCACTTTGAGGCCGGCGCGGGCCAGCTGCAGCGACGCGCGCATGCCGGAGCCGCCGGCCCCGACGATGACCACGTCGAACTGGCGCTTGGGAAGGGATGCGGTGGCGGTCATGACGTCAGACTCTCCAGAGAACTTGAACGGCCCAGCCAAGGCAGGCCAGCAACCAGACCATGGTGAACACGTGCAGCACGAGGCGCAGGGCCGCGGGCTTCACGTAATCCATCCAGATGTCGCGGACGCCGACCCACACGTGGTAGCTGAGGGCCAGGAACATGGCGAAGGTCAGGGCCTTCATCCATTGCGGAGCAAAGATGCTCGCCCATCCTTCATAGCCCAGTGGGCCACTGGTGAAAAGCACCTGCGCCAGCAGGACCAAGGTGAAGAGGGCCATGAGGGCCGCGGTGATGCGCTGGGCAAGCCAGTCGCGCAGACCGTAGTGGGCGCCGGTGACGACGCGCTTGGAGCCGTAGTTGACGGACATGGTGTGTGTTACCTCGGTGTGTTCAGTACAGGCCGAAGAGCTTGGCGCCCAGGACCAGGGTCAGGCCGATGCTCAGCACCAGGGTGACCACCGCAGAGGACTTGCCGAACTGTTTGGTCACCGAATGGGTGGCGTCCATGAGCAGGTGGCGGACGCCAGCGATGAAATGGTGCAGGTACGCCCAGATGAGGGCCAGCACCACCAGCTTGAGCAGCCAGCCGGGCACGAAGCCGAGGCCGCCGATGAAGGCGCTGGTGAAGCGCTCGTAGGAGATTTCGGACGACACCGAGGTGTCGAACAGCCACACGATCAGCGGCAACAGGAAGAACATCAGCAGACCGCTGACACGGTGCAGGATGGACACCCAGCCGGCGGCGGGCAGTCGGTACGTGGTGAGGTCCTTGAACGCGTTGATGTTGCGGAACTCGGGCCGCTTGCGTGTCAACTCGGGCATGGGAGGGGCTTTCGTGGGGGAGGGTGCGCTCGGGCGGGGAAGTGCGGTCGCTTGCGGTCTGCTTGTCACCACAAGCCGTCAAATTCTATTGCAATGCAACAACCGGCGGTCTGAACCGGATCGGTGCGCAAGGTCTGTCCGTGCACGGATTTGGCGCAGGCGGCGGTCATCAGCTGAGCTCGTTGCGGTAGTGCCGGGTGTCGGTGCGGTACAGGCCGCGCCGCAACTCCATCGGCGTGTCGTTGTAGGTGAAGGCCAGGCGCTCCACGCTGAGCAGCGGATGCCCGGGGTGCACGGCCAGCAGCGCGGCGGATTCGGCGTCCGCGCTGACGGCCTTGATCTTTTCGTCGGCCCGGACCATGCGCACGCCGAACTGCGCCTCGAACAGGGCGTACATCGGGCCCTTGTCGCTGGCCAGCGTGTCCAGGGTCAGGCCCTTGAACTGGCTGCCCGGCAGCCAGATTTCCTCAAGAATGGCGGGCGTGCCGCCAAACGCCAGCACGCGCCGGACCTGCAGCACGCTGTCGCCGGTGCGCAGCCCGAGTTGGCGGGCCACCTCGGCCGGGGCGCGCAGGCGCTTGCAGTCGATGATCCGGCGCTCGGCCGGGCCCTGCTGGTCGAGCGTGCCCTGATCGGGCAGCAGCCGCAGAAACCGGAACTGGATGTGCTGTTCGGCGTGGGTGGCGACAAAGGTGCCTTTTCCCTGGCGCCGCACCACCAGGTTGTCGGTGGCCAGTTCGTCGATCGCCTTGCGCACCGTGCCCTGGCTGACCTTGTAGCGCGAAGCGAGGTCGAATTCGCTCGGGATCATGTCGCCGGGCTTCCACTCGCCGGCCTGCAGACTGCGCAGGATCAGGCCCTTGATCTGCTGATAGAGCGGGCTGAACGCAGGCGCCACCACCGCGCTGGCAGCGGCGCTGCCTTCGCCCTGGGTCAGGGGCTCGCTGGGCTGGGTCTGGGGGGCCATCGGCAAGGGTTGTGGCTCGTTTGTGGCTGCCCCAATCATATCTTATATAAGACATAAGACAAATTGACCGCCTAGGGTTTACGCGGGTAAACTCCGGGCCTGACTCGACCCTTCGACCGCCGCTGCCCGCCGGGGTGCGCGCCGGTCCGCCGGACCCGGTCCCTCCGCATTCCAACACCCTTCCCTGGAGCTCCCACCATGACCAAGAAGCCTGTTCGCGTCGCCGTCACCGGCGCCGCCGGCCAGATCGGCTACGCCCTGCTGTTCCGCATCGCCTCCGGCGAAATGCTCGGCAAGGACCAGCCCGTGATCCTGCAATTGCTGGAGGTTCCGGCCGAAGGTCCGCAGAAGGCGCTTCGGGGCGTGATGATGGAACTGGAAGACTGCGCCTTCCCGCTGCTGCACGGCATGGAAGCCCACAGCGATCCGATGACCGCCTTCAAGGACACCGACTACGCCCTGCTGGTGGGCTCGATGCCCCGCAAGGCCGGCATGGAGCGCGCCGAGCTGCTGTCCATCAACGGCCAGATCTTCATCGGCCAGGGCAAGGCCCTCAACGCCGTGGCCAGCCGCGACGTGAAGGTGCTGGTGGTGGGCAACCCCGCCAACACCAACGCCTGGATCGCCATGAAGAGCGCGCCCGACCTCAAGCGCGAGAACTTCACCGCCATGCTGCGCCTGGACCACAACCGCGCGCTGAGCCAGATCGCCGCCAAGACCGGCAAGCCGGTCGCGTCCATCAAGAAGCTGGGCGTGTGGGGCAACCACAGCCCGACCATGTACGCCGACTACCGCTTCGCCACCATCGACGGCGCCTCGGTCAAGGACATGATCAACGACCACGCCTGGAACAAGGACGTGTTCCTGCCCACCGTGGGCAAGCGCGGTGCCGCCATCATCGAGGCGCGTGGCCTGTCGTCGGCCGCTTCGGCTGCCAACGCCGCCATCGACCACATGCGCGACTGGGCGCTGGGCACCCAGGGCGAATGGGTCACCATGGGCGTACCGTCCAACGGCGAATACGGCATCCCGAAGGATGTCATGTTCGGCTACCCGGTCACCTGCGAAGGCGGCAAGTACAAGATCGTCGAAGGCCTGCCGATCGACGCGTTCTCGCAGGAATGCATCGACAAGACCCTGGCCGAGCTCGTGGGCGAGCAGGACGGCGTCAAGCACCTGCTCTGATCCGCTGGCCACACCGCGCGTGAACCCCCGCACCATCCTGCTCGGGCCCCAGGCCGGCGCCATCGTGCTGCCGGTCTGTGACCATTACAGCGGGGTCGAGGCGCGCATGCGCAAGAGCCTGGCGCTGCAGGCCGAGCTGACCGCCGAGTTCGGCGCCTGCGTGTTCGACGTCACGCTCGACTGCGAGGACGGCGCCCCGGTGGGCGGCGAGGCCGAGCACGCCGCGCTGGTGACCGAACTGGCGCTGTCGGCCCCGGCCGGCGCTCGCGTGGCGGTGCGGGTGCACGCGGTGGACCACCCGGCCTTCGAGGCCGACGTGGCGCAAATCGTGGGTCGGGCCGGGTCCGGCCTGTGCCACGTCATGCTGCCCAAGGTCGAGACGCCGGCCGACGTCGATCGCGCGGCCGCTGCGCTGGACGCGGCGGGCGCGCGCGACCTGCCGTTGCACGCCCTGATCGAGTCGCCCGCCGCGGTGCACCGCGCCTTCGACATCGCTGCCCACCCGCGCATCCAGAGCCTGAGCTTCGGCCTGATGGATTTCGTGTCCGCCCACGGCGGCGCCATTCCGTCGGCCGGCATGACTTCGTCGGGGCAATTCAGCCACCCGCTGGTGTTGCGCGCCAAGCTAGAGATATCGAGCGCCTGCCATGCCCACGGCAAGGTGCCTGCGCACGGCGTGGTCACCGAGTTCAAGGACGTGGCCGCCCTGCAGGCCAGCGCCCGGCGCGCGGCCCACGAACTGGGCTTCACCCGCATGTGGAGCATCCACCCCGACCAGATCCGCCCCATCGTGTCGGCCTTTGCGCCCGCGGCCGACGAGGTGGACGAAGCCGCCACCGTCATCGAGCGCGCCGCCGCGGTGGCGTGGGCACCGGTCCAGGTGGCCGGCCGCCTGCACGACCGCGCCAGCTACCGCTACTTCTGGCAGGTGCTCGAGCGCGCGCAGCGCACCGGGCGCACGCTGCCCGCGCCGGTGCACACCTTGCTAGTCCCTCACTGATTCCGAATCACCCACGCTGTCTGGAGAAGACCATGTCCAACTTCCTCGCCGACTACCGCGCCCACGCCGCCGAACGCGCCGCGCTGGGCATTCCGCCGCTGCCGCTGTCCGCACCGCAGGTGGCCGACCTGATCGAGCTGATCAAGAACCCGCCGGCCGGCGAGGACGCGTTCCTCATGGACCTGCTCACGCACCGCGTGCCACCCGGCGTGGACGATGCGGCCAAGGTGAAGGCCAGCTTCCTGGCGGCCGTGGCCCACGGTGACGTGAAGGTGGGTCTGGTCAGCAAGGCCAAGGCCACCGAACTGCTGGGCACCATGGTGGGTGGCTACAACGTCCACCCCCTCATCGAACTGCTTGAGGATGCCGACGTGGCCGGTGTGGCCGCCGACGCTCTCAAGAAGACGCTGCTGATGTTCGACTTCTTCAACGACGTGGCGGCCAAGGCCAAGGCCGGCAACGCCAAGGCGAAAGAGGTCATGCAGAGCTGGGCCGACGCCGAGTGGTTCACTTCGCGCCCCGAGGTCGAGCGCAAGATCACCGTCACCGTGTTCAAGGTGCCCGGTGAAACCAACACCGACGACCTGTCGCCCGCGCCCGACGCCTGGAGCCGCCCGGACATTCCGCTGCACTACCTGGCCATGCTCAAGAACACGCGCCCCGACGCGGCGTTCAAGCCCGAGGAAGACGGCAAGCGCGGCCCGATGCAGTTCATCGAAGACCTCAAGAAGAAGGGCCACCTGGTGGCCTACGTGGGCGACGTGGTGGGCACCGGCTCGTCGCGCAAATCGGCCACCAACAGCGTGATCTGGGCCACCGGCCAGGACATCCCCTTCGTGCCCAACAAGCGCTTCGGCGGCGTCACGCTCGGCGGCAAGATCGCCCCCATCTTCTTCAACACGCAGGAAGACTCGGGTTCGCTGCCGATCGAGGTCGATGTCGGCAAGCTCGAGATGGGCGACGTGATCGACGTGCTGCCCTACGACGGCAAGCTGCTCAAGAACGGCCAGACCGTGGCCGAGTTCTCGCTCAAGAGCGACGTGCTGCTGGACGAGGTGCGCGCCGGCGGCCGCATCAACCTCATCATCGGCCGCAGCCTCACCGCCAAGGCCCGCGAGTTCCTGGGCCTGCCGGCCTCCACCGTGTTCCGCCTGCCGCAGCCGCCCGCGGCCACCAAGGCCGGCTTCACGCTGGCGCAGAAGATGGTGGGCCGCGCGGTCGGCCTGCCCGAAGGCCAGGGCGTGCGCCCGGGCACCTACTGCGAACCCAAGATGACCACCGTGGGCAGCCAGGACACCACCGGCCCCATGACGCGCGACGAGCTGAAGGACCTGGCCTGCCTGGGCTTCAGCGCCGACCTGGTGATGCAGAGCTTCTGCCACACCGCGGCGTACCCCAAGCCGGTCGACGTGAAGACCCACCGCGAGCTGCCCGCCTTCATCAGCAACCGCGGCGGCGTGGCCCTGCGCCCGGGTGACGGCGTGATCCACAGCTGGCTCAACCGCCTGCTGCTGCCCGACACCGTGGGCACCGGCGGCGACAGCCACACCCGCTTCCCGATCGGCATCAGCTTCCCGGCCGGCTCCGGCCTGGTGGCCTTCGGCGCGGCCACCGGCGTGATGCCGCTGGACATGCCCGAATCGGTGCTGGTGCGATTCAAGGGCCAGATGCAGCCCGGCGTGACCCTGCGCGACCTGGTGCACGCCATTCCCTACGCCGCCATCAAGGCTGGCCTGCTCACCGTGGCCAAGGCCGGCAAGAAGAACATCTTCTCCGGCCGAATCCTCGAGATCGAGGGCCTGCCCGACCTCAAGGTGGAACAGGCGTTCGAGCTGTCCGATGCCTCGGCCGAGCGCTCGGCCGCCGGCTGCACCATCAAGCTCAACAAGGAGCCGGTGATCGAGTACCTGCGCTCGAACATCGTGTTGATGAAGAACATGATCGCCGACGGCTACCAGGACGCGAAGACCCTGGCGCGCCGAATCGAGAAGGTCGAGGCCTGGCTGGCCAACCCGCAACTGCTCGAAGCCGACAAGGACGCCGAGTACGCCGCCGTGATCGAGATCGACCTGAACGACCTCAAGGAGCCGGTGCTCTGCTGCCCGAACGACCCGGACGACGCCAAGCTGCTGTCCGACGTGGCCGGCACCAAGATCGATGAGGCCTTCATCGGCTCGTGCATGACCAACATCGGCCATTTCCGCGCCGCGGCCAAGCTGCTCGGCGGTCAGCGCGACATTCCGGTCAAACTGTGGGTGGCGCCGCCCACCAAGATGGACCAGAACGAGCTGATCAAGGAAGGCCATTACGCCGCCTTCGGCACCGCCGGTGCGCGCACCGAAATGCCGGGCTGCAGCCTGTGCATGGGCAACCAGGCCCAGGTGCGCGAAGGCGCCACGGTGGTGAGCACCAGCACGCGCAACTTCCCGAACCGCCTGGGCAAGAACACCAACGTGTTCCTGGCCTCGGCCGAACTGGCCGCCATCGCGTCCAAGCTGGGCCGCATCCCGACCGTGGCCGAGTACCACGCCGAGATGGGCATCATCAACAAGGACGCCGCCAGCGTGTACCGCTACATGAACTTCGACCAGATCGAGGAGTACGCGGAAACGGCCAAGGGCGTTTCGGTCTGACGGAAAGGGCTGTGGCCCGTGAAAAAGCCCGCCGTTGAGGCGGGCTTTTTCGTTCAGGGCGTATCGAGGGTCACTGGGTCGATGCGGGTGGGCGCTCTTTCTTGACCAGGCCTGGCGAGCTTGCGCTGCTGTTCTGCAGGTCGGAGGCTTCCTCAGCGAAACGGCGCCTGAGCTCGGCGGTGTTGGTTGTGCGCGGGGGTCGGGTGGCGGGCAGGGGGTCGTTCTCCGGCAGCTCGCTTGCGGTTTCGTCGCCGCTCTCGTCGGAGCTCTCGTTGGCGTCGAGGCGGCGTGGCGCCGTCAGGCCGAGGTCGATCAGGCTGCCGTGCTCGTTGGACCTTGAAGCAAGGAGGTCACTGGCCTTGACAGCCGCCCGCTTGATGCCTGGCTTTTCCTTCGAGGGAAACTGCTCGATCGACTCTTCGATCTGCTGCTGGGAGGTTTTGACGGATCCCGGATCGTGCCGTGGGTCGAACGTGCTCTCGTCGCCCTCTTCGCTGGCGTGGTCTCCATCCAGCGGATCTGCCGTGTGAGACAGTTTCATGGCGCCGAAAAACAGGGGATCGTCCACCTTCAGCTTCTGCCCTGTTGCCTTTTCGGAGGCTTCGGCCATCTGGATCAGGCTGGTCGCGGCAGCGTCCTTGAACAGATTGACCAGGGGTTCCACGTCTTTCAGGTCGATGCCGTGCTCCCCGCAGAGCTTGGCCAGGCGTGCTTGCATGCTTTTGAAGAAGACCGCGTTGTCGAGCGCCTCCACGGCCTGGCGTTCTGCGTCGACTTGATCCACCGTTTTGTGTCCTGTCCCGGTCTTGGCTTGCGGCGCAGGCGCGGCAGGGTCTGCATCAGCGGGCGCTGGCCCTGCCGGCTGGACGCCGGGCTGGATCCCGTGGTTGGTTTGTGGGGCGGCTTGTTCGTTCAGGCCCTTGCCCGCGGCAGGGTTGACCAGTGGCGCGCCGTCGAAGGGGTTGTCAAGGGGATTGACCGGTTGCTGCTGCACCGCCGCTTCGCCGTTGGTGAACGGATTCCTGTCGACCGGTTTCTGGCCGTCTCCGCTACCGACCTTGGTCTCGTCCCGGGGCTTGAACCCGTCGTCTGCCGGGAAGAGCGGGTTGGCGGGGTTGATGCCCGGTTGAGCGAACGGATTGCCTTGACTGGGGTTGAACGGTCGGGAGAAATCGCCAAAGCTGCCAAACCGCTTGGCTCCTTCATTCGCGTCCTGAATGCCCGCGAAAGGGTCGGTGGCGCCGAGGGCGAGGTTCGCATGGCCAGGCACCACCGGGGGCTTTTCTGGCGATTCCGCTGCCACAGGCGGGGCGGGGTGGGCCGGCTGGCCCGCGGAAATGCGCGAGCGGCTGTTGACGGGTGGCGCTGGAAAACCGGGGCTGGTTCCGATGGATTTGGATTGCATGGCGGCGTGGCAGGTGGTGGCAGATGGATCGGAAGGGGGCGCTGGGCTCAGCCGCGCAGTTCAAGCTGGATCGCGGTGTTGAACCAGGCCGGGGAGCCTTCGCCGCGTTGCAGTTCCTGCCGCCACTCAGTCACCTGGGCGGCGGTGGATTGCAGCAGCCGCGCCAGCCAGTGCGACGGATCGGTGCCGTTGCGGGGTGGCCGGGCGGTGAGGCACAGCAGCGTCGTCTGGCGGATGGGATGAAAGCCGAAGCGCAGGTTGGGGTGGTCTGCGGTGGACAGCTGCAGCGCCAGCAGGCGTTCGTGCACCTGGGCGCGCTGGTCGGGGGCGAACAGCGCGATTTCGGCCAGCAGCAGAAAGTGCGGGCGCGGGTCCTTGTGCTGCACCTCGAGGTGAACCCCATCGAGGGTGATCGTGTGGCCCTTGCCCAGGGCGTAGGGGTCGGGCACGCCCAGTTGCAGACAGGCGCGGTGGCAGAGGGAGTCCAGGTCGTCGTGGTTCATGGTGATACCGGGCAAGACCGAAATCGGTGGTCCTGCTTGTGTAACCCCGGCACCGGGCCGGTTCCACCACGCGCCGTGCGCGACCGCTTCAGGCCTGGGTGGCCAGCGTCCTCAGCCGTTCGGCCGTCGACTCGTTGGCCGGGAAGAAGGTCTCCAGCGCCATTTCCTGCAGGGTGATGTCGACCGCCGTGCCGAACACGGTGGTGGTGCTGATGAGGTCGAGCACGCCGACGGGCGTGTCGAAGCGGAACGGCATCAGCACGCCCAGGTGCTCACCCGGCAGGGCATCGGCGGCCGGTCCTGCGGCCCCGTCCGGCAGGGTGCGCAGTTCGTCTGCCAGCTGGCCCAGCGCCGCGTCGCCGGTGGCCGCCACTTGCTGGCGCAGCCGCTCCAGCAGGTGTTCGCGCCACTGGGGCAGGTTGTGGATGCGCGGGGCCAGCCCTTGGGGGTGCAGGCTCAACCGCAGCACGTTCACCGGCGGCTGCAGCAACGCGGGCGCCACGCCTTGCAGCAGCAAAGGCACCAGGCGGTTGTGCATCACCAGGTTCCAGTGCCGGTCCATGGCCAGCGCGGGCCAGGGCTCGTGCGCGTCGAGGATTCGCTGCACGGCGGCGCGCGCGGCGGCCATGGCGGGGTCGTCGAGCGCGCGCTCGCGGTACATGGGCGCGTAGCCGGCGGCCACCAGCAGCGCATTGCGTTCGCGCGGTGGCAGCTGCAGGCGCTCGGCCAGGCGCAGCACCATTTCGCGGCTGGGGCTGGCGCGGCCGGTTTCCACGCAACTCAGGTGGCGGGTGGACACGTCGGCCTGCAAGGCGAGATCGAGCTGGCTCAGGCGGCGTTTCTGGCGCCATTGGCGCAGGCGTTCGCCGAACGGGGCGGGGGCGGCGTGGGTGGGGTGCATGGCGCCATGGTAGGGCGCAGCGGCTCCGGGTCCATGACCTGCCGGGTCATGGACGCCATGCACCCGGTTTCTCACCATCGGGCTTCTCTTCAACGTTTCATCAGGAGCCCGACATGAACCTCGACCTTCAACTGTCCACCACCGCCCTGCGCCGCGTGCTTGCCCTCGACGCCCTGTCGGGCCTGGCCATCGGCGTGCTGCACCTGACCGCCGGCGATGTGCTGGCCCGCTCGCTGGGTCTTCCGTTCACCGTGATCACGGTGATGGGTTGGGCCATCTTCCTGTTCGTGGCGCTGTCTGCCTGGCTGGCGCGCCAGCCCGTTCCGGCGCGCGGGCCGCTCCTGCTGCTGATCGTCGGTAACCTGGTCTGGGCCGCCGAATGCCTGTGGCTGGCCTTCGGGAGCACCCACCCGGTGACCCCGCTCGGCCAGGCGTACCTGGTGGTGCAGGCGGTGGCGGTGCTGGTGCTGGCCGACCTGGAGTTTCTGGGATGGCGCGGGACGGGGTTGCGGACGGCCGTTTGACGGATCTGGCGGTTGAGCTGCACCAGCGGGGTGCGCAAGGGGGTGACGGGGGGTGAAATGCGTGGATCGCCCCGAGGCGGGCGGGCCCCAACCCCATGAAGGCTGTGCGGGGACACGCATGACCGGCAGAATGGGCCGTCGCGAGTTCCCGCGCTGGAGTCAATGCATGGACGCCCCCATCCGCTTCACCCACCCGTTCGCCCACACGGTCAAGGCCTTCAAACCGGGCACCGGTCGCTCGGGCCGCCTGTATTCGCTGCCCGCACTGGCGCGCGAGTTTCCGAACGTGTCCCGCCTGCCGCATTCCATCCGCATCGTGCTCGAGAGCGTGCTCCGGCATTGCGACGGCGAGCGGGTCACGCGGGAGCACGTGCAGCAGCTGGCCAACTGGGTACCCAAGGCACCCCGCACCGACGAGATCCCCTTCACCGTGGCGCGCGTCGTGCTGCAGGATTTCACCGGTGTGCCTCTGTTGGCCGACTTGGCGGCCATGCGCAGCACCACACTGCGGCTGGGACAGGACCCGAAGAAGATCGAGCCGCTGGTGCCGGTGGACCTGGTGGTGGACCACTCGGTCATGGTGGACCACTACGGCACCAAGGACGCGCTCGACCTGAACATGAAGCTGGAGTTCCAGCGCAACCGCGAGCGCTACGGCTTCATGAAGTGGGGCATGCAGGCGTTCGACACCTTCGGTGTGGTGCCGCCGGGTTTCGGCATCGTGCACCAGGTCAACCTGGAGCACCTGGCGCGCGGGGTGCACCAGAAGGGCGGCCTCTACTACCCCGACACACTGGTCGGCACCGACAGCCACACCACCATGATCAACGGCATCGGTGTGGTGGGCTGGGGCGTGGGCGGCATCGAAGCCGAGGCCGCGATGCTCGGTCAGCCGGTGTACATCCTGACACCCGACGTGGTGGGCTTCGAACTCACCGGTCGGCTGCGTGAGGGCTGCACCGCCACCGACCTCGTGCTCACCGTCACCGAAATCCTGCGCCAGCACAAGGTGGTGGGCAAGTTCGTGGAGTTCTTCGGCGAAGGCACGGCATCGCTGTCACTGCCCGACCGCGCCACCATCGCCAACATGGCGCCCGAGTACGGCGCCACCATGGGCTTCTTCCCCGTGGACGGAAAGACGCTCGACTACTTCAAGGGCACGGGCCGCAGCGCGGCTGAAATCGACGCGTTCGCCGCCTACTTCAAGGCCCAGGGCCTGTTCGGTGTGCCCCAGCGGGGCGAGATCGATTATTCGCAGGTGATCACGCTCGACCTCGGCCGGGTGGCGCCCAGCCTGGCGGGTCCCAAGCGCCCGCAGGACCGCATCGAGATCGGTCAGGTGGCGCGGCGCTTCACCGAACTCTTCAGCGCACCGATGGAGCAGGGCGGGTTCCGACAGCCGCCGGGCAAGATCGGCCAGACCTTCCGCACGGCGGGCGGCATCGACGTCAGGAACGGCGACGTGCTGATCGCCGCCATCACCAGCTGCACCAACACCAGCAACCCCGGCGTGCTGCTGGCGGCCGGTCTGCTGGCGAAAAAGGCGGTTGAAAAAGGCCTCACCGTCCAGCCCCACATCAAGACCTCGCTCGCCCCGGGTTCGCGCATCGTCACCGAATACCTGTCCGCCACCGGCCTGCTGCCTTATCTGGAGAAGCTGGGCTTCTCGCTGGCGGGGTACGGGTGCACCACCTGCATCGGAAACGCCGGCGACCTCACGCCCGAGCTCAACGCGGTGATCACCGGCAACGACCTGGTGTGTGCGGCGGTGCTGTCGGGCAACCGAAATTTCGAGGCACGCATCCACCCCAACCTCAAGGCCAACTTCCTGGCCAGCCCGCCGCTGGTGGTGGCCTATGCCATTGCCGGCAACGTCACGCGCGACCTCATGACCGAGCCGGTCGGCCTGGGCAAAGGTGGCCAACCGGTGTACCTGGGCGACATCTGGCCCACCAGCGATGAAATCCATGCGCTGATGAAGAGCGCGATGAACGGCAAGGCCTACCGCGACAACTACGCCCGGGTGAAAACCGAGCCCGGCGCCCTGTGGGAGCGCATTCCCGGCAGCCGGGGCAACAGCTACGACTGGCCGGCCAGCACCTACATCGCCGAGCCGCCGTTCTTCAACGGCTTCGCCCTGGTGGACACGAACGCCCGGCGACCGGTGGCGGTGCAGGGCGCGCGCATCATGGCGCTGTTTGGCGACTCGATCACCACCGACCACATCTCGCCGGCAGGCAACATCAAGGCCAGTTCGCCGGCCGGGCAGTGGCTGCAGGCGAACGGCGTGCCGCCGGTCGACTTCAACAGCTATGGCGCGCGCCGGGGCCACCACGACGTGATGGTGCGCGGCACGTTTGCCAACGTGCGCATCAAGAACCTGATGATCCCGCCGCGCGCGGACGGCACGCGCGAGGAGGGCGGTTTCACGCTGCACCAGCCCACGGGCGAGAAGCTCAGCATCTTCGACGCCGCCATGAAGTACATGGCCGACGGCGTGCCCACCGTGGTCTTCGCCGGCGAGGAATACGGCACCGGGTCCAGCCGGGACTGGGCGGCCAAGGGCACGCAACTGCTCGGCATCAAGGCGGTGGTGGCGCGCAGTTTCGAGCGCATCCACCGCAGCAACCTGGTGGGCATGGGGGTGCTGCCGCTGCAGTTCAAGGCGGGCGATTCGTGGGAGTCGCTGGGCCTGCGGGGCGACGAAACCATCGGTGTCATTCCCGATCCCGACCTCAAGCCCCAGAGCGACGCCACCCTGGTGATCACCCGCCCGGACGGCCAAAGCCGTGAACTTGGGGTGGTGCTGCGCATCGACACCCCGGTGGAAGTGGATTACTACCGCGCGGGAGGAATACTTCCGTATGTCCTTCGACAATTGTTGACCGCTTGAGCCGGTTGGCGCATCGCGGCATCATGTGATCCACGGTTTCTTCGGGGGTCGCGATGCGAAAGTCAGCGAAGTACAGCCCGTCAAGGCGCACGGCCCCTGTGGAGGTCGAGGCCCCTGCGGCGGAAACAGTCCCACCGGCCCCCGAGCGGCCCCGGCGCCGCTGGCGTGCGGCCGTGGCGCGCACGGCCACCCAGCCCCGGCTGATGTGGGCCGCCATTGCGCTGCTGTCGGTGGCGCTGATCGCCATGGTGTGGCAGCAGCAGCGGGGCGGTGCCGCCGCGCTCACCCAGAAAGACATCGACGCCGCGGTGCTGCGCACGCTCACCACCCAGGTGATGCCGTCGCCCACGGCGCGCGCGGCTGAAAAAATCCGCCCCTCGGTGGTGCGTGTGCTGTCTTACGGCAAGAACGAGGAAGGCAAGGAAGTCGAGCAGGGCGTGGGCACCGGCGTGGTGATCGTCGACAAGGGCGTGATCCTGACCAACCTGCACGTGGTGCAGGGCGCCGACCGCCTGAAGATCACCTTTGCCGACGGCAGCGAGTCGGGCGCCAGCGTGACCGGCGCCCAGGCCGAGAACGACCTGGCCGTGCTGCAGGCCCACACCATTCCGGACGACCTGTCGGCCGCCACCATGCGGTCCACCAACGACCTTCTGTCGGGTGATCAGGTGGTGGCGGTGGGTTTTCCGTTCGGCATCGGACCGTCGGTGTCGGCGGGCGTCATCTCCGGTTTTGACCGCGAGTTCAAGTCGCCCGAAGGCAGGCAGGTCATCGGCAACCTGATCCAGTTCGACGCCGCGGCCAACCCGGGCAACTCCGGGGGGCCGCTCGTCACCATGGACGGCGAGGTGGTCGGCATCGTCACCGGCATCCTCAACCCGACCAGCGCCCGCACCTTCGTGGGCATCGGATTTGCTGTTCCCATCGAGAGCGCCGCGGCCGCCGCCGGCCTGCCCCCGTTCTGACCGTCCCCCACATCACGGAGAGCCCTTCATGAGCGAAAACAACGCCCCCGAGACTGCCCAGCTCATGGAGCAGATCCTCTACGAGGTCAAGCGCATCGTCGTCGGCCAGGACCGCTTTCTGGAGCGCGTGATGGTGGCCATGCTGGCGCAGGGGCACCTGCTGGTCGAAGGCGTGCCCGGCCTGGCCAAGACCCTCACGGTCAAGACACTCGCCGATGTGGTGCAGGGACGCTTCAAGCGCATCCAGTTCACCCCCGATCTGGTGCCGGCCGACCTGGTGGGCACGCGCATCTACAACCAGAAGACGGGCGACTTCAGCACGTCGCTGGGGCCGGTGTTCGCCAACCTGCTCCTGGCCGACGAAATCAACCGCGCGCCGGCCAAGGTGCAGAGTGCGCTGCTCGAGGTGATGCAGGAGCGACAGGTGACGATTGCCGGGGAATCGCACAAGGTGCCCAAGCCCTTCCTGGTGATGGCCACGCAGAACCCGATCGAGACCGAAGGCACCTACCCGCTGCCTGAAGCCCAGGTGGACCGCTTCATGATGAAGGTGCTGGTGGACTACCCCAGCGACGAAGAGGAATACGTGATCGTCGAGCGCGTGACCGGGCCTGCGGTGCAGGTCAATGCGGTGGCCACCACCGACCAGCTGGCCGTGCTGCAGGCCCAGTGCCGCGAGGTCTACGTGGACCCTTCGCTGGTGCAGTACGCGGTGAAGCTGGTGTCTGCCACCCGCACGCCCGACAAGCACGGGTTGAAGGACATGGGCCGGCTGATCACCTTCGGCGCCAGCCCGCGCGCCACCATCGGCCTGGTGGAAGGCGCCCGGGCGCTGGCCATGCTGCGCGGCCGCAGCTACGCGCTGCCCGAGGACATGACCGATCTGGTCCCCGACGTGCTGCGCCACCGCGTGGTGCTGTCCTACGAAGGCCTGTCGGAAGGCCTGACGAGCGAGACGCTGATCGCCCGAATCATGAAGCAGGTTCCGCCGCCGGCGCGTCCGCTGGAAGCCGACAAGCGGGCGGCCTGAAATCATGTGCCCCCACGCTCCGCACTTCGTGTCCTCGCGCCTTGCAGGCCGCGGCATCGCCAGAGGCGATACCCCTTCGAGCCGTCCAAGTCTGCGCAGGCAGACTTGGAGCCGCGGCTCTCAGCCCCCCATGGGGGCGCTGGCCTCCCTTGGGGCGGCCCGGCGGGAGGCCTGATCATGTTCGCCCGCCTCTTCGGCCAGCGAAAACCCGGTGCGATGGCCGGTGACGCGCCCGTTGCGACGCCCGCCGTGCACCGCGCCGAGGCGCTGCTGCGGCGGCTTGAATGGACCGTGTTGCGGCGGCTCGATGGTTTGCTGCAGGGGTCGTACAAGACCTTGCTGCGGGGCAGTGGACTCGACCTCGCCGACTTGCGCGAATACCAGCTGCACGACGACGTGCGGCACATCGACTGGAACGTGACGGCGCGGCTGCAGCAGCCGCACGTGCGCGTGTTCACCGAAGACCGCGAAATGGCGGCCTGGTTTCTGCTGGACCTCAGCCCGTCGGTCGACTTCGGCTCGGGCGACCAGCGAAAGAGCGAGGTGCTGCTGCAGTTCACGGCCGTACTGGCGCGCCTGGTGTCTCGCCATGGCAACCGGGTGGGCGGCATGGTCTACGGATCGCGCGGCCTCGCCCAGGTGGACGCCGTGCTGCCGGCCCGCGGTGGCCGCAACCACGTGCTGCAACTCATGCAGTTGCTCATGAAGCCACCCCTGCCGGAGGGACGCGCCAAAAAGGGCGAGGGCGCCACCCGGCTGGGCGACCTGTTGCGCAGCGCGGTGTACACGGTGCGCCAGCGCAGCACCGTGTTCGTGGTGTCCGACTTCATCAGCCAGCCCGGCTGGGAGCAGCCGCTGGGCGAGCTGGCGCGGCGCCACGACGTGGTGGCGGTGAGGCTGATCGATCCGCTCGAGCTCGAGCTGCCCGATCTGGGCCTCATTCCCATCCGCGACGCCGAGACGGGCGAGCAACTGCTGGTGGACACGCACGACAAGGGCTTTCGCCAGCGGTTTGCGCGCATTGCCGCGCAGCGCGAAGCGCAGCTGCGCGAAACACTGGCGCGCGCCGGTGTCGACACGCTGGAGCTGGCCACCGACGACGACCTGGCCGATGCCGTGCTGCGCTTTGTGGACATGCGCCGCCAGCGCGTGCGCCAGAACCCCGGAGCCCGGCCCGTGCCCACGCAACTGCCTCGGCGCCAACGCACAGGAGCGACCGCATGAACCTGCCCCCCGTGACCTTTCTCTGGCCTCAGCTTCTGTGGCTGCTGCTGGCGTTGCCCTTGCTCGTGTTGCTGTACTGGTGGCTGCTGCGCCGCCGCAAGCAGACCGCCTTGCGCTATGCCAACCTGTCGATCGTGCGCGAAGCCATGGGCCGGGGGCCGGGTTGGCGGCGCCATGTGCCGCCGGTGCTCATGTTGCTGGCATTTGCCGCCATGCTGCTGGCCTCGGCGCGGCCCATGGCCACGATCACATTGCCGTCCACGCAGCAAACCATCATCCTCGCCATGGACGTCTCGGGCAGCATGCGTGCCGAAGACGTGCAGCCCAACCGGCTGGTCGCCTCGCAAGCCGCGGCCAAGGCGTTCCTGGCCGAACTGCCCCGCCACGTGAAGGTCGGCATCGTGGCCTTTGCCGGGGCGGCGCAGGTGGTGCAACCGGTCACGCTCAGCCGCGAAGACCTCAACACCGCCATCGACAAGTTCCAGCTGCAGCGCGCCACCGCCATCGGCAGCGCCATCGTCGTGTCGCTGTCCGAGCTGTTCCCCGATCAGCGCATCAGCCTGACGGACATGACCTACAACCGAAACACCGATCCGTTCGCGCCGCGCGGCCGTGCGCTCGACCAGCCGAAGGCCGAAGAAAAGCCGTTCCAGCCGGTCGAGGCGGGTTCCTATGGTTCGGCGGCCATCATCCTGCTGACCGACGGGCAACGCACCACCGGCGTTGACACCGCCGAAGCGGCCAAGATGGCGGCCGAGCGCGGCGTGCGCGTGTACACGGTCGGCGTGGGCACCGTGGAAGGTGAAATCATCGGCTTCGAGGGTTGGTCCATGCGCGTGCGGCTCGACGAAGAAACCCTGAAGGAAGTGGCCCGCACCACCCGTGGCGAGTACTACTACGCGGGCACGGCCGAGAACCTCAAGCAGGTGTATCAGTCGTTGAGCTCCAAACTCACCGTCGAGAAGAAAGAGACCGAGGTCGCTGGTCTGCTGGCCCTGGTGGCCTCGGTGCTAGCGCTCAGCGCGGCGGCGCTGTCGCTGCTCTGGTTCAACCGCATTCTCTGACGGGGCTGCGCGCGCCGATACCATCGCGCGCATGACTTCGCATGTGTTGCTCGCCGGCGGCGGGATTGGCGGACTGGCGGCCGCCGTGGCGCTGGCCCGCGCCCGCCAGCCACTGACCTTGATCGAACAGGCCGACGCCTTTGGCGAGGTGGGCGCGGGGCTGCAGCTCGGCCCCAACGCCGTGCGCCTGCTCGCCGACTGGGGCCTGCGCGCCGCGATCGACGAAGTGGCCGCATGGCCCGAATCGCTGGCGGTTCGCGATGCCCGCCACGGTCAGACCCTCGGACAGCTTCGACTCGACCGCTTCGCGCAACGCCACCGCGCCCCCTACGCCTGCCTGCACCGCGCCGACCTGCACGCCCTGCTGTTGCGGGCGGCGCAGCGCGAAGGGCTCGACCTGCGACTGGCCAGTCGGCTGGAGTCGATCGAGGCCGATCCCGCGAAGGTGCAGGTGCGCTGGTCGGGCGGTGGCGCGATGGACGCCGCTGCGCTGATCGGCTGCGACGGACTCTGGAGCCGGGTGCGAGGGCAGGTGGCCGACCCGGCCCCCCCCCGGCCGACCGGCCATGTGGCCTACCGCGGTCTGCTGCCCGGCGCCGCGCTGCCGGCGGCCATGCGCGCGCTCCGCGTGGGCGTGTGGCTGGGCACGCGGCTGCACGTGGTGCATTACCCGGTGCGCGGCGGCGCGGCCTTCAACCTGGTGGCGGTGGTGCACGCCGGCGCCGACGGACCGCGCGACGCCCGAAGCTGGTCGGAACCCGCCACACGGGCCGCGCTGCGCAGCGCACTGGGGCCGGTGCACGGCGACCTGGGCGCCTGGCTCGATGCGGTCCCCGCCTGGACGCGCTGGGTGTTGCACGACCGCCCGCCCCTGGCCGGTCCGCAGGACATGGCGCGCGGGCGCGTGGCCCTGCTGGGCGACGCCGCCCACCCCATGCGACCCTACCTGGCGCAGGGCGCCGCCATGGCGATCGAAGACGCCTGGGCCCTGGGGCGGCTGGCAGAGACGTCGGCCGGTCCGGGTGGGCCGGACTGGCCTGCCGTGCTGGCCCGTTATGCCGATGTGCGATGGGCCCGCAACGCCCGCGTGCAGCGCCGCTCGCGCCGCAACGGCACCGTGTTCCACGCCAGCGGACCGCTGCGCTGGGCCCGCAACGCGGCCATGGCGCTGCTGGGCGAACGCTTGTTGGACAATGGGTGGCTGTACGACGGCCCGGGCGACCCCGTGCCCGGACCCGGATCCCGATCCCGTTGAACAACCGCCACCAGGAGACACACCATGACCCGATCCACCACCCGCCGCCACGCCCTGGCCACCGGCGCTGCACTGGCCGCTGCCACCGTGCTGCCGACCGCACTTGCCCAGTCGGCCTGGCCGAGCCGGCCGCTGAAGATCGTGGTCGGATTTCCCGGTGGTTCCTCGCCCGATCTGATGGCCCGCACCATCGCCGAACCCCTGCAGCAGGCGCTCGGCCAGCCGGTGGTGATCGAGAACCGGCCCGGTGCGGGCGGCAACGTGGCCGCGGCGCAGGTGGCGCGCGCCGACGACGACCACACCATCGGCCTCATGATCAACGGCAACATGACGATCGCGAAGATCCTCAACCCCGCCACCACCTACGACCCGTTGACCGACCTGACCCCGGTGTCGCTGCTGGCGGTGGCGCCGCTGGTGCTGGCCGCGTCCATGAACACACCCGCCGACCCGCGCGCGTTCCTCGAGGCCGCCAAGGCCGCCGGGTCTCAGTGGAACTACGGCACACCCGGCATCGGCACCGTCGCCCACCTCGGCATGGAACTGCTCAAGGGCCGCGCCGGTCTGGGCGCCGTGCACGTGCCCTACCCGGGCAACCCGCAGGTCATCGCCGCCATGATCGGCGGCCAGATCCAGATGTCGCTGCTGCCACCGGGTCTGGCCATGGCACAGGTGCGCGGCGGCAAGCTGCGCGCCGTGGGTGTGACATCGAGTGGCCGCAGCGGCGTGGTGCCCGAGGTTCCCAGCTTGGCCGAAGCCGGCCTGAAGGATTTCCAGCTCGAGATCTGGAACGCGGTGGCCGCGCCCAACAGCCTGCCCAAGGCCAATGTCAACCGGCTCTCGGCGCTGCTGGCCGACATCGTTCGCCGCCTCGACGTGCGCGAGAAGATCCTCAACCAGGGCTGGACGGTGGCAGGCACGTCGCCCGAAGGCCTGGCGCGCCGCGTCAAGGCCGACACCGAGGCCATGGCCGACGTCATCCGGCGCAACAACATCCGGCCGACCTGAGCCGTTGTCTGCGCCGGCTCAGAGCGCCGTGCGCAGGCGCCAGATCTCGGGGAACAGCACCACGTCCAGCATCTTGCGCAGGTAGCTCACGCCACCGGTGCCGCCCGTGCCGCGCTTGAAGCCGATGACGCGCTCCACCGTGGTCACGTGGCGGAATCGCCAGAGCCGGAATGCGTCTTCCAGGTCGGTCAGCTCCTCGCCCAGCTGGTACAGGTCCCAATGCGCCTTGGGATCGCGGTACACCACCAGCCAGGCCTGTTCCACCGCGTCGCTGGCCTCGTAGGGCTGGGTCCAGTCGCGCTCGGTGTGGCTGGCGGGCACCGGCAGGCCGCGCCGCGCCAGCAGGCGCAGGCATTCGTCGTACAGCGACGGCGCCTCGTGCGCCGCGCGAACCGCGGCCATGCGATCGGCGTGGTGGGCGTGCGGCTGCAGCATGGCGGCGTTCTTGTTGCCCATGGCGAACTCGATGCAGCGGTACTGGTGGCTCTGAAAGCCGCTGGACCTGGCGAGGTAAGGGCGCAGCGCGCTGTACTCGGGGGGCGTCATGGTGGCCAGCACGTCCCAGGCGTGAACCAGCTGCTCCATGATGCGGCTGACCCGCGCCAGCATCTTGAATGCCGTCTGGAGTTCGTCGCGCGCAATGTGCGACATGGCGGCGTGAAGCTCATGCAGCATGAGCTTCATCCACAGTTCGCTGGTCTGGTGCTGCACGATGAACAGCATCTCGTCGTGCGCGGGCGACAGCGGTTTCTGCGCGGTCAGGATGGCGTCGAGCTGCAGGTAATCGCCATAGCTCATGTCGCGGCTGAAATCGAGCTGCGCGCGCTCTTCGTGAACGATCTTCTCGGGCGTGGTCATGCCGCACTCCCGTTCACCCCGAGCCTGTTGAAGGGTGAACCGCGTGGTGAGGGCTTCGACAGGCTCAGCCCGAACGGTGGGTCGGTCCCGTTCGCCCTGAGCCTGTCGAAGGGCTCGCCATGCGTTGGCAAGGCACGTTTCGACAGGCCCGGAGCGATCGGTAAATGTCAGGTCACGGCATTCACCCGGTTGAACTCCGCGCGCTGCCACTCGCCACTGTCGAGAACCATCCGCAGGTGCTCGACCGCGTTCCAGACGTCCTCGAAGCCGAGGTAGAGCGGCGTGAAGCCGAAGCGCAGGATGTCGGGGTGGCCGGCCTGGTCGCCTGCGCGGTAGTCGCCGATCACGCCCCGTGCGATCAGCGCCTGCACGATGGCGTAGGCGCCTTCGGTCCTGGAGAGGCAGACCTGTGAGCCGCGCCGGGCGTGCTCGCGCGGCGTGACCAGGGTCAGGCCGTGCCCGGCGCAGCGTTCCTCCACCAGCGCGATGAACAGGTCGGTGAGGGCCAGCGATTTCCGGCGCAGGGCGGCCATGCCCCCCAGCGGCTCCGCCGCCAGCACGGTGGCCACACCGCATTCCAGCGCGGCCAGGCTGATCATCGGTTGCGTGCCGCACTGGTAGCGCCCGATGCCGGCCGCGGGCTGGTAGTCGTGGGTGAAGGCAAAGGGTTTGTCGTGGCCCCACCAGCCGGCCAGCGGTTGCCAGCAGCGCTCGGCGTGCGCCGGGTTCACCCACACGAAGGCCGGTGCACCCGGGCCACCGTTGAGGTACTTGTAGCCACAACCGACGGCGAAATCGGCGTTGGCACCCGTCAGGTCGACCGGGACGGCGCCGGCGCTGTGCGCCAGGTCCCACACCACCAATGCACCCGCGTCGTGGGCGGCTTTCGTGACGGCGGCCATGTCGTGCATGGCGCCGGTGCGGTAGTTCACGTGCGTGAGCATCAGGATCGCCAGGCGCTCGTCCTGCAGCGCCGCCGGAATCTCGTGGGGTTCCACCAGCACCAGTTCCCAGCCCTTGTCCTTGCAGAGCGCCTCGGCGATGTAGAGGTCGGTGGGGAAGTTGCTGCGTTCGCTCACGATGCGCCAGCGGCCGGGGCTTTGCTGTGCGCTGATCCGCAAGGCGGCGCTCAGCACCTTGAACAGGTTGACGCTGGTGCTGTCGGTCGCAATCACCGTGTCGGGCGCCGCGCCGATCAGCCGCGCGATCTGGTCGCCCACCTTGCGGGGCAGGTCGAACCAGCCTGCGCTGTTCCAGCTGCGGATCAGGTCGCGGCCCCATTCCTGCGTGACGACTTCGGTCACCCGGGCTGGCGCCGACCGCGGCATGACACCCAGCGAATTGCCGTCGAGGTAAATGGTGCCGTGGGGCAGGTCGAACAGGTCGCGCAGGCTGCGCAGCGGGTCTTGCGCGTCGAGCGCGCGGCAGTGGTTGAGGCTGGATGTCATGGCGGTGCCTTGGCAGGATCAGGCCGGAAGGGATGGGAGGGAGCGAAGCACCGCGCGGACCGGCGAAGCGTCGGCGGTGGTCAGTTTCAGGGGCAGGGCAATGAGCTCGTAGTCGCCCTCGGGCACCTCGTCGAGCAGCAGGTTCTCCAGCACGCGCAGACCGCGGCGTCGAATCACCTGGTGGCTGTCCAGCGTCTTGCTGTCGGCCGGGTCGATGCTGGCGCTGTCGATGCCGATGAGGCGCACGCCGTGGTCGGCCAGCATCTCCACGGTGGCGGGCGCGAAGGCGGGCAGGTGGGTGTCGAACGCGTCCTGCGGCATGCGGGCATAGGTGCGCACCAGCACACGTGCGGGCAGCCCCTCGAGCTGGTGGGCGATGTGTTCAGGCTGAACCAGCGCACCCACACCGATGGCGTGAATGACCCGGCAGGGCCCGAGGTAGGTCTCCAGCGGCACCTCGCCGATCGGCAGGCCGCTGGGGTCGTAGTGCAGCGGTGCATCGGCGTGCGCCCCCACGTGGGGAGAGAGCGTGATGGCGCTCACGTTGACCGGACAGCCCGGCCCGATGCGGGCCGCCCATTGCTGCGCATACGCGGTGTCGCCCGGGAACACCGGTGCATCCGCGTGGACGGGAGGGGAGATGTCCCAGATCGTTTTCATGGCGCGGCGAAGGTAGCACCGCGAAAATGCCTGCGGTGTCGGTTAATGCCAACAGACGACGAAAAACTTCAGACCTGAACGATCAGGCGCCTGCGCCGGTGGCAGCGCCCAGCGGTGGCAGCCCTTTGCGTTGGCGAGCGCGGTCGCACGCCTCGCTGCCTTCTTCGAACTCCCTGCAGGGCGACGGGCGCCATTCGTAGATGCCGCAACCCACTTTCACGCCCACGGTCCCTGTCAGGGCTGCGCACCGGGGTGGCCAATGGTCGGTGCCGCGCATGCGGGCGGTGGTGCCATTGACCTCCACCGCGAGCCCGGACGGCACGGTGCCGCCGGCTTCGTCGAGCTCGTAACTCGAGAAATCGACGCGGCACCAAGAACAGCAGGCGCCACAGCTCGTGCAGGCCGACATGGCGTCAGTCCACGCGCCCGAGCAGCAGGTACTCCATCAGGGCCTTCTGCACGTGCATGCGGTTCTCGGCTTCGTCCCACACCACCGACTGCGGGCCATCGATGACCTCGGCCGCGACCTCTTCGCCACGGTGGGCGGGCAGACAGTGCATGAACAGCGCGTCGGGTCGCGCCAGCTTCATCATGGCCTCGTCGACGCACCACTGCGCAAAGGCCTTGCGCCGCACTTCGTTCTCGGCCTCGAAGCCCATGCTGGTCCAGACGTCGGTGGTCACCAGGTCGGCGCCCGCGCAGGCCTCGCGCGGGTCCTTGAAGACCTTGTAGCAACCGCGATCGGCAATGCCGGCCAGCTCGGGGTTCACCTCGTAGCCGCCGGGCGTGCTCACGTGCACCGTGAAGCCCAGCATCTCGGCCGCCTGAAGCCAGGTGTTGGCCATGTTGTTGCCGTCGCCCACCCAGGCCACCACCTTGCCGCGGATCGCGTCCAGCGGCTTGCCGCTGGCGGCGGGCCGGTACTCCACCAACGTGAACAGGTCGGCCAGGATCTGGCAGGGGTGGAACTCGTTGGTGAGGCCGTTGATGACCGGCACGCGGGAATGCGCCGCGAAACGCTCCAGCTTGCTTTGCTCGAACGTCCGGATCATCACGATGTCGACCATGCGGCTGATCACGCGCGCGCTGTCCTCGATGGGTTCGGCGCGTCCCAGCTGGCTGTCACCCGTGGTCAGGTGCACCACCGAGCCGCCCATCTGGTACATGCCGGCCTCGAAGCTCACGCGGGTTCGCGTGCTCGCTTTCTCGAAGATCATGGCCAGCGTGCGGTCCGGATCGGCGAACGGCTGGTACTTCTCGACCGCCTTGAACTTGCGTTTGATGAACGCGGCACGCTCGAAGAGGTGAGCGTATTCGTCGGCGGTCAGGTCCTTGAACTGCAGGTAGTGGCGGATCGGCATGGTCGTGCTCATTCCGCAAGAAACGTCTTGATGAGGGGCAGGAGGATGGCGACCAGTTCGTCCGCCTCGGCCGTGGTCATGATCAGCGGGGGCACCAGGCGGATCACGCTGTCGGCCGTCACCGACATCAGCAGGCCGGCGTCGGCCGCGCGCTGCGTGAGCACGCCGCAGGGCCTGGTCAGTTCAATGCCCAGCATCAGGCCCTGTCCACGGATTTCCTTGATGCCTGAAAGACCGGCCAGGCCTTGCTCCAGGGCCTGACGCAGGTGGGCACCCACGCGCTCTGCGTTGGCCATCAGGCCGTCTTCTTCCATGATGCGGATGGTCTCGACGCCCGCCCGCATGGCCAGCGGGTTGCCGCCGAAGGTGGTGCCGTGGTTGCCCGGCTGAAAGATGTTGGCGGCCTTCGGACCGGCCACCACCGCGCCGATCGGCACGCCCGAGCCCAGGCCTTTGGCGAGGGGCATCACATCGGGTTTGATGCCGGCCCACTGGTGCGCGAACCACTTGCCGGTGCGCCCCATGCCGCACTGCACCTCGTCGATCATCAGCAGCCAGTCGCGCTCGTCGCACAGGGCGCGCACGTCTTTCAGGTACTGGGCGCGCATGGGGTTGACACCGCCTTCGCCCTGGATGGTTTCGAAGAACACCGCGACCACGTTCGGGTTGCCCGCGGTGGCCTTCTTCAGGGCGTCGATGTCGTTGGCCGGCACGCGGATGAAACCCTCGACCAGCGGGCCGAAACCGGCCTGCACCTTGGGGTTGCCGGTGGCCGACAGGGTGGCGATGGAGCGGCCATGGAAGGCCTTTTCGTAGACCACGATCTCCGGGCGTTCGATGCCCTTGTCGTGGCCGTATTTGCGGGCCAGCTTGAGCGCGGCCTCATTGGCCTCCAGCCCGGTGCTGCAGAAGAACACATTGGTCAGGCCCGAGCGCTCCACCAGCATCTGGGCCAGCCGTTCCTGGTCGGGCACGTGGTAGTAGTTGCAGCAGTGAATCATCTTCGCCACCTGATCCTGCAGGGCCGGCACCAGCTTGGGGTGGCCGTGGCCCAGCGTGTTCACCGCGATGCCGGCGAGCGCGTCCAGGTATTCCTTGCCATTGACGTCCCACACCCGGCAGCCTCGGCCATGCGAAATGGCGATCGGCAGGCGGCCGTAGGTGTTCATCACGTGGGGCGAGGCGGCGGTTTTCAGCGCGGCATTCATGCGGGGCTCCGGGGGCTGGCCAGAAAAAGAAATCGGCTCAACGCCTGCTGGGCAGGAGGGGGAGCCGCTGAGCCGCGATTGTAGGCACACGACCGCTGCCACACCGATGACGATGCGGCATCGCTCCGATACCGGACCGCGGTGGGTGGATGGGTGCGGGTAATCCCGAGTCTTATATAAGATAGAATTTCCGGAGCCCACCCCAGCCGGCGATCCCGGGTGCTTCGGTGGCACGATTCCCGCTCGAGCCACCCCACCCACGGCTTCACCTGCACCCGATGGTCGCCACCCCGCCCAAGCAAGTGTTCATCCAGGGCATCACCCGCGATGGACGCACCTTTCGCCCCAGCGACTGGGCCGAACGCCTGGCCGGCGTCATGAGCAGTTTCCGCCCCGGCGGCGCCCAGCCTGGCAGCCACCTCAGCTACTCCCCTTGGTGCGTGCCGAACGTGATCAACGGCATCAAGTGCGTGGTGGTGCACAGCGATCTGCGCGAGGCCGAGCCCATGGCCTGGGATTTCTGCATGAATTTCGCGCGCGACAACGACCTGCAAATCGCCGAAGGCTGTCTTCTGCCGGAGTGAGCCCGGCGCCCGGAAACAAAAAAGCCGTCTTGCGACGGCTTTTCTGCTTTGCTGGCAGCGCACCCGATTCAAACGGCAGGCCCCTGGGGGCCCGGGCGGCTGTGGTGTGGGTTCAGGCCGCGGCGGTGGCGAGGGCCTTGACCTTGGTGGACAGGCGGCTCTTGTCGCGAGCGGCCTTGTTCTTGTGGAAGATGCCCTTGTCGGCGATGGTGTCGACAACGGCCTGCATCTTGCCGAACAGTTCGGTGGCCTTGGTCTTGTCGCCGGCAGCGACCGCCTTCTCGACGTTCTTCACCGCGGTGCGGTACTTGGAACGCAGCGAGCTGTTGGCGGCGTTGAGTTTGACGTCTTGGCGGGCGCGTTTGCGGCCGGACGCCAGACGGGGGTTCTTTTTCTTCGGCTTGGTGGCCATGGTGGTGTTCCTTCGGTGTTTGTGGATGTTGCCAGCAAAGCCGAACATTATAGCCCGGGGGTCCGGGCCAGGCCAGACGCGCCGATCGGCCCGTCCCGAGGGCCTACACTCGTGGTGTGAGCCTGTTCAAGTCTGCCTCCCTGGTTTCGTTGCTGACGCTGGCCTCCCGGATCACCGGGTTGGTGCGCGAGTTGCTGATGGCGGCGACCTTTGGCGCCAGCGCCCTGACCGACGCCTTCAACGTGGCGTTCCGCATCCCCAACCTGCTGCGCCGGCTGTTTGCCGAGGGTGCATTCAGTCAGGCGTTCGTGCCGGTGCTGGCCGGCACCCGGGAAAAAGAGGGCGACGAGGCCACCCGGCGCATGGTCGACCAGATCGCCACCGTGCTGGCCTGGGCCCTGATGGTCACCTGCGTGCTGGGCGTGGTCGGCGCACCGGTGCTGGTGTATGCGATGGCGGCCGGTCTCAAGCAGTCGCCGCAAGGCTTTGACGCCGCGGTGGTGATGACCCGCTGGATGTTTCCGTACATCGCGTTCATGTCGTTCGTGGCGCTCGCCGCCGGCGTGCTCAACACCTGGCGGCGGTTTGCGGTGCCAGCGGCCACGCCGGTGCTGCTCAACGTCGCCATGATCGGGGCGGCTTGGTTCGGTGCCCCTTGGTTCGGCCGGATCGGCATCGAGCCCATCTACGCCATGGCGGGTGGCGTGCTGGTGGGCGGGGCCCTGCAACTGGGGGTGCAGCTGCCGGCCTTGCGCCGGATCGGCATGTGGCCGCGGCTGGGCCTGAGCTGGGGCGCGCTGAAGGCCGCCTGGGCCCACGAAGGCACCCGACGCGTCACCACACTCATGCTGCCGGCCCTGCTGGGCGTCAGCGTGGCGCAGCTGTCGCTGCTCATCAACACGCAGATCGCCTCCCACCTGGCCGTGGGCAGCGTGAGCTGGCTCACCTACGCCGACCGCCTGATGGAGTTTCCCACCGCGCTGCTGGGCGTGGCGCTGGGCGTGGTCTTGCTGCCGCAACTGTCGGCGGCGCAGGCGGCCGGCGACACCGACCGCTACAGCCGGCTGCTCGACTGGGGCCTGCGCCTGGTGGTGCTGCTGGCGGTGCCCTGTGCGGTCGCGCTGCTCACCTTTGCCCAGCCGCTCGTGGCGGTGCTCTACCACTACGGGCGCTTCGGCGACGCCGACGTGCAGCAGACGGCCGTGGCGCTCATGGGCTACGGGGCCGGCCTGCTTGGGCTCATCGCCATCAAGGTGCTGGCCCCGGGGTTCTACGCGCGCCAGGACATCCGCACCCCGGTCAAGATCGCCATCGGCGTGCTGGTGCTGACCCAGTTGCTCAACCTGGTGCTGGTGCCCCACCTCGCCCACGCCGGTCTGGCCCTGGCCATCGGCCTGGGTGCACTGGTCAATGCCCTGCTGTTGCTGGTGGGGCTGCGCCGGCGTGGCGCCTACCGGCCCGCGCCGGGCTGGGCCCGTTTCCTGGCGCAGGTGACGGCCGCGAGTGCCTTGCTGGCGGTGTTTCTCACCTGGGCGGCCAGCCGGGTCAGCTGGCTGGGCTTCGAGGGCGCGGCGCTGCAGCGGGTCGGTCTGCTGGCCGCCTGCGTGATCGCGGCGGCGGCCCTGTATTTCGGGGCCTTGCTGCTGTCCGGTTTGAAGTTGCGCCAGTTCGTCCGACAATAGCGCCACGGCGGCAACCCGCGCGGTTTCATTCATGGCCATCAACCTCGATTTCAGTGCGCCCACGCCACTGAGCTACTTCGCGTCGCTCGTGCGAGACGACGACGCGTTGCCGCTGTTCGAGGCCGCGGTGGCCATCGCACAGGACGAATACCCGGACCTCGACGTGCAGCAGGTGCTCGGCGATGTCGACCAGATGCTGGCCCGTGTGAAGCGCCGCTGCCCGGACGACGCGGGCGCGTTGCAGCGGCTGCGCGTGCTCAACCAGTTCTACTTCCGCGACATGGGGTTTGGCGGCAACGTCAACAACTACTACGACCCCGACAACAGCTACCTGAACGCGGTGCTGCGCACCCGGCGCGGCATCCCGATCTCGCTCGCCGTGCTCTGGCTCGAACTCGCACAGGGCCTGGGCCTGAAGGCGCGCGGGGTCAATTTCCCCGGGCACTTCATGATCAAGATCAACCTGCCCAACGGGCAGGTGGTCATCGATCCGTTCACGGGTCAGTCGCTCAGCCGCGAAGACCTGTCGGAGCGGCTGGAACCCTACAAGCGGCGCAATGGCCTCGTCGACGATTTCGACGTGCCGGTGGGCCTGTACCTGCAGGCCGCCTCGCCGCGCGAGATCCTGGCCCGCATGCTGCGCAACCTGAAGGAAATCCACCGCACGCAGGAAGACTGGTTGCGCCTGATCGGCGTGCAGGACCGCCTGCTGGTGTTGCTGCCAGACGCCTGGGTCGAGTTCCGGGACCGGGGCCTGGCCTGGGCCGAACTGGGCGATCTTCGCCAGGCGGTGAGTGACCTGGAAACCTTTGTCGACCACACCGACGACGCGCTCGAGCGCGAAGCCATCGAGCGCCGGCTGCAGGAACTGCGCCGGGCCATGAGCTGATCGCCGGTGCTTTGCACCGAACCGTATCGGCATGTAAGTCGGGTTGACGCCGGTCAGGCGATCGGACCAACATCAGGTCTTTCTTCCATCATCTGCTGTCACACCCATGAACCTGTTCCGCCGATGGATTGCCGCGCTCCTGATTCCCGCGCTCGCGTTGGGCGCACTGCCCGTGTCGGCCCAGTCCGCGCTGGTGAGCACCGAGCAGGCCCTGGTCACCCCCGCAGGTGATGCCGATCGCGCCCGGGTGGTCGGTTTCCTGGCCCGCGACGATGTCCGCCAGTCGCTCACCGCCCAGGGCGTGAACGCTGAGGAAGCCGTTGAACGCGTGCGCGCCATGTCCGACGCCGAGGTCGCTTCGCTGGCCGATCGCGTCGACAGCGCCCCCGCTGGCGCTGGCATCGTCGGCACCCTGTTCGCGGTGTTCGTGATCCTCCTGGTCACCGACATTCTGGGCTTCACCAAGGTGTTTCCGTTCACGCGCTCCATTCAATGACCGTGCGCCCCCGGCGCCCCACAACCCCCGCCCTGGCGGGGGTTGTGCTTTGTGCGGCCCTGCTGGGCGGGTGCGCTGCGCCGCCCCAGCTGGCGGCCTTGCGCACCGACTGGCCCGGTGGCCTCCCCGACCGCGTGCAGGTGCAGGGCGTGCCCTTCCTGGCGCAGACCGGCGACCGCCTGTGCGGCCCGGCCACCCTGGCCATGGTGGCGCAGGCCGCTGGGCGGACGGTCACGCCCGAAATCCTCACGCCGCAGGTGTACCTGCCCGGCCGCCAAGGCGCGTTGCAGGCCGAGATGCTGGCGGCCGCCCGGCGCCACGGGCTGGTGCCTGTGGTGATCGAGCCGTCCTTGCCAGCGCTGCTGCGCGAGCTGGCCAGCGGTGCGCCGGTGCTGGTGTTGCAGAATCTTGCGCTGCCGTTCGCGCCGCAATGGCACTACGCGGTGGCTGTCGGGTACGACCGCCAAGACGGCTCGATCTCACTCCATTCCGGTCCCAACGAGCGGCTTCGCATGTCTTTGGCCACGTTTGAGCACACCTGGGCACGCTCGGGGCACTGGGCGGTCAGGGTGGTGTCGCCCGATGCGCCACCGGAAACGGCCGACGCCCAGGCCTGGGGCAGGGCGGTGGCGCCGCTGGAGCGCACCGACGTCGCCGCGGCCCGGCAGGCGTATGCCGCCGGCCTGCGCCGCTGGCCGGGCAATGCCTTGCTGCATTTCGGTGAGGGGAATGCCGCGCATGCCCTGGGCGACGTTCCTGGCGCGGCCCGCGCGTTCGAGGCCGCGGCCCGGTCGCAGCCCGATTTCGCGGACGCGTGGAACAACCTGGCCCGGGTGCGACTGTCGCAGGGCCAGGCCGGTGACGCCTTGCGGGCAGCGCAGCGTGCCGTGGCGCTGGGTGGCCCACGCGAGCGCATTTACCAAGACACGCTGCAGGCCGTCCGGGCGGCAGACAAGGCGGTGCCATGAAGACCCTGTTGATCGCCGGCGCCACCGGCCTCGTGGGCAGCCATGCCCTTCGGCAGGCCCTGTCGCACCCCCAGGTTCAGAGGGTGGTGGCGCCCACGCGCCGCCCGCTGCCCACGCACCCCCGTCTTCTCAACCCGGTGGTCGATTTCGATCGCCTGCCCGAGGACGCGGAATGGTGGGCGGTCAATGGCGTGGTGTGCGCACTGGGCACGACCATGAAGGTGGCGGGCTCGAAAGCCGCCTTTCACCGGGTGGACCACGACCTGCCCGTGCGGGTGGGGCAGCTGGCCCTGCGCCACGGTGCCCAGGCCTTCGCGTTCAATTCGGCCCTCGGGGCCGACGTGTCGTCGCGCGTGTTCTATTCCCGCACCAAAGGGGAAACCGAGCGCGATTTGCTGGCCCTGGGCTTTCCTTCCCTCACGCTGGTCCGCCCCGGTCTCATTGGCGGCGAGCGGGTGGAATCAAGGCCGGCCGAGCAACTGGGCGTCCGGTTGGCCAGCGGGCTGGGCCGCCTCCTGCCGCGCCGCTACCGGGTGGTGCCGGCCGAGGCCATCGCCCGTGCGCTGTTGCAGGGTGCGCTGAGCCCCACGCCCGGTGTGCGCCTGGTCATGCCCGAAGAGATGGTGTCCGGGCCCGTCCCGACCTGAGGCGACCGGGTCAGGCCACCACCACCGATGCGCCCTGACCTCGCGGGGCAATGCGGCCGATGGTGTGCACCGACTCACCCAGTTCGCGCAGCGTGCCGGCACAGGCGTCGGCCTGATCGGCCGCCACCACCACCACCATGCCGATGCCGTTGTTGAAGGTCCGGTTCATTTCGACGTCGTCGATGCCGGCCGTCTTCTGCAGCCAGGCGAACAGCTCGGTCTGCGGCCAGCTGCCCTTGTCCAGGTGCGCCGCGGTGCCCTCGGGCAGCACGCGCGGGATGTTCTCGAGCAGACCACCACCGGTGATGTGGGCCAGCGCCTTGATCGGGTGCTTGCCGAGCGCCGCCAGCACGTTCTTCACGTACAGGCGCGTGGGCTTCATGACGGCCTCGCGAAACGGCATGCCATCGAGCGTGGCGGGCAGGTTCGCGCCGGCGCGTTCGATGCATTTGCGCACCAGCGAGAAGCCGTTCGAATGCACGCCGTGCGAGGCAAGGCCCAGCACCACGTCGCCCGGCACCACGTTCTGGCCGGTGAGGATCTTCGACTTCTCGACCGCACCGACACAGAAGCCGGCCAGGTCGTATTCCCCGGCCGGGTACATGCCCGGCATCTCTGCCGTCTCGCCGCCGATGAGGGCACAACCCGACAGTTCACAACCCTTGGCAATGCCACCCACCACGGCCGCCGCGGTGTCCACGTCCAGCTTGCCGCAGGCGAAGTAGTCGAGGAAGAAAAGCGGCTCGGCCCCTTGAACGAGCACGTCGTTCACGCTCATGGCCACCAGGTCGATGCCCACCGTGTCGTGCATGTTCCATTCGAACGCCAGCTTGAGCTTGGTGCCCACGCCGTCGGTCCCGCTGACCAGCACCGGTTCCTGGTAGCGCTTGGGCACCTCGAACAACGCGCCGAAGCCGCCAATGCCGGCCAGCACGCCCTCGCGCATGGTCTTTTTCGCCAGCGGCTTGATGCGTTCAACCAGGGCGTCGCCGGCATCGATGTCGACGCCGGCGTCTTTGTAGGACAGGGGAGTGGTGCTCATGGCGGGGGCCGGGCGGGCCGGCAAAGGGTGCAGAAGAGGTCGCCACCAGTGCGACCGATAGAATTCGGGACCGGATTTTACGGGCCCGACTCCCCGCGCCGCCCCGGCCAGCCGCCCATGACCTTCACCCCCACGCAAACCCGAGCCGCCCTCTGGGTCGCCATCGCCCTGGTGGCCTGGGTGGTGCTGACCCTGCTGGCGCCGGTGCTGATGCCCTTCATCCTGGCGGCGGTGATGGCCTATGCCCTGCAACCGCTGGTCGACCGCTGGGCCCGCCGCGGCGTGCCGCGCTGGCTGGGCGCCGGGCTGGCGGTGTCGCTGCTCATGCTGGTGCTGTTCGCGGTGGTGCTGCTCATCGTGCCCGTGATCACGCAGCAGATTCCCCTGCTGCGCGACCAGGTGCCGGCCCTGCTGGAGCGCCTCAACGGTTTCATTCGCCCGCTGGCCGAGCGCATGGGCGTGAGCGTGCAGATCGACGTCACCCAGGTGCGTGGCTGGCTCACGCAACTGGTCAGCGGCCGGGGCGAAGAGGTGCTCTCGGGCGTCCTGTCCTCGCTGCGCATCGGGGGCAGTGCGGTGGCCGCGCTGTTCGGCAACCTGTTCCTCACGCCCATCGTGGCCTTCTACCTGCTGCTCGACTGGTCGTCGCTGGTGGCCCGGCTCAAGGGCCTCATTCCGCCCCGCTGGCGCGACGCCGTGCAGGGCTTTCTGGACGAAACCGACCAGGTGCTGGGCCAGTACCTGCGCGGGCAGTTGCTCGTCATGGGTGTGCTGGCGGTCTTCTACACCGTGGCCCTGGCCCTCACCGGCCTCGACCTGGCTCTCCCCATCGGCGTCTTCACCGGTCTGGCGGTGTTCGTGCCTTACCTGGGTTTCGGCCTGGGTATGGTGCTGGCCGTGCTGGCTGCCCTGCTCGAATTCCAGACCCTGCTGGGCGTGATGCTCGTGGTGGGCGTGTACCTGGTGGGCCAGGTGGTCGAGAGCCTGTACCTCACCCCGCGGCTGGTCGGCGAGGCCATCGGCCTGCACCCCATCGCCGTCATCTTCGCGCTGCTGGCCTTCGGTCACCTGTTCGGCTTTGTCGGCGTGCTCATCGCACTGCCGGCCAGTGCGGTCCTGCTCGTCGCAGCTCGGCGCGCCCGCCAGCGTTACCTCGCCAGCGACCTTTACCTCGACAAGGGCGCGGCGGCCCCGGAGCGGACCGACGAATGAGCGCTGCGCCGCCGCCTCCCATGAAACAGCTCGCGCTGGACATCGGCCTGGCGCCCGTGCCCTCGCTCGACAACTTCGTGTCGGTGGGCAATGAAGCGGCGCTCGACCACCTGCGCCTGTGGGCGGGCAACGCCCTGCGCTCGCCGGTGCCCACGCTGTTGTGGGGCGAAAGCGGCAGCGGCAAGACACACCTGCTCAAGGCCGTTCGCGAAGCCCTGCGGGAGCAGGGCTCCCGCGTGGGCTGGATGGACGCGTCCACCTTCGACCCGCCCGAGTTCGACGAGCACTGGGACGCCGTGCTGCTCGACGATGTGCAGCTCTACACCGCCGCGCAGCAGGCCAGCGCGTTCAACTGGTTCGTCAACGCCCAGACGCCGGCCCACGGACCCGCGCGCTGGGTCCTGGCCACCTGCGACCGGCCCCCGGCCGACCTGGTGCTGCGCGAGGACCTGCGGACGCGGTTGGGCTGGGGCCATGTGTTCCAGCTGCGCGCGCTGGGCGAGGCCGAGCGCCGCTCGGTGCTGCGCCGGGCCGCCGACGAACGCGGCGTGTTCCTGGGCGACGAGGTCATGGACTTCATGCTCAAGCGTTTCCCCCGCGATCTCTCCAGCCTCATGCTGCTGCTCGAGCGGCTGGACGGCTACGCCCTGCGCACCCAACGCGCCATCACCATCCCGCTCATCAAGTCCATGCTCGAGGACGAATGAGCGAGGCACCTTCCATGCGACTGGCCCTTTTCGATCTCGACCACACGCTCATCCCGCTCGACTCCGACCACGCCTGGGGTGAATTCACCGTGCGCCTGGGCTGGCGCGACGCCGATGCCTTCCGGCGCGCCAACGACGGCTACTACGCCGACTACAAGGCCGGCACGCTCGACATCCACGATTACGTGCGCTTTGCCACCGGCGCCGTGCGCGAGCGCGGCCTGGTCGAGGGCCGGCGGGCGCACGAGCGCTTCATGGCCGAGGTGATCCGCCCGGCCATCACCGAGGGCGCGCGCCAACTGGTGCGCCAGCACCAGAACGCCGGCGACACGGTCATCATCGTCACCGCCACCAACGCCTTCGTCACCCGGCCCATTGCGCAGGCCTTCGGCGTCGATCACCTGATCGCCATCGACCTTGAAACCGATTCCCGCGGCGAATACACCGGCGCCATTTCGGGCGTCCCATCGTTCCGGGAAGGCAAGGTGGCGCGTGTGGAACAATGGCTGGCCGATCGCGGCCTGCGCTGGTCCGATCTGGCGCACAGCACCTTCTACAGCGATTCGATGAACGACCTGCCGCTGCTCGAGAAGGTGCACGAACCGGTGGCCACCAACCCCGACGAACGCCTGACCACCCTCGCGCAGCAGCGGGGCTGGCGCATCCTGAACCTCTTCGAATGATCAAAAAGTTCATCGACAAGCTGCTGGGCAAGTCCAGCCCGGCGCGCGGCGCGGCCCGATTCGGCAAACGCGAAGACGTGCCGGCCAGCGTGCACGGTATCGATCCCAAACTGGTCGACCAGCGCGCACTGGACGTCGTGCGCACCCTCAAGCAAGGGGGCTTTCAGGCCTACATCGTGGGGGGCGCGGTGCGCGACCTGCTGCTGGGCCTTCGTCCCAAGGACTTCGACGTGGCCACCGACGCGACGCCCGAGCAGGTCAAGGGCCTGTTCCGGCGCGCCTTCATCATCGGCCGGCGCTTTCGCATCGTGCACGTGGTGTACGGCCGTGGCCGCGAGCACGAGGTGATCGAGGTCTCCACCTTCCGCGCTTACCTCGACAGCGCCGACGCCGAGCAGGTGGCGGGCAACGAGCGCACCAGCAAGGGCGAGCTGTCGGGCATGAAGCACGCCGTGGACGCCAGTGGCCGTGTGTTGCGCGACAACGTCTGGGGTCCGATCGAGCAGGACGCGGCGCGCCGCGATTTCTCGGTCAATGCCATGTACTACGACCCCGAGAGCCAGACCGTGGTCGATTTCCACCACGGCATTCGGGACGCGCAGAAGAAGCAGCTGCGCATGATCGGTGATGCCGCCACGCGCTACCGCGAAGACCCGGTGCGCCTCATCCGCGCGGTGCGTTTCGCGGCCAAGCTCGCGCCGCTCGGGTTCAAGCTCGAGCCCAAGACCCGCGAGCCGCTGAAGGCCTCGATGGCCCTGCTGCAGGACGTGCCCCAGAGCCGCCTGTTCGACGAAATGCTCAAGCTGCTGCAGACCGGCCATGCCCTGGCCAGCGTGGCACAGCTGAAGGGCCTGGGCCTGGACCGCGGCATCTACCCGCTGCTCGACGTGGTGGTGCAGCGAGCCGAAGACCCGTTCGTGCAACTGTCTCTGCAGGACACCGACCGGCGCGTCGGCGAAGGCAAGCCGGTGGCGCCGAGCTTCCTGCTCGCCTGCGTGCTGTGGGCCGACGTGCGCCGCGGTTGGGAGCAGCGCCTCCAATCGCGCCCCGGCCACAAGCCGGTGCCCGCGTTTGCCGCCCTGCAGGACGCCATCGACGAAGCGTTCGACGCCCGCATCGGTGATGTGTCGGGCCGCGGCAAGCTGGGTGCCGACATGCGCGAGATCTGGCTCATGCAGCCGCGTTTCGACAAGCGCACCGGCAGCGGCGTTTTCTCGCTGGTCGAGCAACCGCGTTTCCGCGCCGGTTTCGATTTCCTGCGGTTGCGCGCACAGACCGGCGAGGTCGAGGAAGAACTCGCCCACTGGTGGGAAACGTTCAGCACCGCCAGCGACGAAATGCGTCAGGACATGGTGGATGCGCAGCGGGACGGTGGCCGCGGTGCCCCGAAGGCCCGGCGCGTGAAAAGAAGCGACCCCGACCACCCGGCCAACACCCCCGAGGCCGATCCGCGTTGGCGCGACAGCGAAGACGCGCCCGATGAAGACGGTGAAGGCGACGCCGCGGCATCGCAGCCTGCGGGCGATGGCGATGGCGCTCCCGCCAGGAAACGCCGCCGGCGCCGGCGCAAGCCGGCCGGCGCGCGCGGTGGCAGCGGCACCGGGGACGGCGGCGCGCCGTCCGGCGGCGGCGATGGCGCGCCCTGAAGTCCAGGCATTCGTTGCCCTCGGGGCCAACCTGGGCGATCCGCTGACGACCGTTCGCCAGGCCCTGCACACGCTGGCACGAACACCGGGACTGCGGTTGGTCAGGGCGTCGTCGCTGTACCGCACCGCGCCCTTTCAGGCACGTGGACCCGACTTCATCAATGCCGTGGCCGAACTGGCCACGTCGTGTAGCGCCCCCGAACTGCTGGATACCTTGCAGGGCATCGAGCTTGCCGCCGGCCGAGAGCGGCCCTTTCGCAATGCACCGCGCACCCTCGACCTCGATCTGCTCCTGTACGGCAGCGCCACCATCGAGTCTTCCCGGCTCACCGTCCCCCACCCCCGCATGCACGAGCGTGCTTTCGTGCTGGTGCCGCTGGCCGAGATTGCGCCCGACCGCGTGGTGTCATCGCAGCTGACGTCGGTGGCCGGCCAACCGATCGAACGCATCGCGGACTGACGGTCCGCTTTCGGACCAGCCGCCTCCGAATCGGCGGCGACCGGTTGTTCGTACTGCCACCGCAGTATTGATTCGTCTCCCGCAACCCGCGAACCTCCTCGTTTGTCCTGTTGGTCGAACATCGGAGAGTGAGTCGATGCGAGTTGATGGTTTCCTGCCTGCCTGCGCCCTGATGCTGGCGCTGGCTGTGGCCGTGCTTCCAGCCTGCGGTGGCGGCAGTGGCAGCGGCACGGGCGTGGCAGACGGAAGCGATGCCGCTCCCGACCCGTCGGCGCTGGTCCTCACGGTGACCGCCCGACCCGTGAAGACGCTGGCCTTCGACTGGCCCGAGCAGCCTGGTGCCCAGTCTTACCGGCTGCTGCAGGACATTGATGGCGAAGCGGGTCCGGCAGGTGAAACGCTGCTGATCGACCTGCCAGCCGGTGTCACGCACCACGAGACCGAGGTGTTCCTGCCCGAGCGTGCCGGGGCCCGCTACCAGGTTCAGGCCTGCGGTGTGTCCGGCTGTGCCGGATCGGCCTGGGCGGTCCCCGACTCGCTGGTGCCCGCCATCGGGTACTTCAAGGCGTCCAACACCGCTGCCTCTGCCGAGTTCGGCCAGGCCGTGGCGCTGTCGGCCAATGGGCACACCATGGCCGTGGGAACCCACCTCGAGTCGGGTGTGGGCGCCGTGTATGTGTATGTCAAGGGCGCGTCCGGCTGGGTGCAACAGGCTTACCTCAGGCCGTTCGACGCCGACCTGGGCGATGAATTCGCCTACAGCCTGGCGCTGTCGGCCAACGGAGACCGGCTCGCGGTGGGCGCGGCGGGCGACGACAGCGCGCGCAATGGCTTCCAGGGCGTGCCCGCCGACAACAGCCAGGCCGACAGCGGTGTGGTCTACACCTTCGAGCGAAACAGCGCGGGCGAATGGCTCCCCGGCGAGCGCCTCAAGGGATGGCATGCCCGCCCGGGCGACCAGGCCGGCTACGCCGTGGCGCTGTCGGCCGATGGGCGCACCCTGGCGATGGGTGCCCATGCCGAGGACAACGAAGCGGGCGGCATCGACCCCACCCCGACCTATGGGGGCAGCGCTGAGTATTCGGGCG
The DNA here is from genome assembly GCA_943371665.1 of Synechococcus sp. UW140. GTDB lineage: Bacteria > Pseudomonadota > Gammaproteobacteria > Burkholderiales > Burkholderiaceae_C > Hydrogenophaga. The sequence continues at coordinate 47,658 of CALRVR020000007.1, forward strand.
CGGTCTATGTCTTCACCCACGATGGATTGCAGTGGCAGCCGCAGGCCTATCTCAAGGCCGAGGTGCCCGGTCAGGACGATCTTTTCGGCAGTGCCCTGTCGCTGTCGGCTTCGGGCGATTCGCTGTTGGTGGCGGCCCCGCGGGAATCCGGTGGCTTGCCCGGTGTGAACAGCCTGCAGTCCGACAACTCGGCCCCCGACGCCGGGGCGGCCTATGTCTTCGTGCGGGACGCTGCCGGGCAATGGCGCCAGCAGGCGTACCTCAAACCACTGGTGGTCCGGTCCCACGACCGGTTCGGGCGAGCGGTCCAGTTGTCGGCCAACGGCCTCACGGCGGTGGTCGGTGCCGACCGGGAGGGCGGAAGCTCCGTCGGTGTGAACGGGGATCCCTCGGCGCTGGGTCTTCCCGATGCCGGCGCCGCGCATGTCTTCGTGCTGTCTGGCGCGGGCTGGTCCCAGCAGGCCTACCTCAAGCCCCCGCGGGTCATGGCCGGTCAGTCGTTCGGCCAATCCCTGGCGCTGTCCAGCGATGGGCAGATGCTGGCCGTGGGCGCCTACGACCACAGCTCGGCCACCGGTTTTGACGGCGACATGGCGGACGCCGGTGCGATGAACGCCGGTGCGGCGTTCATGTTTCGCCGCAGCGCCCAGGGCACCTGGTCCCATTCAACGTACCTGAAGGCACCCAACACCCATGCCGATGCGTACATGGGCTGGAGCTCGATGGCTTTCTCGGCCAATGGCCAGGCGCTTGCCATCGGCGTGAGCGGCGACTACAGCGCGGCCACGGGCGTACAGGGCGACCAGACCGACCGCTCGGCGCGCTGGTCGGGGGCGGTCCACCTGTATTGAGTCCGGCGCGTCAGGGCGCCAGGCGGTCCCGCAGCCACTGACCGTCGGCCAGCCGATAACGCAGCCGGTCGTGCAGGCGGCTCTTGCGGCCCTGCCAGAACTGCCAGTGGTCGGGCACGAGGCGGTAGCCGCCCCAATGCGGCGGCCTGGGTGGCTTGAGCAGAAACTGCGCGCCATACTTCGCTGCGTTCGTGACCAGCACCGTGCGGCTGTCGATCACCTCGCTCTGCGGGCTGGCCCACGCGCCGATGCGGCTGTCCAGCGGGCGGCTGTGAAAGTAGGCGTCGCTTTCCTCGTCGCTGACCTTCTCCACCCGACCCTCGATGCGCACCACCCGCTCGAGTTCGACCCAATGGAACTGCAGCGCGGCAAACGGGTTGCCGGCCAGTTCCTGCCCCTTGCGGCTGTGGTAGTTGGTGTACCAGACGATGCCACGCGCGTCGTAGCCCTTGATCAGCACCGGCCGCGTGCTGGGCCGCATGTCCGAACCCACGGTGGCCAACGTCATGGCATTGGGTTCGGGCACCTGTGACGCGATGGCTTCCTTGAGCCATTGATCGAACTGCATGAGGGGGTCGGCATGCGACGCGTCCTCGCTGAGTTCGGCTTTCTCGTAGCTCTTGCGCAGATCGGCGATGTCCATGCGGGCAGTGTAGTGCCGGCTCAATCGCCCGGGGCCAGCCTCAGCAATTTCTCCAGCGCATGGTCATGAATGCCGTGCTCGCGCAGCCCGTCGAAGGTCTGGCGTGCGTAGTCCAGCGTGGTGCCATAGCGGCCACAAGACGTGGCAAAAATGTCGCGGTAGCGCTCGGGCGGCAGTTCGCCGGTGTAGCTAGGGCTCTTGCGTGAGAGCGTGAATGCCAGCGCGCGCACCTCGCCTTGTGGCGTGTGTGCGCGAAGCCACTTCGGGTCGTACACCGGGTTGGGCATCTCGCGTGCCCACAGGCGCGGCATCAGGTCGACCACCTCGTCGTGGGGTACGCGCAGGGCCAGTCCGTCGCAACTGCCGCCGGACATGAGGGCGAACACCAGTCCCGGGCAATCGGGTGTGCCGCGGTTGACGCGGCTCCACATCTGCAGGCAGCGGTGAAAGCCGTGAACCCGGGCAGGACGGCTTTCGGCGGCGTGGAATTCCGGTCGCCAGACCAGCGAGGCGTAGGCGAACACCCACAGATCGGCGCGCGGCCCCATGGCCCGCCAGTCGTCGAGCACCTCGTTCATCATGGCCGCGCCGTCGCGCTCGGCGGCAATCCAGGTGGTGGGGCGTTTCATGTCGTCATCGGTGCTGCCTACAATGGCGGTCGATTCGCCGAACCATCCTTACAGGAGCAAGTTGAATGAGCACGCAGGATACCGAACCCGAAAAGCGCGTTGTGGCCGTGGTCCTCATCGCGATCATCACCCTGGTGATTGGCGGGGTGCTGGGTCTGGGCGTGTTCTCGGTGCGGGGCAACAAGCCGGCGGCGCCACCAGCCGCCACGGCCGCAGCACCCGCCGCTGCCGCATCGCTGGGGGCCAACGATGCGAGCGTGGTGGTGGACAACGGCGTGGTGAAGTTCTATTTCGCCACCGGCAAGGCCGATCTCGCGCCCGGCGCACTGACCGCGCTGGCCGATGCGATTGCGGCCGCCAAAGGTGGCGCCCGCCTGGTGATTTCCGGTTTCCATGACGCCACCGGCGACCCGGCCTTCAACGCCGAACTCGCCAAGCAGCGTGCCTTTGCGGTGCGCGACGCGCTGACCGGCGCGGGCGTGGCCGAGAGCAGCCTCGAACTGAGCAAGCCCGCCGTCACCACCGGCAGCGGCGCCAATGCCGAAGCCCGCCGCGTCGAGGTGGTGATCGTTCGCTGAATCGGTCGCCATGGCAGACCGGTCAGGCCTGCCGCCGGGTCAGCGCAGGCCCTGACCGTGGCCCTGGTCGGCCCGCTGGATCAATTCGATCTTGTAGCCGTCGGGGTCGGTCACGAAGGCAATCACGGTGGAACCACCTTTGACCGGGCCTGCCTCGCGCGTCACGTTTCCGCCCGCCGCCTTGATCTTTTCGCAAGCGGCGTAGGCGTCGGGCACGCCCAGGGCGATGTGGCCGTAGGCGGTGCCCATCTCGTACTGCTCCACACCCCAGTTGTAGGTGAGTTCGATCTCGGCCTGCGCCGGGTTGCTCTCGAAGCCCAGAAATGCCAGCGAGTATTTGTACTCGGGGTTCTCGGACGTGCGCAGGAGTTTCATGCCCAGCACGCCGGTGTAGAAGTCGATGGAGCGCTGCAGGTTGCCCACGCGCAGCATGGTGTGGAGGATTCGCATGGGCGCAATTTTCACTTCATTTCGAAAACCAGGCAGGTGGTCGTGGCATGGGCGTACAGCGTTCCGTCGGGGCCCACGAGCCTCGCCTCGGCCGTGGCCAGCTGGCGGCCGGCGTGGATCACCTGACCGATCGCGCGAACGCGGGGCACCTTGGGCGTGAGCGCGCGCACCAGGTTCACCCCCAGTTCGGCCGTGGTGTAGGCGCGGCCGGGCGGCATCTTCGTGTGCACCGCGCAGCCCAGCGCGGAGTCGAGCAGGGTGGCAAACCAGCCGCCGTGCACCGTGCCCATCGGGTTGAAGTGCCGGGGCAATGGCGTGCCCTGGAAGGTGGCGGTGCCGTCGCCCACGGCCACCAGCGTGAAGTCCATCGTGGGTGCAATGGCCGGGTAGGGCACTTCGCCGCGAAGCATGGCCTGCATCAGCTCCAGGCCGCTCCGGCCGGCCACCTGTTCCCGGGTCGCCACGCCGGCGCCCGGACCGCGCGCCATGGCTTCCAGCGCCGCCTTCTCTTCGTCCAGCCAGCGTTGCAGATCATCGGTCATCGGTCACTCCAATAAGGTTGCATATGCAAGAATTGTAGATACAATCAAGTGCATGTCACCTGTCACTGCCGCGTCACCCGTCGCCTCAACGCCGGCCGCTCGCCCGCAGGGCTGCACCAACCTCAAACTGCGCCAGTTGGTGCGGGTGGTCAGTGCCCACTACGACGCCGAGATCGGCAAGAGCGGGCTCAAGACCACCCAGTACTCATTGCTGTCGGCCATCGTCAAGCTCGGTCCGCTTCGCGCGGTGGAGCTGGCGCACACCATGCACATGAGCGCGTCCACGCTGTCGCGCAACCTGCGCCCGCTGATCGACGCTGGTTGGGTCGAACAGGCCACCGGGCCCGATGCGCGCAGCTGGTTCATTCAGGCCACCCTGGCGGGGCAGGCGAAGCGGGCCGAGGCGCAACGCCGCTGGCGCTCGGCGCAGGAGGCGCTCAACCTGCGGCTTGGCGCGGCCCGGGTGGCAGCCCTGCATGCGCTGCTCGACGAATCGCTGCAGGTGCTCGATGACGGGGAGACCGATCCCGGCCCCGAGTGAACGAACGTGGATCGTCGCGTTCCTGTCAGCGGTCCCAGCCTCTGGCGATGAAGCCACGCTCTTCGCTTTCGTCGAGCGAAGACGCACGGAGCACCTCGCGCAGGTAGGCATCGGCGGCTTCGGCGCGCGCATCGCTGGCGGGGGCGTAGCCGTCGGACCCTCCGTCGGCCGGTCCGCTCTCGGCAAATGCCACCTGCCACTCACCGCCGTCGCGGCAGGCCACCGCCAGCGTGTCGACCTCACCGGAGCGCTGTTGCAACGCGCGGCAGGCGCGGCCATCGGCCGCCAGAAAGCTGCCCAGCAGCTCGAGCGTGGCGGTGCGCGTGCGCAGCACCTCACCGCTGTGCGCGGTGTCCAGCGCCAGGGTCAACGACCCTTCGGCCAGGGTGTCGCCAGCCTGCAGGGCGTCGCCTCTCCAGAGGCCCTGGGCCAGCCAGCCCACCCCCAAGGCCAGCACCAGCGACGCCAGGGCCAGCCTGGGTCCACCCACCGACCAACCGCCCTGCAGCCGAGTCACCGATGCGAGCCAGGCGCGCCACCGTGGCGCACGGCGCGGATCCGGTGCGCGCCAGATCGCGTCGATCATGGTCGGCGGGAGCGGCTCGCGCAGCACCGGGTCAAAGGCGCGCCGGGCCAGTTCGCTGGCCTGCGCGAGTTCATCGAGCCGGTGGCGCGCCGCTTCGTCTTCGGCCAGTCGGGCTTCGATCTGCGCCGATTGCGCGTCGTCGAGCCGGCCGTCAAGGTAGGCCACCAACGTGTCGTCGTCGATCGGGGTTGTCATGGTCGGGTTCCAAGTGTGTCGGTCAGCCGGACGCGGGCCCGCGCCAGCCGGCTCATCACCGTGCCCATGGGAATGCCGAGCGCGTCGGCCGCTTCCTGGTAGCTCAGGCCATCGACGGTGACCAGCATGAGCACGGCGCGCTGGTCTTCGGGCAGATCGGCAATGGCGCGGCGCACCGCGCGCAGCTCGCTGCGCCGCTCCACGATGGCGCGGCCATCGTCGCCGGGCAGGTCGAGCAGTGCGTCTTCGTCTTCATCCACCGGCTGGCGTGCGCGGGCACGGAATTCATCGATCCAGGTGTTCTGCACGATCCGGAACAACCAGCTCGCCAGACTGGTGCCTGGCTGCCACTGGTGCCAACGCTCCAGGGCTTTGAGGCAGGCCGACTGCACCAGGTCATCGGCCAGGTGCCGATCGGACGTGAGGCCGCGCGCGAACCGCCGCAAGCGGGGCAGCAGGCTCACGATCTGGGCGCGGGGGTCGGTTGAGTCCATGGTTGAAGGCACAACGGTCGGTCAGACACTTTATTCCCGGGCGGGACGGAATACCTTGCCGTCGCTGGCGTTGTGTTCAGGCGCACTGATTTAACCTCGCGCCTGGCCGTGTTCCGGCCGATCCACCCGATGCCCGACCTGCTTCGCCGATTGCTGCCCTGTTGCCTCCTGGTTCTGGCCGTTGCCGGGCTGGTGCTGGCGCCAGCGCTGCTGCCGGGGCATGTGGCCGTGGCCTGGGCCGACGACGGTGACGATGGGGACGACGGCGACGATGGTGACGCTGGTGGGGGTGCGGGTGCCTCGGCCGGATCGGGCGAAAGCGGCGGCGACGTGGACCCCGGTCCGCGCGAGGCGCCACCCACCGTTCAGACGGGTGCGTTCGTGGCCGACGAACTGATTGCCGTCAACCCCACGCCCGGTGCGCTCCAGCGCGCCGCCGGCTGGGGTGCCACCCCGATCCAGACCACCCGCCACGGGCAACTCGGTCTGGTGCTGGTGCGTTTGCGCCTGCCGGTGGGCCTCGATGCCCGCAGCGCACTGGCGATCGCCGAGGAGCGCGACCCGGGGGTGTTCGATCTGCACCACCGGTACGAACTCTCGCAGGGGGCGGCGTGCGACGCCCCGGGTTGTGACGTGCTGCGGGGCCTTGACTGGCCTGCCGCCGAGCGCTGCGGCCGTGGCCAGACGGTGGGCATCGTGGACACCGAGGTCACGCCCGGGCTTGCCGCCTTGCGCGGCGCCGACGTGGTGCAGCGGGTGCTGCGGCCTGCCGGTGCCGCGCCGGCCGACGACGGGCATGGCGACGCGGTGGCATCCATTCTGGTGGGCCGCCCGCCGGCCTTCGCCGGTTTGCTGCCGGCGGCGCGGCTGCGCGTCGCGGCGCCGTTTCAACGCCTGCCCAGCGGGCTGGTCCGGGCCGACGCCGCCGGGCTGGTGGGCAGCCTGGAGTGGTTGCTCGGGCAGGGCGCGCAGGTCATCGGGATGAGCCTGGCCGGCCCGCCCAACCGGGCGCTGCAGGTCGCGGTGGGTGCGGCGCAAGGGCGCGGAGCGCTGCTGGTCGCGGCGGTCGGCAATGGCGGGCGCAGCGCCGATCCCGCCCATCCGGCCGCGCTGGAGGGCGTGGTGGGCGCCACCGCCACCGCGGCCGATGGCCGCGTCTACTGGCGCGCTCAACAGGGCGCTGCGGTGGACTTTGCGCTGCCCGGCGTCGGGCTGGTCGTGCCCCAGGCCGATGGCGCGTTGCGGCCGCGAAGCGGCACCAGCCTGGCGGTGCCGTTCCTGATGGCGGTGGCCTCCCAGTCGATGGCGGAAGGTCGCCTGAGCATCGACCAGTGGCGCACCGGCTCGGGCGTGCCGGCGCGCGACCTGGGCGCAAGCGGCCGCGACGATGTGTTCGGCTGGGGCCAGCCGAGCGTGGCGCTCAACTGCCCCTGACCACCCGGTTCGGGTAACTCAGGGCGATTGCTGCAGGCGCTGCAACGTGGCGTCGATCCGGGTGCGGGAAGCCACGGCGCCCGGCAGCGCGGCCGACAGCACCGTCTCGCGCAAACGGGATCCCTCGTACCACTGGCGCCGCACGTAGTGACCCAGGGCGGGCGCGTAGTCCCAGGCCATCACCTGAACCGCACCGCGCCACGCCAGGTCCGGCAGGCGCGCTTCGCAACGCACGTGAAAGCTGTCGTAGTCACCAGCGGGCACCGACACATGGCGCGCGTCGGTCACTTCACAGCGCCAGCGCAACGTGCTTCGCCGCTCGAGCCCGAGCGTGGTCTGCCGGGTGGTGCGCAGTTCGTCGAACTCGACCGAGCGCCCGACCTGCAGCGGCCACAGGGCGGCCGGATTGCCGCGCAATTCGCTGCGGCGTTGTTCGAACGCCGTGTCGAAGGCCAGCAGCGGGGTGAAGAAATGGGGCGATGTGGTGTAGCGGCGGTCGTCGGTGGTGGCCCATTCGATTCGCTGCCCCGACGCCTGCACCACGCGCCGCACCGTGCTGCGGCCGTAGATGAAGGTATCGCCCGCCTGGGGCGCGCGGCGGGGCGCATCGGCCAGGCGCACCGGCGGCGGCGCTGGTGCCCCGACCGGGTTCAGCGCGTCCATCGCGTCCTGCAGCCCGCCCGAAGGAATGTGCCCGCAGGCGGCCAGCGCCGCCGTGGCAAGCAGGGCCAGCGGAGCGCGAATGGCCGTCATCGTTTCTCGCGCGCTTCCCGGCGGTACCAGCCGTCGCCCGCGGCCGTGGCCCGCAGGATGCGTTGGCGCTCAGCCGCTTCGTCGGCGGTTTCCGCGCGCACCACGCCTTCGATCTGCAGCGCCTCGCGCTCGAAGGGGATCACCTGCACCAGCGGCGTGCCTTTCTCCAGCGTGTAAAGGCCGTCGGGCGCGGTCGCAAAGAACGGGAAGTGGATGAGCGCGGGGTACTCGTCGGTGTCGACGACGCCAGCCGCCACCTCGATCACCCCGTTGGGGCGGTTCAGCGGCGGCACGAACAGGCAGCTCCAGCCCTTGGGGGTGCGGATGGTCCAGTGGTTGTGGATCTTGCAGGGTGGGCGCGGCTGCATCGGGTGACCGGCCACCTGGTAGGCGTGGTGGTTGCTGGCCATGGTCTTGTCGAAATCCCAGCCGCAGTCGACGGTCTGTCCCTGGTCCCGGATCTCGATGCGCACCGTGGCCGCCAGCGGCAGCATCCAGCCCGCCGACAGCGCGTCCAGAAAGGGCATGCAGCGCTTGACCGTGAGGGCGTTGTCGGTGGTCGACAGGCGCTGCTTGTCGATGGCGGGAATGCGGCGGAACCAGTCGGGCAGCGCCTCGCGGGCCGGCACCGGCTCGGCGATCACGCCCTTGTCTTCGGGGGCGCACAGAAACTCGATGCGGGGTCGGGAACGGCTGAACATGGTGCAGATGATCGGAAAGGCGATGCCGGGGCATCGCCGTTCGGGTGGGCGGAAATCAGCGGCTGCTGTTGCTGCTGCTGTTCGAACTCGAGTTGGACGACGAGTTGCTGCTGCTGTTGGAGGAGCTGTTGGACGAACTGTTGCTCGACGAATTCGAGCTGCTGTTGGACGACGAATTGCTGGACGAATTGCTCGAGGAGTTCGAGCTGCTGTTGGACGAGCTGTTGCGGGAGCTGTTCGACGAACTGTTCGAGCTGCTGTTGCTGGACCGGTTGGACTCGCTCAGCCCCACCGCCTTGGCAGCACGGTTCATGCCATCCTCCCAACCCCGGAAGAAGCCGTGCACCGCCGAATCGCCGCGCGGGCTGTTCGAGCTGCTGTTGCTGGACCGGTTCGACGAGGTGTTGCTGGATGAATTCGACGAACTGTTCGAGCTCGTGTTGCTGGCGCTGAAGCGCTTGGGACCGCCGCCGTCGAGCGCGTCCAGGGCCACTTGCCCCAGTGCCTTGAGGGGCGCGGCCAGAGGGGCCGTTTGCGCCTGGGCGCTGCCTGCGGCCATCAGGCCTGCCACGGTGGTGGCGATCATGCGGTGTCGGGTGTTCATGGGTTCATCTCCGGCGTTGGGTTGAAGGACTCCCGTTGGAGCCTGCAGGGACAACGCAAACCCTCGGGTTTCATTCCCGCCTCATTGGTAAACGCCTGTAAACACAAGGGGTTTTCACACCGGCACGGTGTAGTTCAGCGCCATCCGGCCGCCATCCACCGTGACGATTTCGCCCGTCACGTAGCTGGCGGCGTCGCTGGCCAGCCAGGCCACCACGTCGGCCACCTCGCCGGGTTCGCCCAGTCGCTTCATGGGGGTGCGGCCCAGAATGCGCCGTTTGGCGTCGTCGCTGGTCAGCACGGCCTTGGCGGCGAGTTCGGTGGCAATCGTGCCGGGTGCAACGGCGTTGACCCGAATGCCATGGTCCGCCAGCGCCAGCGCCATGGCGCGCGTGAGCTGGTTGATGCCGCCCTTGCTGACGTTGTAGCTGGCGATGGTGGGGATGGCCATCACCCCGTTCACCGAGCTCATGTGCACGATGGCGCCGCGGGTGCCGCGCTCGACCATCGCCCTGGCCACGGCCTGTGCCACCAGGAACGCCCCCTTCAGGTTCACCCGCAGCACGGCGTCGAAGTCGGCCTCGGTGATGTCCAGAAAGTCGGCGGCCTTGAAGATGCCGGCGTTGTTCACCAGCACGTCGATGCGGCCGTGAGCGGCCAGCGTCTGCGCCACCAGCGCCTCCACCTGCACCTTGTCGCCCACGTCGCAGGGCACGAAAAGGCAAGGCAGTTCGCGCGCCAGGGCCTCGCCGGCCTCGTGGTTGAGGTCGGCGATCACCACGTTTGCGCCTTCCTGCGCAAAGCGGCGCGCGCAGGCGGCGCCGATGCCCTGTGCGCCCCCGGTGACGATGACGGAGCGGCCCTGATGGCCGAAGCGGATGTCGGTGTTCATGGGTGTCGATGGGTTCAGCAGGCCATGCAGATGGCCAGGGCCTGGTCCACCCGCGTTCGGGTTTGTTCGGTGAGGTAGTCGAGGAAGACCTGCGTGCGGCGCGGCACGAACTTGCGGCTGGGCAATGCGGCGTACAGCACGAAGCGGTCGGTGATCCAGGGGCTGAGCACGCGCACCAGATCGCCGTCGGCGAGCAGCGGCGCGGCCAGCGCCACGGTGGTCGACGTGATGCCCGCGCCGTCGAGTGCGGCGTGCATGAGGGTGTCGGTGTGGTTGGCCCACAGCACCGGTTCCACCTCGACCTCCAGCGCCCGGTCGCCTTCGGTGGTGTTGAGCAGGCGCCACGTGCGCGAGCGCCCCGAAGCGGGTTTGAGGCGCAGTACGTCGTGCTGCGCAAGTTCCTGGGGTGTCGCAGGCTGGCCGCGGCGGGCGATGTAGTCCGGCGAGGCCAGCAGCACGGCTTCGGTGCTGCTCACCTTGCGGGCGATCACATTGCCATCGAACGACGCGTCGGCACCGATCAGGGTGACGTCGAAGTCCTCCACGGGCGGCTCGCGGTGCGTTTCCACCTCGATGTCGAGCCGGATCTTGGGATACGCCTGGCGGAACCCTGCCACCAGCGGCGCCAGCACGTGCGTGGCCAGCACGGGGGACGCCAGCAGCCGCAGCACGCCCGCCAGTTCCTGCGTCTGCGAACTCACCAGCGCACTGGCTTCTTCGAGGTCGAGCAGGATCTGGCGCACACGCTCCAGGTACACCTCGCCCGCTTCGGTGAGCGACACGCGCCGCGTCGTGCGGTGCAGCAGGCGGGTGCCCAGGTGGTCTTCCAGGTCGGCCACCAGGCGGGTCACCACGGCGGGGGAAAGGTCCAGCGCGCGGGCTGCTGCGGCAAAGCCGCCTTCGTCCACCACTTTCTGGAATGCGCGCATCGAATGCAGTCGGTCCATGGGGGAAAGCTTACCGCGACTGCCGTTGGATTGTTGCGATTTTCGAAATTCGGAAGTCCATCCGGCGCTGTTTTTCTTCTTGGAGCGCAACTTTAAAGTCCATCCCATCGACGCAGCGACACCCATCGGACGACGCGCCGTCACCGCCAAGGCGCCAAAAGCGCCGACGGTGGTCCGATCAACGAAAGGAAATCACCATGAACGCCCGTTTCTCTGCCATCGCCCTTGCCATGGCCACCACCTTTGCCGCCAGCCATGCCCTGGCCGATGACGCTGCACCCAAGACCCGCGAGCAGGTGCGCGCCGAATACCTCGAGGCCGTGCGCAACGGCGACCTGATCGTCAACAGCGAGATGGGCCTGAAGGCCCGCGAGCTCACCCCCGACCTGTACCCGCGCACCGACCGTGTCGAGGTGGCCAGCGACCGCGACCAGGTGAAGGCCGAACTTCGCGCCGCCCGTGAAGCCGGCGACTATGTGGTCAACCACGACAGCGGTGCAACCGCGCGCGACATCAATCCCTCGGCCTACGCCCCCGTGGCCGTGGCCGCCGGCAAGACCCGCGCCGAGGTGCTGGCCGAGCTCGAACAAGCCCGCCGCGACGGTTCGATGATCGTGAACAGCGAGATCGGTCTGACCCATGCCGAACTGCGCCCCGACCTGTATCCCGCCAGCCAGACCCGCCAGGCCGGCAAGTCCCGCGAGCAGGTGCAGGCCGAAGCCGTGCAGGCCCGCCAGACCGGCGTCCTGAACTGATCGGTGAGCCGCCGCCGTCGGCGGCTCGATCAGGCGGGTGGTGCGTCCAACGCCGCCAGTCCCACCCGAACGCGAAGGCCTCCCCCTTCGCGTTCGTCCATTTGCAGCTGGCCTTCATGCAGCGACACGATCTGCGCCACGATCGACAGACCCAGTCCGCTGCCGCTGCTGCGAGCCGGCTCCAGGCGCACGAACCGTTGCAGTGCCCTGGCGCGGTCGGCCTCCGCGATGCCGGGGCCGTTGTCGCTCACGCCCAACCACGCCAACCGGCCTTCGCGCCAGACCTGCACATCGATCCGGCCCCCTTCCGGGGTGTGCCGCAGCGCGTTGTCCACCAGGTTGTCCAGCAACACGCGCAGGTCGTCGGGATCGGCCTCCACCCAGCACTCATCGCTCGGGGCCAGCCCGAGGTCCATGCGGCGATCGTCGGCGCGCGCGGAAAAGGCGGCCACTGCATTTGCCGCGAGGCGGTCCAGGCGCAGGGGCTGGGGGCGGTGCGCCCTCACGCCGGGCTCCAGCCGGGCAATCTGCAGCAGCTGCGCCACCAGATGCGTGGCCCGTTCGATGCCGCGGTCCAGTTCGTCAAGCGCGGCACTGCGCTGGGTATCGCTGCTGCGGCGGGCCAGCTGGGCCTGCAGCTTGACGGCGGCCAGCGGCGTGTTGAGCTCGTGCGCCACCTCCGCCACGAACGCCCGCTGCCCTTTCATCAGGCCATCAACCCGCGCGAGCAGGCCGTTCAGTTCGTCGACCAGCGGCGCCAGTTCATCCGGCAACGACGCGTCTGCAACCGGGTGGAGTTCGGTCTCTCGCCGGCGGCGCAGGTCGCGACCCCATTCGTTCAGGGGAGCCAGGGCCCGCTCCACGGCAGTGTGGATCAGCAGGCTGAGCAGAACGACGAGCAGGCCCAGGGGTGCCAGCAGCCACGGCACCAGTTCGGCAAAGCTCGCGGCGCGGTCGGCGGCCGTCACGGCCACCTGCACCGTCTGCTGCCGGTCGATCACGGTGTAGGTGCGCCATACCTCGCCGTTCCAGGCCACCATGCCCGGGCCGGGCGGTTGCAGCGGCGGGCCGCCATCGGCCAGCGAGCTGTACAACAAGCGGCCATTGGCGCCCCAGATCTGGCTGACGAACTGACCGAGATCGTCGACCGCACCGGACGCCTCGCCATTCGCTTCGGCCGCTTCGTCGGGCGGGCCCGGGGGCTCCACCGGTGCCACGTCGGCCTCGGGCGGGGGCAATGGCGCCTGGACCTGATCGCCCGAGGGGCGCACGCCGTGGCGCACCACCGAGTAGGCAATCTGCTGCAGACCATAGTCGCGCACCCGGTTGAAAGCGCTCCAGGCGAGCCGGTACGTGAGCAGGCTCACCAGAACGGCCGTCACCACCAGCGCGCCGATCTGCCAGAGCAGCAGCCGCTGCCGGATCGACTTCATGCAGGCTCGACCAGCTTGTAGCCCACGCCACGCACATTGCGCACCCAGGCGGCGCCGAGTTTGCGGCGAAGGTGGTGCAGGTGCACCTCCACGGCGTTGCTCATCACCTCGTCCTGCCACGAGTACAGGCGCTGCTCGAGCTTTTCCCGCGACAGCACATGACCGGGCCGCTCGAGCAGGGCCGCCAGCAAGTCGAACTCGCGCGGGGAAAGCGTGACAGGTTCACCGCGCAACGTGACTTCGCGCTTCCGGGGGTGCATCACCAGGGCGCCCAGCCGCATCTCGGGCTGCGGGCGGCCGTGCCGACGGCGGGCCAGCGCGTGCACCCGGGCAATCAACTCGTCGAGGTCAAAGGGCTTGGTCAGGTAATCATCGGCACCCAGGTTCAGTCCGGCGACGCGGTCGTCCACCGCGTCGCGGGCCGACACCACCAGCACGGGAATCTCGAGCGATTGCCCCCGCAACCAGCGCAGCAGGGCAAAGCCGTCCTGCCGCGGCAGCCCGATGTCGAGCAGCAGCACATCGTGCCCGCCCGCTTCGAGCGCGGTCTGGGCGGCCGCGCCGTCCTGCACCCAGTCCACCACCAGGCCGGCCATGCCCAGCCCTTGCTGCAGGCCCCTGCCCAGCATGGCGTCGTCTTCGGCAAGCAGGATGCGCATGGGCGCAGTTTGAACGAAAAAAAGGCGGGGTCACCCCCGCCTCGTGTCTGGAAGACCGGTCGATCAGGACTTCTTTTCTTCCTTGCAGTTCTTGTCGGTCTTGGGGTCGCACTTCTTGGCTTCTTCCTTCTTGGGCGCGTTGGCCGCCGGCGTGGTGGCATGCACGGCGCCCATGCTGAAGGCGAGCACGGAGAAGAGGGCGATCAGGGTCTTGGTCATGTCGGTTGTCTCTTGAATTGAATTTCCGCGGACACCCTGCCCGCGGTAAGACCATTCTGGTCAGGCAGACTTAGGACAGATTTAAGGCGCTCGCGCGCCGACTCAGGACAAACCCGAGGCCCTATGCTCGCGCCCATGAACACCTTCACCCGCGTCATCCTCTTCACCGACACCGACGGCCGTGCGCGCTTTCGCGAAGAAGCCCTGGCACTCGATCAAGGCACGCCAGCCGCACGTCTGTCGGCCGTGCTGCCCGCCGCCGGCCTTCAGCTGCGCATGAGCCCCGTGGGGTTTCGCAGCGAATTCCATTGCACCGGTTCCCCCCAATGGCTGTTCGTGCTGCAAGGCCGCATGGAAATCGGCCTGCAGGACGGCACGAGCCGCACCTTCGGTCCGGGCGAGCATTTCCATTCGGCCGACACCCTGCCCGAGGGCGCCACCTTCGACGCCACGGTGCATGGCCACTGGAGTCGCCAGGTCGGTGACGAGCCGCTGGTGACGGCGTTCGTGAAGCTGCCGCAGGCATGAAAAAGGCCGCCACACCCGGGGTGTGGCGGCCTCCTTGGCCGGGCGACGGTGCGCCAGATCAGTTGGTGATGCGTCCGTAATTGGTGCGCAACGGATCCACACCGCCGCCACCAGCGCCACCACCACCACCGCCGCCGGCGCCGCCACCCTTGCCGCCCTTCTTCTTGTTGCGGCGGTTGCCCGTGCGCATGGCGTCGATGCCGGTGCGCAGCGGATCGGGTTGACCGTTCGGGTTGGCCTGGCGTGGGCGCGGTTCACGGATGCGCAGGCTCCCCAGGTGGGCGTTCGGGCCTGGCTGGCGCTCGTGGCCTTCTTCCCCTTCGGCGCGCGGCGGGCGTTCCGCGCGCGGCGGACGGGCCCGCTGCTGACCGGCGTTCTGCCCGCTGGGCTGGCCTTGACCAAACCCCTGGCCTTGTCCGTGTCCCTGCCCCTGTGGCCGGGGACCCCGGCCCCGAGGAGCCTGGCCCTGGCGCGGCTGGCCATCACCCGCGCCGCGGCCCTGGCCTTCCCTCGGCCCGTCGCTGGTCTTCTTTTCGCGGATGCGCTGCACCATCTCCTGGCGCGCGGCCTTCGCGGCGGCCGCCATCACGTCGCGGCTGGGCGGTTTGCCGGCACCGCCCCACAGCGTCTGGCGACCCATGGCGATGGGTTCGGCCTTCTCGCCGGGTTCGGGCATGTAGTCGGGGAACATCTGCACCGGAATCTGCTGCTTGGTGAAGCGCTCGATCTCCATCATGAAGCCCTCTTCGTCGAGGGTGACCAGGTTGACCGCCTGTCCTTCGCGGCCCGCGCGGCCGGTGCGGCCGATGCGGTGCACGTAGTCTTCGCAGATGTTCGGAATGTCGTAGTTGACGACGTGCGGCAGCTCGTCGATGTCGATGCCGCGGGCCGCGATGTCGGTGGCCACCAGGGCACGGATGTCGCCGCTCTTGAAGCCGGCCAGTGCCTGGGTGCGTGCGCCCTGGCTCTTGTTGCCGTGCAGCGCCATGGCGGTCACGCCCTGCTTGTTGAGGTAATCGGCCACGTTGTTGGCGCCGAACTTGGTGCGGGTGAACACCAGCACCTGGCTCCAGTTGTGGAGCTGGATGATGTGGACCAGCAGGGCTTTCTTCTTGCCGCGGCCCACCGGGTGAATGACCTGGGTGATGCGCTGCACCGTGGTGTTGGGCGGCGTCACCTGAATGCTTTGCGGGTCCTTGAGCAGGCCGCTCGCGAGCTCGCGGATCTCGTCGCTGAAGGTGGCCGAGAAGAGCAGGCTCTGTTTGCTCTTGGGCAGCAGCGCCAGCACCTTCTTCACGTCATGGATGAAACCCATGTCGAGCATGCGGTCGGCTTCGTCGAGCACCAGGATCTGCACGGTGGACAGGTCCAGCTTGCCCTGCTGCTGCAGGTCGAGCAGGCGGCCCGGCGTGGCCACCAGGATGTCCACGCCGCGGCGCAGGGTGTCGATCTGCGGGTTCATGCCCACGCCACCGAACACCACGGTGGAGGTCAGGTCGACGTGCTTGCCATAGACGCGAACGGATTCCTCGACCTGGGCGGCGAGTTCCCGCGTGGGGGTGAGCACCAGGGCGCGGATGCCGATGCCGCCGAAGCGGTTGGCCGCGCGGGGCGACTGCGAAAGGCGCTGCAGGATGGGCAGCGTGAAGGCCGCGGTCTTGCCGGTGCCGGTCTGGGCGCCAGCGAGCAGGTCGCGCCCGGCCAGCACGGCCGGAACGGCTTCGATCTGGATGGGGGTGGGTGTGTGATACCCGTGCTCATGCACGGCTTGCACGATGGCCGGGGCCAGGTTCAGTTCTTCGAAATTCATTGTGTGAAGCGGCACCCTTCCTGGGTGCTGGGACATCGGCCACTCGGGTGCACCTTGGGGGTGCAGCCCGCTCAGTAGGGGGCCGATGGATTTACGGGGGAATCGGCGGCGTCCGCACGGGAGGCGCGCCCCAGCAGGGAGCTGGTGCCGGGCCAACTGACGTGCCCGAACAGCCCTATTGTGGCATGGGTCGATAATCCACGGTTTTCCGCCCGTTCCGGGCGAGGCAAATTCCCCACAAACACCATGGCCCAATACGTCTTCACCATGAACCGGGTCGGCAAGATCGTGCCGCCCAAACGCCAGATCCTGAAGGACATTTCGCTGTCTTTCTTTCCCGGCGCCAAGATCGGTGTGCTCGGCCTGAACGGCTCGGGCAAGTCCACCCTGCTCAAGATCATGGCCGGCATCGACAAGGAGATCGAGGGCGAAGCCACGCCGATGCCGGGCATCCGCATCGGCTACCTGCCGCAGGAGCCGCAACTCGATCCCGAGCAGACCGTGCGCGAGGCGGTGGAAGACAGCATGGGTGAGGTGCGGGCCGCGCAAAAGCGCCTGGACGAGGTGTACGCCGCCTACGCCGAGGAAAACGCCGATTTCGACGCCTTGGCGGCCGAGCAGGCACAGCTCGAAGCCATCATCGCCACCGCCGGCACCGACAGCGAACACCAGCTCGAGATCGCCGCCGACGCGCTGCGCCTGCCGCCCTGGGACGCAAAGATCGGCCTGCTGTCCGGCGGTGAGAAGCGCCGCGTGGCCCTGTGCTGCATGCTGCTGTCCAAGCCCGACATGCTGCTGCTCGACGAACCCACCAACCACCTGGACGCCGAGTCGGTGGAATGGCTCGAGCACTTCCTGCAGCGCTTCTCGGGCACCGTGGTGGCCATCACCCACGACCGCTACTTCCTGGACAACGCCGCCGAGTGGATTCTCGAACTCGACCGCGGCCACGGCATTCCCTACAAGGGCAACTACTCCACCTGGCTGGAGCAGAAGGAAGCCCGGCTGGAGCAGGAACAACGCACCGAAGACGCCCGCATGAAGGCGATGAAGGAAGAACTCAAGTGGGTTCGGTCCAACGCCAAGGGCCGTCAGGCCAAGAGCAAGGCGCGACTGGCCCGCTTCGAGGAACTGAGCGACGTCGAATACCAGAAGCGCAACGAGACCAACGAGATCTTCATTCCGGTGGCCGATCGCCTGGGCAATGAAGTCATCGAGTTCAAGAACGTCAGCAAGAGCTTCGGCGACCGGCTGCTGATCGACAACCTGAGTTTCTCGGTGCCGCCGGGCGCCATCGTCGGCATCATCGGTCCCAACGGCGCGGGCAAGTCCACGCTGTTCAAGCTGATCACCGGCAAGGAGCAGCCCGACAGCGGCGAGGTCAAGATCGGTCAGACCGTGAAGATCGCCGCGGTCGACCAGACCCGCGAAGGCCTCGAGGGCGAAAAGACCGTCTGGCAGGACGTCTCGGGCGGGCTCGACATGATCACCGTGGGCAAGTTCCAGATGCCCAGCCGCGCATACTGCGGCCGCTTCAACTTTTCAGGCGGCGACCAGCAGAAGCTGGTGAAGAACCTGTCGGGTGGCGAACGCGGCCGGCTGCACCTGGCCAAGATGCTGGCCGAGGGCGGCAACGTGCTGCTGCTCGACGAACCCTCCAACGACCTCGACGTGGAAACCCTGCGCGCGCTCGAAGAGGCCTTGCTGGAGTTCGCCGGCTCGGCGCTGGTGATCAGCCACGACCGCTGGTTCCTCGACCGCATCTGCACCCACATCCTGGCCGCCGAAAACGACAGCCAGTGGACCTTCTTCAACGGCAACTACCAGGAATACGAAGCCGACAAGAAGAAGCGCCTGGGCGAAGAAGGCGCCGCACCCAAGCGGCCGAGGTTCAAGAGCTTGGCGTGAAACTGGCCCCCACGCTCCGCCGCTGCGCGGGTCGCTGCCCCCCGAGGGGGTGCGTTTCGCCTTGGGGCGGCCCGGCGGCGAAACCGTTGGTCCCCACGCTCCGCCGCTGCGCGGGTTGCGAGGCCTTGCAGGCCGCGGCGCTGCCAGAGTCAGCGCCTCTTCGCCCGTCCATGCCTGCGCAGGCAGGCATGGAGCCGCAGGGCTCAGCCCCGAGGGGGTGCGTTTCGCCTTGGGGCGGCCCGGCGGCGAAACCTGCCCCATGAACCACGACGCCGTTCTGGCCGCGACGCGGCACTGGGTCGAGAAGGCCGTGATCGGCCTCAACCTGTGCCCGTTCGCGCGCGCGGTGTGGGTGAAGAACCAGGTGCGCATCGTCGTGAGCACGGCGCGCCACGTGGACGGGTTGCTGGACGATCTCGACCGCGAACTCGACCTGCTGGCCACCACGCCGGCCGATGAGATCGACACCACCCTGCTGGTGCACCCGACGCTCTTTCCTGACTTTTTCGTCTTCAACGACTTTCTGGGTGTGGTCGACGACGTGGTGGCCGAGCACGACCTGGAGGGCGTCATCCAGGTGGCGGCCTTCCACCCGGACTGGTGTTTCGACGGCGTCGAGCCGGATGACATCACCAATGCCACCAACCGGTCGCCGTTTCCAACGCTCCACCTGTTGCGCGAAGACAGCGTGGAGCGCGCGGTGTCCAGCGAGGGGGGCGATGCCGATGCGATCGTGGCCCGCAACGTCGAAACCCTGCGCCGCCTGGGTCCGGACGGTTGGCGGCAACTGCTGGCAAAGGACTGAACAGGGCGGTAAAAGGTGGTGACTTCGGGCTTTGTCCCGGATGCCAGCGGGGCAGAATGTTTGCGAACCGGCGCTTTCCCGCCAAACTGACGCATGCCCAACGCTCCCCTCCCGGCTTTCGAACCTTGCCTGGCCCAAGCCCTCGAGCTGACCCGGCAGTGGATTCCTTCCTGGCTGGATCGCGTGCAGACGCTCCTGCGCGAGCGCGACGCCATGGCCACCCAGTACCACGAGCGCAATGCGCTGATCGACGCCTACACCGCCCTGCAGCGCCAGCGGGAGGCCGTGGCCCGGCATTGGCTGTCGGCGCTGGCCGAGCGACTGGAAGACGCGCCCACCGATCTCATGGGGCTGCCCCGCAAGACCTCGCTGAGCCTGGACGAGCTGGAGCTGATGGGCGACGAGCAAGTGCACGAGAAGGTCGAGGTGGCGCGCGTCCAGCAGGTCGCCTCGATGGTCGCCGAAGACCCTTTCATCGAGTTCACCGCACTGCTGTCCTCTGCCCAGGGCTTCCGGGTCGTCAGCGCCGAGGCCAACCCCTTGAACGTCACGGCGTTCGTCGAAACCCTGACCGAGGCACTCAAGGCGCTGCAGATCGCGCCCGCCATTCGCGCGCGCTGTCTGCAGGCTGGAGCCAAGCCCTTGGGCGAAGCGCTCGCCGGGCTTTACACGCAGTTGTCCCTGTTCCTGACCAGTCAGGGAGTGCAGCCCGCCGGCTATGCCGTGATCACCGCACCCGAATCGCGCGCGATGGCCGACGAAGAACCCGGCACCGAGGACCTGCTGGACGAGCCCCTGTCCGAGCGGGCCGCACTGCTCACGCTCGATCACCTGCACCAGCTGCTGGTGGGCAGCGAAGAGGTGGGCGGCGCACACAAGGCGGGCGACGACATGACCCGGTCGCTGGCGGCCGAGGTGGTCAGCCTGCTCATGCAGCGCATCTCCAGCGACCAGCGCCTGCTCAAGCCGGTTCGCTACCAGCTCCAGGACATGAAGCCCGCCCTGCTTGAACTGGCGCGCACCGAACCCCGGTTCTTCGCCGATCGCAACAACCCCGCGCGGCGCCTGCTCGACAACCTCACCGCACGAAGCCTGGCGTTCACCAGCGAGCAGGATGAAGGCTTCTCCGCCTTCATGGCCGAGCTGCGGCAGGTCATCAACGAACTGCGCCGACCCGGCAGCCAGGCCCTGGCCGATCGATTCCCGTCCGTGCTGGAACGGGTTCGCCATGCCCAGGACCAGGCCATTCCCAAGCGGGAGATCGAAGCCCGCGGCCGCGCGGTGCAGACGCTGGTTCGCGTCGAGCAACGGCAACTGCTGGCCGAAAAAGTGGCCGAGGAGTTTCGCACCCGGCCCGACTACCCCAAGGCGCCCGGTCCGGTGCGCCGGTTTCTCACCGGGGTGTGGGCACAGGTGGTGGCCAAGGCGCGCATCGACGAAGCCGACCAACCGCCTTTGCTGTCGGGCGATTCGCTGGCCAAACGGTATGTGGACATCCTGACCGACCTGTTGTGGTCGAGCCAGCTCGCGTTGGCGAGCCAGAACCGGCCGCGCCTGGTGAAGGTGATTCCGCCGGTGTTGCGCACCCTGCGCGAAGGACTCGATTCGATCGAATACCCGCGCGACAAGGTCGAGGCCTTCTTCCAGACGCTCATGGGCCTGCACGAGGCCGCCTACAAGACACAGCGCACCGAACGCCCCACCCAGGCCGCCGACCCCGACATCAGCGTGTTCAGCGCCGCCGACGATGCCCCCTGGATGCGCCACCAGGAAGCCCGTGACACCAACTTCTACGACGACTCACTGCCCGAGACCACGCAGCCGGCGTTCATGAACACGCAGCCCATGCAGCGCGACTGGGTTGAGATCAAGGCCGAGATGGCGTTGCGCGACGCGACCTCGCTCAAGGTGGGCGGCTGGCTGGACCTGGTGCAGGATGGACAGACCATTCGTGTCCAGCTGACCTGGGCCAGCCCTCACGGCACCCTGTTCCTGTTCGGCACGGCCGCCGGCCGCTCGCTGTCCATGACGCGCCGCGGCGTGGACCGCCTGATCGAGCAGGGCAAGCTTCGCGTGGTCGCCGACCACAGCGTGGTCGACGAGGCGCTCGACGCCGTGGCCCAGCAGGCGCTGAGGAACTCCGGGAAGAACTGACCCCCCCACGCTCCGCCGCTGCGCGGGTCGCTGCCCCCAAGGGGGCTGATCCGCCTTGGGGCGGCCCGGCGGCGGATCGTTGACCCCCCCACGCTCCGCCGCTGCGCGGGTCGCTGCCCCGAGGGGGCTGATCCGCCTTGGGGCGGCCCGGCGGCGGATCGTTGACCCTCGTTGCGCCCACCGGCCTCACGCAGGGGCAGTGGTTGAGGCGTTGGAAGCGGGCGTGGCGAGTTTGCGCAGGAGTTTCTTCCGCACCAGGTGGATGTTGCCCCTCAATGCATAGAGCTCGTCGGTGTAGGAGAGCGGTACCACCACCTTTTCCACCTTGTGCTCCATGGCTTCGAGCTGTTCCAGCAGTTCGTCGGCGCTGGCTTCGCCGTCCTCGTGCCGGTGTTCGATGTCGCGCAGTTCGGCGTACCAGCGGAACACGCGCGAGCGGATGCGGAAGGTGTAGAGCGGCGGCACGATGCGCGAGAGCGGCAGCGCCAGCGCAATGATCAGGCCCATGGCCAGCCACATGCGTTCGATCACATTGGCCAGCCAGAACGGCAGGTAGCGCTGAAGAAACGGCAGACCACCTTTGAGCGCACGCTCGGCTTCGGGCGCGATCGGCAGTTCGCTGTGTTCCAGGTTGGGGTATTCACGCGCCCGGTTGAACCAGCCTGCGCCGCCGTGCATGTCGATCGCCGTCTGCGAGAACAGCTGCAGCACCGCCGGGTGGGTGCCCGCGCGGGCCAGCAGGCCGGTGGTGGACGCCACCAGCCGCACGTCGCGCGGCGGCACGTTGTTGGCCAGGTCGACCATGCCTTGGGGCATGGTCACCGGCGTGAGGTAACCGAAGCGGCGCGAATAGGCGTCGCTCTGCGCAAAGTCGAGCAGCTTCACGCCCGGCGTCTGCAGCAACATCTGCACGATCAGCGACTCGGGCGCCGACGCGAACACCAGCGCGTCGAGCTGGCCGTCCAGGAACGCCACCGTGGCGGGGGTCTGTTCAAGCTGGCTCAGCACGATTTCGCGCGGCTCGATGCGGTTGACCTCGAGCAGGGTGTTGAACAGCCGCGGCACACCACTGCCCGGCGTGCCCACGTTCACGCGCCAGCCTTCCAGGTCGGCCAGGTTGCCGAGCGTGCCGGCCTTGTTGCGGCGCTTGGCGGCGTCTTCGCGGTAGAACAGCCAGAGCGGCTCCACGAACAGGCTGCCCAGCGAGACGATGCTTTCGTCGTCGTCGTAGCCGATGTCGGCCGTGCCGCCCTGCACGAAGCCCAGGTCGACCTCGCCGCGGCGCAGCCGCTCCAGGTTGTCCGACGAACCCTCGGTGCGAACGAGTTCCACGGTGATGCCGTAGCGCTTGAGTGCTTCGGCGTAGCGCTGGCCGAAGGCGTCGTAGGCGCTCTGTTCGGGGCCGGTGGCCAGCACCACCTTCTTGGGCGGGTTGGGGTTGAGCCACCACCAGGTGAGGCCGATCAGTGCGATGGTGATCAGCACGATGGGGCTGCCCGAGAGCAGCATTTCCTTGAGCGAGATCAGGGTGTAGCGCAGGGTCTTCGGCATGGTGCCGCAAACATAGCATGGGCGCCATGAAAAACGCCCGGCGTTGCCGGGCGTTACAGCCGCCGGGGGAGGGCTCAGGACTTCAGGCGGAACACCTTCACCGCTTCGTTCACCACCTGCGCCTGGCTCTGCAGCGAACTCGCCGCCGCGGCCAGTTCCTCGACCATGGCCGAATTCTGCTGGGTGACCGAGTCGAGCTGGCCCACCGCCTGGTTGATCTGCGAGATGCCGCTGGACTGCTCCTTGGTGGCGTGCGTGATGTCGCCGATCAGCGCATTCACCTGCTCCACCGCGCTGACCACGCTGGCCATGGTCTGTCCGGTGCCGTGCACCAGGGCGCTGCCGTGCTGCACCTTGCTGGTCGACTCGTCGATCAGCGTCTTGATCTCCTTGGCGGCGTCCAGCGTGCGCTGCGCCAGGTTGCGCACCTCGCCCGCCACCACCGCGAAGCCGCGGCCCTGTTCGCCCGCGCGCGCGGCTTCCACCGCGGCGTTGAGCGCCAGGATGTTGGTCTGGAACGAAATGCCGTCGATCACCTGGATGATCTCGCCGATGCGGGCCGAGCTGCGGCTGATGTCGTCCATGGTGCTGACCACCTGGCCCATCGCAGCGTTGCCCTCCCGTGCCACCACCGCGGCCCGCTGCGCAAGATTGGCCGCCTCGCTGGCCGTGCTGGCGCTCTGCGCCACCGTGCTGGTCATCTGGTCCATCGACGCCGCGGTCTGCTCGAGGTTGCTGGCCTGCGCCTCGGTGCGCGACGACAGGTCCTGGTTGCCGCTGGCGATCTGCTGGCTGGCCACCTGCACGCCCTCGACTTCGTGGCGCACGTCAGCCACCACGGCGCGCAGGTTCACGTTGAGCTGGTTCAGCGCCTTGGCGAGGTCGGCGAATTCGGCGCAGCCCTGACTGCGGTAGCGCGCGGTCAGGTCGCCAGCCGCCATGGTGTTGGCAAACCGGATGGCATCGTGCAGCGGTTGCAGCGTCTGACGCCGCAGCAACCATGACGCCACCAGCGCCGCCCCGAGCAGCGGCACACCCATCGCCAGGTGTGCGGCGGTGCCCAGCGAGGCGCCGATTTCGCCGATGACCATGCCAGCCGCCGCCAGGCCCAGGCAGGTGGCGCCGATCGCGCGCCCCAGCGTCATCCTGAACAGGTCTTGAAGCGTTCCGCGCCAGCCGGTGCGCACCACGCGTCCCTGATTCAGGGCCACCGTGGCCACACCTCGCTCGCGCTCGGTCCGCATCTGGGCGTACAGGGCCTCGGCGGCCTGGACCTGCTCTCGGGTGGGTTTGGTGCGAACCGACATGAACCCGACCGGCTGGCCGTTGCTCACGATCGGCGTGGCGTTGGCCATCACCCAGTAGTGGTCGCCGTTCTTGCGGCGGTTCTTCACCAGCGCCGACCACGGTGAGCCACTTTTCAGGGTGGCCCACATGTCCCGAAACGCCTCGGGCGGCATGTCGGGGTGGCGCACCAGGTTGTGCGGCTGCCCCACCAGCTCTTCGCGGCTGTACCCGCTGACGGCGATGAACGCCGGGTTGCAGTAGGTGATGTGGCTGTTGAGGTCGGTGGTCGAGACGAGGGTGACCCCGTCCGGGATGACGAATTCCTGCTGGGTGACGGGCTGGTTGACTCGCATGGCCGACTCCTTTGGTCCGGGTGCCGGTGTGACACCTTGGTGACAAAAGTATCGGCCGCTGCGCGCACCGATGAAGGGCGCATCAGTGGAGGAAAAACCCTACAAACAACAGGTTTAAACCTTGATCTACGTCAAGGCGCTGGTTCAAGGCTCATCACGGTGTAGGCGCCGTTGACCTTGTCGGCCGTGAACTTCACCTTGTCGCCGGGCTTGACCTTCTGCAGCAGGGCGGCGTCCTTCACCTTGAACACCATGGTCATGGGGGGCATGTCCAGGTTCTTGATGTCGCCGTGGCGCAGGGTGACTTCCTGGCCGGCGGTGTTGACGCGGCGGACCTCGGCGTCGGCCTGGGGCAGGTCGCTGGCGAACGCAGGCGACGCGAAGGCGGTGGCCAGCAGCAGGCTGGCGATGGCACGTGTTTTCATGGGAACTCCTGCCGCGGTCAGCCGCGGAAATACGATTGGTACACGCGTGAGGTGCCGTCGCGCTGCACCAGCAGCACGTCGTAGGGGTCGCGCCGGTTGCCGTAGTCCGGTCCGTCCATGCCCGGGCTGCCCACCGGCATGCCCGGCACCGCCAGGCCCAGTGCCTGGGGCTTCTCGGTCAGCAGGCGGCGGATCTCGCGGGCGTTCACATGGCCTTCGATGACATAGCCGCCGATCAACCCGGTGTGGCACGACGCAAACTGCTCGGGCAGGCCCAGGCGGCGGCGCATCGTGGTGTTGCCGGTGTCGAAGGTCTGCACCGTGAAGCCATCGGCCTTCAGATAGGCCACCCAGTCATTGCAGCAGCCGCAGTTGGGGTCTTTCCAGACCTGCAGCACCGGCAGGGGCCTGGCCTGTGCCTGTGCCTGTGCCGCGAACGGCAGCGCCATTGCGGTGGCGGCCAGCAGCCACTGGCGGCGGGAAAGGGTTGCGTTCTGGTTCATGGGTTTCATCCTTTCGGTGTCACGCGCAGCGTACCGCGCATGCCGGCCTCGAAGTGGCCGGCGATCAGGCAGGCGAACTCGAAGTCGCCCGGCCGGTTGAACAGCCACACGATGTCGCCCTGTTTTCCAGGCGGCACATGGGCCATGTAGGGCTCATCGTGCTGCATGGCGGGAAACTTCTTCATGAGCGCCGCGTGCTCGGCCAGTTCCTCGGGCGTGCCGATCACGATTTCGTGCATGACCGCGCCCGCGTTGACCGCCCGCAGTCGCACCGTCTCGCCTTCGCGCACTTCGAAGCGGCTGGGCGAGAGCTTCATGTCGTCGGTCATGCGGATGGTGATGGTTCGCCGCACGTTCTTCGCGTCGCCGGCGATGCCCCAGGGTTTCTGTTCCTTCACCACGGGGCCGGCGTGGTGGGGCTTATCGCCGTGGGCAAAGGCCCGGGGCAGCACCGCCAGCAGCGGCAGCGCCATGAGGTGTCGTCGCAAGGTCTGCATGGGTGTCCTTTCAGTGGTTGTGGTGCCCGGCGGCGGGCTTGCGCGCGCTGGCACCGGCGGGTTGGGTGGGGGTGGCGGCGGGTCGCTGCGCGACCGGCGCGGCGCCGGTGTCGACCGGCCGTGCCTGCGTGCCCGGGGGCATGGCGTAGTTGCCCGGGTCGCGGTAGTCGCCGGGGGGCTGGTCGGCGCGCACCTTGAGCGTGGTGAACATGCCGCCCATCTCGATCGGGCCGTAGGGCCCGGTGCCGGTCATCATGGGGAAGGTGTTGGCCGGCAGCTCCATCTGCATCTCGCCCATGTCGGCCATGCCGCGCTCGCCCATCACCATGTAGTCGGGTGCGGCGCGTTGCAGCGGGGCCACCAGGCCGCGGTGGTCCACGCCGATCATGGTGGGCACGCCGTGGCCCATGGCGCCCATGGTGTGGTGGCTCTTGTGGCAGTGCATGGCCCAGTCGCCGGGTTCGTCGGCAATGAACTCGAGCTGGCGCATCTGGCCCACCGCCACGTCGGCCGTCACCTCGGGCCAGCGGGACCCCTTGGGCGTGGGGCCTCCGTCGGTGCCGGTCACCTCGAACTCGATGCCATGGATGTGGATCGGGTGGTTGGTCATGGTCAGGTTGCCCACCCGCACGCGCACCCGGTCGCCCAGCCGCGCCACCAGCGGCGTGATGCCCGGGAACACGCGGCTGTTCCACGACCAGATGTTCTGCTCGAGCATGGTGTTGACCTGCGGCGTCATGCTGCCGGGCTGCACATCGAACGCGTTGAGCAGGAAACAGTAGTCGCGCTGCACGTCTTCGATCAGCGGGTGCTTTCCCTTGGGGTGGGTCACCCAGAAGCCCATCATGCCCATGGCCATCTGCACCATCTCGTCGGCGTGCGGGTGGTACATGAAGGTGCCGGGCCGGCGCGCGGTGAACTCGTAGACAAAGGTCTTGCCTGCGGGAATCTGCGGCTGGTTCAGGCCGCCCACACCGTCCATGCCGTTGGGCAGGCGCTGGCCGTGCCAGTGGATGGTGGTGTGCTCGGGGAGCCGGTTGGTCACGAAGATGCGGACCTGGTCGCCCTCGACCACCTCGATCGTCGGCCCGGGGCTCTGGCCGTTGTAGCCCCACATGTTGACGTTGAAGCCCGGTGCCATCTCGCGCACCACCGGCTCGGCCACCAGGTGGAATTCCTTCACGCCGTTGTTCATGCGCCAGGGCAGTGTCCAGCCATTGAGCGTGACCACCGGGTTGTAGGGCCGCCCGGCACCGGTCACGCCGGGCGGGGTCCAGGGACCGGCGGTGTCGGCCGAGGTCTGTTGCACGGCCTCGGGCAGCGCGGCCAGGGCCACGCGGCTCACGCTCGCGGCGGCCACGGCGGTGGCGGCGCCCGCAAAAAAGTGTCGTCGTTGCAGGTTCATGTCAGTGTCCTCCGGCGTCGGATTCGCCGGCCGTGCCGGGGGTGGCCGAAGCGGCCTCGGGCTTGAAGGAAGCACCCGCCAGCACCGATTGCCAGGTGGCCTGGGCGCGCCAGAAATCGCGCCGCGCCAGCAGCGATGCATCGAGTGCGGCGGTGCGCTCGCGCGCCCGGCCCAGCAATTGCCAGGTGCTCTCCAGCATGCCGTTGTAGCGAAGCAGCGTTTCCTGCTGCAGGCTGTCTTTCAGTTTGCCGACCACTTGCTCGGCGTGCTGCGCGCTGGCGTGCCGGGCCCGCAACTGGTCCCAGGCGGCCCGGGCGCCCGCGCGGCGTTCTCCGGCCATGCGGACCACCTTGGCGCGCATTTCATCGGCTTCGCGCAGGCGGTGCTCGCGCACCAGGCTCAGGTCATCGATGTGGGGTGGGACCATTCCGGCAGCACCGGGGTCGGGCAGGGCCTGCAGGGCGGCGTCGCGCGCGCGGGTCCAGGCGTCCCACCGGCCCGATGGCAAAGCGCCGAACGCGCGGCGTGCGGCCTCGCGCTCCAGCGCCAGCGCGGCGTCGGTGTTGACGACCGCGGCTTCGATGCCGGACGCCTGCAGCCCTTCGCCAGGCCTTACCTGGGTTGGGGGTGCGGGCAGCGCTTTGGGCAGGCGCTGTTCCAGCGCGAGCACGCCTTCGGTGTGCCAGATGCCCAGCATGCCCGCGAGCTGGAGCACGGCCGCGCGGGCCGCCACCTCGGCGTCTGCGCGTGCCTGCCAGGCGCCGGACTCGATCAGTTGCTCCTGCATCAGCCGGGCCTGGGGCCAGTTGCCGGCCCGCACCATGCGGCGGCCCAGTTCACTGCCGGTGCGGCTGGCGTCGAGCACCGCATCGGCCAGGCGGGCACGCTCGCGCATGGCCACGGCGTCGATCCATGCGTGCTGCAACTCGCGCACGTGGTCGGCATAGGCCACCTTCACCCGCTGCCGGTCCAGCGCGTTCATGTCGGGATGGGTGAACAGGTCGGGCCGTTCACGCAGCGAAAGGCGCAGGGTCTCGGCGAGTCCCAGAGGCTCGGCGGAGGCGGCGGGCCGGGCCGGTGAACTGGCCGCGGCGGGTGCCGTGTTGGTGGCCTCCCAGCGCAGCAGGTCGACGTGCCCGCGCGGGAACTCGGCCACCCGCCGGTTGGCTTCGCGCCAGATTTCACGGGCGCGTTCCAGGTCGGCCGGCAGGTCCGGCACGTCCAGGCGCTGGGGGTCGGGGAGCGCCAGTGGCGCGGTGGTGGAGGGGGTGGACGGATCGGCCGCGCGCAGCGCGTCCGCGAGCGAGCCGTCCGCGGACCAGGCCGGCGAGGCCAGGGCCACGATCAGCGCCGGCGCCATCCAGCGCAGCGCCGACCTTTGAAGGGGTTTCATGCAGATCTCCTGAAGCGTCGAACCGGCGTCTGCGTGCCAGCGGGGCTGCGCGCAGACGCACCTGTGGTGCGAAAGCTCAGGCGATGGGCGGTTTGTGGGCGTGGCGCGGGGCCAGGCTGGCAAAGCGCTCGGCGCGCTCGATGTGCACACCGTGGCTGAAGTGACCCGCTGGCACCACGGCGACGGGCGTGTGGAGAGCGGGTCCGTTGCACACGTCGCACACGAGGTGACCGTGGTGGCTGGCGTCGTGCGCCGGCGCGGCAGTGTCCGACCCGGCGTGGTCATGAGCCGGAGCGGCGACGGGCGCGTCAGCGACGTGGTGCGGCTGCCCGCCGGTGGCCGCGTGGGGGCAGGGGGTCTCGGCCGCGGACGCGGTCGGCATGGCGCTGGCCGCCATGGACACGGCCATGGCATCGCCCACCCAGCCGCGCAGGGGCAGCAGGGCGATCACGAGGGCGATCAGGAACACGCGCATGGGCCGGATGATAGGGGCAAGGGGCGGCAAGTTCCCGGACATCCGTCCGAAGGCCCCGGCGGGCGCCGGCTATCCGGCGGCAGCGCCCGGCGGAGCCTGAACCAGGCGGCGTTCGGCCTGGGCCAGCCAGCTGTCCAGGTGGTCGTGAAGTTCACGCTGGCTGAACGAGCAGCTCTCGCCCTCGAACAGCGCGCTCGACTCAAGCCGGTCGAGCAACGCGTGCAGCACCTCGGCAAAACGCGGCGGCAGGGCGTCCAGCAGCGCCTGTTGCTCACGAAGCTGCCGTGACGCCTGCTGGCCGCCGATGCGGCCGTTCCGCAGCGATTCCACCGTCTCCCTGGCCACCCGCAACAACTCGGTGCCCATGCTCAGCTCGCGGTCCGTTCGGTGGCGGCCAACGCCGGCACCACGGTGGGGGGCAGCGCCATCCCGCGCTGCCGCATCACATCGCGCAGCCGGTCGGGTCGGTCGGTGATCAGGCCGTCCACGCCCCAGTCGATCAGCCGCTCCATGTCGGGCACGTCATTCACCGTCCAGGGAATGGTGCGCAAGCCCAGCGACCTGGCGCGCTCGAGCAGGTGCTGGCTCACATCGCGGTGGTTCGGCGACCACACCTTGCCGCCGGCTGCAGCCACCAGGCCTGGCGCGTCGCCGGCGGACGCCAGTCGAAGACCCCCGGTCCAGCGTCCGTCGGCCAGGGTGTCGAAGCCTTCCTGCTGTGCCGTCAGGTGCACCACCCCGATCTCGGGCGCCAGGCGCTGCACCGCCTGCAGGGTGCGCCAGTCAAAGCTCTGGATGGTGGCGCGCCGCGCCAGCCCGTGGCTGCGCACCACATCGATCACGGCGCGCGCAAACGCCTCCGGGTCCGGCGAGGCGTCGGGCTGCACCGGGTTGAGCTTGGTCTCGATGTTGAACCGCACGTGCTCTGCGCCGAGGCGCCTGACGCGCTCGAACACGGCCGCCAGGGTGGGAATGCGCTCGCCGTCCACGGGCGCCTGTTCGGCGAACGTGCGCGCGTAACGGCTGGCGGGGTGGATGCGCCCGACATCAAGCGCCATGATGTCGTTCAGGGGTCGGCGAACGAACGGTTCGCCACGCGCCTGCAGCCAACGGCCCTCCGCGTCGCGCGTGATGTCGGGGTTGGGCGCCGTGTCGTGCGACACCACGGGCACACCCTCGGCGCTGAGCACCACGTCCAGCTCGAGGGTGGTCACGCCGATGGCCAGCGCCCGCTCGAAGCCGGCCAGCGTGTTTTCGGGCGCCAGGCCGCGGGCGCCCCGGTGCCCCTGCAGGTCGAACGCCAGCGCCGCGCCCGAACACCACAGCGACAGTCCCACCGCGGTGGTGCAGCCCCAACGCAGCCAGGTCAGGCGCTGCACGGGTGGGCGGTCGTTTGTCGTCATGGGCGGTCTCCGGTCGGCCGCGCGCATTTTGCACGGGCCCGGGTGACCGACTCAAGTCAGGGAATGTATCTGCCGCCAGGCGGGCGACGGCGGATCAATGGCCCAGGATCTTGGACAGGAAATCCTTGCTGCGTTCGTTCTGCGGGTTGTTGAAGAACGCCTCAGGCGTGTTCTGCTCGACGATCTGGCCCTGGTCCATGAAGATCACGCGGTCGGCCACGGCCTTGGCAAAGCCCATTTCGTGGGTCACGCACAGCATGGTGATGCCCATGTTGGCCAGCTCGATCATCACGTCGAGCACTTCCTTGATCATTTCGGGGTCGAGGGCCGAGGTGGGCTCGTCGAACAGCATGATCTTGGGCGTGAGGCACAGCGCGCGCGCAATGGCCACGCGCTGCTGCTGGCCGCCCGACAACTGAAGCGGGTACTTGCCGGCCTGCTCGGCAATCCGCACGCGCTGCAGCTGCTGCATGGCGCGTTCCTCGGCTTCCTTCTTGGGCATCTTGCCCACCCACATGGGCGACAGCGTCAGGTTCTCCAGCACCGTGAGGTGCGGGAACAGGTTGAACTGCTGGAACACCATGCCCACGTTCTTGCGAACCTGGTCGATGGCCTTCACGTCGTCGGTGAGTTCAATGCCATCGACCGACAGCGTGCCTTGCTGGTGTTCCTCGAGCCGGTTGATGCAGCGGATCAGCGTGGACTTGCCGGAGCCCGAAGGCCCGCAGATCACGATGCGCTCGCCTTTGGCCACGGAAAGGTCGATGTCGCGCAGCACGTGGAAGTCGTTCCCGTACCACTTGTTGACCTTGTCGAAACGGATGATGGGTTCGGTCATGTTGTGCTCTGTCTGGTTGTGCGTTCAGCGTGCTTTGCTGGCAGAGAGTTGTTTTTCGACCCACAGGCTGTACCGTGACATGGCAAAGCAGCCGGCGAAGTAGATGAGCGTGATGAAGAAGTAGGCCTCGAGCTTGAACGGGCGCCACTGCACGTCGGAGTTGAGCGCCAGCGACAGCGCGCCGGTGAGCTCGTAGAGCGAGACGATGGTGACCAGCGAGGTGTCCTTGAACAGCGAGATGAAGGTGTTCATGATGCTGGGCACCACCAGCGACAGCGCCTGCGGCAGCACGATGAGCCGCTGGGTCTGCCAGTAGCCCAGGCCCAGCGAATCGGCTGCCTCGAACTGCCCCTTGGGCACGGCCTGCAGGCCACCGCGCACGGTTTCGGCCATGTACGCCGCAATGAACAGTGTGAGGCCCGCGATCACGCGCACCAGCACGTCCACCGTGACGCCCTGCGGCACGAACAGCGGAAACATGAACGACGCCATGAACAGCACCGAAATCAGCGGCACACCGCGGACCAGTTCGACATAGAGCACGCAGATGGTCCGGATGGCGGGCAGCTTGGCCCGCCGCCCCAGCGCCACCAGCACCGCCAGCGGGAAGGCCAGGAACAGCGACACCACGGCCAGCATGATGGTCAGCGGCAGTCCGCCCCACTGGTCGGTGCGCACCGGAACCAGGCCCGCCACGCCACCGCCCATCAGGGTGAAGAACGCGCCCAGGATGGCGATCCAGACCAGCAGCAGCCAGCGCTTCCAGAAGAATCGCATGCAGCTCACCACCAGGCCGCCGATCACCAGCACGGTGGCCACCAGCGGGCGCCACTGCTCTTCATAGGGGTAGCGCCCGAACAGGATCACGCGGTACTTTTCGGTGATCACGCCCCAGCAGGCGCCCACGCCCCGCGCGGCCTGGCAGGCGTCAGGGTCGGGCGCGAACACGGCGCTGCCCACCATCCAGCGCAGCAGCCCGGGCAGCACCCACAGCAGCAGACCGCCGAAGAGCAGCGTCGCCAGGGTGGAGCGCCAGTCGGCAAACAGGTTGCGCCGCATCCACACCACGGGGCCGGACAGTTTCACCGGCGAAGGCCGGGGTGCGATCGGTTGGAATTCGGTCGTCATGGTGATCACCGCTCCTGGATCGCCATGCGGCGGTTGTACTCGTTCATGAGCAACGAGGTGGTGAGCGACGTGCTCAGGTACACCAGCATGATGATGGCAATGCACTCCACCGCACGGCCGCTCTGGTTGATGGTGGTGTTGGCGATCGACACCACGTCGGGGTAACCGACCACCACCGCCAGCGACGAGTTCTTGGTGAGGTTGAGGTACTGGTTGGTGAGCGGGGGAATGATCACGCGCATGGCCTGCGGCAGGATCACGAGCCGCATTTTCTGGCGCGGGTTCAGGCCCAGCGCCGACGCGGCTTCGTCCTGTCCGCGCCCCACCGACTGGATGCCGCTTCGCACCACCTCGGCCACGAAGGACGCCGTGTACATGACCAGACCGATGAGCAGCGCCAGGAATTCGGGCGTGAGGGCCACGCCCCCGTCGACCATGAAGGCCAGTTGTTCCGGCACGTTCCACTCGCGCGGCATGCCCGCCACCACCCAGCCCACCAGCGCGAACACCAGCAGCAGGGCCAGCGGCGCCCACACGCGGTCACCGTCCTGGCCAGTGGCTTCGAACCGGCTCTGGATGCGGCGGCGCCACAGAATGCCGGCGACCAGGCCGACGACCAGCCCACCCAGGACATGGCCAACCCCGGCCGTGGGCCAGGGCATCGACAGGCCGCCTTTGCTCAGGAACACCAGGCCACCAATGCTCATGGCCTCGTTGGATGCGGGCAGGATCTCGATGAAGACCAGGTACCACATCAGCAGCTGCAGCAGCAGCGGCACGTTGCGGAACGCCTCGACATAGCCGTAACAAAGGCCGCGCACCAGCGCATTGCGCGAGAAGCGCCCCACGCCGAGCAGCACGCCCAGCAGGGTGGTGAGGATGATGCCCGCCACCGCCACCTTGACGGTGTTGAGCACGCCGACCCAGATGGCCTTGCCGTAGCTTTGCGTGGGGTCGTAGGCCACCATGGTTTCGCCGATGTCGAAACCGGCGCTGGCGCCCAGGAAGTCGAAGCCGCTCTGGATGCCACGCGCCTGCATGTTCACTTGCGTGTTGTGCGCCAGATACCAGAGGCCCAGGACCAGCAGCAACAGCGCCACGGCCTGATAGATGAGTCCGCGCGTTGCCCTGCTGTTGAGGGACCAGCGGCTGGAACGGGGAGGGGGGGATGCGGAATTGGCCAACGAGGACCTCGCCGGAGGTGAACATGACGCGATCCACCCGCTGGAGGGCAGCGGGTGGACCGGAAAAGGGCCGCCTCAGGCGGCCCCGGGGAGAACGATCAGCGGATCGGGGGGGCGTACATCAGGCCGCCCTTGGTCCAGAGGTTGTTCACGCCGCGCGGCAGGCCGATGGCGGTCTTGGGGCCGACATGGCGCTCGAACTGTTCGCCGTAGTTGCCCACCGCCTTGATGGCGCGGTAAGCCCATTCCTTGTCCAGGCCGAGCAGCTTGCCGGTGTCTTCGTTGCCCATGCCCAGCAGGCGCATGACGCTGGGGTTGGTGCTGCTGGCTTTCTGCTGGTCCACGTTGGCTTGCGTCACGCCGTACTCTTCGGCTTCGAGCAGGGCAAAGCCCACCCACTTGACGATCGCGAAGAACTCGTCGTCACCGCGGCGAACGGCCGGGCCAAGGGGTTCCTTGGAGATCAGCTCGGGCAGGATCACGTGGTCATCGGGCTTGGCCATGTCCTTGGCGCGGGTGGACGCCAGGCCCGAGGCGTCGGTGGTGTAGGCCTGGCAGCGGCCCGAGGCGTAGGCGGCCACGGCGGCTTCAAGCTTCTCGAACACCACCGGCTTGATGTTCAGGTTGTTGGCCCGCGAGTAGTCGGTCAGGTTGAGTTCGGTGGTGGTGCCGGATTGCACGCAGACCGTGGCGCCCTTGAGCTGCTTGGCGCTTTTGACGTTGAGCTTCTTGGGCACCATGAAACCCTGGCCGTCGTAGAAGTTCACGCCGACGAAGTTCAGGCCCAGCGACGCGTCGCGGGTGAGGGTCCAGGTGGTGTTGCGGGCCAGCAGGTCGATTTCGCCGGACTGCAGGGCGGTGAAGCGCTGCTGGGCCGTCAGCGGCACATAGCGCACCTTGTCGGGGTTGCCCAGGACGGCCGCGGCCACTGCACGGCAGACGTCCACGTCCATGCCGGTCCATTTGCCCTGGCTGTCGGCTGCCGAGAAACCTGGCAGGCCCGTGTTCACCCCGCAGTTGAGCTCGCCACGCTTCTTTACGGCATCGAGGTCTTTGCCGGCATGGGCGGGCGCGGCCACGAGGGCGGCCACGGTGCCCAGGGTCAGGGCGGTCAGCTTCAGGGAAGTCAGTTTCATCGGTCTCTCCGTTGGTGTGTGAAAGTTTCGAGCCGGGCTCATCGAAGCACCCGTTCGGTGCATGGGCAAGCGGCAGCGCACTGTAGCCCCGGCGTTTTGCACCGGGGATCGGGGTTTACGTGGGAAAGTCATGCAAAGGATTTATCGCTTTATCGCTCGACGGGATCCCACGGCCCGCCGATGTAGTACCTGTGCAGGTTCCATGCCAGTCGCGTCGTCCTGGCGACAAGGTTGTCTGACAGGTCGCTGACAGCGCACGTATGCTGCGGTCAGGCGCGCCTTTGCTCCCGGCCCCATGAAGCGCGCCATGACACCGGAGACAGCCGACATGAACCCTACGAACCCGCAGGTTCGGGCGCACCACCGTTTCTGGCCCAGGCGCCTGCCGCATGTGCTTCGCCCGCCCGCCACGTCGATGTGGCGCAACCTCGAGGTGAGCGCACTGCGCTACCCGGACAAACCGGCGCTCGTGTTCTTCGACCGGCGGACCACCTACGCCGAATTGCTGGGCCAGGCCGAACGCCTGGCGGCCCACCTGCGGCAGCAGGGTGTGGCCGATGGCGACCGCGTGATCGTGCTGATGCAGAACTGCCCGCAATGGATCGTGGCGTACTACGCCGTGCTGCGCGCCAACGCGGTGGTGGTCCCGGTCAACCCCATGAACAAGGCCGACGAACTCGGCCACTACATCACCGATCCGGACGCCCGGGTCGCCATCTGTTCCGCCGATCTGGCGGGCGAGCTGGTCAGGGCCAACGCGGGCGTGCCCACGGGCGAGCGGCTCCGCCACCTGGTGGTGACGCACTACGCCGACGCGATCGGCCCGCAGGCCGAAGTGCCCCCGGCATGGCAGCCGTGGCTGGGCACGCGCCACGAACCCCCGGTGCTCGAAGGCGGTTCGGTGGCGGCGTGGAGCGATGCGCTGGCCTGCACCGCGCCGCTGCCTGCGCACAACCGCGGGCCCGACGACCTGGCGGTGCTGCCCTACACCAGTGGCACCACCGGCCTCCCCAAGGGCTGCATGCACCCGCACCGCTCGCTCATGCACAACGCCGTGGCCAGCGGCCTGTGGGGCACCAGCACGCCCGAAACCGTGGCGCTGGTGGTGGTGCCGCTGTTCCACATCACCGGCATGGTCACCGGCATGCACGCGGGCATCTACCAGGGCAGCACCATCGTGCTCATGCCGCGCTGGGACCGCGAGCTCGCCGGGCGGCTCATTTCCACCTGGCGCGTCACCCACTGGACCAACATCCCCACCATGGTGATCGACCTGCTGGCCAGCCCGAGCTTCGACCAGTACGACCTGTCCAGCCTGGTCAACATCGGTGGCGGCGGTGCCGCCATGCCGCAAGCGGTGGCGCAGCGCCTGTTCGATCTGTTCGGGCTGCGCTACGTGGAAGGCTATGGCCTCACCGAAACCGCCGCGCCGTCGCACAGCAATCCGCCCGACCACCCCAAGCAACAGTGTCTGGGCATCCCGTTCATGAGCACCGACGCGCGCGTGATCGACCCCGACACCCTGCGCGAACTGCCGCAGGGCGAGGCGGGCGAAATCGTCATCCACGGGCCCGAGGTGTTCGACGGCTACTGGAAGCGGCCCGAAGCCACCGCCGCCGCCTTCATCGAGATCGACGGCAAGCGCTTCTTCCGCTCGGGCGACCTCGGCCGCGTGGACGAAGACGGTTATTTCTTCATCACCGACCGCCTCAAACGAATGATCAACGCCAGCGGGTTCAAGGTCTGGCCGGCCGAGGTGGAGGCGCTGATGTTCAGGCACCCCGCCATTGCCGAGGCCTGCGTCATCGCCACGCAGGACGCCTACCGCGGCGAAAGCGTGAAGGCGGTGGTGGTGCTGCGCGCCGACGCGAAGGGCCACACCACCGAGGCCGACATCCTGGCCTGGTGCCGCGAGCACATGGCCGTCTACAAGGCCCCTCGCGAAGTCGCGTTTGTCGACGCCCTGCCCAAGAGCGGCAGCGGCAAGGTCATGTGGCGCTGGCTGCAGGAGGAGGAAGCTGCCCGTGCGGCGGCGCGGGAAAAGGCCGGCTCGGCACAATCCGGCGCATGACTTCGCTGACCGACGCGTTCCGCCGACTCTGGCAGCCCCGCAAGGGCCTTTTCTGGCTGGTGGTCGGCTTCCAGGTCCTCTCCAGCGCCCTGGTGCTGTTCATCCAGATCCACGAACCCCCCACCGCCATGCGCATGGCCCTGGCGATGCTGGCCCTCACCAACACCCTCATCGGCTGGTGGCTGATGGCCCGCCTGTGGCGCGAGGGTGCTTCACCGCCCCAAGGAGACCCCCCGAATGTTCAACGGCCTGCTGATCACCAAGCCTGAAACCGGTTACCGCTGCGAACTGGCGCGCATCGACGAGGCGCAGTTGCCCGCCGGCGACGTGACCGTGGCGGTGGCGTACTCCACCCTCAACTACAAGGACGGTCTGGCCATCACCGGCAAGTCGCCGGTGGTGCGCAGCTTTCCCATGGTGCCCGGCATCGACCTGGCCGGCACCGTGACCGACAGCAGCCACCCGCGCTTCAAGGCGGGCGACGCGGTG
Source organism: Synechococcus sp. UW140 (assembly GCA_943371665.1). GTDB lineage: Bacteria > Pseudomonadota > Gammaproteobacteria > Burkholderiales > Burkholderiaceae_C > Hydrogenophaga. The sequence continues at coordinate 84,906 of CALRVR020000007.1, forward strand.
CTGCTCAACGGCTGGGGCGTGGGCGAGGTGCACTGGGGCGGGCTGGCGCAGAAGGCGCGCCTCAAGGGCGACTGGCTGCTGCCGCTGCCCGCCGCCTTCACGCCGCGCCAGGCCATGGCCATCGGCACCGCGGGCTACACCGCCATGCTGTGCGTGCAGGCGCTGCAAAAACACTGGGCCGACGCCGGCGTGGCGCCCGGCAGTGGCGAGGTGCTGGTGACCGGGGCCGGCGGCGGTGTGGGCAGCGTGGCCATCGCGCTGCTGTCGGCGCTGGGGCACACGGTGGTGGCCTCGACCGGCCGCCCGCAAGAGGCCGGCTACCTGCAGGGCCTGGGCGCTGCCACGGTGATCGACCGGGCCGAGCTGTCGGTGCCCGGCAAACCGATGCAGAAAGAGCGCTGGATCGGCGTGGTGGATGCCGTGGGCAGCCACACCCTGGCCAACGCCTGCGCCGCCACCCGCTACGGTGGCGCAGTGGCCGCCTGCGGCCTCGCCCAGGGCATGGACCTGCCCGCCAGCGTGGCGCCGTTCATCCTGCGCGGTGTCACCCTGTACGGCATCGACAGCGTGATGGCGCCCATGAAGCGCCGCGAGGCCGCCTGGGCCGGCCTGGCCGAGCACCTTGACCGCGCCAAGCTGGACGCCCTCACCCAGGAAATCGGCCTGGGCGAAGCCATCGAGGCCGGGGCGAGGGTGCTGGCCGGTCAAGTCCGCGGGCGACTGGTGGTCGACGTCAACCGATGAACGCGATTCGATACACAATACAGGGTATAGAACGGAATGGCGTTCCGTTTCCAGCGTTGTCGAAACAGATCATCCACAGCCGCCCATCGTGAAGTCCATCTTCTCCACCCTGTTCGACACCGTAGCCCAACGCCTTCATGGCGAACCCAAACGAGACGACGATCCCCTGAGGCTGGCCCGGGTGCGCCAATCCATGCTGGCGCTGGTGGGCCCTGCCGAGGGCTGGGAAGCCGAACAGCTGCGGCACCGCGTGCTGGTGGCCGATTCGGCCAAGACCCTGTGGTTTCTGCGGCCGGCGCTGCACCAGTGGCTGTGCCAGACGCAGGACGAGCGCGAAGCGATGGTTCGCGTGATGGCGTTGCAGCCGCTGTTTGAAGGCCTGGTGGAGCCCGCCTTGCTGGGCTCGGCCGTGGGCCGGCGCGAACGCCGCGGCCCGTTCTACGGCGCCTGATCGGCGCCCGGAGGAGCCACCGTGGCGCGGTACGCGTGCCAGGTGGCGTGGCCCAGCACCGGCCCGGCCACCAGCAGGCCCACGAACCACGGCAGCATGGCCAATCCCACCAGCAAGGTGATCATCGCACCCCACCACAGCATCACGCCGGGGTTTTGAAGGCAGGCCCGAATGCTGGTCAGGCCCGACGAAATCGCGTCGGTGCCGCGGTCCAGGATCATGGGAATGCTGACCACGCTGGTGGTGAAGATGAGCCCCGCGAACACCGCGCCCACCACCGTCCAGGTGATGAGGAATTCAAGGTTCTGGCCGCTCAGCAACTGGCGCAGCAGATTGGCGGTGTCGGGCATGGTGTTGAAGGTGACCGCGAACACCACCAGCGACGCCCGGCCCCACAGCATTTCCAGAATGAGCAGCACCCCGGCAAAGATGGCCATGGTGCCCTTGGTGGGCGTCCACGCGCGCAGCGAGCGCGCCAACGACGGGGTTTCACCGTGCTCCAGCGCGCGGCTCACGTCGTACAGGCCCAGGCACAGAAACGGCCCCATCAGCAGAAAGCCTGCCGACAGCGCCAGCACATAGGCCGGTGCCGCCTGGAACACGTAAAGCAGCGCGTGGCCCATGGCAAAGAAACACACCCCGTAGAACAGCCCGATGGCCGGGCTGCGCAGGAAATCGGCCCAGCCCAGCCGCAGCCAGTGCAGCGGATCGCCGAACTTCAGGTGGGCCAGCGGCAGGTCGAACACCGACGGCTCGCGCGGTTCGTGGGGCTCGGGCGGACGGGGATCGGCGGCGGCGTTCATGGTGCCATTGGGCCACCACCGGGCATGGCCACCGATGCGGGCTTACCCCGATCCGCCCGCCTACACTTGGCCGCATGAGCGCTGCCGAGTTTTCGCCCCCCACCTTGTCGCCCCACGCGGTGGACACCGCCCTGCGCGAACGCGGTGCCGCCTTGCTGGGCGGCGCCGACACCGCCGCCTGGGCCGGCGTGCCGCTGGCGCAATTGCGCGCCCTGGAGCCGCATTGGAACCAGCTGGTGCCCGACGCCTACCTGAAAGACGGCGGCCGCTACCGCCTGCGCCGCCACAGCTGCTTCGTGGTCCAGGGCGACGATGTCACCCAGTCGCCCCACCGGGCCCACTGGCAACCGGTGGAATACAACGCGCTGCACGGCGGCATGCAGCGCTGGTTTGAGCCCATGGACCCGGCCATGGTGGCCGCCCCCGCCTGGGCGCCGCTGCTGCGCCGCCTGGGCCAGGCCGCCACCGCCCTGCGCGGCGCGCACACCTGGTTCGTCGAAGCCCACCCCTTCCGCATCGACACCACCGACGGCATCGGCCGGCCCACGCCCGAAGGCGCCCACCGCGATGGCGTCGATCTGGTGGCCGTGTTCCTGGTCGGCCGCCATGCCATCAAGGGGGGCGAAAGCCGCGTGTTCGAAGCCGCCGGCCCCAACGGCCAGCGCTTCACCCTGCGCGACCCCTGGTCCCTGCTGCTGCTCGACGACGCGCGCATGATCCACGAAACCACGCCGATCCAACCCGAACAACCGGGCGGCCACGGCTGGCGCGACACGCTGGTGGTGACGCTGCGGGCGGGCGGCTTTCAGGGCGACTGAGCGCAGGTCTTCGGGTCCTGGGCTTGTTGAAGGGATCAGCCCGCCGCCACCCGCACCGCATCACCCACCCGCAGCACCCCTCCCACCAGCACCCGCGCCGTCACCCCACCATGCCCGCGCAGGGCGTTGTAGCCGCCAGGTCCCAGCAGTTCCTCCATGCGCGAACACGGCGCGCACGGCCCGGTGATCTCCATCACCACCTGATCGCCCAGCCGCACGTGCAGCACCACATCGGCAAACGGCGAACGCGCCGCCAGCAGGTTGATGCCGCTCACCACCAGGTTGCGCCGCAGCAGCTCGGGAGGCACCGCCTGCCCCGTCAACGCCTCGATCACCGGCAGGTGCTCGGCCTGCAGCAGCGTCACCTGCCGCCTGGCACTGCGCCGCAGGGCGGTGTGGTCACCTGTGAGCCCGCGGTGCGCCACCACCTCGGCTTCGTCCGCCCGCACCGCATCGGCGCGCCGCTGCGGGCGCAACACGATCGCCTCGAGCCGGCCGGTGGCGGGCAGGGTGGCGGAGAGGGCGCGCAGGTCTTGCATGGGAGTGATTGTGGCCGCCGCCGTTCGGGGCGAGCCAGTCGAGGGTTGGGGCTGAGCCTGTCGAAGCCCCCGCCCACCCACACCCCCGAAGAAACCTCAAACCCCCCCGGTCGGGTGCGTCGGGTCCACCCACAGCACCTGCTCGGGTTTCTCCACCGGTTCAATGTCGAGGTTGACCGCCACCGCCTGACCGTCGCTGCGGCACAGCACGCATTCCAGCACCTCGGTCGGGCTGGCGTTGATTTCCTGGTGCGGCACGTACGGCGGTACGTAAATGAAATCGCCCGGGCCGGCCTCGGCGGTGAACTCGAGGTGTTCGCCCCAGCGCATGCGCGCGCGGCCCTTCACCACGTAGATCACGCTCTCCAGGTGCCCGTGGTGGTGCGCGCCGGTCTTGGCGTCGGGGTGGATCGTGACCGTGCCCGCCCACAGCTTCTGCGCCCCCACCCGCGCAAAGTTGATCGCCGCCTTGCGGTCCATGCCGGGCGTGGACGGCACGTTGCCGTCGAGCTGGTTGCCCGGAATCACGCGCACGCCATCGTGCTTCCAGCGGGCGTCGTGGCCGTGGTCGGGGTTATCGTGGGAATGGTCGTGTGAATGGTCGTGTGAATGGTCGTGTGAATGGTCATGCGGGTGGTCGTGGCCCATGGCGGTGCTCCTCGGCGGTTGACGCCAGTGTGCCAGCGCCCAGCCCCGCGCACGCCGACAATGCAGGGTTTTCCCGTGTCTGCCGGAGCTTCGCCTTGCCACTGCCCCCACCCGCCCCCCGCACCCCCATGCACACCCGCCGCGTCACCTACCAGGGTTACCGGCGCGACGACGGCCTTTGGGACATCGAAGGCGAACTGCACGACAGCAAGCCGCACCCGTTCGAGATCGAAGGCGAAGGCCGCTGGGAAGCCGGTGAACCGGTTCACCACATGCGCCTGCGCGTGACCTTCGACGAAAGCATGGTCATCCGCGACGTGGCCGTGGCCATGGACGCCCACCCCCACGACCCCTGCCCACAGGCCATGGCCCCGATGCAACGCATGGTGGGCGAGGTGCTGGGCCGCGGCTGGCGCCACACCATCCAGCGCCACCTGGGCGGCGTGCAAGGCTGCACCCACCTGCGCGAACTGCTGTTCAACCTGGCCACCGCCGCCTACCAGACGCGGTCTGCTTCCTTTGCACCCCCGGCCGACGGCCGCCCGCCGGCCCACCTGGGCCAATGCCTGGCCTGGGACTTCGACGGCCCGGTGGTGGAAAAGGTGTACCCGATGTTCTTCCGGTGGGGGGCTCAGGACCGGGCCGCTGGCGCGGGCGGCTGACACGAGCCGCTCACTGGGCGGTCCAGCCGCCGTCCACCGCAATGGCGGTGCCGGTCAGGTTGTGGGCCGCCGGGTCGCACAGCCACACCACGGTGCGTGCGATCTCGTCCGGGGTGGACGTGCGGCCGCTGGGCTGCTTCTCGCGCAGCAGGTCGCGAATGCCTGCCTCGCGGTCACCGCCGAACTGCGCGGCCCGCGCCTGGATCTGCGGCTCGATGATGGCGGTCTCGGTCCAGCCCGGGCAGATGCAGTTGGCCGTGACGCCACCGCTTTCGCGGCTGCCTGCCTGCGCGGCCTCGAGCGCGGCCACCCGCGTGAGGCCCACCAGCCCGAACTTGGCCGCCACGTAGGGCGCCTTGTTGACCGATGCCACCAGGCCGTGGACCGAGGCGATGTTGACGATGCGCCCGTAGCCACGCGCCAGCATGCCCGGCAACGCCAGGCGCATGGTGTCGAAGGCGGCCGACAGGTTGATCGCCAGGATGCTGTCCCAGCGCTCGCGCGGCATCTCGATCAGCGCGGCCGTGTGCTGAATGCCTGCGTTGTTGACCAGGATGTCCACCGCGCCGCCCGCCAGCACGTCGGCCATGAGTTGCGCCACCTGCCCGGCGTCCGACAGGTCGTGTCCGTGGACCGTCACCGGCCCAGCGCCGATGGCGGCCAGACGGTCGCGCGCGAGGGCGTGGGCCCGGGCGTCGGGCAGGCCGTGCAGCACCACCTGCGCGCCCTGGCGCGCCAGGCCTTCGGCAATCGCCAGGCCAATGCCTTGAACCGATCCGGTCACGAGGGCGCGTTTGCCGTGCAGCAGGGGAGTGGTCATCGGGTGTTCTCCGGGTGGGCGGCGCGGGCGCGCAGCTCGGTCTTGAGGACCTTGCCGTAGTGGTTCTTGGGCAGCGCGTCCACGAACACGTAGCGCTTGGGGCGCTTGAAGCGCGCGATGTGCGCCAGGCAATGGGCGTCCAGGGTGGCGGCACTGGCCTCATCAGGGCCAGGCACGGTCACCACGAAGGCCACGACGATTTCGCCCCATTCGGGGTCGGGCGCACCTACCACCGCCACCTCGACCACGCCGGGCGCGGTCAGCAGCACTTCTTCCACCTCGCGCGGGTAGATGTTCGATCCGCCGCTGATGAGCAGGTCCTTGCTGCGGTCCTTGAGCGTCAGAAAGCCATGCGCGTCCATCGAACCCATGTCGCCTGTCCACAGCCAGCCGTCGCGCACGGCGGCAGCAGTGGCTTCGGGGTTGCGCCAGTAGCCGGCCATCACCGTGTCGCCGCGCACCAGCACCTCGCCGACCTCGCCGGTGTGCAGGTTGGCGCCGTCGGCACCGGCCACGCGCACCTGCACCGGCGCCTGCGCCACCCCCACCGACGCCAGTCGCGCGGCGTGGTCGGGGTGCCCGCTGTCTGCAATGTGCTCGCGCGACAGCGCCGTGGCCACCATCGGCGTTTCGCCCTGGCCGTAAATCTGCACGAAGCGCGGGCCCATCACGCGCAGCGCGCGCTGGATGTCGGCCACATACATGGGCGCGCCGCCGTACACGATGGTCTTGAACGCGCGCGCCGCGGCGTCGGGGCCCAGGCCCTGTGCCTCGGCGTGGTCCACCAGCCGCTTGACGATGGTGGGCGCCGCAAAGGTCGACAGCGGCCCCAGCGCCTGGCCCAACGCAAACAGCTCGGCCGGCTCAACCCCGCCCGAAGCCGGCACCACATGGCGCGCCCCCGCCATGAGGTGGGGGATGGCGTACAGGCCGCAACCGTGCGACATGGGCGCGGCGTACACGATCGCATCTTGCGATTGCACCGCGTCCACGTCCACGAAGTAGGTCAGCCCCATGGTCATGAGGTTGCGGTGCGTCAGCATCACGCCCTTGGGGCGGCCGGTGGTGCCGCTGGTGTAGAACAGCCAGGCCAGGTCATCGGGCCCTCTGTCAACGGGCGGGGGCAGGGCGGCGTCCGGCAAAGGCGCCAGCAGTGCGTCGGCCTCGCCCGATTCCGCGTCGATCTGCCGTTCCAGCCCGGCCAGCGGCACCGGTGCCACGTCGCGCGTCACGAAGGCCCAGCGCGCCTGCGCGTTGTCCACGATCCACTCCACCTCGGCCGGGTGCAGCTTGGCATTCACCGGCACCACCGCCAGACCTGCCCACCAGGCGCCCCACAGAATCTCCAGGTAGCGCGGGTGGTTGCGCATGAACACCACCAAGCGGTCGCCCGGCTGCAGCCCCTGCGCCCGAAGCCGCTGCGCCAGCGCCGCGCTGCGTTGCGCCCACTGCGCGTGCGTGGCCCAGGCTGAAGTGCCGTTGAAGATCGCCGGTGCGTCGGGTGCGGTGCGGGCCTGCCGCGCCAGCAAGTGGGCAAGGGACATGGGGTGCCTGTGGGTGCAACGGATGCAAGGCCCGCATCATGGCGCGCTGCCGCGCATCTGCCCATACCGTATGAATACCGTAATCTTGCGCCATGGCACCCATTTCCGCGATCCCGGCCACCCCTTCGGCCACCGCCGCCGCGATCGGCTTTGATCTGGCGCCCGTGGCCCTGTGCGTCACGCGCCACCGCATCATTGCCGCCTGCAACGCCGCCTTCTGCGCGATGTTCGGCCACTCGCCGACCGACCTGCTGGGCCAGTCCATGGCCATGCTGTACCCGTCGCGGCAGGAGTTCCGGCGCATCGGTCAACGCGGTTATCCGCGCATGCGCCAGGGCGGCCGATACGAGGACGAACGCCTCATGCGGTGCGCCGATGGCTCGCTGGTCTGGTGCCGCGTGCGCGGCCTGTCGTCCGACGCCACTGCGCCCGCGCGCGAAGCGGTGTGGTCCTTCGACCGGGTTGCCCATTCTGGCCAGGTCACTGCGCTGCTGAGCCCGCGCGAGCGCGAGGTGGTGGCCCAACTGGCCGCCGGCCACACCAGCAAGGAAATCGCGCGCCTGCTCGGTTTGAGCCCCCGCACCATCGACATGCACCGCGCACGCCTGCTGCGCAAGCTGGGGGTGCGGTCGACGGCGCAGCTGCTGGCCGCGCTGGCTTGAATCCGTCACCTCCCCCAAGCGGGTGTTGACGGTTGCTGCCGGCTCGCATTCAATGCTGCCTCCCCGACGAGGAGGTGGTATGTACAAGAACAGAAAATGGCTGCGTGGCCTGGGCATCGGCCTGGCCGCGCTGGTGCTGCTGGCCGCAGGTGCGCTGGGCACCGGCCTGCTGCTGGCCGACCGCAAGATGCAGCGCCGCGTGGACGTGCCGGTTCAGCCGGTGGCCTACCGCAGCGACCCGGCCGCGCTGGAGCGCGGGCGCTACCTGTATGCCTCGCGCGGCTGCGTGGATTGCCACGGCGCCACCGGCGCCGGCCGCACTTTTGTGGAAGACGATGGGCTGGTGATCGCCGGCCCCAACATCACCACCGGCCCCGGCGGTGTGGTGGGTGCCTACCAACCGGCCGACTGGGTCCGCGCCATCCGCCACGGCGTCAGCCCGCAGGGCCGCGCGCTGATGGTCATGCCCAGCGAAGACTACAACCGCTTCACCGACGACGATCTGGCCGCGCTGGTGGCCCACGTGCGTGCGCTGCCGCCGCAGGCCGGGCAGGGCGCCGTGGTGACCCTGCCAGTGCCGGTCAAGGCCCTCTACGGGTTCGGCGTCATCAAGGACGCCGCCCAACGCATCGACCACACCCTGCCACCGCAGACCCCGGTGCCCGAGGGCGTCACCCTGGAGCACGGCCGCTACGTGGCCCACATGTGCATCGGCTGCCACGGCGCCACCCTGGCCGGCGGCAAGATCCCTGGTGGTCCGCCCGACTGGCCCCCGGCCTCGAAGCTCAGCCCTGGCGAAGGCAGCGTGATGCCCCGCTACCCCGACGCCGATGCCCTGATCGCCATGTTCCGCACCGGCAAACGACCCGATGGCACGGCGGTGCAGGTGATGCCTTTCGAGTCGCTCAAGGCGATGAGCGAGGTGGATCTGAGGGCGCTGCACCTGTACTTGCGGTCGGGCAAGGGGTAGGGCATTGCGCAAGCAGGCTTGACGGCCGATCGGGGGCGCTGTGGATGATCGGACCCGAGCAGACCGGTTGAAGCCTGTCAACGCGCCGTCATCAAAGCATCGCGCTGCCGTCAAGCCGAGCCGGCAAAGTGAATCCGCGGTCGGTGCCCTTCAACCGGCGACCGGGGCGCGTGTTCATCCAGACCGACGAAAGCCTCACCCCATGACGTTTCATGCCCATGCACTGCTCGCCCTGGCTGTCGCCGGTGCGGGCGTTTCCGCCCAGGCCCAGTCCGCCTACCCGGCCACGCTCGCGGGTCACGCGGTGCTGCCCGCGCAGACCTTCATCCCTGCGCCCAAGGACGCACCGGCCGATCTGCAGGTCAGCGGCAAATTCACCACCGGCAAACTCGTCGAGAAGATCGGCAGTGTCGAAGGTCTCTCGGCCGGCCGTCCCACTGGCGTGTCGCTGCCCTTAAAAGGCCAGCCTGCCCAGGGCCACTCGGGCATCAAGACGATGCCCGACGGCACGTTCTGGATCCTCACCGACAACGGCGCGGGCGCCAAAGCCAATTCACCCGACTTTGCGCTCTACCTCAACCACTACAAGGTCGACTTCAAGCGTGGCCAGTTCACGCGCCTGAAAACCGTGTTCCTGCACGACCCGGACAAGAAGGTGCCCTTCCGTGTGGTGCACGAAGGCACCCGCAAGCGCTACCTGACCGGCGCCGACTTCGACCTCGAAGGCTTCCAGTTGGCCGGCGGCTCGATCTGGATCGGCGACGAATTCGGTCCCTACCTCATCAAGGCCGACATGAACGGCAAGGTGCAGGCCGTGTTCGAGACGCAGGTGGACGGCAAGGTCGTGCGCTCGCCCGACCATCCCGCCGTCACGACGCCCGGTGCGCCGGGTGGCGAGATGAAGTTCCAGGTGCGCCGCTCCAAGGGCTACGAGGGCCTGGCCGCCTCGAATGACGGGAGCAAGCTCTACGCCTTGCTCGAAGGCGCGCTCCACGACGAAGCGGCCAAGGCCGCCGAAGCCATCGACGGCAAGCAGTTCCTGCGCGTGCTCGAGTTCGATGTGGCCACCCAGCAATGGACGGGCCGCCACTGGAAGTACGTGCTGGAAGCCAACCACCATGCGATTGGCGACTTCAACATGATCAGCCCGACCGAGGGCCTGATCATCGAGCGCGACAACGGTGAAAGCACGGCCGACAAGGCCTGCCCCGAGGCCACCCGACGCACCGATTGTTTCCACGACCTGGCCCGCTTCAAGCGCGTGTACAAAGTGGAACTGAGCGAAGCCAACGTGGGCGGCCTCGTGCGCAAGATCGGCTACATCGACCTGATGAACATCGCCGACCCGAACCGGCTGGCCCGCAAGCCGTTGCACAACGGCGTGCTGACCTTCCCCTTCTTCACCATCGAGAACGTCGACAGGGTCGATGCGCGGCACATCGTGGTCGGCAACGACAACAACCTGCCGTTCTCCAGCAGCCGCGAACCCAACCAGGCCGACGACAACGAGCTGGTGTTGCTCGAAGTGGGCGACTTCCTTTCGGCGCGCTGAAGGCCCATTCGGGCGTTCATGGCGAGGTCGTTGACTTCAATGGTGCCGCGCCGGGTCGTGACACCGGCCTGTGGTACGGTAAAGGCAAGGGAGCGCGCACCGGGGCAAGGGCGCTGGTGCCGCCCCGGATGGCAGTGACCTGAGCGGCAACCAGCGGCGGTGGCGTCGGCATGACCCCAGTCTCGGGCCAATCACGACGCTGCCGGTCTGACCACCCCGCTGCAAGAGGGCGCGGGTGGGCCATTCCCTTTCCATGTGGGCCAGCGCACAGACGACCGCCCACTGGACCCGGAAGCTCCTTTTTTGTTTGCACAGTCCGTGCCGGTGTGCCCTCGCGCGACACGCGGGCTGGGCCACACCTGCATTCATGGAACATCAAGATGACCCTGAAACGCTTGCCACCCGCTGCGTCGCCGCTGCGCGAGGCGCAGGTTTCCGACCGAGGCAGAAGGCAAGCCTTTGCCAACATCCGTGCCGACCTGGCGAATTACAACGGCAACTGGGGAGCACAGGGCTTCTGGGCCATGGTGATCTACCGTTTCGGCCGTTGGCGCTACGAAGTCCGCCCCGTGTGGCTGCGCAAGATCCTGTCGGCGCTGTACAAGGTGTCGTTCAAGTTCATTCAGATCATCACCGGCATCGAACTGCCCTGCGAGGTCGTGGTCGGGCGCAACTTCGTCATCGATCACCACGGTGACATCATCGTCAGCGGCTACGCCCGCTTCGGCGACAACTGCCGCATCCGCAGCGGCGTGTGCGTCGGTCTGGCCCGCACCGACGATCCCTGTGCCCCGGTGATCGGCAACAACGTCGACATCGGCACCGGGGCCAAAGTGCTTGGCCACATCACCATCGGCGACAACGTGCTGATCGGTGCCAACGCCGTGGTGCTGTGCAATGTGCCGGCCAACTGCATCGCCGTCGGCGTGCCGGCGGTGCCCAGGCCGCGCAAGGCTGTGCCTGTCGCTGGCTGACCTGGGCCGTTCGCCGGCCGGCATTCAGAACAGCCCATCTCGATGGGCCAGGATCAATGCGCCGGTGAGGGCACACATGACCGTGTTGCCCAGGTTGACGATGACCGCTTTGTTCAACCGTTGGTGGTTCTGTTCATACAGCCATGCGGCCATCGTCAGGTTGGCGCCCACCCAGACAAACCAGGTCCACAACGAATGCTGGGTCGAGTCGCCGCTTTCCCAGATGGCCCACATGGTGGGCAGGTACGACAGGGTTCGCAACGAGTTGAACAGGGTGAATGCCCAGGTCAATGTCGTGAGGTAGGAGCTCTGTCGGACGCTGGGGTGCGCTGCACGGGACGGCATCTGTGCGGTGGTGGTGAGCATGTCGGGTTCCTGGTGGGTCGACGCCATGGGTGCGCCGTGGACCCGATTGGCGCATTGCACAGCCTGCCGGGGAAGATCCAGAATGGAGCACATCGATGCACACCAGGCATCACGCCGCCGCATCACTTTGCAGGGAGCCACCATGCGACTGGCCCAGATCGAGCAGTTCATTGCCATCGTCGAGGCGGGCAGCATCCGCGGCGCAGCGCGACAGCTCGGCATGTCGCAACCCGCCCTGACCCGGGGGCTGCAGCAACTCGAGCAGGATCTCGGCGTGCAACTGGTGCAGCGAACGATTCGCGGCATTGCCCTCACTGACGTCGGCGCGGCTTTTCTGGCGCGAGCCAGGGTGGCCGACGCCGAAATGCGCAAGGCCGCCGACGAAGCCCGCGGGCGTTCGCAAGACGGCCAGTTGCTGACCCTGGCCGTGTCACCGGTGGGTGCGTCGCTGTTGCTGCCAGAGCTCTTCAGTGCGCTGCGCGTCAAACACCCGACGTCCCGGTTGCGGGTGATGGAGCTGGCACCGAGCGCCGTGCTTCCGCTGGTGCGGGACGATGTTGCCGACCTGGGCATTTCACAGCGAACCCGGGTGGGCCTCGACGCCGGGTTGCACTTTCGTCCCCTGTTCGAGGTGCAGATGCGCGTGGCCGCGCGCCCCGGGCACCCGGCGTGCGGCGCGCGGACGCTGGCCGAACTGGCGCAAGCCCATTGGCTGGCCATGACGGTCCCGGGCAGCACCGAGGACATCGTCAGCCTGTCGTACCGCAAGCAAGGCCTGCCACCGCCGGCGCCTGTCGTGCATTGCGGCTCGTATTCGGTGTCGATCGACATGGTGGCGGAAAGCGATCTGGTGACCGTGCTGCCACCCAACGTGCTGGCGGGTTGGATCCGCGCCGGGCGCCTGGTCGAGATCCCGCTCGACGAGCCCATGATGCCGTTGGTGGTGGGCAGTTACACCCGCGCCGACACGCCACCCACACCCGTTGCCCGCACCGCCGCCACCCTGATCGGCCAGATCGCCAAGCGCCGCAACGAGGACACATGGCTTCGACGCAACGTGCCCCTGCCGCGCTGAGTTCCGCTGGGTGATGCGCCTTCTGCATCGCACTGCTTCGTTCTGAATCTTCCCAGCGTTTCGCGTGGGTGCGCCAATCGGGTCCTCGGCGAACCAACCGCTCCACCCACCCCGAAAGAGCCCACCATGCCCACCACCTCCATCCCGCTTGTTGCCCGTCGTCGCTTGATGGCCGCCACAGCCGCCGCTGCCCTGGTGGCGATGGCCGGGCGCGCCGCGGCGCAATCCCCCTTGCGCATCCTGGTGGGATCCACACCAGGCAGCGTTCCCGATCTCGTGGCGCGGCGCATTGCCGAGAGACTGGCCCGCGAGAACCGCGCCGTTTTCGTCGAGAACCGCACGGGCGCGGCCGGGCGGTTGGCCATTCAAGGCCTTCGTGGTGCCCCCGCCGATGGCACCACCTTGCTGCTGGCGCCGGGCGCCGTCGCCACCATGTACCCGGCCATCTATGCGCAGCCAGGCTACGACGCCCGCGCCGACTTGCTCCCGGTGTCGACCGCGGCCGAACTGGGCCTGGCGCTGGCCGTCGGCAACAAGGTCCCTGCGACCGTCACATCGCTGAGCAGCTTCGTCGACTGGGCCAGGACGCCGGGTTCGCAGCCCAGCGTGGGTTCGCCCGGCGTGGGCACACCGCCGCACGTGCTGGCCGCGCTGTTCGCGCGCCGCGCGGGCATTGCGTGGACCCATGTTCCCTATGCCGGTGGCCCGCCGGCCGTGAACGACTTGATGGGCGGCAACCTGACGGCCACCGTGCTGCCCGAGGGCTTGCTGCGATCGCACGCCGCATCGGGCACGCTCCGGCTGCTGGCGACGTCGGGCAGCGAGCGCAGTCCCTTCACACCCCAGGTACCGACGTTCGCCGAACAGGGGTTTGCCGATGTGGTGCTGCGCGAGTGGTTTGGTTTCTTCGCACCCGCCGGCACACCGTCGGCGGTGCTGAACGGCCTGGCCGCCGACGTGCGGCAGGCCTGTGCCGACCCCTCCCTGGCCGCCGCGTTCTCGGCCCTGGCCATCGTGCCCCACGCTGGTGAGCCCTCCCGCATGGCCAACCGCATCGAGCAGGAGGCGGCCCTCTGGCAGCCGCTGATTCGCGCGGCGGGCATCACCGCGGCGTCTTGAGCAGGTGAGCGGCTTTGCACCTTTCAGCCATCGAAGCCTACGAGCGGCTCATCGGGCGCTGGAGCCGGCAAGCGGCCCCCGCTTTTGTCGACTTCATCGGCATCGAAGGCGCGGGCCGCGTGCTCGATGCGGGCTGTGGCACCGGTGCACTCACCCAGGCGCTGGTGGACCAATGCCCAACCGCGGCCATCACCGGGCTCGACCTGCGCGCCGACTACCTGCAGGCCAACCGCCTTGCCTGGCCTGCGCCGCGATGCCGGTTCGTGCAAGGTGACGCAACCGACCTGCCTTTCGGCAACGGTCACTTCGATGCGGTGGTGTCGATGCTCTTGCTGATGCTGGTGCCCGATCCGACGCGCGCGGCGGCGGAGGCGTTTCGCGTGCTTCGCCCCGGCGGCATTGCCGCCGCCGCCACCTGGGACGACCTGCGGTTCGAACTGATCCGGGACTTCTGGGAAGAGGCCCTTGCCATTGACAACCACGCGCCAAGCGGCAACGGGCGCGGTCATTGCGTCTGGCCCGGCGCGCTCGCCACGTTGTGGCAATCGACCGGGTTCACCGATGTCGTCGAAGGCGCCATCGACCTGGAGATGCGTTTCGACTCCCCCGCAGAGATCTGGACCACCCTGGAGGCCGGCGTGGGCCCGGCGGGTGCCTACGTCGCAGGTCTGGCGCCAGCCCGGCGAGACCGGTTGCGGCTGGCCCTGGAGCGCCGCTGGTCCCGGCGCCAACGCCCATCTGCAGGGTTCACCGCCCGGTTGCTGTTGGTGCGGGGGCGGCGGCCAGCACCTTGACGGTCCCCGGTCAGACGGGCGCCGGTCTGCAAGCGGTCTGCGGATGATCAGGATCGGATGGCCCGAACCTGGCGGCCGGCCGTGGCCAACAGGCCCACGCCAACCGCGCCCGCGGCGATCAGGCCAAGGTCGGGCTGCACGCCCAGGAGAAACGCCGCCTGGGCGCCGACCAGGCACCACAGCAAAGGAACGATCAACGGGCTTCGCGGCGTTGGCGGCACCGCAAAGCACAACAGGCCGATGGTGAAGATCGTTGTCGGGCACGGCAGGCCGAAGGTGGGTGTTGCGGGGTACGGATGACCCGCCAAGGCCGACCAGACCGGATACACCACCAGGGCGAAGACGATGAGCGCCACCCCCGCCGCCGCCTTCGGGCCCGGCACCCATTGAAAGCTCAGCCTGCGCCGAACCACCCCCTGCCACAGGAAGAGCGCCGCGCCCACCATCGACAAGGCGGCGAACGCATAGGCCGGCGCACTGATGCGTGCGAAGAAAGCCAGGTGGTAGGCCAGTGCGATCCAGGTCCAAAGCACCCCGAGAATGGCCGACACGGCAACGCCAGACCAAGGCCGTGGCCTGAGCGCCGCTGCCACCGCGGCCAGACCCAACGCAACCAGGACCCACTGCGCCGGCCACACAGACGTGTTGTAGTCACGGAAAACCCCGTAAAACTGGTCGATCGTGAACGGGAGCTCCATGGCTGTTCAGGATGGGTTCGGTGATCCGGTCTGCATGTGCCCTCATGCACACGGGGTACAGTGTGGGGCAGGCCACGACACGGTCTGAACGATGTTCGAATGCAGCCGGCCTGCCGCGTCCACGCGCCGTGCAGTTTGCGCTTTCGGCACCAACGCCAAACCTTTCCAAACCAACATGACCAGTCCAATGTACAGCCACTCGGTTCCGGTCCTGAAACAGATGCTGACCGCACTGCAGGGCATCCTTGCGCAGGCGGCCGAGCATGCGTCAACGAAGGCCATCGAACCAGACGCCTTCCTGCAGGCCCGTCTGTTCCCGGACATGTTTCCGCTGATCAAGCAGGTACAGATTGCAGCCGATTTCGCGCGTGGCATTGCAGCCCGGCTTGCGGGCGTGGACGTTCCAGCCATCGCAAGCAATCAGACGACCTTTGCGGACCTTGACGCACTGCTCAAGGAGACCCTGGCTTTTCTGGACACCCTGAACGCGGCGCAGTTTGAAGGCAAGGAGAGCAGCGAAATCGTCCTGCGGCCAGGCACGCCCAAGGAGAAGAAGCTGAATGGCCAGGCCTATCTGGCCAACTATGGATTGCCCCAGTTCTTTTTTCACGTCACCACCGCCTACGCGATCCTGCGCCACAACGGCCTGCCCATCGGCAAACGTGACTACATGGGCAGCTACTGATCCGCAAACCCTGGCCGACCAGGCGCCTGGTTCTTGCACCCATGCCGGAAACCACCTTCCACATCCCCACCCTGCGCACGCAGGACGACGCCGACGCCGTCATGTTCGAACTGCAGGACCTGCCCTGTGTGAACCAGGCCGAGGTGCACCTGGCCGAGCAGACCGCGTGGGTCAGCCACACCGCCATGATTGCGCCAGAAGACATGGCTGCCGCGCTGGCCGAGGCCGGTTACGAAGCCCAGGTGCAAGGCGGCTGATGACCCGCTTCAACCTGCAGGGCGTGCGGCGCAAGATCGTCTACGTCAGCCTCTACGAACTGATCGCCATCGTCTTCGCGAGCACCGGTCTGGCGGTGGGCGCGGGCGCCAGCTTTGAGCGCGCCGGCGTGATTGCGGTGGCCACATCGGTGATTGCCGTGGTGTGGAACCTGGTCTACAACACCCTGTTCGAGCGCTGGGAAGCGCGCCAGCGTGTGCGGGGTCGCAGCATCCGGCGCCGCGTGGCACATGCCATCGGCTTCGAACTGGGTTTTCTCATCATGCTGGTGCCGCTGTTCGCCTGGTGGTTCGGCATCGGCCTGCAGCACGCGTTGGTGCTGGAGATCGGGCTGGCGCTTTTCTTTCTCGCCTACACCTTCGCCTTCAACTGGGCGTTCGACAAGACCTTCGGGCTGCCCGCTGCTGCGCAGTGAAGGCTGGTGATGTCAGCGGGGCGGCTGAAGACTGATGTCAGACGTTCGTCGTCAAGGCACTGAATCTTCACGACGCCGCATTCCGGTCATTTCGGCAAGCAGCGCTCGAACGGCCGCAGGTCCTTCCATACCTGTCTTTCAAACCCGTTGAATGGACCGGGACATTTGAGCACCGCTTGCAACGAGTGACCACTGCAGCATGCGTCGCACCTGATCAGATCTTCTTCTGCTCGGAGATCTCGAGTGCGTTCTTGCTCTCAATGCCGAGGTGTCTCACTGTTGTTTCCTGCTTGGAGAGCCTGCGAATCGAAGGTCAGCTTCCTGAAGGGGCCTCGTACTCACGGGTGGCCAGAACAGGACAGTCCCCCGCTCCCAATCGCATGCCCTGCTCGGTGAACACACAGGCCAAACCTATCCGTTTCGCAGTCGCAATACGACAACGTTTAAGACATGTCCCCAGGCTTGCTATTGAGCGGCTAGATGATTGCGCAACAGCAGCTCAGTACCCGGTGCATAGCGCGTGAGACAGTGAACCACTCGCTTTCAGGTAAGGCGAGCACAGGGGTTCCCTGACCGTCGGTTTCCCTACCCATAACGTCACGCGCTCAGGTCCCGCCCAACATCCGGTTGATGGCTTCGACCAATTCCTGAGCAGAGTCGGGTTTGAAAACAATCTCTGTCACGTTGACCTTTGCTGCCTCTTCTCGCATCGCGTCTGTGATGTAGCCGGAAATCAGTGCAGCAGGCGTGCCTGGCCTGAGCGAGTCCACCTCTCTGAGCACGTCAATGCCATTCGCGCCCGGCATGTTGTAGTCGGAGACGACGACATCGAAGTGTTGATCTGTGGTCCTGAGTAACGACAGCGCCTCCTCAGCACAGGTGAACGCTTTTACCTCATGCCCGCTCTGTCTCAGCAAGCGCTGCATGAGGAAAACCAGCGCCTCATCGTCGTCGATGTACAGAACCCTGCCTTTGTGCTCCAGCGTTGGTGTCGTCGTTGTCGTGGTGGCTGCAGGCGTGGACAGGTCCTTCGCTTGGGCTACCGGAAAGTACAGGTCGAACCGTGTGCCGACACCGAGCGTGCTGTCGACGACGATCTTCCCTCCATGCCCCTTGACGATGTTTTGCACCACGGACAACCCCAACCCAGTTCCCTCACCCAACGGTTTGGTTGTGAAAAATGGCTCAAACAGGCGCTGCTGCGTTTCTGCATCCATTCCTGCGCCGTTATCGGTCACTGAGATCAAGACGCACGGACGCTCGCCCTCGCCGGATGTGCCACCTTCAGAAAGCGAAGCCTGGCTGCCGCGCACCGAGATGCGAATCTCGCCCGCTTTCGATCCCATCGCGTGAGCCGCATTGGTGACGAGGTTCATGAGGACCTGATCGATCTGGATCCGGTCAGCGTCAATGGATGGCATGTCCTCTTGTGAGTCAACGACGAGTGCCACCTGTGCTGGTAGAAGCGGTCGCAGCATGCGCGTCGTTTCCGCCACCAGCTCCCTGGGGTGCAAGGTTTGACGAAGGGTGGGTTGCTTGCGACTGAAGGCAAGGATTTGCTGCACCACATCGCGCCCGCGCACTCCTGCTTTTCTGATTTCGTCCAGTGAAAGCTGAACTGCCGTATTCAAGGCTGCATCATCTGCCGCAAGTTTGACGTTGCCCAGAATGATGCCCAGGATATTGTTAAAATCGTGCGCGATACCGGCAGCCAGAGTGCCGAGAGATTCCAGCTTCTGCGCCTCAAGTTCCCTTTCTTCCAGCCGCCGCCGTTCCGTGATATCGATCTGTGAGCCGACCATCCGTTGCGGACGTCCGGCCTCGTCTCGAAGAACCGAACCTTGCCCCAGTATCGATCGGTATGAGCCATCCTTGTGCCGCAAGCGAACGACGGCGTCGTAGAGCCGTCGCGGGTCTTCGATGATGGCTTGCACCCGTGCCAGCGCCGGCTCGAGGTCGTCAGGGTGGACCCGTGATCGCCACTCCTCGAATGAGTTACCGACTTCATCGGGTGCGTAGCCGAGTTGGCGCTTCCATTCATCTGAGTAGCGCACCTCGTTGTTGCGCATGTCCCAATCCCAAAGCGCAACACCGCCGGCCTGCGTGGCTTGCTTCACGCTTTGCAGTTCCTGCTCGAGCTGCAGCAGCCGGGTTTGCTCTTGTGTGACGTCGAAGCCGGTGCTGATGAAACACTCTCCCACCGGGATACTGGCCATACGCAGAACTTGTGCGGTGCCCGAGAAGGGCACTTCCCAATGCTTCGGCTTGCCGCTGGCCATGATCTCTTTGATCGTCGGCAGAAATGTGCGAACCGCATCCGCACCGGGAAAAATCTCGTCGGTGGTCTTGCCTACGACATCTTCGCGTCGGCGGCCCCACGCCTTGAGCGCGATGGGATTCGCGTCGACCAGCCGCCATGTCACGATCGAACCACTTTCGTCCCGCACGAGTGCCCAAATGTGCACCTCGACCGGCGCGTATTCGAAGAGGCTTCGGAACGGAAGGTCACCCGGTACATGCGCATCGGCTGGGGTAGGAGCCTCCGGTCCTGGGACTGTCTCTTCGGGCATATGGTGCTGTCTCGCTTAGGGTGCGAGCGCCTTTGTCAAATGATCATACGTCGCTCCCTCGTGCTTCCTCGGCGTGAAGGCAAGGTCAGATTTGGATATTTGGTCGAACTTTGATCCAGATCAGTGAAATGACTTTGCGGCGGGTCATGTGGTTAATGAAATGAGGGGACCATCGGTAGCGTGTGTACCCGGAACCGATCGCAAGACACTGCGAAAAGACGTGGCGGCCGTCAACTCACCAGCGAGACAAGCTTGCGCACCAAGCTGCCCGTCACCCACCAAGAGTTCGTCATCCAAGGCCCGTCGATTGCCGCAGCCCGGGAGGCTGCAATGTGGAAAGGAAAGAAGGGGCATCTCGTCACCGTGATGGACCGCAATCTCTGCAAATCAGCCCTCCGCCCTCCACCCCTCACCCCAACCCCTTCGCCAACGCCTCGAACACCACCTGAATCCTTCTCGACGTGCGCAGCTCCCGGTGGGTCACCAGCCAGATCGGGAAGCGGATCGGGGGCACGCCGTCGAGCACTTGCACCATGTTCGGAGTGGTGGCGGCAATTTCTTTCATCATGGCGCCGATGCCCAGGCCCTGGGTCACCAGGGCCCAGTGGGTGGCGGTCTGGCTGGCGTAGCAGCTGAAGTTGGCTTCGGTCACGGGCAGGCCGTGGTGGCGCAGGAACGACAGGTACGGGCCGCTGCGGGCGTGGCCCACGAAGGGCAGGTGGGTGGCGTCTTCGGCGGTGCGGGGGTGGCCGTGTTGTTTCACCCAGTCGGCTGTGGCGTAGAAGTGGGCTTCGGCTTCGCGGATGTGGCGGGCGATCAGGTCGGGTTGTTCGGGCTTGACGTGGCGGATGGCGATGTCGGCTTCGCGGCGCAGCAGGTCGCTCACCGCGTCCGACGACACCACCTCGACCTGGATGCCGGGGGCCTGTTCGCGCAGTTGCCGCAGCAGCGGCGGCAGCAGGTAGGTGGCCACGGTGTCGGTGGCCGACACCGTCACCACGCCGCCCACGGCCTGTGACAGGCCGGTGGCCGCCAGGCGCACGGCGTCGGCCGCTGTGCCCATGGCGCGGGCGTGTTCCAGCAGGTCCAGCCCGGTGGCGGTGGGCACCATGGCCTTGCCCACCCGCTCGAACAGCGTCACGCCCAGGCGCTGTTCGATGGCGGCCACCTGCCGGCTCAGCGTGGGCTGTGACAGGCCCAGCTGGCGTGCGGCGGCCGAGAGCGAGCCGGTCTCTGCGGTCTTCAGAAACGCCTTGAGCTGGTTCCAGTCGAGCTTATCCATGCATGGGTGAATAGGTTCTCTGCAATTTACCGCAGTTCCATTCACATCATTGCATGGATAGCATGCGCTTCAGATCCACGCCCCCCGTTGACCCGATCGTTCGCTTCATGTCCTCACCCCTGCTGTCTCCCACCATGGTGCCCGCTGGATCGGCGGCCGCGGTCCCCGGCCCGGCCGCCGCCCGCAAGGCCCGCTTCTGGGACCGCGTGGCCCGCAAGTACGCGGCCCACCCGATCGCCGACCTGGCGGGCTACGAAGCCACGCTGCGCCGCGTGCAGGGCCTGCTGCGGCCCACGCACGACGCGCTGGAGATCGGCTGCGGCACCGGCACCACGGCGCTGCGGCTGGCGCCCTTCACCCGCTGCCTGCTGGCCACCGATGTGTCGGCCGAGATGATCGGAATCGCCCGCGAGAAGCTGGCTGCCTGGCCCACCGGGCAGCCGGTGCCGCAGCTGGCCTTTGCCGTGGCCGACGCCGAGGCGCCGGTGTCGCCGCCCGGCTCGCACGACGTGGTGCTGGCCTTCAACGCGCTGCACCTCATGCACGACCTGGACCACACGCTGGCGCAGGCGGCGCTGGCGCTGCGCCCCGGCGGGCTGCTGATCTCCAAAACACCCTGCATCGCCGAACTGAACCCGCTGCTGACCCGCGTGGTCATTCCGTTCATGCGCGCCATCGGCAGGGCGCCGCACGTGCTCACCTTCACCCAGACCACATTGGTCAACGCCATGGCCCGACAGGGCCTGCAGGTCGAGGCCGTGGAACGCCACGGCACCCGGGGCAAGGACTTCCGGGTCTTCATCGTGGCGCGCAAGCCCGCCTGACCTTTCTTTTCTTCAACCCCATCGGGCCATGGCCCGGGCGGAGCCGTGCCCGGGTGGTACCGCACGCCCTGTTTTTTCATTCAAGGGAGGAATGCCGATGACGAAGTTTTCAGGGTGTCTGCAGAAGCCGGGCGCGGGGCGTCGGGCTCGGCTCGTTGGGGTGGGCGCAGTGAGTGCCCTGGTGGTGGCACTCGCCGCCTGCGGCGGAGGCGGTGGCGGCACGGCCGGCAGCGGCGGTGGTGACAACGGGGGTGGTGGACCGGGCAATCCCGGCAACCCCACCGCGGGTTGGAGCGACCCGGTGCGCCTGCCGGGCGTGTTGGCCAGCGAACCGGTGGTGGCCATCGACGCGGCCGACCGCGCCACCGCCGTGTGGCTGCAGCGCGAGGCCGGCACCGGCGAGAACCACGTGTGGGCCAGTCGGTCCACGGCGGGCGCGGCGTGGTCGGCACCGGTGCGCCTGGAAGCCAACGCCGGCAACGTGACACAGCTTCGCCTGGCCATTCACCGCGACAGCGGTTTCGGCATGCTGTTGTGGACGCAGACCGGCGCCACGCAAGACCTTCATGCCCGCGCGCTGCACCCGGTGAACGGCTGGGGCCCCGAAGCGCGCGTGGACACCCTGGCCGGCACGGTGGGGGTCAGCAGCGTGGGCGTGGACTCGGCCGGCAACGCCGTGGCCGTGTGGTCGCAGATCGGCCCGGCCACGCGGTTCAGCGTGTACGGCAGCCGATATGCTGCGGCCGGCGGATGGAGCGCACCGGTGCTGGTCGAGACCAACGAGGTCGTGGGCTCGCAAGACGGTGACCCGATCGTGCGGGTGTTCCCCAACGGCGACGCGGTGACGGTCTGGAAGCGCTCGGGCGCGGGCGCCGGTGACGGCCTGTGGAGCAACCAGTCCGGCCCGGCCACGGGCTGGGGCAGCCCCACCCAGGTGGTGGCCGACGCCGGCCCGTTGCAGTCCATCGGCAAGCACGACCTGGCCGCTGCCGACAACGGTCAGGCCTTGCTGGCCTGGGGCCAGCTCGACATCGCGGGCGGCGCGGGCAACAACGCCATCCACTTCAAGCGCTTTGCCTCGGGCGCCTGGGATCCCTCGTCGGCCACGGTGGCGCCGGCGGTGCCCAACAACCGTGGCTACATCAGCGCCCCGGTGCTGCGCACCAATGCGGCCGGTGGCGCGGTGCTGGCGTGGGTCGACGCCGACAACGCCCTCAAGGCGGCCCTGGCGCCTGCGGGGGGTGCCTTTGGCGGCGTGCAGACGCTGCGCACCGCCAACGCTGGCACTTGGTTGGGCCAGCCTTCGTTGGGCATCGACGACACCACCGCGGCATGGGCCGCGTGGGCAGACCCGGTGTCGGCCGACGCCATGGTGGCCCTGCACACGCTGACCCTCGGCTGGTCCCTGGCGGCCCCCAACGAGACCTACCCCGACCCCTCGCGCCCGCCCGCACTCGACAGCAACGGGCGCGGCAACGCGGTGATGGGGTGGGCGCAAAGCTTCACCACCGGCGACCAGATCGTGCTGCGCCGATACACGTCGGGGCGCTGACCCGCCGTGCCTTTCACCCACCATCCACCCACCCCGTTCCATCGAGGTCACCCATGAAATCAACACTGACCCTTGGCGCGTGCTGCCTGGCCGCGCTTACCGCCGGCTGCGCCGGCCTCGACACGGCGCTGCACAGCAACGTGGCCACGCCCTACATCTACAGCCCCAGCGAAAAGCTCCCGGGGCCGCTGTCGGCGTCGTACCAATGGGGCGCCACCGGCGAGGTGAGCTACTGCAACGCGGGCCTGTCGTCGCTGATCGCGTCGCGCCGCAAGGCCGCGCTCGATGCCGTGGCCCGCGTGTGCCAGGGCGACTACGCCATCACCGGCGAAGGCGGTGGCGGCGCGCTCGGCCACCGGGTGGGCAATTTCAGGCTCACGCCCGACTGCTACCAGGGCCGCACGGTGGTGTTCAAGTGCAGCAAGGTGCAGCCGCCCCCCACCGCGAGCGTGAGGAACTGACCATGGCCACCTTGCGATGGGCAGCGCTGTGTCTGGGTGTGTGTGTGTGCGCGTGGATGCTGGCGGGCTGCGCCACCTCCACCGACGACCTGCAACCCGGCCAGGGGCGCGGCAAGCAGTTTCACGTGTCCGGCAAAAGCTACGACCAGGTCTGGCGCGCCGCGCTTGGCGCCATGGCCAACGACATGACCATCGTCGAACAGGACAAGCCGTCGGGTGTGATCAAGTCGCGCGTGAACACCGGCAAGGTGGTGGCCATCTTCATCGCCCCCACCACGCCGCGCGCCGAGCAGTACAGCATCATCCTCATGAGCAAGAAGCCGATGGAAAGCCGCTACATCGACCGCGATTACGAACCCACCGTGGCCGAAGATTTCGTGCGCCGGCTCGGGCCGTGACGGCGGGCGCTCAGCCCACCACCGCGCCGTACACCAGCCCGCGCATCTTCAGTCGGTAGTGCATGCGCTGGTTCGGGCACTGGGCCATGAAGATGGCGAACAGCTTCAGCGCGGGGTCCACGAAGAAGTGCGTGCCGCCAATGCCGCTCCAGTGCCAGGTGCCCACCGAGCCGTGCACGCTGGCTTCGCCCGCGGCCGTGCGCACGGCCACGCCCAGCCCGAAGCCATGGCCGGGCGGCAGCAGCGGGTTCTGCGTGTGGCCGATGGCGCTGCCCAGGTGGTCGGCGGTCATGAAGGCCACGGTGTGCGGCGACACGATGCGCGCGCCCTCCAGCTCGCCGCCGTTCAGCAGGCACTGCAGAAAGCGCGCGTAATCGTGCGCGGTCGACATGAGCCCGCCGCCGCCCATTTCCAGCCGGGGCACCTCGCGCGGATCGTGCATCGGCATGGGCGTGCCGCCGTCGGGGTCGTGCGCAAAGGCCTCGGCAATGCGGTGGTGCTGTGCAGGCGGCACAAAGAACGCCGTGTCGTGCATGCCCAGCGGTTGCAGGATGGTCTGCTGCAGGTGCTCGCCCAGGGTCTGCCGCGTGACCACCTCGATCACGCGGCCCAGCACGTCGGTGGCGCGGCTGTAGTCCCAGGTGGTGCCCGGCTGGTGCGCCAGCGGCAGTGAGGCCAGGCGTTCGCACAGCTCGGCGTTGGTCTGCTGGCGGCTGCCCAGGCCGGCGCGGCCGTACAGCCGGTTCACCGGGCCGTCGCCGGTGAATTCGTAGGTGAGGCCGGCGGTGTGGCGCAACAGGTCGTGCACGGTGGCGGGGCGGTCGGCGGGCACCCGCCGCAAACCGTCGGGCGCCTGCGGGTCGGGCACGGCCACCTGCGGGTTCATGAAGCCGGGGATGTGCCGGCCCACGGAGTCGCTCAGCAGCAGGTGGCCCTGTTCCACCAGGCGCAGGGCCGCCACCGACACGATGGGCTTGGTCATCGAATAGATGCGGTAGATCGCATCGGGCGGCAGGGCCGGGCCGCGCGCCGGGTCGAGTCGGCCCACCGTGGCGTCCAGCACCACCCGGCCGTGCCGGGCCAGCAGCACGTGCGCGCCGGGCAGGTGGCCGCGGTCCACGTCGCGCTGCAGCGCCTGCACGATGTGCTGCGTGCGCTCGGGGCACAGCCCCACGTCGGCCGGGTGCGCGGTGTTCAACCGGCGTACCGCTCGCGGGCCAGTGCGGCGCCCTTGGCCAGCGCGTCGAGCTTGGCCATGGCCACTTCGCGGCTCATGGGGGCCAGGCCGCAGTTGGTGCAGGCAATCAGCTTGTCGCGCGGCACGTACTTCAGCGCTTCGCCAATGGTCTGGGCCACCTGCTCGGGCGTTTCAATGTCGTTGCTGGCGACGTCGATCACCCCCACCATCACTTCCTTGCCAGCCAGCAGCATCATCAGCTCGGGCGGCACGTGCGAATGGAAGCACTCCAGACTCACCTGGTCGATGCGGCTCCGGGCGAGCGCGGGGAACACCTGTTCGTACTGGCGCCATTCCTCGCCCAGGGTTTCCTTCCACTTCACGTTGGCCTCGATGCCGTAGCCGTAGCAGATGTGCACCGCGGTCTTGCAGGTGAGGCCCTGCGCGGCGCGTTCCAGCGCCTTCACGCCCCAGTCGGCGGCGTCGGCCATGTACACGTTGAACGCGGGTTCGTCGAACTGGATGATGTCCACGCCGTCGGCCTGCAGCGCCAGCGCCTCCTGGTTCAGCAGCTCGGCAAACGCCATCGCCATCTTGACCTTGTCGCCGTAGAAGCGGTCGGCCACGGTGTCCACGATGGTCATGGGGCCGGGCAGGGTGAACTTGAGCAGCTTCTTCGTGTGCTTGCGCGCCAGTTGCGCCTCGAACGCGTGCACGCGGCCTTTCAGCTTCAGCGGCGCCACCACCTGCGGCACCATGGCGTCGTAGCGGTTGTTGCGGATGCCCATCTTCACCTTGTTGACGAAGTCGATGCCCTCGACCTGCTCGACGAAGCCGTGCACGAAGTGCTGGCGCGCCTGCTCGCCATCGCCGATCACGTCGAGGCCGGCGTCTTCCTGGGCCTTGATCCACAGCAGCGTGGCGTCTGCCTTGGCCTGTTGCAGTTCGGGGCCCTGGGCTTTCCATTGCGGCCAGAGTTTTTCGGTTTCGGCCAGCCAGGCGGGCTTGGGCAGGCTGCCGGCGATGGCGGTGGTGAACAGCATGGGAACGGTCTCCTGTGGATGTGAAAAGAAAGTTCAGCGCCGGATGGCGTTGGGAAAGTAAAGCGCGGTCAGGCTGCGGCTGTGCACTGGCGAGAAATCGTCGGCCACGCGGGTGGGGCCACTGCCCCAGCGGCGCCAGTCGCGCACCCAGTGCAAGGCGTCGCAAACCTCCACCAGCCCCACGGTTTCGCGGTCGCCGATGAGGATGCCATGCACGCGCAGGCCCAGCCGCGATTTGGCGTCGCGCAGTGTCGCCAGGGTGTCGTGGGTCACGCCGAACTCGCCGTCGCTCACGATCAGCACGTCGGCGTCTGCCCAGCCGGTCTGCTGCACGCGGGCCACCGCGTGTTCCAGTGGGGTCTGCACGTCGGTGCCGCCGTCGAATGACTGGCCCATGCAGGCCAGCAGGTGGTCGAGGCCCTGGGCGTCCATGGCCAGTTCGCGCTCCACCACCTCGCCGGCGCCGCCAAAGGCCACCAGGGTGCAGGGGCGCCGGCCCGCGTGGGCGCTGCGCAGGGCCTGCAGCACGCAGGCCTTGGCCACGTTCTCGGGAGCGCCGCGCATCGATCCCGACGTGTCGAGGCAGACGATCATCGGACCGCGGCCCAGCGGAGCGCTGTGGGTGGCGGCGGGCGTGGGCGACGGATCGGGCCGCTCGCGGGTCTGCGGCGCGCGGTCGTCGTAGGTCATCAGCTGCGCTTCGGCAAACCGGGCGCGCCACAGGCGCCGGCCCACCGGGTGCAGGAGCAGCGCGCTGTCGGCGCCGGTCATGCGGGCCAGCGCGCGCGACCGGTGCACACCGTCCACGGCCTGCGGTTCGGGCCGGCGCTGCGGTTCTTCGGCGGGGTGCCGCGCGGCGCGGCGACGGGCCTGGGGTTGGGGGCTGGCCTGTTCGGCATTGGCGGCCTTGGGCGCGGGCTGCCGGCGCCCCACGCCGTCGATGAAGCCGGCCAACCGAGGCAGCCGCGCCAGCAGTTCGCCGATGCGCCGGGCCTCGGCCCACTCGCGCCGGCTCAGCAGGCCTTTGAGTTCGTCCCAGCGCAGGTGGGCCAGATCACCTAGCGACTGCATCAGCGCCAGCATCTCGTCCCAGCCGTGCCGCTGCACGTCCCACGTTTCGCGAAACGCGTCGCGCATGCGGGCCAGGGCCCGGTCGCGCGGTTCGCCTTCGGGCCGGTCGATCAATGAATCCAGGTGCCAGAGCACGCTCTGCATCACCTGCCGGGCCATGGCTTCGCTGCCCTGGGTGAGCTGGGTGAGGTCGAGTTCGTGCAGCAGGGGGCGCAGGGCCTGGGTGGCGGCGGGGTCGCCCCAGTCGTGCGCGGGGTCGGGCAGGGCACCGCGTTGGAGCGCGGTCAGCCAGTGGGCCATGTGCGGCAGGCGGGGATCGGGGGTGCCGGCGCTGCACACCACGGCCCAGCGCCACAGGGGGCGGGGCAGGGGGGTGAGGCATGGCCAGGGGTGGGTCACCTCCGTTCGGGCTGAGCCTCCCCCCGTTCGGGCTGAGCCTGTCGACGCCCTCACCGCACCGCCCATTCCACCGCCCTCGGCACCTCCGCCCGCATCGATTCATCCACCGGCAGCGCCGCAAACCCGTCGCGCGCCGCCTGCAGCCGCGCCCGCCATTGCGTCACCGCGTCGCAGCGTTGTGTGTGCACGGCCTCGATGCGCAGCAGGCTCGACGGCGGCAGCCAGTCGTGCGCGCGGGCCTCGGTCAGCACGCCGTTTGCGGTGTCTGTCAGCGCACCGTGCAGGTCCGCCAGCTGGGACAGAAGCGCGTCGCACTGCGCCACGCGCGCGGCCACATGCACGGGGCTCCAGCGGCGGCCGGCGCGTTCGCTGGTCAGCCGCACCAGCTCGTTGTCGCGCTGGGTGGGATCGGCGATGGCACGCGCCAGCGCGAGCTTGCCGGCGCTGTCGTCCTGGGCCTCGTCGGGCGCCCGGCGTTCAATGTCGAGCTGCTGTTCGAAGGCGGCCACGGCGCGGTCGAGGTCGTCCAGCGCCAGCGGCGCGGTGTGCGCCACGCGGTGCTCGAAGAAGTCGGTCCAGCCGGGCACGTCGGCGGCGCTGGCGCCCAGCACATACGGCAGCAGCCACAGATCCCACGGCGACACGGCAGCCTCCCCGCGGCTGGCGGCCTGCAGGCGCAGCAGGTCGGCCAGCTGGCGCCAGCGCCGGTCCGACACCACCTGCTGCGTGGCGCGAGCGTGCGCCCGTGCCTCCACCAGCAGCGCGGTCACGGCGTCGGGCAGCTGCACCTGCGGTGCGGCTTGCTGCAAACGCGCGCGCACCTCGGGCGTGATCAGTGCCTCGGCCGGCACCGCGCCCATGTCGGCGGACGCGTCGAGCAGCGCGGCAAAGTGCGCATCGTCCACCGGCGCCACCGGCACACGCAGCAGAAAGCGGTCGTGGAACGCCAGCAGGCTGTCGTCCTGCGGGGGTTCGTTGCTGGCGCCCACCAGCGTGATCAGCGGCACCGGCACGCGCTGGTGGCCGTTGTCGAACAGGCGCTCGTGCAACAGGCCGAGCAAGGTGTTGAGGATGGCCGAGTTGGCCTTGAACACCTCGTCGAGAAACGCCACCTCGGCGGCGGGCAGATAGCCCTCGGTCAGGCGTTCGTAGCGGTCGTCTTCCAGCGCCTGCAGCGACAGCGGACCGAACAGTTCCTCGGGCACGGTGAACCGCGTGAGCAGCCGCTCGAAACCGCGGGCGCCGGGCAGCAGCCGCTGCAGGCGGCGCGCCAGTTCGCTCTTGGCGGTGCCGGGCGGGCCCAGCAGCAGCACGTGTTCACCGGCCAGCGCGGCGAGCAACAGGCAGCGCGCCGCCACGTCGCGCTGAAGCAGGCCTTGCTCCAGCGCGGCCAGTGGCGCGGCCCATTGAGTCATCGAACGGCCGGTCTCAAGTCTTTTCAAAGATGGCGGCGATGCCCTGACCGCCGCCAATGCACATCGTCACCAGCGCGTAGCGGCCGCCGATGCGGTGCAGCTCGTGAATCGCCTTCACGGTGATGAGTGCGCCGGTGGCGCCGATCGGGTGGCCCAGCGAAATGCCCGAGCCATTGGGGTTCACCTTGGCCGGGTCCAGGCCCAGGTCGCGCGTGACGGCGCAGGCCTGGGCGGCAAAGGCCTCGTTGGCCTCGATCACGTCGAGGTCCTTCACGCTCAGGCCGGTTTTCTTCAGCACGGCCTGCGTGGCCGGCACCGGCCCGATGCCCATGTACTTGGGGTCGACGCCGGCGTGCGCATAGCCCACCAGCCGCGCCAGCGGCTTGGCGCCGCGGGCCTTCACCTGCTCGCCACTCATCAGCACCACGGCGGCCGCCGCGTCGTTGATGCCCGAGGCATTGCCCGCGGTGACGCTGCCGTTCTCCTTGACGAACACCGGCTTGAGCTTGGCCATGTCGTCCAGCGTCGCGTCGGGGCGGAAGTGCTCGTCGGTGGCCCACGCCACCTCGCCCTTGCGGCTCTTCAGCGTCACCGGAACGATCTGGTCCTTGAAGTACCCGGCCTCGGTGGCGCGCTGCGCGCGGTTGTGGCTTTCCACGGCCAGTCGATCCTGGTCCTCGCGCGAGATGCCCCACTTGGCGGCGATGTTCTCGGCCGTCACGCCCATGTGGATCTTGTGGAAGGGATCGTGCAGGGCGCCCACCATCATGTCCACCATGGTGGTGTCGCCCATGCGCGCGCCAAAGCGCGTGTTCAGGCTGGCGTAGGGTGCGCGGCTCATGTTCTCGGCGCCACCGCCGATGGCGATCTCTGCGTCGCCCAGCAGGATGCTCTGCGCCGCCGACACCACCGCCTGCAGGCCCGAGCCGCAGAGCCGGTTCACGTTGAAGGCCGGGGTGCCCTGGTCGCAACCGCCGTCGATGGCGGCCACGCGCGACAGGTACATGTCTCGCGGTTCGGTGTTGACCACGTGGCCGAACACCACGTGGCCCACGTCGCTGCCCGGCACGTGGGCGCGGGCCAGCGATTCGCGCACCACCAGCGCGCCGAGCGCGGTGGGCGGGGTGTCCTTCAGGCTGCCGCCAAACGTGCCGATGGCGGTGCGAACGGCGCTGACGACGAAGACGTCTCGACTCATGGAAAGCTCTCCTCGGGGGGTGGACCAGTGATACCCCGGAATGGTACCCGCCGCCCCTTCAGAAGGTCTGTCGCGCCAGCACCCGCAGCCGGTTGCCGCTGGCGTCGGGGCGGGTCACCAGCACTTCGCCCATCGACACGCCTTCGCCGGTGAGCGCGGTGATGTTGACCTGGTGCGTGACCAGCATCCAGTTGGCGGGCGCGCGCAGCGCCTTCACCGCCGCCAGCACCTCGCGGGTCTGCGCGTCGCGCTCGCCCTGGCCACCGAAGAACGAGTTGATGGGCGCCCACACCGTGTGGCGGCCGAAGGCCAGTTGTGCGGTGTCCACGCAGCGGCACCAGGCGCTGCTTCGCACCTCGTCGAGCCGGATGCGTTGCTGCGCGAACGCTTCGCCCAGCCGGCGCGATTGCGCGCGGCCCTCGGCGCTCAGGTTGCGCTGGGTGGCGCACTGCCCCAGGCGGAACTCGGGCGGGTCGCCCACGCCGGGGTCGGTGATGCCGTGGCGCAGCAGCACCACGTTGCCGCCCTGGCGCAGCAGGTCCCAGAAGTCACCGGTCTGTGCCCGCGCGCCCGCGACCACGGACAGCCCGACCAGCACCATCGAACGCCGTTTCATCATGGTTCAGGCCTCCCGCACATCGGCCACCGGCTGGTCACCAAAACCGGGCCGCTGCAGCCACGCCAGCACCTTCGCGGCCGCGTCGTCGGGTGTGCTCAGCAGGCCCTTTTCGCGCAGGTCCACAAATCGCTGACGGTCCGGAAAGCCCGCCGCGTCGGAGCCGCGCAGCTGCACCTGCATGTCGGTGTCGATCACGCCAGGCGCCAGCGACACGAGCCGCGCACCGGCCGGGTCGCCAGCCTCTTCCAGGGCACAGCAGCGCGTGAAATGGTCGAGCCCGGCCTTGGCCGCGCAGTAAGGCGACTGCGAGGCCATGGCGTTTCGCCCCAGGCCCGACGAGATGTTGAGCACCTTGCGCGGTCCGCGCCAGCCGTTGGCCACCCAGTCGCGCGTGACCGCCAGGAAGGCGGCCGTGAGGTGCATGGGTGCCTCCAGCCCCACGCGCAGGGCATTGGTGAGTTGATCGGGCGGGCAGTCGGCCAGCGGCACGATGGCGGGCAACACACCGGCGTTGTTGATGAGCGTGGCGCTGGTGAGTGTGCGTGCGTCCTGCTGCCGCAGCCAGGCCGTCAGCCGGTCGCGCGCGCCGGTGGTGTCGGCCAGGTCTTGCGACCACTGCTGCAGCGGGGCACCGGCCCGGGCGGCGGCCTGGTCGAGCTCGGGGTTGGTCTGGCGCGCCAGGCACAGCAGCAGCCGGTCGGGTGCCAGCAGCTGGCGCGCCATGGCCAGGCCCATGCCCCGCGAGGCACCGGTGAGGATGGTGAGGTGTGGCATGTGAGGGCGTTCAGAAAGGGCAGGGGCTGGAGAAGGCCATGGGTTGACCAGTGACCGGGTGCGGCAGTTCCAGCCACTGCGCGTGCAGCAACAGCCGATCGGCCATGGCCCGCTGCGCATCGCTGGCGTACAGCGGGTCGCCCAGTATCGGGTGCCCGATGGCCTGCAGGTGCACGCGCAGCTGGTGGGTGCGCCCGGTCACGGGTTCGAGTTCTAACCGCGTTGCCAAGCCCGCGTGTGCGGCTTGGTCATCGGCCGCCAGGCGCCAGCGGGTCGTGCTGGGGCGGCCGTTGCGCTCGTGCACGATGCTCAGCGGGCGGTTGAGCCAGTCGATCATCAGCGGCAGGTCGATCGTCTGCCAGCCGTTGTGCGGGTCGGGGTTGGCCAGCGCACCGGCCACCACCGCGGTGTAGCGCTTGTGCACCCGCCGCTTCTCGAACGCCATCGACAGCGTGCGCTGCATGTCGAGCCCCCGCGCCATGACCACCACGCCCGACGTGGCCATGTCGAGCCGGTGCACCACCAGCGCGTCGGGCCATCGCCGCTGCGCCCGCGCGCTCAGGCAGTCCTGCTTGTCGGGCCCGCGCCCGGGCACCGACAGCAGGCCCGCGGGCTTGTCCAGCACGACGAGGTGCGCATCTTCGTGAATGACGTTCAGTTCGCTCAGGGCGGTCAACATGCCCGACATTCTCGCCCCGGGGACAATACGGCCCATGCTGCTGCTTGCCCCCATGGAAGGTCTTCTCGACGCCACCCTGCGCGATGTGCTCACGCGCCTGGGCGGGGTGGACCGCTGCACCAGCGAATTCATCCGCGTCACCAACACCCTGCTGCCCGAGCGCGCGTTCATCCGGGTGGTGCCCGAACTGCTGAATGGCGGGCGCACCGCGGCGGGCGTACCGGTGCGGCCGCAGTTGCTGGGATCCGACCCCGCCTTGCTGGCCGAGAACGCCGCCCGGTTGGCCACCTTGAACCCGCCCGGCATCGACCTCAACTTCGGCTGCCCGGCCAAGACTGTGAACAACAGCCGCGGCGGTGCCGTGCTGCTCGAAGAGCCCGAGCTGGTGGGGCGCATCGTGGCCGCGGTGCGGCGCGCGGTGCCGGCGCACATTCCCGTGTCGGCCAAGATGCGGCTGGGGTACCTCGACGACGCGCGCGCCGAGGACAACGCACTGGCCATTGCCGACGCCGGCGCCGACGAACTGGTGATCCATGCGCGCACCAAGGCCCACGGCTACAAGCCGCCCGCGTTCTGGGAGCGCATCGCGCAGGTGGCCCAGGTGCTGCCCGCGCAGCGCCCGGTGCTGATCGCCAACGGCGAGATCTGGACCGCCGATGACGCGCGGCGCTGCCGCGACATCACCGGCTGCGAACACCTCATGATCGGGCGCGGGCAGATCACCGACCCGGGCCTGGCCCACGCCATCCAGGGCGGCGCGGCGGTGCCGTGGTCGCGCATCGTGCCGCTGCTGCCGCTGTTCTGGGCCCGCGTCAGCGCGCGGGTCGAACGGCGCCACCGCGCGGGGCGGCTCAAGCAGTGGCTCAACTACCTGCGGCACCGCCACCCCGAAGCGCAACAGGCCTTCGACGAGCTGCGCCTACACCACGAACCGCCGTCCATCGAGGCGTGGCTGGAACGGGCACAGGGCCGCTGGGGCCAGCCCGACGGGGCGACTGCAAAAACCCCGCAGCCGTGTTAACTTTCGCCCCCCGTTCCGCGAGAGTGTCCTTATGTCTTCCCTGCAACAACGGCTGGCCGCCCTGGGCGCCGAGCGCCTGCGCGGCATGCGCCGCGGCCTCGAAAAAGAAAGCCTGCGCGCGCAGCCCGAGGGCAAGCTGGCGCTCACGCCGCACCCGGCCGCGCTGGGCAGCGCCCTGACGCACCCGCACATCACCACCGACTACAGTGAGTCGCAGCTCGAGCTCATCACCGGCGTCCACGCCAGCGTGCAGAGCTGCCTGGACGAACTCACCGAGGTGCACCAGTTCGTGGTGCGCACGCTCAAGGCGCAGGGCGACGAAATGCTGTGGGTGTCCAGCATGCCGTGCGGCCTGCCCACCGACGAGACCATTCCGCTCGGCCGCTACGGATCGTCGAACGTGGGCCGCGCCAAGAGCGTGTACCGCATGGGCCTGGGCCACCGCTACGGCCGCCGCATGCAGACCATCTCGGGCATTCACTACAACTGGTCGCTGCCCGGCGTCGACAACGACGGTTACTTCGGCCTGATCCGCAACTTCCGCCGCCACGCGTTTCTGCTGCTCACGCTGTTCGGTGCCTCGCCGGCGGTGTGTTCCAGCTTCGTCGAAGGCCGCAACCACGAACTGCAGAAGCTCGGCGCCAGCGGCACGCTGTACATGCCGCACGGCACGTCACTTCGCATGGGGCGGCTGGGCTACCAGAGCGAGGCCCAGGCCACGCTGGCCGTCAGCTACAACGGCCTTGAGGGCTATGCGGCTTCGCTGCACGACGCACTGACCCGCCCCTGGCCCGCCTACGAAACCGTGGGCATCCGCAACCCGGGCGGCGACTACAACCAGCTGGCCACCACGCTGCTGCAGATCGAGAACGAGTTCTACGGCACCATCCGCCCCAAGCGCGTCATCCACCCCGGCGAGCGCCCGCTGCACGCGCTGCGCGAGCGTGGTGTCGAGTACATCGAGGTCCGCCTGATGGACCTCAACCCGTTCGATCCCATCGGCATCGACGCGATGACGCTGCGCTTCCTCGACGTGTTCCTGCTGCACTGCCTGCTGTCCGAAAGCCCGCCCGACACCCCGGGCGAGATCCGCGAACTGGCGCAGAACCAGCACCTGACCGCGGCGCGCGGCCGCGAACCCGGGCTGGAGCTGTTGCGCCGCGGCGCACCGGTGAAGCTGTCCGACTGGGGCATGGAGATCATCGAGCAGCTGCAGCCGCTGGCCGACGCACTCGATGAACTCGAAGGCACCGACGCCCACGCCCTGGCGGTGGCCCACGCGCGCAGCACGCTGCGCCAGCCCGACCTGCTGCCGTCGGCGCGGGTGCTCAAGGCCATGTCGGCGCACCACGACGATTCGTTCGTGTCCTTCGCCCGTGGCCAATCGGTGTTGACGCACCGCCACCTGCTGGACCTGCCCTGGACCGACGCGCAACAGGCGCGCTTCCAGGCCATGGCCACCAAGTCGGTGCACGACCAACGCGCCATCGAAGCCGCCGACACCATGCCGTTCGAGATCTACCGGCAGGAATACGTCTCGCCCGACCGCCTGGGCAAACCACGCACGGCATCGCCAGCGGTGGGCGCGGTCACCGCCTGAGCCGGACGGCCCCCGATCGCCCTGAGCTTGTCGAAGGGTTGGGGAAGTGGTGGAGCGCGCTGGCTTCGACAAGCTCAGCCCGAACGGAGGGAGGCTCAGCCCGAACGGAGGGGAGTCAGCCCGAACGGAGGGAGGGCATGCTCAGGCTGAACGGAGGCTCAACCCGAGCGCGCGTGTGCCGCCCTCACACCTCGCCGCCGAACTTCTTGATCAGGTTGGCGATGTATTTGTCGACCAGCTTTTCGAACTCGCCCTCGACCACCGGCGCCACCACCATCTTCATCAATCCGGGCAGCGGCACGTCCACCACGCCATTGATCGCGAGTTCAATGGCCGTCGACTTGCCTTGATCGGTGATCTTCCAGTGGCCGCCCACCTGGGCGTTGCCGACGCCTTTCACCGGCGTCCACTTCACGGTGCCAGTGCCTTTGGCCTCGTCGTATTTGCTGGTGTACTTGCTGGCGTACACGGTCTGGATGTTCACCTGCGCGGTGCCCACTTTTTCCATTTCCCACTGGTACACGCCCGCGCCCTGGTCGGTGAGCTTCTCGACCTTGGGGAAGTGCGCCACCGACGCGGGCACGTCGGACAGCAGCTTGAAGACGTCGGCGGCCTTGGCCTTGACGGCGAACTCGTAGCCGAGGTCGATGTTGACGGAGATGGCCATGGGTGCCTTTCTGGGGTTGGTTCGCGGGCATTCTAGGCAGCGCACCCGCCGTGTGGCCTGCGGGCTTCCACCAAGGAGCAAGGCACAATGCGCGTCCTTTTCCAGTTTCCCTTGCCCCATGAGCGTCCAGTGGTTTCCCGGTCACATGCACCTCACGCGCCAGGCCCTTGCCGAGCGCGTGAAGTCGATCGACGTGGTCATCGAGATGCTGGATGCGCGGCTGCCAGGGTCCAGCGCCAACCCGTTGCTGCGCGAACTGACCCAGAAGCGCCCGGCGCTCAAGGTGCTGAACAAACAGGACCTGGCCGACCCCGAGCGCACGGCACTCTGGCTGGCGCACTACAACGCGCAACCCGCCACCCGCGCCATTGCGCTCGACGCGGGTGTCACGGCGCCTTCGCGCGCGCTGGTGGCCGCCTGCCGCGAACTGGCGCCGCAGCGCGGCGGCATGGTCAAGCCGCTGCGGGTGCTGATCTGCGGCATTCCCAACGTGGGCAAGAGCACGCTGATCAACACCCTGATGGGCAAGCGGTCGACCAAGACCGGCGACGAGGCGGGCGTGACCCGCACCGAGCAGCGCGTGGTGCTGGCCGACGATTGCTACCTTTACGACACACCCGGCATGCTGTGGCCGCGCATCATCGTGCCGCAGAGCGGCATTCACCTGGCGGCCAGCGGCGCGGTGGGTCGCAACGCGTACGACGACCAGGATGTGGCGCTCGAGTTGCTCGACATCCTCAAGGTGGCCTACCCGGCGCTGCTGAGCGCGCGCTACGGGGTGACTGCCACACCCGAAGCGCTGGCGCAGACGCCGGCCGAAGACCTGCTCGAGGCCATTGGCCGGCAGCGCGGCGCGCTGGTGAGCGGCGGGCGGGTCGATGCGCAGAAGGCATCCGAACTGGTGATTGCCGATTTCCGGGCTGCGCACATGGGCCGCATCACGCTGGAAACGCCCGAGCAGTACCTGGCCTGGCTCAAGGCCGGCAAGGCGGTCGAGGCCGAGCGCCAGCGCATCAAGCGGGAGCGCTTTGGCGACCCCAAGCCGCGCAGCCGGCCGCGCCGCCGCACTTGACGCAGGTCAAGACGCGGGGCGCGCTGCGTTGCATGATGGACCCATGTCGCAGAAATCCCGCATTCTCATGATCGAAGGCCACCCCGATGGCGCTCCCGAGCGCCTGAACCGTGCGCTGGCCGACGCGTATGCCGCCGGTGCCGAAGAGGGTGGATTCGACGTCCGTCGGTTGAGGCTGGCGGACATGAACGTGCCGCTGCTCAGGAGCGCCGAAGAGTGGAACCACGGTCCGCTGCCCGCCGGCTTCAAGGCGGTTCAGGAAGACATGCTCTGGGCGCACCACCTGGTGCTGCTGTTCCCTTTGTGGATGGGCGACATGCCCGCGCTGGTCAAGGCGTTCATCGAACAGGTGGCACGGCCCGATTTCGCCCAGGGTCCCGACGGTCCCACGCCATTCGGCCGCAAGCCGTTGTCGGGGCGCTCAGCCCGGGTGGTGGTGACCATGGGCATGCCCGCCATGGTGTACCGCTGGTTCTACCGCGCACACAGCCTGAAGGCCCTCGAGCGCAACGTGCTCGGCTTCATCGGCTACAGCCCCGTGAACGAAACCCTGGTGGGCAGCGTCGATGGGCTGGGCGAAGAGGGCGTGGCCAAGTGGTGCCGCAAGCTGAAGCGCCTGGGGCTCGACGGCCTCTGAGCCGCCCGTTCACTTCACGGTGACCGTGATGCGCTCGCTGGCCACCACGGGGTGGTGCGGTATGTGGTTCTGATCGCCCAGCACCAGTTGCAGCGTGTGCGTGCCCGGTGGCAGCGTGACCGTGGTTTCGGTCTGGCCTGCCCCGAAATGCCGGAAGTTGTCGTTGGCCGGCAGCGGGCCGTTGGGGTCCCACTCCGCCACGTTCACCAGCAGGTGGTGGTGGCCCGTGCCTTCTTTCTCGATGCCCGCAGGGGCCACGCCCATGCCGCTCAGCCCGAAAACGACCTTGACCGGGTTGCTCACGGTGGCGCCATTGGAGAGGTTGACGAAGTACAGCCGGGCATTGGGTGCCGCCGCGACCTTTTTGTAGCCCGACGTCAGCGTGGGTGTGCTGGCGCCCACCTTGGCCGGTGCCGTGGCCGGCGCTGCGGCCATGCCGGCGCCGCCATGGTGCATGTGGTGCATGCCCTGCATGCCTTGCATGCGATGGCCGGCGCAACCCGCGAGCAGGGCACCGGCCAGCGCGGCGGTCGTCAGGGGAAGTAAACGCATCTCGGACTCCTCGGGGTGAGACAGGGCAGCCCACGGTACGCCGTGGGGGGTGCGGCGTCCATCGTCGCCGAGTGCCGATCAGGGGTTTCGTGCAGCGCAGCAAACCGCGCTGCACGGGATCACTTGTTCTTGTCCTTGCCGCGCGGAATGACCGCCGTGGTGGGCGGCACCGGCCGGTCGGACGTGGCCGGCCCCTTGGGGGCGCTGGTGTCCTTCTTGGGTTTCTTGCTCATCTTCTCGTTGCGCTGTTCCTTGCCCATGGTCTTGTTCCGGGTGGTTGGCCGATGTCGGCGGATGATCGCGATGTTAGCGAGTTGGCGGAATCATGAGCGCGCTGGCCGGCGCCAGGGCAGGGCGCTTGCGGCCGGTGAGGTGCACGAAGCGGCGCAGCAGGGCCACCGATGCGCCGAGCAGGCCCGCGCCGAAGCCCGCCCACACCCCCGCCGCACCCCACCCCGCACCAAAGCCCAGCAGCGCGCCCAGCGGCAGCGCCACCAGCCAGTACGCAATGAGCGACACGCGCGTGGGCCACACGTTGTCGAGCAACCCGCGCAGCGCACCCAGGCTGACCGATTGAACCCCGTCGGCGAGTTGCATGACCCCGTAAACAATGAAGATCGACGCCGCCGCTGCAATCACCGCGGGGTCGTCGACGAACCAGCCGGCGATGTGTGCGCCGCTGGTGAGGAACAGCAGCGCGATGGCACCCATCCACGCCGTGACCACCCCGAGCCCGGCAAAGCCGATGGGTGCGATGCGCCGGTGCTCGCGGGCACCCGCGGCCTGGGCCACGCGGATGCTGACGGCACCCGCCATGCCCATCGGCAGCATGTACAGCGTGGCACCGACCGAGAGCGCCACCTGGTTGCCGGCCAGCGCCACGGTGCCGAACAGCCCGATGAGCACACCAGCCACCGCCACCGCCGTGCCTTCCAGGAAATACTGGGTGGTCATGGGCAGCGCTTCACGCCAGAGTCGAACGAACTCGGCGCGTTCCCAGCGCGGTTCGGCCCACCATTCGCGCATCCACGGCGCCAGGCGCGCGCTGGCGCAGATCAGCACGGCGCCACCCAGTTGGGCCAGCAGGCTGGCCACCCCCGCACCCGTGAGGCCGAGCGCGGGCGCACCCAGGTTGCCGTAGATCAGCACCCAGTTCAGAAAGACGTTGAGTGCCACCGGGATGGCGGTGAGTCCCACCGATACCCAGGGCTGTTCTGTTGAATCGAACAGGTTCTTGGCCGCCATGGTGACGGTGAAGGGCACCAGCGACGCGCTCACGCACAGCCAGTAGGGCCCCATGGCGTCGATGACTTCGCGGGGTTGCCCCAGAAAGGGCAGCACGGGCAGCAGCGCCGCCATGGCCAGCGCACCCACCGCACCGGCCACCAGCGCCAGCACAAAGCCATGGCGCGCCACATGTCCGATGCCCGGCGCGTCAAGGGCCCCGAAAGCCCGGCCCGCCAACAAACCCACCGGGCCGGCAAAGCCATACAGCGCAGCCCAGAAAATGATGAGCACGCTGGTGGTGAGCGACACCGCCGCGAGCGGCACCGCGCCCAGCGGCCCGAGCATGGCCGTGTCCACCAGCAACATGCCCGTGGACAGCGCCAGGCCAGCCACCAGAGGCGCGGCCAATCGCACCAGGTGGCGCACCTCGCGCACCGATCGGGCCAGGAGGTGCGTTGACCTCACGCCCGCCCCCGTCCGCCGCCTTGCCAGCGGTCTGCCGTACCTGCCATGCCCACCCCCCCTGCGCCGATCCGTTGGCGCAAAGCCGCGATGGTAGCGGTGCCGGGGAACGCTTATTGCGGGCAGGCGTAGGACATGCGGCCGTCGGTGCCCAGACTGCCCCAGATGGTGTAGTACCGGTAGCTCAGTGCCGGGCTCGACGCGGCGAGGTAGTTGGCGCTCTCGGCCTGTTCGACCCAGACCGTGGCCGATTGGGGTGTGGGCAGGACGTTGGTGTAGCGCGAACCTTCCAGCGAGCCCAGCAGGTAGGTGTCGGGGGCGGAAGGCGTTGGCCAGGCCAGCACGTTCGAGTTGGACCGGTAGGTGATCTGGCCCGGGCTGTTGCTGCTGAGTGCGGCGCCGACGACCGGGTTGACCGCGGTGGATGGGTACCCCGGTTGGTTCAAGGCAGGCCAGGTGGCCGGGATGGCGTAGCAGTTGGGCAGGCTGAACGTCAGGTCGAGCGGAATGCGGAACGCCAGCTGCGGCACGGCCTTGTTCACCGTGATGAGCGCGGTGGTGGACACAGCGCCCTGCGTGGCCTGGATGGTGGCCTGGCCCGCGCCCCGGAGCGTGACTTGCCCGCCCGCGGTGACCTCGGCCACGTCGGCGCCAGCCACGATGCTGAAGATGAAGGGCGTGACCGTGTCGGTGGACTCGGGCGGCGGCATCTGGAAGGGCGGATCGCCCCAGGTCCTGGTGACATCGCCGAAGGTGATCACCACCGGCGGGGCCTCGACCGTGACGGTGGCGTCGATGGACGCAGCGGCATAGTCGCCCGACGCCGCCTGTGTGGCCCGGACGACGGCCTGCCCGGCCGCTTGCGCCACCAGCTGGTTGCCGTTCTGCACCGTGGCCACGGTGGTCCCCCCCGGGTTGATGACTTCGAAGGTCCACGCGCCCGTGAGGTTGGGCGAGGTCGGGGGCACCAGTTCGATGGCGGGCTGTCCCACGCGGGCGGTCAGGTCGGGAAACTGGCTCAGTTGGGCCTGCCGCGGCAGCACCGTCACCAGGACCGGGGTGATGCCGGTCTCGCTGTCGCAACCGAGCATCGTCTGGCCCACGCCCATGGTCCGCCACGCCGGCGACACGTTGGTGCCGAGTTCGAGGCTCAGGTTGAGCAGGTCGTCCGCCGATTCGGCAAAGCGCATCACCGCCGTGTTGGTCGAGTTGTAGCGGGCACAGGCGCGCAGCACGTTGCCGTTGCTGTCGCGGATCGCGGGCAGCACCGAAGCGCGGTCGATGCCCCGGTCGAGCACCAGCTCGATCGGGCCGCCGAGGTTGCCCATGGGCAGGGGCACGACCGACACCCGGGTTGACGGCGGGGTGTTGCCGTTGGCCAGCAGCGTGTTGTTGAAGCCGGTGCCGGGCGCCGGGTCGAAATAGACGTTGATGTCGAAGGTGGAGGTGAGGACATCGGCCTGGTCGCTGGCCCTGAAGGTGACCACCTCGTCCTGGTCGACGCGGGTTCGGGTGGTCTGGGAAAGGATCTCGATGGACGGGCCGTCGGCGATCGCCACCAGGGTGATTTCAAGGGTGCCGAGGCTGTTGGCGCGGTAGCGCACGGTGAAGGTGTC
Organism: Synechococcus sp. UW140; assembly: GCA_943371665.1. Taxonomy (GTDB): domain Bacteria; phylum Pseudomonadota; class Gammaproteobacteria; order Burkholderiales; family Burkholderiaceae_C; genus Hydrogenophaga. Next base: position 125,837 of record CALRVR020000007.1, read on the forward strand.
GCCCCCGTTCACCTGGGCCGGGGGCGGCTGCGTGACCTCGACGCCCGGCCCGCCCGGTTGCACCGTGAAGGTGGCCGTGGCCTGCGCGCCCAGGTAGGCACCCTGGGGTGCCTGGGTGGCGGTGATGTCGACCGTGCCCACACCGGCCACCCAGAGCTGGCCGCTCGGGTCGAGCAACACCGTTTCGGCCCGCCCGCCGGTGATGGCGTAGCTGATGGCCCCCGGGCTGTCGGACGTGGCTTGCAGCTGGTGCCGCAACGTGGTGGACGCCACCGCGACGTTGGCGAAGGTGAGCCGGGGCGTGAGCGTGCCGGCGGTGTCGGGCACGCGAACCGTGTAGCTGGCCGTGGCCGCGGGGTAGGGTGCCGCCGCCGCCTGGGTGGCGACGATGCTGGTGGCGCCTGGCGCAAGTGCGGTCACGCCGCCGGTGGTGGCGTCGACCGACGCGACCGCCGGGTTGGCGCTGCGGTAGGTGATGGCACCCTGGCTGAGCTGGCTGATGGCCACCTGGGTCTGTGTGGCGCCCACGGCCATTTCGACGTCGGTCTGGGCAAACGACAACTGCTGCAGCGTCTGGATGGTGAGTCCGCAGATGCTCACGGTGGCCCAGGCCAGCGGTGTGGCGATCAGCAGAAGCACCAGCGCATGCCAGTTGGCGGTGAGGCGCCGAACCAGCGCACCGAATGCCGGCGGCAGCGAGGGGTGGGTGAACTTGAAGGCGGACATGGTTCAGTTCCCCGTGACGTTGAAGGACACCAGGGCCAGACCACCGCCCGACAGGACGACGACCGCATCGACGGCAACGGTTTGCCCCGGTGACAGGTTGGGCAGGCGCCGGATGCCGATGTGCAGGGCAGAACCCTCGACCCACAGCACGGGTTGGCCGTCGGTGCCGATGTTGGGCACGGGCGCGCCGCCGATGGACAGCGACGCCACGCTCAAGGCCGGCTGCGGCAGGCGGATGATCAGAGCGTCGGGCGTGGCGGTGACCTGGGCCCCGCCCAGGCCTGCCTTGTCGAGACTGGCCAGCAGGTAGGGCTGCACCGTCAGGTCGACGCGGGCGAGGGCGCGGGTGGGCAGTTCGGTCGGGCGGGTGAACACCTGGTCGAGGCGCTGCACCGCGGCTTCGCCGCGTGGACCCCCCGTGCCGATGTCCGCGCCGACTCCCGGGCACCGGGGTGACGCACCTCCCAGGGCGATGTCCAGGCCCACCACCAGGCGCGTGTCGCGCGCCCCGCTTTCGCGGTCGGTGTCGCGCGAAACCAGCGTGCTCCACATGCCCTTCTGCACGCCCAGCCTCCAGCGGCGGCTGGCCACGCCGCCCGACACGCCGGCGTCGACACGCCAGCAACCCGGCAGCGCATGCCGGTAGTCCAGCGAGGTGGAGACCCGGCTGTCGGTGGTGGCCGACCCGTCGAGGTAGCGGTGCACCAGCCGCTCGCGCCCCAGGCCGAGCGTGAACTCGGCGTCGCGCCAGGGGCGAAGGCCCAGGTCGAGGGCGAGGCCTTGCAGGCGGCCGGGGGAAATGGCCCGGGGGTCGATCAGGAAGCGCAGCAGCGTGGGGGTTTCTTCGGTGATGACGGCGTCGTCGACGTCGGGGCGCAGCGCCCGGGCCACATACAGCTTGGCGCCCAGGTGGGCCAGCAGGCCGTCACCGTCGAAGCGCTGCCGTGCGCGCAGCAGGCCGCTCCATTGCTGCACCGCCACGTCGTCGGCACCCGAGCGGAACTGGTAGGTGTCGGTGCTTCGCAGCCAGCCCACCGACGCGCCGATGTGCAGGTTGGACGGCAGTGAATAGAGGCCGTTGAGCACCAGTTCATGGGTGGGACCGGCGCCGAGCGTGGCATTGGCGCCCAGCGCCCAGCGGTCGCTCAGCAGGCGGGCGTAGTCGACGCCCAGCTGCGCGCCGGCGCCCGACCGGGCACCAAGGCGCACCTGCAGCCGCTCGTAGTTTTCGCTGTGGCGGTAGGTGGCGCCGCCTTCGTTGACGGACAGGCCGCCGGCTTGCAGCGCGGGTGCGGCGGCAGGAGATGAGCCCGGTTGGCGCTGTGGCCAGGTGGGGCTTCCGTCGGGCAGTCGGGCGGCCGGCGCGGTGCCGGTGACTGGTTTGGCAGGGAGGCTCTGTGCCGAGGCCAGCGGGCAAAGCAGGGCTGACGCCAGCAGGGCCGATGCCCGGCCGATGGCGGGTGACGAAGACATGGGATGGGGCGGCCGAAGCCGTCGGACTCAGGCACGCCACCGGCGTGCGCGGAGACGCAGGCCTGGGCCTGGTCATCCGCCCAGATTACTCATCAGGTATTCTTTTTCACATCCTGCATTGGTACTAAATGAAGCCTTTCGAAGGCCTGACCCCGGGCGATTCCGTCACGATCCCGTGATGCCCAGAAACCGGGCCAGCGCCGCGGTGTCCATGGCACCCGCCTGCGTGACCGTGGCCCCAGACGCAGCGTGCCGAGCCACGGTGAAGGGCACCGCCTCGGCGCCCAGGCGGTTCAGCAGGGCGGTGTTGCGCTCGATGGCGGCCTTGATGTCGTCGGGCACGCTGGCCGACGCCGAGGTGCCGCCCTGGCCCGCCATCAGGCTCTTCTCGTGGGCGGTCATCGCGTCGACCGGGTTGGTGGCACCCATGATGGCTGCGCCCTGCGGCAGGCTCTTCGCGTTCAGCAAAGCCACCGGCAGCCACACGAAGCGCGCCTGCTTCAGCAGTGGCTGAGAGGCTTCCCACAAGGCCGCGCAGTGCGGGCATTGCGGATCGAACAGCACGTACACCGTGTTGGCGGCCATCATCGTGCCGGCGGTGAACCCCTTGCCCTCGGCGGCCAGCACCTGCAGCGCCTGGCCGCGGTCGATGGGTGGCGCCGCGGGCGCCTCGGGCTCTTTGGAACAGGCGGACAGGAACGAAACGGCCGCGAACGCGGCCAGGGATGGGATGAAGGTGCGGCGTTTCATGCCGCGATGGTAGTCACTGATTCAGGATCGCATGCGCGATCAGGCCGGTGGCGACGGCCACGAGCAGGAAGTCACCGTTGACCTGGATCCAGTGGTGGCCGCGCGGGGGCGCGTAGAGGTGCGGGTTGTGGTGGCGGACCACGTAGCGGCTCTGGCGGTATTCCTGGGGCACGTAGTAGCCGCGCTGCCAGTGCGGGCCGTGGCGCACCACGCGCACGTCGCGGTGGACGATGCGCACGTCGCGTTGCACGTGCCGCGGGCCGTGGTGGTAGACGTGGCGTTCCACATGGCGCTCGACATGGCGGCGGTCACCCCGGCGGTCGTCGAAGCGGTCATCGAAACGGTTGTCGATCCGGTGGTCATATCGGTGGTCAAAGCGGTTGTCGAACCGGTTGTCGAACCGGTTGTCGTGGCGTTCCACCTGCCGCTCGAACCGTTGACCGTCGTCGCGGTGGCCGCGGCGGTGATCGTCGGCGAAGGCCATGCCGGTGGTGGCCAGCGTGGCGGTGGCCAGGGCCATCGAGATCAGTTGACGGGCTTTCATGGTGTCTCCTTTCGGGAGGTGTTGGTGAGCCTTCATGTTGCGCATCCCATGTATCGCCCACGTAAACGCCGGGCAGTGCGCGCGCAAAGAACGTAGCGGCCCTTTGTTCATTGCGCCGTGCCGCGCACGGTCTGCTGCGCGTGCAGCTTGGCGGCGATGTATTCGCCGTGCGTCACGTGCAGCAGGCCCGCCACCTTGTTGATGACCGCGTTTTCGTGCACGTCCAGGTGGTCGTCGGCGTAGGCCACTTCCCACATGGCTTCCACCACCGCAATCTTCTGCGGCTGGGTGAAGCGTTCGTTGAGCAGGCTGGTGAAGCGGTGGTAGTCGTAGGTGGTGCGCGCGGTCTCGTGCGCCAGCTCGATCAGGCGGTCGATCTCGTCGTCGCTGAGCTCGAACTTGCGGCGCATCGCGCGGATGACGGCGTCGCGCTCGTTCTCGTGCAGCTCCGGGGTGGCGCGCATGACCTCCACCAGCAGCACCGCGGTGGACAGGTGCAGGGTGTGTTCGTCGGCGGGGCCGCCGCCCGGGCGCGCCAGATCGGTGGTGAGCTGGTCGATGAGTTCCTTGATGGTCTTGAACATGGCGTCTCCAATGGCCGGGTGGACCCCACCGGCCGGGTGAGGTTCCGCTCGGCCAGAATCATGGACCGTGTGCACCAACTACACCCCGGCCACCCCGAAACACCTGATCGCCATGAAGGCGCTTGGGCTGGCCGCGCCCCCCGCGGGTGAATGGCCGGCCGAGGTGTACCCCGGCATGCCGGCGCCCCTGGTGCGCCTGGGCGCCGACGGCCGACCGGTGGCCGAGGTGGGGCATTTCGGGCTGATTCCCCGCTGGGTGCGCGATGGGGTGCAGGCCCGCACCGTGTCGCGCGGCACCCTGAACGCCCGCAGTGAAACCGTGGCCACCAAGCCCAGCTTCAGGGCGCCCTGGCGCGAACGGCACCTGGCCCTGGTGCCCATGCTCGATTTCTTCGAGCCCTGCTGGGAAGACGTGCACCTGCACGGCAACCGCTCGGTGCGCTGGCGCATCGCCCGGGCCGATGGCGAGCCGATGTGCGTGGCCGGCATTCACGAAACCTGGACCGACCCTTCCAGCGGTGAACTGGTGCCCAGCTTCAGCCTGCTCACCATCAACGCAGACGGCCACGAGCTGCTGGGGCGCATGCACCGCCCCGGCGACGAGAAGCGCATGCTGGTGGTGCTGCCGCCCGAGCGATGGCACGACTGGCTGGCCGCCACGCCCGATCTCGCCACGGCCTTGCTGCAGCGCACCCCACCGGGGCTGCTGGTGGGGGCGCCGGCACCCCGCGCGCCCGCCGCCAGCGCGCCCCGCAAGACCGCCCCGACGCCCCCCCAGGCCGGGCTGTTTTGAGTTCGGCGTCGCCCAAGCGACAGCGGCGATCGACTGCACGTCAGGGTTAACGCGAAAACCCTCTGGCGCGCCGCGCGTCGGCCACCTATAACCGCCGGGCGGGTTTCACCCCCGACATTCGAGCCGCCCAGCGGCCGCCCACAGGAGACACACCATGACCCCCTTCCGACCGCGCACCCTGCGGCTGGCGCTCTCGATGGCTTTCGTGCCCGCCTTGGCCCTGGCCAACGGCGTCACGGTGGATGGCGACGCCATCTTCCCCAGCAACCGCTACACCGTGCCCGACTTCGGCAACGCCACGCTGCGCCGCGTGAACCTGCCCAAGCCCGACTGCGCCACCCGCCCCAGCGACTGCGCCGACATCGCGGTGATCAACACCCTGGACGGCTTCTCGACCCAGCCCCGCATCACCGTGCCGTTCACCGGCGCGATCGACCCGGCCTCGGTGAGCAGCCAGAGCATTTACCTGGTGAACCTGGGCGATGTGCTCACCTTGCGCGGCTTCGGCCAGCGCGTGGGCATCAACCAGGTGGTGTGGGACCCGGCCAGCAAGACGCTGGCGTTTGAATCCGACGAGCTGCTGCAGGAGCGTTCGCGCTACTTGCTGGTGGTGACCACCGATGTGCGCGACGCCAGTGGCAAGCGGCTGCCGTCGCTGGTGGCCAAGGGCAACGCCGGTGACCACGTGCGCGAGATGCGCGACGCGATGTCGGTGGTGCGCGGCGGCCTGCGCAACGTGGCGGCCGCTTCGGTGTTCACCACGCAGTCGTCCACCGGCGATCTGCTCAAGATCCAGCGCCGCATCAAGGCCAGCAACCCCGCGCCGGCCGATTTCATGCTCGGCAACGGCGGCTCGGTGCGCACGGTGTTCCCGGTGTCCGGCCTGCAGGGCATCCAGTTCAGCCGCCAGGTGGGCACGGCGCCCACGTTCGCGGCGGGCTTTCTGCCCACGCCGGCGCTCAACATCGTCGCTGGCTCGGTGGGGCACATTGCCTACGGCCGCTTTGCGTCGCCGCGGTACCAGAACGCGCTGCAGGTGATCCCCGCCACCCCCACGCTCACCGGCATGCCGCAGCAGCAGGGCACCGACCAGCTGGTGTTCCAGCTGTTCCTGCCCGCCAGCCCCAAGCCGGCCGCGGGCTGGCCGGTGGCGCTGTTCGGCCATGGCTTCACCGACAGCATGTACGGTGCGCCCTGGACCATCGCCTCGGTGCTGGCGTCTCAAGGCATTGCCACGCTGTCGATCAACGTGGTGGGCCACGGTGGCGGCGCGCAGGGCTTCCTGACGGCCCTCCCCACCGGCGGCCTGCCGGTGCAACTGCCGGCCGGTGGCCGTGGCGTTGACCAGGACGGCAACGGCAGCATCGACAGCACCGAAGGCGTGAACGCCACGGCACCCCAGACCATCGTCAGCAGCCGCGACGGCCTGCGCCAGACCGTCATCGACCTGATGCAGCTGGTGCGGCAAGTGGAAGCCGGCATGGACGTGGATGGCGACGGCACCCGCGAGCTCGACCCTGGCCGCATCTACTACGCCGGCCAGTCGTTCGGCGGCATCTACGGCACCATCCTGCTCGGCGTGGAGCGCAACATCAAGGCCGGCGTGCCCAACGTGCCCGGTGGCTCCATCACCGAAATTGCGCGTTTGAGCCCGTCGTTCCGGGTGCTCACCGGCCTGGCGCTGGCCACCCGCGTGCCCACGCTGCTGAACCTGCCGCCCACGGCCGAACTGCCGGTGCCGTTCAACTTCAACGAGAACATGCCGCTGCGCGACCAACCCACGGTCGTGAACAACGTGCCTGGCGCCATGGCCATTGCCGAACTGCTGGACCGCAACGAATGGGTGGCGCAGTCGGGCAACCCGGTGTCGTACGCGCCGCTGATTCGCCAGAACCCGCCCTGGGGCCACGCGGCCAAGCCGGTGATCGTGCAGGTGGCCAAGGGCGATACCACGGTGCCCAACCCCACCAGCACCGCCATCATCCGCGCCGGTGGCCTGAAGGACCGCACCACCTATTTCCGCAACGACATCGCGTTCGTGGCGGTGCCGGGTGTGCCCAAGAACCCGCACACCTTCCTCACCAACATCCAGATCCCGGCCGCCGCGCCGCTGGCGGTGGGCGCGCAATCGCAGATCGCGGCGTTCTTTGCCAGCAATGGCGCGCTGGTGATCGACCCCGACGGCGGCGGGCCGATCTTCGAGGTGCCGCTGGTGGGTGACCTGCCCGAGGGGTTGAACTTCATTCCCTGACCGCAGCGCCACGCTGACTCCAGAGGGCGGCTTGTACAGTCGCCCTTTGTGTTTCTGACGCCCGCCGCGCGGGCCCCTGCATGCCCCACGCCGTTTCCCGCCTTCGCACCGCGCGCCTGGCCACCGCCACCAAACCCTTTGTGGCCCGCGGCTCCGGCGCGGGGCGCTGCGAACGCTGCCGCCTGTTCGGGCCCTACTGCATCTGCGACCTGCAGCCCGCGGCCACTGCCCGCGCCGGCGTGTGCCTGCTCATGGGCGACATCGAAGCCATCAAGCCCAGCAACACCGGCTGGCTCATCGCCGATCTGGTGGCCGACACGCACGCGTTCGCCTGGTCGCGCACGGTCATCGACCCCGCGCTGATCGCGCTGCTCAACGACCCGCAGTGGCAACCCTTTGTGGTGTTTCCGGGCGAATTCGTCGATCCGGCTCGGGTGGTGACCGAACTGGCCGCACCTCTCGCGGCACCTCTGGCGGCGTCCGGTGCGGCAAGCGTCGATCGCCGCCCTCTGTTCGTGCTGCTCGACGGCACCTGGTCCGAAGCGCGCAAGATGTTCAACAAGAGCCGCTACCTCGACGGCTTTCCCGTGCTCAGCCTGCGGCCCGACCAGGCGTCGAACTACCGGCTGCGCCGCTCGGAGTGCGCAAACCACCTGTGCACCGCCGAGGTGGCCGCGCTGTGCCTGCAGATGGCGGGCGATGACGGCGCGGCCGACGCCCTGTCGGCGTGGCTGGCGGTGTTCACCGAGCACTACCTCAAGGGCAAGCAGAACCGCCCGGTGGACCGCGACAGCCCGCTGCACCAGCGGCTGCGGCAACTGCATGCAACGCACCCGGGCTTGAATGCGACGATTGTGACCGGATGAAACGCCACCCGCTGGCGGGTGTTCATCGCCATGCGGCGCGCGTAGGATGGAACGCTTGCGTTGTTTCCCCCGGGACCACGAAGCATGCAAACTGAAAACTCGCGCGCACCCCTTTGGCTGATGGTGATCGCGGCGCTGGCCGCCGCCGGTTACTTTGGCTGGCGCCAATGGCAGGAGCACCAGGCCGGTCTGGCCGAAGCGCCCGCCACCGCGCCCGTGCCAGCCGCGCCCGCCGGGCCGGCGGCACCCATTGCCGCTCTGCCCACGCCCCCGGCCATCCAGCACCCCATCGATCCGCCCGCGGCCGAAGCCTCGGCCAGTCCCATGCCGGGCCTGGCCGACGCCGACCCCTACGTGAGCGAAAGGCTGATCGCGCTGCTGGGCCGCCCCGATGTGCAGGCGTTTCTTCAGCTTGACGGCTTCGTGCGGCGCGCGGTGGCCACGGTGGACAACCTGGCGCGCGACACCGCCCCGGTGTCGGTGTGGCCGGTCAAGCCCACGCCCGGCCGCTTTGCCACCGTGCCGGGGGCCGATGGCGGGCCCGAGCAGATTGCACCCACCAACGCGGCCCGCTACACGCCCTTCGTGCGTTTTGTCGAGTCGGTGGACACCGCGCAGGCCGTGGCCCTGTACCGCCGCCTGTACCCGCTGTTCCAGCAGGCGCACGAGGAACAAGGTTTCCCCGGCCGTTACTTCAACGACCGGCTCGTTCAGGTGCTCGACCGGCTGATCGCCACGCCCGTGCCCGCGCAGCCCCCCGCCGTGACGCTGGTCGAGGTCAAGGGCGATGTGCCGTCGACCCGGCCGTGGGTGCGTTACGAGTACGCCGACCCCGCGCTGGAATCGCTGTCGGCGGGGCAGAAGATGCTGCTGCGCACCGGCGCCGACAACCACCAGCGCCTTCGCGCCAAGCTCATCGACATCCGGCAGCGCATCGCGCGGCCCTGAACGCCGCAGACTCGGGGCGCCTGCGGTAGATTGGCGGCATGCCCGCCCGATCCACCGCCGCCCCGGCGCCGCCCACCGTGTTGCTCACCGGGTTCGACGCCTTCGGTGGTTCAAGCCTCAACCCCAGCTGGCTCGCCGTGCAGGCCCTGCATGGCCGCCGCGTGCTGGGCCACAAAGTGGTGGCCGCGCAGCTGCCCACCGTGTTCGGTGAATCGCTGAACGCGCTGAACGCCCTGCTCAAGGCCCACCGCCCCGCGCTGGTGATCTGCGTGGGCCAGGCCGGCGGCCGCCGCGCCGTGTCGCTGGAACGCGTGGCCATCAACGTCAACGACGCCCCCATTACCGACAACGCCGGCGCACAACCCGTGGACACCCCGGTGAGGCAGGGCGCCCCGGTGGCCTACTTCACCACCCTGCCCATCAAGGCCATGCTGACGGCGCTGCAACAGGCCGGCCTGCCCGCCGAGGTGTCGCAGACCGCCGGCACCTTTGTGTGCAACCACGTGTTCTACGGCCTCATGCACACCCTGGCCACCCGGCCCGCCCTGCGCCACACCCGCGGCGGCTTCGTGCACGTGCCCTGGCTGCCCGAACAAGGCAGCCCGTCGATGCCGCTCGACGACATGGTCCAGGCCCTGCGCCTCGCGGTGCGCTGCGCGCTGCAGGTACGGCAGGACGAATCTTTGGTGGGCGGGGCCACGCACTGAGGGCGGGTCACGCCTGCCACACCCCGAACCCCGCCGACCGCAGGTCGATCGCCACCTCGATCTCCTTGTCCACCGCGTCCTGGTACTTCATAGGGTTGAAGCCTTCGTACAGGTCGGGCAGCAGGCGCAGACCGAACTTGAGCACGTAGGCGTTGGCCTGAATGCCGGCCTTGTGGCGGTCGAAGCGCAGGTCGGGGTCGAGCCCGGTCATGCCCACGTACACGCAGGGCTTGCCCTCCACATAGCCCGGGTTGCACTGCCGGAAACGCCGGTCGAGCAGCACGTCCTTGTGCAGTTCGACGACGTAGACGTGGTGGTGGGGGCGGGGCATGGTCGGGCCGGGCCGGCGTTCAGCGCAGGGCGTCAGCGCCCCACCCAGCCCCCGCACACCGGAAACACCTGCCCCACGAAGCAGTTGGCGGCGGGGCTGCACAGGTAGGCGGCGAACAGGGCGTCTTCGCGGGCGGCCACCAGGCGGCCCAGCGGCACCTCGCGGGCCAGGCGTTCCTGGAACCGGGGGTTGGCCTGCACCTCGGGCGGAAAGTAGGTCGGGTTGTCGACAAAGTTCTGTGCGATGGCGTTCACCTGCACCTGGTGCGGCGCCAGTTCGACGCCCACCGCCTGCACATAGGCCAGCTGGGCGCCGCGCGCCGCGCTGTAGGTGGACGCGCGCTTCATGCCGCGCAGCGCCGACGCGCTGCCCATCACCAGCACCTTGCCCGACCGGCGCGCCACCATGGCCGGCGTGGCCGCGCGCACCAGCCGCGGCAGCGGATCGACCAGCGCGGCAAACACCTCGCGCCACTCGTGTTCGTCCACCGCCGTGGCCGGTGTGGTGGGTGCGGGGTAGGCCAGGTTGACCACCAGCGCGTCGATGGGGCCCGCCTCGCGCACCACGCGTTCGGCGGCATCGGGCTCGCTCAGGGCGTCGGTGCTGGCCACCACGGTGGCGCCCTGTTCGGCGAACACCTCGCAGAACACGGGGCCCATGAATTCGGTGGCCTGGGTGATCAGCACGCGCTGACCGGCGAGCAGGTTCTGCATGACGGTGGCTCCAGGGAATCGGGAAGGAGGGTGGCAAAGGCGAGAGTGAAAGGGTGCACGAGCTCAAGAACTCACGGCATGACCTCGCAGGTCATTGTCGCCACATCCGGTGGCCTGCAGACTTGGGCCAACCCCGGAGAAAAACGATGCAACGAACCCTGTTGATGGTGGTGCTGGCGGCCTTTGGCGCCTTGAGCGTGGCGGCGATGGTGCAGCACGGCTACGTGGGCATTTTTGCCCACCAGTTACAGAACCTGGCAGGCCTTCAGGTGCTGGTCGACCTGGTGGTGGCGCTGACGCTGTTCATGGTATGGATGTGGCGCGATGCGCGCGTGCACGGCCGCAACCCCTACCCGTGGATCGTGCTCACGCTGGCGGCCGGTTCGTTCGGGCCCTTGCTGTACCTGCTGCTGGCGCCCAGGGCGGCCAGCCTCAACCCCGATCGTCCGGACCGCTGAGCACCTCGCGCAGCCGGTCGGTCTTGAACGCCATGGCCCGGCCAAAGCCGGCCACGAAGCGCAGCGATTCGGGTTCGATGACGAACACCGAGAAATCGCCAAAACCGAACAATGGCTCGGCGTCGGGCAGCTTGGCCAGGTAGGCCTGCCGTGCCTCGGCGTAACCCGGCGCGTCGGCGGGGCAGGGCCGGGCGTGGCCTTGAATGCTCACGCGCGGTAAAGCCAGCGGCGAATCGCCCGGCGCCAGCGTGCCGGCCACCAGCAGCGCCACGGCCGGGTGGTCGAGCATGTCCTGCGTGTGCGTGGCCAGCCGGCTCACGTGAACCACCACACCCTCGCCGCCCGGCAGCAGCGCAAACGGCACCATCGACACCGCCGGCCCGCCCTTGTGCAGGGTGGACAGCGCCGCCACCGGCTGGGTGGTCAGCAGGGTGCGCAGGGTGGTGGCTTCGGTGGGGGTCATGCGGGTGGGTGCAACGGTGATGGAAAAGTGAGCGTGGGCGGGGGCGGCGGCGTGGCGTGCGCGCCACCGGCGTGTTCCGCGGCCGCCCATTGTGTGCATCATGCCGCGGAAGCACACACCCACCCCGCCAAGGACGGGCCACCCCCGTGACACCGCTGCGCACCCTCGCTCTCGCCATCCTCCGATCACCCCCGGCGCGCTTGCTGCTGCTCGGGGTGGTCGTGGTGCTGTTGATGGCCCTGAGCGGCGACGTGATGCAGAGTTACGCCGGCGAACCGGCCAAGGCCGCGCTGCACGTGCTGGCGCTGACCATCGCCGGCTTTGCGGTGTATGCGGGCCACGCCCGCCTGATCGAACAGCGCGACGCGCCCGACCTGGCCTTGCCGGGCATGGGGCGCGAATTGGGCGCCGGCCTGCTGATCGGTGCCGGCCTGTACGCCGCCTGCGAAGGGGTGCTGATGGCGCTGGGCATCTACCGCATCGAAGGCCTGAACCCGCTGGCCACCATGGCGCCGGCCATTGCCATGGCGCTCAGCTCGAGCGTGTTCGAGGAACTGCTGTTCCGCGGCGTGCTGTTCGGGTCGGTGGAGCGTTGGCTGGGCAGCTGGGCCGCGCTGGTGGTGTCGTCGCTGGTGTTCGGGCTCACCCACCTTATGAACGCCGAAGGCACGCTGAAGGGCGCGCTGTTCATCGCGGTGGAGGCCGGCGTGCTGCTGGGCGCGGCCTACATGCTCACGCGCCGACTGTGGCTGAGCATCGGCTTTCACATGGCGTGGAACTACACCCAGTCCGCCATCTTCTCGGGCATCGTCTCGGGCAACGCACCCCAGCCCGGCCTGATCCGCTCCACCGTCAACGGCCCCGACTGGCTCACCGGCGGCAGCTTCGGCGTGGAGGCGTCGGTGACGGCGCTGGTGCTTTGCACCACCACCGGCGTGGTGATGCTGGTGATGGCGGTGAAGCGCGGAAGGGTGGTGCCGCCGCGGTGGAAGCGGGTGGGGTGAGGCGGCAGGGTCGACCGAAGGCTCGCCACGTGCGCGAAGGGGACTCAAGCTTCGGGCTTTTTCACCCTTGCTAAACGGCCAAGCCCCGTGCGCAAGGCCTGCATCAGTGAAAGTTCGGCGGGCGACATGGCCGCCAGGTCCAGATGGCGTGCGTTTCGTTCATAGATGCCCAGTGCCTCCATGGGCGTGAGCGTGTTGATGCCGTGCACCTGCCAGGCTAGGGACTTGAGTGGCGGGTAGTCCGCCAGGTACACGCGCACCGGAATCCACTCTGTCAAATTCACCGGGCCCCCCGCCCGATGTCAAGCGCCGGGTCTTCAGCGGTGTTGCGCAGCGCCAGCGTCAAGCCTAGCGCCTCTACTGCGTTGGCCCAGGCCTCCGCCGCCACCGAAGGCTTGCCTTTCTACTCAGCCTTAACTGTGTAGTAGTTATCGAACTTGAGCCTCAGATCATTTAACAAGCGGACAGCTTTTTCCCTAGTCGCCTCTGAAATTCCTTTGTGCGTACCAGAGCGAACGCTGTCCAAATACAGTTTCGCTGGGAGAACTTTGTCGAGTTTATTGGCTTTCATATAGGAGGAATTCGATTCAGTGATTGCACCCGAGGCAACGCCAATGATTTGAGCGAAATCGTCCTTTTCGAAGATGTCCTCGATTGAGCCTGTAAGATCTAGGCTGACAAGCCAGTCCTTGGATATCGTTATCCATTCGCGTCTAATATTCGATTTGGCATTCTGGAATGCTTTATCATTGTCAAAAAGATAGAGGACCTTGGTTCCCCATCCTTGTAGAATAGTCCCGACCTTGGTCATATTCCCAGCACCGCCCCCGGAAACAAAATTAATGTCCGATGAGTTAAGTATCTCAGATAGTGCTGTCAGATAAAAGTAATCTGACGGGCCTTCAACAATCACATTGGATTGCAGTGCAACATTGGCTATGCCCTGATTCAGTTCTAGTCCGATCGCTGTTAAGATGGGCGTTAAGGTCTCTGCATCAGAAGAAGCGTGGAGCTTGTTCTCAATTTGCGTCCCTCGCGAATCTGACTTCAGAACTAGTCGTACTCGCTCCAGTTTATTCGGCTCAATCAGGTAGGGGGAGTGTGTGGAAACAAGAATTTGACTTGTTTTAGACGAGTCTTCTAGATGCTTGAGAATATCTCGTTGAGCAATCGCATGTAGATATAAACCGGGCTCGTCAATTAGGAGAACACTCTTACCCGAGCTACTAATTCGTGCCGAAACTTTTACGTAGAAGGCTAGATGCCATCTGCGCCCTTGGCTGCGAAGAGCTGGCGGGTAAAAAATTCCATCTTCCTCAATCCAGAAGTTTAGCGTTCCGTCATCCCAGTCAATAGAAAGGTTGGAGAAATCCTGTGACCAATATTGCTTGAAGTTCTCGTTGATTTGCAGGTTGAGCTTGTGTTTGTGCTGCTTCTTTCCCGCACTGTTCGAGCCTCGAATCAAACTGATATCCAGATCGCTAATTGATCTTAGGTCTTGAATCCAAGGATTGCTATCCAGTAATTCAAATGATATTTCGTTTGGAAAAACGTCTTCAAATGAGCTGAACAAGACAAACTTCGGAATCTGATCCTGAATTGCCTTCTTCAGATTAGAGGCAAGAGTCAGTTCTTCGCTGTGGGTTGTTTCTGCGAGCGATGCATACAGAGAAACAGTCTGCTTTAATGTCAGAGCGGTTTCGGGGGTTATGGTTGACTGTGCTTTATCAATGGCTGACTGCACTGAGGCGAACCTATCCTTTACAGAGTCGCCAGATTTTGTCAGTATTCCGAGAAGGTTCGAGAGGGCCTTCGAGAAGTGAGCATCTTCCGGAATTCTATTTGTAAGCTCGATGGAGAAGTCCCTGAATATTTCGGAAAGCTTCTTCTGAAGCCGCACGTCAAGGAGTTCTTTAAATCTGCCAGATACACTCAACTCGTTTGGGAAACTCTTTTCTGCGTGTATCTGATCTATTTGCTTTAGTATCTCTTTGAGATTGGGGTCGTCACTATGGCTCGATCCAAGTTTCTCGTGAATTGCTGACTTGTCTTCATCACTCAGTTCTGCCCATATCTCAATCTTTGGCTTAGACTTCGTCTTGGTTAGTGGTATTGCGCTCTCGGGAATAGTGCTTTCTTGATTGAAGCAGGCTAGTGCTTCTAGAATTGAGCTCTTCCCTGCTTCATTCTTCCCTGCAAGTAGAGTGACGCCTTGGGTTGGAAAGCAGTAGCCTGAATCCAGGATTGATTTGTAATTTGTGATTCTGAATTTAATTATCTTCATTCTTTCTCCCCAAAGGTCATTTAAGCCATGGCTATTTCCAACTATCCTTCAACCCCGTCACCCGGTTGAACACTGCCTTCCCCCCCACCCCGTGGTCCATGCGGTCGGCGACGAAGTAGCCGTGGCGTTCAAACTGGAACTTGTCGTCGGGTTGGGCGGTGGCCAGTGAGGGTTCGACGTAGGCGGTCACCACCTTGAGGCTGTGGGGGTTCAGGGCTTCGATGAAGTCCTTGCCGCCGGCGTCGGGTTGGGGGTCGCTGAACAGGCGGTCGTACAGGCGCACTTCGGCGGCCACGCCGTCGGCCACGGCCACCCAGGTGATGGCGGCTTTGGCCTTGACGCTGTCGGCGCCGGGGGTGCCGCTCTTGGTGTTGGCAATCACCTTGGCGTGCACTTCGGTCACGCGGCCGGTGGCGTCTTTGGTGCAGCCGGTGCATTCGACCACGTAGCCGCCCTTGAGGCGCACCACGTTGCCGGGGAACAGGCGCTTGTAGCCCTTGGGAGGCACTTCTTCAAAGTCTTCGCGCTCGATCCACACCTCGCGGCCGATCTTGAACACGCGGTCGGGCGGCGGGGTCTGGCCTTCGGCGATGGCCGAGTGGGGCAGGGCGGGCTGGGTGCAGTCTTCGGTGTGGGCGTCGCTGCCGAACACCTCGGCCCAGTTGGTCATCACCAGCTTCACCGGGTCCAGCACGGCCATGGCGCGGTGGGCCTTGTTCTCCAGGTCTTCGCGCAGGCAGGCTTCCAGCGTGCCGTAGTCAATCCAGCTGTCGCTCTTGGTCACGCCGATGCGTTCGGCAAACAGCTGGATGCTCTGCGGCGTGTAGCCACGGCGGCGCAGGCCCACGATGGTGGGCATGCGGGGGTCGTCCCAGCCGCTCACCTTGTGGTCGTACACCAGTTGCGCCAGCTTGCGCTTGCTGGTGATCACGTAGGTGAGGTTGAGGCGCGCAAATTCGTACTGCCGCGGCGGCGGTGCCTTCAGCAGGCCGCCTTCGCACAGGCGCTCCAGCAGCCAGTCGTAGAACGGGCGCTGGTCTTCGAATTCCAGCGTGCAGAAGCTGTGGGTGATCTGTTCCAGCGCGTCCTCGATGGGGTGCGCAAAGGTGTACATGGGGTAAATGCACCACTTGTCGCCGGTGTGGTGGTGCGTGGCGCGGCGAATGCGGTAGATGGCCGGGTCGCGCAGGTTGATGTTGGGGCTGGCCATGTCGATCTTGGCGCGCAGCACCATGCTGCCGTCTTCGTGCTGGCCGTCGCGCATTTCCCTGAATCGCGCCAGGTTCTCGGCCGGGGTGCGGTTGCGAAACGGGCTGTCGGTGCCGGGTTTGCCGAAGTCGCCGCGCGCGGCACGCATCTGTTCGGCGGTCTGTTCGTCCACGTAGGCGTGGCCCGCCTGCACCAGGTATTCGGCCGCCTGGTACATGAACTCGAAGTAGTCGCTGGCCTGGTACAGGTGGCTCTGGCCGTGGGCGTCCCAGTTGAAGCCCAGCCATTGCACCGCGTCGAGAATGGAATTGACGTACTCGGTGTCTTCCTTCTCGGGGTTGGTGTCGTCAAAGCGCATGTGGCACACGCCGCCGTAGTCGCGCGCCAGCCCGAAGTTCAGGCAGATGCTCTTGGCGTGGCCCACGTGCAGGTAGCCGTTGGGTTCGGGCGGAAACCGGGTGCGGATCTTCGCCGGGTCGGGCTGGCCGGCGGCGTGGTGGGCGGCGTCGCCGGGGCTGCCGCCCCAGCGGCGGCTGGCGTAGGTGCCTTTGGCCAGGTCGGCCTCGATGATCTGGCGCAGGAAGTTGCTGACCTTGTGGTCGCCCTCGGCGGGGCTGGCAGGGGTGGGGGAAGTCATCCCACGATTCTAGGGACCGCGCTGCGGCTGTGCCGGCGGGGCTGCCACCACCACTTTGCGCCACCACTTTGCGCTATCGTCCCCGGGCAGGAGGATTCCCCCATGAGCGACAACGCCACCCCCCGCGCACACCAGCGCCTGTCCATCGACTGGCCGCAGCTGCAGGCCGCCGCCCAGGCCGGCGACATCACCGACGACCAGGCCGAGCGGCTGTGGGCGCGCTGGGCCGGGCAGGGCGCAGGGATGGGCGGGGAAGGGGCCGTGGCCGTGGCGGCGCCGCGGTTCGATTTCACCCACGTGCTGTATTACTTTGGCGGCATGCTGGCCATCGGCGCCATGACGCTGTTCATGACGCTGGGCTGGGAGCTGTTCGGTGCCTGGGGCCTGATGGTGCTGGCGGTGGCCTATGGCGCGGGCGCGCTGGCCGTCACCCGGCACCTGATGGGCAAACACCTGCCGGTGCCGGCCGGCATTCTGGCCACGTTGGCGGTGTGCCTGGTGCCGCTGGCGCTGTGGGCCCTGCAGGCCGGCCTGGGCCTGTGGCCCGAAGGCAGCATGGACAACTACCGCGACTACCACCGCTGGATCGACGGCCGCTGGCTCACGCTCGAATTCGGCACGCTGGCCGCGGCGGTGGTGCTGCTGTGGTGGCTGCGCCTGCCGTTCATGGTCATGCCGGTGGCGGTCACGGTTTGGTACATGAGCATGGACCTGGCCCACCTGCTCATGCAGAAAGAAGGCTTCGACTGGAAGTTCTCGCGCGACGTGTCGCTGCTGTTCGGCCTGGCCACCTGCGCCGTGGCGGTGTGGGTCGACCTTCGCTGCCGCCGCGCCACCGACCCCCGCGACCGCCAGGACTTCGCGTTCTGGCTCTACCTGTTCGGCGCCATCATGTTCTGGGGTGGCCTGAGCCTGCGCGAGAGCGACAACGAACTGGCCAAGGCGCTCTACGCGCTGATCAACGTGGTGCTGGTGTTTCTGGGCGCAGCCATCCAGCGGCGGGTGTTCACCGTGCTGGGCGCGCTGGGGGTGGCCGGCTACCTGGGTTACCTGAGCCACCGCGTGTTCGCCGACAGCCTGCTGTTCCCGTTCGTGCTGTCGCTGCTGGGGCTGGCGGTGGTGGCGCTGGGCGTCTGGTGGCAGCGCAACGAACCGCGCATCCAGGCGCGTCTGGTGCAGTGGCTGCCCGGGCCGCTCAGGCCGCTGGCGGCGGGGTGGGCGGGGTGAGGGGCCGCGGAGGCGGGGAGGCGGGGAGGCACAGACGCGCCTCCGCAAACCTACATTTTCTGGGTCATTGGGTTGTACGAGCCTGGCAGGAACGGGGCGGTCAGGGGTGCGTCCTGACCGGCAGGCCTGGCCTGCCTGGCGCTGCCGTCCCTGACAGGCTGGTGGGCCTGATTTGGTGCCGCCGGATCAAACAGGATGCCCTCTTTGACGAGTTGATCGATGGCGTCGGGTGAGCCCTCCACCGACACCAGGCGAAAGTCCGCAGAGCCGGGTTCGCCGCTGTAATGCATTTCGACGCTTCCCGTCCACGTGCTCGCCAGCACGGTGTGCCGGGCAAGGCACCAGTAGCTGTCGATGGAGACAGACAGCCGGGTGCTCCTGCCCCGTTCGGCAAACATCTTGCGCCGAATGCCCGCCGGAAGGTCCAGCCCCACCTGAGCCGGTTCGGCCCGAACGTGACCAGCAAGCTCCCGATCGGACCAGGCGCCCGCGTCGCCAGTGGCGAGGCTGGCAATGCCACCAAGCACACCTGCGATGGCGAGGGTCAATCCGAGGTCGTCAAAGAAGATGGTGGCGCCGGACTCGATCAGCGCGATCGATGCATCGATCCGGTCCGGATCGACGAACCGGTCGAGCTGGGCGTGAAGAAGGTGGCGCTCCTCGGGTTCGATGCGCTTGCCGCTCAGCCGGTCAAGTGCCGCCTCGAGGTGAAGGTCGGTGCCATCGGGCAGGTGGACCGACGGGAAATACCGGCCGCCCAGGCACTGCGTGCAGTAGGTCAGGAACAGGCTGAAAGCGTTGATGCCTGCCAGCGCCGGCAAATGATCGGTCAGCCGGTGAAACGCTTCCTGGTGGAGCTCCGCGCCCCGGCGGCCGAGCGCGACCAGCACCGAACCAGCCGGCAGTCGATCGGCGAACTCGATCGCCTCGCTGCCGTGGCAACAGGTCAGGAACAGCTCGACGGGACCCGGATGGCAGGAGCGGATGTCCTTGAACAGTTCCTCGCAGGGTGTCCAGGTGGAGCCGTCCAGGCTGATGCAATAGCGGCTGTTTTCGAAATCGCCGTGCGCCATGACGATGACCAGCGCTCGCTCGTCCGGGCGTTCAGCCAGGCGCTCCAGCAGGCCCTGCCGAACCGGCTCAGCCGCATCGCTGGGGGTGCTGGCATCTACGCAGGTCGTCAGGTGCTGCACCCTGGCGGGCAGCCGCCGCGCCATGCGGTGGGTGTCGTCGGCGCTGAACGTGCGGCCACCCGGCCCGCCCACCACGATCACGTGGTGTGCGTCGCCGGCAGGTTCGAACGGCCGTGCCGCGACGCGAGCGCCCGGCAATATCCCCGTGACGGGCGTTGCCCCGAGGGTGGTGGCTGAACCGGCAGGCCGAAAGGGCTGGGTGACGAGGGAATTGCGCTGCATGGGTGACCCTGAAAGGCATGTCGGCCACCCCGCCAACCGCGTGGTGTCCACAAGCCCTTGTGTCACCCCGGTCCGGTTCGCGGTTCCACCCGGTCCTCGCGGCGGGCCCTAGCGGTCGGCCTGCCAGCCCGTGTCGCCGGCGCGCTGGCGCTGGCGCTGCAGGTCTTGCTGCATCTGCTTCTCGAACTGCTCGCGCGATTCACGCACGCGCTTGACCAGGTCTTCCTCGCTGTCGCGCAGGCCACGCTCGGTTCTCACGAAGCGCTCGGTGTAGCGGCGGAATTCGTCCGCCATCTGGCGCGCATGAAAATGGTCGAAGCCCAGCGCCTCCAGGGTGGCGCGGCCGCTGCGCAGCGAGCTCTCGAACAGCTCGCGCTGCACGTGGGACACACCCGCGTCGTGCAGTTCCATGGCGTGCACCGCGTCGCGCGCCCGCGCCACGATGCGCAGGTGCGGCCATTGCTGGCGCGCCAGATCGACCAGCCGGTTGGCCTGGGCGGTGTCGTCGATGGCCACCACCAGCACCTGGGCCGTGCCAGCGCCCGCGGCGTTCAGCAGGTCGGGTTGGGTGGCGTCGCCAAAGTACACCTCGAAACCGAAGCGCCGCGCGCTGTCCACGGTGTCGGCGTCGTGGTCGATCACGGTGGGCTTGGTGCCCGCGGCCAGCAGCAGGCGCGCCACGATCTGCCCGTAGCGCCCGAAACCGGCCAGCAGCACCGTGGGGCGCTGGTCTTCGATGGCATCGGGCGGGCGCGCGGCGGTGTCCTCGCGCGCGTACCGGTCGAACAGTTTCAGCAGCAGCGGCGTGACCGGCATGGAAATGGCGGTGATGAGCGTGAGCAGCGCCGCATCATCGGCCGGCAGCACCCGCGCCGCCTGGGCGGTGGCCAGAATGACGAACGCGAATTCGCCGCCCTGCGCCAGCAGCACCGCCAGCAGCGACCGCTGCGAGCCGTGCAGGCCCACCAGCGGCAGCACCAGCCACACGCCCACCAGCTTGAGCACGGTGACGATCACCAGGCCGGCCAGCACCTGACCGCCTTGCGTGGCCAGCAGGTCGAGCTGCATGCCCATGCCCACCGACATGAAGAACAGGCCGAGCAGCAGGCCCTTGAACGGCAGCAGGTCGTTCTCGAGCGCGTGCCGGTATTCCGAACCGGCCAGCAGCACACCGGCCATGAAGGCACCCAACCCCATCGATAGACCCACGTTCTGCATCAGCACGGCCACGCCCAGCACCAGCAGCAAGGCGAACGCGGTGAACAGCTCGCGCACCGGCAGCCGCGCAATGAAGCGCATGGCCGGGTAGGCCAGGTAGCGCCCGGCCAGCACCACACCGGCGATGGCGCCCACCTGCATGACAGGCCCCAGCCAGCCGCTGGCATGGGCGGCCGGGCTCACAGGCGCGGGCGTGCCAAGGGTCTGGCCCAGCAGGGCCGCCAGCGCCAGCAGCGGAATGGCGGCGATGTCCTCGAACAGCAGCATGGCGAAACCCTTCTGGCCCACCGGACGCAGCAGCAGGTTTCGCTCTTGCAAGATGGGTACCACGATGGCCGTGCTGGACAGCGCCAGCGCCAGGCTGCCGATCAGCGTGGCCTGCCAGCTCCAGCCCATCGCAAAACCCAGCGGCATGATGAGCAGCGCACAGGCCACCAGTTGCAGCGCACCGCCGCCGAACACCGCGCTGCGCATGGCCCACAGGCGCCGCGGCTCCAGGTTGAGGCCGATCAGGAACAGCATGAGCACCACGCCCAGCTCGGACACCTGGGCAATGGTGGCGGGGTCGGACACCAGCCCCATGACCGACGGGCCCAGCAGCACGCCCGCCAGCAGGTAGCCCAGCACCGACCCCAGACCCAGCCGCACGGCAATCGGCACCAGCACCACCGCCACCGCCAGAAACACGATGGCCTGGTTCATGGGGTGGACTCCGGTTGGGCGGTGGCGGCGCCGGTCACAGCCGCCAGGTGCCGGTCGGCGTGGTGGGTCAGTTCGACCGTGGCGGCGGTCATGTCGGCGTCGGACAGCTTGTGCCCGCCGTGCAGCACGAAGGGGTCGAGCCACTGCACGCCGCAGTAGCGCATGGTGTGCTCGATGGGGGCCACGTAGTCGGCAAACGGCCGCATGTGGTGGCCATCGGGTGCGTAGGCGGCGGTGCTGCCCCCCGCGCTGGCCACCCACCAGGCCCACTTGCCCTTCAGCGCCTGCGTGCCATGGCCGTAGGCCCAGCCCTGCGCCAGCACGGTTTCAAACCAGTGCTTCAGCAGCGCCGGCACGCTGTACCAGTACACCGGCGTCACGAACACGATCAGGTCGGCGTGCGACAGCGCCTCTTGCTCGCTGGCCACGTCGATGTCGAAATCGGGGTAGCGCTCGTACAGCGAGCGCACCGCCGTGTCGGGCCGCGCGGCCAGTGTGTCCAGCAGGGCCCGCGTGTTGTGCGACTGGCGGGGCCGGGGGTGGGCGTGGAGGATGAGGGTGTGGGGCATGGCGGGGCAGGGGGCGGTGCTGCACGATAGCACCGCCACCGCCGCCCGCAGGCCTCAGCGGGGTCGAACGAACACGGGCGGGGGCGCCGTGACCTTGACCAGGTAAACCGCGGTGGTGCCGCTGACCTCGTTGCCCACGATCAACAGCGGTTTGCCGTTGGGCGACAGGTGGGCGGGGATGAAGGTCAGGCCCTCGGGGCCCAGGTCTCCGGCGGTGGCCAGGTCGGGCGGATCGGTCAGCCACTCATCGCGGGTGTTGAGGTAGTCCAGCCGCACCGGCGCCTTGGGCTCGGTGATGTCGTACACCAGCACGCCGCCGATGCGCTCGAGGCCGATGAAGGCGATGGTGCGGTTGCCGATGCGGCCCAGCGCCAGGCCTTCGGGTTCCGGGCCCTTGGCGTCGCTGCGGCTGTCCTTGGCGTCGCCCTCGTCGTGGCCACTGTTGAAGAAGTCTGCGCAGGGAATGTCGCGCCGTGTGCCCAGCTTGCACTTGTCGCTGGCAAAGAACTTTTCAAGTTCGGCGCCCGAATCCCACACCAGCTTGCCCTTGCCGTCCCAGATGCTGAACGAGCGCGCGCCGTAGCTGTAGAGCTGGTCGTACATCAGGCGGTTGCCACTGGCATCCGGCAGGCCGTCGGCGTTGAACAGCATGGGCGATCCGTCGGGCTGGGTGCGGTAGCCCATGGTCCAGCTGATGTTGAGGCGGCCGAGCTGGTCGTCGGCGCGGCATCCGCCCGGGTTGCCCGCGACAGCGCCGCAATAGCCGAAGGTGGCGGGGTCGAGCAGACCGCCGGCGGCCAGCGCGTTGAGCTGCGGCGGCAGGTCATCGCCGGCGCGGCCGGCCCAGCCGTTGCGGTTGACGAGGTGCTTGACGCGAAACTCCTCGACGAAGCCCTTGCTGGCATCGCCCGCCCAGTAGTCGTCGTTGTCTTCGCCCCAGGCCCGCGCATCGCCTTCGTTGGCGGTCACCAGGTAGTCGCGGTTCTTCACCTGGTAGGCGGCAATGGCGTCCGGCAGGTACATGCCCTGCACACCCGGCCAGGTGCGGATGTTGATGGTCTGGTTGTCGGTGTCCGAGGCATCGAGTTCGTTGCCCTTCTTGCCGTGGTCCTTGGTGCCGAGCGGCAGGATGTCGGTGACCGTGGCGCTGACCAGATCGACACGCGCGATGGCGTTGTTCTCCTGCAGGGTGGCCCACGCGGTCTTGCCATCGGCGTCGATCGCGATGTACTCGGGCTCGAGGTCTTGCGCCACGGTGGCGTTGGGGCCGTACACCCGCAAGCCCTTGGAGCGAAGCAGCGCCGCCTGGCCATTGAAGGCGCTGAACCCGGCGTTGCGCACCGAAGGCGACACCGGATTCGACACGTCGATCACGCTCACGCTGCCCTCGGGGTCGGTCTGGTAGTCGTCGCTGGGTTCGCCTTCGTTGGCCACCACCAGGCGCTTGCCGTCGGGCGTGAAGGCCAGCATGTCGGGCAGCGCGCCCACGGTGACCGAGCCCAGCAGGGCAAGGTCCTTGGCGCGGAACAGGGCAACCCGACCGGGATCGGTCTTGACCGGGGCTTCGATGGCGAGCGCCACCACGCCGTTCTGCACCGCCACGCTGTTGACGGTGGCGTCTGCCAGCACGGCCCCGGCGCCGATCTCACCCACCTTGACCGGATTGGCGGGGTCGCTCAGGTCGAGCACGTCCACGCGCCCCGACAGGGCATTGACCACGAACACCCGCTTGGTGCCCGCGTCGTAGGCCGGAATCTCGGCCGCCGATTCGTCGAACTGGCCGGTGCTGTAGCGCCCCAGGAATTCGAGCTCGATGGTTTCTTCGCCGCCGCCACATGCGGCCAGGGCCAGGGTGGCGAGCGTGGTCGCGCCCACGAGTCGAGCGCGGCGCAGTGCTGAAAGTCTCATCGGGTGTCCTTGTGTGTGTCGAAAATGCAGCACAAGGTTTTATCCACCCCAGATGAAACTTCCGTGACGGTCCGGGCCGTCCGGCCCGCCGCAGGGCGCCAAAGCAGATGCGACTCGCGCAACAGTTCCTCGACAGGCAGACGCCAGTTGCTGCGACTTGTCCACTCGCCATGGAGGCGACCCAGGCTACGATGGCAGCTAGCGGCCATAAGCGGACAGTGGAATCAAGCCGGGGGCATCAAAAGGATGGATGAGGAACTACAGAAGTCGTGGACCGTATCTGTCAGACATTTGGCAGCAAGCAGGTATTCCCTTCCTAAACATCTCGAGGGCGAGGCACTCGAAGCCTCTAAGCGGATAGAACACTTTCTTCATCACAACGAGCTTGCACTTGCGTTGGATGAGGCAGAGGAACTTGGATACCGGTGCGACGCCGGTTCCGCTTTCTGGAATGAACTTCGCCTGGCTGCTGAAAATATGGGGATGAACGACGCAGCAGCACGGTTTGCACGCCGACTTTCATGACGAGACTAGCTTCTCGTTCTCACTAGTGAAGAGGTCTGCTCTGGGCCCGCTTAAGCCTTGGCTAGCATGACGGTCATCGGCCAGAAGCGGACGTTATTGGTCATAGATACGGAGACTACGGGCGTCCGTTCGGACCCAGTTCAGGTCCACTGGCGAAGACTGCCTGTAAAGGGTGTGTTGCCTGCTTGCTTGAGAAATCGCCATAGATGAGTGAAGCGTTCCCAGACCCCCGCCTCGGCGTTTTCTGCTGTGGACATGTGTTCAGGAGGGAGCGTCCAATTCTTTTGGTTCGCCGAGAGGATGGCGATTGGCAGTTTCTGTGCGGGAAAGCGGACCACGGTGATCCGAATGAACCGTACTTCGTTTGCGTGGGTGAGCTCATCAAGCGCGACGCGTCGCTCGCTATGCTAGTCGGGGTTGATCAAAACGGAGAAGCTGAGCGTGCCCACATTGACGGGCAATGGATTCAAACTCCTAACGTCCCATCTAACTAGACTTCAACGTGCGGCCAGTGCGGTCACACATATCTGTGGCAGCAGTTTGCGTTGAATCTGCAAGGCGAATCTGTCATGACCTTGGTTGAGCTACTTGGGATGCGACTGGAGGATGACGCCGTTCTTCAGTTTTTCGACGACCATCAAGTCGGCGACGTCGTTTACGAGTTCGACCGCCTTCATGAGGGCATCGATGACGAATACCGAGCTGGTGCGGAGGCCTTGGGATTTGAAGTCGTCTTCAACCAAGAACAGGAACTTGAGACGGTGTTTTGTTACGCGTCTTCCACGGAAGGATTCGCTCCGGTAGACCCTGCCGTCACCGGCGTGCCATTCTTCTCGTCGCCGGCGGAGGCAGAAAGCGCTGCTATGGCTGCAGGACAACGATGTGCAAAGGGCGCGGCGGACATCCCGGGGCTTGGCCTCAAGACTTCCTGGGTGCGACACGAGCGTGCCGACGCTTGGGTGCATTACGAATTCCGCAACAGTGCGCTCGCACTGGTCACTCTCTCACGTCGAAAGTCATAGATCGGCGCTTGCCAAGGTCGACTTCTGAATCGACGCTACCTTCAGACAGCTTGAGGGAGATGGTCCAGGAGTGGACGTTCACCATACCGTGCTAATGGAACTAGCTGACTATTTCAATCGCGACGATGGTTCGCTCCCCGAAATTGAGGTGCAGTTCGACTGCCGCGATGGAGTGGTCAAAGGGCTCAAGCAACTCTTTGCACATGGGGCAAGCGATGTCACCGTTGGTGGCGCGCGTCTGTGGATGAAGAAGTCCGGCGAAAGTCAGACTTTTGAAGGTCCCGAAGACGCGGAGCTTGTCATCAAGGAGCTCGCAGAGCCGTTTCACATAGTTCTCGCCGGCATTGATTGCGCTGGTATGGAACTCCCTTGGATGGGCGTTCTCGTCTTAAGTGATGCACTGGTGCTCGACTACCGGATGGGGCCGGAGTGGGGAGCACACGAGATTGACGCGTTGCTTTGGCTCTTGCTGGGGCTGCGAAAACTCGGCGGGCGAGTTTCCGCGACCAAGTGGTGGGGCAGCGAGATCGCCCGTCTGCTACAGCTTGAGTTGAGCGAACTAGGCAGAGACTGAAGTTCCGCTTCGGGCCCTTTGCGGAAGTTGGCAGAGCAATGAATCACATCTCTGAGGTGATCTTTTCACTCCTCCCCATCCCACCAGAGATCGACGCTGACAGTGCGCCCATTCTCCAACCAGATCATCAACCCAAACCTGTCAAACTCTACCGCCTTTTGCCAACGGTCGTCAGTAACCCAGATTGGACTGTCCGTGCTTTCAGGCTTCCCGAGCAGCCTTTCGAGGTCATACTCCCCAAGGCCAATCAAATGAACGCCCTTGTATGTGCAGCTTGCCCAGCATTTGACCGATACAACGCGATCTCGGTCCAGATAGCAGGTAAGACCAAGGACTTCTGATTGAAAACATACCTTGCCATCCTCTGACAGCTTCGCATCGTGTGTCAGTCCCAAGGCCTTGACAGAATCGAGCGAATCCCCAAGCGCAATCGGACCGATCGCTAGAAGCGGTTGAATGGCATAGGAATTCTTCACCGGCATAGGGAGTTGGACTCAATCAGATAGAGCTTGAACTTCTTCAAGTGGTCGGCTTCTGGCCGATATCTGTCATGGTAGCTGACAGCTGCGAAGGGCCCGATGCCGACCTTCGGCGACTGTGTGTCGAGAGGAATGACCGCGAGCCCACATCACTGAGGCTGAAGTCGAGACTCGATGTGCTCTCGAAAGTACTTAAAGCGAAGATCAGGCATGCCGAGCATCAATTGGAGGCCTGCGTAGTCCGGCACGTTGAAAGCCGCGGTGAAGTTCAACTCCTTTCCTCCGCGGTACTCGCCACTCGGCTGCAAAAAAGAGACATCCGGATTGGTTGTGCCCTCGATCCGGACTGCGAGTGGCGATGCGTCGATTTGGTACCTCAAGGTCAATGACCACACCTTGATGCGATAGATACCACCGCCTTCCCGATGCTGCGGAATTTCGAGAACGGATCCTACGTTTTCGCCAGAAAACACCGTTCGCATGTCTTTATGAATGTGCTCCACGTAATCGCACGAAAACATGCTCCGCTGACATGGATGCAGCAGCAGATCGCGACGCGGACCGACCTTGGACGTACCAGTGAGGCGAAGAAAGTGGCTCGACCAATGCAAACAAACTGGGCTTGCCTCCACCCGGCCGTCGATTGTGAGTTCACCGGGAAACTCAAATTCGGATTGCATGGTGCCTATCGGAACATGTTGAACGTCGCAGGCTGAATGTCCGCTTCTGGCCGTTAGCTGCCATCGTAGTCGAGAGTAGCTCTGTGCCGACCCCAGCTTCATGGGCGCCAGTCGCAGCAAATCTGGGAGTCGAGTTGATCGGCTGAGCCAACTCTGTCACCCACCGGGCCAAGCTGGTGGCACAAGAATCGGACTCGCCTTGATTTCTCGCCTGCGCCAGAGCAACTGCTCTGGCGCCAAACGCCCGCCTCACCCCGTCACTGCCCGAACCGCGGCCCGTCCTTCAGGAATTCGGTTTCTTCGGCGGTGGACTCACGCCCCATGGCCGCGTTGCGGTGCGGAAACCGGCCGAACCGCAGCACGATGTCGCGGTGCAACCGGGCGTAGCGCAGGTTTTCGTCGAGCGTGGACTGCAGTTCGGGGGGCGCCTCGGTGCGCAGGCGCTCGAAGCAGCGCACGCACAGGTCCTGCAGCGCCAGGTTTTCGGCGTGCATGAAGGGCATGTACAGGAACACCCGGGCCACGGTGGGCAGCAGCCGGTCTTGTCCGGTGTCGACCGCCTCGCTGGCCAGCGCCTGGGCGCGCGCGTCGCCGGCAAAGGCGCCCGGCTGGCCCCGGAACAGGTTGCGCGGCAGCTGGTCGAGCAGCAGCACCAGCGCCAGCCGGCCGGTGGGCGTGGCGGCCCAGCCGTCGAGGCTGCCGGCCAGGGCCTGGTCCACCGCGGCGCCGAACCGATCGCGCAGCTCGGCGTCTTGCGCCGGGCCGGCGCTGAACCAGAGCCAGCCGCGCGGCTCGCTGGGCCAGCCGCGCTCCAGCCCGTCGGCGAACCAGTGATCGAGCAAGGCCTGGGCGATCGGGTGCAAGGGCTTGTCCATGGCGTTTACGGGTTGATACAGGATTGACCGTGCATGTGGATCGGCAGAAACAGGATTCTTGTGCAATTCGTTCACGGCAAGCGGCCGTCACAACGGAGTCCCACGATGAACACCCTGTCTTTCACCGCACACCGAAGCTGGGCCAAGGGCCTGGCGGCCCTGGCCCTGGTGGCCGGTGGATGGGCTGCCTCTGGCGCGGCCACCCAGGCGCAGGCGCGTGACAACGACGTTTACTGGTCGATCGGCGTCAACTCCCCCGGCGTGAGCGTGGGTGTGTCCAACGCACCGCGGGTGGTGCACAGCTACCCGGTCCACAGCTACCCGGTCCACAGCTACCCCAGCTACGGCTACCCGGTCTACGAGTCACGCCCGGTGGTGGTGTACCCCCGCCCGGTCGTGGTTCACCGCCCGGTGGTGGTGCATTCGTACCCGGCGTACCCGGTGTACGGCCAGCCGCACTGGAAGGGCCACAAACACCACAAGCGCTGGCACAAGAAGCACCGCCACCACGACTGGGACGACTGACCCGGTGAATGCCGGTCGCTTCACATCGCGCGGAAGCGGTCGGCGTACAGGCGGCTGATGGCAAAGGTTTCGGAAACGCCCCGGACCGTCAGCCGCCACTTGCCCGCTTCGTCGCGGGTCGCGCGATCGATGGCGTCGGCCCGCACCACGGTGCCGCGGTGGATCTGCCAGAAGGCTTCCGGGTCGAGTTGGGGCAACAGGTCCCGCAGGGGCATGCGGATCAGGTATTCGCGCTCGGCGGTCAGCACCCGCAGGTACTTGTCGGCGGCCTCGAACACCAGCACGTCGTCGATGGACACCCGTTGCACCGCACTGCCCAGGCTGGCCATCAGGTGGCGCAGTCGCGGTCGGGCGGGGCCGGCTCCGGCTTCCAGCAGGTGGCGCAGGGTCGACCAGTCGGGTGATGTGTCCGCGCTGCGCGCCCGCAGCGCATCCTGCACACGGGCCACCGTGCGGAGCAGCCGCTCAGGCTGGACCGGCTTGAGCAGGTAGTCCAGCGCCCGGGCATCGAACGCCTGCACGGCGAACTCGTCGTGCGCCGTCACGAACACCAGCACCGGATCGACCTGCCCGGCAGGCCAGTCGTCGGCCAGGGCGGCTGCGGCCTCGAGCCCGCTCATGCCGGGCATGCGGATGTCGAGGAACAGCACGTCCGGCCGCAGCGCCAGCGCCTGCGCCACCGCGCTCTCGCCGTCACCCACCACCCCCAGCACCTGCAACGCGGGCCAGGCCCGCGCCAGTTCGCGCTGCAGCGCCTGGGCCAGCAGCGGTTCGTCTTCGGCGATCAGGGCGGTGGCGTTCATGGGGTGACGGGAATGAACAGGGACACGCGCGTGCCTTCGCCGGACTGGCTGTGCACTTGCAGGCGTGCGGCCGCGCCGTGCAGCGCCAGCAGGCGTTCCCTGACCTGGGTCAGACCGAACCCACGCCCGGGTGGGTCGGTCAATGCGCCCTCGAAGTCGGTCGCGCCTGTACCCACCCCGTCGTCCTGCACCGTGAGCACCAGGGTGTTCTGGTCACGGCGCGCCAGCACGGCCACCTCGCCGCCGCGCGTGCTGGGTTCCAGCCCGTGGCGAATGGCGTTTTCCACCAGGGGCTGCAACAGCAGCGGGGGCAGCGGCAGCGCGGCCAGATCGTCTGGAAGCTCAAGCCGCACCCGGAGCCTGGGGCCCATGCGAACCGCCATCAGCGCCAGGTAGTCGGCCAGGCGGTCGAACTCGTCCCGCAGGGTGTGCGGGGCGGCGCCCGCCCCGGCCCGCGACGCCGCCAGCGTGGCCCGCAGGAACGCGTTGAGCCGGTCGAGCATGTCGATGGCGCGTGGCGGGTCGGTGGCGATGAGGGCGCGCAGATTGGCCAGGGTGTTGAAGAGCATGTGCGGCTCGAGCTGGGACTCGAGCAGGCGCAGCCGGGCCTCGGTGGCCTGGCGCTGCGCGGCCTGCTCGGCCCGCCGGGCGCGGGCCAGCATTTCGCTGCTGGTGTAGTAGTAGGTGCCCACCGCGCCGGCCACCAGCGACATGAGCAGCAGGCCCAGGGTGGCGCGGGGGTAGCCCGTGAACCCGAGCAGCGGCGGGCGACCCAGCAGCAGGTTGGCCAGGGCACTGCCCAGCGCATAGGCCAGTGGCACGCTGACGATCACCAGCGCGGTCATTCGCAGCGCACCTGGCCAGCCCGTCGGGTGGAGCAGGAACCGCCCGCCATCGATGGCGGCCCAGATGCCCAGCCCGATCAGCTGGGAATACAGCAGGTTGACGCCGAAAGGGTCGTGCCCAAGCGTCGACAGGAACACGGCGATCACCGTGTTCAAAGCCACGGTGGCACCGGCGTGGCGGGCAATGGCGGCAGGCTGCAGCGGGGGCATGGCGCGCAGTATGCCGTTCACACGATCTGCATCCACTGCCCCCAGACCAGCTGGCCCAGCGTGCGCCCCGGCAGCAGCGTGAAGGCCCCCGCCACCAGGCAGGCGCTGACGTAGAGCGACAGCATGGTGCGCCGATGCCCGGCGATGTTGCCTTGCACCAGCTGCCGGAACGCCAGCAGCAGCGAACCCAGCACCACCGGGATGAGCAGGTGAATGGGCCCGAAGCCCGCAATGTGGGGAATGCCGGGGTCGCTGATGAACAGCGCCGACAGGGCGGTGATCACCATCAGCGTGACCCAGGCGTAGCCCGCGGCGCGGTGGAGCCGGGTGCGAGCCCGGCTCTGCCGGCGCGCCCACAGGGCCACGGGGCCCAGGGCAATCGCCGCGAGCGCGGCGAACAGGTGAATGGCAATGGCGGGGCTGAGGTTCATGGGGAACTCCTTCGGGATGGCGTGCACCGGACTCTGCGCGGTTGGTGGCCACCCGCCCACCGCGTTGAGACGAAACGCCGGAATCCCGCCGCGAAACGCGGCGAGCGCGGCGCGAAATCCCGGCGCCATGCTCCGGCTTTACAGACCAGATACCCCGTCGCCACCGCCGCGAAGCACCCCGTTCCTACAATGGTCCGCATGAAGAAAACCTTTTGGATCGGCGGCGCCACCCTGCTGTTGCTGGTGGCCGCGGGTGCCTGGTGGACCCAGCGCAACGACGCCGGTGTCACCACCTACCGCACCGCCATCCTGGAGCGCGGCCCGTTGCAGGCCAGCGTGTCGGCCAGCGGCACCGTCAACCCGGTCACCCAGGTGTCGGTGGGCACCCAGGTGTCCGGCCAGGTCAAGGAAATCCACGTCGACTTCAACAGCGAGGTCAAGGCCGGACAGCTCATTGCCGAAATCGACCCGCAGACCTTTGAATACCGGCTCAATTCGGCCCAGGCCGACCTCGATTCGGCCGAGGCCGCGGTGGCCATTGCCCAGGCCAACGCGGCGTCCAGCCGGGCCAACGTGTCGCGCGCGCAGTCCGACCTGGCCGAGGCCCGCCGCGTGTACGAGCGCAACCTGAGCCTGGTGGCCCAGGGCTTCATTGCCCAGGCCGAGGCCGACCGCACGCGCGCCGCGCTCGAATCGGCCCAGGAATCGCTGAAGGCGGTGCAGGCACTGGTGGGCGTGAGCGAGGCGCAGATCCAGAGCGCGCGGGCCAACGTGCAGCAGCGGCGCGCCGCCCTGGCCCAGGCACGGGTCGATCTGTCGCGCACCCGCATCACGTCGCCGGTCAACGGCATCGTCATCAAGCGCACGGTCGAGCGTGGCCAGACGGTGGCCGCCAGCCTGCAGGCCCCCGAGCTGTTCGTGATCGCGCAGAACCTGTCGGACATGCAGGTGGACACCAGCATCGACGAGGCCGATGTGGGCCGCATCCGCGCCGGGCAGAAGGCCACCTTCACGGTCGATGCGTTTCCCGGCCGCACGTTTGACGGCACGGTGCGCCAGGTGCGCAAGGCCGCCACCAACGTGTCCAACGTCATCACCTACGTGGCGGTGGTGAATTTCGACAACGCCGATGGCCGCCTGCTGCCGGGCATGACGGCCAACGTGCGCGTGGTCACCGAACAGCGCGACAACGTGCTCAAGGCGCCCAACGCCGCGCTGCGGGTTCGCATCGCCGGCGTGGAGCCCGCGCCCAGCGCGCCCGCCGATGCGGCGGCCCCCGCGCAGG
>CALRVR020000008.1:0-155505 GCA_943371665.1 Synechococcus sp. UW140
ACGGCTGGCTGGGTCATGGCCAGGTTGTGGGCGGCCCGCGTCAGGTTGCGCTCGGCCATCACCTCGTCGAACACCCGCAGAAGGTTCAGGTCGATCGTCCGGAAGTTGGGTGAATTCATCATTTCAGCGAATGATATCCATCATCAAAATAAATTGGCGAGATGGCAGGGTTAACCCTATATTCGCGCCATGCACCCCACCGGGTGTCCCTCCAAGGAGTCGCCATGAGCACCACCCTCTCCGTCCGATCACTGCCCGCCGCTGCCCGCGCCGCCGCCAGACCGGCTGCCCCGTCGGCCGAGGGCGCCCGCCGTCTGAGCGCCTTGTTGCTCGCCGCTGCCCTGGCCACGGTGCTCGTGATCGCTGATCAGGTCATCGACACCTGGGCCGACGGTCACCTGCTGCTGGCCTGGGTCCTGCTCTGGGCCATCGTCTTTGCGGGTCTCGCCCTGTTTGCCGACAGCGCCCGCCGGGTCGCTCGCCGCACCGTCGCCGCGCTGGACGACTGGTCCCGCTCGCTGGCCGAGGCCCGCGCCGAGATGCGCCTGTGGGAAATCGCCCGCCAGGACCCCCGCGTGATGAGCGAACTGGTGGCCGCGCGCAGCCGCAGCGAAGAACCCGCTGCCAGCGCCAGTGCCGATTTCAGCGAAGCGCTCGCCCCCATCGGCCTGCCCGTTCCGGCGCCCGTCGAAGGCACCTACTGGGAACGCCTTGCCGAAAGCCGCTCGCGCAACTCGCACCTGTACTACGTCTGACCCGCCGCGCCCGGCGCGCCCATGCAGCAAAAAAGGCCACCCGAGGGTGGCCTTTTTCATGGCCCCGTGGGGCCTGTCGGCGCCGCTCAGGCGGCCAGTCGCTGCTCGATGCGGGCCTTGGTGTCGGTCAGCGCCTTCGGCAGGTGGTGCGCCAGCTGCTGGAAGAGCTCGGCGTGAAGCTCGAGCTCCTTGGCCCAGGCGGCCTTGTCGATCGCCGTCACCGTGTCGTACTGGGCGCGCGAAAAATCCAGTCCGCTCCAGTGAATGTCTTCGTACCGCGGGCTGACGCCGAAAGCGTGTTCCACGCCCTGACCGCGACCTTCCAGGCGATCGATCATCCACTTCAGCACGCGCATGTTCTCGCCGAACCCGGGCCACACGAACTTGCCGTTCTCGTCCTTGCGGAACCAGTTGACGCAGAAGATGCCCGGCAGCTTCGAGCCGTTGGCCTGAAGACGTGAGCCCATGTCCAGCCAGTGCTGGAAGTAGTCGCTCATGTGGTAGCCGGTGAAAGGCAGCATCGCGAAGGGGTCGCGGCGCACCACGCCCTGTGCGCCGAATGCCGCCGCCGTGGTTTCCGAGCCCATGGTCGCGGCCATGTACACCCCTTCGGTCCAGTCGCGGGCCTGGGTCACCAGCGGCACCGTGGTGCTGCGGCGACCACCGAAGATGAAGGCGTCGATCGGCACCCCGTTCGGGTCGTCCCAGGCGGAATCGAGGGCGGGGTTGTTGGTGGCGGCCACCGTGAATCGGGCGTTCGGGTGCGCGGCCTTGGCGCCGGTTTCCCGCGCCAGCTGGGGCGTCCAGTCCTTGCCCTGCCAGTCGATCGCGTGCGCGGGCGCTTCGCCCATGCCTTCCCACCACACATCGCCGTCGTCGGTGAGTGCCACGTTCGTGAAGATCACGTCGCGGTTCAGGCTGGCCATGCAGTTCGGGTTGGTCAGCGTGTTGGTGCCGGGTGCCACGCCGAAATAGCCAGCCTCGGGGTTGATCGCGTACAGGCGTCCGTCGGCGTGCGGCTTGATCCAGGCAATGTCGTCACCGATGGTGGTGACCTTCCATCCCTCGAACCCCTTGGGCGGGATCAGCATGGCGAAGTTGGTCTTGCCGCAGGCGCTGGGGAAGGCGGCGGCCACGTGGTACTTGCGGCCCTCGGGCGACGTCACGCCCAGGATCAGCATGTGCTCGGCCAGCCAGCCCTGGTCGCGCCCCATGTTGGACGCAATGCGCAGCGCAAAGCACTTCTTGCCCAGCAGGGCGTTGCCGCCGTAGCCCGAACCGTAGCTCCAGATCTCGCGCGTTTCGGGGTAATGCACGATGTACTTGAGCGTCGGGTTGCAGGGCCAGCCGGTCTGGTCGGTCTGACCCGCTTCCAGCGGCGCGCCCACGGTGTGCACACACGGCACGAAGTCGCCGTCGGTGCCCAGCACGTCGTACACCGCCTTGCCCATGCGGGTCATCAGCTTCATGTTGACGACCACATAGGCGCTGTCGGAAAGCTCCACGCCGATGTGGGCGATGGGGCTGCCCAGCGGCCCCATGCTGAACGGGATCACGTACATGGTGCGGCCGCGCATGCAACCGTCAAACAGCGGCTGCAGCGTGGCCCGCATCTCGGCCGGGGCTTTCCAGTTGTTGGTCGGGCCGGCGTCTTCCTGGCGCTCGCTGCAGATGAAGGTGCGGTCTTCCACGCGGGCCACGTCCGACGGGTCGGAGCAAGCCAGGTAGCTGTTCGGGCGCTTCACCGGATCCAGGCGCTTCATGGTGCCGGCGTCCACCAGCTGCTGGCACAGGCGGTCGTACTCCGCGTCGCTGCCATCGCACCAGACGATCTGGTCGGGCTTGCACAGCGCGGCCATGTCGGCCACCCAGGCGATCAGGCGCGCATGCTTGACATGGGCGGGTGTGTCGAGGGTCAGGCCCTGCATCACGGGAGAGTTCATCGGACAGACTCCAGAGGTTGAAAACCGGCATCGGCCAGAGACACCGACAGCCGCAAAAGCGGCTGTCAACGGTGGGGTGTCGGTGGCGGCAAAACGGGTCGGTCGGCGCCGGGCTGCAAGGCGGTGGTGAGCAGCGAGGTGGCCCCGCGAGCGGGTGGATGACCCGGGCCGGGGCGACGCAAATCGGCCAATGCCACGATTTTAAAAGGCACCCCCCCGGGTTACAGACCGGTTACATGCAAAACCCGCATGGCGTGATGCAGTCAACACAAAAGTATCGTTGGCATGCAAACTAAAGCACGCAACAAAAAGCCGAAGGCCCCGGGGGACCTTCGGCTCGGCGGTTCCGACCGGGCGGGGATCAGGCCATGAAGACGGCGATGAAGGCCAGCAGGAACATGAGCACGGCGCCCACCACCGGCAGCACGATGGGCATCAGCGGCGTGATGGACTCGACCACGTCTTCGGTGTGCTCGGTGGGCTGGTGTTCGTGGTGGGCCATGGGTTGCTCCGTTGCTCCGTTGCGAATTCGTCAAAGCCTGTGATTTTAGGCGATCCAGGCCGTTCCCTGCCTCAAAGCAGCGCGTAGGTGGTGGTGGCCCGGCAGACAGACTTGCCGTCGTCGGCGCCCCGGATGTCGATCTCGCCAAAGGCCAGGCTCTTGCCCGCCCGGATCACGCGCGCCTCCACCAACGCGTCCTGCCCGGACAGCGGCTTGAGGAAACTGGTGTTCATCTGCACCGTGGTGCAGGGCCTGAACGCGCCGAAGTGCCGGATCAGGGCCAGCACCATGGCGGTGTCGGCGGCGGCCATCATGGCCTGTCCGCACAGCATGCCGCCGACGCGGGCGAGCTGGTCGTTCTGCGGCAGACGGAGGGTGGCAGTGCCGTCACCGCTGGACTCGACCACGAGACCCAGGGCCTGAACCCAGGGCGCAAAGTACTCGGCCAGTGCGGCCTGCAGGGTGGCGTTTTCCATGGGCGCCATCATGCCAAAGGGCGGCTCACTGCACGTGCGCGGTGAACCCGGCGGCCGTCAGCGCGTCGATCACCTGCTGCACATGCTCGCGTCCACGGGTCTGCAGCACCAGCTCGATCTCGACGTTCTGCGCCGCGAGCAGGGTGAAGGCGCGCTGGTGGTGCACCTCGTCGATGTTGGCGCCCGCTTCGGCCACCAGCGCCGTGATCCGGGCCAGGTTGCCCGGGACGTCGCGCGCGTTGACGGCGACCCGGGCCAGCCGGCCGGCGCGCACCATGCCGCGTTCGATGATCGACGCCAGCAGCATCGGGTCGATGTTGCCGCCGCACAGCACCAGCCCCACGCGGCGCCCCTTGAAGCGGTCCGCGTGCTTGATCACGGCCGCCAGACCGGCGGCACCCGCCCCTTCGACCAGGGTCTTCTCGATCTCCAGCAGCATCACGATCGCCTGCTCGATGTCGCCTTCGTCGACCAGCAACAGGTCGTCCACCCGTTCGCGCACGATCGGCAGGTTGACCTCGCCCGGGGTTCCCACGGCAATGCCCTCGGCAATCGTGCTGGTGCCCTGCGGAAGGTGCGTGCCCTTGATGGCGTTCACCATCGCCGGAAAGCGCTCGGTCTGCACGCCGATGACCTCGATGCCCGGCCGCAGCGCCTTGGCCGCGGTGGCCATGCCTGCAATCAGCCCGCCACCGCCGACCGCGATCACCAGGGTGTCCAGGTCCGGCACGTCGGCCAGCATCTCCAGCGCCACCGTGCCCTGGCCGGCGATGATCGCTTCGTCGTCGTAAGGGTGGACGAACACCAGGCCCTGTTGCGCCGCCAGCGTGCGGGCGTGGGCCCGGGCTTCGTCCAGCGTGTCGCCGTGCAGCACCACCTCGGCCCCGAACCCCCGCGTGCGTTCGACCTTCACCCCCGGCGTGAAGCGCGGCATGACGATGACCGCCCGCAGGCCCAGGCGCTGGGCGTGGTAGGCCACCCCCTGGGCGTGGTTGCCGGCGCTCATGGCCACCACGCCGCGGGCGCGTTCGTCGGCCGAGAGCTGCGCGAGCTTGTTGCAGGCGCCCCGTTCCTTGAAGGAGGCCGTGTACTGCAGGTTCTCGAACTTCAGGAACACCTGACAGCCGGTGATCTGGGAAAGCGTGCGCGACTCCACGCAGGGCGTGCGCAGAACCTGACCTTCCAGGCGGGAAGCCGCGGCGCGAATGTGTTCAATCTGGAGCATCCCGCGATTGTGGCGCGCCAGCCGTGGAAAAAGCCCGGGAACGCCCGTCATCACGCACTTCCATCGCGCATCAAGCTGCGTTATGGTGCGTTGCACAGGGGCCGTCGACCGTGAGTGCCCCGGCACGCTGGACATTCCCGCTGGAGGTCTGCGCATGAGCAAACGCCCATTGACACCGAGCCCCGTGGCCCGCACGCCCGAGGCGCGCGCCCTCGGCACGGGAGAAGGGCGGCTGCACGTGCCCCACGGCCTGCGCCAGGCGCCGGTGCTCGACCTCATGTGTTCGCATTTCGTGCTCACCCTGGCCGCCCGCCAGGGTCCCCGTTTCAACGTGCGGCGCGACCTCAACACCCTGCTCTCGCTGGCCGGGCGCCACCTGGTCTGGCCGCACACCGTGCTGCAGCGCCTGCGCGAATTCCTGCAGCGCCGCTGCAAGGACAACGAACTCTGGACCGGTCACGACAAACTCGGCGGTGCTGCCTTCATGGACCGCTACGGCGTCTGGCGCGGACCCTACGAAGAAGGCACGCTGTTCTTCTACCTGGATGAATACGCCAAGGAAGCCCCCAAGGACCTGCTGTCGGTGCTGGCCGTCACCGGCGAATGGCTGAGCCAGGCGCTGAAGAAGCAGAGCACCCTGGTGGAGAAGAACATCGATGCGCTGGCCGAGCTGCTGCAGCTCAACCGGGCCGAACGGGCCCTGCTGCTCTATGGCACGCTGGCCCGTTACCAGCGCGACCTGCGCTCCATCCTGGTCGAATTCAAGGTCAACAACGCACCCGAGGCGTATGCCGCCATCGCCGACGTGGCCGGCGTCAAGGCCAGCGAGGTGGGCGAGGCGCTGCGCGCCGGTTCACGGCTCGAGCGCATCGGCATGGTCGAGAACCTGATCTCCGAGCACAACATCACCGACCTGGCCGACCTGATGAAGGTCAGCGAAAAGCTGCCCCCGGTGCTCATGCGCGAATACCGTTCGCAGAGCGAGCTCATGGCCGTGTTCACGCGCCCGGCGGCCCGCACACAGCTCACGCCCGCCGACTTCGACTTCGTCGCCGATGACGTGCGACTGCTCAGTGGCCTGCTGCGCGAGGCGGTGGCCCGCAAGGAAGCCGGCGTCAACGTGCTGCTGTACGGACCCCCTGGGACCGGCAAGACAGAACTGGCGCGCGTGGTGGCGCAGGCGGCCGGGCTGGCGCTGTTCGAGGTCGAATACGCCGACCGGGACGGCAACGCCCTGTCAGGGCGCGACCGCTACCGCTCCTTGCAGATCGCGCAGGTGTTCCTCAAGGGCACCGCGCAGTCGGCCCTGCTGTTCGACGAGGTCGAGGACGTGTTCCCACCCATCTCCAGCGAAGCCGCCCAGTTCATGGCGCGCGCCGAACAGGTGCCCGCCCCGCACAGCCATTCGGTCAGCGGCAAGGCGTGGGTGAACCAGGTGCTCGAATCCAACGCCGTGCCCACCCTGTGGATCACCAACCGCATCGAGCAGATCGACCCGGCCTTCCGGCGCCGGTTTGCGTACCACCTCGAACTCAAGAGCCCGCCGCCCGGCGCGCGCGAGCAGCTGGTGCGGAAAACCCTGGAAGGCGTACCGGTGAGCGAAGCGCTGGTGGCCAGGCTCACCGAGCGCAAAGGCCTCACACCGGCGCAGATCCGCACCGCCGTGCGCTTTGCGCAACTGGCGGTGGCGCCCGCGCGCAGCGCCA
Source organism: Synechococcus sp. UW140 (assembly GCA_943371665.1). Classification (GTDB taxonomy): domain Bacteria; phylum Pseudomonadota; class Gammaproteobacteria; order Burkholderiales; family Burkholderiaceae_C; genus Hydrogenophaga. The sequence goes on from CALRVR020000008.1 coordinate 6,608, forward strand.
CGCGCCGGGGTGCCAAGGCCGTGGCCGCCGCGCCGCTGGACGATCTCATCGAACGCCAGCTGCGCCATGCCGACCAGGCACTGGGCCGATCGCCCGACATCGTTCAGCGCCCCAGCGTGACCCAGTACAGCCTGGACATGCTCAACGTCGAGTCCCGGCACCCGATTCCGCTGATCATCGACGCGCTGAAGTCGCGCGGGCACGGCTGCCTGTGTTTTCACGGTGCGCCCGGCACCGGCAAGACCGCCCTGGCCGAGCACCTTGCCCAGCGGCTGGGGCGCCCGCTCATGATCCGCCGGGCCAGCGACCTGGTCAGCAAGTTCGTGGGCGAAACCGAGCAACAGATGGCCGCCATGTTCCGCGAGGCCGAAAGCGAAAGCGCGGTGCTGCTGCTCGACGAAGCCGACAGCTTCCTGCAGGACCGGCGGAGCGCTCAACGCACCTACGAAGTCACCGAGGTGAACGAGATGCTGCAGGGCATGGAGCGCTTTGCCGGCATCTTCATCTGCACCACCAACCTGATGGACAGGATCGATCAGGCGGCGCTGCGCCGCTTCACCTTCAAGATCCGGTTCAAGCCGCTCACGCGGGCGCAGCGCGAAACCATGTTCGCGGTGGAAGCCCTGGCCGCCGACGCCACCCGGATCGACGATGGCATGCGCCGACGCCTGGCGGCGCTGGAGCAACTGTGTCCGGGTGACTTTGCAGCCGTCAAGCGCCAGGCCGACATCCTGGGCAGCGCCATGGACCCGCTGGAGTTCCTCGACCAGCTCGAGGCCGAACACCGCATCAAGCCCGAGGTGCGCGAGGCGCGCGGCATGGGCTTCATGCATTGAGGCCGTTGCCTCAGGACGGCGTTTCGGGTCTGCCGTTCCCGTCGTCGATCACCACGGGCTCGGTGAGTTCGGCCAACAGATCGATGATCGTGCCCTCCCGCATGCCGTGTGCGCGCATTTCACCGCTGGCCTGAGCCAGCAGCAGTTCGTCGCGCCAGACCGCCGACAGCCCGCTGAGGATGCGTGTGCGCTCGGCGCCGCTTGCGAGGCGGGCTTCCAGCACCAACTGGTCGGCCTGCTGGCGCAGCACGGTGAGGTCCTGCGTCACGTCACTGGCCCGCACCGAGCCCGTGGCCTGAAGCTGCCCAAGGTGCTCCATCGCCAACACCACGTCATTGCGGTACCAGCTTGCGCCCGCAAGACCTCGAACGGGAAATTGGGTGATCGGCTGCGTCAGTCGCTGCAGCCCGTCCCAGGCCGCCTCCAGCCTCAACAGGTGCTGTCCGGCGCTGTAGGTGTCGGCGTGGATCGCGCCATCGATCAGTTCACGCACCTCCAGATCGAGCTTCGCCCGCCTGGCCGTCGGGTCGCCGCCAAGGCCCGACGCCAGCGCCTGCAGCCCTGCCGAGCTCAGTCCTGCGGTCAGGTCCTCGGGGTTGAACGGCTGTCCGGCGGTCTGTGACAGCAGTGTCATCCGGTCGCTGCACAAGGCCAGCAGCTCGCCCAGCCGCTCCAGCGGCCAGCCCTGAACGCCCGACTCGATGAACAACCGGAGGTCGGTCTGAACCAGCTTCATCTGGTGGGCACATTCCTTCTGGGTCCGAGGCGCAGGATCGCGAAGGACGAGCACCAGCGAATCGCCCGCGGACAGCTCGCGAACCGTGGGCTGGTCGGGCTCCTTGTCGGTCGCGTGCACCGGGGAGCCGAGGCCGGTGGTGCTGGCCGGGTTGTCGACGTTCGGCCCGACCTCCCTCGATGGGTCGCCATCCAGGTCGATCGTGGCGCGGACCACCGGCAACGCGTCGGCAGTCCACAGGGGATCCCCAGGGGGAACAGGTTGACCCCTGGAAAGGGCGTCCAACGCCGCCTGCACCGTGAACGCACAGGGGGCGTTCGTGAACGCGGCCTGCACGTTTCCACCGAGGCCCCCCAGTGCCTGCAGCAGTTCCTGCTGCCGCGAGAACACAAGGCCGAGGATCACGCTGTAGAGGTCTGCGTCGCATTCGCGGCCCAGGCTGATCAGTACATCGAGCATGCGGGCCTGAAACACCGCGTTCACCTTGAGGTGCCAATGCGGATGTCCAGGGAGCACGTGGGCACCGAGTTCGCGCACCAGTTGGCTGACCTCCTGCCCGGCGTAGGGTGGTGGAAAACCCGTGTCGAGGAACAGCATGGCCTTTTTCAGCGAGGCGATGGGCAGGTTGGGACAGACCGCGGTCAGCTGGGCGATCCGCGCCCTGCGGGCGTTCAGATCCAGGTAGGCCCAAGGCACGCCACCCACCGGTGCCAGCTGCTCCAGTCCGTGGGCCAGCGCGAGCGCCAGCACGGTGTCTTCTTGCGGTATGGTCAGCACCGTCGCCTCGGACACGTCCCTGGCAATGGCTGCGCTGCTCGCCTGCCGCCGGGCTTCTGCCTGCAGCGCCTGGTCATTCGGCACGCCGGCAACCGGAGCCTGCGCCTGGGGCACAGGCAAGCCTTGCAGCAGGGCCTGCAACGCAGTGCCGACGAATCGGGCTGCCGGCGAGTTCCGCAGCCTGTCCAGTGCGTCGGGCCGATGCTGCGCCAGCGATTCGCTCAGTGCCCTGAACCTCATCTGAACATGCTGTGCAAGCTGTGCCCTCTGGGCGGGACCCCAGAAGCGCCCCGCCTCGAGCAGTTGATCGATCGTCCGTGCCTCGGTCAGGGCCGTCAGCATCCATGGCCAGTCGCTGGCCGAGGTCTGCACCGGCTCCAACTGCTCGTGCAACGCCAGACTGAAGACCTGCCACGGCTCCGGTGGAAGTGGTCCCATGGTCAGCAACTGCATTGCCCCTTGGAGTGCGGCTTCGTCAATGCCGGGTGACTGGTTCCGCACCTGGTCCAGCAGGGCCGCCTTTGTCTCAGGGGTCGTCCGGGCCCAGGGCGTGTTGCCCAGCAGGCTCAACTGCTCAAGACCTTTTGCCACGGTGAATGCCAGCAACCCGGTGTTGTTCTGGCGACTGATCTGGCGCGCCAGGGCAAGGCTCTGGGTGAGTTCGTTCAGAAGCAGTTGCCGCCTGGGATCCGGTTGGGTTGCGTGGGGCACCTCCCGCGGTTGGACCGCCGTGGCAGACACCTTGAACTGGGTCATCAGGGCCCGTTCCGGGCGGCGGGGCATCTCACCTCGCGCGTCTGCATCGGCTGTTGCCGCGTCACGCGCGCGCTTGCCGGAGACGGGCTGCGTGGGTGCAGGTTGAGTGCCCGCGGCTGGTCGATTCGGGGGCCGTGCCGCCCCTGCGCGAACCGGCCGGTTGAAGGTCGGCTCGACATGGGGTTGGTGCAGCAGGAACTCTTTTTCGTCCATGGTCAGGCCGGCCAGCTGGCCCTTCTTCACCAGGGAAGCGTGGACGGTGGCAATGAATCCTTCGCGCTTCTCGACCGCCACATGCTGCGTCAGCAGGCGAATGTGCATCTGCGCGTCCAGCATCGGAACGTTGTCGAGATGCGCAAGGACCGAGTGGGCGATGGCCTCGCCCTGCAACCAGGCCGCATGCTCACGCTCGCTCGGCGTCCTTGGCGCATCGGGCATGTTATCGACGACGAAAAGGACGTTGCCGAACTCGTCGGTCGAAACGGGGGGTATCGTCCGTGGCCCCCCGGTGCCCTTGTACGGCGGAAACGCGGGAAGGTACTTGCGGGTGGCTTCCGGCGTGAGTGCTCTGCCCTGTGGAGGGGTGCTCTGGGGTCGCATGGGCGTGCCTTTGCGTGGTGGTCGGTCGGTCGGGCTGTCAGGGGTGGTCTGTGCTCGCCGGTGGCTGTAGCAGCCAGGGCGTCCAGGCGCGGTGTGCGTTTCGCAGCGCCTTCAGGGCGACCGGCAGGCTCGACGCGTCGAGCGCGCCGCGCTCCCACCGGGAGACCAGCAGGGTGAGCCCCGATGCTGGAAGCACACAGACAAAGTCTTGCGCCTCGGTGCCCCAGGCCGCTGGCCAGGTGTGCTGTTCCTGCGACGCGCCAAGCCAGTCGCTGGGTGGCATCAAGCCGGGCGAGCTCATGAAGGCGACCCGTGCCCCGTCCCCGGATTCAAGGACGAGCACGGCAATGTCGCCATCAACCGTGAGCCAGCGGGCGTCGGCGGCGTGCCCCGGCGAGGGGCCGAACAGGGTGTCCAGAATCGACATGGCAGCACGCGCCGACGCCTGGGTCAGGGGCTGCGCGGAAGCGCGCGTTTCTCCCCATCGGCGATGCGCCAGGGTGGGAAACGGGGATGCGGCGTGATGTTCCGGGTCGACAGACTTGTGGATGGTCTGTCAGGTCCGATGTCTGATCGGTCCTAAGCCGGTCGGGCGATCGACCAGCCGGCGTCGGGGCGGACCCGGTCCGCCCCAGCGGGGTGCTGGTCAGTGCAGCAACCCCATCGGCTTGCTCGGCAGCTCGTCGGCGTCGTAGTCGGGGTGGTGTTCCACGAAGAAGCGCAGCTTGGCGTCCAGCTGTGCCAGGCGGCGGTTGGCTTCGCCTTCGTGGTGGTGTTTGGAGATCAGGTTGAACAGCTTGCCGCGCAGGAACCAGAGGTCTCTCGGGTTCTGGCAGGTCATCAACGCGCCGTGCAGGCGCGAGCGAAGCGGGTCCTGGATGTCGGCCATCGCAGAGTGAAACTCGTCGACCAGGTAGTCGATTTCAAGCACCTGGGTGTCGTGGTAGCCGGGGGACTTGCGTCGGGCCAGCCAGGGCAGTCTGAAGAACATGCCGCGCTCCATGCAAAAAGGGTTCAGAACCGGTCGGGGGACTTCCCCCGTTTGCAGGGTTCATCGGCATGAAGGGCCCGCGGCTTGAGCGGCAATGCACACGCGACGGGCGGCTGGCCGACGGGCGGTCGGTGTGTCACACGGAGGTTTTCGGCTGGTGCGTGAAAAGCTTGAGCGCTTAGAACTTGCGGGGTCAAAGAAAAGCACTCACCACCCGAACCACGGCCTCGCCGTGGGCCTCGCGCTTCTTCTGGCCGATGCCGCTGATGCCGTCCAGGTCGTCCACCGACGACGGTCGCCGCTGCGCCAGAGCGCGCAAGGTGGCATCGTGAAAGATCACGTAAGCCGGCAGGTTGTGCTCGCGCGCCACGCCGGCGCGCCAGGCTTTCAGGGCCTCGAGGCAGTCGCGCTCCACCAGCGACAGTGGCGCACCGTCGTCGCCGACCGGCGGGCGCGCCCGGGCGCTGCGCGAACGCGCGGGGGCCCGCTCGGCCTGGATGCGAAGGCGCACCTCGGCGCCGCCCTTGAGGATGGCGCGCGCCCCGTCGGCCAGGAGCAGCGTGTTGTACGGCGCGTCGTCCACCCGCACCGCCTCGATGGCAATCAGCTGGCGCAGCAGGGCGCGCCACTGGGTTTCGCCCCAGTCGGCACCGATGCCGAAGGTGCTGAGCCGGTCGTGGCCATGGGCCAGCACCTTCTCGGTGGACTTGCCGCGCAGGATGTCCATGATGTGACCCGCTCCGTAACCGTGGCCGCTGGCCTGTTGCACGCGGTAGATGCACGACAGCAGTTTGCGCGCCGGCTCGGTGGCGTCGAACAGCTCGGGCGGTGTCAGGCAGTTGTCGCAGTTCTGGCAGGGCTGGCTGCTTTCGCCGAAGTACTGCAGCAAGCGCACCCGCCGGCAGTCCGACGCCTCGGCGAGTACCAGCAGGGCATCAAGCTTGCCGCGCAGCACCTGCTTGAATTCGTCGGCCGCCGGGCTGTCGTCGATCATGCGGCGCTGGTTCACCACGTCCTGCAGGCCGTAGGCCATCCAGGCGTTGGCGGGTTCGCCGTCGCGCCCGGCGCGGCCGGTCTCCTGGTAGTAGCCTTCGATGTTCTTGGGCATGTCCAGGTGCGCCACAAAGCGCACGTCGGGTTTGTCGATGCCCATGCCGAAGGCGATGGTGGCCACCATGATCAGGCCGTCCTCGCGCAGAAACCGGTCCTGGTGCGCCTGGCGCACCGCACCATCGAGGCCGGCGTGGTAGGGCAAGGCCTTCAGCCCGGCCTGCTGCAGCAGGTTGGCCACTTCTTCCACCCGACGCCGTGACTGACAGTAAACGATGCCGGCGTCGTGTTCCTGACCCTGGGTGTGCTCGTCGCGGATGAACCTCAGCAACTGTGCGGTGGCGTCCTTCTTTTCCACCAGCAGGTAGCGGATGTTCGGCCGGTCGAAGCTGCTGATGAAGGTGCGCGCGTCCTGCAGCTGCAGCCGCTCCACGATGTCGGCCCGGGTCAGCGCGTCGGCGGTGGCCGTGAGCGCAATGCGCGGCACGCCGGCGAAGCGCTCGGGCAGCACGGCCAGGTCGCGGTACTCGGGCCGGAAGTCATGGCCCCACTGGCTCACGCAGTGCGCCTCGTCGATGGCGAACAGCGCAAGACGCCCTTGCTGGTGCAGGCTCTCCAGCATGGCCTGACAGCGCGGTGTGAGCAGCCGCTCGGGCGCCACGTAGAGCAGCGTGAGTTCGCCCGCCCGCAGTTGCCGCTCGACCCGCTGGGCCTCTTCCATCGACAGGCTGCTGTTGAGGAACGCCGCGCTCACGCCCGCCTCGATCAGCGCACCCACCTGGTCGTGCATGAGCGCAATCAGTGGCGACACCACCACCGTCACGCCGTGGCCGGCGCGTTCCCGCACGATGGCCGGTACCTGGTAACAGAGCGACTTGCCGCCGCCGGTGGGCATCAGCACCAGGGCATCGCCTCCGTCGCTCACGTGCGTCACGATGCCGGCCTGCGGGCCGCGAAAGGCCTCGTAGCCGAAGACCTCCTGCAGCACCGCCACGCAGGCCTCCAGCGTTTCAGCGCCGTCGGCCACGTCGATCAGACCCGGTGAAGACAACTTACATCTGCTCCCACGGCAGGCCGTCGTGGCGCCAGCCGTTGATGCTGGAGCGCTTGAACTGCTCGTTGAGTTCGCCTTCGAAGCCGTGCACCACGTGCGCCACGTCGGTAAACCCCGCGGCCTCCAGGGCCTTGCCGGCGTCCAGCGTGCACTTGCCGCTGCGGCAGATCAGCAGCACCGGCCGGTCCTTGGCACCGGCTTCTTCGGCCACGGCCTGAGCAAAGCGGTCGGGATCGGGCGTGAGGTCGGGGTATTCGTACCAGGGAATGTTCTCCACGCCGGGCGGGCGCCCGACATAGAGCGACTCGATCTCCATCCGCACGTCCACGAACAGCGGCGGCTCCTGGCCCTGCGCGGCACGGCGCCCGGTCTCGGCCTGCAGCCAGGCCCACGCTTCCTTGGGGGACAGGTGTTTCATGGGCGCGTATTGTCGGCCAAGCCCGGGCCCCATGCCCGGTGGGGTGACGGGGTGCTCCCTACAATCCGGCCATGGACCACCCGCTCGCTTACACCCGCGCCCGCGCGCTGCCCGCCATCCTCGAGCAGCGCATCGCCATCCTCGACGGCGCCATGGGCACCATGATCCAGCGTTTCAAGCTGGGCGAGGCCCAGTACCGCGGTGAAGGCTTTGCCGGTGCCGGCGGAGTGGGCGCGCGGTTCAAGGATTTCGCCAAGGACGTCAAAGGCAACAACGAACTGCTGAGCATCACCCGGCCCGACGTGATCCGCGACATTCACGAGGGCTACCTTGCCGCGGGCGCCGACCTGATCGAGACCAACACCTTCGGTGCCACCACCATCGCGCAGGCCGACTACGACATGGCCCACCTGGCGCGCGAGATGAACCTGGCGTCGGCCCGTCTGGCCCGCCAGGCCTGCGACAAGTTCTCCACCCCCGACAGGCCGCGCTTCGTGGCCGGCGCACTCGGCCCCACGCCCAAGACCGCCAGCATCAGCCCCGACGTGAACGACGCCGGTGCCCGCAACGTCACCTTCGACGAACTGCGCGCGGCCTACCGGGAACAGGTCGAGGCGCTCATGGAAGGCGGCGCCGACGTGCTGCTCGTCGAGACCATCTTCGACACCCTCAACGCCAAGGCCGCGCTGTTCGCCATCGACGAGGTGTTCGAGGCGACCGGCGAGCGGCTCCCGCTGATCATCAGCGGCACCGTCACCGACGCGTCCGGCCGCATCCTGAGCGGGCAGACGGTGGGCGCCTTCTGGGCCAGCGTGCGCCACATGCAGCCGCTGGCCGTGGGCCTGAACTGCGCGTTGGGCGCCGCCCTCATGCGGCCTTACATCCAGGAACTGGCCAAGGTGGCGGGCGACACCTTCATCAGCTGCTACCCCAATGCCGGCCTGCCCAACCCCATGAGCGAGACCGGCTTCGATGAAACGCCCGAGGTCACCAGCCGCCTGCTGCACGAGTTCGCCGCCGAAGGGCTGGTCAACATCGTCGGGGGCTGCTGCGGCACCACGCCCGAGCACATCGCTGCGATCGGGCAGCGTGTGGCACCGCTGGCGCCGCGGGGCCGGCCGGCCTTCTACCGCGAAGCCGCCTGAGAAAAACCCTTCAGTTCCATCGGGTTATCGGCCTTTCGGCGAGAATCCGCGGTTCCCTTCAAGGGGAGTAGTCGGCCTGCCATTCCGCGCCATGCGGGGCCTCGGCAGGGGGCGTTTCCGTCAATTCGTGGCCTTCGGGCCGCCGGGAACGTCAGGCCATCCAACCGGTGGTCGTGGCAAGACCTTGGGGTGTTCGTTCAACACCGATACCGAGGTTCTTCATGGACAGCATTGCCCCAGTCTGGTTGTGGGTGGTTTTCGTCGCGTTCGTCGTGGCCGCCCTGTTTGTCGACTTCGTGGTGCTCAAGAAGCAGGGCGCCCACGAGGTGGGCGTGAAGGAAGCGCTGAACTGGTCGCTGATCTGGATTGCGCTGAGCTTCCTGTTCAACGGCCTGTTCTGGTGGGCCATCAAGGACACCACCGGCTCGACCGAGATCGCCAACGAGAAATCGCTTGAATTCCTCACGGGCTACCTCATCGAGAAGAGCCTGGCGGTCGACAACATCTTCGTCTTCCTGATGATCTTCACCTACTTCGCGGTGCCGCCGGCGTACCAGAAGCGGGTGCTCATGATCGGCATCATCGGCGCCATCGTGCTGCGCACCATCATGATCCTCATCGGTGGCTGGCTGTTGGCGCAGTTCCACTGGATCCTCTACGTGTTCGGCGCGTTCCTCATCCTCACCGGCGTGAAGATGTGGTGGGCCGCGGGCAAGGAGCCCAGCCTGGACGAGAACCCCGCGCTCAAGCTGCTGCGCAGGCTGATCCCGGTGAGCAAGTCGTACGACGGCGAGAAGTTCTTCACCGTGGAAAACGGCAAGCGCATCGCCACCCCGCTGTTCATGGTGATCTGCCTGGTGGGCCTCACCGACGTGATCTTCGCGGTCGACTCGATCCCCGCCATCTTTGCCATCACGCGCGATCCGTTCATCGTGCTGACCAGCAACGTGTTCGCCATCCTGGGCCTGCGCGCCATGTTCTTCCTGCTGCAGGCGGTGGCCAGCAAGTTCCACCTGCTCAACTACGGTCTGGCGGTCATCCTGGTCTTCATCGGCACCAAGATGATGCTGATCGACATCTTCAAGATCCCGGTGGCGGTGTCGCTGGGCGTGGTCGTGGGCATCCTGGCCATCACCATGGTCTGGAGCGCCAAGACCGCACCGAATACTTGAGCCCCCACGCTCCGCCGCTGCGCGGGTCGCTGCCCCCGGGGGGCTGATCCGCCTTGGGGCGGCCCGGCGGCGGATCGCCTGACCCCCCTTGCGCACCAACTTGGCACAACCGTTGCTTGCGGTGGTGCCATGCAGATGGCGTTTCCCGACCTGGTCAGCACCGCGGTGGCACCGTCCACCGCGGCCTGGCGCGACCCGCTGGGCCTGCTGCTGGCCAGCACCGGCGAGGGGGTGTTCGGGGTCGACCTGGACGGCCTGTGCGTGTTCATCAACCGCGCCGGCGCCCGCATGATCGGTTTCGAGCCGACCGACCTGCTCGGGCGCAACATGCACGAGCTCACCCACCATTCGCACGCCGACGGCGCGGCCTACCCGGTCGAGGACTGCCCGATCTTCAACGCCTTTCGCCGCGGCGAACCCTGCCGCATCGACACCGAGGTGTTCTGGCGCCGCGACGGCAGCGCGTTTCCGGTGGAGTACAGCAGCCACCCGATCATCGACGGCGGGGAGGTTCGCGGGGCGGTGGTCACCTTCATCGACATCACCGAGCGGCGCCGTGCCGCCGATGCCCTGCAGGCCGCCAAGGACGAGCTGGAACTGCGCGTGCGCGAGCGCACCCGCGCGCTGGAAACCGCGCTGCACCAGGTGCGCGACCTGGCCGCCCGCACCGAGACCGTGCGCGAAGAAGAGCGCACCCGCATCGCGCGCGAGGTGCACGACGAGCTCGGCAGCCTGCTGGTGGCGCTCAAGATGGACGTCAACTGGATGGACAAGCGCCTCTCCGAGCAGGAGCGGCGCAGCGCCGACGAAGCGCAGGACATGCGCCAGCGGATGCGCTGCAAGTGCCAGAACATGAGCCGGTTGATCGAGAACGCGGTCGACAACGTCGGCCGCATCATCACCGACCTGCGCCCCAGCATCCTCGATCACCAGGGGCTTTGGGCCGCGCTGGAATGGCAGGCGCAGGAGTTCGTGGCCAGCGCCGAGCTGGCGCTGGACTGGAAGGTCGATCTGGACGACGCACCCGAGCCGCCCGAGCCGCTGGCCATGGCGGTGTTCCGGATCTTCCAGGAAATGCTGTCCAACGTGGGCCGCCATGCGCATGCCCGTCGGCTCGCGGTGCACATCCGTCACCACGGCGGGCGCCTGCACCTGCTGGTGGAGGACGATGGCGTGGGCGCTCCGGCGCAGGCCTTCGAGGCGGGCGACGCCTACGGAGTGATGGGCATGCGCGAGCGCGCCCGGCACTTCGGCGGCGACATCAGGATCCAAAGCAGCCCGGGGCAGGGCACGCGCATGGCGCTCACCGTGGCACTCGGCGCATCGCCCGTGCCGGAAAGAATTTCATGAACAGCCTCTTCGGCGAGGCCAGCCGCTTCGATCTGCTGGCCGACACCATCCGCGTCCTCATCGGTGACGACCACCGCATCGTGCGCGAAGGCCTCAAGCAGATCCTGGCCGATGCGCCCGATGTGGCGGTGGTGGCCGAGGCCCAGAGCGGCGAGGAGGTGCTGGCGCAGGTGCGGGCGCTCGGCGGTCGCGAGGGCATCGACCTCGTGCTGCTCGACGTGGCCCTGCCCGGCATCGACGGCCTGGACGTGCTGCAGCGCCTGCGCAAGGAGCATCCGCACCTGCCGGTGCTGATGCTCAGCACCTACCCGGAGAAGCAGTACGCGGTGCGCTGTATCCGGCTGGGCGCGTGCGGCTACCTCAACAAGAGCGCCGACCCCGACGACATGCTGCTGGCCGTGCGCAAGTGCGCTGGCGGCGGGCGCTACCTCACGCCGGCCACGGCCGAGGCACTCGCCGCGGCCGTGGGCGGACCCAACGCGCATGCCGGCCCCGAGGCACTGTCGCACCGCGAGCACCAGGTGTACCGCCTGCTCACCCAGGGGCTCACCGTGAGCGAAATTGGTGCGCAGCTGGGGCTGGCGCCCAACACCGTCAGCACCTACCGCGCGCGCATCCTCGAAAAGACCGGTGCCAAGAACGACGTCGAGCTGGCGCTGTACGCCGAAAGGCATCGCGCACCCGGCTGAGCGCCCCGGTTTGTAGGGCTGCCCCTACAGCGCGTCGAAACCGCCACCGCGAAATCGCCCCCGTCCGTCTGCGGCGGGTCGTCTTGGCCCGGTGCTTGCAAAGCACGGTGCATCTTCACTCCACGAGGTGCGCCATGTCCGAATTCTTCGATCCGTACAACGCCGACCGGCCCTTGATGCTCAAGTGCAGCTGCGGGCGCGACCACACCGTGGCCGACCACCAGGCCGAAGAGGCCGCCTCTGCCAAGGCGGTGGCCACCCTTCGCGAACGCAGCGAAACCGCCGAGTTCGAGGCCTACAGCAACGAGTTCATCGAAGCCACACTGGTCAAGTCGCTGTTCCCGCACGAACCCGTGCGCCGCGCGTTCCTGAAGGCAGTGGGCAAGCGCACGGCCATGGCCGCCATCGCCAGCGTGCTGCCCATGGCCAGCCTGCAGGCCATGGCGCAGGAGAAGGGCAAGCTCGAGAAGACCAGCCTCAAGATCGGCTTCATCCCGATCACCTGCGCCACGCCGCTGATCATGGCCCACCCCCTGGGCTTCTACAAAAAAGAAGGCCTCGACGTCGAAGTCACCAAGACCGCCGGCTGGGCGCTGGTGCGCGACAAGATGATCAACAAGGAGTACGACGCGTCGCACTTCCTGTCGCCGATGCCGCTGGCCATCTCGCTCGGTCTGGGCAGCAACGCCGTGCCCATGAACGTGGCCACCATCCAGAACATCAACGGCCAGGCCATCACGCTGTCGCTCAAGCACAAGGACAACCGCGATCCGAAGAACTGGAAGGGCTTCAAGTTCGGCATTCCGTTCGACTACTCGATCCACAACCTGCTGCTGCGCTACTACCTGGCCGAGAACGGGCTCAACCCCGACACCGACGTGCAGCTGCGCGTGATTCCGCCGGCCGAGATGGTGGCCAACCTGCGCGCCGGCAACATCGACGGCTTCCTCGGCCCAGATCCCTTCAACCAGCGCGCGGTGTTCGACGAGGTCGGTTTCATCCACGTGCTCACCAAGGACCTCTGGAACGGCCACCCGTGCTGCGCCTTCGGCACCAGCACCGAATTCATCCAGAAGAACCCCAACACCTTTGCCGCGCTGTACCGCGCGGTGCTCACGTCGGCCGCCATGGCGCGCCAGCCCAAGAACCGCGAGCTGATCGCCAAGGTGATCGCGCCGCAGCAGTACCTGAACCAGCCCGAGGCGGTGCTGACGCAGGTGTTGACCGGTCGCTTTGCCGACGGCCTGGGCAAGATCCAGACCGTGCCCGACCGCGCCGACTTCGACCCGATGCCGTGGCAGAGCATGGCCGTGTGGATGCTCACGCAGATGCAGCGCTGGGGCTACATCAAGGGCGATGTGAACTACAACCAGATCGCCGAGCGGGTGTTCCTCATCACCGACGCGCGCAAGCACATGAAGGACCTCGGCATGGAGTTCAAGGCCGGTCCAGGCTACGTCAAGCACACCATCATGGGCAAGGTGTTCGACCCCGCCAAGCCGGCCGAATACCTCAAGAGCTTCGCCATCAGCAAGATGGCCTGACCATGAAAGCCGCCAGCCTGAACCTGCGCGCCGCCCTGGTGTCGCTGCTGATCTTTCTGGTCTTCGTGGGGGCCTGGCAGCTGGCCACCACGGGCCCGTCGATCGGCGGTGCCTCCACCGGCATGACGGCCGAGGAGATCGAGTACGCCAAGATGATGGGCAAAGACCCCGGCGCGCAAAAGAGCACCGGGTTCCCGCCGCCGCTGGAGGTCGCCAAGGCCAGCTGGGGGCACCTGTCGGACCCGTTCTACGACAACGGCCCCAACGACAAGGGCATCGGCATCCAGCTGGCGCATTCGCTGGCGCGCGTGGGTCTGGGTTTCCTGCTGGCGATGGCGGTGGCCATTCCGCTGGGCTTCCTCATCGGCATGTCGCCGCTGATGCAGAAGGCCTTCAACCCGTTCGTGCAGGTCTTGAAGCCCATCAGCCCGCTGGCCTGGATGCCGCTGGCCCTCTACACGCTCAAGGACTCGGACGTCAGCGGCATCTTCGTGATCTTCATCTGCTCGGTCTGGCCGATGCTGATCAACACCGCCTTCGGTGTTGCCTCGGTCAAGCGCGACTGGCTCAACGTGGCGGCCACGCTCGAGGTGAATCCGCTTCGCAAGGCGTTCCAGGTCATCCTGCCGGCGGCGGCGCCCACGATCCTCACGGGCATGCGCATCAGCATGGGCATCGCCTGGCTGGTCATCGTGGCCGCCGAAATGCTGGTGGGCGGCACCGGCGTGGGCTACTTCGTCTGGAACGAATGGAACAACCTGTCGCTCACGAACGTGATCTTTGCGGTGGTCCTGATCGGCGTGGTCGGCATGTTCCTCGACCTTCTGTTTGCGCAACTGCAGCGGGCGGTGACCTATGTGGAGTGATGAACGCCAACAAGGGGCCGTTCTGCCGGCACCCGCCCCGAAAGACACCGCCATGAGCGCACCGTCCCCCGCCTTTCTGCAAGTCGAGCGCCTGGCCAAGGCCTACCAGGCCGACAAGCCTGTGTTTGACGACGTCTCCTTCGGCATCGACAAGGGCGAGTTCGTCTGCATCATCGGCCACAGCGGCTGCGGCAAGACCACCATCCTCAACGTGCTGGCGGGTCTGGACACAGCGACCTCTGGCCACGCCTTCATGGACGGCCGCGAGATTGCGGGGCCGAGCCTCGAGCGCGGTGTGGTGTTCCAGGGGCATGCGCTCATGCCCTGGCTCACCGTGCGGCAGAACATCGCCTTTGCGGTCAGGTCGCGCTGGCCCGACTGGAAGAAGCCCGAGGTCGACGCCCAGGTGGAAAAGTTCGTCGCCATGGTCGGGCTGTCCCACGCCATCGACAAGAAGCCGTCCCAGCTGTCGGGTGGCATGAAGCAGCGCGTGGGCATTGCGCGCGCCTTTGCCATCCAGCCCAAGATGCTGCTGCTCGACGAGCCCTTCGGCGCGCTCGATGCACTCACCCGCGGCACCATCCAGGACGAGCTGATGGGCATCGTGCGCGAGACCCACCAGACCGTGTTCATGATCACCCACGATGTGGACGAAGCCATCCTGCTGGCCGACCGCATCCTGCTCATGAGCAACGGCAACGAGGTCGACGGCGTCTACAAGCCCGGCGGCCTGGCTGAGGTGGTGGTCAACCCGCTGCCGCGCCAGCGCACCCGGGCCCAGCTGCACCACCTCGATGGCTACTACGACCTGCGCAACCACGTCGTCGATTTCCTGGTCACGCGCGCGAAGGCGCATTGACCGGATCCCCCTTTCCTTCTCCTTCAACAACAGCAAAGAGGCATCTCATGAGCCGCATGGAAGTCACCGAAAAGATCATCACCGCCAAAGTGCTCAAGGGCCTGAAGTGGGAAGACGTGGCCAAGAAGGTGGGCCAGTCCAAGGAATGGACCACCGCCCTGTGCCTGGGCCAGATGACCGCCACCCCGGCGCAGGCCAAGGTGCTTGCCAAGATCTTCGGCCTGAGCGCCGACGACCAGAAGTGGTTGCAGGTCGTGCCCTACAAGGGCTCGCTGCCCACCGCGGTGCCGACCGACCCGCTGATCTACCGCTGGTACGAGATCGTCAACGTGTACGGTGCGACCATCAAGGAACTGATCCACGAGGAATTCGGCGACGGCATCATGAGCGCCATCGACTTCAGCATGGACATCCAGCGCCAGGCGGATCCCAAGGGCGACCGCGTCAACGTGGTGCTGTCGGGCAAGTTCCTTCCGTACAAGCAGTACTGACCCCCCTGCGCCGCTGCGCGGCTTCCCCCCTGGAGGGGGGACGGCCTTGACGGACCGGCGGAGCCGGATCCGTGAGGCCAGCTGGGTGGGGTGGGTCGGCCCGGGTGAACTCTTTGGCGTGGGGGGTTACCCACGAGGGTCACCTGCATCCCCATGTACTGCCGCACCCTGAAGTACCGAGATCCCCATGGCCGGTTCGACATCCTCGTCGAAGAGCAACCCGACGGCTCGCTCAAGCTGTGGGAGTTCGACGTGCCGGGCGAGGCGGCGCGGCGCCGGCATGTGATCGAGAAGGTCGCCGAAGGGCTGGCCCGCCAGGGCAAGCAGCTTCAGGTGGTCTGGGGCATGGCACGGGTGCAGCGCAAAGGCGCTGGCGAGCTGCCCTGGTGAACCGGCCTCAGGCCTGGGGCAGCGGGATCCACTCGCGGTCATCGCCCGGCGGCAGTGCAAAGCGCCCGCCCGCCCAATCGGCCTTGGCCTGCTCGATCCGCTCCTTGCGCGACGACACGAAGTTCCAGAAGATGTGCCGATCGCCCAGCGGCTCACCGCCGAACACGAACACCGTGGCCTGGGTGCGGGCGGTGATGAGCGCGTCGGTGTCGGCGCCGAACACCAGCAACTGACCGGGCCGCACCACCTGGTGGTCGTGCTCGACCTCGCCACGCGCCACGTACACCGCCTGCTCGCGGTAACCCCCCGGCAGGCGCAGGCAGGCGCCCGGGTCGCATTCGGCGTGCAGGTAGAACAGCGGCGAATGGGTGACCACCGGGCTCCTCAAACCGAATGCCTCGCCGGCCACCACCCGCATCCAGACACCGCCCTCGGCGAACTCGGGCAGGGCGCTCTGCGGCGTGTGCGCGAAGGCCGGTTCGGTTTCTTCGGCCTCGGCGGGCAGGGCCACCCAACTCTGCATCAGCTCCAACCCGCCGCCCGCGAACGATTGCGGATGCGTGAAGCGCTCGCTGTGGCTGATGCCGCGCCCGGCCGTCATCCAGTTCACATCGCCAGGGCGGATGTCCTGCACCGTGCCCAGGCTGTCGCGGTGCGTCATCGAGCCGCTGAGCAGGTAGCTCACGGTGGACAGTCCGATGTGGGGGTGAGGGCGAACGTCGGCGCCGGCGATCGCATCGGGCGCCAGCGTCACCGGGCCCGCGTGGTCCCAGAAGATGAACGGCCCGACCATGCGGCGTTTGGCATAGGGCAGCACACGGCGCACGGTCAGGCCGTGGCCCAGGTCGGCGGCGCGCGCGGTGATCACCATCTCGAGCATCGGGGTCTCCTGTCGGGTCGGATCCGCATTGTGGTGGCAACCCGCCGGGCCTGCCACCGCCGCTCACTCCTGCGCCAGCAAGCGCCCGGCGATGGCGGCAGCGGCGGTCCGCGTCTCCACCCCCAGCTTCTCGAACACATGCTCGAGGTGCTTGTTCACCGTGCGGTGGCTCATGCCCAGGATGTCGGCGATGTCGCGGTTGGTCTTGCCCTTGGCCAGCCAGGACAGGACCTCGGTCTCGCGCGGCGTCAGCGCCACGTCGCGCAGGTGCTGCGCCACCGGCTGGTCGGCGGGCGCAGGGCTCAGCAGCAGCATCGACTCACCGAGGCTGCCCTGCCCGAGGTGGCGGGCCAGCAAGCGGCCGCCGCCCGGCTGGGTGGCAGTGGCCACGCCTTCATGCCGCGCCTTCACCAGCCATTGCGCGGCGTGGTCCTGCGCGGTGGTGTCTGCCCCGAACGACTGCGCCAGCCACACCATGGCCTGCGGCGAGCGCCACGCCACACGGCCCAGCGAGTCGAGCAGCACCGTGCCCAGGCCCGCCACGTCCACGGCTTCCTGTGCCAGCCGCACCACCCGCGCGTTGCGCACGTGCGTGGCCAGCCGCGCCATCACCTCGGGGATGCGCAGCGGCTTGACCACATAGTCCACGCCGCCGCTCGCAAACCCGCGCAGCACCGGCTCGCTGTCGGACAGACCGGTCATGAACACCACCGGCACGTGCGACCAGGCCGGCGTGTCCTTGATGCGCCGGCACAGGTCGAACCCGTCCATGCCCGGCATCACGGCGTCCAGCAGCACGCCGTCCGGAATGGCGACCTCGAACCGCTCCAGGGCCTCCTCGGCGTCGCGCGCGGCCAGCACCACGTACCCCTCGGCGACCAGCGCCTCGCCCAGCATGCGCAGCGTCTCGATCGAATCGTCGACCACCAGGATCACCGGCTGGGTGACCGTGTCCGCGCCCGCAGAGAGGCGCTCGGCAGATTCAGGCCATGGTGTCGTCATCGGGCAGCTCCGCGGTGTCTCTGAGGTAGCCGATCAGCGCCTCGAAATCGAAGCGCTCGGTGCAGGCCTGAAGCAGCGCCAGCGTGGCGGCGTGGGCCGGCTCGGCGCTTTGCGCCTGAAGCAGGCGTTGCCGCAGGGCGGCGGCCTGCCCCTGGCGGGCCAGGCGTTGCAGTTCCTCGCGCAATGCCTCGGGCAGCGGCGTTCCGCTCACCCGCTGGCGAACCGGCTCCACGAAGGTCCCCACCGCCGCTTCCTCGGTCACCCACTCCAGGGCCAGCACCCGCCGGAGCGCATCGAGCAACTCGGATTCGGTCAGCGGCTTGGCCACGAAGCCCTGGTAGTCGAGTCCGCTGGCTTCGTCGGGCCGTTGATCCAGCAGGTTGGCGGAAACGAACACGATGGGCAGTCGGTCTGCCGGCAGCACCTGTCGCACCGCATGCGCCGTCTGCCAGCCGTCGAGCCCGTCCATGGTGAGGTCGAGCAGCAGCAGGTCGGGGGGGTGTTGTTCGATGATCTCCAGGCACTCCTGCCCGCTGGCCGCCTCCCTGACGATGAAGCCCAGCGGCACCAGAATGCTGGCCAGCAACTGCCGGTGCAATGCCTGGTCGTCCACCACCAGCAGCGTGCGCCGCCGGCCCAGGTAGCCCGTGACCGCGCGCAGTGTCGACGGGATGGGCAGCGGGTGCTGGGGGTCCGACGGAATCGGGGGCAGGTACAGCCGCAGGGAGAACATGCTCCCCTGCCCGGGTCGGCTCTTGAGCAGCAACTCGCCCCCCATCATGTCGGTGAGCAGGTGCGTGATGGTCAGGCCCAGTCCGGTGCCCGAGTCGCGCGCGCGGCGCCCGGCGCTGCCCCTTTCGAACGGCAGGAAGATGCGCTTCTGGTCCTGTGCGGCGATGCCGATGCCGGTGTCGATCACATCGATGCGGGCCACCTGCTGCCGGAAGTCGAGGCGCAGTGTCACCTCGCCTTCGTCGGTGAAGCGCACCGCGTTGCTCAGCAGGTTGATCAGGATCTGCCGCAGTCGCTTGGCATCGGCACGCACCCACCCCGGCAGTTCGCCTTCGCGCTGCACCGTGAAGCGCAGCCCCTTGGCCTCGGCCTGCGGGCGCACCATGCGCTCCACATCCTGCAGCAGCGGGCCCAGCGGCAACGGAACCGGGTCGAGCTTCAGGCGCCCGGCCTCGATGCGCGCCAGGTCCAGCGAGCCATCGATGAGCGCGTGCATGTGCTGCCCGCTGCGCTGCAGGGTGGCGATGGTCTCGCGCACCCAGACCGACAGCTCCGTGTTCTTGAGCAGGATCTGCGCGTAGCCCAGGATGCTGGTGAGTGGCGTCCGCAGCTCGTGGGTCATGCCGGCCACGTACCGCGTCTTGGCCTGGCTCGCCGCCTCGGCGCGGTCCCGGGCCGATTGCAGTTCCGCGTCGGTGCGCTGGTGGGCCTCGATCTCGCGCATCAGCAGTTGTGTCTGCCGCTCCGACTCGTCCTGCGCCATGCGTCGGCTGTCGGTGGTGAGCACCACCCACCACGAGCACACGGCCGCCAGCAGCACCAGGAACGCATAGACCTTGAGCAAGGGCAGCTGCAGTGCGTCGGCCGACCCCTGCAGCCCTTCTTGCACATAGACCATGCCGATGATGAACGCCACCACCGCGCAGATGGAAAGCCAGACCACGAGGAACTGACCGGCGCGAAAGTTCACGCGCGCCATCACGCCGTGCGGAAGCACCCCCGCCAGCCACGAACGCACCTGGTCGATGGCGCGCGAGTTGGACTTGCACCGGTCGTGGCAGCGCGACTCGAGCGAACAGCACAAGGAGCAGATCGGTGCCCGGTAGGCGGGGCAACCCGCCATGTCCTCCGACTCGAACTGGTTCTCGCACACCGCGCACCGGACCGCCTGCCCCGGGCGCCATTCGGTCGACGGCGTCCGCGCGAGGTAGTAGCGACCCCGCGTGGCCCAGGCCAGCAGCGGCGACAGCACCAGCGACAGGCCCAGCGCGATGAAAGGCGAGAACGCCGCCGCCACCTCGCCCATCAGGCCGCTGTACGCGAGGATGGCCACCAGCGCGGCAATGATCATCGAACCCATGCCCACCGGATTGAAGTCGTAGAGGTACGCGCGCCGAAACTCGATGCCCTTCGGGCTCAGCCCGAGCGGCTTGTTGATGATGAGGTCGGCCACCAGCGCGCCCACCCAGGCAATGGCCACGTTGCTGTACACACCCAGCACCTTCTCGATGCCCGCGAACACACCCAGCAGCATCAGCAGGGTGGCGATCGCCACGTTGAACACCAGCCACACCACGCGCCCCGGGTGGCTGTGCGTCACGCGGGCGAAGAAGTTGGACCACGCCAGAGACCCGGCGTAGGCGTTGGTCACGTTGATCTTGATCTGCGCCAGGATCACGAACACCACCGTCATGACCACCGCCAACCCCGGGTGACCCACCGCCTCGGTGAAGCCGGCGAGGAACATCTGCGTGGGTTCGGTGGTGCGTTCGGGCGGCACCTCGAACTGCATGGCGGCAAAGGCCAGGAATGCCCCACCGGCCATCTTGAGCATGCCCATGAGGATCCAGCCGGGCCCGGGGATGAGCACCGCCAGCCACCAGCGCACGCGGTTCTGGCGCGTGCGTTCCGGCATGAAGCGCAGGAAGTCGACCTGTTCGCCGATCTGCACCACCAGCGAGAAGATCACCGCCGCCGCCGCGCCGAACATCAGCGGCTGGAAGTCGTTGCTGCCCGAGCGGATGCCCGTCAGGCTGCTGAAGTCGCGGTACAGCTGGGGCTGCGACAGCGCGATCCACACAAACGGCAGTAGCAGCAGGAAGAGGTAGAGCGGCTGCGTCCAGGCCTGCAGGCGCGAGATGAGCGTGATGCCACGCATGGCGAGCGGGATGATCACCACGGCAGAGATCAGGTAGCAGACCGGCAGCGGCCAGTCGGTGGCCATCTGCAGTGCCAGCGCCATGATCACTGCTTCGATCGCGAAGAAGATGAACGTGAAAACCGCGTAGATCAGCGACGTGATCGTGGAGCCCAGGTAGCCGAAGCCGGCACCCCGCGTGAGCAGGTCCATGTCGAGCCCGTGGCGTGCCGCGTAGTACGCGATCGGCAGGCCGGTGAAGAAGATGATGAGGCCCACCACGAGGATGGCCCACATGGCATTGGCAAAGCCGTAGTTGATGGCGATGGCGCCGCCGATCGCCTCGAGCGCCAGAAACGACAACGACCCGAACGACGTGTTGGCCACGCGCCATTCGCTCCACTTGCGAAAGCTGCGCGGCGCGTAGCGCAGCGCGTAGTCCTCCATGGTCTCGTCGGCCACCCACGAGTTGTACTCCCGGCGGAACCGGAAGATCTTCTGCGCGGCAATCGGGGCGGCGGGCTCGGGGGGCGGCATGTCTCGGGCGCAAGCAAGAAGCGTCCCCGCCTGCGCAAGCGGGGCCTGCGCACGGCATACGTTATTTGACTTATGGGCCCGCAGGGGGCTTGTGCCTAGTCTTCGCTCCAGTCGGCACACCGCCGTTTTCACCGCACCAACCCGCCCAGGAGCCCTTGATGAAGCACCAACCCGACCCGAACGCCTTTTCGCTTGAAACCCCCGAGGCCAGCCGCCGCCGCGTGCTGCAGATGCTGGGCGCCGCCTCGCTCGCCGGCCTGCCGGCCTGGAGCTTCGGCCAGGCCACCGCGCAGGTGAACACCACCAAGCTGGCGGTGACCGACACCGAGGTCACGGTGGGCCAGCTCCATTCGTCCACCGGCACCATGGCGATTTCCGAGACCGGGTCGATCCAGGCCGAGCAGCTCGCCATCGACGAGATCAATGCGATGGGCGGCATCCTGGGCCGCAAGATCAAGGTGATCAAGGAAGACGGCGCCTCCGACTGGCCCACCTTCGCCGAGAAGTCGAAGAAGCTCCTGATCAACGACCGCTGCGCCGCCGTGTTCGGCTGCTGGACCAGTGCCTCGCGCAAGGCCGTGCTGCCGGTGTTCGAGAAAGAGAACGGCATCCTGTACTACCCGACCTTCTACGAAGGCCTGGAGCAGTCCAAGAACGTGATCTACACCGGCCAGGAAGCCACGCAGCAGATCCTCTACGCGCTGGACTGGGCCTCGAAAGAGAAGAAGGCCAAGAGCTTCTTTTTCGTGGGATCGGACTACATCTGGCCGCGCACCTCGATGAAGATCGCGCGCGCCCACGTCGAGCGCGTCGGCAAGCTCGGCAAGGTGGTCGGCGAGGAGTACTACCCGCTGGGCAGCACCAACTTCGGCTCGCTGATGAACAAGATCAAGCTGCAGAAGCCCGATTGCATCTTCGCCGCCGTGGTGGGCGGCTCCAACGTCGCGTTCTACAAGGCGCTCAAGGCCGCCGGCATCACCGGCGACAAGCAGCTGCTGGTGACGCTGTCGGTTACCGAGGACGAGATGACCGGCGTGGGTGGCGAAAACTTCCAGGGCTTCTACTCGTCCATGAAGTACTTCCAGTCGCTCGAGAACGAGAACAACAAGAAGTTCGTCGCCGCGTTCAAGGCCAAGTACGGCAAGGACGCCGTGATCGGCGACGTGACCCAGGCGGCCTACCTCGGCCCGTGGCTGTGGAAGGCCGCGGTGGAAATGAACAAGAGCTTCGACGTCGACAAGGTGGTGGCCGCGTCGCGCACCGGAAAGATCGAGCTCAAGAACGCGCCCGAGGGCTACGTCAAGCTCGATCCCAACCACCATCTCTGGAGCAAGTCGCGCATTGCCATGGGCATGCCGGACGCCACGTTCAAGGTGGTGGCGGAGTCGCCCGACCTCATCAAGCCCGATCCGTTCCCCAAAGGCTATCAGTGACCACCCCCGCCACGGCGCACCAGCGCCGTGACCCCCTCAAGGGGGCGATGCGTGCGGACCGGGAAACCCGGATCCGCCGCATCCTGGATCGAGCGTGTCTCTCGCTGCGTTTCTTTTGCCCAGGAGTCCTGCCATGAGTTTCAACGACCTGCTCAACATCGGGCTGATGCAAGGCTTTGCCGGTCTGAGCCTGTTCGCGGTGCTGCTGCTCATGGGGCTGGGCCTGGCGATCATCTTCGGACAGATGGGCGTGATCAACATGGCACATGGCGAGTTCATGACCATCGGCGCCTACACGATCTTCCTGGGCTCCACCCTTGCTGAAGCGATCAGCCCGGGTGCGGTGGCAGCCTACTTTCCGCTGGCCATCGTGGCCGCCTTCCTGTTCGCGTTTGCCGCCGGGTGGGTGGTCGAGTGGGCGCTCATCCGCCACCTCTACAAGCGGCCACTGGACACGCTGCTGGCGACCTGGGGCATCAGCCTGGCCCTGCAACAGTGCTTCCGGACCTTCATCGGCCCCAAAGAGGTGAGCCCCACGCTGCCTGAATGGCTGCTGGGCTCGTGGTCGCCCGCCGAGGGACTCGACATTCCCATCAACGGCATGTTCGTGCTGGCCCTGACCGCGGTGGTCACCGGCGGTGTGTTGATCGCGCTGCACAAGAGCCGCTGGGGCCTGCGTGTGCGCGCCACCGTGAGCAACCGGGTGATGGCCAACGCCATCGGCATCGACACGAAGAAGACCGACCGCCTCACGTTCGCGATCGGCTGCGGCATCGCCGGCGTGGCCGGGGCCGCCTTCACCACCATCGGTTCCACCGGACCCACCTCGGGCTCGCTCTACATCGTCGACGCGTTCCTGGTGGTCACCTTCGGCGGCGCCGCCAGCCTGCTGGGCACCGTGGTCTCGGCCTTCGGCATCGCCCAGACCCAGTCGATCACCGAGTTCTTCCTCGCCGGCTCAATGGCCAAGATGCTCACGCTTTCGCTCATCGTCGTGATCCTGATGGTGCGGCCGCAAGGCCTGTTCGCCTCCAAAGTGCGTCGTTGAATTCCTTGACCCCCGGAGTACGTTCATGAACGCCCTGAAAGCCTGGATCCTTCGTTACCAGCTCGCCAGCCTCGTGCTGCTCACGCTGCTGCTGGCGGTGGTGCTTCCACTGTCGCTCGACATCTTCCGCCTCAACCTGGTCGGCAAGTACCTCACCTATGCGTTCGTGGCCATCGGGCTGGTCATGCTGTGGGGCTACGGCGGCGTGCTCAGCCTGGGGCAGGGCGTGTTCTTCGGCCTTGGCGGTTATGCGATGGCGATGTTCCTCAAGCTCGAGGCGTCCGACCCCGAGAGCACCAAGATCCAGTCCACCCCGGGCATCCCCGACTTCATGGACTGGAACCAGCTCACCGAACTGCCTGGCTTCTGGGTGCCGTTCAAGAGCTTTCCCTTCGCGCTCGTCGCGGTGATCGTGGTGCCCACGCTGCTCGCCTGGCTGATCAGCTTCGCCATGTTCAAGCGCCGCGTCGGCGGCGTGTACTTCGCCATCATCACGCAGGCCGTGGCGCTGATCCTCACCGTGGCCATCATCGGGCAGCAGGGCTACACCGGCGGCGTCAACGGCATGACCGACCTCAAGACCCTGCTGGGCTGGGACACCCGCACCGACAGCGCCAAGTACATCCTGTACTACGTGTGCGTGGGCATGCTGGTGCTGTCCATCGTGTTGTGCCGCTGGATCCAGACCAGCAAGCTGGGCACCCTGCTGCTGGCCATGCGCGACAAGGAAGACCGCGTGCGCTTCTCGGGCTACGACGTGGCCGACTTCCGCATCTTCGTGTTCTGCCTGGCCGCTGCGCTGTCGGGCATCGGCGGCGCGCTGTTCACGCTGCAGGTGGGCTTCATGTCGCCCAGCTTCGTGGGCATCGTGCCCTCGATCGAGATGGTGATCTTCGCCGCGGTGGGCGGCCGCATGAGCCTGGTCGGCGCGGTGTACGGCACCTTGCTCGTCAACGCCGGCAAGACCTTCTTCTCCGAGAGCTTCCCCGACCTCTGGCTGTTCCTCATGGCCGCGCTGTTCATCGGCGTGACCATGGCTTTCCCGATGGGCCTGGCCGGCATCTGGGAAAGCCGCGTGGTGCCCTGGTGGAAGGGCCGCCAGGCGGCCCTGCGGGCGGCAGCTGCCGCCCGGCCCCAGCCCCCTGCACCGGCGCCCATGGTCTCGCCCATGACCTCGTCCAAGCCGCCAGGCGGCGCCGACGCGGCGCTGCCCGAAGGCACCCGCGGCCAAAGCGTCTGAGGAGCACCGAATGAGCAGCACCGATTTCGCCCTCGCGGTCGAGGACCTGACCGTCTCCTTTGACGGCTTCAAGGCCATCGACAACCTCACCCTCTACGTCGACAAGAACGAGCTCCGCGTGATCATCGGCCCCAACGGCGCCGGCAAGACCACCCTGCTCGACCTCATCTGCGGCAAGACCAAGGCCAGCGGCGGCAGCATCAAGTTCAAAGACGCCGAGATCCTGCAGGTCCCCGAGCACAAGCGCGTGCGCCTGGGCATCGGCCGCAAGTTCCAGACGCCGTCGATCTACGAGAACCTGTCGGTCTGGCAGAACCTCGAGGTGTCGTTCCCTTCGGGGCGGTCGGTGTGGGGCGCGCTCGCCTTCAAGGCCACCGACGCGATCAAGGCCCGGGTGCAGGCCGTGGCCGCCGAGATCGGGCTGGCCGACAAGCTCGAGACCGAGGCCGGCCTGCTCTCGCACGGCCAGAAGCAGTGGCTGGAGATCGGCATGCTGCTGATGCAGGAACCGGAGCTGCTGATGCTCGATGAGCCCATCGCCGGCATGAGCGCCAAGGAGCGTGACCTGACGGCCGAACTGCTGCACCGCATCTGCCAGAACCGCGCCGTGATCGTGATCGAGCACGACATGGACTTCGTGAAGAAGATCGCTCACAAGGTGACCGTGATGCACCAGGGAAAGATCCTTGCGGAGGGTCCGATGGACCAGGTGCAGGCCGATCCCAAGGTGATCGACGTCTATCTTGGCCATTGAAGGACCGACCATGCTGCAAGTCAAAGACCTCGTCGTGGCCTATGGCCAGAGCCAGGCCCTTCATGGCGTTTCGTTCGAGGCGCGCGAGAACGAGTGCGTGGCCATCATGGGCCGAAACGGCATGGGCAAGACCACGCTGTTCAAGAGCCTCATGGGCGTGCTGCCGGCCAAGAGCGGGCACATCAGCGTGGCGGGCCAGGACCTCACCCGCGACGAGAGCTTTCGCCGCGTGGCCAAGGGGCTGGCCTATGTGCCGCAGGGCCGGATGATTTTTCCCACCCTCACGGTCGAAGAGAACATCCAGACCGGTCTGGAGAACGCAAAAGACAAGACGATTCCGCAAGAGGTTTACGCGTTGTTCCCGGTGCTGTGGGACATGCGCCGCCGCAAGGGTGGCAACCTCTCGGGCGGCCAGCAACAGCAGCTGGCGATTGCCCGCGCACTGGTCACCAACCCCAAGGTGCTGCTGCTCGACGAGCCCACCGAAGGCATCCAGCCTTCGATCATCAAGGACATCGCCAAGGCGCTCAACGAGATTCGCAAGATGCGAAAGATCACCATCGTGGTCTCGGAGCAGGTGCTGTCGTTTGCCATGGACGTGGCCGACCGCCTGTTCGTCATCGAGGGCGGCCGCCTGGTGCACGAAACCGAACGCGCCAACACCGACCAGCAGCGCATCAAGGCCTACCTGTCGGTCTGAATCTTTCCCACCCCTTCACTTCGTTCACCCAAGGAGAAGCGCCATGCCCGAAACCCTGATCAAGGTCGACCTGACGAAACCCGCGCCCAGCAACGAGATGGTGCACAACCGCTGGCACCCCGACATTCCGATGGCCTGCTGGGTCAACCCGGGCGACGACTTCGTGCTCGAGACCTACGACTGGACGGGCGGCTTCATCAAGAACAACGACAGCGCCGACGACGTGCGCGACATCGACCTCAGCACGGTGCACTACCTCAGCGGCCCGGTGGGCGTGAAGGGTGCGCAGCCCGGCGACCTGCTGGTGGTCGACCTGCTCGACATCGGCGCCAAGGACGACAGCCTGTGGGGCTTCAACGGCTTCTTCAGCAAGAAGAACGGCGGCGGCTTCCTGACCGAACACTTCCCGCAGGCCCAGAAGTCCATCTGGGATTTCCACGGCATGTTCACCACCTCGCGCCACGTGCCTGGCGTGAAGTACGCCGGCCTGATCCACCCCGGCCTGATCGGTTGCCTGCCCGATCCGAAGATGCTCGAGATGTGGAACACGCGCGAGCAGGCGCTGATCGATTCCGACCCCGCCACCAGCGGCCTGGCCAACCCGCCCTTCGCGGGCACCGCCCACATGGGCAAGCTCACCGGCGAGGCCAAGGCCAAGGCAGCGGCCACCGGCGCCCGCACCGTGCCGCCGCGCGAGCATGGAGGGAACTGCGACATCAAGGACCTGTCGCGCGGCTCGAAGATCTTCTTCCCGGTGTACGTGGACGGCGCCGGCCTGTCGGTGGGCGACCTGCACTTCAGCCAGGGCGACGGCGAGATCACCTTCTGCGGCGCCATCGAGATGGCCGGCTGGGTGCACATGAAGGTGTCGATCATCAAGGGGGGCATGGCCAAGTACGGCATCAAGAACCCGATCTTCAAGCCGAGCCCGATCACGCCCACCTACAACGACTACGTGATCTTCGAAGGCATCAGCGTCGACGAGAGCGGCAAGCAGTACTACCTGGACGTCAACGTGGCTTACCGCCAGGCCTGCCTGAACGCCATCGAGTACCTCAAGAAGTTCGGTTACTCGGGCGCGCAGGCCTACTCCATCCTCGGCACCGCGCCGGTGCAGGGCCACATCAGTGGCGTGGTCGACGTGCCCAACGCCTGCGCCACGCTGTGGCTGCCGACGCAGATCTTCGACTTCGACATCAACCCGAACGCGAGCGGCCCGATCAAGCACCTGGATGGCTCGGTGGTGATGCCGCTGTCGCCCGACCTCTGAGCCGCGCGCCGCCATGCCCACCTACGACCACGACTGTCCGAGCTGCGGTGGCTTCGAGGCCTTCCGCCCGCTGAGCGAACGCAACCAGCCCGCCGCCTGCCCGCACTGCGGCACGGCGTCGCCGCGGGTGCTGGCGTCGGCGCCG
The DNA here is from genome assembly GCA_943371665.1 of Synechococcus sp. UW140. GTDB lineage: Bacteria > Pseudomonadota > Gammaproteobacteria > Burkholderiales > Burkholderiaceae_C > Hydrogenophaga. The sequence continues at coordinate 34,210 of CALRVR020000008.1, forward strand.
CGGCTGGCGCTCATGAGCAGCACCACGCGCACGGCCATCGGCATCAACGAGCGCGCGCAGCACGAGCCCAGACGCTCGGGCGACTACGCGCGCCTGAAGCACCCGCCCGGTTGCGGGTGTTGCGGCACGGGTCGCAGCAAGGCGACTGTGACCGCGCCCAACGGGGCCAAGGCGTTTCCGTCGAAGCGCCCCTGGATGATCAGCCACTAGGAGCACACGCCATGATGCACGGCGACATTTCGAGCAGCAAGGACACGGTGGGGGTGGCCGTCGTCAACTACAAGATGCCGCGGCTGCACACGAAGGCCGAGGTGCTGGACAACGCGCGCAGGATCGCCGACATGATCGTCGGCATGAAGACCGGCCTGCCCGGCATGGACCTGGTGATCTTTCCCGAGTACAGCACGCACGGGATCATGTACGACGCCAAGGAGATGTACGACACCGCGTCGACCGTGCCCGGCGACGAGACCGCCATCTTTGCCGAGGCATGCCGCAAGGCGAAGGTGTGGGGCGTGTTCTCGCTCACCGGTGAGCAGCACGAGGAGCACCCTTACAAGGCGCCGTACAACACGCTCATCCTCATGAACGACCAGGGCGAGATCGTTCAGAAGTACCGAAAGATCATGCCCTGGGTGCCCATCGAGGGCTGGTACCCGGGCAACTGCACCTACGTGTCCGAAGGCCCCAAGGGCCTGAAGATCAGCCTCATCATCTGCGACGACGGCAACTACCCCGAGATCTGGCGCGACTGCGCCATGAAGGGTGCCGAACTCATCGTGCGCTGCCAGGGCTACATGTACCCCGCCAAGGACCAGCAGGTGCTCATGGCCAAGGCCATGGCGTGGGCCAACAACACCTATGTGGCGGTGGCCAACGCGTCGGGATTCGATGGCGTTTACAGCTACTTCGGCCACAGCGCGATCATCGGCTTCGATGGCCGCACCCTGGGTGAATGCGGTGAAGAGGACTACGGCGTGCAATACGCCGCGCTGTCCACCAGCCTGATCCGCGACTTCCGCAAGAACGCGCAAAGCGAGAACCACCTGTTCAAGCTGCTGCACCGCGGCTACACCGGCATGATCAATTCGCGCGATGGCGACAAGGGCGCCGCCGCCTGCCCGTACGAGTTCTACGGCAAGTGGGTCAACGACCCCGAGGGCACGCAGAAGGCGGTCGAGGCGATCACGCGGCCGATGGTGGGCACCGAGGAGTGCCCCATCGAAGGCATTCCCAACCCGTCCACCGCCGGTCACCGCTGAGCAGCGCCGTGGTCGATCCGCTGGCGCCCTGGCGGCTGGCCGAGGAGCCTTTCTACCAACCGGTGGGCGACGAGATCGCTGCCTTCGAAGCGGCCCGCGCGGCGCGCCTGCCGGTGCTGCTGAAGGGCCCCACCGGCTGCGGCAAGACGCGCTTTGTGGAGCACATGGCCTGGCGGCTGAAGCTGCCGCTGGTGACCGTGGCCTGCCACGAAGACCTGAGCGCCGGCGACCTGGCCGGCCGCTGGCTGCTCGACGCGCAGGGCACGCGCTGGGCCGATGGCCCGCTGGCACTGGCCGCGCGCCACGGCGCGTTGTGCTACCTCGACGAACTCATGGAGGCGCGCGCCGATACCACGGTGCTGCTGCACCCGCTGGCCGACACCCGCCGTGCGTTGCCGCTGGAGCGGCACGGCGAACTGCTGCGCGCACACCCCGACTTTCAACTGGTCGTCAGCTACAACCCGGGCTACCAGGGCTTGCACCGCGAACTCAAGCCGTCCACGCGCCAGCGCTTTGTGGCGCTGGCGTTCGACCACCCCGCGCCCGAAGTCGAGGCCGCCATCGTGGCCCGCGAAGGCGGCGTGGAGCCCGCGCTGGCGATGCGGCTGGTGCAGATCGGCATCCGGACCCGGCGCCTGCGCGACGAAGGGCTCGACGAAGGCGCCTCCACCCGCATGCTGGTGCACGCGGCGCAGCTGGTGTGCGCCGGGCTCGATCCACGCCGTGCCGCGCAGCAGGCCATCGCCGATCCGCTGACCGACGACCCGCGGCTGGCCCCCACCGTGCGGGCGCTGGTCGACGCGGGCTTCTGACGCCATGGGCGACGCGGTCGCGGCCGCCCGCGCCATGGCGGTGGCCTTGTGGGGCGGTGAATGGCAGGCGCTGCCACCGGTCACGGTGTCGGGTGCAGCGTCGACCGGCGAAGACGGTGGCGCACGCGCCGTGCTGGTGATGGAGCACACCGGCCCGGCCTCCCTTCACCTGCCCGCGTGGGCGCTGCGGGCCGACCCCGCGTGCGCGACGGCCATCGCCGCCCACGCGGCGGCGCACCAGCGCTTCGGCGCCCCGCCGCAGGCGCGCCAGGGGCTCAAGCCGGTGCAGCAGGCCTTGCTGGGCGCGCTCGAAGACGCGCGGGTGGAATGGCTGGCGCTGCAGGAACTCCCCGGCCTGCGGCGCTTGTGGTGGCCGTTTCACGCACGGGCCTTGCAGCGCGCGCAGGGCCCAGGCTTCGATGACCTGTTGACGCGGCTCGGTGCGGCCTTGCTCGACCCGTCGCACACCGAGCCGACCGCGTGGGTGGCCAAGGTGCGTGGCGCGTTCTTCGCGCCCGATGGTCAAGGCCTTGCGCTGCAGACGCCGGTGCAGCTTCGTGCCGCCGCCTCGCTGCTGGGCAACGACATCGGGCAGATGCGGCTGCCCTTCGACCCCCGCGCCCACCGGGTGGGGGCGGCCTACCGCGACGACCACAGCCACCTCTGGCTGCCCGACGACGCGCCCCCCAGCGACACGCCGCTGGCGGCCGACGAGACCCCCTTGCCTGATGCACCGCCGCCCCCGCCGGCCCCCGCCGCGCCGGCCGAGGCCCTGCCGACCGCGCGCCACCCCGAGTGGGACCACCGCATTGCGCGGCTGCGCCCCCAGTGGTGCAGCGTGTTCGAAACCGACCTGCCGGCGGGTCCACCGGGCTGGAGCCTGGGCGACCTGGCCGCCGGGCGCCACCGCATGGCCCGTTGGCTGGGCGCTCGCCTGGGCCATCCCCGCCCGGGCAGCGCCCGCCGCGCCGACGGCGACGAACCGCACGCGGTGGCCCTGGTCGATGCGGCCATCGAACGGCGCGCCCAATGCACGCCGGACCCCCGGGTGTTCCGGGCCCCTCGGCAGGCCGCATCTCCGCGCTCGGTGCTGCTGTTGCTCGACGCCTCGGCCTCCACCGCCGGCCCGATGCTCGGGCGGCTGCAGCAAGGCGCCCTGGAAACCGCGATGGCCCTGCGCCTGCTCGGCCACCGCAGCGCCGTGTGGGCCTTTGCCAGCCACGGGCGGCACCGCATCGACATGCCGTGCCTGTGGCACTGGGACGAGCCCGTCCCGACCGCCGGCCTGGTGCAGCTGCGGGCCGCCGGGTCCACCCGCGCCGGCGCCGCCCTGCGCCACGCGGTGCTCCTGCTCGCGCAGGAACGGCAGGCCCACCCGGCCCGGCGACCGGTGGTGGTGCTGCTGACCGACGGCGAACTGCACGACGTCGATGTGCACGACCCGCACCACCTGCCGGCCGACCTGAACCGGGCAGCGGCCGAGGCGCGGGCCCGGCGGGTGGCGGTGTGTTCGCTGGTGCACGCGCCGGGCAACCCGCGACCGTTGCAGCGCGCGCTGGGGCTGCGCCACGTCAGTGCATGCGCCGGGCCCGGTGCCTGGCCGGTGGCGGTGTGCGCGCTGCTGGCGCACGCCGACCGGTAGCACCGGGCGCTGCACCGGCCTCGGCGACAATCGCGGTCCCATGCACGTGAGCGACCTGCGCCAACGCCTGACGGCCCTCGGGGCCGGGCCGCTGCACGCCCAGCGCGTGCTGCGCCACTGGGTGCACGCGCTGCCGGCCGACGCCGGGCGGCGCCAGCCCGCGCACCACTTTCCCAAGGCCCTGCTCGAGGCCCTGCCCGCGCTGCGCGACGAACTGGCCGGCCTGGCCCGTCTGCAGGCCGAGTACCCGGGCGAAGACGGCTCGGCCCGCTTGCTGGTGGCCTTGAACGACGGCCAGACCGTGGAGAGCGTGCGCCTGCCGCGCGGCGGCCTGTGCGTGTCCACCCAGATTGGTTGTGCCGTGGGCTGCACCTTCTGCATGACCGGCACCAGTGGCCTGATCCGCCAGCTCGGCAGCGCCGAGATCGTGGCGCAGGTGGCGCTGGCCCGTGTGGCGCGGCCGGTGAACAAGGTGGTCTTCATGGGCATGGGCGAGCCCGCGCACAACCTCGACGCCGTGCTTGAGGCCATCGACCTGCTCGGCACGGTCGGCAACATCGGCCACAAGAACCTGGTGTTCTCCACCGTGGGCGATGTGCGCGCGTTCGAGGCGCTGCCGCGCGGGCGCGTCAAGCCGGCGCTGGCCCTGTCGTTGCACACGACCAAGGCCGAATTGCGCGCGCAACTCCTGCCGCGCGCGCCGCGCCTCTCGCCCGACGAACTGGTGGCGCACGGTGAGGCCTATGCACGCGCCACTGGCTACCCCATGCAGGTGCAGTGGACGCTGCTGGACGGCGTGAACGACGGTGACGACGAGATCGAGGGCATCGTGCGCCTGCTGCACGGCAAGAGCGCCGTGCTCAACATGATCCCGTACAACGCGGTCGAAGGCCTTCCCTACACCCGGCCCGGCTGGGACAAGGCGGCCGACATCGCGCGCCGCCTGCACCGCCGCGGCATTCTCACCAAGCTGCGCCAGTCGGCCGGCCAGGACGTGGACGCGGGCTGCGGGCAATTGAGGGCCCGGGCGGCGCAAGGTGCGCGCCCCGTCAAGCTGATGGTGCGCGCCGCGGGCAGCCTGTAGCGGCGCTCGCGGGCGCTCTCGGGCTCAGGCGGCCTCGATCCGCAACCGCCCTTTTTGGGTCGCCAGCGAGCGGCCCAGCAGGCTGGTGGTGGCGTACACCGCTTCGATGGTGGGCGTGGGCAGGCCGGTGATGCGCCCAAGCTCGACGACCGAGCCGACCAGCGCTTCCAGCTCCAGTGCCCGGCCGTTCTCGACGTCCTGCAACATCGAGGTCTTGTGCGCGCCCACGGCTTCAGCGCCTGCAATGCGCTGCTCGAGCGTGATCTTGAAGCGCACGCCCAGCGCCTCGGCCACCGTCTGCGCCTCGGTCATCATGCGCGAGGCCAGCGCGCGCGTGGCCGGGAAGCGGCAGATGTCTTCCAGCGTGGCATGGGTCAGCGCGCTGATCGGGTTGAAGCTGAGGTTGCCCCACAGCTTGACCCAGATCTCGCTGCGGATGTCTTTGGAAACCGGTGCCTTGAAGCCGGCGCGCATCATCGCCTCTGAAAGGGCGGTGATGCGTTCGCTGCGCGAGCCATCGAGTTCGCCCAGCGTGAACCGGTTGCCCTCGATCAGCTTCACCACGCCCGGCGCGACCAGCTCGGCCGCGGGATACACCACGCTTCCGATGATGCGCTCGGGCTCGATGTGCGCGGCCAGCCGCCCGCCCGGGTCGACGCTCTCGAGTCCCATGCCTTCATGGGCACCTGGCAGCTTGTGGAAGTACCACCACGGGATGCCGTTGATCATCGTCACCACCAGGGTCTGCGGACCGAACAGTGCCCGCAGGTCGGGCAGCAGGTCACCGACCTGGTGCGCCTTCACCGTCAGCAGGACCACGTCCTGCGGGCCGGCGTCGGCCATGTGCTGCACCGCCCTCGCGGTCGGCGCGTGCTCCTCGCTCCCATCCTCGAGGATCAGCTTGAAGCCGTGGGCACGAATCGCCTCCAGATTGCGATTGCGCGCAATGAAGGTGACCTCTTCCCCCGCCCGCGCCAGCTTAGCGCCCAGATACCCGCCGATCGCACCGGCACCCACCACCGCAAACTTCATCCGTTGACTCCGAACATGACCCAATGCCGACGCGAGATTACACCGCCCTGGCTTCGCGAACGCGCATGACTTGTCTGATCGAACCCCACAGCGGCCACACAAGCAGCGCGATGGCCAGGAAGAACAGCGAGCCCACCAGGGGGTTCGACCAGAAGATCGACAGGCTGCCCTGGCTGAGCAGCATCGACTGGCGGAAACTGGTCTCTGCCATATCGCCCAGCACAAGCGCCAGAACGAGGGGTGCCAGCGGGTACTTCAACTTCTTGAACAGGTAGCCCATCACGCCGAAGACCAGCATCATCACCACGTCGAACATCGAGTTGTTGACGGTGTAGGCGCCGATCGCGCAGATCACGATGATCACGGGCGCGATCACCGAGAACGGAATGCGCAGAATGGCCGCCCACCAGGGCACCGTGGTCAGCACGACGATCAGACCGACGATGTTGCCGAGGTACATGCTGGCGATCAGGCCCCACACGAAGTCCTTCTGTTCGACGAACAGCATGGGCCCGGGCTGCAGGCCCCAGATCAGCAGGCCGCCCAGCAGAACAGCCGCGGTCGGCGAACCCGGGATGCCCAGCGTGAGCATCGGCAGCAGCGCGGCCGTGCCCGCCGCATGGGCGGCGGTCTCGGGCGCGATCACGCCTTCGACGTTGCCTTTGCCGAAGGTGTCGGGCTCCTTGGCAAAACGGCGCGCCATGCCGTAGCTCATGAACGACGCCGGCGTGGCACCCCCGGGCGTGATGCCCATCCAGCAGCCGATGGCGGTCGAGCGCAGGAAAGTCTTCCAGTACTTGAGGATCTCGCGCCAGGTCTCCCACACCACCTTGGGGCTGATCTTGGCGGACTTGCCCTTGAAGGACAGGCCCTCTTCCATCGTCAACAGGATCTCGCCGATGCCGAACAGGCCGATCACCGCAATCAGGAAGTTGAAGCCCTTGAGCAGCTCGGGCACGTCGTACGTCATGCGCAATTGGCCTGTGACCATGTCCATGCCCACCGCCGCCAGCGCAAAACCCAGCATCATCGATGCGAGCGTCTTGGCGGCAGGCTCCTTGCTCATGCCGATGAAGCTGCAGAAGGTGAGCAACTGCACCGCAAAGAACTCGGCGGGTCCGAACTTCAAGGCAAACCTGGCCAGCAGCGGCGCCAGAAAGGTGATCAGGGCGACGGCAAAGATGGCCCCGACGAAGGAGCTGGTGAACGCGGCGGTCAGCGCCTGCGCCGCGCGCTGCTTCTGCGCCATCGGGAAACCATCGAACGTGGTCGCGACCGACCAGGGCTCGCCCGGTATGTTGAACAGGATCGACGTGATCGCCCCGCCGAACAGCGCACCCCAATAGATGCAGCTCAGCATGATGATGGCCGAGGTCGGGTTCATGCTGAAGGTCAGCGGCAGCAGGATGGCGATGCCGTTGGCGCCGCCCAGACCGGGCAGCACGCCGATCAGGATGCCGAGCGTGATGCCGATCAGCATGTAGGCCAGGTTGGGCACCGTGAGCGCGACGGAAAAGCCGCCCGCCAGACTTGAAAGTTCTTCCATGGGATGTCTGCCTTACAAGCCGAGCAAACGCTCGAGGGGGCCTTTGGGCAGCAGCACCAGGAACCACCGTTCGAACACGACAAAGAAAAACAGCGGCACGCCAATCGCCACCGGCAGCGTGACGACCCACCGGTACTTGCCGTAGCGCCGCATGAAATAACCGATCAGCAGCGCAGACGCCACATAGATGCCGATGCCGAAAATCAGGGCCACATAGACCACCATCGGCACAAACACCGCCATCACCAGGCGGAGTTGTTCGTGCTCGGCAAACACCGTTCGGTCGCGGTTCCAGCGGCTCAGCTGGCCCAGGATGATCCAGCCGCTGGCGCCGGCCAGCATCAGGCCGATGTAGAAGGGGAAGTAACCCGACCTGGGGCCGTCGTCCGCCCAGCCCGTGCCCACGCGAACACTGTCGACGATGACCAGGATGGCCACAACGAACAAGAAACCAGCCATCAGCACTTCAGGCCAGCGGGCATCCAGATGCCCGCTGGACGCCTGCCCGCCGCTTGAGGTGGATTCACCCGATTCAACAGTCATGATCCGACTCCCGCGCGCCGTGTTTCACGGCTGCGCGCGTTCATTGAAAAGTGTTCGCCCATGGTGGGCGGCAAAGACAAGCGTGGCGCCGGATCGCGCGCCCCGTCGGACCCGGGTTTCGCGGGGTCAGTTGGCCATGAAGCCCGCTTCCCGCATCAGCACCCGGTGCATCTGCTCGTTCTTGCCGAGCCAGTCCACGAATTCGGTACCGCTCAGTGCGGTGGTGTTGAAGGCGCCCTTGTCCATGAACTCTTTCCATTCGGGCAGGGCACGAACCTTCTTGAAGAGATCGGTGTAGAAGGCCACCTGCTGCGGCGTGACGCCGGGCGGCATGAAGATGCCTCGCAGCATCACGTAGTCCACCGGCAGGCCGGCGCTGGCGCAGGTCGGCACGTCGGCCCAGGCCTGCGTGGCGGTCAGCTTGGTCTTGTAGGGCATGGGCGCCTTGTCGAACACGCACAGGGCGCGCAACTTGCCTCCACGCCAGTGCGATTCGGCCTCGATCGGGTTGTTGACCGTGGAATTGACGTGGTTGCCCACCAGCTGCACGGCCACGTCACCACCGCCCCTGAACGGGATGTAGGTGAGCTTCTTGCCAGCGGCTTTCTCGATCATCGCGGTGATGATCTGGTCCTCTTGCTTGGAGCCCGTGCCGGCCATCTTGATGGAGTTCGGCGGCGCAGCCTTGACGGCGTCGAAGTACTCTTTGGCCGTTTTGTAAGGCGAGTCGGCATTGACCCACAGCACGAACTGGTCGAGCGCCAGCATCTGCACCGGGGTCAGGTCGCGCCAGTTGAATGGAATGCCCGTGGCCAACGGTGTGGTGAACAGGTTGGACAGCGTGATGACGATCTTGTGCGGATTGCCCTTGTCGCCCTTCACGTCGAGGAACCCCTCGGCGCCCGCACCACCGGACTTGTTGACCACGATGATCGGCTGCTTCATCAGGTTGTTCTTGGCCACCACGCCCTGGATGAAACGGGCCATCTGGTCGGCACCGCCACCGGTGCCCGCAGGCACCACGAATTCGACCGGCTTTTCCGGCTCCCACGCCGCAGCGGGCGCGGCGACGGCCAGACACATCAGCGAGGCCGCTGCGGCGGCCCAGCGTTGCGATCGGAAGCGAAATGAAGTGATGGTCATGGAGGCTCCTCGGGGTGGTGGGTCGAACCGGCGCGTCTTTTTTCCTGCTCCCTCAGTCTCAAAAATCCATGGCCTTTAGTAAAGTAAGAAATTCTTGGCTTTTGGTTAAGCCAAGACTGAAGAGTTGAACGGAGGGGTCAGCCCAGACCCAGTTTCTGGGCCAGCCCGATGCGCTGAAGCTTGCCCGTGGCGCCCTTGGGGATCTCGTCCATGAAGAGGATCTTCTTGGGCACCTTGTAGTCGGCCGCTCGCCCACCGACAAAGGTCTGCAACTCGCGTTCGGTGACCTGCTGTCCCTCGCGCAGCACAACCACCGCGGCCACCTCTTCGCCCAGCTTGGCGTGCGGCATGCCGAAGCACACCACCTGTGCCACCGCCGGGTGGTCCATCAGGATCTCGTCGACCTCGCGCGGGCTCACTTTCTCGCCGCCCCGGTTGATGATCTCCTTGAGCCGTCCCGTGATGGTGATGTAGCCGTCCTCGTCCATCACGCCCTGGTCACCGGTGCGGAACCAGCCGTCCCTGAAGCCCTCGGCGTTGGCCTTGGGGTTGTTCTCATAGCCGACGGTCACGTTGGGTCCGCGGATGACGATCTCGCCGGTGTTTTCAAGGCCGGTGCCGCGCGGCAGCAGGGTGCCGTCCTCGGCCATGATGGCCACCTCCGGGCCGGCGGCCCGGCCGACGGTGCCCGGCTTGCGCAGGCCTGGCGGCAGCGGGTTGCTGGCCATCTGGTGGGTGGCCTCGGTCATGCCGTAGCTCTCGATCAGGGGCGCCTTGAAAGTCGCCTCGACCTCCTTGATCACCTGGGGCGGCATCGACGAAGACGACGAGCGCAGGAAGCGCAGCGGATTGCGGGCGATGACGTCGGCGTTCTTCGAGGCCCGCGAGATGATGGCCTGGTGCATGGTCGGCACGGCGGTGAACCAGGTGGGGTGGGCCTCGTCCATCCAGCCGAAGAACTTCAGCGCGTTGAAGCCGGGCGTGCAGTACACCTGCGAGCCCGCTGCCAGCGGTGCCAGCACGCCGGCAATCAGCCCGTGAATGTGGAACAGCGGCATGATGTTCAGCCCGCAGTCGGCGGCCGTGAACTGCAGGGTTTGTCGGATGTGTGTGGCCGATGCCGCCAGGTTGCGCTGTGACAGCGGCACGATCTTTGGCCGCGACGTGGTGCCCGAGGTGTGCAGCACCATCGACACGTCGTCGGGTTGCGCGTGGCCGCCTGCGACCGATGCCGCGGGGGCGGCGCCCGCCTCGCCGCGCGCCGCCAGCGTGAAGGCGCCAGCGGGCGCACCTTCGGGGACCACCAGGTCGATCAGGCGCACACCCAGCCTGGTGGCCACATCGATGGCCGGCGAGGTGCTGTCGCGCTCGACGATCAGCGCCTTGGCGTTGAGGTCGGAGAGGTAGAACTCGAACTCGTCGGCGCGGTAGGCCGGGTTCAGGGGAGCGCTGGTCACGCCGCTGGCGCACGCCATGAAGCAGGCCGCCATTTCAGGCCCGTTGTTCAGCACGATGGCGACACGGTCATTGCGCCCGATCCCCAGGCCATTGAGCGTGGCCAGTGTGCGCTGGATCAGCGCGCGCAACTCGCCGTGGCTCAGTGGTGAGCGGCCGGGGGCCGACAGTGCAGGCGATGCGTCGGCGCCAGCGGCCAGCAGGTCTTTCAGGGTGAGTGTCATGGGCTGTGCAGGTGTTGGGATGGGGGGTGTCGCCCATGGAGAAAGCCGCGACACCAAAAAAGACGGACGAAAACGACAGCCAGAAGTTGGCCGGCGTTTCCGTCCTGCGAAAAAGTATGGCATCGCGACATGTCCCCCATCCCCGGGCTTTCCCTGATGTGGCGGTCGTGCAAGATCGACGTTCTGCCGGCCAGTTGGTCCGGCCATCACACCAAGGAGCGATCGATGAAATGGCTTCGGTTCACGCACCAGGGCAAGGCGGCGTTCGGCACGCTCGAGGGTGAGCTTGTCCACATTCACCACGGCGACATGTTCGGCACACCGACGTCCACCGGTGAAACGCTGCCCCTCGCCGAGGTCGATTGGCTGGCGCCCTGTGCACCGGGCAAGGTGGTGGGCCTGTGGAACAACTTTCGCGCAGCCGCCGAGAAGAATGGCTGGGCCCAGCCCGCCGAGCCGCTGTACTTTCTCAAGTCCCCTGGCAGCGTGATCGGCCATCGGCAGCCGATTCCGGTGCCAGCCAGCCACGACGGCCGTGTGGCCTATGAGGGTGAGCTGGCGGTGGTGATCGGCCGCCGTGCCCGTGCCGTGCCATTGGCTGAAGCGCCCGCGCACATCTTCGGCCATTGCTGTGCCAACGACGTCACGGCGCTCGAGCTGCTGCAGCGCGACCCAACGTTCCCGCAATGGACACGGGCCAAGAGCTTCGACGGATTCGGCGCCCTGGGTCCTTTCATCGACACGGACTTCAATCCCGCCGGCGCGCACTTGCGCACGCTGGTCGGTGGCCGCGAGCGGCAGAACTACCCGCTTGCCGACATGTTTTTCAGCCCGGCCGAGCTGGTCTCGCGCATTTCGCACGACATGACCCTCGAGCCCGGCGACGTGATCCTCTGCGGCACCTCGCTCGGCGTGCTGCCCATGAAGCCGGGCACCACGGTGGAGGTGGTCATCGATGGACTGGGCACGCTGGCCAACACCTACGGCTGAAGGCCGGGTGGGTGTTCAATGCAGTGTCAGCGGCCGCGATGTCGTCTTGACCCGCACCACCGCCGCGCGCGGCACGTAAGGTGCGGGCGTGGCGCCGCAGATGTCGGCCGCGATGGCGCGGGCCTGGCGGGCGATGGGTTCGATGTAGCGGCTGGGCTGGCCGCCGATGGCGATGCAATCGCCCAGTGCGTGGATGCGCTCGGCACTGGTGCGCAGGTTGTGCGCGCTCACGCAGATGCCGTTGTGCCAGGAGAGCTGCGCGCTCTGCGCCAGCCGGGTCGGTGTCTGCAGCCCGGCCGCGACGATCACCTGGTCGGCCGCGAACCGCTGGCCGCACGCGGTGCTGAGGCGGTAGCGGCCCGCCACGGCATCCAGGCCCGCCACCTGCACGCCGCCCACGAACCGGATGCTCAGGTTTTTCCAGGCGTCAAGCAGCTGTGCGCCCGCGCCCTGTTCGCGCCAGCGCGCCAGTGGTTCGGTCAGCGCGTCGATCAGCGTGATGCGGTGGCCCCCCAGCGCGAGGTCGTTGGCGAGTTCGCTGCCGATGAGCCCGGCACCGACGATGAGAACGTCCTTCGGCGCGTCGCCGAGTCGCGTGCGCATTTGCTGGTACGCGCCCAGGTGGTTGATGCGCCAGCACAGGGCGGCGGGCAGGGCTTCGGGCAGCGCAGCGCGCGCGCCGTGCGCCAGCACCAGGTGGTCGTAGCGCAGGTTGCCGCGCGTGGTGCGCAGCGTGCGCGTGTCGGTGCAGATGCGCACGGCCTGCGTGTGGGCCAGCAGGCGCACGCCGAAGCGGGCAGCGGTCACGGCGCCGGGCTCTTTCACCAGGGTGCTGTGGTCGAGCCGACGCGCCACGGCCACCGACAGCAGCGGTTTGTCGTACACGTCGCCTGCGCACTGCGTGACCAGGGTGATGGGCAGCGTGGCGTCGATGGCGCGCAGCGCCTCGGCGGTCTGCCAGCCGGCGCGCCCGGCGCCCACGATGAGCACGCCGGCCCGTCCGCCGCGCGCGGCCACGGGGGCGGCCGATGGTGCGCGGGCCTTGAGCGCTTCGAGGCTGGGCGCCTCATACAGGCGGAAGTCGGCCTTGGTGACACCGCACAGCGGGCAGGCCCAGTCGTCGGGAATGTCTTCGTAGCGCGTGCCCGCCGCCAGGCCGCCGTCGGGGTCGCCTTTGGCCTCGTCGTACACGTAACCGCAGGCGTCACACAGGTACTGGCGCCACGGCGCCTGCGTGGTGGCGCTCATGCCGGCAGCACCTCGGCCGACAAGCGCGCGATCTCTTTGCGCAGGTGCTTGATGGCGGGCGTGACGATGGCCACGAAATGCGATTCGCGCACGCGCCGTTGCACGTCGCTGCTCATGAGGTAGCCGCGCGCGCCTTGGTGCAGCAGCGCCGACTGCGCCGCGCGCAGCGACAGCTCGGCGCCGTGGGCCCGTGCGTCCAGCACGTCGATGAAGAACTCCACCGACGCGTCGAAGGGTGTTTCGGCCAGCTTCATCACGCGCGCCGTCAGCGCGTCGAGCTCGGCCTGCAGCGCCTCGGGCCGGTCTTCCAGAAACTGGTTCACGTGGCCCAGCTGGTCTTCCACCGCCCACATGCTGTCGATGGCGCCCTGCGTGACGCCCACCGCCATGCCGCACTGGAGCATGACGAACGCGCCGCGGATGCGGGCAATGAACGGCTTGGCCGGGTCGGCAATGATGTCGTCGGCGCCGATGAAGTGGTCGGTGAGGCGCAGCGCCCAGGTGCCCGTGCCTTCCATGGCCGAGAAGCTCGGGCAGTCGCGCAGCTCCACGCCGGGTGCGTCGCAGCGCAGCAGGAACATCACCTCGCGCACCACGTTGCCTTGCTCGTCCACCACGCCGGCCAGCGCGCCGCAGCCGTGGTCGGGGCCCAGGTTGCTCACCCACGGCAGCGCGCCGTTCACCAGGTAACCGCCGGGCACCGGTGTGGCCTTGAGCAGCAGCGTCTCGATCTGCGCGTAGCTCTTCATCGGGTTGGACATGGCCGTGCCCCCCAGCGCACGGCCGCTGGCCAGGTCGAGCAGCGGGGCGGCGGTGAGCGCCGGGTTGCCCGACGCCTGCAGGTACAGGCCGCACACCGCCTGGCACCACATCATGAAGCCGGTGGCACCGCACACCTGCGAGACCTCGGCCATGGCGCGGATGGCCAGCCCGAAATCGCCCCGGCCCACTGGCGCATCGAGGTGCGCGCTCATCGCACCCAGCGCGGCCAGTTGCCGCAGCTCGGCGCCCGGGTAGTAACCGGTGCGGTCGATCGACTCGACCACGTTGGCCAGGGAACCGCGCGCCACCTCGCGCACGGCGGCCAGCAGGCCGTCGGGCGTTTCCAGGGTGACATCGCGGGGCAGGTCGTTCGGGTTCATCGGGACTCCAGCGGTAAGGTGGCCCTTCGACAAGCTCAGGGCGAACGGAAGTGGTGGCTCGACCGGGTCACCCGAACCAACACCTCCGTTCGGGCTGAGCTTGTCGAAGCCATCAAGTCATCTACAAGCGAAGGCGGCGGCTCGATCACCCGAACCTTCACCACCGTTCGGGCTGAGCCTGTCGAAGCCATCAAGCCATCGAGATCTCGAACGGGATCGGGTTGCGCATGCTGTTGGCCACCGGCGAATAGAAGTTGGCGTGCTGCACGATCTCGTCGAGCACCTCGCGCGGCGCGTCGCCTTCCACCAGCACCTTCACGCGGATCGCCTGAAAGCCCATCTCGGGCGGCGTTTTCTCGAGCGCGCCACCGGCACCCCAGGCCGCCGGGTTGCCGATGTCGCCCTCCAGAAACACCTCGAGCCGGCTCAGCTTGACGCCCTTCCAGGTGGCCACGGCGGTCACGCCCACGGCGATGCAGCCGCCCAGGCCCGACAGCACGATCTCGCCGGGCGCGGGCGCCGTGTCCTGGCCGAACAGGTGCAGCGGCTCGTCCACCACCACCGGCGCGTGGTTGCCCACCTGGCTCAGCGACCGGTACTGCCCCTCCATCACGGTGTGCACCTTGTTGGTCCCGCGCGAAGCGGGGTTGGCCTTGCCCTTGGCCGCGAAGGCGGCCAGGCCGGTGGCGTCGATCGGGCGCAGCCAGGTCTTGATGGTGGTGGGTTCGAGGGTCTCGGTGGTGGACATGGTGTCTCCGTGGCGGTTGAAATGAAGGGGACTCAGGCGGCCAGCGCCAGCTTGGGTTTGGTCGGCGCCTTGATCGGCAGGCCGGTTTCGATCGGCAGCGCCTCGTTGCGCGACCACTCGTTCCACGAGCCGAAGTACATGCGCACGTCACTGAAGCCGGCCTGCTTGAGCGCCAGGAAGGTGTTGGACGCGCGCGCGCCCTTGAAGCAGTAGAGGTAGATGGTGTCGTCGGTGCCCACGCCGGCGGTGGCCAGCTCGGCCTTCACCTCGTCGGGCGTCTTGAACACCGGGCCCTGGGCCGACGGCTTCATGAAGCGGTACCACTCCACCCACTTGGCGCCCGGCAGACGGCCCTTGCGCGGCGCGAAGTCCTTGCCGTAGGGGCTCGAGCTGTCGCCGATCCACTCGTCCACGTCGCGCACGTCCAGCATCACCACGTCGGTGCCCAGCGCCTTCAGCACGTCTTCCTGCGTCAGCATCACGTCGGCCATCGGCAGCTCGGGGAACGTGGCCGGCACCGGCGTCACCGCCTCGGTCGACAGCGGCAGGCCCGCGGCCTTCCACGCGCTCAGGCCGCCGTTCAGCACCTTGATCCTGGGGTAGCCCATCCAGGTGAGCAGGTAGTAGCCACGGCACGACTGGCCATAGCCGCTGTTCATCGAATCCTCGTAGAACACCGCCGTCTCCTTGCCCGACAGCCCCACCGCGCCCAGCGCGCTGGCAAAGGTTTCCTTGAGCGCCTGCAACCCGTCGGGCGACGACGTGGCCAGGTAGGTGAACACCTCGCGCAGGTTGACCGCCCCGGGAATGTGGCCCGCGGCAAACGCCTCGGGGTCTCGCGTGTCGATCACGACGACGGGTTCGGACGACTGCAGCGCAGCAAGCTGGGCGGGGGCGATCAGGGTGGCGTCGATGCTCATGGAGACCTCGCGAATGGGGCGGCAGGCAGGATTGCCTGAGGTCTCCAGCGCAACCAACGTGCCAGGGCGCCTGGCACGGTGTTCAACGCGGAAAGGGCGTTGAATTTGTTGGGTTTTTGTGGGAGGGGGCTTCACCGCGCCGGGGACGGGCGGTGGCGCAGGGGTGGCACTGTGTCGACACATTGTCGACACAGTGTGGGTTGGTGGGTTGGTGTGGGGGAGGGCGGCGACCTGGGGTCATCGGGGCAATGACCGGCGCAGGATCGCTGGCGTTCTTACACTCCGGCGCCTGAAACAGCGGTGCAACCGCGCCACCGCGCCACCCCCCCAGCCCACAGAGAAAGATGCCCGAGATGAAAGCTGCCATGACCGGCCTGCTGGCCCTGTCCGTCACCTTGGTGGGCTGCGCCGCCCTCGGCACCGCGCCCACCGCGTCCACCGCACCCACGCCTTCCATCCTGGTCGACCTCGATCCGGCCAGCGCCGATCGCACGTTCATCGTCGAGAGCATCACCGCCGACCGCAATGGCCTGCTGTACCTGCCCGACCGCGTGAGCGGCAACATCCTTCGCATCGACCCGAAGTCGCCCAAACCCGTGGTCGTGGCGCGCATCGAACCGCGCCAGGTCAATGGCCAGGCGGTGGGGGCCAACGGCGGCAGCCTGGCCTTCAACGCCCAGGGCGACCTGCTGATCGCTGCCGGCGCCTTCAACGAGGTGGTGCGCGTGCGCGCCGCCGACCTGAACCCAGCCAAGCCCGGTATCGCCAGCACGTTTGCCACCGGCGCCCAGGGCGCCAACGGGCTGGCCATCGACCGCGCCGGCAACGTGTACGTGTCCGGGGGCGCCAACGGCACCGTGTACCGGGTGCCGGCCGCCGGCGGCGCAGCACAGCCGGCGGCGCAGATCGAGCGCTTCACACGCACGCTGCCCGATGGCCGCACGCAGCAGGCCATCGTCGCCAACGGGCTGGCCATCGACGCCAGCGGCGCGCTGATCGTGGCCGACACGGCGCGCGGCGCGCTGTGGAAGGTGGCGCTGGGCGCCGACGGCATGGCGGGCAAGCCCGTGCTGTTGGCCCAGAACGCCCTGCTCGAGGGCGCCGACGGCATCGCCGTCGACCGCCGCGGCGACATCTGGGTGGCCGCCAACGAGCTCAACGCCATCGTCAAGGTGACGCCGTCGGGCCAGGTGCAGCCGGTTGCGCGCAATGGCGTCGCGGGCCCGCTGGAGTTCCCGTCGGGTCTGGTCTTCGTGGGCGACGTTGCCTACATCTCGAACTTCGACACGCCGCGCCGCGACAACCTGGACGCCGGCGCCAACACCGCCCGCGGTGGCATCGGGGCGTCGGTCGCGCGCATCGGCGGCTGACTGACAGGGGGTCAAACTCCGGCTTCGCAGCGGTTGCTGCCGGTCAGTGGGGCGGCGGCAGGCGGCCGTTCTCGGCTGTGAGCGGGCGCTGACGAATGGCCGCTTCCCGACAGTCGCGGCTCTATCGCGAAGTCGTGGATCGCGGCCGACCTGGTCATCGCTCGCGTGAGACAATTTGGCCGCATCGGTTATCGGTGATGCCCCAACCCTCGACCACCAGTGACCACTTCCGCGCTTTTCACCTTCGGCTACGAAGGTCTCACCATCGACGGGTTCATTGCCCGCCTGCAGGACGCGCGCGTGAACCTGGTCGTGGACGTGCGGGAGTTGCCGCTCTCACGCAAAAAGGGGTTCTCGAAAAGCGCGTTCCGCGAGCATCTGGCCGCAGCAGGCATCGGTTACGAGCATCGACCCGCCCTGGGTTGCCCCAAGCCCATACGGGACCAATACCGAGAAGACGGCGACTGGGCCAACTACACCCGTGGTTTTCTGGCCCATCTGGGTACCGTGAAAACCGAGGTGCGGAACCTGGCCTCCACCGCGCGCGACCACCGGGCCTGTCTGGTCTGTTTCGAGGCAGACTTCACCACGTGCCACCGGACCTACGTGGCCCGCGCCATGCGGGCTGCTGGCGGCCCTGCGGTGCACCACCTGACGGCTAAAACAGTGTTTGCTGACGCACCAGCGTCTCTGGCAGCTTAGGCGGGTACAGCACGCTCACGATCAACCACTGGCCCGGAAAGCGGTGGATGGTCCCCATGAGGAACAAGACATCCAGCTCACTGAACTGGGTGACAAACTTGTGGCGCATCGCCTCCTGCCAGTCAGCGCGGCGGTACAGGTTCCAGTAGAGCGCTCCGGCTTCCCAGTCCACCAGCTTGTGCTTGAACGGCTTCACACCCTCCGGGGTCTGGCATTCGTAGCGGTAGTGGAAGTCGTAAGGGAGCTTCTTGAGCGTCTTGAGGGTGCGTTGATCCTCCACCGCGTCGAACAGGCTGCCCTGTTGCTGCTCCTGCAACAGTTTTGCCAGTTCATCCTCGGTCCAGTCTGGAGAGTCCACAGCCTTGATGTCCAGCCCCAGCAGGCGGCTCGGCCGCACCAGCCCCAGGGTCGTCCCACTCTCCTGGCGTGAAGCCTCCAGCGCATCGAACGAATCGAACACCGGCACGCCCTTGATCGCCTCGCGGCGGGTTATCCATTGGTCGCGCGTGGGCAGTGGATCGCCCTCCACCTCGATCGTGTCCACCGAAACGCGGTGACTCTCGGGCCGGGCATCGTCCTGCGCGCGGCGAACGCGGGCTGTGATCCACTGCCACTTCTTGAACTGCTGGTCGTCCTCCACCAGCCGGAACGGTACCGGAAACAGCCGGATGAAGCGCCCGTCGTTGGTCATCCCTGCGACGCAGGAGGTTTCGACATACCGAGCGCTGGGCGACGGGTAGGTCTTGCACAGAATCAGGATGCGTTGGTGGTCTGATGCCACGTGAGTTCCTCCCTGAAAAGACTGCTTCAACGCAGCCAATTGGCCCGCGCACCAAGCCGCAACCCTGCCCTCCGATCAGATGTCCGCAGCGGGAATGTCGTGCCATCCACCCGTTTGGTCGAGATATGAGTAACCCCGCTTAAGGGAATAACTCCACTTTCGGGTGGGAAATGCGAATGAGCCTGTTTCAGTTTAAGCCCGAAGTCGCTTCTGCAGCGATTGCTGCCAGTCGACAGCAAGCTCTGAGTGGGCGCTATGTGCCACGTTGCGGTCGTTTGTCCACGAAACGACTACTCCAACCGCTTGCCTGGAGCAGAGTGGCCGCTAGACTGCCGCTATCGGCCAGAAGCGGGCATTGATTCACTGAGCAAACTTATGAACTGTCAAACCTGCGGGCGAGTTCTCAATCAGGCAAATGACCCGCTGTCTGTCGATTGCGGTGGTGACTGCTGGGGTTGTGTTGGCGAGAGTGAAGCTGAGATGGGCGATGAGGAGTCGCTCTCAAGGGTCCGAGCGGAAGCCGCCCAGGGCCTGCGTCCGAACTGGACTACGAGCACCTCCAAAAGCTCGTAGCGAACGTCCGCTCAGGGCCCGAAGGCGACGGTGGCATCTCGTGCTCAATGCGGTCACTTGTACAGTTCTCTTGGCTTGGCAACGAATGGTCAGAAGGACTTGGTGACCAGATTACAGCCTGGGTGACCCAATGCCCGGGTACTGATCAAGGACTATGACATGACTGAAATCGAGACTATCCGATTCAAGAACCTAGAGACTGGAGACGATGCACTCGCAGTGGTTCGTTGTGACCACCAAAAGGTGTGGCTTTGTCTGTCCTCAGAGTCAAATGGCGATGTAGAGCTTGCTCTTGACAAGCACACAACGCAGATACTGCTTGATGCCTTGAGGAGAGCTATCGAGTCGGAGTAACGATGGGACACCAGATTCCTGCCAAGCTGGGCCGATACATGCAGTCCGATCCCATCGGGCTACAGGGCGGGATCAATACCTATGCTAATGTCGAAGGGGATCCCCTGCGATACGTAGAGCCGTCGCGCGTGTGGTGATGAATCGGTTTTTCGCAAGCTGGCCGACTATGTGGAGAAGAACGGTCACGCTTTCGATGGCGTGTAGTCGTTTATCGTAGCCACGGCATTGGGTTGGCTGGCGCCATCGTCGTTATGGTTGCGTTGATCAATCCACTGCACCACCTCGCCGCGCAATGGGGCAGATAATCCACAAGTTAGCCGTCATAAGCAATGCAATCGCACCTGGCCGCCATTTCGCTTGGGGCACTGCTCGGGGTAGTGGCTGCGTTGTCCGTCCTCATGTCAAGCTTAGTTGCGGCAAGGTTCTCGCGCGGCAGCATGGTTCTCGATCTTGTCCTCCGCTTGGCTACGTTTGGCGCTCTGGTTGTTGGCGTAGCAAGCGTCATCGGTGAACTGTTTGGTCAACTGATCCGGTCGGAGGCAGCATTCTTCTGGGGTGCGTTTGCCATCGCTCTTGCTGGCACGCCTTGGGTGTTCGGTTTGGCCGCACGTAAGTTGCGAGGCGGGCAACGTGACGGCTAACCCGTCGTTCGAGCGGACGGCTTCCGGCGCGCTTCGCGCGCATCCAGCCGCCGCTCACCTCCAACGGTGAACGTCTACTCCTGCGGCAGAGAGACGTCCGCTTCTGGCCGATATCTGTCATGGTAGCTGACAGCTGCGAAGGGCCCCAAGCGGAAATAGGTCTTGCTCTTTAGCGGACGCTCACCACACAACCGTGTCCTATGGCTCGACCTTCCCACACGGAGAAAACCGTACCAACTTTGAAGTGGGGAAGTGCTTCATTTGGATCGAGGAACTGCACACCGACTGTTGTCGGTTGTTCGGCAAAAAGGGGGGACTCCGCAGGAATCTCCAACCTCATGGAGTAAGCCTTGCCCGCTGCCACTGTAAACACGCCTCGATACTCGCCACTTATAGGCGTCTCCCTTCCGCCTTGAGCTGGCGGGAGCAGCGTGAGTTCAGCGTCAATTTCAGAGCGCAGCATGGCAACTTCAGACGTCGGCTTCTGGCCGAAATACGTTACAGCCCGGAGCGCTGCCACCACGCTGCTGATCGCATGCGCTCCGGCAAATCATCTTCTGGGCCAAGTCCTAGACGGTCCAGCTCGGAGAACCAGGTGTTGCGCAATGAAGTTGGCAACTTCGTCGCGCACCACGGACAGATGGCGATCAATTGCACACCCCCGCCGAACTCATCTCGGTAGTTGATCCCGTACTCACGGAAGCGATCGTCATAGTAGAGATGCAGCTCTCCAGCGCCAACGTGCTTCCCCATCTCATCGCAACAGTGTTCAACCATACAAGTTATTGGCGACGTCCGCTTCTGGCCGTTACGCGTCATCACAGTTCGGCAGCTTCAGCGCTCTTCCCACTTGACCGGGACATGCCGAACTTCATCTGCCTTCCAGGCGGTCACGACGCCAGCGACGAAGGTGCCTTGACTGTTCTTCGCTATCTTTAGCGATGCGACGTGATATCGATAGGTGGCTCCAAGTTGCTGTTCGGCCATCTCTTGAGCCTTGGAAGCTGACTCACCGCCAAGAAGCAGGACCATAGAAGCCGCAAGTGCTGCAACCAAGCCGACTCCCGCAGCGGCGGGCATGCGCATATCACGGACCTTGCGACCGGCCGCGGCGCGAGCCTCAAGGATTGGTGCTCGTCCGAGCTCTCGAAACAGCCAGAACAGTAAAGCGAAGACCATTGTCATCACGCCAACTGCCGCGGCAGTGGAAAGCGGGCGGAGGCGCACCTCAGTGAGCGTGAGATCAATCGGTTGCATAAATGGCCATGCAACCAAAAGTGCCAAGAAACAAGCAAGCAAGAAGACGGCAAACCAGCGAACTATCGAGGCGGCGCGCAGACTGCCACGAAGCAAAAAAACGCCAGCGATGACAGCGAAGATATTGAGGCTCGATGAGTACGAAAGGCCGTTGGCAATGCAATAGACCATCACTGCAATGTCGAGTAGTCCGACGGCAACAAGTACCAAGCCCGTTCGTCTGAGTATGGGCATGTGCGCCACTAGAGTATTCGGAAGGTTGCTTGCAATATCTGCTTCTGGTCAATGGCTGGCATGCTAGCTCAGCAGGGACCTTAAACGAAACAACTTTTGGGGATTCCCGCGCCAAGGTGGTTCATGCTGCTAGCCCCTCAACTCGATGGGAGTCCATCATGGAAGCAGCTTTATCGATTGTCCACGCTGAGCCGTGGAACAAGGGCAAGATCGTCGGCCAGAAGGCTCCCTTCAAGCTGAAGGACATTTGGGCGCTGCGCGTGCGATTGCAGATGGAAGGCAGGGTACGAGAACTTGCCCTTTTCAACCTGGGCACAGACAGCAAGTTGCGGGGCTGAGACTTGGTTGCCCTCAAGGTGCGGGACGTATGCCATGGCGATCAAGTGGCAACGCGTGCGATCGTGCTTCAGCACAAGACCCGGCGACCAGTTCAGTTCGAGATCACATCAGCGACTCGGGAGGCCTTGCAGGCGTGGATCAAGAAGGAAGCGCTGCGCCAGGAGGACTACCTTTTCCCCAGCCGTATTCACGATTCCCCTCACCTTGGGACACGCCAGTACGCACGGATTCTGGGGCGATGGGTCGATGAACTGGGACTTGATCGATCCGACTATGGGACTCATTCGATGCGCAGAACCAAGGCGACCTTGATCTACAAGCGGACCAAGAACCTGCGCGCAGTGCAGTTGCTTCTTGGCCACTCGAAGCTGGAATCGACGGTCAGATATCTCGGCATCGAGGTCGACGATGCGCTGGAAATCTCGGAGCAAACCGAAATCTGACCCTAGCTCTGTAGCGAACATGCCCGCCAGCGCCCTATGTGGTGCATGGCGGGCGCTAGAGAATTGCAAGAGCTAACTGTCAGGTTCCAGGTCCGCGAGGTGGCCGGTATCAGAAACAGCGGTCATTCACCGCGCGATGTCCGATCGACCGAGATCAGTCTAAAGCCGACGACCATGAAGTCAGGTTTCGGAGTCAGACATGTCTTGGAATACGGTGCCTCGAAGCCAGAGGTGCGCTTCCATCGCCCGTTCGCGCGATAGACGAGCCATGGTCTCCACCCGCCTGCGATCGCTCAGTGCGCAGGCTGCCGCACCCGGCATTCAGCGGACCGAACGGCCGGCGTTTCCCCCCCAGGCAGGTGTTCACTTCAGGCTGTTTGAAAGAAACGCCTGCAGGCGTTCGCTGCGGGGGCGGCTGAGCACCTCATCGGGGGGGCCCTCTTCTTCGATCTGGCCCTTGTGGAGAAAGACCACCCGGTTGCTGACCTCGCGTGCAAAGCCCATTTCGTGTGTGACCACGATCATGGTGCGGCCCTCGTCGGCCACCGAACGCATCACGCGCAGCACCTCG
Source organism: Synechococcus sp. UW140 (assembly GCA_943371665.1). Taxonomy (GTDB): domain Bacteria; phylum Pseudomonadota; class Gammaproteobacteria; order Burkholderiales; family Burkholderiaceae_C; genus Hydrogenophaga. The sequence continues at coordinate 57,266 of CALRVR020000008.1, forward strand.
CCCACCAGTTCGGGATCGAGTGCGCTGGTGGGCTCGTCGAACAGCATCACCTTGGGCTCCATGGCCAGCGCGCGCGCAATGGCCACGCGCTGTTGTTCTCCACCCGAGAGGTGCGCGGGGTAGGCGTTGCGGCGGTGGTACACGCCCACGCGCTGCAGGTAGGCATCGGCCCGCTCCACCGCTTCGGCCTTGCCGACCTTGAGCGCGTGGATGGGCGCGTGGGTCACGTTGTCCAGGGCCGTCATGTGGGCCCAGAGGTTGAAGTGCTGAAACACCATGGCGACCCGGCTGCGAAGGCTCAGCAGCTGTTCGCTGGTTCGGACCTTGAGGGCACCGCCCTTGTCGGGCACCAGATCGAGTGCCTCACCCTCGAGCACGATGCGGCCGGCGTTGGGCAGCTCCAGCAGGTTGAGGCAGCGCAGGAACGTGCTTTTTCCTGATCCGCTGGAGCCGATCATCGAGATCACATCGCCTTGTGCGGCGGTCACGCTCACACCTTTGAGGACTTCGTTCGTGCCGAAGCGTTTGCAGATGTCCAGTCCTTGCAGGATCGGTTCTTTGACCACGGGGATTTCCTTTTTTGTACAGGCGGCATCAGGGGCTGAGCAGGCGGCCCGAGCGCGCCAGCGTGGTGCCCGCGATCTTGGCCAGGCGTTTGCCGGCGCTGGCCCAGCGCTGTGACGTTCGTGCGTAGAGCACGCCGCCCGACTGGCAACGCAGCGGCGTCACGGCGCCGGTGTCGGCGTTGACCAGGTCGGCGATGACGTCGCCGGCGGCCACCCGGTCGCCCGGGTTGCGGTGAAACACCACCACGCCCGGGTGCGGCGCGGTGATGGGCTCCGAGCCCGACAGCGGTGTGGGTTCGCACCGGGGCACTGGCAACGGGTCAACGGTGTCGGGCGCAATCACGCCCCGCTGCGCAAGAAACGCGCACAAGCCCAGGGCGTCCTGCCGGGCCAGGCCGTGGTGCGTGTCGCATTCGCCGCGCAGCTCCACCGTGGCGCTGAAGCAGGCCAGTTCGATCGGGTGCTGCGCAAACCGCTGCTGCAGGTCCAGCCAGGGGCGCGAGCAGGCTTCGTCGAACGGCGAATCGCCCGATTCGGTGGCCAGCAGAACGGCCTGTGCGCCCAGCGCGGCACCCAGCTGCGCCGCCAGGCCGCCCTGAGGGGTCAGGGCGTACACGTGCATCACCGCCTCGGTGTCGCAATGCAGGTCGATCACCGTGTCGGCGTCGATGGCCAGGCGCAGCAGCTGGTTCTTCAGGTCATCGGCGGGCTGAACCGCCACCAGGTCATCGGCGGCGGACTTCAGTGCCGCGCGGATGAGGCGCGTGTTGTCCTCCAGCGAGGCGGTCAGGTGGGGTGCAATGCGGTCGATGGCGGCAGCGGCCAGGTCGGCGTAACCGCGGTTGAAGTTGCGCCCATCGCGCAGGTCGAAGCGCCCTTGCAACTGGCCCAGGTTGTGCTGCGCCAGGCCGATCGGGTTGGCAAACGGCACCAGCACCACCTCGCCCACGAGGGCGCCACGCGCTTCGAGTTCCTCGAGCATTTGCGCGAGTTGGCGGGCGACCAGGATGGCGGGCACCTCGTCGGCGTGCAGGGCGCCCTGGATGTAGGCCTTGGGTCCGCGACCCGGGGCGCCGAAGCGCAACACGCTCAGGCTTTGTCGGGTGCCGGGCGATGGGCTCTGGAGATCGATGTATTGGGTGTGCATGGGTGGGACGAGCGGGCGGGTCAGCGCGGTGTGGCGGCGGGGGCCTGCGGCCGCAGGTGGCGCAGAAAGCGCCGCTCCAGGAGCTTGAACAAGCCCACGAAAACAAAGGTGAGGCAGAAGTAGATGACGGCGGCCACGCCGAAGGACTCGGTGACGAGCAGGGTGTTGGAGTACACGTCGCGCGCCACGCGGGTCACGTCGACCAAGGTCACGGTGCTGGCGATCGCCGTGGCGTGCATCAGGCCCACCACCTCGTTGCTGTACTGCGGCAACGCACGGCGCAACGCGCTGGGCAGAAGGATGTGCCGGTACAGGTTGAAGCCGCCCAGGCAGTGGCTGCGCGCGGCCTCGATCTCACCCACGCTCGTGGCGCGAAGGGCGCCTGCAAAGATCTCGGTGGTGTAGGCGGTCGAGTTGAGCGTGAAGGCCAGCCAGGCGCAGAACCAGGCGCTGCGCAAGGCCGGCCAGGCAAAGCTCTCGCGGATGGCCTCGAACTGCGAGAGCCCGTGGTAGATCACGAAAAGCTGCACCAGCAATGGCGTGCCGCGAAGCACATAGGTGAACAGCCACACCGGTCCGTTGAGCCAGCGCCGCGTGGACACGCGCGCCATGGCCAGCGGAATGGACAGCACGAACGAACTGGCCAGTGAGATGGCCAGCAGGACGAGTGTGGTGCGCAGGCCCGCGGCGAACTGCGGCAGGCTGTCGATGACGATGTTCCAGTCCATGCTCAGAACTGCACTTTCTTGACGCCCATGCTGAAACGCGCCTCCAGGCGCGAGAGCAGGAAGATGGAGACGCTCGTCAGCACCAGGTAGATCACGGCAACGGCCATGTAGAAGGTGAACGGTTCGCGGGTGCTGGCGGCCGCCAGGCCCGCGCGGTTGACCAGGTCGTTGAGCCCGATCAGCGAGACCAGCGCCGAGGCCTTGAGCATCACCAGCCAGTTGTTGGCAAAGCCGGGGATGGCGTGTCGCACCATCTGCGGCAGGACGATGTGAAACAGCACCTGCCCACGGCTCAGCGCGAAGGCCTGGCCAGCCTCCGCCTGGCCCTTGGGCACGGCGAGGATGGCGCCGCGGAAGGTTTCGGTGAGGTAGGCGCCGAAGATGAAGCCGATGGTGATCACACCCGCCGCGAACGGCGGGATGTCGATGTAGCCCCAGCCCTGCGACTCGGCCAGGCGGTTGATGCCGATCTGACCGCCATAGAAGATGAGCAGCATCAGCACGAGTTCGGGCAAGCCGCGGATGAGCGTGGTGTAGACCTCGGCCGTCCAGCGCGCCGCCACCGAGCCAGAGAGCTTGGCGCTCGCGCCGATCAGCCCGAACAGGCAGGCAATGGCCAGCGACGTGGCCGACACCTGCAGGGTGAGCAGCAGGCCGTCGAGGATGGCGGGCAAGTAGCCGTGGAGCAGCATGGGAGTGGCACCGGGCGTTGAGACAGGGCGAAAAAAAAGCGCCCGGACCCTGGGATCCGGGCGGGTGGCAAGGGCCGATGCCCGTGGAGAGAAACCGGCCTGCTTACTCGCCGCGGATGTTCACGTCGAAGTACTTGTCGTTGATCTTCTTGTAGGTGCCGTTGGCCGTGATGGTCTTCAGCGCTGCGTTGATCTTGGTGCGCAGGCTGTCTTCGCCCTTGCGCATGGCCATGCCCACGCCGCCACCATCCTTGGGGCCGCCCAGGGAAATGGGTGCGCCCACACGGCTGTAGCCCTTGCCCTCGGGCGACTTGAGGAACGCGGCGGTGGCGGCCAGCGACGATGCAAAGCCGATGTCACCCCGCCCGGCCAGCAACTCCATGGTCACTTCGGGCTCCTTGGCCACTTGCAGGATGGTGCTGTCCTTGTACTTCTCGAGAAGGTGCTTTGCCCGCGGCGTGTTGCGCGTGACGATGATCGTCTTGCCCTTCAGCGCGGCGGGCGACACGTCGGGGAAGGTGCCCGTCCTGGCCACGAACGTGGACGGGATGTCGTAGTAGGAGTCGCTGAAGTCAGCCACCTTCTTGCGCTCGTCGGTGATCGACATCGACGCCACGATCAGGTCGAACTTGCGCGCGTTGAGCGCCGGCATCATGCCGTCCCACTCCTGGTTGATCAGGGTGCACTGGGCCTTGATCTCGGCGCAGATGGCCAGCGCGATCTCGATGTCGAAACCCTCGAACTTGCCGTCGGGCGTCATCTTGGAGAACGGCGGGTAGTTGCCCTCCACACCGATGCGGATCTTTTCCCAGTTGGGGGCCTGGGCGTGGGCGGGCGCCAGGCCCAGAAGGGCCAGCAGGGTGGCGGCGGCGGCAAAGGTGCGGACCATGAAAACTCCTGATCAAAGGGAGGGTGGATGAACAGAGACAACCTTGAATGAAGGTATTTTTTCATCTAGTCCATCCGAGAAAGGATAGGTACATTCCCTGATGCCTGTCCGATGAGCGGAAAATATCGTTGTTTTAATTGACTTTTTCTCGCGGTCGACGGAAGTGATTGTGCGCATGGACGGCGCCTGAGTTGTTGTTTGTGGATTTTCATGTTTCCAGTTTGTGAACGTGAATGCTACAAATCGACCGCTTGATCGGCGACCCACTGCCGCTCAAGCACCGTCACAACCCTGGCCCCGTCTGGGCCAATCGCCGCTCCAACGCCCATGAAACACCTGTTCCTCACCTTGAGTTCAATGGCCCTGCTCACCGCCTGCGGCGGTGGCGGAAGCGACTCCTCGGGGGCCGCCACGCTGGTGGGCCAGTTCATCGACAGCCCGGTGGCCAACGTGGCCTACCGCACCAGCTCGGGCCTCAGCGGCACCACCGACGCCGAGGGGCAGTTCAACTACCGTGCGGGCGACACGGTGCGCATGAGCATCGGGCGCGTGCTCCTTGGCGAGGCCCGCGCCAGTGAGACGCTGACACCGCTCGATCTCGTGGGCGCCGGCAGCGACATCGATGACCCCAAGGTGGTCAAGCTGCTGCAGCTGCTGCAGACACTGGACGAGGACAACAACACCGGCAACGGCATCCGCATCGCCGACGCCGTGGTGGCGAGGTTGGCGGCGCTGCCGGCCGAGGTGCGCGCGCAGGACGCGACCGACCTCGTCACCGATGTGATCACCAGGGCCTACGCCTCCAACCCACCCGCGCTGCGCCCGGCGGCCGAGGCCAAGGCCCACTTTGCGGAGTCGCTCAACGCACTGGCGGCGCGCGCCCGGATTGCGCGCCTCGGCGGCGTGCGCAACGTGGTGATTGGCGGCGGCGGCAGGAACTGCTCCAGCTTCAACGGCGACACCCAGAGCAGCAACTGCGCCGCCGATTGGACCACCATCCTCGCGCAGGACCCCGCCTTCGCGGGCCTGACCAAGGCCGACATCAGCTTCGACGCCAACTACGTCTTCCCGACCTTCACCTACGCCCTGAACCAGGCGGGTCTGGACCGCCTGGCCGCCGTGCCGGCCACCCTTTTCGATGCCACGCGCAAAGCCAGCGTGACCAGCGCCATCCAGTCCCGACTGGCCCTGAGCGGTCCGCGCAGCGGTTTGTCGTTCAGCGCCTTCGACGGCAGCCAGCCGGTGGAGGCCGACGGCCTGGCGTTCTGGAACACGTCCAGCGACAACGACTTCAACACGCTGCTCGACACCGTGTGTCCCGGCAGCTGCACCCTGTCCGACGCCAACATCGATGCCGTGAATGCCGCCAGCTTCGACTCGGCCGACCAGAAGGCCGATGTGCTGCTGATCCTTCGATACCTCCAGACCACGCTGGGCACCAACGCCATCCCCTACAACAGCGGCACACCCAACTTCCGCTCCGCGTTCCGCGCGACCCAGTTGGCGGCCGACGGCACACCCGCTGCCGGACTGACCGCTGCGCTGACCCAGGCCGAAAACGCCATCCTGCGCACCGCCTTCACCGACAGCCCGGCCGCGACACCGCGCAAGCTGGAAGCACGCACCGTGAAGTTCCTCAGCGAACGCAACTCGAAGGCCATTTACGAGCAAGTGGTGGCGGCCGCCCGGGCCGTGGCTGGCGGTCGCCAACCCACCATCGGTGTGGTCACGGCCTCGGCAGACAACGCCTATTTCGATCACGACATCAACGTGACCGCCTTCCGATCGGCCGGTGCCAACGTGGTCTACCTGCCGTTGAACGGCGGCTTGCGCCGGGCCATCGATGCCAACGATTGCGCCAACCTGCCGTACTACTACGACAGCTTCTCCAACACCGGCACCGGCGCCACCGCCTTCCACATGGACCTGGCCTTCCCCGACCTGGCGCAGCCGGCGCAAGCCTTCTGCGCCAACGGTGCGGCCACGCTCAATTCCACCATCCAGAGCCTGCACGGCGTGTACTTCAGCGGCGGGGACCAGGCGCGCCATCTGGAGGCGCTGACCAGCCGTGACGGCAGCAACCAACTGACCGTGCAGAGTGAGCAGCTGCGCCTGATGAAGGTGCGGTACGACGCCGGACAGCTGGTCGTCGCAGGCACCAGCGCGGGCAACCACGCGCAGGGCGGTGGTGTGTGGAAGAACAGGCCGGTGCCCATGATCGGCGGAGGCGACTCCTATCCCGCCCTGGTCAGGGGCTTCGTGGCCGGCAACGGCGCCGGACTGGAGGACCGCGAAACGCCCAACCTCTATGCACAAGGCGGTCTGGGCTTCTTCCGCTTCGGACTGCTCGATTCCCACTTTTCACAGCGCACCCGCGAAGGCCGCCTGGCCCGCGTGACCCACGAGACCGGCATGGACTACGGCTTCGGCGTGGATGAAAACACCGCGCTGATCGTGGGCCGCACCGACCCCCAAGGCCGCACCGCGATGGCCGTCATCGGCGCGGGTGGCGTGTTCGTCGTGGACGTGCGCAACGCCACGGCCAGCGGCAACACCGGCGGCAGCTACCGCATCAGCGGCGTGCGTGCGCACTACCTCACCGCCGGCGACACCCTCGAGATCGACAGCCAGGGACAACTCAGCGTGAGGCTGGACCGGGCTGCCTCCACCAAACCCCTCTTGCGCGAACAGGCGGTGGCCGCCGTCACGGCCACCGGCGTGCAGGACTACGGCAGCGCCAACTTCCAGAGAATGGCGCGCGCCATGGGACTGCAGGGCGCGCCGCGCGCCGTGGGCGCGACCAGCCAGACAGCGCCGGTGTACGAAGCGGTGCTGGAGCGGACCGCCAGCACCGAGTTCCGCGGCCGGGCCGACAGCGCCGTGGCCTACACGAACGTATTGCTGAGCTTCGCCCCCCGGCCCTGAGCCTGTCGGGATCGAACGCCCTGTGGATGCCTTCCGTTCACAGGGCGTTTTTTCGTGGCCGCCCGGACCCGCGCGATACACTGACCGACTCAACATGAGCATGTCGCCCCCCGAGTCCCCCAGTTTCTCCAGTGCCACGGTCGACGTGGCCTTTGCGCAGTCACCGCTCGGCCTGAAGCTGCGGGAGGTGCTGACCCAGGGCAAGGGTTCCAACGTCGCCATTGCCGACTTCCTGCTGCGAAATCCGGTGCGTGCCACGGCCTGGGGCATCGAGGAACTGGCCAGCAACACCCAGACGTCGTCGGCCACGCTCAGCCGCTTTGCCCGCACGCTGGGTTTTGCGGGTTACGCGGCCTTGCGAAACGGCATCGCCGACACCCTGCAAAACGCCATGCAGCCGGTGTTTCAGCCGGTGGACAAACTGCGCGACGCACTGGAGCGCTCTGCGCAAGGGGGGCGCGGCAACCACCCCATCATTGCCGAAAGCCTCGACAGCAGCCTGGCCAATCTGAAGGCCGCAGCGGCCGGCCTCAACCCCTCGCTGCTGACCGCCACAGCGCACAAGATCCTGGCCGCCGAGACGGTCTACACGATGGGCTTCGGCATCAGCGCCCACCTCGCGGCGATGTTGGCGCTGGACCTGCAGCCGTTCTGCCGCCAGACCATCAACGTGGTGGAATTCGGCGGCACGGAAGTGGCCGCGGGGCGCTTGATGAACATCGGCCCGAAAGACCTGTTGATCGCCATCTCGTTGCCGCGCTATGCCAGCGATGCGGTGATGCTCACCCGATACGCCCGGGACCGCTTCGCCCACGTGATCGCACTCACCGACTCGATGGCGTCGCCCTTGACCCCGTGGGCGCACGACGTGCTGGTGGCGCCTGCGTCACACCCGGTGCTGTCCAGCAGCAGCGCCGCCGCCTTGCTGGTGATCGAGGCCCTGGTGACCAGCCTCATGGTCAATGGCGACAACCAGGTCAAACAGGCGCAGAAACTGACCGAGGCGATTTCGGCCTATCTGTACAACGAAAAGTCAGGCACCGAAAAACCGGGTGTGGAAGACAAGTCCACACGCCGCATCGTGCGCGGCTGACCAGCCCGCCCATCCCACCCAGGCGGTCCTGCCCGTCAGGCGCAGCCCACGCCGTCGGCGTCCAGCGCCGGCGGGCGCAGCAGGTCCTGGTCGATCCCCATCACCTCGCTGGCCCGCTCCACCGCGCGCCACAGCACCGGCGGCATGGCCAGGATCTCGTCGGGCGTGGCCGAGCGGGCGATCCAGTGGCTGATCTGCTGGTGCTCGTCGGGGGTGAGCAGGGCCAGGTGCAGCATCTCGTCGATGGTTTTCATGCGGGGTCTCGCCGGTGGGTGGTCACGGGTGCCGTGGGATCGATGCTGACACAGTCGGGTGGCGCGGGCTTGTCGGTCGGCGGCTGCACCGCGCCAGCCGTCACCGCAGCCCCGCCTTGCGCAGCCGGTAACTGAACTGCCGCAGCGTGAGCCCCAGGCTCTGGGCGGCGCGGGTCTGGTTGCCCTGGTGGCGGGCCAGCGCGCCCTGCAGGGCCTGCGCGCTGTGCGACTGGGCGCTCTGGTAGTCGCGCACCACGCCGCTGTCGCTGTGCGCGGCATCGGCCGGTGTCGACACCGCCGCGGTGGCCGGCGCCACCGGCGTCGCCGTCACCGGGGGCATGAAGCGCTGCAGCGCGGTGGCGTTCACCAGCGGGTCTTCGGCCAGCAGCACCACGCGCTCGATCAGGTTGCCCAGTTCGCGGATGTTGCCGGGCCAGTCGTGCGCCTGCAGCGCCTGCAGGGCGTCGGGCGTCAGGTGCACGTTGCGCTGGTGGGCCTGGTTGGCGCGGCTCACGAAGTGCAGGGCGATGGGCCGCACGTCTTCGGGCCGGTCGCGCAGGCTGGGCAGCCGGATCGGCACCACGTTGAGCCGGTAGTACAGGTCTTGCCGGAAGCGGCCGGTCTGCACGTCGCGCGCCAGGTCGCGGTGGGTGGCAGCCACCAGCCGCAGGTCCACCTTCACCTCGCGGGTGCCGCCCAGGCGCACCAGCGTGCCCTCTTGCAGGGTGCGCAGCAGCTTGCTTTGCAGGGCCAGCGGCAGTTCGCCGATCTCGTCCAGAAACAGGGTGCCGCCGTGCGCCTGTTCGAACCAGCCGGCGCGGGCCGCGTTGGCGCCGGTGAAGGCACCGCGCTCGTGGCCGAACAGCTCCGACTCGAACAGCGAGTCGGGGATGGCGGCGCAGTTCACCTTGATGAACGGCCGGTCGTGGCGCGGGCTGGCCAGGTGCACGGCGCGTGCAAACAGCTCCTTGCCGGTGCCCGATTCGCCCAGCAACAGCACCGTGGCCTGCGACTGCGACACCCGCTCCAGCTCCACCAGCGCCTGCAGCAGCGCGGGCGAGCGGCCGATCAGCCCGTAGCGGGCGCTGCTGCTGTCGAGCGCGCGCTCCAGCGCGGCGTTGCGCGCCTCCAGCTGGCGGGTCTGTTCGGCCACCAGCTGTTCCAGCTGCAACAGCTGGCCGGCCAGCGTGGCCAGAATGCGCAGCAGCGCGAGGTCGTCGTTGAGATGGCGCTGCCGGCTGCGGATGCGGTGGCAGGCCAGCACCCCGATGGTGACGCCGTTGAGGGTGACCGGCAGCGCGATGTAGGCCACCGTCTGCGGCGGCAGCTGGGCCCGGCGCACCGCCCGGAACAGGAACAGCGGCTCGGCGTCCACGTCCTGCACGATGGCGGGCAGGCCGCTGGTGAGCACCCGGCCGGTGATGCCTTCGCCCCAGCGGTACACGCCGCGGCCGATTTCGGCCCGGGTCAGGCCGTAGGCGTGGCGGATGCTGGCGGTGCGGTCCCCGCGCGGGGCGCCCGGCCGGGCCTCGTCGGCCAGCACCAGCCGCCCGCGGTTCAGGCCCAGCAACTCGCTCATCAGGTGCAGCATTTCCTTGAACACCTCGGCCGGCGCCAGGCTGCGCCCCACCAGCGCCATCACCTGCCGCATCAGCAGAAGTTCCTGGGCGCGCCAGTCGGTCGGCGGTGTGTCGGCGGCGGAATCGGCCGAAGGGGGCTTGGGCATGCCCGGGCGGCAAGCAAGGGCCGCACCAACCGCCATACCCGCGGCCCCACCAAGTCGCCCGACCCCGGTAAAATCGCGCCACTCAAGGAGCGCTGCAGCGCCCGCCCCGCGGTTTTTGCGGGCGCCGGGCGTCAGGCTTGAGCGGGCGTGAAACGGCCCTAACGGCGCTCACCTGGTCGGTTTCTTCGCAAACAACCCTGGTGAGCCGCATGCCTTCCGAGCCTTCCCCCTCTGTTCCCGCCGCCGTCCGCCCCATGCTGCTGTCGGGCCTGGAGCCGCTGGCCATCGGGCAGGGCAGCCTGTTCGTCAACGTCGGCGAACGCACCAACGTCACCGGCTCCAAGGCGTTTGCCCGCATGGTGCTGGAAGGCCGGTTCGAGGACGCGCTGGCGGTGGCCCGCCAGCAGGTCGAAAACGGCGCCCAGATCATCGACGTCAACATGGACGAGGCCATGCTCGACAGCAAGGCCGCCATGGTGCGCTTCCTCAACCTCATGGCCGGCGAACCCGACATCGCCCGCGTGCCGGTGATGGTGGACAGTTCCAAGTGGGACGTCATCGAGGCCGGCCTGCAGTGCCTGCAGGGCAAGGGCGTCGTCAACTCCATCAGCATGAAAGAGGGGCTGGACGAGTTCAAGCGCCAGGCCCGGCTGGTCAAGCGCTACGGCGCCGCCGCGGTGGTGATGGCCTTCGACGAAAAAGGCCAGGCCGACACCTTTGCCCGCAAGACCGAGATCTGCGAACGCGCCTACCGCGTGCTGGTGGACGAGGTCGGTTTTCCGCCCGAAGACATCATCTTCGACCCCAACATCTTCGCCATCGCCACCGGCATCGCCGAGCACGACAACTACGCGGTCGACTTCATCGAGGCCACGCGCTGGATCAAGCAGAACCTGCCGGGCGCCAAGGTGTCGGGCGGCGTGTCCAACGTGAGCTTTTCGTTCCGCGGCAACGACCCGGTGCGCGAGGCCATCCACACCGTGTTCCTGTACCACGCCATCAAGGCCGGCATGGACATGGGCATCGTCAACGCCGGCATGGTGGGCGTGTACGACGAGCTCGAGCCCACGCTGCGCGAGCGCGTGGAAGACGTGGTGCTGAACCGCCGGCCCGACGCGGCCGAGCGCCTGCTCGAGATCGCCGAGACCGCCAAGGGCGCCGCCAAGGACGAAACGCAGAAGAACGCCTGGCGCGAGCTGCCGGTGCGCGAGCGCCTGTCGCACGCGCTGGTGCGCGGCATCAACGACCACATCACCGAAGACACCGAGGAAATGTGGCGCCTGATCGAGGCCGACGGCGGGCGCCCCCTGAACGTCATCGAAGGCCCGCTGATGGACGGCATGAACGTGGTGGGCGACCTGTTCGGCCAGGGCAAGATGTTCCTGCCGCAGGTGGTGAAGAGCGCGCGCGTGATGAAGCAGGCCGTGGCCCACCTGCTGCCCTACATCGAAGAAGAGAAGAAGCGCCTGGAGGCCTCGGGCGGCGACGTCAAGCCCAAGGGCAAGATCGTGATCGCCACCGTCAAGGGCGACGTGCACGACATCGGCAAGAACATCGTCACCGTGGTCTTGCAGTGCAACAACTTCGAGGTGGTGAACATGGGCGTGATGGTGCCCTGCCACGAGATCCTGGCACGCGCCAAGGTCGAGGGCGCGGACATCGTCGGTCTGTCGGGCCTGATCACGCCCAGCCTCGAGGAAATGCAGTACGTGGCGAGCGAGATGCAGAAGGACGACCACTTCCGCATGCGAAAGATCCCGTTGTTGATCGGTGGCGCCACCACCAGCCGCGTGCACACGGCGGTCAAGATCGCGCCACACTACGAAGGCCCGGTGGTCTATGTGCCCGATGCCTCGCGCAGCGTGAGCGTGGCGCAGGGCCTGCTGTCCACCCAGGCGGCGGCCTACATCGCCGAGGTCAACGCCGACTACGAGCGCGTGCGCCAGCAGCACGCCAACAAGAAGCAGGTGCCGCTGTGGCCGCTGGCCAAGGCGCGCGCCAACAAGGCGCCGATCGGTTGGACCGGGTTTGCACCGCAGGTGCCCAGGTTCATCGGCCGCCGGGTGTTTCGCAACGTCGACCTGGCCGACCTGGCCCGCTACATCGACTGGGGCCCGTTCTTCCAGACCTGGGACCTCGCCGGTCCGTTCCCGGAGATCCTGAAGGACGAGGTGGTGGGCGAGGAGGCGCGCCGCGTGTTCAGCGACGGCAAGCGCATGCTGCAACGACTGATCGATGGCCGCTGGCTCACCGCCAATGCGGTGATCGGCCTGTACCCGGCCAACCAGGTGGGCGACGACGACATCGAGTTGTACGCCGACGAGTCGCGCGAACGCCCGGTGCTGGTGTGGCACGGCCTGCGCCAGCAGACCGAGAAGCAGGAGGTCGACGGCGTGCTGCGCCCGAGCCGCTGCCTGGCCGACTTCGTGGCACCCAAGGGCATGGCCAACGACTACGTGGGTGTGTTCGCCGTCACCGCGGGCGTGGGGGTCGAGAAGAAGGAAAAGCAGTTCCTCGACGACCACGACGATTACTCCGCCATCCTGTTCAAGGCCCTGGCCGACCGGTTGGCCGAGGCGCTGGCCGAGCAGATGCACCACCGGGTGCGCACCGACCTGTGGGGCTACGCGCCGCACGAATCGCTGAGCAACGAGGACCTGATTGCCGAGAAGTACCAGGGCATCCGGCCGGCGCCGGGCTACCCGGCCTGCCCGGACCATTCGGTCAAGCGCGGCATGTTCGACCTGCTGCAGGCGGGCGACATCGGCATGGGCCTGACCGAAAGCCTGGCCATGACGCCGGCGGCCAGCGTGAGCGGCTTCTACCTGGCGCACCCGCAGAGCACCTACTTCAACGTGGGCCGGATCGGCGAAGACCAGGTGACCGATCTGGCCGAGCGCAGCCGCGTCGCGCGCGACGAACTGCAGCGCTGGCTGGCGCCCAACCTCTGAGCCGGTTCGCCCTCAATCCGGGGCGGCGCTCAGCTCCACCGCCATCCGGTGCACCGCGCCCGGCGCCAGCGCGATGACCTCGTCGCCGGCGTTGGCGGTTTCCACGCACACATAACCCCGGTGCGCCGGCGCGCCCAGGTCGGCGATGGTGGCGGCCTTGTCGGCGCCCGGGTTCCACACCACGGCGGTGCGGCTGCCCTCGCTGCGCAGTAGCACGCGCCGCGCGCCGGCGGCATCGCGCACCGCCAGTTCGGGCGGCACCGCCTGGTAGACCCGGTCCACCTCCCCGGTGAACCGCACCGGGCCTGCCTGCTGCGGCCGGGGCGCGCCGGGGCCTGCGACCTTGTCGATGTAGCTGCACCCGTCCAGCCCCAGCACGGCCACCTCGGCAATGTCGCCCACCGCCAGGTAGCTGTGCAGCGCCTGGGTGATGGTGAACGGCGCGGTGCCGGTGTTGCGGGTGGTGAGTGCCAGCCGCAGGTTGTGGCCGATCGACACCGCCAGTTCCAGGTCGAACGCGTGGGGCCACAGCGCGCGCGTGGTGGCGTCGTCGGTCAGGCCGAGCACCAGCTGCGTGCCGCCGTCGGGCGTGGACGCTGTCGAGCGCAGCGCCCAGGCCCGGGTGCGCGCGAAGCCGTGCATCGGGCGCCCCCGCCCTTCGGGGTCGGGCCCGAACCAGGGCCAGCACACCGGCACGCCGCCCCGAATGGGTTGGCCGGGCGCAAACACCGCCTTCGGGCTCACGAACAGCAGGTCGGGCCCGCCGGTGGGCCGGAATTCGAGCACCTGGGCCCCCTGCAGCGAGACGCGGGCGCGGGCGAGCGGGTTGCTGACGTCGAGCATGGGCAGCCCGCCCGGGCCTTCAACCAGGGCCGGTTCGGGGTGGGTGGATGGGTTCATGGCGGGTCGGGGCGGGGCAGGGTGGGGCGCATGTTGTCACAACGCCGGCCCGCCGACGCGACCGCGGTCGGCCGCCTCAATGCCCGGCCAGCCGCCGGTACTGCACCGCTTCGGCAATGTCACCCACCGCCACCGCGGGCCGGCCCGCCAGGTCGGCGATGGTGCGCGCCACCCGCAGCGCCCGGTGGGTGCCCCGGCCGCTCCAGCCCAGGCGCGCCGCGGCCGCGTGCAGGAAGGCGATCGCCGCCGGCTCGGCGTGCAGGTGTTCGTCCAGGGTTCGCCCGGCCAGGGTCTGGTTGGGTCCGCCCTGGCGGCCCACCGCGATCGTGCGGGCTGCGGTCACGCGCTGGCGCACGGCGGCGCTGTGCTCGCCGCCCGGCCCGGTCAGCAACTGGTCGGGCGGCAGCGCCGGCACCTCCACCTGCAGGTCGATGCGGTCCAGCAGCGGCCCGCTGATGCGGCCCTGGTAGCGCGCCACCTGGTCCGGCGTGCAGCGGCAGGCCCGCACCGGGTGGCCCAGCCAGCCGCAGGGGCAGGGGTTCATGGCCGCCACCAGCTGAAACTGCGCCGGGAACTCGGTCTGGTGGGCCGCGCGCGAAATGCGGATGCGCCCGGTTTCCAGCGGCTCGCGAAGCGCCTCCAGCGCGTGGCGCGGAAACTCGGGCAGTTCGTCGAGGAAGAGCACGCCGTGGTGGGCCAGCGAGATCTCGCCCGGGCGGGGTGGCGACCCGCCGCCCACCAGCGCCACCGCCGAGGCACTGTGGTGGGGCGCGCACAGGGGCCGGCGCCCCCAGCGGGCGATGTCGAAACGCCCGGCCAGCGAGGCCACCGCCGCGGCTTCCAGGGCTTCGTCGGTCGCCATGGGCGGCAGCAGACCTGGCAGGCGCTGCGCCAGCATGGACTTGCCCGAGCCCGGCGGGCCGACCAGCAGAAGTATGTGTACTATTAGACCCTCATGTTGAGGCTGCCATGGCTATGACGGGGAAAGCTCTCGCCTACTCCTACATCCGGTTTTCGACTCCAGATCAGCTGAAGGGCGACAGCCTTCGTAGGCAACTCGAACTCTCGGAACAGTATGCGAAAGAGCACGGCCTCGAACTTGATACGACGCTGACGCTGCGAGATCTAGGGCTGTCCGCTTTCCACAAGACCAATGTCGAGAAGGGCGCTCTGGGCGTCTTCCTAGAAGCGGTGGCGGCGGGAAGGATTAGTCGCGGTTCCTTCTTGCTCGTCGAGAGCCTTGACCGACTCTCACGAGCCAGCGTGCCAATCGCGCTCAACCTGTTCATGGAGATCATCAAGGCTGGGGTCACGATCGTGACCCTTGCTGATCGTATGAGCTACAGCGAGCAGGGCATCGCAGACAACTGGACCCAGTTGATCATGAGCCTAGCCATCATGGCGAGAGCGCATGAGGAAAGTGCGACAAAGTCGCGTCGGCTAACTGCGGTCTGGGCGAAAAAGAAGGGGAACGCAGCAAACGAGGTGGTGACATCGGTCGTTCCGGCCTGGTTAGTGGTCAAGGACGGAAAGATTGTGATCGACAAGCCCAAGGCAAAGACAGTGAAGGACATCTTTCGCCGTATTCGAAACGGGATGGGCTTGAACCTGCTCGAACGGACGCTGAATGAAGCCGGCGAGCCACCGATTGGTAAGGCAGCGCGCTGGCATCGCTCGTACCTGATCAAGATGGTCCACAACAGGGCGGTCATTGGCGAATATCAGCCAATGGCAGGTAGAGGCAAAGCAAGGCGGCCTGCTGGTGAGCCTATTGCTCATTACTACCCACGCATCATGACCGACACTGAGTTCTTCGCGACTCAGCGGGCGATCGAGGATCGAACACACAAGGGAGGACGAAAGGGGCAAGGGATTGCGAACATCTTCAGCGGCCTATGCAAGTGCGGGTACTGCGGCGGGCCAGCAAGATACGTGAACAAGAACGCAACCACCAAGTGGCAATACCTCGTCTGCTCGGACGCGAAGAGCGGCCTTGGTTGCAGGCACATACCATGGAACTATCACGAGGTTGAGAACCTCATCCTCCGAAGCCTGGCCCAGTTGGACATAGCGGCCATCCTCAAAGACGATCAGGCAGAAGTCCGGAAGCAGGAACTGGACTCATCACGAGCTACGCTTTCAGACGTAAAGCGCAGACTCCAGAACATGCTGACGCTGGCTGAAACCGCAGCGGACATCGCTGAAGTCGCGCAACGAATTGCGGAACTGAAGACCCGTGAACGCGAACTTCAAAAGCAGGTTCGGGAATTGGAGGGTGAGTCGAAGCTGCCCGAGATGGGGAAGCGGCACTTCGAACAATTCCGTCGGCTTCGCGAGGCGCTTGATTCGTCGTCGGGTCACGACCTGATTGAACTGCGGCTTCGTGTCAGCCATGAACTCAAGCGCTTCATCGAGAGGATTGAGTTCTACCCCGAAGGTGCCGAGCCGTGGACCTACGAGATGCGATTGATCGGAGTTGAGCCGAGCCGGGAAGGTAGGTTCGTCGCCGTGGTCTTCAAGATTGGCGGCGGTCATGTCTTTCACGCGAGCGGACGTGGCACGTTGTGGCGTGGACCTAGCACGCCCGAACGAGTAAGGCGCGCTAAACGGTTGCTTCCCTTCGAATCGACTGACACGCCATGAGTCGGATCGTTCAGACGATCCCTGACGACTCTGAATCGGACCGGATGATGATCCATATGTGAGGCTACGTTGGGTGAAGCCAGGCCTCATCTGGTGACACTGGAATTGGCCCTCGAAACGTAGCCGCACCGTAGCAGAAGCGCTTACGCATGGACCTTGTGGCTACCGATCTGCAGGGGCCACCCCTTTCGTGGAACGATTCGCGTGTCTCCGTCCCAGGCATAGATCCGTTGACGACTTTGTCCGTTATGCTCGTCGCATGCCACCGGTACAAGATCTCACGCTCTGGGCTGAGTCGCCTGAAGAGGCTCGAATCTTCTTGGCTAGAGCCCGTCGCCAAGCCTTCCCGCATGGGTTCTCGGAGATTTTCGTTGCGAAGCGGTCCCCAAAGAATCGATCGAACGACTACATCGAGGGGCAGTACTTCAGAACATCGAATGATGATGACGTCACGGTCTATGACGAGGTGATCGTCGCGCCACAGGCGATCATCGATCTTGTGCAGTGGTGCACCTGCGATGCGATGGTCAGCAGAGCTGGCGTCCCCATCGCAGTGATCGAAGACACGACGCACATCGTGCGAATGAATGTCTATCAGCGCGTCCCACGCTTGTTCAAGGCCGCATTTCGTGGGGTCCCAGCGATGGCAATCCAAGGGACACGGGGGCTGGACTTTCGTCTGCAAGGGGACTGCTGGGGACTGCACCGCCATATGCGTGCCTACGCGGCTATCTCTCGCCTTTACCCTCAGACGGGGGTGCTCCCGTTCTACTACATCCCAGGGGATGACAATAAGTCTGAGGCGAGCGCGGAGCACGACGCCTTCCAGTATCTGGCCGCATTGGTCGCCGGCGATGTCGCCGCTTCGTCGCAGGTTCGTGCGCGTGTGCTTGCCGAGGTCAACGACATCGACGCGAATGGGTTTAGAGGGTTCATGGCCCCTGACATTCCCAGCATCGAGGTTACCGACACCGAAGTTGTCGTGCACATCGGCGCCAAGCCAGAAAAGAAGAGTTGGCGGCAAAAGGGATCTGGCCAGATGGATCCCTACATCGGAATGATTGCCGCTGCCAAGTTCATCTACTGCTTCGATGCGAGCGGTAGGCAGGCCAAGACAATGGTTGTGAAGTTCACCTTCGTCCCACCCGACTTCTGGTGGTTCCGGGATTGGCAGACAAGCAAGAGCCTGTACAAGACCTTAGCCTTTGAGATCGCTGATCGTGTCGAATTCCTCGGAGCCCCGAATCAGGGTTGATCAGTCGCACTGCAACTATCAGCTGTCCAACTACTTGGCGGAGATAGGCTGGAAGGTGCTGTTTCGCGACCCAGGACGTGCCACTCGTGGTGCTAGCGGAACTCAGGCACAAGTGCTTGGAGTCTTTGAAAGAACGGGACTGCCTATTCCGGACATCGCAGCGGTGATGGGGCAGAACCTGCTGCTCATCGAAGTGGACAAATCCGCAAAGAACAACGCTGAGAGCTTCAATCACTACAGGGAACACGCGGACAAGATCCTGACGGAGATGAATCTTGGGGCGGCTACCCCCTACCTCACAGCGTTGCAGATTGGCTTCTGCAAGGTTGGCAATGAGCGGCATCCGCACGAACTCCTGGCGACATACGGACTCGATGTCGTCGCCTACTTCGAGGCTGCGGCCCCCACCCTAGTTTGGGCAGGATCGCTCTGACGAGTGAAGACCAGAACGTGTTCCATCTTCCCAGGCTCACCAGGAGCAACAGCGCCTCTCGTTGAAAGGCTGCCATACATTCCGTGGTGAGGGCCAGGGATGTCAATGGTGTTTCCGCTCCATCGCAAAGACCAGCCTGCACTTGAAGCGAGGTCGGTCAGGATTGCGTTTGTGTTGACTTCCTCGCCGTACACGATCGACGGTGCATTCACCATCACAAGTGTTGCGTCAGAGTCGGTCGCTTGATGCAGGCGCCTGAACACACCCAGCATGTCGCTTCGGTAACGTTCAACGTCGTCATCCTTGCGACGTAGGTGACGGCCGATCTCTGACTCCTCGTAGATGTCCAGGTCAAAGTCCAGCCAGTAGAACCGGAATTTGTGATACAGGCCATAGTCCCAGGACATCAGGTAGGGGGGCGACGTAGTGACGAGCTGCGCCTTGAGCGCACCGACGCTTTCAACCAACTCCCGACTGTCTTGAACTTCGATGCTCGCGGTTAGATCGCCGTGCCGAATCGTGTAGCCCGATTTGTGTCGCGAGAGCCGACCCGGCTGAACCGAGATCCCCGTTTGCTCTAGCTCAAGCGAAAAGGCACGGGCGGCCTTGAGTGTGGAGGCAGCTGCATCGCGGAACAGACGCAATACACGCCCTGGCACGTTTGGCTTTTCAACCTTGCGATAGGTTGACTCTCCTTGCTGATTGGACGCCGCGACGATGATTCGACTGAATGTCAGACGGAGCAGGTGGTGGGCCTCCGCACTGAGCGTGCCTTCCGAATCTCGCAGTGCTAGACGAAGCTGCGCGAGTTCTAGTAGGGCATTGGAGTTGAACCAGTCGGAAACCGATCGAACCCGCGGCATTGCTGGCAATGCGGCGGCATCGTCAGCCTTCGGGTGACGAGTCCCGTGGCTAAACAGGTTGGGTTCGCTGGCGAAGCGCTCCACAAAGTCGTGCACTTCGGCGGCCTCAGTGTTCAATACTCCGAGTACCTTGCTTGATGCGATGAGAGCTGCAAGCGGGCTGCTATCCCAAGCGAGTGCGCTTCGTTGCAAAAGCAGGGCATCGTGAACGACAGTGCCGCTGCCGCAGAACGGATCTAGCACAAGCCCACCTGGGCTAGAGAAGGTCGAGATCGCCTTCAGCGAAAGCGCCGGATCGACCTTTCCGAAGTACGGATGAATCGATCTTGAACTGTCTCGGTGTCGCTTGTGTTTGACTTTGGCTAGTTCACCGGATGCATCACTTACGGAAGACATAGACCTGCTCTCTTCCGATCGTCCCACCGGTTGAAGACCTACTAAGGCGCATGCTGCTTCGATTCGCAAGTTCGTGAAAGATGTCCACCTCAACGTCAAACCCGACGGACTCCGCTTGTTCCTTCAAGATCGCGGAGGTCGGAACCTGAAGCCCGCAGATCCTGTTGGCTTCGCCAACCACGAATACGTATAAGCCTCCTGCCTTCAGCACTCGATAGGCTTCTGCGAATGAGGCCTGCATTCCTGAAAAGTATTGAGCGACTACGTAAGCGCGGTTCCTGGCTGTCGGGGTATCGAGGGCGAGTAGTGCGTCAATCGAAAGCTGAGCACGCGACCCCTGCAGGTTCGGAATGGCGAGTAAGTCCGATGACCGAACAGCGCGCTCGGTCACTCCGATGTATTCGCGGCAGTGGTCCTTGAAGGCCTCCGGTTCGAGGAGTCCAAGTACGTAGAGGTTGTACTTGTGAGCCATCGTGTAGTCGACGGCGTTGATGTACGGCGGTGACGTGATGATTCGATCTACCGTTCCTGTTTCAACTGGTAGTGCTGACGCGCTGGCCTGTGTCGTCTCGAAGCTGGCCCCGGCTTCTAGGAACGTTTTTGCGAGCTTCGTCTGGGCTGAAGCACCCGTCGCCATGGCGGACTGGAACGCCACCAGCGGGTCGGCAAGCTGCTTTTCGTGGTCGTACCTCACCTTGATCTGGTCTTCGTTGAGATACGAACAAGACTTGACGATGGACGAAAGAAGGGCGAGCGAGAAAGTCTTCAGGTCCGCAGAGCAATCCTGATCTCGGATGGCATCACGAAGGGCTATCAACCGGGCAAGCTCTTCGGCGCGAAACCAGTTGGCCCAGGTGAAGTGCATCCCGAGGCAGCTTTCGCCTTGGTTTGCGCTCAACTCTTTCTGGTACTTGGGCGCTAGGGCACGTGCCGCCCTTACGACCGACTCGCAATGACCGACGTGGTCCCACGCGGCGGCACCAGTGGAACACTTGGCCTGCGAGATCAGAACGGCCAGCGGCGAGATGTCGCAGCCGATCGCATGCGAGCCGGTGACTCCCGCCTCCACCATCGTCGTACCAGAACCGCAGAAGGGATCCAAGACAACGCGACTTGGGGTGTCCGGGTCGTAGCTCAGCCCCCATCGCGGGAACTGTGGGATGAACTTCGCAGGGTACTTGTGAAGGCCATGGCTTCCGTACGTCACGTCGTCACGAGTGAGCCTGGCGAACGAGTAGGTGCGTCCTTGTTGTGGCACCTGGGGAAGATGCCGAACGACTTCGACTGTTTGAGACATGGCAGGATCCTACCGTGCCGCCAACAGGCGGCACCTTGGGCCTCAGGCCGTCTTGGCGATCTTCACCTTGAGCAGCTTGTCGATCAGATCCATCGCCGTGCCGTCGCCCGACTCGATCAGCAGGGTGATGCGACGCTGCACCAGACGCGAACGCTGGGTGTTCGCCCGCGACAGCTCTCGCAGCACGCTTGTCGGAATCGCGGCGTTCGCGGTGAGCTTGGTCTTGACCGTCTCGGAGTGCGCCTTGACCGTCTTGTCGCAATCACCGAGAGCCGCGTCGATCTGCGAGAGTGTCAGGCGGCCGATGGGCACACCCTTCGGCTTCGCAGGCTTGGCGGGCTTTTGGGTTTCGACCGTGGTTTCCGTGGACATACTGGACTCCAGTTGATGATGCATTGCAATATTATTCAGCTGGCGGGTTTAGTACACAGTTGGAGTGTAACGATGGCGGTTTGCTCAATGCTTCGTCGGTTTGATCTTGTCCACGCTCAGCAAGCAGCCGCTAAATCGAATGCCTTGATCCTCCATACTATTGAGATAGTCGGCGACCATCTGACGGATCAAATGGCTGCGGCCGGTGGCGGCGTCGGCGGCAACCGAATTAAGCCGCTGAAGCAACTCATTCGGCATGCGAACGGCAATCGTGCGAGTCGTCTGCGGGCGTTTCAGCTTTTCCTGCCGCTCCATTTCGGCCGCAGCTACAAACGAGGTAGAAACCGAGTCCGCGACTTCCTTCAAGCGGGCGCGACGCTCTCTTTGGATTCGAAGTGCGTCTTCTTCCACAGAGTGGACATACATGAATTCGTCGGGCAGTGGGAAAATGAAATCTGACATGGAATCTCCAATCGTTAAGGTGCGTTGGAATATTTATGTTCTACACGTAGATACACGATGAAAGCCCCCGTACTGAAACTCAACAAGTACCGCCCCGACTTCAACGACCCGAGGGTGAAGCGTCGAGTCAACGATGTTCTTGCGTGGGCTCGACCGCTGCTGGTTCGAAAGCGAGCGACGCCGGTGTCGAGCCACGAGTTGACCAAGGTGTTTGGCAATCAGCGGAGCCAGCTAGCGGCATACCTTCGAGCCAACCTGCTTGTTCAGAGTGGGCGCTATGTCGTGAAGAAGAAGTTCTTCAACTACGAGATCAAGCGGGACGGGTTTACTAAGCTTTCTGCGGCAGTGGCAGCAGCGGTCGAGTCCGATGTAGAGATCGCAAGCGACCTCTACGGCGAGCTTGCCCGGGGGCGAGCGGTCGTTCAATACAGCGAACCATCGCCGGGCAAGCGGCGGTATCACGCCGTGCAGAACCTGCCGAGGGACCTTCGTGCGGTGGTCTTCTCGGGATGGCGGGTCTACGACATTGAGGCGGCGGCACCCAACCTCGTCCTCCAGTACGCCAAGCAGGGCCTACAGAGCGACGAATCGGTCGTGGATGATCCCTATCCGGCTCTAAGTCGGTTGGTGAGCGACAAGGCCCGGCTCAGAGCACAGGTGGCTGCGTCTACCGGGTTGGCGCCTTCGGAAGTGAAGCGGGTACTCAATGGGCTGTTCTTCGGGGCAAAGCTTCAGCCATCACCCCAGACGGCCATCTTCTCGATAGTCGGCGGAGACAAGGATGTGCTGGCGAAGTTGAAGGGCGACGAGACGATTCAGGCCCTGATTCAGGAGGCTAAGCGGATGTGGGAACGGCTGCTGGCATTCGACGCGGGACGTCGGGCGGGAGCGGCTGGACAAGAGGCGAAGCGGCGGATGGCGGTGTATCTCTCACTGGAACGACAGGTTGTCGAGGCCATGGAAGGGCCAATGACGGCGGCGGGCGTCCGGTACGTGTTGATGCACGACGGATTCATGGCGGATCGGCCGGTTGACGTGGATCTGTTGCGGGTGACGGTGCGGAACAAGACGGGGTTTGAAGTGTCGTTGTCTGAGAGTGTGCTGGGAGAAAAGGCCGGGCAGGATGCGACGGATGAGATCGATGTCTTGGAGGATGTGGATCAGTAGTCTTTGTAATAAGGATGATTACTGTTTTCGGAAGAAGCAGGGGGAAACAAGGGAAGAAGCATTTGTTTTACACAAGTGGCTGGTCGGAGGTTTCTGAGCCGGATGAACGGTCGAGGCGGCGGAGAAACTCGGAAAACCGGATCTTGTTCGGATGGTTCTGGATTGGCCAACAGGACGAGATTTCCACTGCAGGCGGATCTTGTCTTTGGGCTCGGGGTGATGGGTCAAGTATTGGGTTGGTTGACAGTAGGTCGGAAATCTTCATGAGTGCCCTCCTGGGTGGTTCATGAGTATTTACAGTCAAGTTCCAGATGTTTACTAAGTGTGATTAGAAAACATGCCTAAGCCGGCCAATGACCTAGGGTGATATTTGAAGGGCTGTGTACTTCCGTTGTTTACCAATTTACTATAGGTGCACTAGGTAAACATTTGGTGCAGGCATGGCGATTGAAAAGAGGGCGGCAGTTTTGACGGAAGCGGAGTTTCGGCGCGTACTGTCCATCGCCAGGGATGGTCTACACGGCAAACGAAACGCGGCTCTTCTGTACTGTTCCTTTTCCCTGGGGTTGCGTGCCAAGGAGCTGGCGACGCTTCGGCTCCGCGATATCGTTGACCAGAAGGGGACGCTGCGGCACGAGGTGCTGCTGACTCGGGAGAACACGAAAGGCGGCAAACAGCGTTTGATCTACCTCGCGAACAAAGACGCCCGAAAAGCGTTGACCGACTACCTTGAGGCGCGCTCGGCAGCCGAGCCCTTGCGGCTGCAGGCAGACGCCCCACTGTTCAAGTCGGGCAAGGGTGGGTCCTTCAGCCCGAACACCATGCAGATGCTCTTCAAGAGGATGTACTTGGAGGCGGGGATCCCTGACGCTTCGAGCCACTCGGGACGAAGGACCTTCGCTACTTCACTGATCGAGAAGGGCGTCGACATCAAAGCGGTATCGACTCTGATGGGCCATAGCAGCGTTGGAATGACGGCTCGGTACGTCGAAGACAACCCGGTTCGGCTGCGACGGATCTGCGAAGAGGTGCAGCTCGGTCTTCGACTAAGTAGGGTCTAATAGGTCTCAAACATAAGCAGGCTGTGTCCGCCGGCGGCGGCGATCTCGAGCGCGCGCCGCGCACCCACCTGCCCGCGCACATCGGCCAGATCGGGCCCGGCCGGGCCCTCCTGGCAAGGGCGCGATGGCACCAGCGACCAGCCGGTGTCCTCGCCGGTCTCGGGTTGCTCGCGGCGAAACCGCGCCACCACGTCGATCAGATGGCGCGCCCGCACCACGCGAACCCCGGGCACCAGCGCCGCTTCTTCGGCGCTTCCGGTCGGCAGCACCAGGGTCAGGGGCTGCGCTTCCCGGGCCAGACCGAGCGCCATCGCCAGCGCACCGCGCACCGGCCGCAATTCCCCCCCGAGCGACAGTTCGCCCGCGAACACCCAGTGGGCCAGCGCCTCGGCGTCGATCTGGCCACTGGCCGCCAGGATGCCCAGGGCGATCGGCAGGTCGAACCGGCCGGAGTCCTTGGGCAGATCGGCCGGCGCCAGGTTGACCGTGATGCGCTGGCTGGCCGGAAACTCCAGCCCGCTGTGGGCGATGGCGGCTCGCACCCGCTCGCGCGCCTCCTTCACCTCGGTGTCGGCCAGCCCCACCAGGGTGAAGCTGGGCAGTCCGTTGGCCAGGTGCACCTCGACACCCACCGGTCGGGCCTGCAGCCCCTGCAATGCACGGCTGTGCACGCGCGCCAGCGCCATATGGGTTCCTTGTTGCGCGGGCGGCCTGCATGGCCACCGCGGCTGGCGATTGTGCGAGCGCGGGCGGCTCGACACCCGTGGGGGTGTGGGGCGCCACGGTGGTGCGCATTGGCGCGGTGCGGGACCGCGTGGCGGGCCACGAACGCCGGCACGGGCGAGGGCGACGCACCCTGTTGGCGCACAAGGGCACCTGATTGGTGCTTCCAGGACCGTCTGTCGCTGCCCGGGCCCCTGTCTGCTTCGCGCTGGTGCCCGGTGCCGTCGGGCGGCAATGACACAACTTGGCACACAAGCTGCTTATGCCTTGACCAGATCAACCAACCCCTGGAGGGATCGTCGTGAAAATGGTTTCAGCCGTCATCAAGCCGTTCAAGCTGGACGAGGTGCGCGAGGCACTGTCCGGTGTGGGCGTGCAGGGCATCACCGTCACCGAAGTCAAGGGTTTCGGTCGCCAGAAAGGCCACACCGAGCTCTACCGAGGCGCGGAGTACGTGGTCGACTTCCTGCCGAAAGTGAAGATCGAGGCAGCCGTCGCGGACGAGCTGGTCGATCGCGTCATCGAGGCGATCGAAGGTGCCGCGCGCACCGGAAAGATCGGCGACGGAAAGATCTTCGTCTCTCCCCTCGAGCAGGTGGTCCGCATCCGCACCGGCGAGACCGGTAACGAGGCGATCTGAGTCCCACATCCCATTCAACCGAGTCACTCCCATGAAGAAATTGCTCGTGACCTTGATGCTGGGCCTGGGCCTGGCCATCGGCGGCGCAGCCGTTGCCCAAACGGCGCCGGCGCCGACCACCGAAGCCCCGGCCGCTGCCGCCCCCGCTGCGGCCCCGGCACCCGCCGAAGCCGCTCCGGCCGCGGCACCCGCTCCGGCCGCTGCCGAAGCCGCCCCTGCCGCGGCTGAAGAAGCGCCCAAGGAAACCGTCGACAAAGGCGACGTCACCTGGATGATGGTCGCCACCATCCTCGTCATCATGATGGTCATCCCCGGCCTGGCGCTGTTCTACGGCGGCCTGGTGCGCAGCAAGAACATGCTGTCGGTGCTGATGCAGGTGATGGTGGTGTTCTCGCTGATCAGCGTGCTGTGGGCCGTGTACGGTTACAGCCTGGCGTTCGGCGGCGAAGGCCTGATCATCGGCAACCTCGACAAGGTGTTCCTGCTGGGCGTCACGCCCGACTCGCTCGCCGCGACCTTCACCGCCGGCGTGATGATCCCCGAGTACATCTTCATCGCCTTCCAGGCCACCTTCGCCGGCATCACCTGCGCGCTGATCGTGGGCTCGTTCGCCGAGCGCATCAAGTTCGGCTCGGTGCTGCTGTTCTGCGCGCTGTGGTTCACCTTCAGCTACATCCCGATCGCCCACATGGTCTGGGGCGCCGGTGGCTACCTGTTCGACAAGGGCGCGCTGGACTTCGCCGGCGGCACCGTGGTGCACATCAACGCCGCCATGGCCGGTCTGGTCGGTGCCTACGTGCTCGGCAAGCGCATCGGCTACGGCAAGGAATCGATGGCGCCACACAGCCTGACGTTGACCATGGTCGGTGCCTCGCTGCTGTGGGTGGGCTGGTTCGGCTTCAACGCCGGCTCCAACCTCGAAGCCAACGGTGGCACCACCCTGGCCTTCATCAACACCCTGGTCGCCACCGCTGCCGCGGTGCTGGCCTGGTGCATCGGTGAAGCGCTGGGCAAGGGCAAGGCCTCGATGCTGGGCGCTGCGTCCGGCGCGGTGGCCGGCCTGGTGGCCATCACCCCGGCCTGCGGCACCGTGGGCCCCATGGGCGCCATCATCATCGGCCTGATCGCCGGCTTCCTCTGCCTGTGGGGCGTGAGCGGCCTGAAGAAGATGCTGGGTGCAGACGACTCGCTCGACGTGTTCGGCGTGCACGGCGTCGGCGGCATCGTCGGTGCCCTGCTCACCGGCGTGTTCTCGGCGGCTTCGCTGGGTGGCGTCAAGGGCGACGGCTACTCCATCGGCAGCCAGCTGCTGATCCAGGCCGAAGGTGTCGTGATCACCATGGTCTGGTCGTCGGTGGTGGCCTTCATCGCCTACAAGATCGTCGACATGGTCATGGGCCTGCGCGTGACCGAGGAAGCCGAGCGCGAAGGCCTCGACATCACCTCGCACGGCGAGACCGCCTACAACCGCTGATCTCCTCCAGGGTTGCCCTCCGCTTGTGGCGGGGGGGCATCAACCCCCTGGCCCGCGGCGCCTTCCGGCCCGCGGGCTTTTTTGCGCCTGAACCCCGGGGAGAACCCGGCGGGCGGCGCATCTAGCATGGCGCCTGTCACACACTGAAAGCCTGCGATGCGCCTGCTTGCCGTCACCCTGCTGGTGACCACCTTTGCCCACGCGGCGTCGGCCAGCACCGATCCGCCGCCGCGCAAGCTGCCCTCCAAGGTCACGTTTCACAAGGCACCCTCCGAAGAAAGCCCTGCCGCACGGGCCACCCGCCTGCGGCGCGAGTGCAAGGGCCGGCCCAATGCCGGTGCCTGCCTCGGCCATGCCTCGCCCTGAACCCTCCCTGAAGGGCCGCCCGCGGGTTTGCACCCGGCCGTGCAAAAAATTCAAGGGCGGTGCCCGGGCCGGCGACTACCATCGCCGCCATGTCCAGCACCGTGGCCGATCCCACCTCCGAACTCTGCGACCGCGTGCGCGGAGCCGCCGCTGCCGGCCGGCGCCTGCGCATCGAGGGCGGCGGCACCAAGGCCTTCATGACCGGCCCGGTCGACGCCGAGCCGCTCAGCCTTCAAGCCTGCACCGGCATCCTGAGCCACGAGCCGAGCGAGCTGGTGATCACCGCGCGGGGCGGCACCCCCTTGGCCGAGCTTGAAGCGGCGCTGGCTGATCACGGCCAGTGCCTGCCCTTCGAGCCGCCGCACTTCGGCCCTGGCGCCACCGTGGGCGGCATGGTCGCCGCCGGTCTGGCCGGCCCCGCCCGCGCCAGCGTGGGCGGCCTGCGCGATTACGTGCTTGGCGTGCAGCTGGTCAATGGCAAAGGCGAAAAGCTCGTTTTTGGTGGCCAGGTCATGAAGAACGTGGCAGGCTACGACGTGAGCCGCGCCCTCGCCGGCAGCTGGGGTCAGCTCGGCGTGATCGCCGAGGTGAGCCTCAAGGTGCTGCCGGTGGCGCCCGCCGAAGCCACGCTGGTGTTCGAGGTCGACCAGGACCGGGCGCTTGAGCGGCTGCACCGCTGGGGCGGTGAGCCTTTGCCCCTGAACGCCAGTTGCTGGGTGCGCGACGACACGGCGCCGGGCAGCCCCGAGCTGCTGTTCCTGCGCCTGCGCGGGGCGGTGGCTGCCGTGGACGCGGCCTGTGAACGGCTGCTGCGCGAACACGGCGGGCAGCGCATGCAGAACGCCCAGGCCGCAGGCGACTGGATCGACTGCCGCGAACACCGCCTGCCGTTCTTCACCCAGGCACCGGCGCCCGACCATGGGTTGTGGCGCCTGTCGGTCCCGCAGACGGCCCGGCCGCTGCTGCCCGAACACGCCCAGCTCATTGAATGGCACGGCGCCCAGCGCTGGCTGTGGGCGCCCGCCGCGGCGGCAGCCCACATCCGGGCGGCCGTCCATGCGGTGGGTGGACATGCGCAGCTGTTCCGGGCAGCCTCCACCGGCGACGGTGGCGTGCGCCGCTTCGACACCCCTTCACCCGCCCTGGCGGCCATCATGCAGCGCCTGCGGGCCGCCTTCGACCCGCAGGGCGTGTTCGCCGGTCCCACGCTGTTCTGACATGCAGACCCAGCTTGCCCCCGAGTTCCAGAACACCGCCGCCGGCCGCGAGGCCGAGGCCATCCTGCGCAAGTGCGTGCACTGCGGCTTCTGCACCGCCACCTGCCCGACCTACCAGCTGCTCGGCGATGAGCTCGACGTCCCGCGCGGCCGCATCTACCTCATCAAGCAGGTGCTGGAAGGCGCACAACCCACGCGCAAGACTCAGCAGCACCTGGACCGCTGCCTGACCTGTCGCAACTGCGAGACCACCTGCCCGAGCGGCGTGCAGTACGGCCATCTCGTGGACATCGGTCGCGCCGTGGTCGATGCCAAGGTGCCGCGCCCGGCCGCCGAGCGGACCGTGCGCTGGATGCTCAAGGAAGGCCTGCCTTCGCCCCTGTTCGGCCCGGCCATGAAGCTTGGTCAGGCGGTGCGTGGCCTGCTGCCTGCATCGCTGAAGGCCAAGGTGCCCGCGCCCCGCCCGGCGGGGGCCTGGCCCACGCGCACCCACGCGCGCCGCGTTCTCATGCTCGCCGGCTGCGTGCAACCGGCCATGGCGCCCAACATCAACGCCGCCACCGCGCGCGTGCTCGATGCCGCCGGCATCCAGACGCTGGTGGCGCCCGAAGCGGGCTGCTGCGGCGCGGTGAAGTTCCACCTGAACGACCAGGCCGGCGGCCTCGAGCAGATGCGCGCCAACATCGACGCCTGGTGGCCGCTGGTGTCGCAGGGGGTCGAGGCGATCGTGATGAACGCGTCGGGCTGCGGTGTCACGGTCAAGGAATACGGGCACCTGCTGCGCGACGACGCTGCCTACGCCGACAAGGCCGCCCGGATCAGCGAACTCACGCGCGACCTGTCCGAGTTGCTGCCCGACCTGGTGCCGGCGCTCAAGCCCCGGCTGCAGCGCTCGCCCGACGCGCAGCAGGTGGTGGCTTTCCACCCGCCCTGCACCCTGCAGCACGGCCAGAAGCTGCGCGGGGGTGTCGAGCAGCACCTGGGCGCGCTCGGCTTCACGGTGCAGGTGGCGCGCAACGAATCCCACCTGTGCTGCGGATCGGCCGGCACCTACTCGGTGCTCAACCCCGAGATCGCCACCACGCTTCGCGACCGAAAACTGGGCCACCTGGGCGACCTGAAACCGACGGTGATTGCCAGCGCCAACATCGGATGCATCACCCACCTGCAAAGCGGCACCGGCACACCGGTGCGGCACTGGGTCGAACTGCTCGACGAGGCCCTGCAAGGCTGAGCGCCGATGATCCCCGCGCTGGCCACCCTGCTTGTGTTCCAGCTGATCGGTGAGGCCGCGGTGCTGGTCACCGGGGCGCCGGTGCCCGGACCGGTGGCGGGCCTCGCCCTGCTGCTGGCGGGATTGGGTCTGCGCCCGGCCTGGATCGAGGCCATCAAGCCCACGGCGCAGACGCTGTTGCAGCACCTGTCGCTGCTGTTCGTGCCCGCCGGCGTGGGCGTCATGCAGCACCTGCAGCGGCTCGGCGACGAGGCGCTGGCCATCGGCGTGGCGCTGGTGATCAGCACCCTGGTGGGCCTGGCCAGTGCGGCCTTCACCATGATCTGGCTCATGAAGCGCGCGGCCCGATGAACGCCGAAACACCCCAGCGGCTGGCCGATGTCTGGGTGTACCTGTCGGCCACGCCGTTGCTGGGGCTCACGGTCACGCTGCTGGTGTACCAAGGCGCGTTCATGCTCTACCGGCGCAGCGGCTTCAACCCGCTGGCCAACCCGGTGGCCATCTCGGTGGTGCTGCTGGCCTCGCTGCTGTGGGCCACCGGCACGCCGTACGCGCGCTACTTCGAAGGCGCCCAGTTCGTGCACTTCCTGCTCGGGCCTGCCACCGTGGCGCTGGCGGTGCCGTTGTTCGAGCAGGCGGGCCGGCTGCGGCGCCTGGCGCTTCCCCTGATCGGTGCGTTGGTGGTGGGCACGCTGGCCGCCACGGTCACGGCCATCGGCGTGGCCTGGGCGCTCGGCGCCTCACCGGCCACGCTGGCGTCGCTGGCGCCCAAATCGGTCACCACGCCTGTGGCCATGGGCATTGCCGAGAAGATCGGCGGCCTGCCCTCGCTCACCGCCGTGCTCGTGGTCAGCACCGGCATCGTGGGCGCGGCCAGCGCCCGTTTCCTGTTCGACGCCCTGCGCATCAACGAACCGGCGGTGCGGGGTTTTGCGCTCGGCACGGCCGCCCACGGCATCGGCACCGCGCGGGCGTTTCAGGTCAGCGAGGAAATGGGCGCCTTCGCCGGCCTTGCCATGGGCCTGAGCGCCCTGTTCAGCGCGGTGGCGCTGCCCTGGATCGTGGCCGGCCTGCTCCGCGTGCTCTGAGGCCCGGACCGATCGTCGCTGACCTGCCTTATTGCCCGGTCACACCCGTGACGACGGGTCGTGTTTCAACGCCGCGGCAGCGGGTGCCCGCCGGGTCCTGGCATCCTGGCGCAAGGTGTGCAGTCTTTCCTCGACCTCCTCCATCAGTTCCTTGAAGTCTTCCTTCTCGATCGCCCTGTGCGCCCGAAGCGCCTTGAGCGCTTTCATGAGCGCCTTGGCGGACCGCTTGTCCTTGATCTGGTGCACAAGGTCGTTCCCGTCCCTGTTGGTGGCCCTCATCAGGTGGTAGGCCGCGCGGGGTTTGAGCGTGCCTTGATTCACCAGCTGGAGGACCGTGCTGCCCATGGCGGTGATGACCTGGTGGTGTCCCAGCGCAAACGCCCTGCCCATGGCCTGGCCGCCAGCGCAGCTGGCCGCCAGGATCTTCAACACGTCGGGCTCCTTGAGCAGACCCTTGCCGAATGCCACCTGCAGCACCGCGCCCATGTCGCGAAAGGGTTGCGGGTGACCCCGCTCGGCGGCCGCGAACAAGGCCGGGAATCCGCTGGGGCTGTCGCCTCTGAGCACGGTCCTGGCATCCTCCGCCGACAGGCCCTTCATCGCCATGAAGTCGATCAGGTGCTGCTGCAGTTCCCTGGACGCAAACCCGTGGCCCACCAGCTCGCGGACGAGCTCAGGGTGCCACGCGTGTGGAAGGTCGGCGTGTGCCAGCGAGACCCTGCGCCCGGATGGCTTGCCGGCAATGCTGCCGGCCGGGTCCAGGGGGTCCGCGATGAAGACGATCTTGGTGTGAAGCGACGTGCCCATGGGCTCGCTGGCCTGTCCGAAATAGGGCGCTGTGAGCCGATCCGGGTCCTGAAGCAGCGCGTTGAAGCCGAAAGGGGCCTGGCTGATGCAACTGACGTTGGCGAAGTTGGGGTCCCAGCACTCGATCCTTGGCGCGCCCGGGCCGCTGGCGTCGAAGCGCAACGCCAGCACGTGGTAGCGGGTGTTCATGATGGCGAACGCCACGCCCTGTCCCTGCTGCGCCATTTGCGCAAACTGGTGCTCTGCGAAGGCGCCCCACTGTGAATGCGCCACCAGGTCTGCGTGGCACGGGTGGTCGTCCAGCGCGAGGTAGAGCACCTCGGTGTCGGTGCCCATGACCTGCGCAATGCCCGAGCGGCTGGTCAAGGGGTCTTCGCCCGCATCGCCGATGGCCTTGCGCAGCGGTTCCTCGCCCCAGAGGCGGATCTTCTCGATCGCCAGGTGGCGGCAGAAGTAGTTTTCCTTGGGGGCTTCCTTGCGCTGCACCGCGCCATTGAAATTCAACGCCCGCCAGTGCAGCTGAAGCTTGACGTGGTCTGCGCGCGGCATCGCCACCTTTCTGGGCGGGCGCTGATCCGGATGCGAAACCTTCAGCCCGCATGCCGTCGGCAGGCGCAGCGTCATCTCGCGCGGCATCAGTTCACCCAGATCAAGCTCCAGCAATCCGCCCATCGGCCGCGCGTCGAGCTGCCGGCCCCGGAAGTGCGGCACGCTCAGGCGCTGCAGGCCGTCAAAGTGCGCAAGCCACTTGGGCAAACGCTTCAATCCCGCGGGCAAGGCAATGGCCGCCAGCGGTGTGCCATGCGCGGCACGCACCTCGTTGAGGGCAGCCATCACCTCGTCGAGCGCGGTCTCGCCATCCTGCGATGGCGCGCCCGAGGGCATCTCGTCCATGCGCAGCAGGTCGCCACCGTGGTGGGCCACTTGCGACAAGTCGTGGAGAAGCTCTGGCGCAAGGTGCGCCCGCGCTCCGTCAAGCGCCCGCTGAAAGCGCACCGTGGCGCATTGAAGGCGATCAGGGATCGCCGCTTCGATGGGGGTGGCGAGGCGGGCGGGTGCCGATCGCGAACGGACCCTGCCGAGGGAATTGGCATGCATGGAGCACCTCTGGGGTGGTGGGTTCTCCCTGCGACCGTGATGCGCCTTGTGCCGCACCGTGGTTCAGTGTGAGGAGCCGGCGCGCCGCCCGCAACGGCCGGAGGGCCTAGCCGGGCATCCTAGGCCGGGTATCGGCCACCGCCCCGGCCTAGACTGCTTCGCCGACCTCCCCGCTGATCGGCCCTTGTTCCCGTCAGGATGCCCAACCGTGCGCAGATACACCAAAGACATGCCCGCAGACCAGAGCGCCGCCCGCCACGTGCTCGATGCCGCCTGCCGGGTGGTCGGCCGGGACCGGCACCGGGAGCGCGTCGATGAGCGCCTTCGCAATGGCTTGCCGCCCACCCATGCGCAGAAGCAGGCACGGGATCGGGCCGAAGCCATCGAACACCAGTTGCAGGGCCGCTTCGTCGAACTGGCCCTGCAAGCCCATGGCGACGCGCTGGCGCTCGCCGAGGCGGGTGCGGGGGACCCCGAGTTGCTGCAGGCGCTGGCGCAAGACGCCATGCGGGGACTCGCCGAGCGGGGATTCATCTCGGGCGAGCACCTGCATGCGTTTCTGGAGGCGCCTGTGCCCTACCTCGATGTCTGGCGCGACGCGGCGCCCGCCGGCCTGCCCGCCGACCCCGACACCTGCCAGCTCTGCCGCGCCGCGTTCGGCCAGGCCTTCATCGATGCGGGCATCGCCGCGCCCGAGGGCGCCGAACGCGGCGCCGCCATCACCCCGGACCGGGTGTATGCGTGGCGCTACTTCTAGCGGTGGCGTCTGCCCGATCCCGAGGGCTTCAGCCCTTGAGTGCCGCTTCGATGTCGCCGGCCAGCTTTTCCGGTGCGTCCTGCGGCGCGTACCGCTTGATCACCTGGCCGTCCTTGCCGACCAGGAACTTGGTGAAGTTCCACTTGATGGCCTTGCTGCCGAGCAGGCCCGGCGCTTCGGCGGTGAGCCAGCGGTACAGCGGGTGGGCGTCGGCGCCGTTCACGTCGATCTTGGCCATCATGGGAAAGCTCACGCCGTAGTTGCGCTGGCAGAAGCCGGCGATTTCCTCGTTGCTGCCGGGGTCCTGCGAGCCGAACTGGTTGCAGGGAAACCCCAGCACCACCAGGCCACGGGCGCCATAGGTTTCGTGCAGTTTCTCCAGGCCGCCGAACTGCGGCGTGAAGCCGCATGCGCTGGCGGTGTTGACGATCAGCATGGCTTTGCCCCGGAACTGGCTCAAGGGCACGGTTTTTCCGTCGATGGACAAGGCTTCAAAGTCGTGAATGCCGGGCATGAATGCTCCTTCTGGACGGCCGGGGTGTTGGGTGTGCGACAAAATCATCACACAAGCGGCCCTGTGTTGCGGGTGTGTGCACCAAAAAGTCGCCCTCCACGCCATACTGCGAGCGGTTTCAGAACGTAAGCAAACTCACCCAATCACCGTGGAGCAGGCATGGGGGCGGCCTACACCGTGGCACTCGTCGGGTTTTCCCAGAGCGAAAGTGCCACCTTCGATTCGTTCTTCCGGCTGGCGGCAAGGCGGCCACCGGCCTACCAGGTGCAGGAGGAGGTGCTTGACGCCCAGATCCTGCTGGTCAACGCCGACAACGCACAGGCCCTGATGCTGGTGCAGGGCGCGCGCCTGCCCGGGCGGGTGCTGCTCATCGGCGGCAGCGACGGTGGCACGGGTTGGCCGCGCCAGCCCCGGCCGGTGCGTTTTGTCTCGTTGCTCGGGTCGCTGGACGCCCTGGTCGGGCTGAGCACCGCGCGCGCGGCCGCCGCTTCCCCGCCCCCCGCCACCAACTTCCCCGCGACCGAGCCGTTCAAGGCTTCGCAGCTCCAGGGGCTGGATGTCAGCATGCGCCTGGCCAGTGGCAAGCCGGTGGCTGGCGTCGCCATGGCCCCGGCGGCGCGCCCGCGGCGCCGCTTCCCCGACACCGATTTCCCCCCGACGCGACCGATGACCCGGGACGAGATCCGGGCCATGGACGCCGCGGCGGCGCGCCGGGCGGCAGCGCCAGCGCTCGCACCGGCCCCGGCCCCGGCGCCCGTTCCGGCACCGGTGACCGCGCCGGCCGTGGCCGCTCGCGCCCCGGCGTCCGGCACGGTGCGCATCCCCTTGCGCGGCGCCACCGATTTCGGCGATCTCGATGAACTGCTCAACGTGGCCCCGCCGGCGCCCAAGGCGCGTGCCACGCGCGCCCAGGCCACCCGCTCGGGCCGTGGCGATGCGGCCATGGCCGAGGTGGCGCGCGGCGATGCGCTGCTGGTCGGGCAGAGCCTGGTCGAGGGGCGCATCCTGCTCAAGCGCTTTCGCAAGTACGACCTCGAAATCGACTGGTGCCGCGAGCCCTCGCAGGCGCAGGCCATGCTCGATGCGCATCCCTACCGCCTGGTCATCATCGACCGCCTGGGTGGCCAGCCCGACGCATTCACCATCTGCCGTTGGGCCAAGCAGTCCAAGGGGCCCAAGGGCTCGCCGGTGGTCATCCTGTTTGCGCCCACGGCGGGCAGCATGGACCGCATGAAAGCCGGTCTGGCGGGTGCCGATGGCTACCTGTCGCGCTCGGTGAGCGAGGCCGACCTGTACAAGGTGCTCGCCCAGCACCGCCTGGTCAACCTCAACGGCTTCGCCCCCACCAACGTCGGCTCTTTCTGACCTGCCCGCAAGGGTGCCCGGTCAGCCGTGCAGGTCGTCGCGGCGCGCGATCTCCAGCAGGCGGTCGAGCTCGTGCGCGTGATCGCGCTGGTTGCGGCGGTGCCATGCCCCGATGACGGCCATGGTGCCGGCCACCAGCAGGCCGAACAGGCTGATGGCCGCGAAGGCCGACAGCCCCATGCCGGTCGAGACCGTGTAGATCGCCCCCAGGCCGAGGATGCAGGCCTGCTCGTTGAAGTTCTGCACCGCGATCGACCGGCCCGCGCCCATGAGGTTGTGCCCGCGGTGCTGCAGCAGCGCGTTCATCGGCACCACCAGAAACCCCCCCAGGCCGCCGAGCAGCACCAGGAAGGGCGCGGCCACCCAGACGTTGTCGATGAAGTTCATCAGCACCACCAGCAAGCCCATGCCGATGCCCAGCGGGATCACCCGCGTGGCCTGGTCCAGCCGCATGCGCATCGACGCCACCACCGCGCCCACGGCGGTGCCCAGCGCCACCACGCCGACCAGCGCCGATGCCTGGGTGGTGCCGTAACCCAGCGCCGCCGCGGCCCACGCCAGCACGATGTAGCGCAGGTTGCCGCTCACGCCCCAGAACAGCGTGGTGGTGGCCAGCGAGATCTGGCCCAGCCGGTCGCGCCACAGCCGCAGGTTGCAGGTCCAGAAGTCGGGCAGCAGGACCACCGGGTTGCGCGGCATGGGCCGGGGCGTGACGCCGGTCAGAGGGATGCGCAGGTTGAAGATGGCGGCCAGCACGTAGACGCCGACCAGCAGGGCAATGGCGGCCTGCGGCGCGGTGTGGATGCCCGGCATGTCGATGGCCAGCAGCCATGAGGCCACGGCCGGCCCCACCAGTTGCCCGCCCAGCAGCACGCCCAGGATGATCGACGCGATCGTCAGGCCCTCGATCCAGCCGTTGGCCTTGACCAGCTGGGAAGGTGGTAGCAGCTCGGTGAGGATGCCGTACTTGGCCGGCGAATACGCCGCCGCGCCCAGGCCCACCAGCGTGTAGGCCAGCAGGGGGTGCACGCCGAACAGCATCAGCAGGCAGCCCACCACCTTGATCGCGTTGCTGATGAACATCACCTGCCCCTTGGGCCGGGCGTCGGCGAAGGCCCCCACGAAGGGCGCCAGCAGCACGTAGAACAGGGCAAACATGGGCACCAGCGCCGCGCTCTGCCATTCCGGTGCCTGGCGGGAACGCAGCAGCTCGATCGCGGCGACAAACAGGGCGTTGTCTGCCAGCGAGCTGAAGAACTGCGCCGTCATGATGGTGTAGAAGCCGCGCTTCATGGCGATGATTCGCGCTGTCGGGCGGCCAGGGGCGGCGCCTTGACGGGGGGCGCCGACACCCGTTTGTGCGACAGTTCGCGGGTTGTCTCCAGAGGTGGCGCGGGTTATAGCATGCGGGTCGGGCATCACAGGGTGTTTGCCGGTCCGCCGCCCGGGCCATCGGCGCGCTCCTTGACATTTCTCACGCCATGCCCCGCCCCATTCTTGCCACCGTCCACACCGGCGCGCTGCGCCACAACCTGCAGGTCGCGCGCGACCGCGCACCCGACGCCCGGGTCTGGGCCGTGGTCAAGGCCAACGCCTACGGCCATGGCATCGAGCGCGCGTTCGAAGGGCTGCGCGGGGCCGACGGCTTTGCCCTGCTGGACCTGGAAGAGGCCGAGCGCATCCGTGCGCTGGACTGGCGTGGCCCGGTTTTACTGCTCGAGGGCGTGTTCGAGCCCCGCGACCTCGAGCTTTGTTCGCGGCTGAACCTGTGGCACGTGGTGCACTGCAGCGAGCAGATCGACTGGCTGGCCGCCCACAAGACGCACCAGCCGCACAAGGTGTTCCTCAAGCTCAACAGCGGCATGAACCGCCTGGGCTTCACGCCCTCGGCCTTTCGGGCCGCGTGGGCCCGCCTGAACGCGCTGCCGCAGGTCGAGGAAATCGCCCTCATGACGCATTTCAGCGACGCCGACGGCGCGCGAGGCATCGCACACCAGGTGGCCACTTTCGAACACGCCGGTGCCGACCTGGGCGGCGAGCGCACGCTGTGCAACAGCGCCGCCGTCCTCCGCCATGCCGGCGCTGCCCTCCAGGGTGCGGCCAACCTGGGTGCCGATTGGGTGCGCCAGGGCATTGCGCTGTATGGCGGCGCACCCGACCACCCCGAGCACACCGCGGCCGACTGGGGCTTGCTGTCCGCCATGACGCTGTCCACCCGGGTCATCGGGGTGCAGTCGCTGCAGGCCGGCGACACGGTGGGCTATGGCTCCACCTTCACCGCGACCGGACCCATGCGGGTGGGCGTGATCGCCTGTGGTTACGCCGACGGGTACCCGCGGCACGCGCCCACCGGCACGCCGGTGCTGGTGGACGGTGTGCGCACCCGCACCGTCGGCCGGGTCAGCATGGACATGACCATGGTGGATCTGACGCCGGTGCCGCAGGCGCAGATCGGCAGCGAGGTGGTGCTTTGGGGGCATTCTGCCCACGGTGCGGTGTTGCCGGTGGACGATGTGGCGCACGCGGCCGGCACCATTGCGTACGAGCCCCTGTGCGCGGTGGCGCCCCGGGTGCCGTTCGTGGTCGCCGAATGAGCGCCGGCCAACCAGTGGGGTTGGCCGGGTTTCCTGATCAGGGCCTGCCGGGCGCGCAGTCGCCAAAGCCGTAGCGCTCGCAGAACGGGTTGCCCAGCACGGGCAACCAGCGCGGAATGTCGTGGAAGTCGCGCGCCACCGCGGCCAGCACCCGCTCGCGGTAAGGCGCAAACCGGAAACCCTCGCCGTCCACCGCCCAGAACCGGACGCCCTCGACCTCGATCGGGCGCTTGGTCACGCGCTCGAAGTAGGGTGCGTAGGCCGACAGATCAGGCTCGTCGTACTGGAACACGCGGATCGGCCGCCCTTCGAACACCCGGAAGTCGACGATCTGGTCGTCCTGCCGTGCGTGGTGGCGGCCCGGCCCGAACACCGGCACGTACTGGCGGTGGTGAAACGCCAGCACGGCGGCCGGGTTGTAGGCGTGCGCCATCAGCGTGGCGCCGGGCGGCAGGTCGCGCTGCAGGGCCGCCACCACCGCCGGTGTCTCGCGCAGGAACACCGCCCGGTCGTGCAGCCGGGTGCCGGACCACCAGGAGAGTGGCGACAGCGCGATGCCCACCACCACGATCAGGTGGGGCACCGACAAGGCCACCGTGTAGCCGAGCAGGCGGCGCAGCGGCCGCACGTCGGTGCGCAACCCCGCCCACACCACGAACACCGGCACGAAGCCGAGCACCCAGTGCAGCCCGATGGTGCGGCGCGTGGCCAGCAGCGCAAACACCACCAGCGGAAACAGGCAGAGCACCGCCAGCGTGGTGCGGGTGTTGGCGCTCACGCCCACTGGCGACCGCGATCGCAGGGCCCGCCACACCCACCAGGGCGTGAACAGGTAGAGCGCCATGGCCAGATAGGTGACGAACGTCTCCACCGACCAGGCCGATGCCTCGTTGCGGTTGAAGACGTTGAACATGATGTGGCTCCAGCCGTGCGTGGCGTTCAGCCAGAGGTTGCCCGCGATGGCGGGCAGCGCGGTGAGCAGGATGAGGAACGGCGCCCACCAGCGTTCGCGCCGCCAGCCCCAGGCGTGCGCGGCGTAGGCGAAGCCCAGCAGCGCGGCGAAGTACTTGCTGAAGAATGCGGCGCCCAGCAGCGCCCCGCACAGCAGGTACCAGGGCGTGCTGCGGTCGGCGGTGTCGGCGCGCACGTAGGCCCAGAACGACAGCGCCATGAACAGGATCAGCGGCGTGTCGGTGGTCACCAGCACGAACATCCAGCTCCAGGGCATGGCGAGGTACACCGCACCGGCCAGCCAGGCGGCGGCTTCCCGGTCTTCGGGCAGCAGGCGGCGCAGCAGGTCGACGATCACCAGCGCGATCGCGCTGGTGACCAGCAGCGTCACGCTGCGCAGCACCAGCGGTTCGTCGCTGATCCGGTGCAGCACCGCGAGCAGCCAGCCCACCAGCGGCGGGTGGTCGGAGTAGTGCCAGGCCGGGTGCACGCCCCACTGGAAGAAGAAGGCTTCGTCGCCGGTGAAGGGGAACAGCGCCGCCAGCACGACCTTGAGCAACAGCGTGAGGCCCAGTGCCGACCAGAACAAGCGGCGGGCTGCCGCGATCGATGTGTCGTCTGCGTTCATGTGCGAGGAGTCTGGCCGTGTGCGGTGTGCAGTGAGGTCAACGCGCGTCGAACGCCAGCAGGCTCACGCCGATGACGATGAGGGTGCAGCCGGCCACCCGCACCCAGGAGAAGGGCTCGCCCAGCCAGAGCACGCCCAGCAGCATGGTGACCACGAAGCCCAGGCTCACGAGCGGGTAGGCCAGCGACACGTCCAGCCGGGAAAGCACCCAGAGCCAGAGCACGGCGCTGGCACCGTAAAGCACCAGCCCCAGCCAGACCATCGGGCTGGTGAAGGCCTGTAGGTAAGTGCCCGCCACGTCGGCGGTGCCCGATGCCGGGCCCGGGGCCAGCCCCCGCTTCATCGCCAGTTGCGCGGCCGACGACAGCAGCACGCAGAAAACCGCCAGCGCCAGCGCCACGCCCTTCATGCCGCCACCCCGCCCACGGTGGCCGCCACGCCGATGGCACCCATTACCAGCAGGGTGCCCCAGCTGAACGGGTCTTTCAGGGCAAAGGCCAGCGGGTCTTCGCCATGCAACTCACGGCGCCCGGTCTTGAGCCAGATGCGCATCACCCAGAGCAGCAGCACCGGCGCGGCCGCCCACAGCAGGTCGGGCTGGGCGTAGAGGGCGCGGCTGTTGGGTGAATCGATGTAGAGCGCCAGCACCAGCACCGCCATGAAGCCACTGGCCATGCCCATGGCGCGCAGGGACGGCAGGTCGCGCGGCTGGTAGCCACGCCCCGGCGCGGGCGCCTGGTTGTCGTCCACCGCCTCTTCGAGCTCTGCGCAACGCTTGACCAGCGCCAGGCTCAGGAACAGGAAGATCGAGATCGCCAGCAGCCAGTTGGACAGGTCGACCCCGGTGGCCACCGCGCCGGCGCCAATGCGCAGGGTGTACAGCGAGGCCAGCAACAGCACATCGAACAGGGCGATGCGCTTCCAGGCCATCGAGTAGGCCAGCGTGAGCGCGGTGTAGAGCAGCAGCACGGCCGCAAACGAGCCGCCGACCCAGAGCGCCAGCGCGAACGCCGCCACGATCATCACCGCGCCCAGCCCCACGGCGGTGGCAATCGGCAATGCGCCCGAGGCCAGCGGGCGCAGGCGCTTGATGCGGTGCACCCGGTCGTTGGTCAGGTCCAGCAGGTCGTTCAGCAGGTAGGTGGCGGAGGCACACAGGCCGAAGGCGACGAAAGCCACGAACAACTGCAGCCACAACCCGGGGTCGAGCGAGTGCGCGGCCAGCAGCGGCAGAAACAGCAACCCGTTTTTCGACCATTGCTTGAGGCGGATCGCGCGCAGCACCGTCTTGAGCGACAGCGGCGCGCGCTCGAACACGTGGGAAGGCTCGCGATGGGCGCGCAGGCGCTGCAGCACGCCGTCAGGCGCGTTCACTGCAACCGCCTGGGCGCTGCCCTGCCAAACCGGCAGGTCGTCGTGGCTGTTGCCGGCGTAGGCCCAGCGCGTGTGGCCTTGCGCCCGCGCATGGGCGTCGATGGCCTGTTGCTTGGCCGCCCGGCTCAGGTTTCGCGTGTGATCGGAGGTGCCGATGGCGTCGCTGAACACGCCCAGGTGGTCGGCCACCCGCCGCACGATGCGCTCGTCGGCCGCGCTGGCCAGCACCAGCGTGCGCCCCCGCCGGTGCTCGGCCCGGAGAAAGTCGACGAAGTCCTGTCGCCACGGCAGGTGGGCGGGATCGGGCAGCACGGCGTCGGCCAGGGCGCGCTTGAACCCGGCCTTGCCGCGCGGCAACCAGAGCAGCATGCGCACCATGTTGAACGGGCTCTGGCGGACGAACAGCATGGCCGACTCGTGCAGCGTGTCACTCGGGGTCAGCGTGCCGTCGAGATCGACATAGAGCGGGCAATCGTCCGGTGCGGGTGGGTTCATGGTTCGGGCGCGGCGCGGATCGGCCGATTCTAGGGGGCCGCCCGCGAGCGCCCCGCGCGGGTCAGCCGGCCAGCCAGCCCCAGGCGCGCAGCGCCAGGTCGACGGCCACCTGGCCGAACGCCACGGTGTAGGCCACCGCACCCGCGCCGGCGGTGGTGGCCACCACCAGCGCCAGCCCGTCGCGAAACAGCCAGCCCAGCCCCAGCAGCACCAGGCTCAGGCTGGGCAGCACGTTGCCGAACGGCAGGGGCAGAAAAATGATGGCGGCCATGACCGCGATCCACGCGCCCCACCAGCCGCGCGTGCTGTCGTGGCGCCAGACCTGCCAGCGCGGGCGCAGCCAGCGGTTGGCGCGGGCGTACACCCAGGCCAGCCCATGCAGGCTGCGGCGCGACCATTTCTCGTTGAGGGTCAGCCCGCCGATGGCGCCCGGCAGCTCCACGTTCTCGCGCCCCCGCGCCCAGGCCCAGCCCAAGGCAACGATGAAAAAGCTCAGGAACCAACCGGCGCCCCCGACCGGAATCAGGGTGAACATCGACAACAGCATCACCAGCACCGGCAGCGAGGCGTCCCCGTGCAGGCGCAGGAGATCGGCCAGCGACAGGCGCAGGTCGGCCGCACCGACAGGCGCCTCGCGCACCCGGCGCTCGAAGCCGACGGCGCTGCGCCGAAGGCGGCGGGCAAGGGCATTGTTCATGGTGGAGCCGAATGAAGCATGCCATCATGACTCCTTCATGGCGGGCCGGGTTCCCCCCGCCGTCGGGCCGATCCGTCAGACGGGCGGCAACCCCTCCAGCCGAACCCCCATCTTTTGCAGGCGTTCCATGGTCGGGCGCCACAGCACCGGGTCCGACAGCACGCCCTGCAGCAGCGTGGCGAGGTCGCGCAGGCCCTCCATCCGTTCGGTCATGCGGTCCAGGCTTCGGGACGCCTTGGGTTGCCCTTCCGCCGTGAGTCCCTGGCGCTCCTTCTTGATCCAGTCGGCGGTCGTGTCGGCCGTGGTCACGATCGACTCGAGCAGCGCTTGCAGCGTCCGGGCCAACGCTTGCTCGCGGTGAGTGCCTCGCGGCCCGTCTGCTGGCCGCGGTTCGAGTTCGGCGATCAGCAGGTCGAGGACATCGGTGCTTTTCTCCAGCAGGGCGATGGGAAGGGTGGTGGTGCCGTCTGCCGACCCGAACGCCCGCGAGGTGAGGCCGGCCAGGATCTGGCTGACGTCGTCCACCAGCGCTTCGGTGGCCTTTCCGTCGGCCGTTGGCGGGTCGTGCCGGTCCTTCAGGTCCTGCAACCGGGCGATGGTTTTCTGCGGTGTGCCCATCGGGTTGGGCCATTTCGACCGCAGGTGCGACTGGACACCTTGCCTGACCCTTGTCGAGCGGCTTGGCGGGCGGTTGGCCAGGGCGGTGGAGAAGGGGTCCGCCTCCTCGGGCGGTTCCT
The DNA here is from genome assembly GCA_943371665.1 of Synechococcus sp. UW140. Classification (GTDB taxonomy): domain Bacteria; phylum Pseudomonadota; class Gammaproteobacteria; order Burkholderiales; family Burkholderiaceae_C; genus Hydrogenophaga. The sequence goes on from CALRVR020000008.1 coordinate 99,845, forward strand.
GCACCGAGGTGGCCTGCTTTTGCCGCAGCGCGTCGCCGCGCGCCTTCATGGCGCTGTTGAGGTCCTTGAGGCGGGCCGGGCCGGTGCCCACGTCCCCGAGCGAGGCGGGCGGCACCGCCGGCGCCACCTGTGCGCCTGGCTCCAGCCGGGCCGGGTCGGCCAGCAGTTCGAGCAGGTAGGCCAGCGCCAGCTGCTCGTGGCTTGACGGTGGCGCCGGACGGCTCCCTTTGTGGGGCGACGGGTCGGCCGGCGAAGCACCGCGCAGCGCCAACAGCTTGCCGGTGTGTGCCTGGAGCTCGATGAACTCGGCCGGTCCGATCAGGTGGTGGCACTGCGCGCTGGACCTCAGTGAGGCCAGTTCGGCCAGCAGCGCGGGCATCTCGTCCCGAAAGGTCCGGCGGATGTCGCGCAGCGATGCGTCAGGGTGGTCGGCGAGATACCGCACAAGGTGGTGCAGCGCGTCGCTGCTGTGGGCCAGCAGCCGGTTCATGGCCTTCGCGTTGTGCGCCGGGGTGGTGTTGAGGTGCAGGGGAAGCCGGTCCTCGGGGTAGTCCTTGATGCCGAAAAAGTTGCAGAGCAGGAACCGGGTGTCGGCAAGGTGGTCTGCCGGCGTCGGTTTGGCCTCGTGGCTGCCGAGGATGTACTCGATGGTCTCGACCGGCATCTTCAAGGCCTTGAGCACGGCGGCCTCGTCGCTCCGGGCCATCGGCACCCCGTTCCTTGCCTGCCCGTGCAGGCCCTGCGCCAGCAGATCCACCAGCAGGAACTCGTTGTCCTTGATGCGCTCCGGGGTGAACAGTGACCAGTTGAAATCCTCTTGCGCCTGTCCGCTGACACCCGGTGCATGCTTCAGTTCCGTGGCCAGGCTGTCGAGCGTCACCGACCACGACGCGATCGCGGCCTGGTTGCCGGATTCCATGTCGCCGATCATGCGCCGGTACCCCTCGATGCCGTAGCGCCGCACGAACGCCAGCGCGGCCCAGCGGCGCTGCTTGAGCGCGTCCTTGGCCAGTTCACGCTGCCATGCGCGGGTTCCCACCGAGCCGATGTAAGCCCCGCCGACCGCCGTGCCCAGCACCACCGTAGGCGCGGTCAGCACACCCGCCGACACGGTCGCGGCGGCGGTGACGCCGACGGCGATTGCCGCGGTCGTGAGCGCAATGCCCAACGGACCGATGCCCAGGTTGGCGGTGGCCTTGTTGCCGCGAATGTGCGCCTGATTAGAGGCGCGGTGCTGCACGCGAAGCGCCCGACCCTGAATGCGCATGACGCTCCGCGCGGCGGCCCTGGTCAAGGCCTTCTGCGCGGGCGAGAGGGTGGCGCCCGGCGCGTCGATGTTGGCCACGACCTTCGCCGCGGTGGCGGTCTTCACCAGGGCGGCCTCCTTGCTGGCCGAGGCTGCCTTTAGCTCGAGGTTCGCGTCCTGGATGTCGAACACCGCCATGGGGATGCCCAGCGCGTGCGACACGACGCCCAGGTCCAGGGCGCCCAGGCCGGCTTCCGCCACCTGGCCGAATTTGGCCACGCCGTTGAGCACCGCCGCGCCCAGGTCCACCGCCCCCCGGGTGCCTTGCACCGCCACATCGCGCAGGCGCTTGATCTCCTGGTGTGCGAGGCCATCGAACGGCTTGAAGATCAGCTTTTGGGGACCGGGCTGCGACAGCGCCCGGTAGCGGGCCTCGAGCGCCGCCACCTTCTCCTGGTGTTCCTTCACCGGATCGATCGTTGTCCCGTCGGCCGCCAGCCGCGGCTCCCGGGCCGCTTCGAGCGCCGGCTGGAACCCCGCCTTCAGCGCGGTCAGCTCGGCCCGGACCTCGCGCTTGATGGCGCTGATCGACAGCAGATCGGGCAGTGCATTGATTCGCCTCGCGTGGCGATCGTGGGCGGCGTCGAGGTGAAGCTGCAGCCGCACGCACTCGGCGTTGAGTTTGGCGGCCTGGAATTTCGCGTCGGCGTCGGCGCCGTCGACGTCCCCCGGCAGGGCCATCACGCCGTCGAGCTTGTCCTGTGCGTTCCGAAGTGCCCGTTCCAGCCGATCGATCGCAACCAGGTCATCGGACAAGGCGGCGGTGGCGTCGTCGAACCGCTTCAGGTGCGCCTCGATGCACGCCTGTTGCGTCTCCCCGTAGTAGGCCTTGATGTAGTTGCTCCGCAGGGTCTGCAGCGCCTTGATGTTGAACTCGCAGACCTCGATGTGCCGCTGGGTGGCGGCCACTTGGTCGGGGTCGGGTGCGATGCCGCCGTCGGCCGGCTGGGTGAGCCTGGCCAATCGGGCCTTGGCCTCGGCCAGTTCGGGCGCCTGCTGCGCCAACAGCAGGCCAGCCGCCACGAAGTCGTCCTTGGCTTTTCGGGCGTCGGAATGGGTGCTGTAGGCGTCGTAGACCTGTCCGATGACGGCCAGGACGCCAAAACCCAGGCCGGCCTCCGCGCTTCCATCGGCGACCGAATTCGTCCCACGCCCCCCCACCGCCACGCTCCAGCTGCCATAGGCGATGGTCTTGTTGGTGTCGGTCAGCGGGGCCCGGTGGCGAGTGGCGGCGTGCTGCGCCAGTTGCTGCGGCGAGATCGAGTCATCCGCTTCCAGCGTCGACGGCGGGTTGGTCAGCAGGATCGGCCGGTCGAGCGGGCCGGGGCCGGGCCTTCGCGAGGCCGCACCCCGGAGGTCCACGGACAGGTTCCGCCGGACGAGCTTCTGGCTGGCCCCGTGCGACCCGAGGCGGGTGGCCTTGTTCCTGGCCGGGGCCGGGACCAGGGACTGGGACCGGTCCACGCCGTGGCGGGCCGGTGGCTTGTTGCCGGTGATGCGGCTGGAGCCGCTGCTTTCATGGATCATGGTGTACCCCGCTGGCTGGATCAGGCGATCGTCAGGTGAAAGGGCGCCTCGGCGGGCCTTGCGCCGGCGCGGTCGGTGGCCTCGGCCGCGGTTTGCGCCAGCACCTGTGCGCAGGCCTCGTACCAAGCGGCCAGGGCCCGGGCCACCGCTTCCTCCAGTTCGTCCAGCAGGTCGTCGGCGCTGTCGACCGCGCCAGCGTCGAGCGCCACCGTTGCGACGACCTCGTCGAGGTCGCCGATCACCGCAAAGACCACCCGCTGCGGCCCTTCGGGTGGCGACCAGTGGTGTTCCAGCAGCAACCGCATCAGCCCCAGCGCCTGCACCGGGTCGGCGGCGGTGTCGATCACCACCGGCAGCGGAATGGTGACGTCGATCCGGGCGTCGGTGTCGTTCCATTGCAGGCAGATGGCCGTGTCCTGCATCTCGATCTCATGCGCGTCTTCAAGGACGGGACTGGGCCCTCCGTTGAAGCGGGCGGAAAGTTCGTCAAGACAAGCGCGAAATTCGTCGGCGTTCATGGAGCTTCCTTATGAAGCGTGGCGAAGTCTCCCTGATGGCGGAATGCATGTTCTGTGATGCCTCATTGAGTGGGCCCGCGAGCGCACCGCGTTCCAGCAACTGCTCCGGCATTCGGCCGACGCTTCAGCCGATCACCCTCGTCCGATGGCCCTAGGCCCAGACCGATTCGAGCGCTGCCCAGGCGGCCGCGATCACCGGCTCGCCGCGCCGCTCGGCGCGGCAGACAAAGCTCAGCTCGCAGTCCAGCGACACCCGGTCGGCGACCACCAGCCCGCGTGCCTGCGCTTCCCGGATGGCGATGGCGTCGCGCACCAGGCTCAGGCCGACGCCGCTGCGCACCAGGTCGAGCATGGAGGCCTCCTGGTCGACCAATGCCACGCGGCGCGGCTCGAGGCCGGTCACCGAACCCGGGCCGAAGACCCGGCGCTGCAGCCGGTGGTGCGCGCTGGCCGGCGGAGTGGCCAGCCAGGGCAGGGCGGCCAGTGCCTTCCAGTCGCGCCCGCGCACCTGCGGTCCCCAACCGGCTGGCGCCAGCACCCGGTAAGTGAACCGGGTGAGGGTCTTGCGCGCCCAAGGTGAGCCCACCGGGTCGTCGGGCAGGTCCAGAAAGTAGCCGACGTCGAGCTCACCCGCGTCGATGCGGGCCAGCACCTCGCCGCTCATGCCCTGGCGCAGCACGGTGTCCAGCTGCGGGCTGGACTCGACGAGCTGGCGCAGAAACGCACCGAGCCGAGTGAATTCGGGGTCGAGGATGGTGCCGATGCGCAGGCGCCCGCGCACCGTGGAATGCAGGCTGGCGGCGGCGCTCCCGAACTCGGCCAGCGCGGCCAGCGCCTTGTCGGCCACGGGCAGCAGCGCCGCGCCGTCGGGGGTGAGCGCCATGCCCTGTGGCGTGCGGGTGAACAGCTGCAGGCCGGTGGCCTCGGCCAGCGCCTTCAGTTGCAGGCTTACGGCCGGCTGGCTCAGGTGCAGCCGCTCGGCCGCCCGCGACACATTGCCTTCGCGCGCCACGGTGGCGAAGGCGCGCAGGGCCTGGGGGTCGAAGGGCAGGGCGGTCGATTTGCGCACCCTTGATTATTTGCACAGCTTATGAAGCGCTGGCGGCCTTTTCATTGGATTTTTCGATCGATCAAGGCCAGACTTCGAGCCATCCCCGGAGAACTTCCATGAGCATCACCAATATCAATCACTTCATCGGCGGCCGCGCGGTGCCCGGTTCGTCCCCTCGCGCGCAAGACGTCACCAACCCCGCCAGCGGTGCGGTCACCGGCCGCGTGGCGCTGGCCAATGCCGCCGACGTGAACGCCGCCGTGGCCGCCGCCCAGGCGGCTTTCCCCGCCTGGGCCGACACGCCGCCGATCCGCCGCGCGCGCGTCATGTTCAAGTTTCTGGAGCTGGTCAACCAGCACAAGGACGACCTGGCCCGCATGATCACCGCCGAGCACGGCAAGGTGTTCACCGACGCGCAGGGCGAGGTGTCCCGCGGCATCGACATCATCGAATTCGCCTGTGGCATTCCGCAACTGCTGAAGGGCGATTTCACCGACCAGGTGTCTACCGGCATGGACAACTGGACCCTGCGCCAGCCGCTGGGCGTGGTGGCCGGCATCACCCCGTTCAACTTTCCCGTGATGGTGCCCATGTGGATGTTCCCGGTGGCCATTGCCGCGGGCAACACCTTCATCCTCAAGCCCAGCCCGATCGATCCGTCGCCCTCGCTGTTCATGGGCGAACTGCTCAGGCAGGCCGGCCTGCCCGATGGCGTGTTCAACGTGGTGCAGGGCGACAAGGAAGCGGTGGACGCGCTGCTGGTGCACCCCGACGTGAAGGCCATCAGCTTCGTGGGCTCCACGCCGATCGCCAATTACATCTACGAGACCGGCGCGCACCACGGCAAACGCGTGCAGGCCCTGGGCGGCGCCAAGAACCACATGGTCGTCATGCCCGACGCCGACCTCGACCAGGCGGTGGACGCGCTGATCGGATCGGCCTACGGCAGCGCCGGCGAGCGCTGCATGGCCATCAGCGTGGCGGTGCTGGTGGGCGATGTGGGCGACCGCATCATGCCCCGCCTGATCGAGCGCACGAAGACCCTCAAGGTGCTGGACGGTCTGAACCTGGCGGCCGAGATGGGGCCCATCGTGACCGCCGCGGCCCACGCGCGCATCAGCGGCTACATCGAGGCCGGCGCCAAGGAGGGCGCCAAGCTGCTGGTCGACGGCCGTGGCTTCGACGGTGCCAAGGCCGGTGCCGGCTGCGACAAGGGCTTCTGGATGGGCGGCACCTTGTTCGACCACGTGACCACCGACATGAAGATCTACAAGGAAGAGATCTTCGGCCCGGTGCTCAGCTGCGTGCGCGTGCCTGATTTCGCCACCGCCGTGCAGATCATCAACGACCACGAATTCGGCAACGGCGTGAGCTGCTTCACCCGCGACGGCAACGTGGCGCGCGAGTTCGCGCGCCGCATCCAGGTGGGCATGGTCGGCATCAACGTGCCGATCCCTGTGCCCATGGCCTGGCACGGTTTCGGTGGCTGGAAGAAGAGCCTGTTCGGCGACATGCACGCCTACGGCGAAGAAGGCGTGCGCTTCTACACCAAGCAGAAATCGATCATGCAGCGCTGGCCCGAATCGATCGGGAAAGGCGCCGAGTTCGTGATGCCGGTGTCCAAGTGACCCCCCTGCGCGCCTGCGGCGCTTCTCCCCTGAGGGGGGACGACACCAGCGGCCCGTCCAGAGCTTGTCGAAGGGGGGTTCCGCGGTGTCCCTGGGTTCAGGCACTTCGCGCCGAAGAAGGTTTGCATGGACGACGGGAACAGTGAATACAGACCCGAAGACGGTGACTGGCAAACGCTGACCACGGTGTTCAGCCCGACCGAGGCGTGGATGCTGCGCGGGGTGCTGCAGGCGGCGGGTGTGCCGGCGGCGGTGGCCGATGCGCACTTGGTGCAGACGCACGGGCTGCTGGCGCCGGCCATTCCGGTGCGGGTGCAGGTGCCCGAACGGTGGCTCTCGCGGGCCGAGGAAGTGCTGGCCGCCTATGAGCGCGGCGATTTTGGATTGAGTGACGAACACGTGGACGGGGACAGGCCCTCATGAGCGACACCACCTTCGATTTCATCGTCATCGGCGCCGGCACGGCGGGCTGTCTGCTGGCCAACCGGTTGTCGGCCGACCCGACCCGGCGCGTGCTGCTGGTGGAGGCCGGCCGCAAGGACGATTACCACTGGATCCACATACCGGTGGGGTACCTCTACTGCATCGGCAACCCGCGCACCGACTGGCTCTACCAGACCGAGCCCGACCCCGGGCTGAACGGGCGCCGGCTGCGGTACCCGCGCGGCAAGACATTGGGCGGCTGCTCCAGCATCAACGGCATGATCTACATGCGCGGCCAGGCACGCGACTACGACCAGTGGGCGCGCCTGACCGGTGACGCCGACTGGCGCTGGGACGCCTGCCTGCCCGACTTCAAGGCGCACGAGAACCACCACCGGCTCGATGCCTCGCGCGACGAGGCCTTTGCCCGCCTGCACGGCCACGGCGGCGAATGGCGCATCGAGAAGCAGCGCCTGCGCTGGGACATCCTGGATGCCTTCGCCCAGGCCGCGCAACAGGCCGGTGTGCCCGCCACGCCCGACTTCAACACCGGCGACAACGAAGGCGTGGGCTACTTCGAGGTCAACCAGAAGGCGGGCTGGCGCTGGAATGCCTCCAAGGCGTTCCTGCGACCGGTGCAGCAGCGCGCCAACCTCACCGTGTGGACCGAGACCCTCACCGAGCGGCTGGTGCTGGAGCCCGATGCCGCCGGTGCGTTGCGCTGCACCGGCGTCGAATTGCGCCGGGCGGGCCAGCGGGTCGCGGTGCGCGCCACCCGGGATGTGGTGCTCAGTGCCGGCAGCATCGGCTCGCCCGCCATCCTGCAGCGCTCGGGCGTCGGGCCCGCGGATCTGTTGCAGCGCCACGGCATCGGCGTGCGGCACGAATTGCCCGGCGTGGGCGAGAACCTGCAGGACCACCTGCAGATCCGTGCCGTCTACAAGGTGCAGGGCGCCCTCACGCTCAACACGCTGGCCAGCTCGATCTGGGGCAAGGCGAAGATCGGCCTGCAGTACGCCCTGACGCGCAGCGGCCCCATGAGCATGGCACCCAGCCAGCTGGGCGCCTTCACCCGCAGCGACCCGGCGCAACCGCACGCCAACATCGAGTACCACGTGCAGCCCCTCAGCCTCGATGCGTTTGGCGAACCGCTGCACGGCTTTCCCGCCTTCACCGCGAGCGTGTGCAACCTCAACCCCACGAGCCGCGGGCATGTGCGCATCACCGGCGCCGACCCTGGGTTGCCCCCCGCCATCGCGCCCAACTACCTCGGCACACCCGAGGACCGGCAGGTGGCCGCCGACAGCCTGCGCGTGACGCGGCGGATCGTCGCCCAGCCCGCCCTGTCGAAGTACCGACCCGAGGAGTTCAAGCCCGGCCCGCAGTTCCAGAGCGACGACGAACTGGCGCGCCTGGCCGGCGACATCGCCAGCACCATCTTCCACCCCGTCGGCACCACCCGGATGGGCCGCGCCGACGACGCGATGGCGGTGGTCGACAGCCACCTGCGCGTGCGCGGCATTGCCGGGCTGCGCGTGGTCGATGCCGGTGTGATGCCCACCATCACCAGCGGCAACACCAACAGCCCCACGCTCATGATCGCGGAGAAGGCCGCGCGCTGGATCGCCGCCGGCGCCTGAGTCGATCCGTCAGCGCAGTCCGCCGATGTAGCGGTCCTTGTCGGCCGGCGAGCCCGGTTGCGGCGTGGCCGTCTTGAGCGCATCGCTGGCGACTTCGATCAGCGTGCGCCGCGGCGTGGCGCCCATGCGGGTGATGGCCGCCTCGAGCTTGTCGGCCAGCGGGAGCAGTTCGGTGTGGCCATCGGCCAGCGCCTTCTCGCGCGTGAAGCGCACGATCTCGCGGGCGTACTCGGCGTTGGTGGTCAGCCATTCGGTGTCGGTCACCCGGCCGGTCTTGCGCCGCAGCACCACGTGGAGATGGGCTGCGATGGCGAAGAGCTCGCTGTTGCTCATGCGGGGCGCCCCTGGGCGCGGGCCTGACTGAACGGCGGCATGGTCTTCATCCGCCCAGTCGCTCGTTGTGCACCGACAGGTCCAACCCGAGGCGTTCGTCCCCCTCGCGAACCCTCAGCCCCGCGAACCGCGACACGATGAACAACACCACCGTGGTCATGACCAGGCTGTAGCCCAGCACGGCCACGCAGGCCACCAGCTGGGTCAGCAGGCTGCCCTCGACGCCGCCGATGGCCGGGTCGGCCAGCAAACCTGTGAGCAGCGCGCCAACCAGACCACCCACGCCATGCACGCCGAACACATCGAGCGAGTCGTCGGCGCGCAGCAGGCGCTTGAGGCCGGTGGCCCCCCAGTAGCAGGCCACGCCCGCGACGGCGCCGATCAGCAGCGCCTCGCGCAGTCCCACGAAGCCGGCGGCTGGCGTGATGGCCACCAGCCCCGCCACCACGCCCGAGCACAGGCCCAGCAGCGTGGCGCGGCGGCGCGCCATCCATTCGGCCGCCATCCAGCCCAGCGCACCCGAGGCCGCGGCGAGGTGTGTCACGGCGATCGCCAGACCGGCGCGGCCGTCGGCGGCCAGGGCCGATCCGCCATTGAAGCCGAACCAGCCCACCCAGAGCAGCCCGGTGCCCGCCATCGTCAGCCCCAGGTTGAAGGGCAGGAACGGCTCCTGGCCGTAGCCCTTGCGGGGGCCCAGTGCGTAGGCGCAGACCAGCGCGGCCGCACCGGCATTGATGTGCACCACGGCGCCGCCCGCGAAATCGAGCGCCCCCAACTGCGCCAGCCAGCCGCCGGGTTCCCACACCCAGTGGGCAATGGGCGCATACACCAGCAGCAGCCACAAGGCCATGAACCCCAGCAAGGCGCCAAAGCGCATGCGCTCCACCAGCGCACCCACCACCAGCGCGCAGGTGATGACCGCGAAGCTGAGCTGGAACATGGCGAACACCGACTCGGGCAGGTGCCGCGCAATGTGACTCACCGCCACCTGCCCTGCGCCGCCCAGGTACTCCAGGCCGGCAAAGCCGGCGCGGTCCAGCCCGCCGATGAAGCCGCCCAAGGCGCCCCCCGGGGTGAACGCGAGCGAATACCCGAGCGCAAACCACAGCACGCTGACCAGGGCGGCAATGGCCACCACGCTGGCCATGGTGTTGACCACGTTGAACCGCCTCACCATGCCCCCGTAGAACAGGGCGATACCGGGCAGGGTCATCAGGACCACCAGCGCAGTGCTGACCATGACCCAGGCGGTGTCGGCTGCGCGAAGGGTGTCCACGGCGGCCAGCGCAGGTCCTGCAGCCGCTTGTTCGGCGTGGCCTGCCAGCGGCAGCGCCAGAGCAGCCAAGGCCGTGAAGTGCTTCACGAACGAGAGCACGCCATTCAGGCGCGGTGAGGCATCAGGCCCCGACGGTTTTTTCTGGTGCATGAATGAACCCCCAACGATGTGGGGCGCCATCAGCATTTCCTGTGCCAGTGGTGCGGCGGTGCGAGGGAAAGCCCGGATGCACCTGCCCGGTGCGACCGGGTATATTTCTGTCACTCACTGGTGCCCTACGGGGTACTGGCCGTGGAGACCGAGGAGACGACAACACACCGATCGCGCCCGACATGCCGATCTGGTGCCCACCAAACCGATGAAGCCGACCCAAAAGGTCGGCTTTTTCGTTTCAGGAGGCCCCCTGCGCGCTTTCAGCGCTTCCCCCCGGAGGGGGGCGCGGGCAGAGGACCGGCGGAGCCGGATCCTCGGCCACCTCGGCTGGCTGGTTCTCGCGCCAACGCATGGGGTGTCCTCGAGGCTCCATCGGGCGGCGGCGACAATCCATCCCATGGAACTGCTGCTTGTGTCCGCCGCTTCGCTGCTGGCCGGTTTTGTCGATGCGATCGTGGGCGGGGGCGGACTGGTGCTGGTTCCGGCGCTGTTCGCGGTGTTTCCCACCACCCACCCGGCGACCCTGTTCGGGGTGAACAAGGGTGCATCGGTGTGGGGCACAGCGGCCGCCACGGTGCAGTACGCCCGCCGGGTCGACATGCCCTGGGCGGCGCTGCTGCCCGCCGCCGGGCTGGCCTTTGCGGGTTCCATGGCCGGCGCCTGGCTGGTCACCGTCATCTCGCCCGATTTCCTGCGCCGGGCGCTGCCGTTCGTGCTCGGGGCGGTGCTGCTCTACACCCTGATGCGAAAGGAACTCGGGCGCGCGCATGCGCCGTCGTTCACCGGGGCGAGGCAGACGGCAGCGGCCTGCACGCTGGGCCTGGTGATCGGTTTCTATGACGGCTTCTTCGGCCCCGGCACCGGCAGCTTCTTCGTGTTCCTGTTCGTGCGTTGGCTGGGATTCGACTTCCTGCATGCAAGCGCCAGCGCCAAACTGCTCAACACCGCCTCCAACCTCGCCGCGCTGTCGCTGTTTGCCCTCAAGGGCCACGTGTGGTGGCACTACGCGTTGGTCATGGCGGTGGCCAACGTGGCGGGCAGTTTGCTCGGCACGCGGCTGGCGCTCAAGCACGGCAGTGGCTTCGTGCGCGGCGTGTTCATCGTGGTGGTCACGGCGCTGATCGTGAAAACCACCTATGACGCCTGGGTGAAATAGGGCCCCCACGCTTCCCCGCTGCGCGTGGTCCGCTGCCCCCCCCCCGAGGGGGCTGATCCGCCTTGGGGCGGCCCGGCGGCGGATCTTTGGGGCCCCCACGCTCCGCCGCTGCGCGGGTCGCTGCCCCCCGGGGGGCTGATCCGCCTTGGGGCGGCCCGGCGGCGGATCGGGCTTCCGCGCTCTGATGGGGTGGTGTACGCGTGCGTGCCGATCCGCGGTGTGGCAGCCGCTTACTGGATGGCGTCGACCGAGGGGACGGTGGGGGCGGGGGGCCAGGGCACGTCTGCCGCGGGGCGGGGGGTGCCCAGGGGGGCGCTGGCCTGGCCTTGTTGCACCGCGGCGATGTCCTGCTCGCTGGGGTATTGATCGAGCAGCAGGTAGTCGAACACACGGCGGGCGATGGGGGCGGCGGCGGCGGCGCCGAAGCCGGCGTTCTCGACCACGGCGGCGATCACCACGCGCGGTGCCTCGGCGGGTGCGAACGCGAGGTAGAGCGAATGGTCGCGCTGGTGTTCTTCGAGCTTGCGTGCGTCGTAGCGGTCGCGCTGGCCGATCGTCACGGCCTGGGCGGTGCCGGTCTTGCCGCCACTGGTGTAGCCCGCACCAGCAAACACCCGCGTCGACGTGCCTTCGGTGGTGACGGCCTGCATGGCGTCGAGCACGGCGCGCACGTGGGCTTCCTTGTAGCCCAGCGGTTCGCCGGGGGGTTGCACGGTGGTGCGCACCTGCCCAGTAAGGGTGTCGCGGGTGGACAGTGTGAGGTGCGGGGTGTGCCGGACCCCCCCGCTGGCCAGCGTGGCCATGGCATGCGCCAGCTGCAGCATGGTGAAGCTGTTGTAGCCCTGTCCGATACCGAGCGAAATGGTCTCGCCCGCGTACCAGCGCTGCTGCTCGGGCGTCTTGTATGTGGCGCGCTTCCAGGCCTGGCTGGGCAGCACGCCGCGCAGCTCGCCTCGTAGGTCGATGCCGGTGATCTGCCCGAAGCCCAGCGGCTTCATGAAGTCGTGCATGGCGTCCACACCCATCTCGTTGGCCAGCGAGTAGTAATAGGTGTTGCTCGACTTGACGATGCTGCGCCTGAGGTCGACCGCGCCCAGCGAGGTGTCGTTGTGGCTGCGGAAGCGGTGGTTGCCGAACATCCAGAAGCCCGGGTCGTTGATGACGGTCTCGGCCTTGCGGGTGCCGGTCTCCAGCGCCGCCAGCGCCATGAATGGCTTGTAGGTGGAGCCTGGCGGGTAGGTGCCGCGCAGCGCCCGGTTGAGCAGCGGCTTGTCGATCGACTCGTTGAGCGCACGCCAGTTGTCGACGTCGATGCCCTCGACGAACAGGTTGGGATCGAACGTGGGCTTGGACACGAAGGCCAGCACCTCGCCGTTGCGCGGGTCGATGGCCACCAGCGCGCCGCGGCGATCGCCGTACAGCGTTTCGACCAGGTGCTGCAGCTTGGCGTCGATCGTGAGCACCACGGTGTCGCCCGGGGTGGGGGACGTGGCGGCCAGCGAGCGCACCGCGCGGCCACCGGCCGACGTTTCCACGCGCTCGAAGCCGGTGGTGCCGTGCAGCACCTGCTCGTGCTGCTGCTCGACGCCGAGCTTGCCGATGTATTCGGTGCCGCGGTAATTGGCCTGGTCCTCTTCGGGCCAGTCGACCATCTGCTCTTTCTCGCGCTGGTTGATGCGCCCGATGTAGCCCACCACATGGCTGGCGGTTTCCCCGTTGGGGTAGTGGCGCAGCAGCCGTGCCTGGACCTCCACGCCCGGAAACCGGAAGCGCTGCGCCGCAAAACGGGCCACCTCTTCATCGCTCAGCTTGGTGCGGATGGGCAGTGAGTCGAACCGGTGCGATTCTTCAAGCAGTTTGCGGAAGCGGCGCTCGTCGCGCGGCGTGATCTCGACCAACTGCCGCAATTCCTCGATCGTGGCGCCGAGGTCGGTCACCAGCGATGGCGTGATTTCCAGGGTGTAGGCCGAGTAGTTGCTGGCCAGCAGGCGCCCATGGCGGTCCACGATGCGCCCCCGGTTGGGCACCACCGGCAACACCGCCGTGCGGTTGCTCTCGGCCTGCGCCATGTATTCCTCGTGCTTGACCACCTGCAGCCACACGAGGCGCGCCAGAATCAACCCGAAGCACAGCAGCACCGCCAGGCCGAACACCAGCACCCGGGTCCGGAACTGGGCCAGGTCGGCTTCGACGTTGCGGATTTCGGTCATAGCGGGCGGTTGTCGTCGGGGTTCGGCGCCCGGCGCTGCGGCGCCAGCAGCAACACCGTGAACACCGGCCAGAGCATGGCCTCGATCAGGGGCGCGAGCAAGTGGCTCCAGCCTGAAAAGCCGCCGCCGGCGAACAAACGGACGACCATCTGCAGCAACGTGGCCACCACGAACAGCGGCAACACCTGAATGGCCTGCTGCGGCACCGGAAACCACAGCAGGCGCCGGTGCATGGCCACGGCACCGAACGCCATGGCGGTGTAGGCCAGGGCGTGCTGGCCCAGCAGCGCGCCCTGGTGCACGTCCATGGCCAGGCCGAAGAAGAATGCCGTGCCCACACCGATGCGCAGCGGCTGGTGCACGCACCAGAACACCAGCGCCACCGCCAGCACATCGGGCACCCAGGCGGCGCGGCCGAAGAGGCCGATGTTGACCAGCATGTTCAGCGCCAGCGTGGCGATGAGGCTGAACCAGATGAAGACCGGGTTGGCGGGCAGCAGCAACTGCTGGCCGGGGCGCATGATCATGTCGCACCCCCCCGATTGGCGGCCGCAGCGGGCGCGGGCGGCGGCGGGGTGCCCGCGGGGGTCAGCACCAGCACGTGCAGCGCGCCGTCGATGCGCGCCACCGGGGCGGCCCGCACCCGCAGGAACGACGATCCGTCCTGTCGTTCGACCGCGGTGACCCGGGCCACCGGCAGGCCGGGCGGGTACACGGTGTCCACCCCACTGGTCGTCAGAAGATCACCCGGCTGGATGTCGGTGCCTGCCAGTGTGTGGCGCACCTCGAGCCCCTCGCCCGGCAGGCCGTAGGCCAGACTCCGAACGCCCGAGCGCACGTTGAGCACCGGTATCGCGAGATCGCGGTCGATCAGCAGCCGCACTTCGGACAGCAGGGGGTACACGCGGGTCACCTGGCCCAGCACACCGGCCTCGTCCATCACCGGTGCGCCGGCTTGCACGCCATGCGTCTGGCCCCGGTCGATCACCACATGCCGGGAAAAGGGGTCGGCCGCGTCGTAGAGCACCTGGGCGCCGATGGCCGCGGTGCCCACCCGTGCGCGCATGGACAGCAGTTCGCGCAGGCGCTGGTTCTCGGCCTCGACCTGCTCGAGCTGGCTGGTGCGCACGGCCTGGTCGGCCAGCCGGCGCAGGGCGTCGAGTTCGCTCTGCTGGGCGCGGTGCAGCGACGCGAAATAGCCGCCGGCGGCGCGCGCCAGCTCCACCGGTTGCAGCACGGCCCACTGCACCGGGTACAGCGCGGTGGCCATGGCGGTGCGAACCGGCTGGGTGACGCCGAATCGCAGGTCGGCCACCATGAGGAACAGCGCCACGGCGCTGAACACCACCAGCTTGGACAGGGCCGACGGACCCTGCTTGAAGAACGGGGGCGGGGTGCGGTCCAGCGTGCCCAGTGGCATGGCGGCTCGCCCGGCGGGGGGCGCTTACTCGTTGGTGAAGATGGTGCCCAGGCGCTCCATGCGCTCCAGGGCCATGCCGCAACCCCGCACCACGCAGGTGAGCGGTTCCTCGGCCACCAGCACCGGCAGGCCGGTTTCTTCGGCCAGCAGGCGGTCCAGGTCGCGCAGCAGGGCGCCGCCGCCGGTGAGCATCATGCCGCGCTCGGCGATGTCGGCGCCGAGTTCGGGCGGGGTCTGCTCGAGCGCGTTCTTCACCGCGCTCACGATCTGGTTCAGGGGTTCGGTCAGCGCTTCCAGCACCTCGTTGCTGCTGATGGTGAAGCTGCGCGGCACGCCCTCGGAGAGGTTGCGGCCCTTGACTTCCATTTCCTTGACTTCGCTGCCCGGAAAGGCCGAGCCGATGTGCTTCTTGATGGCTTCGGCGGTGGGCTCGCCGATCAGCATGCCGTAGTTGCGGCGGATGTAGGCAATGATGGCTTCGTCGAACTTGTCGCCGCCCACGCGCACGCTGCCCTTGTAGACCATGCCGCCCAGCGAGATGACGCCCACCTCGGTGGTGCCACCACCGATGTCGACCACCATGGAGCCCGACGCGTCGGACACCGGCAGGCCGGCGCCGATGGCCGCGGCCATGGGTTCCTCGATCAGGTAGACCTCGCTGGCGCCGGCGCCCAGCGCGGACTCGCGGATGGCGCGGCGCTCGACCTGGGTCGAGCCGCAGGGCACGCAGATGATGATGCGGGGGCTCGGCTTGAACATCGAGCGCGGGTGCACCATCTTGATGAACTGCTTGAGCATCTGCTCGGTGACGGTGAAGTCGGCGATCACGCCGTCCTTCATGGGCCGGATGGCTTCGATGTTGCCGGGCACCTTGCCGAGCATGGCCTTGGCCTCGTGGCCCACGGCCTGAATGGTCTTCTTGCCCTGGGGACCGCCTTCGTGGCGGATCGACACCACCGAGGGCTCGTCGAGCACGATGCCCTTGTTGCGGACGTAGATGAGGGTGTTGGCGGTGCCGAGGTCGATGGCCAGGTCGGTCGAGAAACTCCGACGGAACGCTTCAAACATGGTGGGTGGGTCCTGTGGAATGCGCGCGGTCCGGCTGGTGGACGCAGTCGGGGGCGGGGCCGATCGGTTGGCCGGGCATCGGGGCTAAGTGTTTGATTCGAGCGCGAAAACCAGGCGGGAAAGGCCATTTCGCTGAACGCTGGATAATACCCGAACGCCTGTGCACAACCGCACGAAAACGGGCCGTTTTGCGGCCCAGTCCACCCGTTTGCGGCCGGATGCAAACCCGCGGCGGCGCTGGCGCCGTCCCTGCCCAACCCCCGACACCATGTCCCTGACCCTCAACGACATCGGGCGCATCGCCCAACTGGCGCGCCTGGACCTCCCGCCCGAGCAGGCGCAGCGCATGTGCGACCAGCTCAACGGCTTCTTCGACATCGTCGAACAGATGAACGCGGTGGACACCGCCGGCGTGGAGCCGCTGGCCCACCCCACCGCGGTGATTCGCGACGTGCAACTGCGCCTGCGCCCCGATGTGGCAAGCGAGCCGAACCAGCGCGAGGCCAACCAGCAAAGCGCACCCGCCGTCGAGCGCGGCCTGTTCCTGGTGCCCAAGGTGATCGAATGAGCGCGAGCGACCTGCACCACATGGGCGTGGCCGAACTGGCGGCCGCGATCGCCGGCAAGAAGACCAGCAGCGCCGAAGCCACGCAGCACCTGCTGGCGCGGGCCCGGCAGCACGACTCGCTGGGCGCCTGGCTGGCGTTCAACGACGACGCCTCGCTGGCACAGGCCCGGGCGGCCGACGCGCGCATTGCCGCCGGCGAGCGCACGCCGCTGCTGGGCGTGCCCATCGCCCACAAGGACATCTTCGTCACGCGCGACTTCCCCACCACCGCCGGCTCGAAGATGCTCGAGGGCTACCGCAGCCCGTTCGACGCCACCGTGGTGACCCGGCTGGCGCAGGCCGGCGCGGTGTCGCTGGGCAAGCTCAACTGCGACGAGTTCGCCATGGGCGGCAGCAACCAGAACTCGGCCTATGGCCCGGCCCGCAACCCCTGGGACACCGCTCGCGTGCCCGGCGGTTCTTCGGGGGGCACGGCGGTGGCCGTGGCCGCAAGAATGTTGCCCGCCGCCACCGGCACCGACACCGGCGGCTCCATCCGCCAGCCCGCCAGCTTCTGCGGCGTGACCGGCATCAAGCCCACCTACGGCCGCTGCTCGCGTTACGGCATGGTGGCTTTTGCGTCCAGCCTCGACCAGGCCGGCGTCATGGCCCGCAGCGCCGCCGACTGCGCCACCCTGCTCACCGCCATGGCCGGGCCCGACATCGACCGCGATTCCACCAGCCTGGACGAACCGGCCGAGGACTTCGGCCGGCTGCTGGGCCAGCCGCGCGAAGGCGCCACGGCCGCGCAACCCCTCAAGGGCCTGCGCATCGGCCTGCCGGCCGAATTCTTCGGCCCGGGCGTGGCCGCCGACGTGCTGGCCCCGGTGCGCGCCGCGCTGGCCGAGATGGAAAAGCTCGGCGCCACCCTGGTCGACATCTCGCTGCCGCGCACCGAACTCGCCATCCCGGTCTACTACATCATTGCGCCGGCCGAGGCGAGCTCCAACCTCAGCCGGTTCGATGGCGTCAAGTTCGGCCACCGCGCCGCGCAGTACGGCGACCTGCTCGACATGTACAAGCGCTCGCGCAGCGAAGGCTTCGGCCCCGAGGTGCAGCGGCGCATCATGATCGGAACCTACGTGCTGAGCCACGGCTACTACGACGCCTACTACCTCAAGGCCCAGCAGATCCGCCGCCTGATCGCGCAGGACTTCCAGCAGGCCTTCACCCGCTGCGACCTGATCGCCGGTCCGGCCGCCCCCACCGTGGCCTGGGGCCTTGGCGACAAGGCCGACGACCCGGTTGCCAACTACCTGGCCGACATCTTCACGCTGCCGGGCAGCCTGGCCGGCCTGCCCGGCCTGAGCGTGCCGGCCGGTTTTGGCGCGGCGGGGTTGCCGGTGGGCCTGCAGCTCATGGGCAACCACCTGAAAGAGGCCGAACTGCTGCAGGCGGCCCACGCGTTCCAGCAAGCCACCGACTGGCACTTGAAATCGCCAGAAGGGTTCTGATCATGAGCAAGTCCACCCCCTCGCTGCTGGTGCAGGGTTACGAAGTCGTGATCGGCTTCGAGACCCACACCCAGCTCGCCACCCACTCCAAGATCTTCAGCCGCGCGGCCACCGCCTTCGGCGCCGAGCCCAACACCCAGGCCTGCGCGGTCGACCTGGCGCTTCCCGGCACGCTGCCCGTGATGAACCGCGAGGCCGTGGCCTGCGCCATCCGCTTCGGTCTGGCGGTGGGCTCGCAGATCGCCGAGCGCAGCGTGTTTGCGCGCAAGAACTACTTCTACCCCGACCTGCCCAAGGGCTACCAGATCAGCCAGTACGAGATTCCGGTGGTGCAGGGCGGCGAGGTCGGCTTCTTCCTGGGCGACCAGAAGAAGACGGTCCGCCTGGTGCGCGCCCACCTCGAAGAGGACGCCGGCAAATCGCTGCACGAGGACTTCATCGGTCAAAGCGGGATCGACCTCAACCGCGCCGGCACGCCGCTGCTCGAGATCGTCACCGAACCCGACATCCGCAGCAGCGCCGAGGCCGTGGCCTACGCCAAGGAGTTGCACCGGATCGTGACCTGGATCGGCATCTGCGACGGCAACATGCAGGAAGGCTCGTTCCGCTGCGACGCCAACGTGTCGGTGCGCAAGCCCGGCGCGCCACTGGGCACGCGGCGCGAGATCAAGAACCTGAACTCGTTCAAGTTCATGCAGCAGGCCATCGATTTCGAGGTGCGCTGGCAGATCGAGCAGATCGAGGACGGCCACGCCATCCAGCAGGCCACCGTGCTGTTCGACCCCGACACCGGCGAAACCCGCGCCATGCGCACCAAGGAAGACGCGGCCGATTACCGCTACTTCCCCGACCCGGACCTGCCGCCGCTGGTGGTGGCGCGTGAGTGGGTCGACGAGGTGAAGGCGTCGATGCCCGAGCTGCCGCGAGCCATGGCCGAGCGCTTTGTGGCGCAGTACGGACTGCCCGAGTACGACGCCACCACGCTCACCCAGAGCCCGGCCATGGCCGCCTATTTCGAGGCGGCGGCAAAAGTCAGCGGTCAGGCCAAGATGGCCAGCAACTGGGTGATGGGCGAGGTGTCGCGACGGCTCAATGCCGAAGAGCGCGACATGACCGCCGTGCCGGTGAGCTCGGCCCAGCTGGCGGCCTTGCTCGGCCGAATTGCCGACGGCACGGTGTCGAACAACGCCGCGAAACAGGTGATGGATGCGCTGTGGGCCGGAGATGGCCAGGACGTCGACGCCATCATCGAAGCCAAAGGCCTGAAGCAGGTCAGCGACAGCGGCGCCATCGAGAAGATCATCGACGAGGTGATGGCCGCCAACGCCGACATGGTGGCGCAGTTCCGCGCCGGCAAGGAAAAGGCGTTCAACGCGCTGGTGGGCCAGGCCATGAAAGCCAGCAAGGGCAAGGCCAACCCGCAGCAGGTGAACGACCTGCTGCGCCAGAAACTGGGGTGAGGTCCGCTGCGCGGGCCTCGGTCAGCGGCTGACCGCGGCCTGTGCGGCCCAGAGCTGCTTGAGCTTGACCAGCTCCTCGTCGAAGCGCGCGTTGATGCGCTGCTTTTCCTGGACCTGGTCGGCCAGGAAGCGCTTCTGCACCTCCATCTGCTTCTGGTTGTCCTCGACCTTGCGGCGCAACCAGAGCGGTGTCTTGGAGGGGTCTGCCTTGTAGAACTCCAGCTCGGTCTCGATGTCCTTGCGCTGCTGCACCAGCGCCCCTTCGCGCTTGTTCACCGCGTTGATGACCTCGTCGATCTGGACCAGTGCCTCCTGCCGCTCCTTGTCGTGAACCGCCTGACTGGGGTAGCGGATCAGCAGGGCGCGG
The DNA here is from genome assembly GCA_943371665.1 of Synechococcus sp. UW140. GTDB lineage: Bacteria > Pseudomonadota > Gammaproteobacteria > Burkholderiales > Burkholderiaceae_C > Hydrogenophaga. The sequence goes on from CALRVR020000008.1 coordinate 119,442, forward strand.
TCGCGCCGTTTTTCTTCGTTGATGCGGGCCTGCTTTTCTTCCTCGGCCCGGCGCTCGGCCTCGACGCGCTCGCGTTCTTCGCGCGTGTAGCTGGGCGGAATCACCTCGCGCACCGTGCCGGTCTTGCCCAGGCGCTGCTGTTCGCGGTCGAGGCACTCGACGATGGGGCGATCGGACGTGATGCGCCGGCCCTTGCTGTCGACGCAGGTGTAGATGCCCTGGGCTTGCGCCCACGCCAGGCCGGGCACAAGGACCACCACGCCCAGCGCCGCCAGGGCGCTTTGCTTGATCCGGGACATCGGCAGGGCAGGGTGTTTCATGGTCGGGAATCCTCGACGCCGTAGCGCTCCCGGTAGGACAGCACGCGGTCGCGGTGTGCCGCGATGTCGCCCCCCGGTTGGTCGTTCAGATACTGCAGCAAATCATCCAGCCTCGCAATCGCACAAACGTGCAGGCCCAGCTGGCGCTGCACATACTGCATGGCGCTGTGGTCCACGTCACGAACGATCCCGTCAGGGCCCACTTCGGTGGCTTTTTCCTGCCGGTCCAGCGCGATGGCCACCGCGCTCGGGGTGGCGCCGGCCGCGCGAATCAGCGCGATCGACTCGCGGGCGGCCGTGCCCGCGCTCATGACGTCGTCAACGATCAGCACCCGGCCCTTGAGCGGTGCGCCCACCAGCGTGCCGCCCTCGCCGTGGTCCTTGGCTTCCTTGCGGTTGTAGGCAAAGGGCACATTGCGCCCCAGCCGGGCCAGTTCGATGGCCACCGCAGCCCCCAGGGGAATCCCCTTGTAGGCCGGGCCGAAGATCATGTCGAAGGGCACGCCACCGTCGATCAGCGCACGTGCATAGAATTCCGCCAGCCGGCCGAGTTTGGCGCCGTCGTCGAACAGACCTGCGTTGAAGAAGTACGGCGACAGGCGGCCCGCCTTGGTCTTGAACTCGCCGAATTTCAGGGCGCCGGCCTCCACACAGAACTTCACGAATGCCTGGGCCAGCGGTTCCTGCGCCTGGGCGCCTGCCATCACCATGGGGACTCCTGATTCCATCGACCTATGTTCAAGCTGACCAGCCTCAACCTCAACGGCATTCGCTCGGCCACCACCAAAGGCCTTGAAGACTGGCTGGCCCGAAGTGGGCCGGATTGTATTTGCGTGCAGGAGGTCAAGGCCCAGGCGCCCGACGTGGCCGGTCGCTTCGAGTTGCTGGCCGGCCTGCGGGGGTATTTCCACTTCGCGGAAAAGAAGGGTTACTCGGGCACCGGCGCCTACACCCGCCACGAACCCAGCGACGTGGTCACCGGCTTCGGTTCGGCCGAGTTCGACGCCGAGGGGCGGTACACCGAACTGCGGTTCGACACCCCGCGCCGCAAGCTCTCCATCGTCAGCGCGTACTTTCCGAGCGGCTCCTCGGGCCCCGAGCGCCAGGAGGCCAAGTACCGATTCCTCGACGCCTTCCACCCCCACCTGCTGTCGCTCAAGGGCACGCGGGAGTTCATCCTCTGCGGCGACGTGAACATCGCTCACACGCAGAACGACCTGAAGAACTGGCGCAGCAACCAGAAGAACAGCGGCTTCCTGCCCGAAGAGCGCGCCTGGATGACCCGGCTGCTCGACGAAGGGGGTCTCGTCGACGTGTACCGCCGGCTGCAGCCCGACACCACCGACACCTGCTACACATGGTGGAGCAACCGGGGTCAGGCCTACGCCAACAACGTGGGCTGGCGGCTCGATTACCACCTGGCCACGCCGGCCACCGCCGGTCTGGCCCGGACCGAGACCATCTACAAGACCGAGAAGTTCTCCGACCACGCGCCGATCACCATCGGCTACGACTTCACGCTCTGATGCTGCGCTACCTCACCGTCCCCGTCACCGCGTTTGCCCAGAACTGCTCCATCGTCTGGTGCGACGAAACCCTGGAGGCTGCCGTCATCGACCCGGGTGGCGACCTGGACCGCCTGCTGGCGCAGGTGCAGCGCCTGGGCCTGACGCTGAAGGCGGTCTGGCTCACGCATGCCCACATCGACCACGCCGGCGCCACGGCCGAGCTGGCGCGCCGCTTCTCGCTGCCGGTCATCGGCCCGCACGAAGGCGACCGGTTCTGGATCGAGGCGCTGCCTCAGCAGGGCGCGATGTTCGGTTTTCCGCCCGCCGAAACGTTCGAGCCCACGCGCTGGCTGCGCGATGGCGACACGGTGCGCATCGGCCGCTGCGAACTGGACGTTCGCCATTGCCCGGGACACACCCCGGGCCACGTGGTGTTTCATTCAAAGGCCGCCCAGCGTGCCTTTGTGGGCGACGTGCTGTTTGCCGGCAGCATCGGGCGCACCGATTTCCCCGGGGGCAACCACGCCGACCTGCTGGCCAGCATCCGCGAGCGGCTGTGGCCCATGGGCGATGACACGGTGTTCATTCCCGGCCACGGGCCGGAGGGCACGTTCGGCGAGGAGCGGCGCTTCAACCCGTACGTGGGGCAGCGCGCCGGGTGACCGGCCGCCGGTTCAGCCGCGCCGCGCCTGTTCGTAGAGGCCCTGCACCTTGGGCAGGTTGGCCTCGAGCTCGCGGATGCGGTTGGGACCGCTCGGGTGCGTCGACAGGAACCCCGGGCCGGCGCCGCCGCCGGCCGCGGCCATCTTCTGCCACAGCGTGACGCTGGCGCGCGGCAGGTAGGCCGAGCGGGCCGCGAGCTCCAGGCCCACCAGGTCAGCTTCGGTCTCGTCGTCGCGGCTGTACTTCAGGCTCAGCAGCTGCGTGCCGAGGTTGGCGGCCACATCGCCGATCTGGCCCAAGCCCAGCAGTTGCGCTGCGATCGACAGGCCCATGTTGGTGGCGCTGGTCTTGGCCACGCGCTCGCGGGCGTGTTCGCGCAGGGCATGGGCCATCTCGTGGCCCATGATCATGGCGGCCTCGTCGTCGGTGAGCTTGAGCTTGTCGAGAATGCCGGTGTAGAAAGCGATCTTGCCGCCGGGCATGCAGAACGCGTTGACCTGCTCGCTGCGGATCAGGTTCACCTCCCACTGCCACCGGCGGGCGCGCTCGTTCCAGGGTGCTGCGTGCGGGATGAGGCGCCGGGCCATGTTGCGCAGGCGCTGGGCCTGCGGATCGCTGGACGCCACCAGCACGCCTTTGGACTGCGCTTCGGCCATCATCTGCCCGTACTGCTGGTCGGCGGCGCCCTCCAGCTGTTCGGCCGACACCAGCGAGCGGATCGCCGATGACTTGCCCACGTCCACCTGGGCCAGCGCCGGCGCGGCGGCGGCCGCACCCGCCGCCAGCAGAAAACCGCGGCGGGCATTCCACACCGGCTCACGGCGGGCAGCCGGGGGGTGGTCGGTGGTCTGGCGGGCTTTGAAGTCGCAGATGAAGCACATGCGCGAATAATAGGGAAAGCCGCCCGCCCTTGCCGGGCGGGGTACCGCCATCCATCGAATGCCCTCCGACATCGACCCCCCGCCCTCCGCCGATCCCCGTCCGAGCTGGGCGGACACGCTTCGTGTCTACCTCGAACCGGCCAGCCTGCGCATGTTCGCGCTCGGCTTCTCTGCGGGTCTGCCGCTGCTGCTGGTGCTGGGCACCCTGAGCTTTCGCCTGCGCGAGGCCGGCATCGACCGCACCACCATCGGTTATCTGAGCTGGGTGGGGCTGGCCTACGGCTTCAAATGGTGCTGGGCGCCGCTGGTCGACCGGCTGCCGATTCCCTTGCTGACGCGCGCGCTCGGTCGGCGCCGCAGCTGGCTGTTGCTGTCGCAAATCTGCATTGCGGCGGCGCTGGTGGGCATGGCGCTGGCCGACCCGCGGCAGGGCCTCGACTGGGTGGTGTGGTTCGCGCTGGCGGTGGCGTTCGCCTCGGCCACGCAGGACATCGCGCTGGACGCCTTTCGCATCGAGTCGGCCGACGCGCAGCGCCAGGGCGCACTCGCGGCCACCTACCAGACCGGCTACCGCCTGGCCATGATCTGGGCCGGGGCCGGGGTGCTGTGGCTGGCCGCCCGCAACGAGACCGCGGGCGCCGGGGGCTACCAGCAGGCCGCCTGGACCACCGCCTACCTGGTGATGGCGGCCAGCATGTCCGTGGGCGTGCTCACGGTGCTGTTCTCGCGCGAGCCGGCCCGGGTGGAACTGCCCCCGGCGCGCGGGGTGGCCGAATGGCTCAACGGCGCCCTCATCGAGCCCTTTGCCGACTTTCTGCGCCGCCATGGCCGGCAGGCGATCCTCATTCTTGCCCTCATCGGGGTCTACCGCATCAGCGATGTGGTGATGGGCATCATGGCCAACCCGTTCTACGTGGACATGGGCTACACCAAGGACCAGGTGGCCGCGGTGAGCAAGTTTTACGGCGTGGTGATGACGCTGCTGGGCGCGTTCCTGGGGGGCGCGCTCACGCTGCGGTTGGGGGTGATGCGGGTGCTGATGCTCGGAGCCGTGCTGTCGGCGGCCAGCAACCTGCTGTTTGCCTGGCTGGCGGGTCACACGGCCAGCGTCACCGCGCTGGTGTTCGTGATCTCGGCCGACAACCTGAGCGCGGGCGTCGCCTCGGCGGCCTTCATCGCCTACCTCTCCAGCCTCACCAACGTGACCTATTCGGCCACGCAGTACGCGCTGTTCAGCTCGATGATGCTGCTGGCGCCCAAGTGGCTCGCGGGCTACTCGGGCGCCTTCGTGGACGCCCACGGGTATGTGCCGTTCTTCCTGGGCACGGCCGCGCTGGGCCTGCCGGTGCTGCTGCTGGTGTGGCTGGCCACGCGGTGGTTGCCGGTGCCCGGTGCGGCCGGGGTCAGCGCTGGCTCACCAGCCACGCCCGGATCGCGGGCTTGACCACCTTGCCCAGTGCGGTGCGCGGCAGCGCGTCGACCCGGTGCCAGTGGCGCGGCCATTTGTAGCGCGCCAGCCGCCCTTGCAGCGACGCCTCCACACCGGACTGCCAGTCGTCGGGGGCGCCTTCGCGCAGCACCACCACCGCCACGCAGGCCTCGCCCCAGCGTTCGTCAGGCCGGCCCACCACGGCGCAATCGGCCACCCAGGGATGCTCGGCCAGCAGGTGCTCGATCTCGGCCGGGTAGATGTTCTCGCCGCCCGAGATGATCATGTCCTTGGATCGGCCGACGATCACGAAATGGCCGCCGTCTTCCTGGCGCGCGAGGTCGCCGCTGTGGAAGAACCCTTCGTCGTCCACCGCGTCCACGTCGGGCCAGTAGAGCGACACCACGTTGGGCCCCCGCACACACACCTCGCCCACCCCGCCGCGCTTGACGGGTTCGCCCTGGTCGTCCACCAGCTTGATGTCCACGCCCGGCGCGGGCCAGCCGCATGAGCCCACCAGCTCCATGGCACGGGATGGCTCGAGGGCGATCGAGAACGGGCCGGTTTCGGTGCTGCCGTACACGTTGCACACCGGCACGCCCCGCGCGTGGCAACCCCGGATGAGTTCGGGCGGGATCAGGCTGGAGCCCGCCCAGATGGCACGAAGGCAGGCGACGTCGACCGCCCGCCAGTGCGGATGCTGTTGCAGCGCCTGCAGCGTGGCCGGCACCTGCAGGGTGAGCGTGGGGCGCTCCAGGGCAATGGTGTCGAGCACGGCCCCGGGATCGAACCGCCGGTGCAGCAGCACGCGCGCGCCCACCGACAGCGCCGGCAGCGTCTGGATGCACAGACCGCCGACATGGAACAGCGGCAGCGCCGTGAGCACCGTGTCGGCATCGGTCAGGGCCTGCACCTCGGCCGCAATGGCCATGTTGGCCAGCAGGTTGGCCTGGGTGTGAACCGCACCCTTGGGGTCGCCGGTGGTGCCCGACGTGTAGACCAGCAAGGCGGCGTCTTGTGGGCGCCCCGTGTCGCCCACAGGTTCACCGGGCCCGATGTCCAGGGCATCCACCGCCAGCGCCTGCAGTCCCTCGGCGGAGGCGAGGGCCCGGGCAGGCTCGGCAAAGGCCTCGTCGTGCACCAGGCACACCGGCGCACAGTCGTCCAGGATGGTCGCCCACTCGGCGGGGGACAGGCGGTGGTTCAGCGGCACCAGCACCGCGCCCCGCAGGCCCATGGCGAACGTCAGCGCGATCTGGGCCGGGTGGTTGAAGCCCAGCCAAGCCACGCGCAGGCCGCGATCCACCGGCAGCGCACGGGCGAGCGCGTGGGCCCTTTCAGCCAGTTCGGCGAAGTCGAGCCGCTGCCAGCGCGCGTCTGCACCGTCCCACTGCACGGCGACGTGGCGGGCATGGCTGGTGGCGCGCTGCGCGAGCAGTGCACCCAGGGTGGTTGCGGGCTCCAACGGCATTTACCTTACTTTACGCGCGGCTCAAGCGGGATACACCCCCCATTGCGAGGATCGGCTGCATGCGTGACCCCCTCGCTACACTGGACTGCATGACGACCACCCGACTCCTGATGATCGAAGACGACGCGCGGCTTGCGCACATGGTGCAGGAATACCTGGGCCAGTCGGGCTTCGAGGTGACGCACGCGCCCGACGGCGAACACGGCCTGGCCCAGCTGCCGTCCGTGCAGCCCGATCTGGTGATTCTCGACCTGATGATGCCCGGAATCGACGGCCTTGAGGTGTGCCGTCGGATCCGCGCTCTGCCGAACGACCTGGCGCGGGTGCCGGTGCTGATGCTCACCGCCAAGGGCGACCCCATGGACCGCATCATCGGCCTCGAGCTGGGCGCCGACGATTACCTGCCCAAGCCGTTCGAGCCGCGCGAGCTGCTGGCGCGGGTGCGCGCCGTGCTGCGCCGCCGGGCCGAAAACGGCGCCTCGTCGGCGTCGGCGCGCAGCACCCCGGTGCTGCGATTCGGCTCGCTCGAGATCGACCGAGACGCCCGAACCGTCAGCGTGGGCGACCAGGTCGCCGACCTCACGTCCTACCAGTTCGATCTGCTGGTGGCGATGGCCGAGCGGGCGGGCCGCGTGCTCACCCGCGACCAGATCATGGAGGCCGTGCGAGGCCGCGAGCTCGAGGCCTTCGACCGCTCGATCGATGTGCACATCGGCCGCATCCGCGGCGCCATCGAGGTCGACAGCAAGAACCCCAAACGCATCCTGACCGTGCGCGGAGTGGGCTACGTCTTCGCCAAACAGCAAGACTGAAATGATCCAGACGCTGTTCGGGCTGACCCTACCCCCGTTCGGGCCGACCTTTTCTCCGTTCGGGCCAAGCTTTTCTCCATTCGGGCTGAGTTTTTCTCCGTTCGGGCTGAGCTTGTCGAAGCCCAGCCAACCCACCGTGCCTGAGGCCCTTCGACAGGATCAGGGCGAACGGGGCGGTTGGCCTGGCGCCGGGGTGAACTGACATGGCCTTCGGACAGCGCCTGTACCTGCGCATCTGGCTGGCCGTGGTGGCGGCGGTCACCGTGCTCACGCTCGTGGTGGGCTGGCTCTGGCAACAGGCGCTGGAGCGCGACCGCGCCGAGCGCGAGGCCCGCTTCACCCGCACCATCCTGGTGGAAAACGCCGCGGGCGACGTGCTGGGCGATGCGCCCGCGCGGGCCGAGCGCATTCCGGGAGTCGGCCTGCGCTTCGAGGTGATCATGAAAAACGGCGAGAAGCTTTACGTGCTTCTGCCGCGATCGAACAACCGGCCCGCCGGGCCGGGCAGCCGCGCACCGGCCTGGCTGCTCACCCCGGCCGGCTTTGCCTGGCTGCTGGGCCTGGTGGCTGCCGCCGTGGCGCTTGGCGCCTACCCCATCGTGCGGCGCCTCACCAAGCGGCTGGAAACCCTGCAGAAGGGCGTGGAGCGCTGGGGCGCGGGCGACCTGACCGCCCGCATGCCGGTGACGGGCGAGGACGAGGTGGCCTTTCTGGCCGAGCGATTCAACATCGCCGCCCAGCGCGTGCAGGAGCTCCTGCAGTCGCACAAGCGGCTGCTGGCCAATGCGTCCCATGAACTTCGATCGCCCCTGGCCCGCATCCGCATGGGCCTGGCCCTGATCGGCAACGACCCCGCCCACCAGGCGCAGCGCGCCGAAATCGCCCGCAGCATCGAAGAACTCGACCAGCTGATCGACGAAATCCTGCTGGCCAGCCGGCTCGACCTGAGTGACGCCAGCGACCCGGCTGCCCTCGGCCCCACCGAAGAAGTGGACCTGCTGGGGCTGGCCGCCGAAGAATGCGCCCGCACTGGCGCCGATCTGGACGTGGAAGAGGGCGCCGGCGCCTTGGTGGTTCAGGGCCACGCGAAGCTGTTGCGCCGCGTGCTGCGCAACCTGCTCGAGAACGCCCGCCGCTACGGCCACGCCGCGGGCCATGACGCCGCCGAAGTGCGGATGCACCTGGGCCGTCGCCCGGGTACCGGACTGGTGCTGGCCGTGGAAGACCGCGGCCCGGGCGTGCCGCCGGCGCTGCGCGACCGCATCTTCGAGCCCTTCTACCGCCTGCCTGGCGCCAGCGAGCGCGAGGGTGGCGTGGGCCTGGGGTTGTCGCTGGTGCGAACCATTGTGGAACGGCACGGTGGCCGCGTGGTGTGCGAAGACCGCCCGGGCGGTGGCGCCCGCTTCGTGGTCACATTGCCGACCTGAGGTGCCCGGTGGCACCGGCGACTTCCCCCAAATTGGGGATGGCCTGCGGGCTTGTTGCCCTGCACAATAACCACGTTGCTGTCACAACACCACCAACAACAGAACCAGCACCCCGTCTGAGCGCTTGCGCCGACCAGAACGTGTGAACAGGTCTCCCAACGACGTCCTTCCAAGGACTTGAGAAAGCCACCCCAGGGTGGCTTTTTTTTGTCAGTGAACCGCCGCTCGCGCGGCCTGGGCCTCGCCGGGGGACGAATGCAGCCAGTCGACCACCTCCCCGGCAGGCTGGTAGCCGTGCACGGCCTTCTGCAGCAACTGGCGAATGGCGGGCACGTCGTTGGACAACATGGCCCTGTCCAAAGCCGCCAGCAGCGCCATGAGCTCGCCGTGTTCCAGCCGCGCTTCGCGGGCGCGCCAGATGCGAGGGTGCTGTGTGGCCTGTGGATCGTCGCCGATCAGCAGCTCTTCGTAGAGCTTTTCTCCCGGGCGCAGCCCGGTCACCCTGATCTCGACCTGGCCCCAGGGTTGCTGGTCGTTCTTCACTTGCAGACCCGACAGTTCGATCATGCGCACCGCGAGGTCCATGATGCGCACCGGCTCGCCCATGTCGAGCACGAACACGTCGCCACCCTCGGCCATGGCGCCGGCCTGCAGCACCAACTGGGCGGCTTCCGGGATGGTCATGAAGAAGCGGGTGATGTCCGGGTGCGTGAGCGTCACCGGCCCGCCGGCGGCGATCTGTTCGCGAAACAGCGGCACCACCGAGCCGCTGGAGCCCAGCACGTTGCCGAACCGGACCATGCTGAACCGCGTGCGGCCGGCCTCGCGCTCGGCCAGGGACTGCAGCACCAGTTCGGCCAGGCGCTTGCTGGCGCCCATGATGTTCGTGGGCCGCACCGCCTTGTCGGTGCTGATCAGCACGAAGTGCCGCACGCCGGCGTCGAGCGCCGCGCGCGCGGTCAACCAGGTGCCCCAGACGTTGTTGCGAAGCCCCTGCACCGCGTTGTGTTCCACCAGCGGCACGTGCTTGTAGGCGGCGGCGTGGTACAGGGTGTGTGGCTTCCATGCCGCGAGGATCTGACCCATGCGCGCTTCGTCCTGCACCGAGGCCAGCAGGGGCACGATCTCCACCCCGTCGTCGCCCATCTGGCGCAGCAGTTCCTGGTGGATGGCATAGAGCGCGAATTCGCTCTGTTCGATGAGCAGCAGCGTGCGCGGGTGCTGACGGGCAATCTGGCGGCAGAGTTCGCTGCCGATGCTGCCGCCCGCGCCGGTGATGGCCACCACCCGGTCGGTGATCAGCCGCTCCAGCAGCGCGGCGTCGGGTGCCACGGGTTCTCGGCCCAGCAGGTCCTCGATCTCGAGTTCGCGCAGGTCGCTCAGATTGACCCGCCCCGAGGCCAGATCGGCCATGCCGGGCAGCGTGCGCACGTGCAACGGCAGGTGGCGCAGCGACTCGATGATCTCGCGGCGGCGCTGGCGGGTGACCGACGGCAGGGCCAGCAGCACGTCGGTGGCGCCGACGGCCTCCACCAGGTCGGCCAGCTTGTTTGGCGGGTACACGTTGCGCCCGTCCAGGCTGTTGCCTTGCAGCGCGGTGTCGTCGTCGACAAAGCCGATCAAGCGGTGTTCGGGGCTGCGCGTGAGGGCGGCCGCCAGTTGCCGACCTGCCTTGCCCGCGCCATAGATCACCACGCCCGGCAGCTTGTGCCGGGCCAGCAGGTTCTGGTAAAGCCCGCCCAGCCAGGCCCGCACGAACAGACGGCTCAACCCGACAAAGACGAACAGCAGCAACGGCTGGATGATCCCCACCGAGCGGGGCACACCGGCCACGCCGATCACCGTGAACACGGTGCCGAAGAACAGGCCGTACAGGGCCATGGCCTGACCCAGGCTGAGCATGGCGTTCCAGCCCGCGTACCGGAAGATGGCGCGGTAAAGGCCGAACTTGACGAACAAAGGGATGGCGATCAGTACCGAACCGATCACCGGCCACAGGTAGGGTGGCTCCTCCAGGCGCAGCCAGACCTCCAGTCGCAGGTACAGTGCGATCCAGACGGCGAGGACGCACAGAGCCGTGTCAATGCCCAACGCCAAGACGCGCTTGGCGACCCGTGGCATCGCCAGCAGCCCTTTGGCGATCCCCGTCGGTGCAACGCTCTCGCTCATGCGATCAGCTTCAGCGGGTTTTGGGCGCAGGCTTTCAGTACCTCCCCGATGGCAGCCTGGGTTGCTTCGATGTGCTTGCGCTCCAATGTGGGATGGACCAGGAGCATCACACTGGTGGCTCCCAGTGCCATGGCATTTGGCAGTCGGGAAGAAGGGCGCCATCCCGTACCGTCGAAGGCCTTTTCGAGGTACACCTCGGAGCAGGAACCTTGGTAGCAGGGAATGCCGCGCGACGTCAGGGCGCTGATCACCCGATCGCGGCCCCAGCCCTCTGCCAAGGCTTCCGGCACCACGTGAAAATAGTACTTGTAGTGCGCGTGTTGGCAACCCGAAGGGCACTCCTGCATGCTTGCGCACGTGCACCCTTCGCAGGCTTGTCGAGGCAGCCGCACCGGCCCGCCAGGCACCGCCCAAGGTTTGATTGCTTCCGAAATCGCCGAGGCGTTTTCCCGGCGACGCGCTGCCCATTCCGGCATTCGCTTCAGTTGAAGTCGCCCGATGACGGCCTGGACCTCCAGCATTCGCCAGTTGGTTCCAAACGATTCGTGAAGCCAGCGAAATCCAGGCGGATGTTGGCGCTCATAAACCGCCTCGAAGCTCTTGCCATGGTCCTTGTAGGCCCACATGGCACGCCACAAGGATTCGTCGTTGGTCGTGACCATGCCACCTTCGCCGCCTGTGGTCATGATCTTGTCCTGGCAGAAGCTCCATGCCCCCACGTGACCAATGCTGCCCACGCTGCGCCCCTTGTAGCGGGCCCCGTGGGCCTGGGCGCAGTCCTCGATCACCTTGAATCCATGTCGGTCGGCCAGCGCCATGATGGGGTCCATGTCGCAGGGCCAGCCGGCCAGGTGCACACAGATCACCGCCTTCGTTCGCGCCGTGACCATGGGAGCGATGGTGTGGGCCGATAGGTTGCCGCTGACCGCGTCGACATCGGCAAACACCGGGGTGGCGCCAGCGTTGGCGACGCAGGACACGCTGGCGATGAAGGTGCGCGGCGTAACGATGACTTCATCGCCCGGCCCGACGTTCAACGCCTTCAGTGCAAGGTCGAGCGCCAGCGTGCCGTTGGCCAACGCCACCGCGTGGCGAACACCGCACCAGCGAGCGAACTCTTCCTCGAAGGCGCGGCATTCATTGCCGGTCCAGTAGTTGACCTTGTTGGAAAGCAGCACGGCGCGCACTGCATCGGCTTCTTCCTCGGTGAAGCTTGGCCAGGGCGGGAAGGGCGTATTCAGCATGGCATCAGTTCTCTGGTGTGCCCGGGCGCGCGCGCGCAGGGATCCCAACCACGGTCAGGTCGTCCGCCACATGGTGAATCACGGCCGCTCCGGCGCCCACCGTGACGCGTTGTCCGATGCGAATGCCTTGGCGAACGGACGATCCGATCCCCAGCCAGCTCAGGTCGCCCACCACGGTGCCGCCGGCCAGGTTCGCGCCCGGGCTGATGTGCACCGCATTGCCGAGTTGGCAGTCGTGGTCGATGGTGGCCCCTGTGTTGACAATGCAGGCTTCGCCCAGCCGGGCGTCCACGTTCACCACAGCACCCGGCATCACGACACTGCCCGCCCCGATCTCACAGAACGGGCTGAGCACCGCCTTCGGATGAACGAGGGTGACCATCCCGGCGCCAGCCGACCTCAGCTGACGGTGCTTTTCCCAGCGGACGAGGTTGTTGCCAATGGCCACGATGGCGCCGTCAAACGCGGCCAAGCTGGTCAGCAACGTCGAGCCATCGCCGATGACCTTCCAATGCCCGTTGTGCTGGCGGGCTGGCCACGCGTCGTCGAAGAACACGACGTCGTGCCAGCCGGCAGCCACTGCCACGTCGGCCACGACCTTGCCGTGCCCGCTGGCACCCAGAATGGCCAGTCGGTTCACGTCTTGTTGCCCTCGAACTTCGGCATGGATGCGTCCCCAGCGGCGTTGATTCCCTCTCGTTGTACCACCCGCTGCAGGGTCATGAACAGAATCCGGACATCAAGCCAAAGCGACCGGTTGTCCACGTACCAGACATCCAGCTTGAACTTCTCGTCCCAGGTCAGTGCGTTTCGTCCGTTGACCTGTGCCCAACCCGTGATGCCGGGCCGCACCTCGTGCCGGCGCGCTTGCTCTGGCGAGTACAGCGGCAGGTACTCCATCAACAAGGGGCGTGGACCGACCAGGCTCATTTCACCCCGCAGAACATTCCACAGTTCCGGCAGTTCGTCGAGGCTGCTGCTGCGCAGCCAGCGACCGAATGGCGTGAGCCGTTGCGCATCGGGCAGCAGCGTGCCATCGGGCGCTCGGGCGTTGTTCATGGTACGAAGCTTGATCATGCGAAACGGTTGCCCGTGCAGCCCCGGGCGTTGCTGGCGAAACAGCACCGGGCTGCCCATCTGCCAGCGCACCAGACCCAGCAGCACCAGCATCGGCCCGCAGAGCACCAGCAGCAGCAGCAAAGCCACCACGAAATCCAGGACGCGCTTCATCATGGCCGAGGGTGCACCGGATCGGTGGTGTCGGGGAACAGGATTTTCAGGTAGTCGGTGGCGAGCACGTCGTAGCGGCGGTGTTGAAGCAGCCAGGCTCGCCCGCGTGCGCCGATGGCATCGAGCTGCGACGGCGCCATGGCCGAGTAGCGCAGGATCTCGCCCTGCAGCGCGTCCACATCGCCCGCCGGCACATAACTGCCGCAGTCGGCCTCGTTGATCATCGAGGGATGGCCGGTGTACGACGCCACGATCGGTTTGCCCGCCAGCATGTAGTCGATGACCTTGTTGAGCGATTGCCCGTAGCGCCACACCCTTGAGGGATGAACCGAAAAGTACAGCAGGTTGCACCGCGCGAGCACGCTCTGAACCATCCGCTTTGGAACCCGCGGCGCGAAGCTCAGGTTCGGCACATCCGCGAAGTCGTGCATGTACTTCTGTCGCAGGTCTCCTTCGCCCACCACCAGAAAGTGCAGCAGGGGCGAACCCTTGAAGCGGCGGGCGCACTCCAGGAATGTGTCCAGCGCGTTGGTGATCCCGATGGTTCCAGCGTGGGCGATGACGAACTTGCCGGTGGGAATGTGTTGCTCCACGTACCCGGCTGGCAAGGGTTCGACATCGGTCAGGAGACGGTCGTCGAGCCCCATGGGGACACAGGCCACGGGGCGTGGCTCACCCAGCACTTGCGCCACGTGTTCCTGCAGGTTGGGCATGGTGCCCACGATGGCGTCGGCCTGGCGGTAAGCGAGTTTCTCGATCATGCCCAGCGCCACCACCATCGGGTTGCGCTGGCTGAAGCCGCCCTCCTCGACGATGGTGAGTGGCCAGATGTCGCGGATCTCGACGACCAGCCGTGCCCGGTAGCGCCAGCGAAGCCAGAGCCCGTTGAACACGGTGAGCAGCGACAGGCTGGACACCACGATCACGTCGGGGGGAGGCAGGTGCTTTCGCGGCATGAGCCAGAGGCGCCACTCGAAGTCGATCCAGCTCAGGATGCGACGGAGCGACTTGGCCACCTGGTACTTGAGCGTGCGCACCCAGCACATGTGAACACCGTCTGACAGCGTGAACACATAAGGCTGTTCCAGCACTGGCACGCGCGTGAGCTGGTTCGAATCCGATGTCACGATGACCGATTCGATCCCACGGCTCGCCAGTTCCCGCATCAACAAGTAGCCCCGCCCACCGGCGCTGCTCGCGTCCGGCATACCCACGTACTTCGAGATGTACCAGACGCACCGTCCCATGGGCAATCAGTGGATTCAGTAGAGCTTTGGAATGGCATTGACGACCCTGATGACTTCCTTGAAGTCCATGCCCAGGGCGTCAAGGTACCACTTGATGTTGGGGTAGCGTGGCTGATTCTCGTCGTTGACCATTTCAAGCGCTTCTTCGCGGCTCAGGTCACCTTCGCGAATCTGGTTGCTGCGGAAGGTGTCGTGCTCGGTGAAGCCAGCCACGGTGTAGTAGATGTAGTTGTAGAAGGCCGCCGTGCCATCGCCGATGCGCCAGGTGGTCTTGGTGTCTGGCGCACGCTCCCAGTCGTACTCCGCCAGCGCGGTGTCGATCTCGACCTCGTCCCAGCGCCAGTAGTCGAAGATGTGGAAGTAGTCGCTCTTTTCGGTGAAGCTCCGGTAGTACTCGCCAGACACCGTGTCCCACAGCGAGCTGTTGAAGTAGCCCGGGCTCTGCAGCATGGCCTTGAGTCGAAGGAACTGGTAGCGCAACTGCTTCATCGCGCCGTGTGCGTACACACGTTTCTCCTCGAAATCGGGCGGTACGCCGAGGAAGCCGGCCTTGAAGTGCGTGACCTCCAGCGGGTTGATGCCCCACAGATTCAGGCTGATGCCGGTCTGCTGCTTGATGGTCTCGACGTGCTTGAAGAAGTGCTTGTCGCCCGCAGTGAGAATGCTGATCATGCCCAGATGAGGCGACTTCAGCCAGGCGCGAAGGTTCATCGCGATGTTGTGGCGCTTCTTGGCGATGTCGTCTGCCACGATGATGTTCTCGACCCCCAGCGCTGCGGACATCCGGCTGATGTTTCGGCGCCCGAGGTCGGTGACCATGCCCCAGTCATAGGTGTACGTCAGGGGCTTCATCTTGAGCTCCTTGACGATGAGGTGCAGCCCGTAGCAGCTGTCCCGGCCGCCCGAGAACGGCACGATGCACTCGTCGCCTTTCGCGCGGCGGTATGGCTCCACCAGTCTGAGCAGTTCTTCCAGGGGACGCGGCCTGTTGCGCGGCTTGTAGTGTCTGCAGTAGTTGCACACGCCCTCCGCATCGAAACTGATGAAGGGCATGGTCTCGGGCAGGATGCAGCGCGTGCAGCGGCGCAGCGTATAAGGCCGGTATTCAAGCAGCTTCCCTTCCTCGGCCGTGCTGCCCAGAGAAGGAATCAGGTCCGGCCGCTCGGCAGCCTTGTCGGACACCGACACCGCTTGTTCCGACACCGGGATGTCGAGGAACACGGCATCGCGCACCTGGCGCACGTCTTCGCAGCCGAGCTGCGTGAGCGGGTAAGACTCGGACGCATACAGCCATGCGCCGTTCTTTCGGCCCAGGTACAGGCTGCCGTTGTTCGAAAACAGGCACAGCTTGCCCAGCCCTGGCAGCACCATCGCGCAGGCCACCACGCCCTCGCAGGCCGAGAGGATGCGCCCCGGCACCTGCTCCAGCGGCACGCCGGCCTTGAGCAGGTCCAGCGCCAGGCCAACGATCACTTCGGTGTCGATGCCCAGCGTACGGGGTGTCTGCAGCGTGGGCCACAGCGCGTCGTGGTTCACCACGATGCCGTTGTGGAAGACGCAGATGTCGTCACGCACCACCGGCTGGTTGTCGGCCAGGCCATTGGTGATCAGGCGGCTGTGACCGAAGACCACCGTGCTGCGGGTGCAGTCGATCTGGTCCAGCAGCCGCGTGATTCGGTAGTCGGCGCGGTGGACTTGGTAACGCCCACTGCCGAGGAACATCAGACCGCTCGAATCCTTGCCGCGCTGCTGCGCATGCTTGACGAGGGCATCCAAGTCGGCTGAGGCAATGGCATGGGTGCCGACGGCACCGAAAATTCCGCACATGTTGTGGATCAGGGGTGTGAAAGCGACAGGCCGCGCTCAAGAAGGCAGGAGACGATCATAAAACTCGATCAGCTTGCGCTCTTCGCGCGCCCAGTTGTACCGGGAAAGGACCGCCTGCCGACCGTTGCTCCCCATTGTCTCCGCCTCGGCCCGATCGCCAAGCAGGCGGTCGATGGCGGACGCGATGGCGCCGGGGTCCATGGGGTCGACGCACAGGCCGCAATGGTTCTCTTCGATGATGGCCCGCCACAGCGCGAAATCCGAGGCGATGACCGGGATGCCCGCGGACATGTACTCGAACATCTTGATCGGTAGCGAGTCCAGGTAGTTGGTCGTGGGGTGCAGGGTCACCACCCCAGCCACAGAACGTCCCAGAACATCGCGCACGCCTTCGCGGCCAATGACGCCCATCGCGTCGACCTTCTCCCAGCCCGGGTACCCCCGGACTTCCGCCTCAACCCGTGCCTCCGAAAAGCCACCCACCAGATTCAGCCGCACCGGCCGGCGCGTGGCTTCCATGGCGCGCACCAGCTGCTTGATGCCGCGGATCTCCGCAATGCTGCCGACGTAGCAGACCTCGTCGGCCTTGTCGCTCCACGCCACGGGACTCTCGAGCTCGCCGATCATCGGGAAGTTGTTGATGTCCACCGAATGCGGATGGATCGACAGGAACTTGTCCCGGATGAAGGGGGTGGCAGTCACCACACCATCGAACCGGGCACAGGCAAGGCGTTCGAAGCGGGCGAAGCCCCACGACAGGACGCGCCTCGCCCAGGGGTGCAGGTAGTGTTTCGCCAGCACCTGCTTCGGCACATCCTCGTGGGCGTCGAAAACGACACGCTTGCCGTGGCCTTTGAGTCTCAGGCCTGCCGGTAGCAACTCGGGATCATGGAGGTGGTAGACGTCGGCGTCGAGTTCAATGGCCTTGCGGTAAACCCACCGGGTGGCCTTGAACATCCGACCCAGCCGTCCTGCTGCATGCCCGACGTCGACGATGGATACACCCTCGCGGACTTCGTCTCCGCGCCCGTCCGCGACCACCAACGAGACCTCGTGACCGTGCGCGGCCAGGCTGCGACACTCTTTCAGAAAGACCCGGGTGTCGTCGCGGGGATGGGCCGACGTCAGGTGTGCAATTCGCATCGGGCGCGTGCTCATTTCGGACGCCTCACGCGCCATCCGGCGCCGTGGCGGGATGTAGCAGCCGTGTGTAGAGCATCCGCAAATGCCCGGCCTGGGCCGCCCACCCGAGCGGAGCGAGGTCCGCGGTCACCCGTTGCCGGCCATGTCTTTGCATCCTCACGACGGCACTTGAAATGGAGACCTCGTCGTCTGCGGTGCAGATGCCCAAGCCGAAACGCTCCACGAGTTCCCGCATGTCCGGAAAGTCCGACGCAAGAACCGGCACACCCGCGAAGGCGTATTCGAACAGCTTGTTGGGCAGCGCGTAGTAGTCGCTCAGGGATACCCGCTCGACCAGGCAAAAGCCGCAGTCGGCGTTCCTGACCAGCGGCACCACCTGATCGTGCGGCACCGGGTCGTGCAGATGCACGCGCGGATTGTCTTGCGCACAACGCAGGATCGTTTCCATCAGGTGACCGCGTCCGATGAACACGACGTGCGCCGACACATCGTCGGACGCGAACACCTTCAGCAGCTTCTCGACACCGCGTCCCGGAACGAACAGCCCGAGGTACACAAAGACCATGCTTTCCTCGGGTATTCCGTACTTCTGGTGGAAATAGCGGACCTTGGCGCCTGGCACGTCTGCCGAGCCCAGGCCGGGGTCGAACACCGGCGCGTTGAAAACCAGCGCCGAAGCCCGGGCCGGAAAACGATCTCCATACCACCGCAGGATCGATTCGCTGACCGTCACGAACCCATCGACTCCGCGCCAGCAGAGCTTTTCGACTGCCAGGGTCGTGCGCGACATCCAGCGGGATTGCCCGTTCTTGTCCGACTCCAGTTCGTGTGCGTCGTAGATCACCTTGGACCTGCAGAGCCAGGCGATGAAAACCGCCATGGGCAGCAATGGGGTGTCGTGGCAGTGCACCAGCCGTGGGCGCACGGCAATGCCCCGAAACAGCACCCGCGCCCAGGTCTCCAGGTAGATCAACGCGTGGCGCAACAGACTCGGAAGCCAGCGCACCGACCGGAAGAAAAGCCTGATCGACCAGATCCGTGTCGCGTGCAGGGTGACCGCGCCCCCTTGCGCGCCCAACTCGGCAATGCCGATGGCGTACAGATCATGCGTGCCTGCTTCGCTCAGGGCGTGCAACTCCTTCAGGATCCGGCTGTCCACCCTGATGTCGGTGTGCGTCAAGTGCAATACCCTCAAATCGACCCTCCTCGCAGGTGCGCCAGTCAATTGCCCAAACAGGCCTTCCACCGATAGAAATTGATCCACCGCCACACCTGCCATGAAAACGCCCGGCGCCCGGAGATCACGTCCTCGAACTGCGCCAGCAAGGCCTTCCGGTTGATGAAGGGGATCTGCATGTCCTCACTGAGCCACGCCCTGGCCTGTGGGGCGATGGCGACAATCCACTCCTTCTCGGGTGGTTCGAATCCGATCTTGTCCTTGCGCGACAGAATGGCCCCCGGAACGATTCCCTGCATGGCCCGGCGAAACACATGTTTGGTTTCACCCGTGTCTGAAACCAGGTAGCGCTCGGGCAGTGACATCATCAGGTTCACTTGGTCCAGCGTGAGGAACGGCACCCGGCTCTCGATCGAGAAGCGCATGGAGTTGCGGTCACCGTGTCGCAGCAGGGCCGGAAGGCCATGGCGCGTCAGCATGTTCGCCATCTGTGCGGCCACCCGCCTGCCCCGAGCGTTCGCGCCGGAGTGGAAGCGGTCGACCCGATCGCGCAGATTCATGTCGCGCACCACTCGGGCGTCTACCCAGTCCGGCGTTTTGTTCATGCCGGCCGCCACGCGCAGGGCTTCGTGCAGAAACCCCGTGCTGCATTCGGCCAGCGCCGCCCGGGTGCCCATGCCCAGGCTGCGCCCAGGCCATTGGGCCCATTGGCGCAGGAAGGCCAAAGCCTGCCCGGGTTGCCCCTTGTCGAGAAGGCTGCGCACACGCTCGCCCGGGAAACCCACATACCCGCCCAGCGTTTCGTCTGCGCCTTGTCCGTCCAGGGTGACGGTGATGCCATGCTCCTTGGCCAGTTGGTACACACGGTACTGCGCGTATATGCTCATGCTGCCAAAGGGCTCGCCCTGCGCCTGGATCATCCCGTCGAGGTCTCGGGTCAACTCCTGCGGGGTCACGATCACCTTGTGCGCGCGTGCGCCCACATGCTGGTTCACGAGGTCGACCCACTTCTCCTCGTTCACCGCGCTGCCCGCCGCGATGTAGCTGAACGTGTGGATGGGAAGCTCGGGCTCGACATACCGCATGGCACAGACCACAGCCGAAGAGTCCACACCACCGGAGAGCGCAGCGCCAAGCGGAACGTCGCTGCGCAGATGCAGCCGGATGCTATGGAGGAACAGCGACCGGACCTGTTCGACTGCATCCTCGAAACCCAGGTCGGTGCTCTCTGCAATGCACGGCGTCCACCACGCTTCCGGCCTCGGCATCGAGCCAGTTGCCAGGTTCATCACCAGCAGATGACCAGGCGCCAACTGCAGAACACCCTCGTGAAACGTGTCTTCGCGGTTGTCGTAGGTCCCGTGAACGAGGTAGTCGTGCGCGCGCTGCCAGTTGGGGCGGGCCTTGCTCGACAGGAGGGCCAGCAACGCCGGGGCTTCCGATGCAAACAGGAGGCCTCCGTGCTCCAGCGCGTAGAAGAACGGCTTGATGCCGAAGGGATCACGCACACAGGTCAGTGTCTTCTCATGGCGGTCCAGCACGGCAAAAGCGAACATGCCCACCAGGCGGGTCAAGCAGTCTCTACCCCAGGCAGCCCACGCGGCCAGCAGCACTTCCGTGTCGGAATCGGAGCTGAACGAGTGACCCAGCCCCCTGAGTTCCTCGCGCAGTTCCTTGTAGTTGTAGATCTCGCCGTTGAAAACGATGGCATACCGACCATTGCCCCGCTGCATGGGCTGGCGACCGCCATCGGTCAGGTCGATGATGGACAGGCGGGCGTGACCGAAGTGAACGACGCCGTCTGTCACAGGGTAGGCTTCGATGCCCTTTCCGTCCGGTCCTCGATGGCGTAGTGCGTGCATTGCAGCCTCGATGCGCCGTTCGATGCCTGCGTTGGGTGCTGCGTGGAACGCACCGAGAATTCCGCACATAGTGAGGTTTCCGTCCCGTGTTGACAATGGTTCAGCCGGGCGCCGACAGGTTAGGACCGCTCCGCGCCGGACCAACTCGCGGTGCGCATGGCCACTTCGTAGTCCCGCGCGATCTCTTCGGCGATGCGCAGTGGGTCATGCCAGCGCTCGACATAGCGGCGACCGCGCTGAGCCAGCGCGAACAAGTCGCTGCGCGGCATGTTGAGCAGCTGGCGCAGGTCTTCCTTGATGCCCTCCACCGTCACTCGAAGAAACGGCAGGTCCGCCTTCATCCCGGCTGGAATGAACTGCAGATCCTCTTCGCGAATGTAGACCATGACCGGTTTACCCAGCGCCATGGCTTCCACTGCCAGCCCGCCATACCACCCCGCATGAAGCTGGTCGATCAGCACATCGATTTGTTCGTATTTCTGCCGCGCCAGATGGTTGGGGAGACCCTCGATCAGCTCGAGCTCGAACTCGTAGCCTTCTGCGGCCAATTGCTGCAGCGCGTCGAGGATGATGTCGGTCCCCTTGACCTTGCGATGGCTCGGCGCATGGCCAATCCGCAGTGGCCGCTGCTCGAGTTGGGTGTAGACCGGCTGCCAGTCGTCCAACGAGATGTGAGAGTAGGGCACGAACCGCGCGCCGGGTCCCAGCACATGCATCAGGTCTGGATTGACCGCATAGACCTGGGCGCACTGGCGCGACATCCGGCTGATCATGCGGCGCTTTAGCGCATCTGTCTCTGCCGAGTAGTAGCCTGGATCGGTGTACTGTGCAATGGAATGCCGGAAACGAGACAGACAGAAGTCCCCTTGTCGCGCATCGTCGCCCTGGTAATGGACAAACAGGGGGCGGCGAAACAGTCGATACAGCGCGAACTCGGCAACCGACAGCAACTCGAGGTAGGAAGCCGCAAGCAAGCGCTTCATCTTCGCCAGCATGCTCCGGTCGGTCTGGCTGAACATCGGTATCGGCGTTGCCCAGCCAGTGCCGAAGTTGAAGTGGATGATGTCAAACCCCAACGCCACACGGACAATGGCAAGGCACCGCTTCATTTCGCGGCGCAAGGCGCCATCGGTCTCGGACCAGATCGCCTTCGTGCAGGCGTACCGGAGGGCGTTCTGACTGAAGATCCAGGTCTCGCTCTTGACCCCCAGCTTTTCCAGGTGTGCACTGAGTCCCCCCGGGTTGCCCCCCACCGAGGTCGGAAGGTGGACCACCCGATAACCACGCTGCACGGACTTCATCGCTCAGAGGGGTTGAATGGAAGAGACGCCAGTTGAGCCAGCTTCAAAGCAGGTCTTTCAGCCCGGTGTGTGGGTACACCAGGGGCGCGTGCAGGTGGGCACTCATCATGGTGATATCGCCCACGACATCGGACGGTTGACCTTGCGCGACTTCGAGGTTGGCCGGTCGGCCCACGAGCGATTCGATTTCGCGGCACAGTTCCCGCAAGGACAGAACCTGCGGACCAGCCACATTGTAGATCGCGCTGTCTTCACTGCTCAGCGCAGCCACCACCGCGGCACTGGCGTCGCTGACGTGAATGGGGTTCAAGCGCAAGCCACTCTCACCCTGGATGATGATCGGCCTGCCGTGCCGGATATTGTCGATCAAGCGAGGTATCAGCATGGTGCGGTTCTGTCCCTTTCCATAGATGAAGAAGAACCGCAAAACCATGATCTTCATGAAGCGGGCATAGCTTGAAGCCAGTGCTTCGCAGCTGACTTTGCTTCCCAGGTAGTAGCCCAGCGTGTCGGGCTGGATGACCGGGGAGGTTTCGTGGAATGTCTGAATGCCCCCGCTGTAAATGCCGCCCGAGGAAGCGTAGACGAAGCGTTCGGCGCCTCCCCGCCACGCATAGTCGAGCAGGCGGGCCGTTGAAGAGATGTTGACCTGAAACACCTCCAGCGCCCGCGCTGGCACGTCGCGGAAATGGGCCGACTGGGCCAAGTGCACGATGGAATGCACTTTGGTGGGCAGTGCATCGAAACTCCAATCCTCTGCGAAGTCCACGGGCAGGTACCGGATGCCCGGCAGTGGATCGATCGGCATGGTGTGCACCATGGCGTAAACCTCGTTGGTCGAGGCGAGGCTTGCCACGACGCTGCGTCCCAGCAGGCCGTTGGCACCTGTCACCAGAATGCGCTTTTCAGCGGTCATGAAAGTCCCCTTGTTTCACTCACGCCGTGTTGCGCCCACGGACCGTGATGCCGTAATGATCGACACAGCAGTGTTCGATGGTGAGCCCGGCCTCTTCAAACCAGCGTTCAACCTCTTGCACCGTGTGGCGTGTGGCGACTTGAGGGTGATACCAGTCGTAGTTGACCAGCACGTTCTCTTCGTGTGAGACGTCCGGATTCCAATAGCATTTGGCAAAGAAGTGGTACAGCAGGCGCTGAACGTCGTACTCACCTGCTTCGATGCCCAGCACTTCCACCTGCGGAACCTTCACCTTCAGGCTGGCTTCTGCCAACGCCCTGCCGAACTCGGTGATCTGCCTTGCATGCTCCATGGCTTCTTCGTAGGGCAGCGCAGCGATTCGGTCCCGGATGTGGTCGTCGACGAACTCGCGGGCCGGTGCCTTCTGCTTGTACACGTAGATGGCCAGCTCGCCGCCCGGAGCGAGCAGACCCCGAAGGTTGTTGAAGGCTTTCGCCGGATCGGCCGTGTGGTGAAGCACCTCCTGGCAGTAGATGAAATCGAACTGCCCTAGTCCCGAGAGGTCGCCGACAAGGTCGCGCGTCTCGAAATGGACGCGCTCCACCCCTTGAAAATGCGCCCGCGCCACATCGGCTGCCACGAGATCGATGCCGACCACCTCGGCCTCCTCGTGGGCGAGGGCTCGCAGCAGCCCGGTTACGCGGCCATTGCCGCAGCCTGCATCCAGGATGCGACGGCGGCTTGCAAGGTGATCGGAAAAAGCGACACCGCTTGCGAAGCCGTTGCGCTCGAGGATCCACCGTTGTGTGTCCGAGCCGCTTCGCAGGGTTTCCGCATGGAAGGCGTCGCTATTCCTCTGCCACTTGTCCCGGAAGCTTCGGGCGGTGTTTCCTGTCATCGGGTACTCCCAAAAATGAGTGGAATGGTAGGTGCTGCGCCCGCAGATGTATGGCGCGTCGGGCCGTCACGGTGCCACATGAAGCACCCTCTGCCAGGGAATCAGGCTGGCACACACCAGCAGGCAAATCAACATGAGGCCGACCCGCCACAGCAGGGCACCCGCCAGTGGATGACCCAGCCAGGATCCAGTGATGCTTGCAGCCAACACCATCCACATGGCCGCCAGCACCAGGATCTTGCGCCACGGCACTGGCAGCGGATGCAGGCGCTGGGTGTAGTACAGGTAGGAGCCGGTCAGAAACAGGTAGGACAGTGCTGTGGCTACCGCTGCCCCCATGGCCCCGAGCGAAGGGATCATGGCCAGGTTGAGGAGCAGATTGAGCCCCGCAGCCAGCCAGGACAGTTTGGCGAACAGGTGCGGCTTGTTCTCCAGGGAGATCCCCAGCGCTGTCACCTGCATCGAGGCTTGCAGCACCAAACCGAGCGCGAGTGCAGACAGCGGCAAGGCGGCGTCCTGGTACTCGTCCGGCATCAGCAAGGCCATCATCTCTTGGGAGAACAGCGCGATGGCGCAGCCAACGATCAGCATCCCGCCACTCAACGCGAGCAGCACATCCACATAGAGCTGGCGGTAGGTTTGGGGATGATCGGCTCGGAACTTGATCGCTAAAGGGCTCCAGGCTTGCCCGAAAGCCATGGTCAAGAACAGCATGACCGTGGCGAAACGAAAAGCCACCGAGTAGATCCCCACCTCTTCGACGGTGGACATCGTGGCCAGCAGCCAGCGGTCCATGGAGCCGAAGAGCCAGAACGCCAGCCCTGCGTAGATGAACGGATGGCCGAAACGCACCAACAGACCGGCGAGTTTCGGATCGAAGCGCCATTCGAGGTCCCGGCGAACGGCGTACAGCGCCAGCGGTACGGCCAACATGGCGGTCAAAGCCTGCGCAGCGACCAGGCCATTGACGCCAAGGGCCAGCCAGGTCACCGCCAGAACTCCGGCAATCGCCGTCAGCACCCGTGACACCAGTGCAATGCCCAGAAAGCGCCAGGGCGCCATCTGGAGACGGATGACGTCAAGCAGGTATTGCACGAGCTGGTTGGCCACCATCAGGACGATGGCCGCGAACATGCCGACCACGCCCAGAGGCGTCAGCCACTTACTGAGCCGGTTGCCGAAAACCGCCAGCAGCAACAGGGCCAAGGCCGCCGCGACCAGGAGAAACGTTGCCTGCGCGGCCAGCCCGGATGACACCAGCGTGGGCCGTTGAACAGGCGCGATCTGGGCATCCCAGTAAAAGCGGTGCAAGGCGTTGTTCAGCCCGCAGTTGGTGACGATCCCGAGCAGGGCTGTCCCGGTCAGTATCAGCTCCAGCGCCCCGAATTCGGCCGGCGAGATGGCGGTTGCAATCAACGGGAACGACAGGAAGACAACCACCTTGGAGGCGAAGTCTGCGCCTCCGTAGATTGCCGAATCCCTGGCCAGACTGCGAAAAACCATCAGTCGATGATCCGGTTGCGAACGAGCGGGTGCACCACTTTGGGCTCACTTTGGCTGCGCTCGCCGCTCAAGGGGTGGTACAGGTTGATCAAAGAGTCGCGTTGGCCGTAGGCGTAGGCAATGACCGCCTCGAACAGGAACACCCCGGCGGCCAGGTCGTGGTACTTCGTCGCGTATTGGCGCGAGGCCTCCCCCAGCTGTCGACGCAGTTCGGGTCGCGTCACGAGCTTGCGAAGGACGTCGATGAGGTTCTCCGGTGCCGCCGAGACGATGGGGCACTCGCCGAAATAGGACCAACGGCGCCACGGGCCCACGTAGGCTTCGTCCTCCAGGTTACAGACCACGGGCAGTCCGCTCGAGAGACCTTCCAGCCCATTGAGTCCGTGTCCTGTGCAAATCAACTGCTCAACGAGGATGTCCGCTTCCTCGGTGAGGATTCTGCGCACCTCGGTGTTCTGCATCCGCTCCACTAAGCGCAACTCGACCTTGAGGCCTTCTTCTTGGAGGCGCTTCACGGCGTCGATGACGAACTCGGTTCCCTTGAAACCTCGATGGTTCGGTGCGTGACAGACCAGGACCCGGCCGTTGCGGCCGTCGCCATCACCAAGCCCGCTGCGGCGGTGCCAGATCTCGGTGTCGAGAAAGATGTGCGAGGGAACCAGAACGTCCCAGCGCCCGTATCCATCCGGATTCATCACGCCTGGGATGAAGACGTCGGCGTGCTTGACCCAGTAATCGACCTGCGCCTGTATCTCGTCTTGTCTCCGGGCGGCCTCGGGGTAAGAGGCCAGCAACCCGTGCAGTAGCGCCGTGGACCTCACATTGCGGTAGACATAGCTGTCCGCTCCGTAGGGCAGCACGACGATCTTCTGCCCTGCCAGATGCAGCAGCCACGCTTGAAGGCGCCACAATGGCGTGGCTCCGATGAACAGCCCCTGACATGAGACGAAGACCATGTCGAAGTGCCTGAGCACGTACAAGAAACCCAGGTAGGGCCACAGCCGCGAGGGCCAGCGCGAATACTGTTCAGACAGCACCCGATCCCAGTCGTCCCTTCGATTGATGACGCTGTAGTAGTCGGTGACGAAAGCTTCCGCGGGGTAGCCGGCCTTCCTCATGGCTTTTGCCCAATAGCTATTGCTGATGATGGGCACACTGCCGAAGAAGAGTCTGGGTTTTGCTTGTGCCGGCGTGTCCTGCCGTCGGCTGAAGATGACGACCAGCGCCCCGAGGATGAAGGCGGGTGCAAACAGCAAGATGACCAGTTGCTTGACCCAGGGACGCAGACTGCTGGCGAGGGCGCGGAAGGACCGGTGTTGTCGGGCCATATGCGATCAGCCCTCAAAGAGGAGAGGCTCCTGACTGGCGTGATTCGGCTGCACTCGGCGAAACCACTCCGGCGCGGGCATATCCTCGCCTTGCCATTCGACCAGTTCAAGTTGAAGCGCCGCGTGGGAGCCACAGCCCACAATGACCTCGTCCCCCACGGATCGAAACTCGCCAATCGCCAAAGCTGCGTGGTGATTCGGGGCAATCGACGACCGCCAGAGGGTGAGTTTCTGGGTATTGAAGATCGTGAATGCGCCAGGGTAGGGTTTCGTTTGCGCGCGAATGAACCTGTCTATGGCCGATGCTTCCATACTCCAGCTGATCTTCCCGTCTTCAGGTTTGCGCTGGGGAAACACGCGACGCAGCGATTCATCCTGAGTTTGCAGGTGGGCGGTGCCATCGGCGAGTTTTGGAAGGTGCGTGCGTATTAGGTCGAGCCCTCGCTCTTCGATGCGAGCGTATAGCGTGCGAATGGTGTCCTCTTGATGGATTGCTTCGCTGGCCTGGCCCAGAATGGGGCCCGAATCGACGCCGTCGTCCATCTGGAACAGCGTGATGCCCGTCATGGTTTCGCCATTGATCATTGCCCAGACTAAAGGCGCCCCGCCGCTGTAGTCGGGCAACAAGGAGGCGTGCAAGCCATAGGCTGGCGCCCGCTCACGCCAGTCCCTGGGAATCATGTGATACCACCCGGCGACCAGAAAGGCGTCAGGCTGCCACGCGTGCACAGCTGCTACCAGCCCGGGCTCCTTCATGGAGCGCTCCAAGGTCACACACGGCAGATCGTGGGATCGGCAATAGCCCGGGAAGTCGGCGTGCAACACATTGGTCACCCCCTGGGGGCTGTATGAAATCGAAAACTTGGGCGGTGAGGTGACCACGCCTGTCACATGGATGCCGGCCAGCCCCCTGCACATATCAAGGCAGCGCAAGCCGAACGTGCTTGCGCCAATGAACACCAACCTCATAGCGTCTCCGACATCCACGCGTCGACGTTCAGCAGTGACCAAATTAGCAGACGGCGATTCTGTTCCCCGCTCAGGTGCTGTTGGATGAGGGGGCTTACCGCATCGAAGTCAAGCACCGAGTAAACCGTCGCGCGCTTGTCCATGAGCTTGTGCCTGACAAACTGAATGCTCTCCCCCTTGAACCAACTGGCGTCTGGAGAAGAGAACCCCTGCTTCTTCGCCTTGGCGATTTCGTCCGGGATGTACTGCGCCATCGCATCGCGCAGGATCTGTTTGCCATCGTTCGTCTTCTGAAAGTACTTGCTCGTCTTGCTGCCAGGTTCGTTTTCGTTCACGCGCAAGGCTTCGGCGAAATTGTTGATCTTGAAGCCCACGGGGCATCGCATCGCGAAATCCACCAGGTCGTTGTCCATGAAGGGGACTCTGCTCTCAAGGCCATGGGCCATCGACAGCTTGTCCTCGACCACGAAAAGGCCATGCAGAAAGGTCTTGGCCTCGAAGTAGAGCGAGTGATTGATGTAATCCTCCGGGCGCTCGAGTCGGTTGCCGTGCGTGGAAAAAACGTCCCGGAAGATGTCGCGCGTCCAGACGCCCTGCACATCGCCCCACACAGGCGCGAACATGGCTTTGAGCTCGGTGTTGCTCACCAGTCGTTGCCAGTATTGGTAGTACGCGTCTACGTAACTCTCGAAGTTCTGGCTGTTGGCGGCTCGGTAGTACCGCCATGGGTAGCCACCGAACAGCTCGTCCCCGCCGCTGCCTGAAAGCACCACCTTCACGAACTTGCTGGTGAGCTTGGCGGCGTAGTAGTTGGGGTAGCTTTGTCCGACCCGAGGCTCTTCGAGATGAAAAGCGACGGCGGGCAGGCAGCGCTCCATGTCTCCCGCCTTAAGCACCATTTCATAGTGCTCCGTCTTGAACCGTGCCGACATGGCTTCGGCTTTCTCACGCTCGTCGAAGGCAAGTTCGATGCCGGAGGCGGAGCTGAGGTCGAAGCCGCAGGTGAAGGTCTTGAGGTTGGGGAAGGCCTGGGCTGCAATGGCGGTGATCGAGCCGCTGTCCATGCCTCCGCTAAGGTAGGCCCCCAACTCGACGTCACTGATCAACTGGCGATTGACGGCCTGACGGAACAGGCGGGTGAGCTCTTCAACATGCTCCCGACGGTCCCCACGGGTCATGGGCTCAGCAAAGTGGTAGTCCCAGTACCGTGTCCACTTAAGGCCCGTTTGCTCCTTGGTCAAGTCGATCAGGGCGAAATGCCCGGCGGGCAGCAGATGAACGCTTTCCAGCAGCGTTTGGTCCGTGAAGATGTTCTGGAAAGTGAAATACTCGAGCAACGCAGGCTTGTTCAGCCGGCGTTGAAAGTCCGGGAGTGCGAGGATGGCCTTCTGCTCCGAGCCAAAGCTGATCGAGTTACCTTGCTGTGCAACGTACAGCGGCTTGATCCCGTAGCGGTCTCGCGCCAGCAGCATGTGCTGCTGTTTGCGGTCCCAGAATGCCAGCGCAAACATGCCGTTGAAACGCAAGAGTGCGTCCGTTCCCCAGTGGGCCAGTGCATACAGCACCACTTCACTGTCACTGTTGGATCGGAACCAGTAGCCCGCCGCCTCCAGCTCCGCGCGCAGTTCGCGGTGGTTGTAGATCTCGCCGTTGTAGACCAGCGTGTACCGGTGGTCTGCGCTGATCATGGGTTGATGGCCGAGGGGCGACAGGTCGATGATCGCCAACCGGCGATGGCCCAGGCCAACGTTGTTCTCTATCCATTGGCCCTCCCCGTCGGGCCCACGATGCGCAATGGCATCTGTCATCCGCTTGATCGCGATTGGCGATACCGGATCGCCATTAAGATGAATCAGGCCGGCAATCCCGCACATGCTTTAGGTCTTTCGCGCGATGACCGTGATGCCGGCATCCTCGATCACTTCCCGTTCGATCAGCAGACCGCTATCCTCACACCATGCCCTTACTTCTTCGGGCGACTGGCGGGCGGCGTTCACCGGTGCGTACCAGTCGAAGTTGATGTGATTCATCTCATCAAAGCTGAGGTCGGGGTGGTAGAACGCCTTGGCGACGTGCCAGTAGAAAAGGCGCTGGACATTGACCCGGCCCGCAGGAATGCCGAGCAGATCAATGGCCTGCGGGATGTCGATCTCGGCATCGAGCCGGCCCAACGCTGCGCCGAGGTGGGTGAGGGGCTCCATGGCACGCCATGCGTCCTGCGGTGCCATCAATTGGAGCTTGTCGCGGATGTAGTCGTCCGTGAACTCGCGGACCGGCCCTTTCTTCTTGTAGACATAGAAGAGGAAACGACCGCCCGGTTTTAGCAGGCGAGCCAGCGCCTTCAGTGCCTTCTCGGTGGAGTCCGTGTGGTGCAGCACGCCCTCGGAGAGGATGAGGTCTACGCTGGACGGTGCGAGCGGCAGATGGGTGATGTCACCCTGCATGAACCCGCCTTCGAACCCCCGGCTGGCGAAGCGCTGGGCCGCCACATCGACAGCCTCGGAAACATCCACGCCGAGGTAGCGGATGCGGTGCAGGACCGGGCTCAACAGTTCAAGTCCCGACATGCCAGCACCACAACCAGCATCGATGAGCAGCGGACGTTCGCCATGCTCGTTGAACCATGGTGCCTCGGCTAGGTCCCCGTACCGCTCCACCAGCCAATGCCTCATCCGAGCCAACGACTTCGGTGAGTCGAAGGTATCCACCTTCTTCCATTTGAAGCCGAACGACTCCTGGGTCTGCGCCTGGCTGGCGGTGATCAGGTCGCCGCTTCGCAAGATACCGTCGCGCACCACGAACGGCTGCCCGCCCAACTGGTGCGCCGTGCCCTCCGAGAGCCCGTCCAGGCGAAGCAGGTTCAAAAACCAATCGGGCGTCATGGAAACTCCTCGCCTCGCACTTTGTCGATGACGTATGCCTGCTCGTCCGGGGTCATGCCGTGAAACAGCGGCAGCGAGATGCTGCAATCGTTGGCCATGCGCGCGTTGGGGAAGTCTTGAGGTTCCAGCCCGTACTTCTCGCGGTAAAAGGAAAGCATGTGAACCGCGTGCGTGGCGGGACGGGTTGAGATGCCCGAGCGCTGCAAGCGGTCCATCCACGCATTGCGCTGCGCATGGACGCGCTCCACCGAGCCAGCGTTCAAAGGCTCGGGATGGAACAGGCAGGGGTAGCTCTGATACCCATGGCCGAAGCCGTCCAGCCGGGTTGGGGTGGTGAGCCACGGCAAATGAGCAAACGCTTCGTCGTAGACGGCCGCCAGCCGCTTTCGCTCGGCCACGATGGCCGTTGCGCGATCCATCTGTGCAGAACCCAAAGCCGCTTGCAGATCGGTCATGCGCTGGTTGTAGCCCGCGTCGGGATGGTCAGCCAGAAGATAGGGGCGCGCGCCCATGTGGCGCTGCAGGTCCGTCATGGCGGCCCCATGGTCGCGAAGGCGGCGCAGCTTTTCGGCCAGCGCATCGCTCTGTGTGGTGATCATGCCGCCCTCACCTGTGGTGATGGCCTTGCGCGGGTGGAAGCTGAAGCAACCGGTGTCGCCGAACGTGCCCACGTGCTGCCCATGGTACGTGCTGCCGAAGCCGCATGCAGCGTCTTCCACCACCCACAGGCCATGCTCTTTCGCCAGCACCATCAAGGGCTTCATGTCGACCGCCAGGCCGAACAGATGCACCGGCAGAATCGCCTTGGTCTTAGGCGAGATGCACTTGCGCAGCGACTCGAGGTTCAGGTTGAAGGTGCCAAGGTCGATGTCGCAGAACACCACCTTGCCGCCCAGGTGTTCGACAACGTTGGCGGTGGCCACCCAGGTAAAGGCCGGCACAATGGCCTCGTCGCCAGGACCGAAGCCCAGCGCTGCCAGCGACAGATGCAGCGCGGTGGTGCACGAAGTGACGGCGATCGAGTGTCTGGCCCCAGTGAAGGTCGACCATTTCTCCTCAAACTCGCGAACCATGGGGCCCTGCACCAGCCAGCCCGACCGCAGCGGCCCGAGCACGCTGAGCATCTCCTGCTCGAGCAACGCGGTGCGTGCGATCGGCACGCTCATCTTCGTGTCGGCATTCATGCCGGCAACCCCACCGCCACGCGCCGCGCCGCGACCTCTGCCTTGTGTGACGCGCGCCATTCGATGAGGCGGCGCAAGCCTTCATCAAGATCGATCTGGGCGGTGAATCCGATCTCCTGGCTGGCCTTTTTGGGAGAGCCGATGCGATTGCGGACCAGGGTGGCCTGACTGCGCGGCGCGTAGCGGATCGGTTGTTTACATCCGGTGAGCGCAATCAGGCGTTCGGCAAGCTCCTTCAGCGAGGTGCGTCGGCCCGTGCCCACGTTGTAGAAGCTGTCCACGGTGTCGGCCTTCATGGCGCAGACGTTGGCAAGCCCGCAGTCTTCAACCGCAACGAAGTCGAAGGCTTCGGAGCCGTCTCCCATGATGGTGGGGCTCTCGCCTTTGTCGATGGCATCGAGCATCTTCATGATCACGGCAATGTAGGCGCCATGGTAGTCCTGCCGCGGGCCATATACGTTCATGTAGCGCAGTCCGACGAAGTTAAGGCCGTAGCGATGGTG
The DNA here is from genome assembly GCA_943371665.1 of Synechococcus sp. UW140. GTDB lineage: Bacteria > Pseudomonadota > Gammaproteobacteria > Burkholderiales > Burkholderiaceae_C > Hydrogenophaga. The sequence continues at coordinate 151,336 of CALRVR020000008.1, forward strand.
GTAGGCACGCATCATGGCCTCACCTGCAATCTTGGTGGCGCCATAGAAGTTCTGGTTGTTGAACGGATGGCTCTCGGTCATTGGTTCTTCGACCGCATCGCCGTACACCGACGCCGAGGAGGACCAGACCAGGCGCTTGACGCCCTTGGCCACACAAGCCTCCATCACGTTGAAGGTGCCGCGCACGTTCACATCGAACGCGGTTCGTGGGTACTCGTGGCATTGCAGCAGCCATAGAGCCGCCAGGTGAAACACACCGTCGGCTCCCTCGAAAGCCGATTGCAGGATATCGGTCTGCATCACGTCGCCGCCCACGTCGTAGACGCGAACGCGCGGGTCCCTCAGCGCCTCGTTGAGGTTCTCGCGGGTGCCGCGCACGAAGTTGTCGTAGATGAGGATCTCGCCGATGTCTTCCTCCAGCAGACGGTCCACGGTGTGTGAACCGATCAGGCCCGCGCCACCCACCACCACGAATTTCTTGCCTCTGACGTCCATGTCTGTTCCTCGTTGAATGTGAGATGCTTCAGGCCGGGCACAAAGCCGAGTGCAGCGCGCTGACCACGCCCGCTTGAGCGTTTTCGTCGAGCCCCGGATGCATCGGGAGGCTCATCACACGCTGGGCGATCAGATCGCCGACCGGCAGGCGGGCCGATGGATCGGCGACCGCTGGCTGCTTGTTGAGTGGGATGGGGTAGTGCACCGCGGTGGGAATGCCTGCCTGCTTGAGGGCGACCAGCACCCCCTCGCGGTTCTCAACCCGAATGGTGTACTGCGCCCACGCACTCCGGTTGTGGGGCTCGATGTACGGCGTGGCATCGATGCCCGCCGCGTGCAGCAAGCCCTCGTAACGCGCGGCGACGTCCTGACGCAAGGCGATTTCCTCGTCCAGCACCGCCAGCTTGGGCAGCAGCACCGCCGCCTGAATCGTGTCGAGGCGGCTGTTTACGCCCACGCGCACATGGTGATAGCGCCGATCCTGCCCGTGGCGTGAAATCTGGCGCATGGCCTTGGCGAGCTCGTCGTCGCTGGTGAATATCGCCCCGCCATCGCCGTAGCAGCCCAAAGGCTTGCTGGGGAAGAAACTGGTGCAGGCGATCCGACTCAGGTTGCAGCTCTTGCGTCCCTTGTAGACCGCGCCGAAGCTCTGCGCTGCGTCCTCGATCACCGGAATGCCGTGGCGCGCGGCAATCGCGTTGATGGTGTCGAAGTCTGCGCACTGTCCGAACAGGCTTACGGGAACGATGGCCTTGGTTCGCGGCGTGATCGCTGCTTCGAGTTTGGCGGGGTCGAGGTTGTAGGTCTTGTCGTCCACATCCACATACACGGGCTGCGCGCGCAACAGGGCCACCGTTTCGGCGGTGGCAATGTAGGTGAAGCCGGGGGTGATGACTTCGTCGCCCGGGCTGATGCCCAGCGCCATCATGGCAATCTGCAGGGCATCGGTTCCATTGGCCACGGTGATGCAGTGCCTTGCTCCCGTGTAGGCAGCCAGCTTCTGCTCCAGTTCGTCCACCTCCGGGCCCAGGATGTACTGGCCATGATCGAGCACGCGCTGGATTCCAGCGTCGATCTCGGTCTTGAGCCGCCGGTACTGCGATTTGAGATCAATGAATTCCATGGTGGATCAACTCCCGATCTTCTCCAGGGTGCGCCCCTGGAGCACATAGCGCGCACGGGTGTGTGCGCAGACGGCTTCTGCGTTGCCCTCGACGGGAAGCGGCAGCCGTTCGCCGAACTCGCTCATCCAGCCCACCTGCCGCGCCGGCACGCCCGCCATCAGCGCATAGGCTGGCACATCGCGGTTCACCACCGCGCCCGCGGCAATGAAAGCGTACTGACCAATGGTCACACCGCACACCACGGTGCAGTTCGCGCCCAAGGTGGCGCCCCGCTTGACCAGCGTGTCGCGGTACTCGGCCTTGCGCTCGATCAGCGCGCGCGGGTTGTACACGTTGGTGAACACCATGCTCGGTCCACAGAACACACCCTCTTCGAGCGTGACGTTGTCGTAGACGCTCACGTTGTTCTGGATCTTGCAGCGGTCGCCGATGGTGACCTTGTTGCCGACGAAGACACCTTGCCCCAGAGAGACGCCCGCACCGATTCGGGCGCCGGCGCACACATGCACGAAGTGCCAGACCCTGGAGCCAGGCCCGATCTGCGCGCCAGCATCAACGATCGCGCTGGGGTGGATGTTGACCTCGGTCATCGTGAACGCCGGCTGTGCAGGAACGGATGAACCTCGCCGACCTCACCGCGAACCGGCGTGGCGCTGCGGATGACGTCGACCGTTTCAATGCAATGGCGCGCGTCGGCGAGGCCATAGCCACGGCCAGCCAGCACTTCGCGGTAGCTGGTCGTGTGCAGGTCGGTGAAACCCTCTGAGAACTCGAGCTGTTCACCGCTGACGTCGATATTCCGGAAGGTGGGTTTCTTGCCCTTCACGTCGTCGGGCAAGTCGTTCGCGTCGATGGACAGGAACCAGCGCACGCGCGCGCGCTCGTATTCGAGGTACCCCGCCGCATTGGCCTCGCCGCTGTGGTGCACCACGTTGCGTTGCAGCTTGCCGAAGATGAAGTGCAGCATGTCGTAGAAGTGAACCCCGATGTTGGTGGCGACGCCGAAGGATTTGCGCGGATCGCCCTTCCAGCTCTCGGCATACCACTTGCCGCGCGAGGTGATGTAGGTCAGCTCGACGTCGAACTTGGTGTCCTTGGGCGCGGCAGCCACCTTGTCGCGCAGCTTGACGATGGCATCATGGTGGCGCAGTTGCAGGATGTTGAAGACGCGGTGCCCGGTCTCTTGCTCGATGCGACCGAGTTCGTCGAGCAGCGCAGGGGTGGGCACCAATGGCTTCTCACAGATGACGTCGCAGCCCAGTCGAAGGCCCGCCGCAATGTGCGCATGGTGCAGGTAGTTGGGCGAACACACCGCCACGTAGTCCAGTGCGGTGTCCGGGCGGCGCTTGAGCTGTTGGGCGAATTCCAGGAAGCGCTCGAATTCGGTAAAGAACTCGCTTTGCGGCGAGATGCTGTCGATGATGCCCACGGAGTCATTGACATCGTAGGCCACGGTCAGGTGGTTGCCCGTGTCCTTGATGGCACGCATGTGGCGCGGCGCAATGTAGCCGGCAGCGCCGATGAGAGCGAAGTTCTTCATGTGGGTCTGGTCGGGTTTCAGAGGCGGAACACGGTGAAGCCATCGCGAGCAGCCAGGTGGCGGTCGTACAGGCTCTTGAGGTCACCCAGCACAGGCTTGCAGTCGGGCTTGCACAGCTGGCGCAGCATGCCACTGTCCATGGCGCGGAACTGCTCGTGCCCCACGGCGACGATCAGGCTGTCCACCGGTGGCGTCTTTTCCAGTGGTGTGAGTTCGATGCCGTACTCGTGCCTGACCTCGCTGGTGTCGGCCCATGGGTCGACGACCACCACGTTCACGTTCCAGCCTTGCAGTTCGCGCACCAGGTCGGCCACCTTGCTGTTGCGGATGTCGGGGCAGTTCTCCTTGAAGGTGATGCCCATAACGCCCACGGTGCTCCGGGGCACGTCAATGCCGTTTTGCAGCATGCGCTTGATGACGTTGCGTGCCGCGTAGCGCGCCATGTTGTCGTTGATGCGGCGCCCCGCCAGGATGACCTGGGGGTGGTAGCCAACCTCCTCGGCCTTGTGGGTGAGGTAGTACGGGTCAACGCCGATGCAGTGCCCGCCGACCATGCCGGGGCGGAAGTGCAGGAAGTTCCATTTGCTGCCCGCAGCCTCCAGCACCTCCAGCGTGTCGATACCGAGGCGTTCGAAGATCACCGACAACTCGTTGATCAGGGCGATGTTGAGGTCGCGCTGCGTGTTCTCGATCACCTTCGCGGCCTCGGCCACCTTCAGGCTGGTCGCGGGGAAGGTGCCCGCCGTGATGATGGAGCCATAGAGCTCGTCCACCGCCTTCGCCACCTCTGGGGTGGACCCGCTGGTGATCTTGCGGATCGTGGTCAGCGTGTTGACCTTGTCACCCGGGTTGATGCGCTCGGGGCTGTAGCCGCAGAAAAAGTCTTTGTTGAAGCTGAGGCCGGATTCGCGCTCCAGCACAGGCACGCACACTTCTTCGGTGGCGCCGGGGTACACGGTGGATTCGTAGATCACCACATCACCGCGTTTGAGCGCCTTGCCCACGGTGGCG
>CALRVR020000009.1:0-153997 GCA_943371665.1 Synechococcus sp. UW140
ATGACCAAAACGTTCAGCGCCAAACCCGCTGACGTGAAGCACGAGTGGTTTGTGATTGACGCGACCGACAAGGTCCTCGGACGAGTTGCCAGTGAAGTGGCTCTCCGACTGCGCGGCAAGCACAAGGCCATCTACACGCCTCACGTCGACACGGGTGACTTCATCGTCGTCATCAACGCAGCCAAACTGCGCGTGACCGGCACCAAGTCCACCGACAAGATCTACTACCGCCACTCGGGTTACCCGGGCGGCATCTACGCCACCAACTTCCGCGACATGCAGGCCAAGCACCCCGGCCGCGCGCTGGAAAAGGCGGTCAAGGGCATGCTGCCCAAGGGCCCGCTGGGCTACGCCATGATCAAGAAGCTCAAGGTCTATGGCGGTGGCGAGCACCCGCACACCGCTCAGCAGCCCCAGGCGCTGGACATCTGAAGGAGCCCTGAATGATTGGTGAATGGAACAACGGCACCGGCCGTCGCAAATCCAGCGTCGCCCGCGTGTTCCTCAAAAAGGGCACCGGGAAGATCACGGTCAACGGCAAGGACATCCAGTCCTTCTTTGGCCGCGAAACCTCGATCATGATCGCCAAGCAGCCCCTGCTGCTGACCAACCACGCCGAAACGTTCGACATCCAGGTCAACGTGCACGGCGGCGGTGAATCCGGTCAGGCCGGCGCGGTGCGCCACGGCATCACCCGCGCGCTGATCGATTACGATGCAACCCTGAAGCCCGCACTGTCGCAGGCCGGGTTCGTCACCCGCGACGCCCGCGAAGTGGAACGTAAAAAGGTCGGTTTGCGCTCGGCGCGCCGCCGCAAGCAGTTCAGCAAGCGCTGACCGCCCGGCCCAAGACCTCACAGAAACCGCCTTCAAGTCCGCTTGGGGCGGTTTCTGCTTTCTGGGCCCTGTTTTCGTTTGCTTGCACTTGAATGAAAGGGTTGCATGCGGTGGCGCTTGCTGCGTAGGCGATGGTCGGCTGGGGCACCGCGAATGGCGGTGCGCAGCGCGCTGCCCTGGCCGTTCCGGTGGCTGCTGGTGGCGGTCATGCTCGGCTTCTCGGGGGCATTGGCCCTTTGGGCTTTCGAGTTCGGCAAGGACATCGCCGGCCTCGACCGCAACGCCCGCGAAGAGCTGTCCCAGCTGCGGAGCGAGGTCATCGATCTGCGCACCGAACTCGACGAATCGCGGTCGGTCAGCAACACCTCGGAAAGCCTGCTCACCGCCGAGCGCACCATGGTTGAACAGCTCCGCATGCAGATCCGCCAGCTGGAGGCCGACAACCAGGCGCTCAGAAACGACCTCGGGTTCTTCGAGCGGCTCATCCCGGGCGGCAACGGCGACGCATTGGCCATTCGAGGGCTCCAGGCCGAACGTCTGTCGGCCACACAGTGGCGTTGGCAGGTCCTGATGATCCAGGCCGCCCGCCGGGCCCCAGAATTCCGCGGAAGCCTCGAAATCACGTTCACCGGCACCCTGGGCGGAAGGCCCTGGTCTGCCACGCACGCACCCACCCCGCAGTCCGTCCTGGTCAAGGGCTACCTGCGGCAGGAAGGTGTGATAGACCTCCCCGAGCAGGCCGTGATAAAAGCCGTCACGGCCAAGGTCCTGCAGGGGAGTGCGGTGCGATCGGTCCAGACCTTCGAGCTCTAGTGCGACCCCAACCTCCGAGGAGATGCCCATGTTCGGCAGCAAGACCAAGCAGCCCCCGATCAAGAGCCTGATCGCCCAAGGCACCCGGATCCAGGGCGACCTGCTGTTCACCGAGGGGTTGCGGATCGACGGCGAGGTCGTCGGCAACATCAAGGCCGGCGCCGAGTCGCCCAGCATCCTGATCGTGAGCGAGGTGGCCAAGGTCACCGGCTCGATCGAGGCCGACCACGTGATCGTCAACGGCCATGTCAAGGGGCCCGTTCTGGCGCGCGAACTCCTCGAACTGCAGCCCAAGGCGCACATCGAGGGCGACGTGTCCTACCGGTCGATCGAAATGCACCAGGGCGCACGGATCTCCGGCCAGCTGCGGCCCACCGCCGCCGACGGCAGCGAGGAAATGCCCACACTGAAACTGGCGGCAAACCACCGCTGAATTCCGTTTCGGGGTTCCCTGCCGTACCATACGGCGATGAGGGGGCATTCCTGCCCACCCCACGAGAGGAATTCCATGAGCGCCGTCGCCGAAAACATCCAGACCGAATTTCCCGCCCCGTTGGTGTTCACCGACAGCGCCGCCGCCAAGGTGGCCGAGCTGGTGGCCGAGGAAGGCAACCCCGACCTGAAGCTGCGCGTGTTCGTGCAGGGTGGCGGCTGCTCGGGTTTCCAGTATGGTTTCACCTTCGACGAGGTCGTCAACGACGACGACACCAGCATGTCGAAGAACGGCGTCACCCTGCTGATCGACGCCATGAGCTACCAGTACCTGGTGGGTGCCGAGATCGACTACAAGGAAGACCTGCAGGGCGCCCAGTTCGTGATCAAGAACCCGAACGCCTCGACCACCTGCGGCTGCGGTTCGAGCTTCAGCGTCTGACCACACCGGCGTCCCGAGCGGCGCCGCCAACACAAGAAAGGGGAGCAGACGCTCCCCTTTTTCATGTGCATGTGGGTGTCCGGGGATGTCCCGGCCTTGATCACTCGGCGCTGGCCTGCTGCACCGTCGAGGCGGCGTCCAGCTGCATCCGCTGTGCCGTGGCGACCTCGGTGAAGGCCGGGCGCAGGGCGTCCGGCAGCTTGATGGCTTCGCTCTGACGGGCAATCACCAGCGGGTCGCGGTGCTCGCCGTTGTCGCGGAACTCGAAATGCAGGTGCGGGCCGGTCGACATGCCGGTGGAGCCGACCTGGCCGATGAAATCGCCCTGCGCCACCCGCTGGCCGGCGCGCACGCCGATGCGGTGCAGGTGGGCATAGACGGTGACCTGGTTGTTGCGGTGGCGGATGAAGATCACGTTGCCGTACCCGCGCTGCACGCCCGCAAACTCCACCACACCGTCGCCCACGGTGCGAACCGGGGTGCCCGTGGGAGCGGCAAAGTCAACGCCGAGGTGCGGGCGGCGGATGCCCAGCACCGGGTGGAACCGGGTGCCATAGCCGCTGCTCACGCGAGAGAACTCCAGCGGTGAAGAGAGGTAATAGCGGCGCTTGCTCTCGCCATCAAAGCCGTAATACCCGCCCTTGAGCCCGGGTGCCTCGAACCAGACGGCCTCGTGTTCGCGGCCATCGTTGACGAACTGGGCCGCCAGGATGCGGCCGGTGCGCAGCGGCTCGCCGTCGGCCTGCAGGCTTTCGTAGACCAGGCTGAAGCGGTCGCCCTTGCGCAGATCGCGGCGGAAGTCGATGTCGCTGGAGAACATCTCGGCCAGCTGCACAGCCACGGCATCGGGAATGCCCGCCGCGTCCGTGGACGCAAACAGCGAACTCTGGATGACGCCGCTGGCCAGGCGCGGCGAGGCCTCGAGCCGGCCTTTCTCAAGGCGGGACGTCAGGCCCGAGGAGCCACGCTCGACCACCAGCTTCAGGAAACCGCGGTCGTCGCGCGGGTCGGCCCAACGGGCGGTCAGGCGCTGCAGTTCCTGGGTGGGCGAAGCCTCGGCGTGCACCAACCGCGCCTGGCGGCTGGTCAGCAGCTGGCGGGCGGTGGCGTCGCGGCCGAGGAAGGTCTGGGCCTCGGTGTCGTTCACGCCCAGGCGCTGAAGCAGGGATTGCGGGGTGTCGTCGTTGCGGGTGGTGTCGCTGCGGTAGAGCGTCCAGGGTTGCGGATCGGCCAGCAGCGGGCTGCCCTGGGTGATCTCGGCGTTCAGCGGCGACGGCAGCACCGCCGGCCGGGCGCTGGTGGGCAGTGTCTCGACCACCTGCCGCACCGGCAGGTCGGCGGCGTCGGGGGCCAGCGGGGCAATGCCGAAGGCGGTGACGCCAGTGCCGAGCAGGAGCGCACCAATGCCGCCCATGACGCGGCGGGGGTGGCGCGAGAGCGCTTCGGTGGTCTGGCGGCCCAGCAGGGCGGCGGCGTTCAGTGTCTGGCGTATCAAGATCGGTCATCCATGAAAGGGCCCGGGCGGCACGGCAGTGCCGGTCGGAGGATCCAGGGAGTGAGCGGGCTGCGACGCGAGAGTTCACGCCACGGCCGGGCTTTACTGACGTGCCGTTGTTGGTGCAAGAAGCGCGCCACCTAAAATCCGGCCTTTCGGGTCCGAATTGTAACGACGGCCCCCCTGCCACAAATCGGAACAAACACGTATGAACAACGGCCAATTCGCTCACGCCAAGCCGGAGCCGGGCGCCAGTGGCCCGCTGGAGCTGACCGACGGTGTGCGCCATGCCCTCGCGGTGACCCGCCGCGGGTGCGAAGAATTGATCCCCGAGGCCGACTGGGTGCAAAAATTGTCACGCTCGGAGCGGACCGGGGTGCCGCTGCGTGTCAAGCTGGGCCTCGACCCGACCGCCCCGGACATCCACCTGGGCCACACGGTGGTGCTCAACAAGATGCGCCAGCTCCAGGACCTGGGCCACACCGTCATCTTCCTCATCGGCGATTTCACCAGCCTGATCGGCGACCCGTCCGGGCGCAATTCCACCCGGCCGCCCCTCACGCCCGAGCAGATCAAGGCCAACGCCGAAACCTACTACCGCCAGGCCAGCCTGGTGCTCGACCCGACGAGGACCGAGATCCGCTACAACAGCGAATGGAGCCTGCCGCTGGGATCGATGGGCATGATCCAGCTGGCGGCCAAGTACACCGTGGCGCGCATGATGGAGCGCAACGACTTCCACGACCGCTTCAAGGCCGGCACGCCCATCAGCGTGCACGAGTTCCTCTACCCGCTGATGCAGGGGTACGACTCGGTGGCCCTGAAGGCAGACCTCGAGCTGGGCGGTACCGACCAGAAGTTCAACCTGCTGATGGGTCGCCACCTGCAGGCGGAGTACGGCCAGGACCCCCAGTGCATCCTGACCATGCCGCTGCTGGAAGGGCTCGACGGCGTGGAGAAGATGTCGAAGAGCAAGAACAACTACATCGGCATTTCCGAGGACGCCAACAGCATGTTCGCCAAGGTGTTGAGCATCTCGGATGAGCTGATGTGGCGCTGGTACACCCTGCTGTCGTTCAAGTCACTGGACGACATCGCGGCGCTGCGGCGCGAAGTGGCCGATGGCCGCAACCCCAAGGATGCCAAGGTGATGCTGGCCAAGGAAATCACGGCCCGCTTCCACAGCACCGCCGCGGCCGACGCGGCCGAACAGGATTTCATCAACCGATCGAAAGGTGGCGTGCCCGATGAGATCCCCGAGGTGTCCCTCACGGGTGCGCCACTGGGCATCGGTGCGCTGCTCAAGTCGGCGGGCCTCGCGCCCTCCACCAGCGAGGCCAACCGCCTCATCGACGGCGGCGGCGTTCGGGTGGACGGTGCGGTGGTGAGCGACAAGGCGCTGAAGGTGGCTGCCGGTACCTGCGTGGTCCAGGTCGGCAAGCGCAAGTTCGCGCGCGTCACCTTGTCCTGACGCGACACCCGCTCAGCGGGCGCCGGCCTTTTCGAGCATCGACACCATCTCGCGGTAACCGCGCGCGCGGGCCAGGGCCAGTGGCGTCTGGCCGCTGCGGTCCGCCAGTTGCAGGTTGGCGCCTGCGTCGATCAGGGCCTTGAGGGTGGCCTGGTGCCGCGGGCCCCCATCGCCGAGCACGATCGATTCGATGACGGCGGTCCAATGGAGGTTGTTCACGTGGTCCAGCGGTGCGCCGGCTGCGATCAGCTGCCGCACCACGCCGTCGTGGCCGAGGTGGGCGGCTGCGATCAATGCCGTGCCGTCGTACCGGCTGGTGGTCAGTCCCGCACTGGCGCCCTGCGCCAGCAGGACCCGCAAGGTGGCCTCGTCGTCGGCCACCGCGGCAATCGTCACGGCGTCGTACCGGCCTTGCTCGAGGCGTCGGTGATCGGCGCCCGCCTGCATCAGCGCCGACACCGCCTCGGCCCGGCGCGCAAAGGTGGCCACGTGCAGCGGGGTGCGCCCACCTGGGTCGGTCGCATTGATCGGGGCACCCGACTGCAGCAGCCGCCGGATGGCGGGCACGTCGCCGCGGTGAGCCGCCGCGTGCAGGCCCTGATAGGTGGCTGCTTCAACCGGTGTGGGAGGGACCTGGGCCCGACTCGGCCCTGCCGCCAGCACCCCCAGTGCCACCAGGGCGACGCCTGCCAGCCGCCGTTTCATTGCAGCGCACCCTTCACCTGCTCGAGCGCCGCCAGCGCGCACTGCTCGTCCAGGTGCCCCCCGGGGGCGCCGCCCACGCCGATGGCGCCGATGACCTCGGTGCCGGCGCGGATCGGCACGCCGCCACCCAGCAGCAGGTAGCCCGGGATGTGCACCAGGTTCGCCGCTGCGGGGTTCTTCTGCGACGCTTCCATCATGGCCAGGGTGTTGTTGCGGGCCGAGGCGGCGGTGTAGGCCTTGAGGCGGCTGGCCTCGAGGGTGTGGGGGCCGGCGTTGTCGGCGCGCAGCATGGCGCGGACATTGCCGGCGCGGTCCACCACGGTGGCCGTCACGTTGTGGCCGTTGGCGCTGCAGGCCGCCACGGTGGCCCCGGCCAGCTGCTGGGCGAGTTCGAGCGACACCACGCGCTCGGTGCGGATGGCCTGCGCGTGCGCGAGGGCGCCGACGGCGATGAGGGTGGCCGGGATCAGGTGTTTGAAGAGGGGGGACATTTCAGTGCTCCAGTCAGGGAATCGGTTCGATCAACCGTGGGGGCACTGTAGGCAGCGCGGCGCGGGCGCACCATTCGCGCGGCTACGGCCGCCGCTGCGTAGAACTACGCGGTGGCGGTGTCGGTGCCGGGCGTTGCATGGGTCAGACCTGGCCCTCGGCCGCCAGAGCGGCGTAGTCCCGGATGAGCCTGGCCAGCGAGCCGGTCTGCAGTTTGTCGAACACGTGCGCCCGATGGGCCTCCACCGTGCGTGGCGACAGCCCGAGCGCACGCCCGATCTCCTTGTTCGTGAGCCCTTCGACGATCAGCGCCAGCACATCGCGCTCCCGCGGTGACAGCTGCGCATACCGCTCCCGCGCGGCCCGATCGGCCTGCGCGCGCTCGCGCGACCGCACATGCTGCCGCACCGCTTGCTGCAGCGTGTCGATGAGCGCCTCGTCGTTCACCGGCTTCTCGAGAAACTCCGCCGCACCGGCCTTGAAAGCGCGCCGGCACATGTCGACGGTGCCGTGCCCGGTCAGCATCACCACGGGCTGGTCCACGCCTTCGCTCACCAGCCTTTCGAGCACCGCCAGTCCGCCCATGCCGGGCATGCGGACATCGAGCACCACGGCGCCCACGCCCTCGCGGTCGAACGCGGCCAGAAACGATTGCGGGTCGGCCCAGGTCTGCACCCGAAGCCCGACCGTGCCGATGAGGAGCGCAAGGCTGTCCCGGACCGCCGCGTCGTCGTCGACCAGGTGCACCGTGGGGGAGTGGCGGGTGTCCATCGTCAGTCCCTGTCCAGTGGCAGCCAGAGCGTGAACCGCGCGCCCCCCGCCGGCAGGTTCTCGGCCATCAGTCGCCCGCCCATGCCCTGCGCCAGGCTCTCGCTGAGCGACAGCCCGAGGCCCAGCCCGCCCTCGCGCGTGCTGAAGAACGGTTCGAACACCCGGGGCAGCACGTCCTGGGGCAGCCCGGGACCGGTGTCGCTCACGCTCAGCCACCCCTGAGCGCCCTCGGCGCCGACCGCCACCGCCAGCTGGCGCCTGGACACCGAGGGTGTGTCCATGGCCTGCAGGGCATTGAGGAGCAGGTTGTGCACGATCTGGTCGAGCGCCACCGGGTCGGCGCGCACCACCGCGCTGCGGTCGGGCGCGGCGCTCACCTGCACGGACAGCCTTTGCGTGTCCGGCGCCAGCAGGTGAAGCGCAGACCGCGCGCAGGCGGCCAGGTCCACCGCCCGAGCCGCGGCGGGCGTGGCGCTCTGATCGAGGCTGCGGCGCAGCCGCCCCACCACGTCGGCGGCGCGGCGCGCCTGCGCCGCCGCCTGGTCCAGGGCGAGCTGTGCCGTGTCCAGTGCCGGTGGATCGTCGGCCAGCAGCCGCTGCGCCGCCTGCGTGTTGGCCAGCACGGCCGTCAGTGGCTGGTTCAGTTCATGGGCCATGCCCGCGGCCAGTTCGCCCATGGCATTGAGCCGGCCCAGCTGGTCCAGGCGCAACAGCGCCTCGGCCCGCTCGCGCTGCTCACGCTGGCGCAATGCATGCCGCAGCGCGGCCAGCAGGAGGCCGGTGGCCAGCACCCAGCCGGTCATGGGCCACCAGGGGAGCTCGTTCCACCCCACCCACCGGGTGGCCACGGCGTGGAACGGCTGGCTCTCGGCCGCCACCACCTTGTCGAAATCGAATCGCCAGCCCGTGCGGGTGGCCTTGCCCGCCTGGATCATGTGCTCCTCGCCGCGCCATCGAAGCGCGACCCGGACCGGGCTGGTGGTGCGTTCCATCGGCCAGTCGGCCAGGGGCACCAGCCCGTCGAGCGAGATCGTCAGCGCATGGCTGGCCGGGTCACCCGCCAGGACCAGCGTGTAGCGTCCCGAGCTCAGCGGCGCCTCGACCATGGCCGCCCGCCGGGCCAGCAGCGACGCTGCCTCGGCGCGTTCGATGGCTGGATCGGGCCAGCGTTGCCCGGGGTCGCGCCGCTGCACCGACAGCAGGCGGGGGTAGATGGACGTCAGGCGTTGTGCGGTGCCGGCGGCGCCGGGCTGCAGCAGCGCGAGGGTGGCCAGCACCGCGTCGTGCTGCACCACCTGCTGGCTGAGCAGGCGGTGCACGATGCGGGCGTCGGTCTCGAAGGCGGCGCGCTGCGCGTCGAGCCAGCGCTGTGCGATCAGCACGCAGCCAATGACGCCCACGACCACGCCCACCACGGTCCAGGCCAACGTCGGGAACCCCATTCGCCGCATGCGACGGATTCTGGCACGGGCGCTGGCGCAGAATCGAGCCCATGGCCGACATCCTCCGCTCACTCACGCCGCGCCGCCTGCTCATGGCTTCGGTTGTGGTGGCCTTGCTCACCATCGCCCTCAAGACAGCCGCCTGGTGGGTCACCGGATCGGTCGGCCTGCTGTCCGATGCGCTCGAGTCGCTGGTCAACCTGGCCGGTGCCACCTTCGGCCTTCTCATGGTCACCCTGGCTGCGCGCCCAGCCGACGACGCCCATCCCTACGGGCACCACAAGGCCGAGTACTTCTCGTCCGGCTTCGAGGGGATCCTCATCATTGCGGCCGCACTTGGCATCGTGTGGGCTGCGACGGGGCGTTTTGCCGATCCACAGCCGCTGGAGCAGGTGGGCCTGGGCCTGTGGCTCTCTGTCATCAGTTCGGGCCTCAACGGGGTGCTGGCGTGGGTCATGCTGCGCGCCTCGCGCGAGCACCGCTCGGCCGCGCTCGAGGGCGATGCGCGCCACCTCTTCACCGATGTCTGGACCTCCGTCGGCGTGGTCGGGGGCATCGGCCTCGTGGGCGTGACCGGTTGGCTGTGGCTCGATCCGGTGGTCGCCATCCTGGTGGCGCTGAACATCCTGCGCGAGGGTGGCCGCCTGGTGTGGGGGGCGTCGCGGGCCCTGATGGACGAGGCCCTCGAACCCGATGTGAAGGCCACGATCGAGACGACGCTGGCCGGCTTTGCCCACGTGCGCGATGGCACCGACATCATCCGCTTCGACCACGTCACCACCCGCAAGGCCGGCCAGCGCCGCTTCGTCGACCTGCACATGCACATGCCCGCGGCCTGGTCGCTGGGGCGTGCGGCCGCGCTGCGCACCAGCGTCGAGCAGGCGCTGATGAGCGCGGTGCCCGGGCTGCGCGCCACCATCCAGCTGCTGCCGACCGATGTGGAAGCCCATTTCGACGACGAAAAAGACCTGAAATGATCGCCCTGCTGCAGCGCGTGAGCGAGGCGCGCGTGGACATTGACGGCCAGACCGTGGGCGCGATCGGCCATGGGCTGCTGGTGCTGGTGTGCGCCGAGCCCGACGACACCGAGGCGATCGGCCAGAAGCTGCTTGGCAAGATCCTCAAGCTGCGTGTCTTTGCCGACGAGGCGGGCCGGATGAACCGCAGCGTGCAGGACGTGCAGGGCGGTCTGCTGATCGTGAGCCAGTTCACCCTGGCGGCCGACACCTCCAGCGGCAACCGCCCCGGCTTTTCACGCGCCGCGCCGCCCGCGTTGGGCGAAGCGCTTTACGGCGCGTTGGTGGCCACGGCCCGCGCGGCGCACCCCGAGGTGGCCACCGGGCGCTTCGGTGCCGACATGAAGGTGCACCTGGTCAACGACGGACCGGTGACCATCCCCCTGCGCATGGGGCCCTGATCCGCGATCAGGCGTAGGGATTCGCCTCGCCCAGGACGGCGAGGATCTCGATCTCGCGCGCTTCCATGGCCTCGGCGTCGGCCTCGCTGGTTTCGTGGTCCCAGCCCTGGGCGTGCAGGGCGCCGTGCACCAGCAGGTGGGTGTAGTGCGATGCCAGCGTTTTCTTCAGTTGCTTCGCCTCTGCCTCGACCACCGGCGCGCACAGCACCAGGTCGGCCATCACCACCGGCTCCAGCGCGTAATCGAAGGTGAGCACGTTGGTGGCGTAGTCGCGGCCGCGGTATTCGCGGTTGAGCGCCTGGCCTTCTTCGGCACCGACGATGCGCACGGTGAGCTCGGCGTCGCGGTCGAGCGCACGGCGCAGGCAGCGCGCCACCCAGCCACGGGGCAGCGCGGCGCGGTGGTCGGCCACGCCGTCGAAGCGGGCGAACTGCAGCGACAGGGACAGCGAGGGCAGGGCCATCAGCGGACCGCCTTGTCGGCCTTGCAGCCGGTCAGCAGCATCTGCTCGCGGGCCGTGTGGTCGGCGGCCAGAAAGCTCAGGAACCCCTCGTCGCCCTTGGTGTTCCAGCGAAGGCTGTGCTGTTCGTCGAGTGCGATGTAGCGCACACCCGATGCCGCTGACCGTGCCTTGAGCAGCGCGGTCCGGCCCGCGTGGTGCAGCGCCGCGAACGACTCGCCGTGGCCGAATTCCAGGTAGGCCACCTCGATGGCGGTGCCGCCATCGCACCGGTAGCGCACGGTCTCGCTCAGGTAGCCCGGTCCCTGGATGGCGCCGCCCTTGGGCGCCGGTCCGGCGGGCCGCGGGTGCATCGCCGTGCAGCCACCGGTGAGGGTGGCCACGGCGAGCAGGGTGATCGGCATGAATCGGCGCATGGCTGGGCTCCTTCAGGTGCGGCGGCGGCTGGCTCGGGGTGCGGGCGCGGCGTCGTCCGCCGTGGGAGTGCGCGCGTCGTAAGCATCGACGATGCGCGCCACCAGCGGGTGCCGCACCACGTCGGCGCTCGAGAGCCGCGTGAAACCGATGCCCTGCACCCGCTTGAGCACCCGCTCGGCGTCGATCAGGCCACTGAGCTGCGTGCGCGGCAGGTCGATCTGGCTCACGTCGCCGGTGACCACGGCCTTGCTGCCGAAGCCGATGCGGGTGAGGAACATCTTCATCTGCTCGGGCGTGGTGTTCTGCGCCTCGTCGAGGATGACGAACGCGTGGTTGAGCGTGCGCCCTCGCATGAAGGCCAGCGGCGCGATCTCGATCTGCTGGCGCTCGAAGGCTTTCTGCACCTTGTCGAAGCCCATCAGGTCGTACAGCGCGTCGTACAGCGGGCGCAGGTAAGGGTCGACCTTCTGGCCCAGATCGCCCGGCAGGAAGCCGAGTTTTTCACCGGCCTCCACGGCCGGGCGGGTGAGCACGATGCGTTGCACCGCGCTGCGCTCCAGCGCATCGACCGCGCAGGCCACCGCCAGGTAGGTCTTGCCGGTGCCGGCCGGGCCGATGCCGAAGGTGATGTCGTTCAGCGCCATGTTCTCCAGGTAGCGGGCCTGGTTGGGCGTGCGCCCGCGCACCTCGCCCCGCCGGGTCTGCATGGCCAGGGCGCCATCGCCGGGCGCCTCCAGGGCGGTGTCGCCGCTCAGCATCAGCTGCACCTGCTCGGCCGGGATCGGACCGCGCGCCATCTCGTAGAGGGCCTGCAGCACCTCCAGCGCCTGCTGCGCCCGTGCCTTGGGTCCCTCGATGCGGAACTGCTCGAAGCGGTGCGCCACCTTCACCTGGAGCGCGGCCTCGATCGCGCGGATGTGCGCGTCCACCGGGCCGCACAGGTGGGACATACGGACGTTGTCCGGTGGGGAGAAGGTGTGTCTGAGAATCAAGCCGATAATTCCAACAAGCGCCCAAAGGACACCGATGATAGGCAAGTTGACCGGCACGCTGCTGGAGAAGAACCCGCCCCAGATCCTGCTGGACTGCCATGGCGTGGGCTACGAGGTGGACGTGCCCATGAGCACGTTCTACCATTTGCCCGCCAGCGGCGAACGGGTGTCGCTGCTCACCCACTTCGTGGTGCGCGAGGACGCGCAGATCCTCTACGGCTTTGCCACCCCCGCTGAGCGAGATGCCTTCCGGCAGCTCATCAAGATCAGCGGCGTGGGGCCACGCACCGCGCTGTCGGTGCTCTCGGGCCTGTCGGTCGCCGATCTGGCCCAGGCCGTCACCACCCAGGAAACCGCGCGCATCGTCAAGGTGCCCGGCATCGGCAAGAAAACGGCCGAGCGGCTGTTGCTCGAACTCAAGGGCAAGCTCGGCGCCGACCTGGGCCCGGCCGCCGGATCGGCCCCGCGCAGCGACGCCCAGACCGACATCCAGCAGGCCCTGATGGCGCTGGGCTACAGCGAGAAGGACGCCGCCGCCGCCCTCAAGGCCCTGCCGGCCGACGTCGGGGTCACCGACGGCATCAAACTGGCGTTGAAAGCACTGGCCCGGTAAATGTCCATCCAGACCGACGACTTCGCCCCCGCGCCGCGCGTCATCTCGCCGGCCGCAGTCTCGCCCAAGGAAGAGGCGATCGAGCGCGCGCTGCGCCCCAAGCTGCTCGACGAATACGTCGGCCAGCAGAAGGTGCGCGAGCAGCTCGAGATCTTCATCGGCGCGGCCAAAAAGCGCTCGGAAGCGCTCGACCATGTGCTGCTGTTCGGCCCGCCCGGGCTCGGCAAGACCACGCTGTCGCACATCATTGCGCAGGAGCTGGGTGTGAACCTGCGCCAGACCAGCGGGCCGGTGCTGGAGAAACCCAAGGACCTGGCCGCGCTGCTGACCAACCTCGAACCCAACGACGTGCTGTTCATCGACGAGATCCACCGCCTCTCGCCGGTGGTCGAGGAGATCCTCTACCCCGCGCTGGAGGATTACCAGATCGACATCATGATCGGCGAGGGCCCGGCGGCGCGCAGCATCAAGCTTGATCTGCAGCCGTTCACCCTGGTGGGTGCCACCACGCGCGCCGGCATGCTCACCAACCCGCTGCGCGACCGTTTCGGCATCGTGGCGCGGCTCGAGTTCTACACCGCCGAAGAACTCACCCGCATCGTGCGGCGCAGTGCCGGCCTGCTGCATGCGCCGATCGAGGACGACGGTGCTTTCGAGATCGCGCGCCGCTCGCGCGGCACGCCCCGCATCGCCAACCGGCTGCTGCGCCGCGTGCGCGACTACGCCGACGTCAAGGGCGCGGGCCACATCACGCGCCCGATCGCCGAGCGGGCACTCACCATGCTCGACGTGGACCCGCAAGGCTTCGACCTGATGGACCGCAAGTTGCTCGAGGCGGTGATCCACCGCTTCGACGGCGGGCCGGTGGGCCTCGACAACATCGCCGCCAGCATCGGTGAAGAGCGCGACACCATCGAGGACGTGATCGAGCCCTACCTGATCCAGCAGGGTTACCTGCAGCGCACGCCGCGCGGCCGCATCGCGACGCTGGCCGCCTACCGGCACCTGGGCGTGGCGCCGCCGCAAACCGATGGCTCCCTGTTCAACGAAGGAAGCTGAGCCACCCACCCAACGGCCGACCCGTCGACATGCCCGACACGCTGCCACCCCCCGACCACGACGAACCCGCACCGGCCATTCCGCCGGCGGCCAGCGCCACCGAGGCGCTGTACCGGGCCGCGCTGGGACCGGGGCGGTCGGCGGGGTATCTGCCGGTGTTTGCCCGCTTCGACGAGCTCGGCATGACCCGCCCGCACTGGAACCACGCGGCGGGGTTGCTGGGCTGGCACTGGCTGCTGTACCGCCGCCTCTGGCGCGAGGCCCTTGCGGTGGTGGCCCTGCTGCTGGCGGCGCTGGCGGGTTGGTGGTGGGCCCACGAGGCCCTGGGACCCTGGCCCGCCGGGGTCCGTTGGGGGCTGCTGGCCGCCATCGTCACCGTGGCGGTGGTGGGGCCGGGCTGGTGGGGCAATGGCTGGCTGCATGCCGATGTGCGCCGGCGCATGACGGCGGCGGTGCGCCGCGCGCGCACCGTGCAGGAAGCGTGCGAGTGGCTTGCGCGTCCCTCGCCCACCCGCTGGGTCTGGCTGGGCGTGCTGGCCGTTGAACTGGGCCTGTTGGCCTGGTGGTGGTCCCTGCGTCCGGCCCAATCGCTCGCGGTGGCGCCGGAGGCACCCGAACCGGTGGTGGCGGAGCGGCAAGCGGACGCGCCGCGTGGCGAGCCGCCGGTGAGGTCCGAGGCATCGGTCATGATCACCGGCGCGGTCAGCGAACCGCCGCCGGCGGCTCCTCCGGCCCCACCCCCGCCCACGCCTTCATCGCCCACCGGGCCTGCCAGTGAGCCGGCTCCGGCCGAACCTGCCGCACCCCCTGCCGCACCACCCACCGGCCCGAGCCCGGCACCCGCCACCGAGGCGCCCGCAGCGGCACCGACCGCAGCCGCCCTCCCGCCTGCTCCCGCACCCGAGCCCGCGGCGTCAGCCGTGGGCCAGCCTGTCGATGCCCCCCCGCAGCCGAGGCCCCGGTTGGAAGGTCACGGTGTGGCGGTGGGCCTGTTCGCCGATCCGGCCAACGCCGAGCGGGCTGCCCGGCGGCTGCGCGGCGCGGGTCTGCCGGTGGTCAGCGATCCGGTGGAGTCGGCCCGCGGAACCCTGACCCGCGTGCGGGTCGGTCCGTTCGCGACACGCGAGCAGGCACAGGCCGCTGCCGAGACCGTGCGCCAGCTCGGGCTGGAAGCCCGTGTGTTCGGGCCCCGCTGAGCGGCCCTTTCAGCTCACTCAGCCGACAGCGCCGCGCGCATCCACCCGCAGCAGGCGTTCCACCCGCCCACCCACCAGGCCACCTCGAACGCCCACCAAGGTGTCGTGCAGGTTGACCGTCGGGTCGCAGTGACCAGGCACCAGCCAGACGGTGTCGCCCAGGTCGGGCAACCTCGCGCCGCGCAACACACCGTGCTCGTCGCCCCCGTTGGCAAAGGTGAGCTCCGGCGCCATCCACACGGTGGGCAGCCCGCTGTCGATGGCGTGGCTCTTGTGGCCGGCATCGACCACCGCCCGGTCGGCGCCGCGGCTCATGACCTGGGATTTCACGAACAGGGCGTGCTCGAAGGACGGCGCGCCTTCATCGGCCGCGTTGGCGGCGTAGTCGGCGTCCATGAACAGGTACGAGCCCGCCTGCAGTTCACCCCACAACCCGGTTGCCGCCTCATGCACGAAAGTGCCCGAGCCCGCGCCCGTGACCAGTGGCACTGCAATCCCTGCCGCCTCGATGGCGCTGCGCGTGGCCCGAACCGCCTCTGCTGCTGCGCCGATGGCCGCGTGGCGGTCGGCCGCGCTGCGCCGGTGCTGGGCCGAACCGTGGTACGCCTGAAGGCCTGCAAACCGGAGCACCGGGTGTCCAGCCACCGCCTTCGCCAGCGCCAGCGCTGCGGCGCCCGGGGGAACACCGCAGCGCCCGTGTCCCACGTCGATCTCCACGAACACGTCGATCGCGCCCGGCGCCTGCACCCCGGCGGCGGCCAGCGCCTGCGCCAGGTGGTTCACGCCGGTGAGGCTGTCCACCGCCAGGGCGAATCGCGCCTTGAAATCCCGCACCGCGCGCGCCAGCCGCATCAGTTTGGCCGGGTCCACCACCTCGTTGCTCACATAGATGTCGCCCACACCCTGTTGGGCCAGCGCGAGCGCTTCGTCCACCTTCTGCACACACACGCCCACGGCGCCATGCGACATCTGGAGCCGGGCGAGCTCGGCGCATTTGTGCATCTTGGCGTGGGGCCGCAGCCGCAGCCCGCGCGCGCGGCAGAAATCGGCCATCCGGTGCAGGTTGCGGTCCATCGCGTCGAGGTCGACCACCAGCGCCGGCGTGTCGATGGCCGCCACCGGTTGCCCGACCAACCCGGCAAACCGTTCAGGCGCTGCGCTCATCGAGCACGTCCTTGTCTTCGTCCACCTGCAGGTGGCGCACATCGCCCCAGCCCACCAGGGCCAGCCCCTCCGGCGACCACAGCAGCCGGTTGACGCCGGTGTTGGCCAGTTGCCAGGTGCGGGGTGCTTGCAGTTCCAGCCGCGTGGCGGCGCGGTAGAGCACGTCGAGCACGCCACCGTGCGCGACCACGAGAATCTGTTCGCCGGGGTGCCGCTCGGCCAGCGAAAGCACCGTCTGGATCACCCGCTCGCGCAGCTGCAGCAGCGTTTCGCCACCCGGGGGTGCGAAATCGGGCATGCGCTTGCGCCACGCCAGGGTTTCGGCGGGGTAGTGCAGTTCGAGTTCATCCCAGGTGTGGCCCTCGAAGCGGCCGAACGCGCGCTCGCGCAGCCCGAAGTGGGCATGGACCGGCAGGTCGTGCACATCGGCCACGGCCTGCGCGGTGTCGCGGGCGCGTTTCAGGTCGCTGCTGTAGACCGCTGCGATGGACTCATCGCGCAGCGCCTGAGCGAGCCGGCCGGCCTGCCAGCGACCGAGGTCATTCAGGTCGATGTCGGTGTGTCCCTGGATGCGGGTGTCGCGGTTCCAGGTGGTCTCGCCATGGCGCACGGCCAGGATTCGGGTGACTTGCAAGGTGCTTCGACGCTAGGTGAATGCGACACATGAAATGTAGCGGCCCTTGCGACACAATCGGTTTCATGGCGCCGCCGTACTCGCCCGAAGGCGACTTTTCCACCCTGTTCCGCTTCCTCCCGATCGGTGCCTACCGCAGCGCGCCCGACGGTCGGATGCTGCGCGCCAACGCCGAGCTGGTGCGGTTGAGCGGTTACGACAGCGAAGCCGAATTGCTGGCCGCGGTGGCGGGCACCGGGGCCGGGTGGTACGTCCTGCCGGACCGGCAGGCCGAGTTTCGCGCGCGCCTCGCCCGCGACGGCTCGGTGCGCAATTTCGTGTCCGAGGTGATGCGCCACGCCACGCGCGAGCGCATGTGGGTGAGCGAAAGCGCGCACCTGGTGCGTGGTGAAGATGGCCGGGTGCTGTTCTACGAAGGCACGGTCGAGGACATCACCACCCGCGTGGCCGAACAGAACGCGATGCGCGACCAGCAGGCGCGCATGCAGGCCCTGGCCGACCAGATTCCCGGCACCGTGTTCTCGCTGCTGGTGCGACCCGACGGCACGCGCGCCTACCGCTTCGTCAGCTCGGGTGTGCGCGACATGTACGGCTTTTCGCCCGAAGACCTCATCCGCGACCCGATGCTGATCGCGCGCCACCGCCACCCCGACGACCAGGAGCGGCTCGAAGACGACACGCGCGCGATCCTCGAGGGGCACACCGATCTGTCCGGCGAGTTCCGCATCGTGCTCAACGATGGCAGCGTGAAGTGGATCTACCGCCGCTCGTGCGAGGTGAAGCGCGACGCCGAGGGGGTGCATCGGGTCGGTGTGCTGCTGGACATCACCGCGCGAAAGCAGGCCGAAGAAGCGCTGAGCCAGAACGAGGCCCTGTGGAAGCTGGCGCTGGAGAGCGCGGGCGAGGGCGTCTGGGACTGGAACCTGGCCACGGGGGGTGAATACCTGTCGGACAGCCTGCTGTCGATGTACGGCTATTCGCGCGACGATGTGAAAGGTGTGGCCGTCGACCTCGACGCCCGAACCCATCCGGACGACGTTCCCGCGATGGTGGCGGCGCGGCGCGCCCACTTTGAAGGCGATGCGCCGCTCTACCGCAACGAACACCGCGTGCGCGCCCGCGACGGTCGCTGGATCTGGGTGCTGACGCGGGGCATGGTGATCTCGCGCGACGATCATGGCCGCCCCCTGCGAATTGTCGGCACCCACACCGACATCACCGAGCGCAAGCTGGCCGAGGAGCAACAGCGGGCGCTGGAGGCGCAGCTGCGCGAGAGCCAGAAGATGGAGGCCATCGGCACCCTGGCCGGTGGCGTGGCCCACGATTTCAACAACCTGCTGGCGGCCATTCTGGGCAACCTGGTGCTGGCGCGCGAAGACGTGGGCCCGGACCACCCGGCGCAGGAGAGCCTGGGCGAGATCAACCGCGCGGCCATCCGCGCCCGCCAGCTCGTGCAGCAGATCCTCACCTTCAGCCGGCGCGGCGCACAGGTGATGGAGCGGCAGGCCATGCTGCCGCTGGTGGAGGAGTCGCTGACCTTGATGCGATCGCTGCTGCCGGCGGGCGTGCAACTCGTGTCGCGGCTTTCGCGTGAGCCTTTGTTCGTGCTGGCCGATGGCACGCAACTGCAGCAGGTCATCATGAACCTGTGCAGCAACGCCTGGCAGGCCTTCGCCGGACGGCCGGGCGAGATCACCGTGGCGCTGGACCCGGCGGAGCTGGACGCCTCGCTGGCCCTGCAGTACGGCGCGATCGAGCCGGGCGCCTACATGCGCCTGAGCGTGGCCGACAACGGGCCCGGCATCGACGCCGACACCCAGCGCCGCATCTTCGAACCCTTCTTCACCACCAAGGCGCCCGGCGCCGGCACCGGGCTGGGCCTGGCGGTGGTGCATGGCATCGTGAAGGCGCACCGTGGGGCGATTGCCGTCTGGAGCGAGCCCGGCGCAGGCACCCGGTTCGACGTCTACCTGCCGACGGCGCCCCATGTCGAGGCGCCAGCGACACCTGCGCCGCCGCCGCCGCCCGAGGAGCCGGTTCCTGCCGAACCGGCCGGGCGGCATGTGCTGTATGTGGACGACTACGAGGCCCTGGTGTTTCTGGTGGGGCGCCTGCTTCGCAAGCAGGGCTACCGGGCCACCACGTTCGAATCGGGCGAAGCGGCGGTCGAATGGCTCCGCAACCACCCTAACGAGTCGATCGACCTGCTGGTGACCGACCAGAACATGCCCGGGATTTCGGGCGTGGACGTGGCGCGTGAGGCGCGTCAGTTGCGCCCGGACCTGCGCGTGGCCATCGTGTCCGGCCATGTGAGTGAATCGCTGATGGCCGAAGCGGAGGCGGCGGGCGTGCGCGAAGTGCTGGCGAAGCAGGACAGCATGGACGCCCTTGGAAAGGCCATCCGGGGTTTGCTCGAACCCGCTGAGCCTGGTTCGTGACGCGGACCGCGTGGTCCGGTCAGCGCGGGATCTCGATGTTGACCTGCCGCACGCCCCCGGGCGGCGCCGGGAAGCCCTGCAGCGCCGCGTCGAGCATGGCTGTCCACAGCGCGGGCGAACTGTTCCAGCGGCCGTCGTGGGCGGCCCGTGTTTCATACACCACGCGCCCGGTGCGGGCGTCGCGGATCACCAGCGACACGGCGCGCTGGAAGTACGGGGTTTCGAAGCGCGGAAACACCGGAAAGTAGACGATCTGGCCGTTGCCGGTGACGACATAGTCCCGCCCGGGCAGTGCGAACGGGCTGCCGAACGGTCCGCCGAACGGCCCCCAGCGGTCCCAGGGGTCTTCCCATGGCGCGCGCGGCAGCCGCACCGTGCTGGCGCCCACCTGCACCGTCCAGGGCGCCGCCACGCCATCGGCGGCGCGGGTCCAGCCCACCTTCGCCAGCGCGGTCTCGGCGAGCCGCTCCAGGTCGCCCTGCCCGCCGGCCTGGCGCTCGTCCTGCTGTGAGGGCAGGCGGTCGAAGCGGTAGGTCTGTGGCGGTGCGGGCACCGATGCTGCGGGTGCGCGGTCCTGCCAACGGGGAAAGCTCTCCACCTGGTTGTCCACCAGAAACACCGAGGCGCATCCCGACAGCAGCAGGGCCGAAGCCGACAGGGCAAGACAGCGAAACATCGGGTGCATGCGCAACTCCAGAACGAAGCCGCAGACAGACGTCAGTCGCCGCCCGCGGCAATCGGTATGACCGCGCGCGCCGGCGCAGGGTTCCCCCCGGCGGCCGGCGGCGCGGGGTGGGCCGGCGCGGCAAAGGGTTCTTCGTCGAAGGCCTTGTCGCCGTCCTCGCTGGGCACACCGGTGGCCTTGAGGGTCTCGAACGGGAACAGGTGGCGGTCCATCAGGTGGCTGGGCACCACGTTCTGAAGCGCGGTGAACATGTTCTCGATGCGCCCGGGAAACTTCGCGTCCCACTCGCGCAACAGGTTGCCGACCTGCTTTCGTTGCAGGTTTTCCTGGCTGCCGCACAGGGTGCAGGGGATGATGGGGAACTGGCGGACTTCAGCCCAGCGGGCAAGGTCTTTCTCGGCCACGTAGGCCATGGGCCGGATCACCACGTTGCGCCCGTCGTCGCTGACCAGCTTGGGTGGCATGCCCTTGAGCTTGGCGCCGAAGAACATGTTGAGCAGCAGCGTCTGCAGCATGTCGTCGCGGTGGTGGCCGAGTGCGATCTTGGTGGCACCGAGTTCACCCGCCACGCGGTAGAGGATGCCACGGCGCAGCCGGCTGCACAGGCTGCACAGCGTCTTGCCCTCGGGGATCACGCGCTTGACGATGGAGTACGTGTCCTGGTTCTCGATGTGGAACTTCACGCCCAGTTGGGTGAGGTATTCGGGCAGCACGTGTTCGGGAAAGCCGGGCTGCTTCTGGTCGAGGTTCACCGCGATCAGCTCGAAGTCGACCGGCGCGCGCTGCTGCAGCTTGAGCAGGATGTCGAGCATGCCGTAGCTGTCCTTGCCACCCGACACGCACACCATCACGCGGTCGCCTTCCTCGATCATGTTGTAGTCGACGATCGCACGCCCGACTTCGCGGCACAGCCGCTTCTCGAGTTTGTGGTTTTCGCGTTCGATGTCCATCGGTGTTCCAGTGGGGTCAGCGCCAGTCGTTGCCCGGCATGATTCGTTGCATGAAGGCAGCAAACATCGGCACGGTGAAGGCGGTGTCGCCGTGGGTGGGGCTCCAGACCATGCCCTTGCCGATCAGCATGGCGCGGGTGGGTGCCAGCGAAGATACCTTTTCGCCCAGCACGTCGGCCACGTCACCCGATCGGTGGGGGCCTTCGCCGAGCTCGGCCATGGCGCGCAAGTATTTCTTCTCCTTCGGCGTGCAGCGGTCGAACCGCACGCGGAAAAAGCCTTCGTCCAGCGCGGCGAGCGCGGTCACGCCGGCTTTGCGCACCGCGGCCTCGTCGATCGGGCTGGTCTCGGCCGCCAGCCAGGTGTGGCTGCCCCAGGTCTGCAGAAAGTAGGCATAGCCCTGGCTCATGCGCAGCACCTCGGTCAGTGCCTGCGGCGTGATGGCCACGCCCTCGTCGTGCAGCGGCTTTTCGATCGCCTGCGCGGCGGCCTCGGTCGGCAAGGGGCCGATCTCGGTGAAGTCGAACAAGCGCTCGGCATACGACTTGGCGTTGCCCAGTTGCCCACGGAGTTGCGGCAGGCCCGCGCCCACCAGCACCACGGGCAGCTGGCGCTGTGCCATGCGGTGCAGCGCGGTGATGAGGGCGGCGAGCTGGGTTTCCTCGACGTACTGCAGTTCGTCGATGAAGAGCGCCAGCGCGGTGCCGCCGGCCTTGGCCGCCAGCCCGGCCTGCTCCATCAGTGCCTGCAGGTCGTGCTCCAGGTCGCCGTTGTCGGCCAGGCCGGGTTCGGGCTCGTGGTCGATGCCGACCTCGATGTCCTTGTAGGTGAGCTTGAGTTTGCCGGCGAAACCCGCCAGGGCGCGCAGCCCGCGCACCGCGTAGTCCTTGGCGGCCTCGACCTGGCTCAACCGCAGCAGCGCCTGCCGCAGCTGGGGTGCCAGCATGGCCGGCAGGGATCGGCCCTCGGGTGCTTCGAGGCGGATGGTGTGGATGCCCAGGGCCTCGGCGTCGTCGCGCACCCGGTCGAGCAGCACGGTCTTGCCCACGCCGCGCAGTCCCACCAGCATGGCGCTCTTGGCCGGTCGGCCGATGCGGGTGCGCTCCAGCGCCACCCGCAGCGACGCCAGCAGGGCGTCGCGGCCCGCCAGCTCGGGCGGCGGCGCGCCTGCGCCGGGCGCGAAGGGGTTCCTGACCGGGTTCATGGTCGTGATTCTAGCGAAGTTCGCAAAGTTACTGAAATTGAGTAACTAAACAAACCCGACTTGATGCCGACGCCGCCGGTTCACCACTGGCCGCTTTCCATCCGGATCGCGACCTCGCAGTCGTCGAATATTTCCAGCTTGGCGATCTTCACGCGCACACCGATCACCCCCGGCAACTGCATCAGGCGACGCGTCAGTTTGCCGATCAGGCTCTCCAGCAGGTTCATGTGTTCGGCGGTGCACTCGTCGATGATGATCTGGCGCACCTTGCGGTAGTCCAGCACGTGGCCGATGTCGTCGTCGTGCGGCAGCAGGGGCTGGGTGCCCTGGTTGAGTTCGGCGTCCACCTGGATCGGCTGGGGTGCGTTCTTCTCGTGGTCGAGGATGCCCAGGTTGGCGTCGAAGCGCAGGCCGGTGAGGGTCAGGGTCTGGTTGCCGGCAACGGTGGGGATCATGGGCTTCCTCACATCAGGGAAAAGTCGCGCTCGAAGCGCATGAGGTGCTGACCGCCGTCCACCAGAATGGTGGTGCCGGTGATCGAGCCGTTGTTCAGCGCAAACGCCACCGTGGCGGCCACGTCTTCGGGCGTGGACGAGCGGCCGAGCGGCGACTGGCGGTGCAGCGCAGCGAACTTGTCGTCCGACAGCATGTGGCTGGTGAGCGTGAGCCCCGGGGCCACGCCCACCACCCGCACGCGCGGCGCCAGCGCCAGCGCCAGCATGGTGTTGGCCGCCTCCAGCGCCGCCTTCGACAGGGTGTAACTGAAGAAGTCCGGGTTCATGTTCCAGAGCTTCTGGTCCAGCAGGTTGACCACCGCGCCTTGGCCGTCGCGCGCCTCCAGGTGCGCGTGCAGGGCCTGCGCCAGCAGCACGGCGGCGCCGGTGTTGGCGCGCAGGTGCGCTTCCATGGCCGCAAAGCCGAAGGTCTGCGCGCTGTCGTGTTCGAAGGTGGAGGCGCTGTTGACCACCGCGTCGACCGCGCCGAAGTGCGCCTGCACCGCGGGCAGCAGCGCCCGCACGCTGGCTTCGTCGGACAGGTCGGCGAAAAACGGGTGCGCGCTGCCGGCGCGGCCGCTGGCGGTGTCGCAGTCGGCGGCGGTGGCCCGCGCGTCGTCGGCGGAATGGCGGTGGTGAATGGCCACGTTCCAGCCGGCGCGCGCCAGGGTGAGCGCGATCTCGCGGCCGAGCCGTTTGCCGGCGCCGGTGACCAGGGCCGTGCGGGGCGCCACTGCAGAAGGGGAGGGGGAGGTCATGGGGGACAATGCGGCGCGTGGACACCGCACCCGTGAACGAGGCCGACAGTGTAGCCAGCGCCCTGTCGGCGCGCGTGGCCGCGGCCATTCGCGCCTCGGGCGGCTGGCTGCCGTTTGACCGCTTCATGGCCATGGCGCTGTACGAGCCCGGCCTGGGCTATTACGCCCACGCCAGCCGCAAGTTCGGTCACCTGCCCCAACAGGGCAGCGACTTCGTCACCGCCCCCGAGCTCACGCCCCTGTTCGGTCGTGCGCTGGCGCGCCAGGTGGCGCAGGCGCTGGCCGCCACCGACACGCGGGCGGTCTGGGAATTCGGCGCCGGCAGCGGCGCGCTGGCCCTGCAGCTCATCGAGGCCCTCGACGCCGCCGGCCAGCCGTTGGACCGCTACACCATCGTCGACCTGTCGGGTGCCCTGCGCGAACGCCAGCGAGCCACCCTGGCCGCGCACGCCGAGCGCGTGCAATGGATCGACGCGCTGCCCGAGCGCATCGACGGTGTGGTGGTGGGCAACGAGGTGCTCGACGCCATGCCCGTGACGCTGCTGGCGCGCGTGGACGGCGCCTGGTTCGAGCGGGGTGTCGCCCTCGATGGCGATCGCCTCGCCTGGGCCGATCGGCCCACCGCGCTGCGCCCGCCGTTCGACGTACCGGGTGACCACGATTACCTGACCGAAATCCACCCGCAGGCCGAAGCCTTCGTGCGCACGTTGGCCGACCGGCTGGTGCGCGGTGCGGCGTTCTTCATCGACTACGGATTCCCCGAGGCCGAGTACTACCACCCGCAGCGGTCCATGGGCACGCTGGTGGCGCACCGGGCGCACCGCCGCGACGACGACGTGCTGGCGCAGCCCGGCGAGAAGGACCTCACGGCTCACGTCAATTTCACCGGCATCGCCCTGGCCGCGCAAGGCGCCGGGCTCGATGTGATCGGCTACACCGGGCAGGGCCGCTTTCTGATCAACGCCGGTCTGATCGACCTCGCGCGGGAGGCCGGCCCGCGGGAGAACGCAATGATGCAGAAACTCGTCAACGAACACGAAATGGGCGAGCTCTTCAAGGTCATTGCCCTGGCGCCGGCCGCCAGCAGCGCCGGCTGGGTGCCCATCGGGTACGCCACCGGCGACCGCACCCACCGCCTTTGAGGGAAGCCGCCGTGATCCGCTGGATGATCGTCATCTTTCTGGCCCTGCTGCTGATCAGCTGGGCCACGCCGCTTTTCAAGAAGCTGGGGTTCGGCAAGCTGCCGGGCGATCTGCACTTCCGTGCGTTCGGTCGCGAATGGTTCCTGCCGTTTGCCAGCACGGTGCTGCTGAGCCTGGTGGCTTCGCTCATCGGCTACCTCATCTGAGGCGGCTTGAACTCCGCGGCCATGCCACCAAGTGAGTCGGCATGAGCACCAGCGAAACCCTCCTTCACACGGTCTGCCCACATTGCGGCACCACCAACCGCTTGGCGGCCGACGCCCTGCAGGCGGGCCCCGACTGCGGCAGATGCCACCGCCCGCTGTTCACCGGCGCGCCGGTGGCGCTCGACGAAGCGGGCTTTCGCAAGACGGTCGCCAAGTCCGACCTGCCCGTGCTGGTGGATTTCTGGGCCCCGTGGTGCGGACCCTGCCGCACCATGGCGCCGCATTTCGAAGCGGCCGCCCGCGAACTCGAACCGCAGTTCCGCCTGGCCAAGGTCGACACCGAATCCGCGCAGGACCTGTCGGCCGCGCTGGGCATTCGCAGCATTCCCACGCTGGCGCTGTTCGTGGGCGGGCGCGAAGTGGCGCGGCAACCCGGCGCCATGGGGTCGGCCGACATCGTGCGCTGGGCCCGTGCCCACCTGCCGCGCTGACGCCGCCCGGTCGCGCCGGGTGCCGCAGCGCGTCTATCATCGCGCGCCATGACGCCGCCGCCCCCCACCACCCCCGGCCGCCTGCTGGCCGATGTGGGTGGCACCAACGCCCGCTTTGCCTTTCAGGCCGCGCCCGGTGCGCCGATCACCGACGTGCAGGTGCTGGCCGCCGCCGACTTTCCGCGCCTGCAGGACGCGGCGCAGAAATACCTGCAAGGCATCGCGCCACGCACCGTGGCGTCGGCGGCCATTGCCATCGCCAATCCGGTCACCGGTGATGCGGTGCGCATGACCAACCACCACTGGGCGTTCTCGCAACGCGAGGTGGTGGCCGAACTGGGGCTGCGCACCCTGCGGCTGCTCAACGACTTCACGGCATTGGCCCTGGCCCTGCCCGACCTGCCGCCTGACGAACTCAGGCAGGTCGGTGGTGACCGGGCCGAGGCTGGCGCCCCCAAGGCCCTGGTCGGTGCCGGCACCGGCCTGGGCGTGTCCGGCCTGTTGCCCGACGGCCATGGAGGCTGGGTGCCGTTGCAAGGGGAGGGCGGCCACGTCACCCTGCCGGCCGCCACCGCCCGCGAGCGCCTCGTCATGGACGGCCTCGTTCAGCGTTATGGCCACGCCTCGGCCGAGCGCGTCTGCAGCGGCCAGGGCCTGTTCGACACCTTCGGCCTGCTGTGCGCGGCCGACGGCGTGGCGGTGCACGGGATCGACAGCGCCGCCGACGTGACCGACGCCGGCCTGCGCCTGGGCCATCCGCAGGCACTGGAAGCGCTCGGCATCCTGTGCGCCTTGCTGGGCTCGGTGGCGGGCAACCTCGCGCTCACGCTGGGTGCGCGGGGGGGCGTTTACGTGGGCGGCGGCATCGTGCCCCGGCTGGGCGACTGGTTCGATGGCTCGGCGTTTCGCGAGCGCTTCGAGACCAAGGGCCGGTTCAGGCCCTACCTGCGCGACATTCCCGTGTGGGTGATCACTTCTTCGCAATCCCCCGCACTGCTGGGGGCCGCCCGGGCGCTCGACCAGGGCGTTTGACCGGTTCACCGGCCGATGGGCTGGCGGACGGTTCGCCGATGGCACGGCGACCTGAGGGTATCTCCGGATGCCTGCATAAATTAATTAATGAAAAATGAATGCCTTCGGGTCACTGCCGGCATCGGCGGGCGCCCACAACCCCCGGGCCGCGCGCGCGGCGCCTTTCACGGAGACAACCCATGAAACTGAACGCTCTGCTGAGCGCGGCGCTGGCCGCGTTTGCCGTCACCGCAACCCAGGCCGGCGAGGTCGAGGTGCTGCACTACTGGACCTCCGGCGGCGAGGCCAAATCGGCCGCCGAGCTGCGCAAGATGATGCAGGGCAAGGGCCACACCTGGAAGGACTTCGCGGTGGCCGGTGGCGGCGGCGACAACGCCATGACCGTGCTGAAGAGCCGGGTGGTGTCGGGCAACCCGCCCGCCGCGGCGCAGATCAAGGGCCCGGCCATCCAGGAATGGGCGGCCGAGGGCGTGCTGGCCAACCTGGACGCGGTGGCCAAGGCCGAGCAATGGGACGCCAACCTGCCTGCCGTGGTGGCCAACGTCATGAAATACAAGGGCAACTACGTGGCCGCACCCGTCAACGTGCACCGCGTCAACTGGCTCTGGGCCAACCCGGAGGTGCTCAAGAAGGCCGGCGTGGCCGCCATGCCCAGGACCTTCGACGAGTTCTTTGCCGCGGCCGAAAAAATCAAGGCGGCCGGGCTGATCCCGGTGGCCCATGGTGGCCAGAACTGGCAGGACTTCACCACCTTCGAATCGGTGGTGCTCGGCATCGGTGGCGCCAAGTTCTACCAGGACGCCTTCGTCAAGCTGGACCAGAAGGCCCTGACCAGCGACACCATGGCCCGCTCGCTCG
Source organism: Synechococcus sp. UW140 (assembly GCA_943371665.1). Classification (GTDB taxonomy): domain Bacteria; phylum Pseudomonadota; class Gammaproteobacteria; order Burkholderiales; family Burkholderiaceae_C; genus Hydrogenophaga. The sequence continues at coordinate 27,107 of CALRVR020000009.1, forward strand.
AAACCTTCCGCCGCATCAAGGGGTACACCGACGCCGCCGCCCCGGGCCGCGACTGGAACCTGGCCACCGCCTTGGTGATGCAGGGCAAGGCCGGGTTTCAGTTCATGGGCGACTGGGCCAAGGGTGAATTCATTGCCGCCGGCAAGGTGCCGGGCAAGGACTTCCTGTGCGCCGCCGCACCGGGCACCGCCAACGCGTTCACCTTCAACGTCGACAGCTTCGCCATGTACAAGCTCAAGGACGCGAGCGCTCAGAAGGCGCAGGGCGACCTGGCCGCGGCCATCATGAGCCCGGCCTTCCAGGAGGTCTTCAACCTCAACAAGGGCTCCATCCCGGTGCGCCTGAACATGAACATGGCCAAGTTCGACGACTGCGCCAAGCTCTCCAGCAAGGACTTCGTGGACACCGCCAAGACCGGCGGCCTGGTGCCCTCGGTGGCGCACGGCATGGCCATCAGCCCGGCGGCCGAAGGCGCCATCAAGGACGTGGTGAGCCAGTTCTGGAACGACCCGAAGATCAGCGTCGCCGATGCCATGAAGCGCATCGCCCAGGCCGCGAAGACCAACTGATCGCGGCGCAAACGCCAGGCCCGCCGTGAGCTCCCGCTCGTTCGACACCCTGTTGCCCAAGCTGGTGCTGGCCCCGGCCTTCGTGCTGGGGCTGGCGTTCATATACGGCTTCATGGTCTGGAACGGGCTGCTCTCGGTGACGGCCTCGCGCATGCTGCCGAACTACGAGCTGGTGGGGCTGGCCCAGTACGAGCGCCTGTTCGCCATGGACCGCTGGTGGGTGGCGCTGAAGAACCTCGCGATCTTCGGCGTGCTCTACGTGGGCCTGTCGATGGCGATCGGCATCTTCCTGGCCATCCTGCTCGACCAGAAGGTGCGCGGCGAAGGCTTCATCCGCACCATCTACCTCTACCCGATGGCGCTCTCGTTCGTGGTCACCGGCACGGCGTGGAAATGGATCATGAACCCCAGCGACGGCCTGCAGAAGGTCGTGCAGGACATGGGCTGGACCTCGTTCACCTTCGACTGGCTGGTGCAGTCGGACATGGCCATCTACTGCGTGGTGATCGCCGGTGTGTGGCAGTCGGCCGGGTTCGCCATGGCGCTGTTCCTCGCCGGCCTGCGCGGCATCGACGACAGCATCATCAAGGCGGCTCAGATCGACGGAGCGTCGCTGCCCCGCATCTACTGGCGCATCGTGTTGCCGGCCATGCGGCCGGTGTTCTTCAGCACGCTCATGGTGCTGTCGCACCTGGCGATCAAGAGCTTCGACCTCGTCATGGCACTGACGGCCGGTGGCCCCGGCTACGCCACCGACGTGCCCGCCACCTTCATGTTCGCCATGAGCTTCACGCGCGGCCAGATCGGGCTCGGTGCGGCCAGCGCCACCATCATGCTGGCGACGGTGGCGGCCATCGTGGTGCCCTACCTGTACAGCGAACTGCGGAGCAAACCCCGATGAATCCCCGCCGACTCACCCCGGGGCGGGTGCTGCTGGTGGCCACGCTGCTGGTGGGTGCGGCGTTCTTTCTGGCGCCGCTCTACGTCATGGTGGCCACGTCCCTGAAGGACGCCGAGCAACTGCGCACCGGCAACCTGCTGAGCCCGCCCACCAGCCTGAACTTCAGCGCCTGGGTCGAGGCCTGGTCGACCGCCTGCACCGGCGCCGATTGCCGCGGCCTGCAGCCCTTCTTCTGGAACTCGGTGTGGATGGCGGTTCCGGCGGTGTTGATCTCCACCGCCTGGGGCGCCTTGAACGGCTACGTGCTCAGCCTCTGGAAGTTCCGCGGCAGCGAGACCTTCTTCGGCCTGCTGCTGTTCGGCGTGTTCATGCCGTTCCAGGTGGTGCTGCTGCCCATGAGCCAGGTGCTGGGCGCGCTCGGCCTGTCCAGCTCCATCGGCGGGCTGATCCTGGTGCACTGCCTGGCCGGCCTGCCCAGCACCACCCTGTTCTTCCGCAACTACTACGCGCAGGTGCCGGGCGAACTGCTGCAGGCCGCGCGGCTCGACGGGGCCGGCTTCTGGCAGATCTTCTGGCGAATCATCGTGCCCATGTCCACGCCGATCGTGATGGTCACGCTGATCTGGCAGTTCACCCAGATCTGGAACGACTTCCTGTTCGGCGTTTCCTTCAGCGGCGCCGACTCCAAACCCGTGACGGTGGGCCTGAACAACCTCGCCAACACCACCAGCAGCGTCAAGGCCTACAACGTGGACATGGCCGCGGCCCTGATCGCCGCGCTGCCCACCGTGGCCGTGTATGTGCTCGCGGGGCGTTACTTCGTGCGCGGCCTCACCGCCGGCGCCGTGAAAGGTTGAACCCCATGGCCTCATCGCTCGACATCCAGGGTGTGCGCAAGTGCTTCGGCAAGGGCGCGCGCGCCGTGGAGGTGCTCAAGAAGATCGACATCGCCGTCGCACCGGGTGAGTTCCTCATCCTGGTGGGCCCATCCGGGTGCGGCAAAAGCACCCTGCTGAGCCTCATCGCCGGGCTGGAAGAGCCCACCGAAGGCGCCATCCGGATCGCCGGGCGCGATGTGGTCGGCGTCCCACCCGCGCAGCGCGACATCGCCATGGTGTTCCAGAGCTACGCGCTCTACCCGACCATGAGCGTGGCCGAGAACATCGGTTTCGCGCTCGAGATGCGCAAGGTGCCCAAGGCCGAGCGCCAGAAGCGCATCGACGAGGTTGCCGCCATGTTGCAGATCGGCCACCTGCTCGACCGCCGGCCCAGCCAGCTCTCGGGCGGTCAGCGCCAGCGCGTGGCCATGGGAAGGGCGCTCGCGCGGCAACCCCGGCTGTTCCTGTTCGACGAGCCGCTGTCCAACCTCGATGCCAAGCTGCGGGTGGAGATGCGTGCCGAAATCAAGCGCCTGCACCAGGCCAGCGGCATCACCAGCGTGTACGTCACCCACGACCAGATCGAGGCCATGACGCTGGGCAGCCGCATTGCGGTGATGAAGGACGGCGTGCTGCAGCAGCTCGGCACGCCGGACGAGATCTACAACCGCCCGGCCAACACCTACGTCGCCACCTTCATCGGCTCGCCCACCATGAACCTGATCGAGGGTCGCGCGGTGGCCGAGGCGGGCCGCGGCTTCAGCATTGCCGGTGCCGACCTTCCGCTGGTCAGCCCGCTGGCGCCTGGCGCGCAAGGCACCCTGGGCATCCGGCCCGAGCACATCCGCCTGGCCGACGGCGAAGCCCCGTGGCGCGGGGAGGTGAGCGTGGTCGAGCCCACCGGCGCCGACACCTACGTCGTCATCAGGACCACCGCGGGCGATGTGACGGTGCGCACCTCGCCACAGCTTCGCGTGGTGCCCGGCGAGCACGTGGGCCTGGCGCTCGAGACCGACCACCTCAACTGGTTCGACCACAGCAGCGGGCAGCGGCTGGCCTGATGCCGCGCCGGCCAGCGCACAATGCGCGCTGAACCCCGCTTCAGGAGTCGTCATGAGCCAGCCCAACCTGCGGTTCGCCGTGGTGTTCAGTCACGAGGATCAGACCTGGATTCGCCGCTCCGGCCTGGCCGTGCCGGATTTCTGGCGCGGCCACAACGTGCCCCCGCTGGTGGGCGATGTGTTCCGCCTCGGTGGCCGGCAGTTCACCATCCAGGGCCGGCTCTGGGAGCAAGACGCCGATGGCCCCGTGTTGCGGGTGTTCGTGGGCAGCGCCCACGCCGAGAGCGACTCGGTGTTTGGTTGATCCGGGGCGTGCGCCACGGTCGCCCGTATGCGATCCTGATGCGCTCGGCGTCAACATCCCGGCATGAGCCCGACCGTGCCGACCATTCGTCCGAACCTGAAGACCGTCATCCCCGGGCTCTGCGTCTGGCTGGTGGCGTCTTTGCTGCTGCTGGTGCTCGATGGCTGGCTGGGGGTGGGCAGCATGGCGCTGGTGCTGGTGCTGGCCGCCGCCACCGCCGCCATCTGGTTGCCGCGATGGCTGTCGCTCGCCACCTGCCTGCTGGCGGTGCTGGCGTTCAACTACCGGTTCGTCACACCGCGCTTCACGTTGTCGGTGAACCTGGCCTCCGACGTGTTGCTGTTGGTCACCCTGCTGCTGGTGTCGGCGCTGGTCAGCATGCTGGTCACCCGCCAGCGCGACCTGCTCGACCGCGAGCGCGACCACCTGGCGCGGCAGGCACAACTGCGCGTTCTCGGCGATGCCCTGCGCGAGACCGACGACCCGCGCAGCTGCGGACCGCACCTGCAGGCGGCGTTGGTGCAGGCCACGGGTGGCCCGGTGTTGGTCTGTCTGCCCGGCCCGCCGGGTGACACCGACCCGGCCAACCAAGTCACCTTCCTTGGTGCGGCCGAGCCCGCCGAGATCGAAGCGATCGAACACGCGTGGCGCGCTGGCCAGGCCATGGGTCCCGGCACCGGGCGTTACGAACACCTGGACCGTTGCCACCTGCCCATGCGCGGGCGAACCGCCAGCCAGGGCGCAGTGATGGTGTTGCCGCCCGTGGGCTTGAACCCGCCTCAGGTGCTGCAGCATGTGCAGGCCATGTGCGACCAGATGGGCGTGGCCCTCGAAAGAGCAGCGGCTGTGCGGCAGGCCGCCCAGGCGCGCGAGTCGGCCCGCACGCAAGCCCTTCGCAGCACCCTGCTGTCGGCCATCGCGCACGACCACCGCACCCCGCTCGCATCGATCCTGGGCGCTGCCCAGTCCTTGCTGGAACAGCGCGACCGGCTCACGGTCGACCAGCAACATCGTCTGGCGGCGACCATCGTGGATGAGGCCACCCAGCTTGTCCGGATCACCGACAACACCTTGCAGCTGGCGCGCCTGGACATGCCGGGTCTGGTGATGCACACCGACTGGGAGTCGATCGAGGAAATCGTCGGCACCGTGCTGGCGCGGGTGCGAGCCCGCCATCCCGATCGAACCGTTCGCGCCAGCGTTGAACCCGCCATGCCCCTGCTGCGCTGCGACCCGGTGCTGATGGTCCAGTTGCTGGAGAACCTGATCGACAACGCCTGGCGCCACGGCGGCAGCGACCAGGTGGTCGAGGTCACGGTGCAGCGCCAAGGTGACGAAGGCGTGCTGACGGTTGCCGACCGCGGACCGGGAGTGCAAGCGTCCGTTCGGGAACGCATCTTCGAGCCCTTCGAGCGTGCCATGCCAGCGGCCGGGCGCGGGGCGGGCCTGGGGCTGGCGTTGTGCCAGGCGGTGGCCCGTGTGCATGGGGCGCGGCTGGGCTGCCGCGAACGGCCCGGCGGGGGCGCCTGCTTCGACTACACATGGACCCTTGAAGCACAGGCGCCCCGACCGCCCGAGGAGGCCGAGGCTTGAGTCCCACCGTGCTGCTGGTCGAGGACGACCGCGGACTTCGAACCACCCTTCGCGAGTCGCTCGTGATCGAGGGTTACCGGGTGCTGGCGGCCGCCAGCCTGGCCGATGCCCGGGCCCTTTTTGCCCAGCCCGACAACCAGCGCGACATCGACCTCGTGCTGCTCGACCTGGGATTGCCCGATGGAACGGGCGATACCCTGCTGGCCGAGTTCCGATCGAAGAAGCTGGTGCCGGTCATCGTGGTTTCGGCCCAGCACAGCGACGAACCCAAGGTCCGGCTGCTCGACGGGGGCGCCGACGACTACCTGGTGAAGCCGTTCAGCCTGAGCGAGTTGCTGGCGCGGATGCGCCTTGCGCTGAGGCGCAAAGGCACCCTCATGCAGCCTGCCACCACACGGTACGACGGGCAGGGCCTGTCCGTCGACCTGGCCGCCCACCGCGTCCGTGTGGACGGCGCCGACGTGCACCTGACACCGACCGAGTTCAAGCTGCTTGCCCACCTCGTCCGCCACGCGGGAACGGTGGTCGGCCACCGGCAACTGCTTGCCGACGTGTGGGGGGCCGAGTTCACCAGCCACACCCACTATCTGCGCCTGTACATGGGCCAGCTGCGCGCCAAGCTCGAGGCCGATCCCGCCCAGCCGCGCAGGCTGCTCACCGAAACCGGCGTGGGCTATCGGCTGGTTGAACCCGACCAGGGCTCAGGGGACTGATCGCGCACCGGCACCACTGCTTATGCGATCCTGATGCCCGGTGACGGATGCTGGCAGCCTGTTGAACTTTCCGTCGGTCCATGTCCACCACCACCGCGCCTGTCGCCGGCGCCAGCACCACCCCATCCCTGAGCCGTGAAGGCACGGCCGCCCTCACATTGGGGGCCATCGGCGTCGTCTATGGCGACATCGGCACCAGCCCGCTGTACACCGTGAAAGAGGTGTTCGCACCAGCCACCGGTGTGCCGCTCGACGCGGTGAACCTGATCGGTGCGATCTCGGTCATCTTCTGGGCGCTGATGCTGGTCGTCACGCTCAAATATGTTCTGCTGATCCTGCGCGCTGACAACCATGGCGAAGGCGGGGGTCTCGCCCTCGCCGCTTTGGCCGCGCAGGCGGTGTCGCGGCAGCCGCGCCTGCGGCACGCCCTGCTTCTGCTGGGCGTCTTCGGTGCGACGCTGTTCTATGGTGACAGCGTGATCACGCCGGCGATCTCGGTGCTCGGGGCCATGGAAGGGCTCAAGCTGGTGGCGCCGGGCATGGAGCAGTACGTGGTGCCGGCCACCGTCGTGATCCTGATCGTGCTCTTCGCGGTGCAGCGGCACGGCACCGCGCGGGTGGGGCGCTGGTTCGGGCCCATCATCGTCGCGTGGTTCGTCACGCTGGGCTCAGTGGGTGTCGTGCACATCGTCGATCAACCAGCCATCCTGGCCGCGTTGAATCCCCTGCACGCGTGGACCTTCCTGGCCGACCGGGGATGGCATCTTTTTCTGGTGATGGGTGCGATCGTGCTGGCGATCACCGGGGCCGAGGCGCTGTACGCCGACATGGGCCACTTCGGCCGCCGGCCCATTCAGTTGGCCTGGACCTGTCTGGTGCTGCCGGGTCTGGCGCTCAACTACCTGGGCCAGGGCGCTTTGTTGATGGGTGATCCCGCCGCCATCGAGAACCCGTTCTACCGCCTGTTCCCCGATGCCTGGCTGATTCCAGCGCTTGTCCTCGCGACACTGGCTGCCATCATTGCGTCGCAGGCCGTCATCTCGGGGGCGTACTCGCTCACCAAGCAGGCGATCCAACTGGGTTTCCTGCCGCGCATGACCATCCGCTACACATCGGCGCGCGAATCGGGGCAGATCTACATGCCCGCGGTCAACTGGGTGCTGCTGGCGGGGGTGGTGCTGGCGGTGGTGGCATTCGGCAGTTCATCGGCGCTGGCAGGTGCCTACGGCGTCGCCGTCACGCTCACCATGATGATCACCACCGTGCTCACCTACTTCGTGGTGCGCCGCGCCTGGAAGCTGCCTGCATGGCTGTCGGTCGGGGCCACGGTGTTCTTCCTGTTGGTCGATGCGCTGCTGGTGGCTGGATGCGTGCTCAAGTTCCTCGACGGCGGCTGGTTTCCCCTCGCGCTGAGCGCGGTGCTGTTCCTCTTCATGAGCACCTGGGCGCGCGGCCGTGCGCTGATGATCGAGAGCCTGCGCAGGGACGGCATCGAATTGCAGGCGTTTGTCGACACGCTCGATCCGCGCTCGGTGCATCGAGCCGAACGCACGGCGGTCTATCCGGTGGCCGACCCGACCACCGTGCCCCAGGCCCTGCTGCACAACCTCAAGCACAACCAGGTCCTGCACAGCCACAACGTGATCCTCACGGTCCGTTTTCGCGATGTGCCCTGGGTGCCGATGGACCAGCGCATCGAGGTCGAGCCGCTGGGCCGCGGTTTCTGGCGCGTGTCGCTGGTGTTCGGTTTCATGAACGTGCCCGACGTGCCTCAGGCGCTGGCATTGGCGGAGTCACACGGCTTGCGCGTTCCCGCCTTCGAGACCAGCTACTTCCTGAGCCGGGACACCGTGGTCGCCGGTTCTGGCGAGGGGGCGCCTGCCATGGCCCGCTGGCGCCGTCGTTTGTTCACGGCCATGACGCGCAATGCCAGCGGCGTGATCGATTACTTCAGATTGCCGGCCAATGCGGTGGTCGAGCTGGGTACACGGGTGCAGATCTGATCCGGGGACTCAACCCAGCGTGAGCCGCACGCGCAGCCCGTGAGGCTGCAGTGTGGTCACCGCTGCGTCGCCCCCGTGCCGCCGCGCGATCTCGCGCACGATGGCCAGCCCGAGGCCGCAGCCGCCAGGCAGCTCGCTGCCACGCCAGAAGCGCTGGAACACCTGATTCAGGTCTTCTTCGCTCAAGCCAGGCCCGTCGTCTTCAACCACCAGTTCGGTGCGGCCATGGCGCGCGTGCACGCCCACGGTGACCGTGCTGCCGCGCGGTGTGTAGCGCAGCGCGTTGTCGATCAGGTTGCTCAGCGCCTCGCGCAGCTGCAGCGCGTCGCCATCGATCCGGTGCTGCGCTTCGCCGTCGTAACCCAGGTCGATGCCGGCCGCCACCGCCCGCGGGGTCCATTCGCGGGCCACTTCGCGCGCCAGCGCCGCGAGGTCCATGGGCTCGCGCCGGGCGGTGCTTTCGGTGCGGGCCAGGGTGAGCAGCTGGTGCACGAGGTGCGCGCTGCGCTCGGCGCCGGTGAGCACCTTGGCCAGCCGGGCCGTGATGACCGGATCGCTGGTTTCCCGGCGGGCGATTTCCACCTGACTGATGAGCCCGGCCAGCGGCGTGCGCAACTGGTGCGCCGCGTCGTTGATGAAGCGCTTCTCCTGGTTGACGCTGCGCGTCACCTCGGCCAGCAGTCCGTTGATCGCCTGCACCAGCGCGTGCACTTCGCTCGGCGACTGCGTCATGCCGATCGGCGTCAGCGCGTTGACCGACCGGTTCTCGAGCTGCGCCGTCAAGCGCTTGAGTGGGGCCAGGCCCCGGCTCACCCCGCCATAGACCACCGCACTCAGCAGCACGCCCAGTGCCAGCAACGGCACCAGCAGGTCGGCCACCAGTTCGCGGGCAAAGCGCTGTTGCGTGGCCGTGCCCTTGGCCACCTGCACCCGCAAGGTCTGCGGCGCATCCGATTCGCCGTAGCGCAAATCGAGCGCCACCAGCCGCAGGGGCTGCCCGCCCGCACTGGCGCTGTAGAGCAGCGGTTCACCCAGCCGCGCCGGTGAAGCGGGTGGCGCAGGCAGCCCCGGGTTGCCCAGCAGGAACTGACCGGGTGGCGAGGTCACGAGGTAGCTGACCGGATCGTCCGGGTCCTGGGCCAGCACGTCTTGTGCGGCGCGCGGAAAATCGATCAGCAGGCCCGACCCGATCGGCTTGACCTGGCGCGCGAGCGCGCGCACCGATTGCGTGAGCGACTGGTCGATACCTTTCTCGGCGTAGGCCAGCGCAATGCGGTAGGTGAGCAGCCCGCCTCCGGCCCACAGCACCAGCTGGGGCAGCAGCAGCCACAGCAGCAGCTGGCGGCGCAGCGACAGGCGCGAGGGGCTGTCCATCGGCGTCAGGGTGCGGCGCCGTGGTCCAGCAGGTAGCCCAGGCCTCGGATGTTGCGGATGTTGAACGCGGTGCCGCCCAGTTTGCGGCGCAGCCGGTGCACGTACACCTCCAGCGCGTTGGACGCCACGCCCGCGCCCTCGCCCGGCTCGGCCTGCCACGCGGCCAGCACGTCCTCGCGGCTCACCACCTGCCCGCGGTGCCGCACCAGCAGGTCGAGCAGGGCCCACTCGCGCTGGGTGAGGTCGATGGCGTCGCCGCCCACCCAGGCGCGCGGGGGGTGCGATTCCAGCCGCAAACCGCCCGCTGGCGCCTGGCTGCCCGGTGTGGCCGCCGGCGTCACCGCCGGCAGGCTGGCCCGGCGCAGCAGCGCCCCCAGCCGGGCCTGCAGCTCGTCCAGGCTGAAGGGTTTGGTGAGGTAGTCGTCGGCGCCTGCGTTGAGGCCCGCCACCCGGTCTTCCACGCCATCGCGCGCCGTGAGCACCAGCACCGGCAGGGCCGGCTGCGTTCGCCGCAACTCCCGCAGGACCTGCAGGCCGTCCACCCGCGGCAGACCAAGGTCGAGCACCACGCCATCGAATGACCGGGACTGCAGTTGCTCCAGGGCCACGGCCCCGTCTTCTGCCAGGCTGATGACGTGGCCGGCCCGGGCCAGCTGGGCCGACAGACCGTCTCGCAGCAGTTCGTCGTCTTCGATGATCAACAGGTGCGCCATGCGCCCATTATCGAAGGCGAAGGCGCCCGGGCCTGCCGGTCAGTCGTTGAGCGTCCAGCAGAAGCTGCACTTCTTGCAGCACACCGGCACCAGCCGGTTGTGCTCACGCCCGGTCTGCTCCGCACCGTCGACGCGCAACAGCCCGTAGGCCTTGCAGTTGGGGCAGTTCGCCTGGTTGGCGATTTCCTCGGCGTGCATCAGCAGGTAGAGGTAGCGCCGCATGGCCCAGAAGGCGATCAGGCCGGACACCGCCCCCATGCCGACGTTCACCAGCTGCTGGTCAAGCGGCGAACCGCGCAGGGCCTCCAGGCTGGCCAGCATGGCCACCGCCGCCAGGATGGCCAGCGTCATGTGGGCGTGGCTGGACAGCAGTTCCCGTTCGTACCACTTGCGAAAACCCACGCGACGGATGCCCTCGGCCAGCGGGCGGTTCAGCGGATTGGATGAGGGCATGGCAGCCTCCGTCGGAAGAAGCAACCATGGTGGCACTGCGACGGTTGCGGCGCCAGCCCCGCCCACCGATTGTTGCGTGCGGCAGTCGGGCAATGCCGCCGGCGGCGGTTCAGTGCTGGTGCACCTGCTGCATCGGGAACGCCGGGGCCTTGCCGGTTCGGTCGGCGCCGGCATAGACGGTCAGGTGCGGGTAGGGAATCTCGATGCCTTCGGCGTCGAAAGCCGATTTCAGCCGCTTGAGGTATTCGCGCCGAACGGCCCATTGCTCCAGCGGCAGGGTGCGGAAACGGCAGCGGATCACCACCGCCGAATCGGCCCACTGCTCCACCCCGGCGATCTCCAGCTCGTCGATGATGCGCGCGCCCAAGTTTTCGTCAGACCGCATCTGCTCACCCACGCGGCGCATCACGGCCATGACCTCGTCCACGTTCTCCCGGTAGGCCACGCCGATGTCCATGACGGCCTGGCTGAATCCGCGCGACATGTTGACCACGGTGGTGATGTGGCCGTTGGGCACGTAATGCACATTGCCGTCGTAGTCACGAAGTTGAACGAACCGCAGCGTCACTTCCTCGACCAGGCCGGCGTGGTCACCGAGCTTGACCACGTCACCCTGGCGGATCTGGTTTTCCAGCAGCAGGAAGAAGCCGGTGAAGTAGTCCTTGACCAGGCTTTGCGCACCGAAGCCGACCGCCAGCCCCACCACGCCGGCAGCCCCCAGGATCGGTGCCACCGACACCCCGAGTTCTCCGAGCACCAGCATGCCCGCGATCAGGCTGACCACCACGGCCACGAGGTAGCGGAACACGCGGCCCAGTGTTTCTGCGCGCTTGGCGGCCTCGCGGTCGTCCAGCCGGCTGGCGATGCGTTCGCGCATGGTGCGGATCGCACGCTGCAGCACCCCCACCAGCACCCAGGCGGCCAGCAGGATCAGTGTGATGCGGGTCGCGGTGGCGGCCGCACCGCCCAAGCCGGCCCACGCCTGGCCGACCATCGCCAGCAGGTCTTCATTCATGCGGTGTCCTCCGGTGGTTGCAGGGCGGTCAGAAAAGACGACCGCCACCAGTGCACGTCGTGCGAGCGGATGCGCGCCAGCAGCGCGGCGTGGCGTTCCCGGCGCTCGGCGAGCGGCATCTGCAGGGCACGCTGGATGGTCTCGGCCGTGCGCGCCGTGTCGAAAGGGTTGACGAGCAAGGCCTCGTCGAGTTGTTCGGCCGCACCGGCAAAGCGCGACAGCACGAGCACGCCGGGGTCGTCCGGGTCCTGCGCGGCCACGAATTCCTTGGCGACCAGATTCATGCCGTCGCGCAGCGGCGTCACCAGGGCCACCGATGCCGCCCGGTACAGGCCGGGCAGGCGCTTGCGCGCCACGTTGCGGTGGATGTAGCGCACCGGCATCCAGTCCAGTTCGCCGTATTCGCCGTTGATCGCGCCCGACAGGCTTTCGAGCTCGGCGCGCAGTGCGGCGTATGCGTCCACCGATTCGCGGCTCGGCGAGGCAATCTGGATCAGCGTGGCGCTGCCCTTGTTCTCCGGGTAGCGCTGCAGCAGCTGGCGGTAGGCCTTGAGGCGCTGCGGCAGTCCCTTGGAATAGTCGAGGCGCTCCACACCCACCAGCAGGCGCCGGCGCGCGTACTCGCGCCGCAGCTGGTCGAACATGTCCTGCGCGTCCCGGCCCTGGCCCAGCGCCTGAAATTCGTCCACGTCGATGCCGATGGGAAACGCCTGGGCGCGCAAGGTCTTGCCGTGGGCGCGAAATTCGTGCTCGCCGAGCACGTCGGCGTCGGCCTCGGTGCCCACGTAGCGCGCGAAATGGGCCAGATCGGTCTGGCTCTGGAAGCCCACCAGGTCGTAGGAAAACAGCGAGCGCATCAGCCAGTCGTTTTCCGGCAGGGCCGCCAGCAGCAAGGGGGGCGGCAGCGGGATGTGCAGGAAAAAGCCGATCCGCTGCTCGCAGCCCATGGCCCGCAATTCAGCGGCCAGCGGAATCAGGTGGTAGTCGTGCACCCAGATCACGTCGTCGGGGCGCAGCAATGTCTTGAGGCGGTGCGCGAACAGCTGGTTCACCCGCCGGTAGCCGGCAATGCCGCCCGTGTCGAAATCGGCGAGGTCGAGGCGGTAGTGAAAGACCGGCCAGAGCACCCCGTTGCTGTGGTGCAGGTAGTAGGCGTCGTGGTCCTCGCGGCTGAGGTCGACCGTGGCCAGTTGAACCGCGCCCGCCTGCTGCAGGTGCAGATCGCCTTCGCCCGGCGTGCCCTGTTCGTTGATGCGCCCGCTCCACCCGAACCACAGCCCGCCGGTGCGTTCCAGGGCCTGCCCCAGCGCCACCGCCAGTCCGCCGGCGCCGGGCTTGCGCGGGTCGGCCACGCGGTTGGAGACCACCACCAGGCGTGGCATCAGGTGCCCCTCTTCAGTGTGGGTGTCCACCGCCCGCCGCGCAGCCCGGGGATGGTCATATCACGCTCTCCCAGGGCGCCGACAGCCGCACCGCGGCGTTGATCAGGCCCACCATGGAATACGTCTGCGGAAAGTTGCCCCACATCTCGCCGGTGGTGGCGTGCGTGTCTTCCGACAGCAGGCCCAGCGGGTTGCGCACCGCCAGCATGGCCTCGAACACCTCACGGGCTTCGGCTTTGCGGCCGGTGCGCACCAACGCATCGATGCGCCAGAAGGTGCAGATGTTGAACGCCACCTCGGGCTTGCCGAAGTCGTCGGATGCTTCGTAGCGCCGCATGTAAGGGCCATCGCACAGGTGCGTTTCCAGCGCGCGCAGGGTGGCGACGAAGCGCGGGTCCATCGGGTCGATCAGGCCGACTTCGGCCATCAGCAGCACGCTGGCATCGAGGTCGCGCCCGCTGAAGCTCTCGGCAAACGCCTGGCGTTCCTCGCTCCACGATTCCCTCAGGATGCGCTCCCGCATGGCGGCCGCCCGATCGCCCCAGAGGGCGGCGCGCTCGGTCCGGTGCAGGCGCTGTGCGATCTTGGCCAACCGGTCGCAGGCGGCCCAGCTCATGAGGGCCGACGAGGTGTGCACGCGGGCCCGTGTGCGCAGCTCCCACATGCCGGCGTCGGGCTGGTCGAACACGCGAACGGCCTGTTCGCCGATGGACTCGAGCCGTTCGAATTCGTCCAGGCCTGGCTGGTGCAGCAGCCGCTGGTCGTGAAAGGCCTGGGCGGCGGCCAGCACGATGTTGCCGTAGACGTCGTGCTGAAAGTGTTCGTGTGCCTGGTTGCCCACCCGCACCGGACCCATGCCGCGGTAGCCCGGCAGCGACGCCACGATTCGCTCGGGCAGGTCGCGCTCCAGACCGATGCCGAGCAGCGGCTGCACGTGGCCACGTCCCTCCCGCGCGGAGCCCACCACCACATTGGCCAGCCAGCGCAGGTAGTCCTCCAGCGTGCCGACTTCGGACAGGCTGTTGAGCGCGCGAACCACGAAGAAGGCGTCGCGCAGCCAGCAGTAGCGGTAGTCCCAGTTTCGTTCGCTGTGCGGCGCTTCGGGAATGCTGGTGGTCATGGCCGCCACGATCGCCCCGGTGTCTTCGAACAACGAAAGCTTGAGCGTGATGGCCGCGCGGATCACAGCGTCCTGCCATTCAAGCGGCAGTGCCAGGCGCTGAGTCCAGCCGCGCCAGTAGGCCACCGTCTCCTGCTCGAAATACCGGGCGGTGTCCCCGATGCCACCCTCGATGGTTTCGTCGGGCCCGAGGATGAAGCTGTGCTCGCGCAGCAGCAGGAACGGCTCGGCCGTCAGCACGTGGGTGATCGACGCGTCGGTGTGCAGGCGCAGTGTCAGGTGCTCGCTGACGTAACGGATGTGGTTGCTGCCCGAGGTGGCGCGGGGTGCCTGCGCGCCCCAGTCGAACCGTGGTGCCAGCCGCACGCGCACGCGCGGGGCGCCCTTGAGTGGACGCACCCGCCGCACGATCTGCATCGGCCGGAAGAAGCGGCCTCGGGAAGGGAAGCGGGGTGCAAAGTCGGTGATCTGAAGGCCCTGCCCGTGCCGGTCCCACAGCTCGGTGACCAGGACCGCGGTGTTCGGTTCGTAGCGCTGGCGCGCCTCGACAAAGTCCTCGATGTCGATCGCCCAGTCGCCTTCGTCGTGTCGATCGCCTGAGAGCAGGGCGCAGAACACCGGGTCGCCATCGAAGCGGGGCAGACAGCCCCAGACGATCCGGGCCCGCTCGTCGACCAGCGCACTGATGGCGCAGTTGCCGATCACGCCGAGATTCAGTGAGGCGCGCACGGAAGGGACATGTCCCGGTCTGGTGTTCATGCAACCTCCTGCAGGGCGCTGCGCAGCCAGTCCCGCAAGGCCTTGGGGCTTCTGCAGCGGTGTCTTGCGCCGGTGGGGCCGTCGCCCACCTTCACCCCGGCACCGCCGAGCGACTGCACCACCGCAAAGCCGTCCTCGTCGGTGACGTCGTCACCGGCAAACACGGGGCGGCGGCCGGCGAAGGGTGCTTCGCCCAGAAAGGCCGCGATCGCCTTGCCCTTGCTGGCCCGCGCTCCTTTCACCTCCACCACCGATTTGCCCTGCAGCAACTGGAGTTCGGCCTGCCCATCGATCGCCCGCGCCAGCAGGTCCACACAGGCCGTGCCCAGCGCCGGGTTCAGGCGGTAGTGCAATGCGATCGACGTCTGTTTCACCTCGAGGATCAGCCCGTGGTGCCGCGCCACGAACGATTCGGCCGCAGCGGCCACAGGCCTCAGGTCGGCGCCGGTTTCGAGGCGCTCAAGGCCATCGGTGCCGACGCGCAGCGCGCCGTGTTCGAACGCGCCCGGCCAGCGCTGCACCGGCAGCCAGTGCAGCAGGTCGGCTCGGGCTCGGCCGGTCACGATCGCCATCGCGCCGCCCAGCCGTTCGTGCAAGGCGTCGAGCAGCGCTGGCAATTCGGGGGGAATCCGCACGGTGTCCGGTCGGCTGGCAAGGTCTGCCAGCGTGCCGTCGAAGTCCAGGAACAGCGCCGAGCGCTGGGCCATCAGGGGGGGCAGCGTCGTCATGGAGCCGGCCACCGTAACCCAGTGACGCCCTCGGGATCAAGCCGATCGGGGTTTGCCCCACCGGCCAGGTGCGAGAAACAGGGCGCCGCTTGACACGGCGTGGATCAAGCCGACCAGCGGGTATCGTCCGCCAGGCAACTGAGTCTGGCTGAAAGCAGGCGCTCACCCACGGCAGCACCCTGCAGGCCGTCGGCCAGTGCCTGCCGGCTCACGGCGCCGAGGTCGAGCAGCCGCAGCCGGGCCAGTGCCGCGGCGAGGCGCTGGGTGGCCCGGTGCACTGCCTGGCCGCCATCGGGATCGCTCAGGGCCAGCCCGTCCAGGGCATGCAGCAGCTCGCTCACCCGGGCCGGCTTTCGCCACGCATCGCAGCGTTCGAACAGGCCGATCACCTCTGCCGCGCCAAGCTGCCCGCTGGCCCGCACCGCAGGGCCCTCGCGAACGGTCAGCAGCGCGAGGTCGCGCACATCATTCGGCACGCGCAGGGCGTCGCACAACGACCGGAGGGCCTGCGCCTCGTTCAGCCCGGCCACCATCCAGCACCAGCGCACCGCCAGCGAGGCACCGGCAAACAGCGGGCTCGCCTCCAGCCGGTCGGTCAGCGCTCCGGGCGCGATGGCGTCCGACGTCACCCGGCCGAGCGCGCCGCAGGCCTGCAGGGTGTGCAGCATGCGGCTGGGATGCGGCTCCATCAGGCCGCGGGAAATCTCCTGCCACACGCGCTCGGGCACGAGGTGATCGACCTCGCCGTGCTCGACCATGTGGCGCATGAGCCCCAGGGTTTCATCGGCCACATGAAACCCCGGCCAGCGTGCCATGAAGCGCGCCACGCGAAGGATGCGCACGGGGTCCTCGGCAAACGCGGGGGTCACATGCCTCAGTGCGCGCGCGCGCAGGTCGGCCAGGCCACCCCATGGGTCGATCAGCGGGGCTTCGGCGGGGTGGTCGGCGTGCCCGGCGGCCACCGCCATGGCGTTGATCGTCAGGTCGCGCCTGGCCAGATCGTCCTCCAGCCTGACGGCGGGGTCGGCGTGAAAGGCGAAGCCGTGGTAGCCCGGCGCGGTCTTGCGCTCGGTGCGCGCCAGTGCGTATTCCTCGCGGGTGTGTGGGTGCAGGAAGACCGGGAAGTCGCGGCCCACCGGCAGATATCCGGCCGCCACCATGGCCTCGGGTGTGGCACCCACGACCACCCAGTCGCGGTCGGCCCCCTGCGGCGCAGGCCAGCCGAACTCTCGCACCATCAGGGCATCGCGCACCGCGCCGCCCACCAGAAAAATCTGCATGGGCGCGAGTGTAGGCGCGGGGTCAGGGGGTCGGGCCGAGGCGGTAGGGCTCGTCAAACGGGATGAAGTCGTGCTCGGCGAGCGCGTCGTCGATCCACGCCTTCACGCCGGGCAGGGCGGCCACGCGGTCCACGTAGGCCTGCAGGTCGGCCGCCACCGGCAAACCATAGGTGCGGATGCGCATGCACACCGGGGCGAAATAGGCGTCGGCGATGGTGAAGGCGCCAAACAGCAGGCTTGCGGGGGGTTGCGCGGCCAGTAATTCGCTCCACAGGCCACTGATGCGGGCCATGTCGGCGCGCACGCCGGCCTGGTCGCGCCAGATGATGCGGCCCGTGTCGTGAAGGGTCGCCTCGATGTTCATCGGGCAGTGGGAGCGCAAGGCCGAAAAGCCGCTGTGCATTTCGGCGCAGACACTGCGCGCCCGGGCGCGCGCCTTCGGATCGGCCGGCCAGAGATGCCGCTCGGGGAACCGCTCGGCCAGGTATTCGGCAATCGCCAGCGTGTCCCAGACGGGGAAGCCGTCGTCCACCAGCACCGGCACCTTGCCCACGGGTGACACCTGTTTGAGGCGGGCCTTGAATTGCGAGTCCGGGTCGAAGGAGTCAAAGCGCACCCGGACTTCCTCGAAAGCAATGCCGGCCTGGCGCAAAAGCACCCAGGGGCGCATGGACCACGACGAATAGTTCTTGTTGCCGATGAAGAGTTGCAGGGCCATGGGCGTCCTTCGTGAAGAAGCTGCCGATGGTAGGCGCGGCGCGCCGTGCGGTCGATGCAAAAAGCAGGGCCGATGGATGCGGCCCGGTCATGAATGCCGTGTCAGGCGTACTTCTCGAGAATCCGGGTGGAGCGTTCCACGTCGCGCATGGCCGGCCCTTCAATGGCCGCATCGGCCACGGCCTCCATCATGGTGCAGGCCATCATGCGGTAGAAGGCCTTGTCCATGGCCTTGCGCGCCGCCGACATCTGCTGAGCGACTTCTTCGCAGGACCGGTCGGCCTGCACCATGTCGATGAGGCCGCGCACCTGGCCTTCGATGCGCTTGAGCCGGTTGACCACGTCGCGCTGGGCGTCGGAGCGCCCGGCGAGCAGGCCATGGCCGGAGGAGTGGGCATTGGATGGTGTGTTCATGCTGCGCCTGTGAGTGAAAGGTACTCATTTATGAGCGCCGCGAGTGTGCCAGATAACACCACTCCAGTACCGTTTTGGTGATGGATTCGGAAGGTTCATCCGATCAACGTCCAGACTTCTCCCGCAAATGCAGTAGCTGGCTGCGTCCATTCCGGTCGTTCAGGTAGGTGGGGGCCACCGCACCGACGCTGGCGGGTGTGATGCCGAGGCCGCGCAGGTCGGGCAGCGACCCGCTGGCCACGTTGGGCACCCGCATGGCGGCCACGTTGTCGCGGCTCATCAGGGGCTCACCCGGCAGCAGCTCCATCATGGCAGCCTGCCAGTGGCCCACGGACAAAGGCAAGCCGATCACCGGCCGCTCCCGGCTGCCGTGCCGCCCGGCCAGCCGCACCAGGTCGCGAAGGGTGAGCACCTCGGGTCCGGCGCACTCGATGATCTGGCCGATGGTGCCGCGGCCGGTGGTGTCCTCGCGCAGGGAGGTGGCCACGGCCGTGGCCACGTCTTCGACCCACACCGGCTGGAAGCGGGCGTCGGCGCCAGCCAGCGGCACGAACGGCGCCACCGCCTGCATGCGGGCAAACAGATTGAGAAAGCGGTCGCCCGCCCCGAAGATCACGCTCGGGCGCAACACGGTGAGGTCGAGGTTGGCGGCGCGCAGCACGTCTTCCCCACGCGCCTTGCTGCGCTGGTAGCGCGAAGGACCCTCGGCGGCCACGCCCAGGGCGCTGATGTGCACCAGACGGCGCAGGCCTTCAGACAGGCAGGCCTCCACGATCGTCAGCGGCAACTCGACGTGAACCCTTTCAAAGGCGGCCTCATTGCCGTGCAGGATGGCAATGAGGTTGACCACCGCCTGCTGGCCGGACATGAGGCGCAGCAACTGCGCCGGGTCGTGCACATCGGCCTCGATCACGGTCACCCTTGGCAGGTGCTGCACCAGCGCGGCCTTTCGCGCGTGGCGGGTCGGCACGGTGATGTGCCAGCCTTCGCGGTGCAGCTTCTCGCACACGTGACGGCCCACGAAACCGGTGCCGCCCAGCACCAGAACGTTCTTCATGTCGGTCTCCTCAACGAATCGGGAATGATCAGGGAAGCTCGGTGTTGACCGCGCCCGCGGTGGTGCTGCGCGGCCCCACCTCGCCCAGGCGCGCCCGCAGCGATTGCGGCTGGCCTGAAATCAGCGTGGCGTACAGGGTGGCGTTGGTCAGCACGCGTTGCACGTAATCGCGCGTTTCCTCGAACGGAATGTTCTCGGCCCACACCTCGCCCGGCAGCACCGGGCCGTTGCGCCATTGGCGGGCCCGGCTCGGGCCGGCGTTGTAGGCCGCGGCCGCCAGCGGCATCGACCCTTCGAAGTCGTCCAGCGCAAACTTGAGGTACGCGGTCCCGATCTGGATGTTGGTGTCGTGCTCGGTGATCTGTTGCGGGCGGAAGTTCTCCAGCCCGATCTTGCGCGCGGTCCAGCGCGCCGTGGCAGGCATCACCTGCATCAGCCCCGAGGCCCCGACATGCGAACGGGCGTCGGTCACGAAGCGGCTTTCCTGGCGGATCAGGCCGTACACGTACGACGGGTCGAGCCCGATTTCCTTTGACCGCGCCACCACCAGGTCGCGGTAGGGCGTGGGAAAACGCTGCGCCATGTCCACCAGCTCGCGGGTGCGCAGGCTGGTGTTGATGCAACGGTCCCAGAGCTGTTCGCGGCAGGCCAGGTCCGCCGCGGCCAGCAATTCGCGGTCGGGCATGCCGCCGGGTTGGTGCAGGGCCACCTGATAGGTCCATTCGCGGCTGCCTTCGCTGCGCAGCCCCAACCGGATGGCCGCCATGGCACGGCGCAGGCCGGGGTTGTTCTCGGCGGCACGGCGCTCATCGGCGGTCAGCGGTTCGGGTGTGGCCGACGCGGTGATGGGCAGGCCCAGGGCTTCCATGGCCAGCATGCCGTGAAAGTCCCGCGGCGAAGCGATCGATTCGTACAGCGCCCGCGCCTGGGCGCGGGCCACGGTGGCATCGGGCTCCTGCAGTGCCTCGACGGCGCGGGCCCGCCAGAAGATCCAGCCGGTTTCGCTGCGCTGCGCCGGGCCCATGGCGTAAATGGCATCGCGCACCGCGTTCCAGCGCCCCGCCCGAAGGCCGGCGCGGGCCATCCAGGCCAGGTGCTCGTCGGTCATGTGGCGCAGGTCACCCCGTGCAAAGTGGCTCAGGGCATCGTCCTGCAGCCGCTGCGCCGCGCGCCGGCCGATGGCGCCCCAGACCCAGGCGCGTTCCTCGGAGGTGAGCTGGGCGCGCCAGCGCAGGCTGTCGGCCTCTGCAGCGGCGGCCGCCGGGTCTTGCGCGGCCAATCGGATCAACGCCAGCGTGACGAGCTCCTTGGTGCGCGGTCGGATGGCGGTGATTTTCTCGTCCAGGTATTTCGCCGGGTCGGTACCGATGGATTCGACCATCCGGGCCCATTCAGGGTTCAGCAACCCCACAGCCTGCGAAGCGCCCCGAAGGCGGTTGGCCTCCACCATGAGCCGGGCACGCTGCCAGACCACCGCATCGCGCAGGTGGCCGCTGGCCAGCAGGGCCTGGGCCGCGGTGGCGCAGCCGTCCTCCTGATCGCGCTGCGCCAGCCACAGCTCGCGCACCCGCTCTGCCGCGACCTCGGGCGGCAGCCGCCCGTCGGCGGCGTCCAGCATCACCGTGTAGCAGGTGACCTGGCGGTCGTCGTTCATCCGGTAGAGCGGACGCTCCACGCGGAACCGCTGCCAGTCGCGCTGGCGCCCGAGCACCAGCAACCAGTCGTTGCGCAGCCGGTCTTCCCAGTAAGTGCCGGCCATGCCGTCAAGGGCGGCACGCACTTCGGCCGCAGGTGCGTTTTCCAGCCGCGAGCGCATGTCCCAGTAGCGGGCCAGCGGTTCCAGCGTGTGGCCCCGGGTGGCAGGCAGCAGGCGGGCCAGCTCGCCCGGCTGGTTTTTCCGGAAGGCTTCGCGCATGTCGAGCAGGGCGCGATCCGCCGCCGGCTGTGCCCACGACACAAGCGGCACCATGAGCACGGCCATAATGGCCCGACGTGCCCGGGGCACACAGCCCGGGCGCAGCGCTTTCAACCACATGCGAATTCCCTGAATCTCGGTCCTGCACAACACACGAGGATTATGGACAGCAACACCGGCGAGAGTTCCCCGAAATCGGACGGCAGGACAGCCGGCGGCACCCCGGGCGAGGTCAAGGCGCGATGGCGCAAGGCATTGGTCGAGAAACGCCAGGCCATGCCCGACCGCATCTGGCGCAACGACATGCTGCAACGGGTCATGCGCGTCTGGCTGGTCCATCGGCCCGATGCCGTCATCGGGGCCTACTGGCCCATCAAGGGTGAATTCGACCCGCTGCCTGCGCTGTTCCGCTGGCAGGAAGCGGGACTCGAAGAAGACGCGCAGGGCCAGCAGCGGCACCGGCGCATCGGCCTGCCGGTGGTCAACAAGATCGACAAGACGCTGACCTTCTACACCTGGTACCCCGGCTGCCCGATGGAAGAAGACGCCTACGGCATTCCCAAGCCCAAGGACACCGAGGTGGTTCACCCCACGCTCATCTTCGTGCCCTGCGTGGGCTACGGCCCGGGGGGCTACCGCCTGGGCTACGGCGGCGGCTTCTACGACCGCACCCTGGCCACGCTCCAGCCCCCGCCTTTCACGGTCGGGCTGGGCTACGACTTTGCTTTCTTGCCCGAGATGCGTCCCGAGCCCCACGACGTGCCCCTGGACGCGATCCTGTGCGACACCGGCGTGGCCTGGCCGGTGAAATGACCGCCGCCTGACCGCTGCCGCGGCTCAGGGGTGTTCGGCGGAGGCGTGCACTTCGCTGATGCGGCGTTCGCGGCGGATCAGGTACAGCCCGCTGGCGATCACGATCGCCGCACCGAGCCAGGTGTGCGGGGCCGGCAACGTCTGCCAGATCATCCAGTCCAGCGCCAGTCCCCAGGCCAGCGCGCTGTATTCGAACGGCGCCACCACCGACGCCTGCCCGTGCCGGAACGCCTCGGTGATGGCCAGCTGGCCACCAAAGCCCGTCAGGGCCAGCGCCAGCAGCAGTGGCGCGTCGCTGCGCTCGATCGGCACCCAGCCGGGCAGGGCGAGCGCGCCCGCGCCCACCGACATCGCCACCATCATGGTGAGGATCAATGCCTCGCTGCTGTCGGTGCGGCTGGCCAGGCGCCCGGCGACCGCGGCCACCGCATAGCACAGCGCAGCCCCCAGCACGGCCAACCCGCCGGTGGCGGCCAGGCTGGCCTGCAGGTCGTCACCGCTGGGCCGCAGTGCGATCAGCACACCCACGAAGCCCACCGCAATGGCCCACCAGTGGGCCGCGGGGACCCGCTCCTTCAGCACCGGCACCGACAGCGCGGTGATCAGCAGCGGCGCAATGAAGAACAGCGTGTAGGCGGCCGACAGCGGCAGCTCCCGCACGCCCATCGTGAACAGCGTGAGCATGACGATGCCGAGCACCCCGCGCAGCACATGCAGGCCCCAGCGAATGTGGCGCATGGAATGCCAGGTGCCGCGCCACGCAATGTAGATCAGCACCAGCGGCAGCGCCGTCAGTCCTCGCAGGGACGCGATCTGCACCGCGGGGTAGCGCGCGGAGAGGGTCTTGAGCACCGCGTCCATCAGCGCGAAGAAGCCCACGGCGATGAGCATGGCGACGATGCTTCGCAGGTTGCTGTTGTGGCGCAGGGTGTTCATGACGGCGGGCAAAAGTCCGTGAGTGTGCCTGCGCCCATGTCCCTGGAAGGAGCCACCGGGGGTCAGTCAATGTCATCCATTGTGTCGGGGTCGGGCACTTCGCCAATGGCCTCGCGGGTGGCCGCAGCCTGGCCCAGCAGCCACTCGGCAAAGGCCTTCACTTCGGGGCGTTGGGCACTGCGCGGCGCCACCACCAGCCAGTACACCAGCGGCGAGTCGATGCGTGTCTGGGGCAACGGCTCGACGAGCGCACCACTGGCCAGGCTCTCGGCCACCAGCGGCAGGCGGGCCAGTGCCACGCCCTGGCCGATGATCGCGGCCTGCACGATCTGCTGGGCGTAGTTGAAGTACAGCCATCGCTGCGGGCTGAGTCGAGGCCGGGCGACCGCCTTGCGACCCCGTGGTGCGGGTTCGGGTGTGGCGGCGAAGTGGTCCAGCCAGCGCTGCCACGTGAGCCATTCGAGGTGGCGTGTGCGGTGTGCGTCGCCGGCTTCGATGAGCGCACAACCGGCCAGGTCCTCGATGCGCTGGATCGGGTGCGACTGCAGCAGCCAGGGGCTGGCCACCGGCGTCAGCTGCTCGCCGAACAGCCGGATCGCGCTCGGCGGCACGGCCTGCGGCACCGCGTAGCGCAGCGCCAGGTCCACGTCGGCGGTGGACAGGTCGACCGCGGCGTCGGTGGCATCGATGCGGATGTCGATGTCGGGGTTGTCGCGCTGGAACGCCTCGAGCCGCGGGATCAGCCACATCGAGGCGAACGAGGCCCAGGTGGTGATGGCCACGCTTTTTCGCCCCGCGCTCTGGCGGATCTGGCGCACCGTGCCGTCCATGCGCTCGAGCGCCATGGCGGTGGCCCGCAACAGCATCGACCCCGCGCTGGTGAGCTCGACCGCCCGGGTGTGCCGCAGAAACAGCGAGGCGCCGACTTCGTCTTCCAGCGACTGGATCTGGCGGCTCACCGCGCTCTGCGTCAGCGAGAGTTCTTCCGCCGCGGCGCGAAAGTTGAGGTGGCGGGCCACCGCTTCGAAGGCGCGCAGGTGGCCCATGCCGATGGGGCGTGTGCGGGGGTGTCTGGGCGTCAGGCTCATGGCAGACCATTGATGCGTGGATCGAATCAATAGCTTAGCGCGGTTTCATTGGACGCTTGACAGGCGTGGCGGGAAGATGACATCCGCGCCAACACCCCCGGCGCCTGGAGAACCGACATGGAAACCCGTTCCGAATCTGCATCAAATGCCGCCAGCAGCGGCGCCCGCCGCGGTCACCTGGTCGCGGCCCATCGGGCCATCAGCCTGTTTCCCGTCGAAGACAGCGAACTCTGCATCCTCAACGGCCGTGCGTGGGTCACGCTCAACCTGCCCCAGGTGGCTGGTGGGCTGGGCGACATCGTGCTGCAGGCTGGCGAAACGCTGCGTGTGCCCGCCGGCACCCACGTGGTGATGGAGCCGTGGGCCAGCGGCGATGCGCTGCGCTTCGACTGGTGCGTCGAGCCCGCCAACCAGGCTGCGTACGGCCACGGTTCGCAGCGCTTTTCTCGCGAGGTGGCCCAGCCCTCGCGCGAACTTGCGCATGCCCTGGGTCAGGTGGCGGTGGCGTTCACGCGCCTGCTGCGCGGCCTGATCGGCTACAGCGAATACCTGGTGGCCGGGCGCGGCCGGGTGCTCTCGCGCTTCGAGTCCAACCCGCCCTGAGGCGCCGGCCGCGGTGTGTCGCGCCTTGCCATGGGGTCGTCACAATAGGCGCCATGGCAAGGCCCAAATCCGCAACCCACGACCTCAAGCGCGACGAGATCCTCGACGTCGCCGCCCTGTGTTTCGCGCGGCAGAGCTTTCCGGCCGCCAGCATGAACGACATTGCCAAGGCCTGCGGCACCAGCAAGGCGCGCCTCTACCACTATTACGAGAGCAAAGAGGCCATCCTGTTCGACCTGCTGGACCGCTACACCCAGCGCCTGCTGGCGCTCATCGGTGAGGCCGAGGCGCATGCCCAGCGCAAGGACCTCAGCGAGCGCGAGGCGCTCTACGAACTGGTGCGCGCCTTCCTGACCGAATACGAAACCAGCGCCACCCGCCACGTGGCCCTGGTGTCCGACACCAAGTTTCTGGGCGAGGTGCAGCGCGAGCACATCCTCAACCGCCAGCGCGACGTGGTGGCCGCGTTCACCCGGTTCCTCAAGCGCGCCTACCCGGCCCGCGTGAACGCCCGCAACCAGACCGCGCTGACGATGATGCTGTTCGGCATGATCAACTGGACCTTCACCTGGCTGCGCCCTGGCGGGCCCATGAGCTACGCGGACTTTGCCGGGGAGGTGGTGGCCATGCTGGAAGGCGGTTTGTCCAGTCCGCCCCCCGGCCATTCCTGATTTACCCATGTGAAACGAGTTTCGTTTAGGTAAAATCTCGGAATTCCACAGGAGACCGCCCCATGAGCAAAGCCTTCGCCTCCCAGGCCGATCTGCAGGACAAGCAGATCACCTTCGAGCAACTCAGCCCGCACTGCTGGGCGTACACCGCCGAAGGCGATCCGAACTCGGGCGTGATCATTGGCGAGAAGTACATCATGGTGAGCGACGCCACCGCCACACCGGCGATGGCCAAGGACCTCATCCAGCGCATCCGCCAGGTCAGCGACAAGCCCATCAAGTACGTCCTGCTCACCCACTACCACGCGGTGCGCGTGCTCGGGGCCAGCGCCTTCTTTGCCGAAGGCGCCACCGACATCATCGCCAGCAAAGGCACGCACGACCTGATCGTGGAGCGCGGTGCCGAGGACATGCAGAGCGAGATGGACCGCTTCCCGCGCCTTTTCCGGGGTGCCGACACCGTGCCTGGACTCACCTGGCCAACGTTGGTCATCGGCGACGGCACGCCGGGCCGTCAGGGCTCGCTCACCGTCGACCTGGGCGGGGTCAAGGTCGAGATCTGGCACCCGGGTTCGGGCCACACCCGCGGCGACACCATTGCCTGGGTCGAGAGCGAGAAGGTGCTGTTCAGCGGCGACCTCGTGGAATACGAAGCCGGCGTGTACACCGGCGACGCCCAGCTCGAGGAATGGCCCGCCACGCTGGAAGCGCTGCGCGCCCTCAAGGCCGAGGCCATCGTGCCCGGGCGCGGCGAAGCCATGAAGGGCAACGCCGACGTCAACAAGGCACTCGACTACACGAAGCGCTGGGTCACCACCCTGTTCCAGGCGGGCAAGGAAGCCGTGGCCGCCAACATGGACCTCAGGGCCGCCATGGCCCACACCCGCAAGTCCATGGACCCGGTGTTCGGCCATGTCTTCATCTACGAGCACTGCCTGCCATTCGACGTGAGCCGCGCCTACGACGAGGCCAAAGGCATCAAGAACCCGCGGGTGTGGACGGCCGAGCGCGACAAGGAAATGTGGGCGGCGCTGCAGGCCTGAGCCCGCCGCCCGTCCCGGGCCCACCGCCTTCGGTAAGCCGCCTTCGGGCGGCTTTTTGCTGTCCGCCGCTACGATGGGCACACCGCCCGGCGTGGCGCCCACGTTCCACCCCTTGACCACCGACCCTCTGTTCATCGCCGCCGCCGACTGGGCCGTCGTCTTCATCTTCGGCGTGGTCTACCTCGGCATGTTCCTGGGCGGGTTGCCGCGCCTCAAGCTCGACCGCTCGGGGGTGGCGCTGCTGGGCGCCATCGCGGTCATTGCCGTCTCGGGCATGGGTGTGGTCGAGGCCGCCGAGGCGGTTGACCTGCCCACCATCCTGCTGCTGTTTGCCTTCATGGTGATCTCGGCGCAGATGCGCCTCGGGGGCTTCTACGCCGCGGTGACGCGCCGGGTGGGCGACCTCCCCTTGCCCGATCCGGCCCTGCTCGCGGCCCTGATCGCCGTGGCGGCCGTGCTGTCGGCGGTGTTCTCCAACGACGTGATCTGCCTGGCCATGACCCCCATCGTGGCGCGGCTGTGCCTGCGCCGGGGCACCAACCCCCTGCCGTTCCTGATCGGCCTGGCTTGTGCGGCCAACATCGGCTCGGCTGCCACGCTGATCGGCAACCCTCAGAACATGCTCATCGGCTCGGTGCTGCGGCTCGACTTTGCCGATTACGCCCGCGCCGCCCTGGGGCCGGTGCTGCTGAGCCTGCTGGTGCTCTGGGGCTGGCTGGTGTGCGTGCCGCACCAGCGGGTGGACCCGCTGCCGCCCACCGACCGGCGCTCCGAGGACCCGCCGTTCAATGCCTGGCAAACCGCCAAGGGCCTGGCGGTGGCGGGTGTGCTCATGGGGCTGTTCCTGTTCCGCGACGGACCCCATGAGGTCATTGCCCTGCTGGGCGCCGGCCTGCTGTTGCTCAGCCGCCGCCTGGCGTCGGCCGAGTTCATGAAGCTGGTCGACTGGCCGCTGCTGATCCTCTTCATGGGGCTGTTCGTCGTGAACCATGCGTTCGAGCAGACCGGTCTGTCGGCCGATGCGGTTGCCTGGCTGGCGGAGCACGGTGTGCGCCTGAACGACCCGTGTCCGCTGCTGGTGGTGGGCGTGGTGCTGTCCAACCTGGTGTCCAACGTGCCGGCCGTGATGCTGCTGCTGCCCCACCTGGCCGACGATCCCCAGGCCGGCGTGCTGCTGGCGCTGGTGACCACCTTTGCCGGCAACCTGCTGCTGGTGGGGTCGATCGCCAACCTCATCGTGGCGGACCTGGCCCGCCAGCAAGGCATCGTGATCGACTGGAAGCGCCACGCCATCGTCGGCGTGCCGGTCACGCTGCTGTCGTTGGGCGTGATCTGGATTTTTTCCCGGTGAGAGCCACCGCGCTCCGCGGCCGCGCGGGTCAGTGCACCGACGCCAGGAACTGCTTGAGCTCGGGCGTGGCGGGGCTGCCGAAGAGCTGCGCAGGCGGACCCATTTCGTGCACCCGGCCCTGGTGCATGAAGATCACGCGGTCGCTCACCTTGCGCGCGAAGTTCATTTCGTGCGTGACCATGAGCAGTGTCATGCCCTCGTTGGCCAGAGACTCCACCACCTGAAGCACCTCGCCCACCAGTTCGGGGTCGAGCGCCGACGTGATCTCGTCGCACAGCAGCACGCTGGGCTGCATGGCCAGCGCGCGCGCGATGGCCACGCGCTGCTGCTGACCCCCCGAGAGCTGCTCCGGCAGCGCGTCGAACTTCTCGGCCAGGCCCACGCGCGCCAGCAGCTGGCGCGCCAGCGCCATGCCCTCGGCTTCGGCGGTCTTCTTCACCAGCGATGGCGCCAGCATCACGTTGCGGCCGACGCTGAGGTGCGGGAACAAGTTGAAGCTCTGGAAGATCATGCCCACGCGCTGGCGCAGCGCCCGCATGGCGGCAGCGTCCTGGTGCTTCAGCGGCTGACCGTCCACCGTGAGCGTGCCGGCCTGGAACACCTCCAGGCCATTGATGCAACGCAGCAGCGTGCTTTTGCCCGAGCCGCTCTTGCCGATGATGGCCACCACCTCCCCAGGCTGCACCTGCAGGTCGATGCCCTTGAGCACTTCGTTGGTGCCGAATGACTTTCGCAAGCCCCGAATGTCGACGATGGGGGCAGCCAGACCGGTGGCCACGGCGGCGGGCGATTCAACGGCGGACATTGAGTTTCCTCTCGAGGGTGCGGGCATACAGGCTCACCGGGAAGCAGATGGCGAAGTACATCAGCGCCACACAGCTGTAGACCAGGAACGGGGCAAACGTGGCGTTCGTGATCATGGTGCCGGCCTTGGTCAGCTCGACGAAGCCGATCACCGACGCCAGCGCCGTGCCCTTGATGACCTGCACCAGAAAACCCACCGTTGGGGCGATGGCGATGCGCCGCGCCTGCGGCAGGATCACGTGCCGCAACTGTTCGCCAAAATTCAGCGCCAGGCTTTGTGCGGCCTCCCACTGGCCCTTGGGCACCGCCTCGACGCAGCCGCGCCAGATCTCCACCAGGAACGCGCTGGTGTAGAGCGTGAGGGCGAGCGCCGCGGCCACCCAGGCCGAGGTGTCGAAGCCGAACAGCGCCAGGCCGAAGTACGCCAGGAACAGCTGCATGAGCAGCGGTGTGCCTTGAAACAACTGCACATAGCCCTTGACGAACGCGGTGGCGCCCGGCCAGCGCGCGGTGCGCGCCACCAGCAGCAACAGGCCCACCAGACCCCCGCCGACAAACGCGATCAGCGACAGCACCACCGTCCAGCGGGCCGCCAGCAGCAGGTTGCGCACGATGTCCCAGAGGGTGAAGTCAACCACGGCGGCCGCCTCCGAAGATGAAGCGCGGACCGGCCCAATTCAGCAGGGCGCGAACACCCATGGACAGCACCAGGTACAGCGCGGTGGCGACGATGAAGGCCTCGAACGCGCGGAAGTTGCGGCTCTGGATCAGGTTGGCCGCGTAGCTCAGTTCCTCGGTGGCGATCTGCCCGCACACGGCCGAGCCCAGCATCACGATGATGATCTGGCTGGTGAGTGCCGGCCACACCTTGCGCAGCGCCGGCGGCAGCACCACGTGCAGGAAGGTCTGGGCGCGCGACAGCGCCAGACTCGCTGCCGCCTCGATCTGCCCGCGTGGCGTGGCCTCCACCCCGGCGCGCACGATTTCAGCCGCGTAGGCGCCCAGGTTGATCACCATCGCAATCACCGACGCCAGTTCCGGCGTGAGCTTCACACCCGCCGCCGGCAGGCCGAAGAACACGAAGAACAACTGCACGATGAAGGGTGTGTTGCGGATCAGCTCCACGTACGTGGCCGTGAGCCAGGCCAGCGGGGCCGGGCCTTCGGTCCGTGCCCACGCGCAGGCCACGCCCAGCGCCACGCCGAGCACCGCCGAGACTGCCGTCAGGCCGACCGTCCAGGCGATGCCCTTGAGCAGCAGCGGCCACTGCGACAGCACGGCCATGAAGTCGAGTTCGATGCCCATGGCAGTCCGATCCGCGGTGAAGGCCGGGGCTTACTCGGGCAGCGTGCCGGCCGGGCGGCCGAGCCACTTCTTCGCCATCGCATCGATCTCGCCACCCTTCTTGGCCGCGAGGATGATTTCGTTCACCTTGGCGCGCAGCGCATCTTCACCCTTGGCCACGCCGATGAAGTTGGGGCTGTCCTTGAGCAGCAGCTTGTACTCGGCGCCCAGCGCCGGGTTGCGCTTGATCATGTTGTCGGCCACCGACACGCCGGTGGCGATGAACTGCGTCTGGCCCGAGACGAACGCCGACACCGTGGCGTTGTTGTCTTCGAAGCGCTTGATGTCGGTGTTGGCGGGCGCGATCTTCGTCAGTTCCTGGTCTTCGATGGCACCGCGCGTGACCGCGACCGACTTGCCGCCCAGTGCGTTGAAATCGGGCAACGCCATGCCCTTGGGGCCGTACACCGCCTGGAAGAACGGCGAGTAAGCGACGGTGAAGTCGATCACCTTCTCGCGGTCGGGGTTCTTGCCCAGCGTCGAGATCACCAGATCGGCCTTCTTGGTCTGCAGGTAAGGAATGCGGTTGGCGCTGGTCACGGGCACCAGCTCGATCTTCACACCCAGCTTGGCGGCGATCAGGTTGGCCATGTCCACGTCCAGGCCCTGGGGCTTGAGGTCGATGCCGACAAAACCGTAGGGCGGAAAGTCGGTCGGCACGGCGATCTTGATGAGTTTGTTCTTCATCACGTCGTCCAGCGCGGACTGCGCCTGCGCGTGGCCGGCGGCCAGCGTGCTGGCCAGGGCGGCGGTGAAGAGGACGAAGCGGCGTTTCGAAAGGCTCATAGCAGGGCTCCTAGGTAGGTTTCGCGGTCGGGGTTGGAAGGATCGGCCGGCTTGCGCGCGGGCCGTGGTCGGGTGAGCGGGGTCTCCCGCACCGGCGCCAGCGCTTCGCGCAGGTTCGCCAGCGGGTCTTGTGCGGTGGTCAGTCGCAGCGCAGCCTGCACCTGGCCGATGTGCAGCTCCATCAGGCGCTCGGCCTCGGCCACGTCGCCGCGCTCGAGCGCCTCGACGATCTGCACGTGGTCGGCGCAGGACTGCACCGCGTCGTGTGTGCTCTGGTAGAGCATGGCGATCAGCGTGGTGCGGGCGGTGAAGTCGCGCAGCGTTTCGGCCAGCAACTGGTTGCCCAGGCATTCCGCCAGGCAGACATGGAAATCACCCAGCAGGTAGCTGCGCTGGCCCACGTCGGGCCCCTTCAACGCGGCCTGTTCCTGGCGCAGGTGCTGGCGCAGCCGCTTCAGTGCCGCCTTGTCGAGGCGGCCACTGCGCCGGATCAGGCCGGTCTCGATCACGCGTCGCGCCTCGAAGGCCTCTCTCGCTTCGTCGTGGGACGGCTGAACCACGTACCACCCGCGGCGCGAACTCACGGTGACGATGCCGCGGGCTGCCAGCCGCACCAGCGCTTCCCGCACCAGGGTGCGGCTGCAGTCGAACAGCAGCGAGAGGCTCTGCTCGCCGAGCCGGGTGCCTGGCGCCAGGCGCTGGGCAAGGATGGCTTCAACGATGCGTTGGGCGATGTCGGTGGGGCTGACCATGGCTCGGTTTGGAATCTGTCCCGCCTTGCATGCCAGATTCGTGCCACACCCACATCAGGCTTGTATGCAAGCCTGATGCACCGCCGTTGTGCGCGCAGAAGACCGTTGGTGGTCCTAGCGCACGTCGGCGCGGCCCGTCCCGGTGCATGAACCGCGACGGGCTGGAAGACGTCGGGGAGCGGAGGCTTCTCAGCGCTGGGCGCTGAGCACCTGCAGATCGCGCTCGTAACCCTGCAGCACCTGCACCGCCTGGGCGCGCTGTTCGGGCGTGGTGCTGTTGTGCAGGTCGGCAAACTGCTGGCAGCCGTGGCGGATGGCCGTGGCGTTGGCGGCCTGGTGCCCCGGCGTGGGGGATTCGGCCAGCCGCTTGAACTTGGCGCGAACCGCATCGGTGGCCTGTTCGGGCCTGGCCTGGGCGGTGCGAACCGTCTGCAGCAGATCGGCCTGGCGGCGCAACCGCTCGGCCTGGGCGCGCCGGGGGTCCCAGGGCGAGGCGGCCAACCGCTCCCGCAGCAGGGCGCGCTGTTCGCGGCTCAGGCGGCCGTAGAGGCTTTCCGTGCGGGACACGGTGCGGTCGAGACGGCGCTCCAGCCGCGCTTCGGCGGAGCCCTCGAGGAAGTCGCTGGCGAACTCGGCGTTGCTGTCGGCGTGGCGCTCCCGCAGGTGAGCGAGCTGGTCCGGCGTGAGCTGAAGGGCCAGCCGGGCAAACGGCTCCACCATGCGGTCGCTGGCCAGCACCAGGCGCTCGCGAATGGTGTCGAACTGCTGGCAGACCTCCTGGGCGGTCACGTCGCGCACCGCCATCGCCTGCCACTGGCGCAACAGGCCGGCGTACTGCGGCAGTTCTTCGCGGCGGTGCCAGGCAAAGAACCCGTCGATGTCGCCGCGCACCTGGTCTGCCTGCGCCTCGCCGATGTCGAACTCGCGGTTGAGCCACCACCAGCTCAGGTTGGGGGCCTGGTTGTAGGCCAGCCGCGCGGTGGTGCAGGCCGCCACGGCGCCGAGCACGCAGAGCGCCAGCAGGGTGCGCGCGATAATCCGCCGCAGTCTGGCGCCGCCCACCCGGCCGCGCTGTTCATTCGCGAAAGAGGTGTTCATGTCCTTACCGGTGGATGTGGTGGTGATGGCGGCGGGCAAAGGCACCCGCATGAAAAGCCAACGGCCCAAAGTCTTGCACCGATTGGCCGGGCGCGCACTGGCCCAGCACGTGATCGACTGTGCCGCGCGGTTATCGGCCCGATCGGTGGTGGTCATCACCGGCCATGGCGCGGTGCAGGTCGAGGCCGGGCTGACCGCGCCCGCGGACACCGCGCTGCGCTTCGTGCGGCAGGAGCCGCAGCTGGGCACCGGCCATGCGGTGCAGCAGGCCATGCCCGTGCTGCCCGACGACGGCATCACCCTGGTGCTGTCGGGCGACGTGCCGCTGACGCGCGCCGACACGCTGCAAACGCTGATCAACCTGTGCGACGGCCGGTACCTGGCGCTGCTGACGCTGCACCTGCCCGACCCCACTGGCTATGGCCGCGTGCTGCGCGCCGCCGATGGTTCGGTTCGCGCCATCGTCGAGCAAAAGGATGCCAGCGACGCCGAGCGCGCCGTGACCGAGGTGTACAGCGGCATCATGGCCGTGCCCACCGCCCGCCTGCGCGCGTGGCTGGCACGCCTGGACAACCGCAACGCCCAGGGCGAGTACTACCTCACCGACGTCGTGAAGTTTGCCGTGGGCGACGGCGAGACCGTGCAGGCCCACCGCATCGACGACCCCGTGCAGGTGGCGGGTGTGAACAGCCCGCGGCAACTGGCCGAGCTCGAGCGCGCCCACCAACTGCGCCTGGCCGCCGACCTGATGGAACAGGGCGTGCGCCTGGCCGACCCCGCGCGGTTCGACGTGCGTGGCACCTTGACCTGCGGACAGGACGTCGAGATCGACGTGAACTGCGTGTTCGAGGGGCGCGTGGCGCTGGGCGACGGTGTGCGCATCGGCGCCAATTGCGTCATCGCCAACGCCCGCATCGAGGCCGGCGCGGTGATTCACCCGTTCACCCACATCGACGGCGAGGCCGCTGGCGTGCGCGTGGGCGCCGGCGCGCTGGTGGGACCGTTTGCCCGGCTGCGCCCCGGCGCCGACCTGGGTGCCGAGGTGCACATCGGCAACTTCGTCGAGGTCAAGAACAGCACGCTGGCGCGTGGCGCCAAGGCCAACCACCTCGCCTACCTGGGCGACGCCACGGTGGGCGAGCGCGTGAACTACGGCGCCGGCAGCATCACCGCCAACTACGACGGGGCCAACAAGCACCGCACCGTGATCGAGGCCGACGTGCACGTGGGCAGCAACTGCGTGCTGGTGGCGCCGGTCACCCTGGGCGCGGGCGGCACGGTGGGCGCAGGCTCCACCATCACCAAGGACACGGCGCCCGGGGCGCTCGCGGTGGCGCGCGGGCGCCAGACCGCCATCCCTGACTGGCCGCGGCCCCAGAAAAAACCAAAGGCCCCGTGAGGGGCCCTGGTGGACAGGCTGGCGGGGCGGTCGCCTGCGCTCAGCGCCCGCCGCGCACGTCGTAGGAGCCGCCGTCGTACTTGCGGGGCTCGGCGTTGGCGCGCGATCGGCGTGGCGACAGTTCGTCTTCGAGGTCCATCAGACCGCTCAGGCCGAGCACTTCCGAGTCGCGGTAGGACGAATTGCCGTACTTTTCGTCCAGCGTCGACATCTGGCTTTCCAGTTCGCGCACGGCGGTTTCGCGCTCGGGCTGGGGCGCCGGTGCCGCGGCGCGCGGCTTGGGCAGTTCCACCAGGTTGAGCTGGGCGCGGAACTCGGACGGCGACGGCATGCGGTGAATGCCGTTCTTGAGGAACACGAAACGCACGCCCGCGGTCTTGAGGATGCGGTTCTTGATCTTGACGCGCTGGGCCTTGGCTTCGGCGTTGCTCAGGTGGTACTGCTCGATGTCGAAGGCAAACGTGGGGCGGCCGTCGGGCGCGCACACCACGAAATCCACCTTGTGCTCCTTCAGGCGGTTGCGGGCGGCGTCCTTGTTGTTGGCGCGCCGCACCGACAGCATGTGGGCCAGCGTGACGTTGGGCAGCACCACCTGGCCCGGAAACGTGTCCTGCAGGTAGTCGAGCATGGCCACCTGTTCGGCCGAAAGAATGCGTTCCGGGCTGAAGCGGTCGTCGCGGCCATCGTCCTGGGACCGCATGAAGCGCATGTAGAGCCAGACGCAAAGCGCCAGCACCACCAACGCGATGCCCGCACCGATCACCATCATGTCCATGAATCCTCCTGGGGCGCTGCGCCCATGCGCAAGCGCGATATGTTGCGAGGTTGTTACACCATCGCCTTTCCGTCAACACCCAAGTGTGGGCCCAGCGCGCCTAAGTGTGCGTTTTGCTGCGAACTCCCCGGGGCATTTAAGCCGTTCGGTCACATCGATCGCCTGAGCGGCAGCCGTGGATTGAACTTTGAGCAACGGGTGCTGAAGAATCCCTTGACGTTGCGCACGTTGGCG
Organism: Synechococcus sp. UW140; assembly: GCA_943371665.1. GTDB lineage: Bacteria > Pseudomonadota > Gammaproteobacteria > Burkholderiales > Burkholderiaceae_C > Hydrogenophaga. The sequence goes on from CALRVR020000009.1 coordinate 61,753, forward strand.
TCGCCGGTGAACAGGCCCTGGGTCAGGGCCAGGTAATCCGGCATGTCGGTGCAGCGCACCACCAGCACGAAGTCGGGGCCCGGACTCACGCGGTAGCACTGTTGCACCCGCGCCTCGGCCACCGCGCGGGCCTCGAATGCGTCCAGCGCCTCGGCGCCCTGCCGCTCCAGCGTCACCTCCACCACCGCCGTCAGCCCGTGCCCCAGCACGGGCGCGAGCCGGTCGGCGTCCAGCAGGGCCACCTCACGGGCAATCCAGCCACGCTCGCGCAGGCGCTTGACCCGCCGCAGGCAAGTCGGGGCCGACAGGTGCGCCCGCTCGGCCAGTGCCTGGTTGCTCACCGAGGCGTCCTGTTGCAACAGGTCCAGCAGCCGAAGATCGATCGCATCGAGCTCTATGGATTCCATAACATCCAATCAAATGAAATAATTCGTCATGTTCGAGGCTTGTTGACTCAAAACACCGTTCAAACCGCGATTATGACGATTAATTTCATTTGATCCACCCTAGCATCCGCCCACGTTCAAGTTTGGAGGGCGAGACATGTGTGGCATCGTGGCAGGGGTTTCGGGGCGCGACATCGTGCCCGTGCTGGTTCAGGGGTTGCAGCGGCTCGAGTACCGCGGTTATGACTCGTGCGGCGTGGCCGTGCACAGCGGCGGCCTCCGGCGCGCCCGCAGCGTGGCGCGCGTGGCCGAACTGGGCCAGCAGGTGCAGGCCGATGGCATTGCCAGCGGCACCGGCATCGCCCACACCCGCTGGGCCACCCACGGCGCGCCCGCGGTGCACAACGCCCACCCGCACTTCAGCCATGGCCCGGGCGCGGCCAGCGGCTCGGCGGGCCGGGTGGCGCTGGTGCACAACGGCATCATCGAAAACCACGACGAGCTGCGCGCCGCGCTGCAAGCCCGCGGTTATGTGTTTGAAAGCCAGACCGACACCGAGGTGATCGCCCACCTGGTGGACTCGCTGTACGAAGGCGACGTGTTCGCCGCGTTGCAGGCGGCCGTGAAGCAGTTGCATGGCGCCTACGCGCTGGCCGTGTTCCACCGCGACGAACCGCATCGCGTGGTGGGCGCGCGCGCCGGTTCACCGCTGGTGCTGGGCGTGGGCACCGGCCCCCAGGGCGGCGAGCACTTTCTGGCCAGCGACGCCATGGCCCTGGCCGGTGTCACCGACCAGATCGTGTACCTCGAAGAGGGCGACATGGTCGACCTGCAACTGGGCCGCTACTGGATCGCCGACCGCGAAGGCCGCACCCTGGATGCGGCGCAGCGCCCGGTGCGCACCGTGCAGGCCCACAGCGGCGCGGCCGAACTGGGCCCGTACCGCCATTACATGCAGAAGGAAATCTTCGAACAACCGCGCGCCATTGCCGACACGCTCGAAGGCGTGGCCGGCATCACGCCCGAGCTGTTCGGCGACGGCGCTTACCGCGTGTTCAAGGACATCGACCGGGTGCTCATCCTGGCCTGCGGCACCAGCTACTACAGCGGCTGCACCGCCAAGTACTGGCTCGAATCCATCGCAAAGATCCCCACCCAGGTGGAGGTGGCCAGCGAGTACCGCTACCGCAGCAGCGTGCCCGACCCGCGCACCCTGGTCGTCACCATCAGCCAGAGCGGTGAAACCGCCGACACCCTGGCCGCGCTTCGCCATGCCCAGGGCCTGGGCATGACCCAGACGCTGACCATCTGCAACGTGTCCACCAGCGCCATGGTGCGCGAATGCAAGCTGGCCTACATCACCCGCGCTGGCGTGGAAATCGGCGTGGCCTCGACCAAGGCCTTCACCACCCAACTGGCCGGCCTGTTCCTGCTCACCCTGGCGCTGGCCCAGGTGCGCGGCCTGCTCAGCGACGCCGATGAGGCCGAGCACCTCAAGCGCATGCGCCACCTGCCGGTGGCCTTGCAGGCCACCCTGGCGCTCGAGCCCCAGGTGATCAGCTGGGCTGAGGACTTCGCCCGAATGGACAACGCGCTGTTCCTCGGCCGGGGGTTGCATTACCCCATCGCCCTCGAAGGCGCGCTCAAGCTCAAGGAAATCAGCTACATCCACGCCGAGGCCTACCCAGCCGGGGAACTCAAGCACGGCCCGCTGGCGCTGGTGACCGCCGCCATGCCCGTGGTCACCGTGGCCCCCAACGACGCCCTGCTGGAGAAGCTCAAGAGCAACATGCAGGAAGTGCGCGCCCGCGGCGGCGTGCTCTACGTGCTGGCCGATGCCGACACCCGCATCACCAGCAGCGAAGGCATCCACGTCATCCGCATGCCCGAACACTACGGCGCGCTGTCACCCATCCTGCACGTGGTGCCGCTGCAGTTGCTGGCGTACCACACGGCCCTGGCCAAGGGCACCGATGTCGACAAGCCGAGGAACCTGGCGAAGAGCGTGACGGTGGAGTGAGCCGGTGTGGGGAGCTCCCTGAAGTGCCCCAGATGAAGATCAGAGGCGCCCGAATCTACGCAAGCTCGTACACCACTTGAGTGCCCAGCAAGCGAGCCCTGTCGCGCAAGGGAGGCTCGCCGAACATGCGCGCGTACTCCCGGCTGAACTGGGAAGGGCTCTCGTAGCCGATCTCGAAAGCCACCGCTGCGGCGTCCATGTCGGTGGTCACCAGCAGCCGGCGCGCTTCCTGGAGGCGCAGTTGCTTGACGTATTGCAGTGGTGTGAACGACGTGACCGTCTTGAAGTGCAGGTGCAAGGCCGATGGGCTGAGGTGGGCGATGTCGGCAAGTTCGGGAACGCCAATGGGCTCACGAAAGCGCGCGCGCAGCACGGCCAGCACCCGCGCGATGCGCTGGTCGTAGCAGTCGGCTTTGGCGGTGCGCGCCATGCGCCAGCCGTTGGGTGAGGTCAACAGCCGGTAGACGATCTCGCGCCTCACGAGCGGCGCAATGGCCGCCAGGTCGGCCGGTGTGTCCAGCAGTCGCACCAGGCGAAGGATCGCGTCCATCAGCGGTGCAGTGGATGGCTCGACGTACAAGCCCCGAGCGGCCTGCGTGGTGGCGCCTTCGGGCTCTTGCGGCAAGCCGTGGTCGAGAACGACGTGGTTGATCTCGGCGTGCTCGATGCGCAGATGAACACACAGGTACGGCTCGAGAGTCGATGCCTCGACGACCTGCCCGATCACGGGCAGGTCCTGCGAGATCACCAGGTGGCCGTTCGAGCCGTACTCCGTGATCTGGCCGTTCAGGAAGACGCGTTTCCTTCCGCTCAGCAGCAGGCAGAGTGCCGGGCGGTACATCACGCTCAAGGGGTCGCTGGGCGCGCTGGCCCGGATCAACTGCAGCCCCGCGATCGGTGCCGGGAAGAAGCCGTCGCTGGGCGCGTGGCGATCGAACAGGGCCCGCAGTGCGGCCATGCTGGCGGCGATGGGTGCTTCGTTGCTTGCGAAGATCGTCTGGGCCATGGGGTGAACTCCAGGCAAATGCGGTGCAGCTGTCGATCAATCGGGCAGCCTGCGGCAACCAGTCAGGACGGGCGCGCACCGGATGGGGGCGTGAGCGAAAACGAGGTGCGACCCAGACGCATCCCTCACTGAGACCGCGGCGATGCCCGCCGCCGTTGCCGAGGCCGGCGATGTCACGGTTGTCTGCCGGGCGGGCTGCCCAGACCGCGCTCGTTGAACAGTTCCTGCAGGGCTTGCGATGCCTCGATGGCGCGCGGAAAACCCGCTGGCACGGTCACCAGGTAGGCGATTTCCTTGAGCTCATCGGGCGTGGCGCCGAGGTTGAGGGCATAGCCCGCATGCGTCTTGAAGAAGCCGCGCAGGCCAAGCGAGGCGAATGCCGCCATCGCCGCGAGTTGGCGCGTCTTGGGATCGAGCACCTCGCGGCCCCACACATCGCCCAGCGCATACGACGCGGTGCTTTCGGCCAGGAAGGGGAACTCCCTGCGCATGGCTTCAAAGACCGGCTGCGGCTGCCCGTTGTTGAGGTCGCGCAGAACCTGCATGCCCTTGTCGTAGCGCGGGCTGTTGACCGGCCCGGCAGGGGCGGTGGCCGTGGCCAGCGCACTGGTGCTGGCTGTCAGCAGAAGGCCGCCGGCCAGGAGCAGGCGGCTGGCGTGCGACAAGATCTTGGGTGCATTCATGGGTCGTGGCCTTTCAGTCAAGGAGTGCAGAAGTGCCGGACTCTAGGGTGACCACCCCCTGCGTGCATTGCACAAAACTGCTCGTGCCTTGCTCATTTCTACCGGTGCGACCAAGCCAGGTTCGTGGCCGCAGGTGCACTAGTGCGGCGCAGGCAAATCGCCCTGCCACCCCAGCTGCATGGACAGGTGGCGCGCCGCCTTTTTCAGTGCGCTTTCGATCCGTGTGGCGACCTTGGGGGTCACTTCTGCCGAAGGTATGCCGATGCCCAGCGCTGCAATGGGCACTCCGTTGCCGCCAAACACCGGGGCGCCGAATCCATCGACGCCCGCAATGGCTTCACCGTGCGAACGGGACACGCCACTCTTGCGGATGGCCTTGAGCTCCCCTCCCACGTCGAAGGCTTTGCCGCGCGCCGTTCGGGCGCCCGCGGCCGCCTGGGCCAGCACCTCGTCCACATACGACTTCGGCGAAAACGCCAGAATGGCCTTGCCCAGCGCGGACGAGTGCAATGGGCCGCGGCTGCCCAACTGCAGCGTATGGCCGAAGACCGACGGCGTGCTCTCGGTGCAGACGATCACGTACTCGGTTCCGCTGGGTATGGCCAATGTGGCGAACTGATTCACCTGCGTGAACAGTTCAGCCACCACGGGCTGGCCCAGCTTCACAAGATTGAGGTTACGAAGATAGGAGTTGGCCAACCACAGCACTTGGAGTCCGATGGTGAAGTAGCCGGTGTCTGGGTTGCGCAGCAGGTAGCCCTTGGACTGCAAGTCTTGAAGCAGCGCCGTAAGGCTGCTCTTCGGGATTCCCAGGCCCTGCGCGATCGTGGTGTGGCTGCACCCCGTGGAGTGGCTCCCAATGAACTCCATGATTTCAAGAACGCGCAATGCAGATTTGGCCATCTTCTGTTTTCGGCAGTGGTCGGGTCGCTGGCGAGAATAGCACTCGGCCTCGCGCCGCCATACCGTCGGCCGCTTCGTATCACACTGCTCAGAATGGGCTTTCGGGTTGAAGGCGAGCTCGCTCGGGCATGTGCCCGCGCCGCCACATCAGCACCAGGCGGGTGAACTCGATCACCACGGTGCCTAGCTGGTTGAAGCCGCGCGTGCGGATGCCGACCACGCCAGCCGTGGGTCGCGACGCTGAGGGGCGCAGCGATTCAATCGCCGACTCACTGTAGAGCGTGTCGCCCTCAAAAGCCGGCGCAGGCAGTCGGACCTCCTGCCAACCCAGGTTGGTGATGACATGGGGAGTCAGGTCGGCCACCGATTGGCCCGTGATCAGCGCCAGCGTCAGCGTCGAATTCAGCGGCACCCGTTCGAAGCCGGATTGCCGGACAAACTCGTGGTCGAGGTGGAGCGGGGCGGGGTTCTGTGTGAGAAGCGTGAACCAGGCGTTGTCATGGGTTGATACCGTTCGAGCGCTGCGGTGTTGGCAGCGGTCTCCCACCTGGAAGTCCTCGAAGAAGCGGTCTCGCCATTCCAGTGTGGCTCCTTCTGCGGTGCTCATGCGCTCACCACCACGGTGGTGACGGATGCGCCATCTGTGCCCGCCACGGTGCCGCCCTTGCAATAGCCCAATCCCACCCGGGCGCGGTCGACCTGGCGCCCGCCGGCCTGGCCGCTGACCTGCCAGTACAACTCGCACACCTGTGCCATGCCTGTGGCACCCACGGGGTGACCGCGCGAGAGCAGGCCACCGCTGGGATTGACAGGCAAGCGGCCGCCTACACGGGTGTGGCCGTCTTCGGTCCATCGCGCGCATTCGCCGCGAGGCACCAGGCCGAGGCCTTCGAGTCGCACGATTTCGGCAATGGTGAAGCAGTCGTGCATTTCGACCAGATCGATGTCCTCAGGACCAACACCGGTCAAGGCCCAGGCCTGCTCCCCAGCGCGTCGCGAAATGTCCTCTTCATTGAGGTCGTACAGACCGCTGCGCAAGGTGCCGCTCACCAGGCCAATGCCTCTGATCTGCGGGCGACCCTGTTCACCCAATCCCAGGCGACGCAGGCCCGCGGGGCTGCACACCACGGCCGCTGCGGCGCCATCGCTGATGGGGCTGCAGTCCAGCACGCCCAAAGGGTCGGCGATGGTCCGGGCGTTGAGCACCTCATCCAGTGAAATCGCGTGCTGGTACTGGGCGAAGGGGTTGTGCACCGAGTGCGCGTGGTTCTTCACCGCGACGGCGGCGATCTGCGAGCGGGTGGCGCCGTGGTCCTGCATGTAGCGGCGCGCACTCAGCGCGTGCCCCGCCGTCATGATGAAGCCCTGCTGTGCGTCCAGGTCCGACGGGTCGGGGGCCACACCGCCCTTCACGCGGTCGGTCATCTTCTCGGCGCCGATCACCAGAACCACGTCGTGCAGGCCGCAACGCACCGCCATCCAGGCCTCGCGCAAAGCGGTGGCGCCGCTGGCGCAATAGTTTTCATGGTTGCTCACCGGCACGCCCGCCAGGCCCAGCTCGGTGGCCACGCGTTGACCGGCCACCGGGCCTCCGAACACATGGCCCTGGTAGAGCGCCTCGATCTGCCGCCGCATGGCCCCGGCATCTTTCATCGCGGCGCGCGCTGCTGAGCTCGCAAGTTGTTCGAAGCCCACGTGTGCCGGGAACTTGCCGAAGCGCACCATGCCGGCGCCGGCGATGTAGACGGTGGGGTGGCTCATGCGGTCAGCTCCTGTCGATCGGCTTGCTGCGGATGTGGCGCGAAGGCGTATCCGAGTCGTGGCTCGTCGGGCGGTGGCACCACGTTGCGCAGCACCAACTGCACTCGTTGGCCGATGTGCACGGCCTGCGGTTCGCCGTCCACCTGCGCGAGAACGCGCACCTGGTCGTCGAGATCCACGTAGGCCAGAACGTAAGGAACAGCTCGCGCACCAGGCGCCTGCCGTACCACGGTGTACGAAAAGACGGTGCCTGTGGGCGAGAGCGCTGTCGGTGACGGCACGGCCTCGCTGTCGCAATGCGGGCAGAAGTCGCGCGCGGGGAACACGCGGGTATCGCACGCCTGGCACAGGGCGCCGAGCAGGCGGGGCGGATCGGTCTGGAGGATGCCGGGGCGCACCGGCGTCAGGGTGGCAATTTCATTCATGGGAGTGTGGTGTGGCGTTGGGTGCTCGGGCGAGCACGTTGTCTGAGCTCAAGGTCGGCTCGGGCAGGCCCGCGATGTCCATGCGCAGCGCGAGCAGGCTGCCCGCGTGGACTTCACGTGCACGTTCCTCCGGTGTGAGTCCGAAGACTGCGGTGGTGATGAAGAGCGTCTTCAGATCGGGACCGCCGAACATGCAACTGGTTGGGCGAGACACAGGCAACGGGATGCTGCGATCGAGTCGGCCGTCCGGCGCATAGCGGTTCACCACGCCGGCACCGAACACCACGCACCAGATGCCCCCCTCGCTGTCGACTGTCAGGCCGTCGGGCTTGGGCTCGCCGCCTTGAAAGCTGGCGAGCAGGCCGTTGGGCTGGATCGCGCCAGTCGCAGGGTCGAAACGGAAGCGGTGCACCCGGCGGTCGAGTGATTCCGAAAAGTAGAACTCGCGGTCATCGGGGCTCCAGCCCATGCCGTTGGACAGGCCGAAGCCATCGGCCATCACGGTCATGCCTTGCGCGTCGAACCGGCGCAGGCGCCCGATGCGCCGGGTGAGTGCTCGGTCGATGGTGCCGATCCACAACCGGCCCTGACGGTCAACCTTGGCGTCGTTGAATCGCTCGTCGCCCAGATCAAGGTCACCCACGGCAATGTCTTGCACCGGTTCGCCGGGGGCTTCGGTGATGCCGAACCGCGCCCTGAAGGCCACCAGCAACCTCCCATCGTCCAGGTGAGCCAGCGCCGCAGGCGGACGGGGTTGGGCCCAAGCCTCAGCGCGGTCGGCACCCCAGCGCCAGCGCAACAGTTGTGGATTCGAGCCATCGATCCACAGGAGAGACTGCGTTCGCGTGCACCACAGCGGGCCTTCGCCCAAGGTGGTGTCCGCGGCTATGACGGTCAGCTCGCCGTCGTAGTACACGCCGCTCATGAGGGCGCTCCGAAGAAGACATGCGCCAGCCGGTTCTTCTGCACCTTGCCCGTGGTGGTCAAAGGCAGCGCGTCCTCGGTCGAAAAGCGAAACAGTGTCGGAATCTTGTAGTTCGCCAGCAATCGTTTGCAGTGGCTGCGCAGTTCCTCCTCGGTGGGGTGGCAGCCGCGTCGCGGAATCACCACCGCACCCAGCACTTCATCACGTGTGAGGTCGGGTACGCCGGCCACCAGGGCATATTCGACCGCGGGGTGGGTCATCAGAACGGCTTCAATCTCCGCAGGCGATACGTTGATGCCACCCGTCTTGATGAGCTCCTTCAGTCGGCCGCGAAACTGCAGGTTGCCTGCCTCATCCACCACGCCCAGGTCGCCGGTTCTGAAGTAGCCGTCGGCATCGAATGCGGCCGCGGTCTGCGCAGCGTCCTTCAGGTAGCCAGGCATCACCCGCCCCTTCACGCGGATTTCGCCGACTTCCCCAGCCTTCAACACGCGGCCGGTGTCCACATCGACGATACGCTGGCTGATGCCCGGCAATGGACGGCCGCTGCTCACGAGCCGCAGTGACAGGTCGTCGGCTGCCGACGTCGCGTGGCAGTTGCCGTAGATCTCGGTCAGCCCATAGACGTTGCAGATACCTGGAGCAAGGCTGGCGGCGCGCTGCAACTGTTCGGCAGAACCCAGCGTGGCGCCTGTGCGAAGGCTGCTCAGGTCGCGTTGCGCGCGCTCAGGATGCTCGACCAGGGCCTGGATCATGTTCGGCGTGCCGTACAGCACACTGCAGCGCTCCCGCTCGATCGTCTCCAGCGCACGGCCTGCGTCGAAACTCTCCTGCAGCACGATGCAGCCGCCGTGCGAAAGGATGGCCGGCATGGCGTTGGAGCAGCCAAAGCCCCAGAAGAGCGATACCGCCAGCCACAGCCGATCGGTGGCGCTCAAGGCCTGCCGCTCGCCGATGTGCCAGGTGTTCTCGATCAGGTCGCCATGAAGCAGTTGCACTCCCTTGGGTGCGCTTGTCGATCCCGACGTGTAGAGGACGAACGCGACATCGTCCACGCGGTCTCCCTCTGGCAGTTCGGGCGCGTTGGTGTCACCCATCAGGTCTTGCCACGACACCCACGAGGCGGGCAGCTCCCCGCCGACTCCCACCACCATCTCCAGGCCGGACAAACGTCCCTCGGCGCGCAGTTCCTCAATGTCGCGCGCGTAGTCGCGCCGGATGTAGCTGCCATCGCAGACCAGCGATCGCACCTCTGAGTGGTCTAGCGCGTACTCCATCTCGCGCGGTGTCCACCAGGTGTTGATGGCCACCACGGTGGCCCCGAGCGCACCGATGGCGATGGCTGCAATGATCCATTCGGGACGATTGCCCATCAACAGACCTACGCGGTCGCCGGGTTTGATGCCGAGAGCGCGCAAGCCTCGTGCGGCACGCGCGGCCTCATCCCGCAACTGAAGATAGCTGAGGCGGCGGGTATCGGCGACCACGGCCTCCGCGTGGGGGGTGCACTGTGCGTAGTGACGCACCAGCCCCTGCAGGGTGGGGCTGGGTGGGTGGCTGGACATGAAGAGGTCTCCTCCGGTGGCGACAGGGCCTGTGCCGCGCTCGCGGCCGCTTGAATTTGAAGTTGCCTATGACCTTAAGTGTTCTTATGGAAGAAGACAGTTCACATAGGCGAACAAGTCAAGTATAGTGCAACCGTCAATCGCGCCGCAACCCAGTCGCGCGCTGACGGGCTGATCATTCACATCAGGAGACAAACGATGAACTTCTTCTCTATCTCGAAGTGCGCCACCATGGCCGTTGGTGCCACGCGTCCGTTCAGAAAGATTGCCTTTGCGTTCCTTGCAGCATGCTGCGTCGGGCCGCTCGCCGCCCAGGACTTCCCCGCACGGGAAGTGAAGATCGTTGTGCCGTTGTCGCCAGGCGGCGGCACCGACACCATCACGCGACAGATCACCGATCGCATGGGCCGCCAGCTCGGCAAGCCGGTGATCATCGAAAACCGCGGCGGTGCGGGCACCACCATCGGTATGGCAGCAGCAGCAGCAGCACCGGCCGATGGACACACGCTCGTTGTCAACGGTGACACCGCGGCCATCTTCGAGTTCATATTCGCGAACCTGAAGTTCGATGTCTTCAAGGATTTCGTACCGGTGGCCTACTTTGCGTCGGCGCCGATCGTGCTGGCAGCCCACCCGTCTCTCCCGGCCAACAACATGCGCGAACTGATCGACCTGGCCAAAAAGTCGCCGGGCAAGTTGAACTACGCGACGCCTGGCGTTGGAACGCCGCACGACCTCGCAGGGCTGCTGCTGATGCAGAAGGCAGGCGTGAAATTCAACGAGATCGTGTACCGTGGCAACGGCCCGGCGCTGTCCGACCTGATGGCTGGCCACGTGTCGATCGGCATGTTCACCATCTCCAACGTGCTCCCCCACATCCAGAGTGGGCGCTTGAAGGTGTTGGGTGTCGTGGGCGATCAGCGCACACCTGTGGCACCTGACTTCCCGTCGATGGCCGAGTCGGGCCTGCCAGGCGTGAACGTGAGCGCGCGCTACATCATCCTCGCGCCCGCAGGTACGCCGCGCACTGCGCTCGAAAAGCTCAACCAGGTGGTGGTCGACATCGCGCGTGCACCGGAAACGGCAAAGCACTTCCTCACCATGGGATACGAGCCCATGGTCACCAACGTCGACGAAGCGGCCGCACTGTTCAAGGCTGAGCGCGAACGTTGGCGGCCGGTGTTGGCCGCGGCGCAGGTCAAGCCGCAATAAACGGCATCCTCCCTTTCCCCATTCCCGGAGAAACAAGATGGTCACGATGACGATCAATGGAGAGGTGCGTCCGATCACCGCGCCTCAGGACACCCCGCTGCTGTGGGTGCTCCGCGACGAACTGGGTCTGACCGGCACCAAGTTTGGTTGCGGCTTGGGCCTGTGCGGGGCGTGCACGGTGCTGGTCGACGGGCAGCCGGTGCGTTCCTGCACAGTGCCCATCGGCGGGTTGAGCGGTGCCAAGGTGCGAACCATTGAAGGCCTTTCGCCCGACCGGTCACACCCCGTGCAGAAAGCGTGGATCGCGCATCAGGTGCCTCAGTGCGGCTATTGCCAGTCAGGAATGATCATGGCATCGGTTGCGCTGCTGGAACGCAAAGCTCAGCCAAGCGACGCCGACATCGAGGCGGCCATCTCCAACATCTGCCGATGCGGCACCTATCAACGGGTCAAGCAAGCCATTCACCTGGCCGCGGCCAAGCCATCGCGCTGAGGAGTACCCCATGCAAACCCATCAACCCCCCAGTCCGGACCGGCGTCGCTTTCTGCGCCAGGCAGCGGCCACCACTGGCGGCCTGGTGCTCGGCATTCCGCTGCTTGGCGACGCCGCCAGTGGCCCGGCGCCTGTTTTGAGCAACGTTCCCATGCGTGCCGGGGAAACGCTGCCGCGCGGCAGCGGCTTTGGTGCGTACCTGTCGGTGCTTCCCGATGGTTCGGTGCTGCTCACCTCACCGGTGATCGAGATGGGACAAGGCGCCCAGTCGTCGCTGGCGGCAATCGTGGCCGACGAGCTGGATGTGGATTGGGAGCACATGCAGGTGGAGGAAGCCCCTGTAGGTACGCCCTACCAGCGTCCCGACATCACCAAGTATCAACTGACCTCTGGCAGCTGGAGCATGCGGCTGTGGTACCTGCCCATGCGCAACGCTGGAGCCGCGGCGCGCGAGATGCTGGTGCAGGCTGCCGCCGAGCGATGGGGCGTCGATCCGTCGTCGTGCACCACGGCATCAGGGCGGGTACGGCATACGGGCAGCGCGCGCAGCTTGGGCTATGGGGAACTGGCGGCCGAAGCGGCGCTGAAAGCGGTGCCCACCAAGCCGGTGCTCAAGCGGCGTGAGGACCTTCGATTGGTGGGGCGCGCGGTACCACGCACCGATATCCCGCGCAAGGTGGATGGTTCAGGCATCTACGGCGTGGACGTGCGCCTGCCCAACATGGCCTATGCGGCCATGCGCCAGGCGCCCGTGTATGGCGCGGACGTGGCGCCGGTGGATTCCGCAGCCCTCAAACGCCAGCGAGGCATTGTCGATGTCATCACCGTCACGGGCGCTGTCGTGGTGGTGGCTGAATCCTGGTGGCAGGCCAAGAAGGGCGTAGAGCAACTTCAGATTCGTTTCAAGCCCACTGCGTTCGACAGTGCGAGCAGCGAGGAGCTGATGGCGCAGGAGCGGGAGAAGCTCGGCCAGTCGAGCGCGGCCAGGTTCCGATCGACTGGGAACATGTCGGCCGCGCAGGCGGCAGCGTCGCAACGCGTATCGGTCGACTACGAGGTCCCATTCCTGCATCATGCACCGATCGAGCCGATGAACTGCACTGCTGCGGTGAGTGATGGCCTCTGCGAACTCTGGGTACCCACCCAGTGCCACACCACGGCGCTTGAAGCCGCGCGCCGCCTTACCGGCCTTTCCGAAGACAAGGTCAAGATCAACGCCACGCTGCTCGGTGGCGCCTTTGGCCGGCGCATTCACACCGACTTCATCGAGCCTGCCATCCTCGCAGCGCGAGCAGTGGGTCGACCAGTGAAGCTCATCTGGTCGCGTGAGGAAGACATGACGCACGGCTATCACCGCCCCGCCATGTCAGCTCGCATGACGGGCACACTCGACGCCGACGGACGCATGACGGCGCTGGGCATGCGCATCGTCGGCCCTTCGGTGCATGAGAAGTTCTGGCCCGCTTTCTTCAAGGATGGTCTGGACTACGCGGCGGTCATGGCCCTCGCCACCAAGAATGCCGCGTCGGGCACCCACTACGCGGTTCCCAATCAGCACGTTGACTATGTGTACCAGCCCACACACATACCCATCGGCTATTGGCGTGCGGTGGGCGCGTCACACAACGGGTTCTTCCTGGAAGGGTTCATCGACGAGATGGCGGTCGCTGCCCGACAGGATCCGGGGAGCTTTCGTCGCACACTGCTCAAGGACAGCCCACGCGGCCTGGCCGTGCTGGAGAAGGTCTTGGCGGTGTCAGGATGGACGCATCGTCAGTCGCTGCCCGCTGGTCACGGCTTGGGGGTTGCGTTCTTCGAGGCAGTTGACAGCGTGGTGGCGCAGGTGGCGCATGTCTCGCTCCAGCGTGATCGGCTCAAGGTGCACAAGATCTGGGCCGTCATCGATTGCGGACAGGTGATCAACCCGGACACCATAGAGGCGCAAATGCAAGGCGGCATCATCAACGCGCTTAGTGCCACGCTGGCCGAGCAGATCACGGTGCGGGAAGGGCGATGCGTCCAGTCCAACTTCCACGACTATCCCGTGCTTCGCATGGCCGGCGCGCCGCCGGTGGAGGTGCACATCCTCGAATCTGGCGGCCCGTTGGGCGGCGTGGGCGAGGCCATGGTGCCGACCGTGGCTCCGGCGGTGTGCAATGCCATCTTCGCCGCCTCGGGACGGCGCATCCGGTCGTTGCCGCTCAGTGCGCAGGGCCTCACACTCGCATGAGTTCCGGCATAGTGGAGCGATGATGCATCGAATGTATGCCGATGTATTGGTCATTGGCGGCAATCCTGGTGGCTGTGCGGCTGCCATCTCGGCAGCGCGCATGGGCCTTCGGGTGGTCCTGCTCGAACCCAGCCCCATGCTGGGGGGCATGAACGCCAATGGAACTTTCGGGTTCGATTGCGCCACGCCACAAGCGCTCTCTGGCATCGCCGAAGAAGTCGCTGACTGGATCAAGGCGCACTACGCGCGCTCTCCCACACCCGATCCCTTGCACGTGAAGCGTGCTGATCTGGTGTGGGAGAGCTCGGTGGGCGCTGCGGCATGGCGCGCGCTGGTCGATGCCACGCCCGGACTGACCGCGATCACGCGCGCCGTTCCCACGTCGGTCCGAATGAACGGCGATGCCATTGCCGAGGTGGTGTGGCATCCCGCCACCGACCTGATGGGCAACGTGGATGACAGGGGCGAAGGAAGTCGGGTGGTTCCGGCGATGGTGGTTGACGCAGCCTATGAAGCAGACGTGTCAGCATGGGCCGGCGTTCCGTTTCGTCTTGGACGCGAGCCGCGGTCAACGCTGGAACCGCATGCGGGCAAGATCTTCTTCTCCAACCACCACAGTTCAGCGCGCGATGGCTACCTTGCGCACTCCATCCTGCCTGGCAGCACTGGCGACGGTGACGATGCCATCATGGCCTTCGCCTCGAGGTTGCATTGCCGCATGTACGAGGATGCATCGCCGACGGCTGCCCATCGCTTGAAGGCACCGCCACCGGGCTACGACCCAAGTCTGTATGCCTGGGGCCCGCTGGGCACCGACGAGGAGGGGCGGCCGATCTGGTTCGACACGCTGTACCTGCTCGTCGGTGGAAAGTTTCTGCTCAATCGCATGGTGCGTGGCAACAACCTCGTGGGGCCGAACAGCGAGTACGTGCTCGCGCACCCGCGCGATCGTGGCCCGCTGCGCCAGCGCTTCGTCGATCACGCCCTGGGTTTCCTGTATTACGTGCAGAACGAGGGTGGCTTGCCGCAACTGGGATTGGCGCACGACGAATTCGTGGACAACGGCCACATTCCCTACCTTGTCTACGTGCGGGAGGCGCGCCGCGTGCAAGGCAGGGCCACGCTCTGCGAGGCCGATGTCAACCCCTGGCTGAGTGGCGACGGTCTGCGACCACCGCACAAGCGCGATGCCGTCGCCATCGCCGACTGGACCTACGAGTCCCAGGGCTGCGACGACACGGTCGAGGAGGGCCGTCGCTACCCGGATGGCTACATCACGGGCCGCTTCACCCGTGCGCCGTACCAAGTGCCATTCGGTTGTCTGTTGCCGGTTGGCGTGAGCAACCTCCTCGTCAGCGGAGGCATCAGCGCCACGCACATCGCAGCGGGCGCCACGCGCTGCGAGGGTGCGCGCATCCAGATGGGGATTGCCGCTGGCCTGGCGGCAGCGATCGCCGTGCAAGATCGCTGCGAACCCGCTCAGGTTTCGCTGGCTCGGTTGCAACGCGAGATTGTTCGGCGTGGCGGCAAGCTCAACTACTTCTCCGACGTCGAATCGAACCACCGCTGGTTCGAAGCCATCCAGTGGGCGGGGTTGCGCGGTCTCGTACCGGAGGATGAGTTGCTCGCGTTTCGCCCCGACGACGCCATGCGCTGGGGCGACTTCGCCCACGCCATCGTCACCTGCCTGCGCATACCGGTCAGCGTGACCAGCCTTCACTTTCAGGGGTTGTCGCCGCGCGAGCGCAGCTTTCGTTATGTCGAAACGCTGTACGACCTGGGTACCCGCTCAGGCATCGACCTCTTCGGTGTGAAGCGCCTGGCTGATGAGGACCCGATGCAGGAGTTCCTCCGGATATTTCCCACGGCCAAACTGCTGCACTTCGAGCCGCAGGCCGAAGTGGGACAAGTGCAAGCCACCGTCTTTCTGTCGCATGTGATGCTGGCCTTGGCGATTGATGCCTCGCGCCCGACACCACCCGAGTTGGTCTTTGATGCCACTGCTGGTACCTCGCTGCCGCGCGGCATGGCCTGCAACTGGTTGATGCAATGCGCGGGTATTTGGCAAGACCCGTATGCCTGAATCGCCTCACGGCCCGCTCGCACGGCGTGGCTTGGGGTTCGAATTCTGAGACGCCGCTCTGGCCCGAGATACTCAGCGGTTGATCCACATGGGGCTAGCTGCGTCGGCAGATCAGCCAAATGGAGCGCACGGTACGACTCTGCAGGATCAGGCAAGCTTCCTGTGATTTCGTGCTACTGCTGAACGACACCGTGTTCCTAGACTCTGCCCATGTTCAACCCCCATCAGGAAGAAACCGTGAGCAAAGTCTGGTTCATCACTGGCGCTGGGCGCGGGATCGGTGCGGAGATCTCACGCAGCGCGCTGGAGTCAGGTCATCGCGTCGTGGCCACAGGCCGAAAGGTCAAAGACCTTGAAGCGAGTTTCGCGGCCCATGGGGACAGCGTCCTTTGTCTCCCGCTCGACGTGACCCGCGAACCGCAGTCTGTGGAAGCCGTTGCCCGCGCTGTCGATCGTTTCGGGCGCATCGACGTGCTGGTCAACAACGCCGGCTATGGACAGCTGGGTTTGTTCGAGGAGGTCCCCAGTGCGGCCGTCGACGATCAGTTTCAGACCAACGTCTTTGGTTTGATGCATGTCACCCGCGCTGTTCTTCCTTGCATGCGAAGCCAGCGCAGCGGGCACATCTTCAACGTGGCCTCGATCGGCGGCTTCATGGGATTCGAGTCGTCGTCCATCTACTGCGCGACCAAGTTTGCCGTCGAGGGATTTTCGGAATCACTGGCGTTGGAGGTGGCTCGCTTCGGGATCCATGTGACCGTCGTGGAACCAGGCTTCTTCCGCACCGACTTCCTGGATGCCACCTCGGTGCGGTACGGCGAAAAAAGAATCACGGACTATGACGACCCGGAGGGAGCACCACGCGTCGACTACGAAGCCTACAACCACCGCCAGCCTGGTGACCCGGCGAGGCTGGGACGTGCGCTGGTGCAGGTGGCTGCGTTGGCCAGACCACCGCTTCGCTTTGCGGCGGGTTCCGATGCATTGACCTACGCACGCCAGGCGTTCGAGCGCCGCAATGTGGAGATTGACGAACATGCAGCCCTGTCAGCGTCCACCGACTTTGCTGCCGGTTGAAGAGGCTCAGGGCCTCGTCACCGAATGGCGTCTCTCGATGGAACACAGCCTGCAGGTTGGCGTGCACACCGGCGACACGCTGCACGTCGACCATGGCACGGTATGGCTCAGCGACGACGCGGCTCTGGAGCCCACAGCCATGTGCGAAGGAACCACGTACACCGCCACGCGGGATGCGGTGCTGCGCATGATCGGCATTGACGATCCCAGGGTGACGGTCCGAAGCGGCGCTCCGGTGATGGTCTGCGCGCGAGCCGACTTTGGCGCCTGGCGCCACCGACCCCCCATGGCCAGCCAATGAGAGCAGGCCGTCCATGGGGGTGGTGCCCATCAGGCTTTGCGCGGTTTTCCAGGCGGAAAATGTTGGCCGACCAATCCCGCTGCCCAGTCGACGAACAAGCGCAGCTTCGCACTCACGTACCGGTTCGGCGGGTACGCCAGGTACAGCGGCATGGGGTCAAAGCGCCAGTCTTCAAACAGAGGCACCAGTTCGCCGCGTGTCGCGTGGTCGCTGGCCATGTAGTGGGGCAGTCGCAGAACGCCCAGACCCGCCAGACCCGCTGCCAGGTAGGCATTGCCGTCGTCGAGGGCCAGAACATGGCGGCCATGCACGGTGATGCGTTCGTCTTCGCCGCGCTGCATGGAGAAGGGCGGTACGCGGCCGGTGCGCGTGCTGAGGAACCCCACGACGTGGTGGTCCGAGTGCTCCAGGTCCTTGGGGTGTTCTGGCGTGCCGTGGCGCTGCAGGTAATCGGGTGCAGCGTAGGCGCCTATCGGCAGTTCGCCCACACGGCGCGCCACCAGCGATGGATCCGTGATTTCGCCACCCCGGATCACGCAGTCCACACTGTCACCGATCAGGTCCACCATGCGGTCGCTGACACCCATGTCGATCTGGATGTCGGGGTACTTCGCATGGAAGGCGGGCAGCGCCGGTATGAGGATGAAGCGCGCGAGCGGGCTGGGCACATCCACGCGGATGCGCCCGCGGGGCGAGATCCTGGCGCTGGAGAGGCTGGTCTCGGCGTCGTCCAGCTCGGCCAACAGCCGCACCACACGCTCATAGTAGGCGGCGCCGTCTGCCGTCACCTGCACCTTGCGCGTGGTGCGGTTGAGCAGTTTCACGCGCAGCCGTGCTTCCAGCTGCTGGATGAGCTGGGTCACGCTGGTTTTGTTCATGCGCAGCGTTTCGGCTGCCTTGGTGAAACTGCCCGCTTCCACCACCCGCGCGAATGCCTGCATGGCGTCGAATCGGTCCATGGGATTCCCCTGTTGATCTGTGATTGTCTGGATTCTGCAAACAGTGATTGTTGACCTCGCGGGTTGATCCGAGCGCGGGGAATTCCTAGATTCAGCCTTTGGCCAACCATTCTTCTGAAGCCCGTTCCATGACCAGCCCCCGAGACGTCGTCTTCCCCGCCGGCCGCCAGGCCTTGTACGAGCAGAACCGCTATTCCCCTGCCATTCGATCGAACGGCTTTCTGTTCGTGTCGGGCCAGGTGGGCAGCCGACCCGACGGCTCCCCCGAGCCTGACTTGCCAGCGCAGGTGCGCCTTGCTTTCCAGAACCTCAACGACATCCTCGAGGCCGCAGGCTGCGGTTTCAAGGACGTGATCGACGTGACCGTTTTCATGGTGAATCCGGAGCAGAACTTCGCGGTGGCCTGGCCCGTGGTGCAAGAACACTGGGGTGACGCGCCACATCCCACGCTCACCGGCATCGGCGTGACCTGGCTGTTCGGCTTTCAGTTCGAGATCAAGGTGATCGCCAGGCTGCCGTCGTGACCCCCTTGCGTGCCAGTGGGCACGACCAGTGAATGGCGAATCCTGAACGCCTCGCCATCGACCTGCACCAAAGTGAAAATGACACGAGAGAGCACCACCCCGATCAGACGCCGCCGCTTGGTGCTGGCCGCCGCCAGTGCCTGCGTCGCTCCGGCTTTTGTCCCCAGCACCGCCCGTGCGGCAGAGATTGAAGCGCTGCTGGGCGCCACCTGCGGGCCGCTGATCCAGGCGCACGACATCCCCGGATTGGTCGTCGGCCTGGTCTTCAAGGGCCGGCCGTACTTCCTCGAAATGGGCACCACCGCACGGCCTGGGGGAAGTCCGGCAACGCGCCACACGATCTTCGAGCTTGGTTCGATCAGCAAGTGTTTCACGTCCACGCTCGCCGCTCTTGCCCACGTGCAGGGGCGTCTGCCTCTGGACCACCCTGTTGGCGACACCGTGCCCGAGCTGCATGGCACGCCCATCGGAAAGGCCACGCCGCTGCATCTGGCGACCTACACCGCAGGCGGCCTCCCGCTCCAGTTCCCCGAGAAGGTGGCATCAGACGACGAAGCCCTCGCCTACCTCTCGGCGTTCACCCCCAGTGCTCAGCCCGGGGTGATGCGGCGGTACTCCAATCCCAGTGTCGGCCTGCTTGGACATGCCACCGCACGGGCGATGGCAGGCGACTTTGCCGAACTGAGCCAACGTGCCCTGCTGGCTCCCTTGGGGCTGGGCAGCACGCACATCCACGTCCCCGACACACAGGTGCATCGCTATGCCTGGGGCCACGACAAGGACCAACGGAAGGTGCGCGTCAATCGCGGCGCCTTTGATGCGCAGGCCTACGGCGTGAAGTCCACGGCCAGCGACATGCTTCGTTTTCTGCAGTCGCTGCTGGATCCCGAGCGCTTGCCACCCGAATTGCAGATGGCCGTTGCGCACACCCTGGTTCCCCGATACCAGGTGGGCCCGATGCAGCAGGGCCTGGGCTGGGAGATGTATCCATTCCCATGGTCGCAGCAGGCGCTGCAGGAAGGGAACGGGCCACGCACTGTTCTCGAACCGCTGCCGGTGCAAGCGATTGCGCTTCCGGGAGCGCAGCCTTTGTCGCCGCAGTCGCCTCCCCTGTTCCTGAACAAGACGGGATCGACGGCCGGATTCGCCGCCTATGCAGCGCTTGCGCCGCATCACCAAGTGGCGCTCGTGATGCTGGCCAACCGGAACTTCCCGGTCCGCGACCGGGTGGCAGCAGCCAGCCGGGTGATGGAGTCCCTGGGTGTGCTGGGCTGATGCGAGCGCGACAGAGCGTCCACGGATCCAGGTCGACCAACGTTCTTCCACCATCGAAATCAGCACTTTCTCATGAACACCATTCTCATCACGGGCAGTTCGTCCGGCTTCGGGCTCGCCACGGCCCGCTACTTCCTCGATCGCGACTGGACTGTCGTGGCCGCGATGCGCACGCCGCGCAAGGACCTGTTGCCCGAATCGGACCGTCTGCGCATGGTTGCGCTCGATGTGACCGACGCTGCAAGCATTGCGCGCGCCGTGAACGAAGCAGGTGCCATCGATGCCTTGGTCAACAACGCGGGCGCCGGTCTCATGGGTGCGCTGGAGGGGGTGTCGACCGACGCGGCGCGACAGCTGTTCGAGCTGAACACGTTCGGGGTCATGGCCATGACCCAGGCCCTGCTGCCTGGGTTTCGCAGGCAGGGCGGGGGTGTGGTCGTCAACGTGTCATCTGCGGTGACGATCAAGCCGCTGCCGCTGCTGTCCGCTTACACAGCCAGCAAGGCGGCGGTCGAGGCATTCAGCGAAGTGCTCGCCCTGGAGGTGGAGCCGTTCGGCGTGCGCGTGCGGGTCGTCATGCCTGGTCGATCGCCCGAAACCTCCTTCGGCGCAGCGGCCCGTGAGCGCTCGAAGAATGGCATCCCGGAAGCGTATTCGACCTGGGCCAGACAGGTGCTTTCCGCACCACCACAACCACCCGTCGAGATCACCACCGCAGACGACGTGGCCAAAGGTGTCTGGCGGGCGGTGACCGATGCCTCATCGCCACATCGCATTCCCGTCGGCGCAGACGCTGTGGCGCTCGCCGCTCAAGCTGCACCGTCGATCGGTGGTCGATGAAGCGATCGTGTGCGAACCACCCTTCGTGGGGCCGCCCAAGGTCAAGATCGCGTACACGATGTCCCGACCATCAACGCCGGAACACACGCCTGACGAAAGGATCCTTGCATGACCATCCAGACGCATGACGACGTGCTCGCCCTCGAGAAGGTCGGCCGAATCGTTTCGCTCACCCTGCAGCGCATGCTTGACGCCGCAGAGCCAGGGATGACGACCCGCGAGCTGGACTTGATCGGCGGGCGGCTGCTGGAGGAGCAAGGTGCCCGGTCTGCGCCGAAGCTCAGCTACGGTTTCCCCGGCTTCACCTGCATCAGCATCAATGAAGAGGCGGCACATGGGGTGCCCGGAGATCGCGTCATCCGGGCCGGCGACGTTCTCAACGTCGACGTGTCGGCCGAGCACAACGGCTACTTTGCCGATACCGGTGGAACCAAAGTCATCCCGCCCACCACGCCGAAAAAGACGCGCCTGTGCCATGCAGCCCAGACCGCACTGACCGAGGCGATGACATGCGCGCGCGCGGGGCAGGCGATCAACCGGATCGGGGCGGCCATCGAACGCACCGCGAAAGCATGGGGGTTCAAGGTGGTCGAGAACCTCGGCAGCCATGGCGTCGGGCGCGCGTTGCACGAAGACCCGGAGTACATCGCTGGCTTCTTCGACGCCTCGGACCGACGCATTCTGAGTGCTGGAATGGTCATCACCATCGAGCCCTTCCTGTCGACCCGAAGCCGAACCGTCACCGAGACCTCCGACGGTTGGACGCTGGCGGGCGCGCGCGGAAACCTTTCTGCTCAGTACGAGCACACGCTGATCATCACGAACGGCGCTCCCATTGTGGTCACACGGTATTGACCGGGACCATTCTTGCGGCCGACGGCTGCTTTCTGAAGGAGTTTTTCATGCCGTTTGATGTCGCCATCGTGGGGGGCAGCTTTGCCGGTTTGTCCGCTGCCCTTCCATTGGCACGCACGCGCAGGCGAATCGCCATCTTCGACAGCGGTTTGCGGCGCAACCGCTTTGCCACCACTTCGCACGGGTTTCTGGCGCAGGATGGCCGCCCACCCGAGGCCATCCTGGCCGATGCGCGCGATCAGCTGGCTGCTTATCCGAACGTACAGTGGTTCGAACACGCAGTCACGGAGATCACGGGCTCCCTGGATGCCTTCGTTGTGCAAGCAGGGAGTGCGCCGCAGCTTGCACGCCGGATCATTCTGGCCACAGGCGTGAAAGATTCCCTGCCGGCCATTCCCGGGCTGTCGGAACGCTGGGGTCGCACAGTCTTCCACTGTCCCTACTGCCATGGCCACGAGTTGCAGCAAGGTCGCATCGGTGTGATCGCCACAAGCCCTGCGTCCTTGCATCAGGCACAGCTTCTGACCGAGTGGGGCAGTGTCACCTTCTTCCTCAACGGCGCGCTGTCTCTCGATCAAGACGAAGAGCGGATGCTCGCTGTGCGGGGCGTGGGGGTGAATGCCACACCGATCTCAGGCATCGCCGACCAGGCCCGCATCATGTTGGCGGATGGACGTGGCGAGTCGTTTTCAGGGCTGTTTGTGGTGAGTCGTACCTCGCCAGCTTCGCCGCTCGCTGCGCAACTCGGCTGCGCGAACGAGGATGGACTGCAGGGGCCTTTCGTCCGTACTGACGAAAAGAGGGCGACTTCGGTGCCCGGCGTCTTCGCCTGCGGTGACCTCGCGCGAGCCGCAGGCAACGTGGCGATGGCGGTTGGAGACGGTGCGCAGGCGGCAACTGCCGCACACGCCTCGCTGGTCTTCCGCCACTGATGTGCTGGAAAGCAGGACAGGCGGTGGATTGCCGCCAGACCTTCAGGAGATTGAAATGCCCGACAGCGACCGGTTGAAGCTCGGGGCTTTCCTGTGGTGTGCCGGCATGGCTGGTGTGGTGGCCCTTTCGTTGACGGTGCTTCCCCGGCTCCTGGAGATCTCGCCTTCATCTCTTCCGGCGCAAGTCGCTGTTGCCGCGGGCGTGCTGCAAAGCGCCGCACTCGTGGCCTTGGCCGTTTGGGCGGGTGTCGTGTTGGCGCCCCCGATCGGCCTGCATGCGCCTGTGGCCGAGGCGGCGGTGGCGGGCACCGGCGTGTGGCGTGCGCTCAAGCCACAGATTCTCCCGGCAACAGTGGTCGGTTTGCTGGTCGGTGGCCTGCTCACTTTTCTGGCGGGCCGTGCGCCGGAAGGTTTGAGGGCGCTGGGGGCGGCGCTCGAGATTCCGCTCGTGGCCAAGCTGCTTTACGGAGGAATCACCGAGGAAATCATCTTGCGCTGGGGGCTGATGACAACCTTGGTCTGGCTGCTCTGGCGCGTGCTGCAAAAGCGCGCGGGCCCCCCGCGACGATCGCTCGTCGCTGCCGCGATCGTGATCGCAGCGATCCTTTTTGGAGTGGGTCATCTGCCGTTGGCCATCGGAATGGGTGTGGAGCCAAGCGGTCCTGTCGCCATGTTCATCATCGGCGGCAATGCGGTGCCGGGCATCCTGTTTGGCTGGCTCTACTGGCGCTGGGGGCTCGAAGCCGCGATGCTGGCCCATGCGCTGTCCCACGCAGTGGCCAGCCTGGCCGCGCTCGCCCAGAGCGCGGCCTGACTCAGGTGTGGCACGACCGCTTCACCGGACGGGCGAAGGCTGCGTGCACCCGTGGACGACAGGAGCGTCGTCCAGCGGGGCTCGGAACGCCTCGGAGCAGCGCATCAGGACACCGGCTTTGAGCCGGCGCGGTTGGAAGCGTCCTGGGGGTAGCGGTGCGGAAAGAGCTCGTTGAGCGGCTCTGACCGGTCACCATTCCCCTGGATGTTGCCGGTGCGAATCGCTTCGGCAAGTTCTGCCCTGACCTCGGCGCGGGTCTTGGCGAAGGCCTGGGGCTTGGGCGGATACAGGTCAGGACGGCGTTCGTTTCGGGCCAGCGCCAGATCGCCGCCGTCCACGATGTCGCCCGATGCGATCGCTTCCTGGAGTTCTTTCCGAACCTGTTCGCGGGTCTTGCCAGGCTGCTGCACCTTGGCGGGATAACGGCTTGGGTAGATCTCGCGGAGCGTTTCGTTGCGATCACCGAAAAGGATCTCGCCGTTCTGGATCGCCTGTTGCAGCTCGGCCTTCACCTGGGCGCGGGTCAGGGCCGACTGCGAGAAGGCGGACGAAGCACCGGCCACGAGCAGGGCCGAGATGAGGAGGTTTCTTTGAATCTTCATGGTGTTTTCTGGAGAAATGGAGGGGTTGAAATTCACGCGGTCGAAGGTCCGATTGCGTGGACAGAATGTCGGGTTGTTCGGTCGGTCGATAAAGATGGACGCGAGAAACGCACTGTTTCAGGAACACGACGCCAAGGGCTGTCAACCTCTGCACGGCGTTTGACGCGCAGAGGTCCTGTGCGGAACGGTCGATTCAGTCCTCGAGGAAGTCGAGGAGGTCCTTGTTGAACCGGTCCTTGTGCGTGTCGGTCAAGCCATGCGGTGCGCCGGGGTAGACGATCAGCTTCGCTCCCTTGATCCGCGCAGCCGAAGCCTTGCCCGAGATGTCGAGCGGCACGATCTGGTCGTCGCTTCCGTGAATCACCAGCGTGGGCACATTGAACTTCTCCAGGTCCTTGCGGAAGTCGGTGGCCGAGAAGGCAGCGATGGAGTCGTGGGTGTTCTTGTGGCCCGCCTGCATGCCCTGTGCCCACCAACTGTCGATGAGCCCCTTCGAGACTTTCGCTCCAGGCCGGTTGAAGCCGTAGAACGGGCCGGAGGCCAGGTCGATGTACAGCTGCGAACGGTTCTCCAGCGACGACTTGCGAATGCCGTCGAACACGGCAAGAGGCAAGCCGCCGGGGTTGTCGGCGGTGCGCAGCATCATCGGTGGCACGGCGCTGACCAGCACGGCTTTCTTGATGCGACCGGTCCCATGGCGACCGATGTAGCGCGCCACCTCGCCACCACCGGTGGAGAAACCGACCGCGGTGACGTCCTTGAGGTCGAGCGCCTGGATGACGGCTGCCAGATCGTCGGCGTATCGGTCCATGTCATTGCCGTCCCAGGGTTGGCTGGAGCGCCCATGGCCACGGCGGTCATGGGCGACCACGCGGTAGCCCTTCGCTGCCAGGAAGATCATCTGCGACTCCCAGCTGTCCGAACTGAGTGGCCAGCCATGGCTGAATGTGACGACCGGACCGTCCTTCGGGCCCCAGTCCTTGTAGTACAGGCGAACGTTGTCGCGGGTGACGATGTGGCTTCCGTCGATGGTGGCTGCGGCGGCCGCTGCCGTTGGCGCTGATGGTTGAGCGGCAGACGCAGCGAAGGCGGACTGCAGCGCAAGGGCGAGCAGGGAGGTGGCGAGAACTCGGGTGTTGACTTTCATTTGGCTCGTGTCCTGTTGGAGCTTGTGGGGTGCACAGGTCAGTTGGCAATGACCAGCGTGACTTGAATGTTGTTGCGCGTCGCGTTGGAGTAGGGGCAGACGATGTGGGCCTGGCCGACCAGCGATTGCAGAACGGCTCGGTCAATGCCGGGCGCCGAGATGGTCAGTTCGGCCTCGATGCCGAAGCCGGTGGGAATCTGGCCGATGCCGACTTTCCCGGTGACCGTGGTGGCCACGGGCAGAGAGACCTTTTCGCGGCCGGCCACAAACTTCAGTGCGCCAAGGAAGCAGGCCGAATAGCCCGCCGCAAACAGCTGCTCCGGGTTGGTGCCGGGGCCGCCAGCGCCGCCCAACTCACGCGGGGTGGACAACGGGACGTCCAGAACGCTGTCGGATGAGGTGGCGCGCCCCTCGCGGCCACCGGTGGCGGTGGCGGTGGCGGTGTAGAGGATCTTCTCGATGGTCATGGCAATGGTTCCTGGTTGGGGGTGGTGAGGGCCGGACGGCTGTTGTCCGGTGAGGCGTACTGTGCCCGGCAAGGTCGGACGATGGGTGATATAAAGTCCACCTTTATTGATCGAGAGTACTGAATGGGCGATCGACTGGCTTCCTTGATGGCGCACTTTCCTGTGAAGGCACAGGTGTTCAACGCCGGGCCCCTGTGCGGGGTCAACACGCTGGAAAGCGACGGCACCCATGGCCAGTTGCATCTGGTGCGCAGCGGCACGCTGACGGTCAGCCATGGCAGGTCAACGCTGCAGATCGAGAAGCCCAGCTTGCTGCTTTTCCCGCGGCCGCTCACGCACCGCTTCACTTCCGATGCCGAGCGCGGTGCCGATGTGGTGTGTGCGAACCTGTCGTTCGATGGCGGCGCGGACAACCCGATCGCATCGGCCTTGCCGGAAGTCGTCTGCCTGCCACTGGAAGCCGTCGGTGGGTCCGCGCCTGTGCTGGCGTTGCTGTTCGAAGAGGCCTTCGAGCAGCGTTGCGGGCGCACCGCATTGGTCGAAAGGCTGTTCGAGGTGGTGATGATCCAGGTGCTTCGCCAGCTGATGGAGAGCGGCAAAGTGCAGGGCGGCTTGCTCTCAGGGCTGTCTCACCCGAGGCTGCGACATGCGCTGGTGGCCCTGCACGAAGAGCCTGCGAAGGAATGGACACTCAATGAACTCGCCGGCGTTGCGAACATGTCGCGAAGCGTGTTCGCGTCGACCTTTCGATCGGTCGTTGGAATCACGCCCGGACAGTACCTTCAGGGCTGGCGCGTGCGGATTTCGCAAATGGCGCTGCGGCGCGGACGTCCCCTGAAACTGATCGCTGCCGAGGTCGGATACGGCAGCGAGGCCGCATTCTCCCGAGCCTTCAAGGCCCAGACCGGGCAATCACCTCGGGAGTGGAGAAACCAGCTGACTGAAGCGACCATTTCCTGAAAGAAGACCAGCGCTGGAGGCGACCTGCCGCTGAACCGTTCGTCATCCCTCGGCATCGATGGCCAGACGCTCACGCAGGCGTGGAACCAACCAGTCGAGCAGCGCGCGCACGCGCGTCGACATCAAGCGGTCTGGCCGGTACAAGACGTGCACAGGCAGCGGATCGACTTCGTACCCACGAAGCACCTCCTTCAGTTCACCCGCCTCGAGAGCGGCCCGGGCCTGGTAATGCAGCAGCGACACGCACCCCAATCCGGTGATGCTGGCATCGATCGACGCCGCGATCTGGTTCGTCACGAACACCGGCGACACCGGCACCTTCACGGTGCGGCCGGCGACCTGGAAGCGCCAGTCCGGGTTTGACCCGTTGCCCTTGAATCCGATGCAGCGGTGTTTCAACAGGTCCATGGGCTCCCTGGGTGTGCCGTGACGGCGCAGGTAAGCAGGGCTGGCACAACAAACCCGGCGCACCGCGCCGAGCGGGATGGCGACCAGTGACGAGTCCGGCAACGTCCCGATGCGCACCGCGAGATCGAGCCCTTCCTCGAGCAGATCGACGACACGGTCGAGCAGCAGCAACTCCACCGACAGGTCAGGATGCTGCTTGAGGAACAACGCGACCAGCGGAGCCACGTGCAGCCGGCCGAAGGTGACGGGTGCTGTCAACACCAGCCGCCCACTCAGGGAGCCCTTCTGAGCGCCCAGAGCCGCGTCGGCTTCGTCCACGGCCGCAAGGATCTGGCGGCACCGTTGCGCATAGTCCCGGCCTTCGGCGGTCAGCGACAGCCGCCGGGTGGTCCGGTTCAGCAACCGCGTACCAAGCGATTGCTCGAGCGCGGCGAGCGAGCGCACCACCGACGTCAGTGACGTGCCGGCCGCGTCCGCGGCCGCCGTCAGGCTGCCGCCGTCGACGATGCGAACGAACGTCGCCATTGCCCTGAGTTTGTCCATTGCGTCGCGATTGGTGCGTTTGTCGCACTTGTCATGTGCGAAGTGGTCTATTTATTGTATTTGCCGCGATAACGATCATGGCGGCATGAACACCAAACCATCCACCCCATCAACCTGCCCCGCGCATGCCACGGCGTACGAACACGTCGGCATCCGTGTGTCGGATCCTGAGTCGGCCCGACGCTTCTATGAGCGCCTGGGATTCCATGAGGAGATCCGTTTCGACGACTACGCCAACGAGATGGCAACGCCTGCAGGTGTGCGCATCAACCTGATCTTCAATGGCATGGCACGCCCTGGCGTTCGCAACGTTCTGCAGGACGAGCCCTTGAAGTGGCCCGGCCTGACCCACGTCGCATTCGTCGTCGACGATCTCGACGCGCTGGTGAACTGGCTCAACGATGCCGGCATCGCCATCACCGAGGGGCCCGAGCCGATCGGGCCACGCCGCGTGGGCCTGTTCATCCGCGACCCGGACGGCAACGTGCTCGAATTCAATCAACTGCTGTGAGGGTTGCGCCATGATCAAACTCCATGACGTCGAACTGTCAGGCAATTGCTACAAGGTCCGGCTCTTCGCGGCGCTCGCAGGAATCCCCTTGGAAACATGTCCTGTCGACCTCGCGGCCGGCGAGCAAAAGGGCGATCGATTTCTTGCCCTGAACCTGTGGGCGCAGGTGCCGGTTCTGGTCGACGGCGACGTGGTGCTGCGCGATTCGCAAGCCATTCTCGTGTACCTCGCATCGCGCAGTGGTGCCCAGGGATGGTGGCCGAACGACGCTGAGTCGCAAGGCCGGATCATGCAATGGCTGTCTGCGTCGGCCGGCGAGATCCAGAGCGGGCCGGCCTCGGCCCGCCTGGTCGAGAAGTTCGGATACGACCTCGACAAGCCGGAAGCCCTGAAGCGCAGTGCGCACATCTTGCCCTTGATCGACGGGCACCTGGCACGCACCGACTGGCTCGAGCTGAACCGCCCGACCATTGCCGACTGTGCCGTCTTCCCGTACGTGGCATGGGCGCCAGAAGGCGGTGTCAGTCTCGATCCATACCCAGCGATCCGGGCCTGGATTGCCCGAATCAAATCTTTGCCGGGTTTCCTTCCCGCACCCGGTATCTGAGTTGCTTCGGGACAGTGCCCGCCAACAAGGACACCAACCTGGCAAGCCCGTGCAGAACGCCTGGGTCGAACGATTCAACCAGACCCACCGAACCGAGGAGCTCGACGACCCCCCAACAGCCGGGTCGACAAGGTGTCACAGGCATTTGCCGCCCCTCACCCTGGTGTCGGCAATGGCCAGTTCCGTCGCCGTGGATTCATTGAACGTTGGAGCCTGCTGTGCGTTCAGGACAGAGCCGCGCAGCGCCCCATCGCCATGCACAGGCACCCGGGTGCATCATGTGGAGCCGTCGCCGACGGTGGTCACACGAAGGGGTTGTCGATGAACACCACCACCTGGTACTCGCGGTTCGCCAAGGGCGCGGCCCATTTCTGTGGGCGGCCCCGCGTCTTCGTGCTCGCTGTGGTGGTCATCCTAATGTGGGTCATCACCGGACCGCTGTTCGGGTTCAGCAACACGTGGCAGCTGGTGATCAACACCGGCACGACGATCGTCACGTTCCTCATGGTCTTCGTCATCCAGAACACCCAGAACCGCGACACCGAGGCGATGCAGGTCAAGCTCGACGAGCTGATCCGTGCGACCCGAGGTGCGCACAACGCGCTGCTGAACCTCGAAGAGCTCGAGGAAGAAGAACTGGACGCCTTCAAGCGCAGGTACCTGGCGCTGGCCGCCGCCGCGCGCGCCGACCTGGGTGCGGGCCAGCAGGACACCGGCACGCCCGAGGCGTGAGCGGACTGCCGAGCCGCAGGCGGGTCATGCGCTGGCGGGTGCGCGGTCGATGAACCCGATCACCCGGGCGATGCGCCCGTCCTGCAGCTCGATCAGGTCGCTGCCGTCGATGGGCGCCTCTTCGCCGGGGACGCCGAGCGACCAGGCGAGCCGCACGAACGGACCGAACCCGTCGGGAATGCCCCGCAACTGAAATCGAAAGCCAGGGAAGCGCGCATGCACGGCGTCCACCAAGCCTGCGATCTGCTCGACACCGTCCGCTTGCATCAGGGGATCGACATAGGTGGCCCCCGCGGTCCAGTGTTCGGCGAGCAGCGCAGCGCGCAGCTGGCTGTCTGTGGCGTTCCAGGTTTGCAGGTAGGCAAGGGCAATCTGTTGGGGGGTCATGGGAACAGGTGAAGTGCACCGGTCAATCACCGGTGGCGTCCACGTTAATCACCGGTGCTCCCGGCATCCATGACCTGGCAGGTCAACCCCTTCGAGGTGCAAGGTGAGAAGTCCCGAAGTTCTGCGCCACGCCGGGGTGCAGGCTGTCGGCGGGATCTCACGCACTGCGCAAGGGTGACCCGGTGCGCCGATGGGACTTGACTCCGACCCTTCATGGGGCCATCGCCCGGTACCTATCATCCGCCTCCGTCGCCTGGCGCCACGTCCATTCCATTTGATGAGCCTCTCCCCATGCCCCAAGTCCTTGTCCTGATCGACCTGCAGAACGATTACTTTCCAGGCGGGCGCATGGAGCTGGTCCGGGCCGACGCGGCGGTGGCGCGCGCCTCGGCGCTGCTGGCGGCGTTCCGCGCGCGGTCCTTGCCGGTGATCCATGTTCAGCACCTGGCCGAAGAAGCGGACGCCACGTTTTTCCTGCCCGGGACGGTGGGGGCCGAGCTGCACCCTTCGGTGCGGCCGACAGCGGGCGAGGTGTTGGTGACCAAGCACTTCCCGAACGGCTTTCGCGACACCCGCCTGCTTGACCAGTTGAGGGACGCGAAAGCGACGGGCATCACCTTCGCCGGCATGATGACCCACATGTGCGTGGACACCACGGTGCGGGCCGCCAGCGACCTGGGCTATGCCTGCGAACTGGCGCAGGACGCCTGCGCCACCACCCACCTGCGTTTCGGTGACCGCAGGGTAGATGCCGACGATGTGCAGGCGGCCTACATGTCGGCACTGAACGATGGTTTTGCCGCGGTGCGCCCGGTCGAGGCGATCGTCGAGTCGCTCGGCTGAAGGCCGATCGCTTCCGCGCCGGGCGGGCGCGATCGTTGCTTTCCATGGGGAACCAACGGGAGCGCACATGACGACCGACCGCGTCCTCCACAGCACCGACTTCTTTCAGTCCGCACCGGGCGAACCCCTGCGCGTCGTCATGGCGCAGTCATCCATGTCCACCGTCGTGGCCTGGCACGTGGCGCCCGGACAGGCGATCTCCGGCCACCTGCATCCTGACGGGCAGGACACCTGGGTCGTGCTGTCGGGCGAGGCGGTCTACTTCACCGATGCAGCGGGCACCGGACATCGGATCCGCCCCGGCGATGTGGCGATCGCCGGACCCGGCGAGGTGCACGGTGCACTGAACGTGGGCAGCGAGCCGTTCCGGTTCGTGTCGGTCGTGGCGCCGCCGGCGTCGGGTTTCGAACCGGTCACGGTCCAGGGCAACCACGGGCCGCCCTGAGCCTTGTCCAACCGCGGCCGGGCGGGCACACTGGGCGACACCCCTCCCAAGCCCTTCGGCCATGCACTTCTTCGCTGTCCTGTTGCTGCCCCTCGTTGTCCAGGCGCTGGCGTACGTGGGGGTATTCATCGCCGCCCAGGGCGGTGGGTCTTTCATGGGGTTGCTGGCCATGCCGGTGGCCGCGGTGTCGGTGCTGGCGCTGCTGGTGCACGGTGTGCTGGCGGTGCGGCAGCGATCGCCGTTGCCTGGCGCCATGGGGCTCAGCCTGGTGATCGCCATCCTGCCGCCGATGCTGTTGCTGGTCTTCCGCGCACTCGAATCCTGACCGCGGTCAGGGCACCGCCATCGGCCGGTCGGGGCTGTCACGAAACCGTCGCGCCCGCTTCATAGCATCGCCACCATCGCGACTGCCGGAGCACCCCTTGGCCCGCATCGACCTGATCTATTTCAACGCGGGGGGCGGTCACCGCGCCTCGGCGATGGCGCTCCAGTCCGCGTTGCAGACCCTGCCACTGCCCTGGGAGGTGAGGCTGGTCAACCTGTTCGAGGTGCTCGACCCGGTCGACCGGTTCCGGCAGGTCACCGGCAGTGCGCCCGAGGACTGGTACAACCGCCGTCTGGCGCGCGGCTGGACGCTCGGCATGGCCCAGGAACTCAAGTTGCTGCAGGGATTGATCCGGCTGGCCCACCCCACGCTGGTCAACCGGCTGCGCGCCCACTGGGCACAGAGCCGACCCGACCTGGTGGTCTCGCTCATTCCCAACTTCAACCGCGCGCTGTGCCAGTCGCTGGCGCAGGCGCGGCCGGGTGTGCCCTACGTCACCGTGCTCACCGACCTGGCCGACTTCCCGCCCCATTTCTGGATCGAGTCCGGCCAGGTGCAGCACTTCATCTGTGGCACCCAGCGCGCGGTGGAGCAGGCCATGGCGGCCGGCCACCCGCCCGAGCGTGTGCACGCCACCAGCGGCATGATCCTGCGCCCCGACTTCTACCGCCCTGCGTCGCCCGACCGGGCGGCCGAGCGCGAGCGCCTGGGCCTGGACCCGCACCGCCCGACCGGGCTGGTGCTGTTTGGCGGGCACGGCTCCCGCGCCATGCTCACCATCGCCCGACGCCTGCCGGACGTGCAGCTGATCCTCATGTGTGGCCACAACCAGGCCCTGGCCCGTGCCCTGAAGGCCCAGCCAGCCCGCGCACCGCGCCATGTGGTGGGCTTCACCACCGACGTGCCGGGCTGCATGGACCTGGCCGATTTCTTCATCGGCAAGCCCGGTCCCGGCAGCGTGAGCGAGGCGGTGCAGCGCGGTCTGCCGGTGATCGTGGTCGACAACGCGTGGACCATGCCGCAAGAACGCTACAACCCCCAATGGGTGCTCGAGCACGGGCTGGGCATCGTGCACCACAGCCACCGCACCATCGACCGGGCGGTGGACCGGCTGCTGGCCGATCTGCCTTCGCTGCGCGAGCGCGTGCGCGCCATGCCGAACCGGGCGCTGCACGAGGTGCCGCAGATCCTGGCCGACGTCCTTCGCCAATCGCAGGAAGGCATGCCGCCGGTCCTGGCCGCCGCCTGAATCAGCGCGCTTGTCGATCCACGAAATCGAGCAGGCGCTGCAGCGCCTGCCCGCCTGCCGGGTCGTCGAGGTTGAACTGGTATTCGTGCCCGAGTGCCGGCTCGCGGCCGTCGGGAAAATACAGCGTGTCCACCGCCACCCCCAGCGCGCGCAAGCGGGCTTCCAGCGCCAGCGAATGCGGCTTGAGCGGATCGGCGTTGCCCACCGTGATGAACGCCGGGGGGAACGCGGGCGTCACATGGTTCAGCACCGACGCCAGGTCGAGCGCCGGGTTGTTCTCCAGGTCCCGCTGGCCGGTGAAGCCCCACAGCGTCGCCCGCAGCACCGGCCCCAGCGCGCCGTCCAGCTGGAACATCCGAAGGTCGTAGGGGCCGCAGAACAGCGCCACGCCCCGCAATGCCGACGGCGGCACGGCACCAGGCGCCACCCCCAGCCGTTCGGCATAGCCCGGGTCGGTGATGGCGGTGGCCAGCTGGGCCGCCAGTTGCGCGCCCGCCGAGTCGCCCGCGAGCAGCACCCGGTTGGGGTCGATGCCCAGTTCGGCCGCCCGCGCCCGGATCGCCACCAGGCCGGCGTGCACCTGCTGCAGTTGCACCGGGTGGGTGGCGTCGGGCGCCAGCGTGTAGTCGAGGCTGGCGGTGGCCAGCCCGCCCCGCGCCGCGACGATGCGCAGGTAATGGGCCACGTCGCCTTTGTGGCCCGACACCCAGCCGCCCCCGTGAATCCACACCAGCACCGGCCACCCGCCGGGCGGTGGCGCGGTACCGGGCAGGTGCAGGTCGAACGCCAGGCCGGGCCAACGTTCACCCACCGGCAGGTCAAGGCGCGATGTGCCGCCGGCGGGCACGTGCCGCTCGAGCGCCCGGGCCGTGCTTTCGGCGCCACGGTCGAACAGCCAGGCCACCACGGCGATCATGGGCCGCGGGCTGAGGTTGAAGGCCAGGGTGGCGGCAATGGCCGTGGCAAGCATCGCCGTCAGCACCCATGCCCAGGTCTTGCGTCGCATGGTCGATCGGCTCCCCGGTTCGGTGGTTGGTCGGCATTGTCGGCATCCCGGCGGCCAGCGTACAGTGGCGGCTTAATGGCGCACGCGCCCTGTTCACGGAGCATTGATGTATCCCCGCGTGATGATGGTCGACGACAACGACAGCGACCTGCTGTTCACCCGTGTCACGCTGCAGCGCTGCGGCGTACCCTGCGAGGTTCTGGCCTTCGAGCGCGCAGAGGACGGACTGGCCCACCTCGCCAGCCGTCCCGACCACGGTGTGCGGCTGATCCTGCTCGACATCAACATGCCGGTCATGGACGGCTTCGGTTTCCTCGACGCGTTTCAGGCGCTGCCTGAACCCCACCGGAACGGCACCGCGGTGGTCATGCTGTCGTCGTCGGCCGACCCCGCCGACCGAGCCCGCGCCGAGCGCTACCCCTGCGTGACCGGCTATGTCACCAAGCCCCTGGACCGCGCCCAGGCGGCCGACCTGCTGCACCGCACGATCGGCGACTGATTGGTCGGCGCAGGGCCGCCGCCGGTCGAATCGGGCCGTGAAGATGCTTCATTTCCGGCCGCAACCACCGAATCCCACCGGTAGCATGCGTTCCGTGCGCTGAAATGCCGTGGCGCACCGGAGCTGACACGTTCCGCTGGCGCCAAGGCGCGGGCGGCACCAAACCACAAAGCGGGCCACAGGCCCCGAAGGACGTCGGGATTGGACAAGGCTGGGCGCCAGACACCACGTCGGTGGGCATGGACGCTGTGGCTCGCCGGGCTGTTGCTCAGCGCGCTCGCGGCGGGCTGGGCGCATCTTGACCGCCAGGACCGCATCCATGAGCGCCTGCAGGAAGACACGCTCGAAATCGTCCAGCACATTCAGGATCGGCTCAGGATCTACGAATATGGCCTGCGCGGCGCCCGTGGCGCCGTGATGGCCGGTGGAGGCGTGGCGATCAACCGCCCGGCCTTCGAGGCCTACGTGGGGACACGCGACGTGTCACGCGAGTTTCCGGGTGCGCGCGGTTTCGGCTACATCCGGCGCGTGGCACCCGACGACCTGCCCGCCTTTCTGGCGTCGGCGAGGGCCGAGGGGCCGGCCGATTTCCAGGTGCGCCAGCTCCAGCCGTCTGATGGCGAACGCTTCGTCATCCAGTACATCTACCCACTGGCCGACAACCAGGGCGCCACCGGACTCGACATCGGCTCCGAGACCAATCGCCGCGACGCGGCCATGGCCGCTGCCCGCGACGGCGAGGCCCGCCTCACCGCGCCCATCACCCTGGTGCAGGCCAGTGGCCAGACGCGCCGCGGCCTGCTGTTCCTGCTCCCGGTCTATCGCCTGGATCCGGGCAACGATCCCGAGGTGCGCTGGCGCGAAACGATAGGCTGGACCTACGCGCCCCTGGTGGTGGATCAGGTGCTGACCGAACTGGGTCCGCGCAGCCACGAAGTGGCGATGGAACTCGCCGACGCCGCCGACGGCACGCCGTTCTATGAACGCACCGGTGTCGGCGAAGTGCTGGACCAGGTCCAGTTCAGCACATCCATGAACATTCATGGCCGCACCTGGACCGTGCGGACCCGCGCCACCAGCGGGCTGGTGGACACCGTGGAGGGCCTGTCGGCGGTGGCGGTCCTGGCCTACGGGGTGCTGCTGAGCAGTGCACTGGCCGCCGTGGTTTACCTGTGGTTGCTCGGTCGGGTTCCGGGGGACATGAGCGCGCCGCGGTCACCCGGTGGCGCGGTGGCCCGCCTGTCGGTCGGCCCCCAGGCCTTTGCGCGCAGCCCCATGTTCCAGCGGAGCCTGCTGCTGGCGCTGCTGCTGTTCGGCCTGTGGTTGGCCACGAGCAACCGGATGGAGTTCGACAAGGCGATGGTCGAACACCAGCGGGCGCTGGACGAAACCGCCCGCACCTACGTCGAGGCCAGCCAGGCCCAGCAGGCGTTCCGCCGTCGGTCGCTGCGCTTCCTCGCCAGCACGCCACCGATCCCCGGGATCGATCGGGCTCTCGCGAACGGTGGCATCGACCCCGTCGACGGGTCGAGCTACGCCCACTGGGAACGCCGGCTGCAGCAGATCTTCACCGGTTACCTCGACTCGACACCCGACGTGTTTCGCGCGCGCTACCTCGGCGTCGAGGAGGGGGGCCACGAGCTGGTGCGCGTGGACCGCACTGATATCGGCGTTCAGGTGGTGCCGCATGATCAGCTGGAGCAATCGGACAGCGCCCGCGACGTGCGCGAGGCGCTGCGGCTGGGGATGGGTGGGGTGCATGTGTCCGACATGGAGCTGCACCGCGAAGGCGGCGTTGTGCAGAGGCCGGTGCGCCCTGCGGTGCGCTATGCCACCCCGGTGTTCAACGACCAAGGGAAGTTGACGGGCGTGGTGGTGATCCACGTCGATCGCAACCGCGCGGTGCAGCAGTTTCCGGTCAAACCACCTGATGGGGCCTCGGTGCTGGTGACCAATGCCGCTGGCGACTACGTGATTCACGGGGATCGTGCGCGCGAATTCGGCTTTGACACCGGAAATCGCCAGCGCTGGCAGGACGACCACGAGCGTGTGGCCCCCTTCCGGGCAGGGGGTGCCCCCCGGTGGCGCAGCCCGCAGGCGGGCGTGCAGCTGGCGGCGATCGCCGAGGTGCGCAGCAACCCGGATTCCGACACCGGGCTGATTCGCTTCCACGTCGTCCTGCCCGAGGCGCAGGTGCGGCAGGTGGCGTGGGACAACGTGGTGGCGCGGGTGCCGGTGGTGGTGGCCACGTTGCTGCTGGGTCTGTTCGTGGTGTACCTGTATTGGGTCGGTTTGCGTCGCCGCGATGAGGTCCAGCGCCAGCGCCTGCGGCTCGCCACCATCGTCGAGCAGACGAAGGACGCCATCATCGGCCTGGACCCGGAAGGCCGCATCACGTCGTGGAACCGCGGAGCCCAGGTGTTGTTCGGCCACAGCGCCGAAGAAGCGATCGGGCAGTCGGTGGAATCGCTGGTGATCCCGCCCGATGACGACGGTGCGCGTGTCGAGGTGGCTGGTGTGGGCGGTGCGGGGGACACCCCGAACCTTGAGCGCTGGTTGCGGACCAAGGACGGCCGGCTCGTCGAGGTCGCCATCACGCTGTCGCCCATCGTCGGCGCCGATGGCCAGCCCGCCGGTGCGGCGGCGATCGTTCGCGACATCACCGACGAACGCGCCGCCCAGCGCGAGGTGGCCAAGCTCAACGCCAGCCTGGAGCAACAGGTGCGCGAACGGACCGCCAGCCTGTCGCACGAGCGCCAGCGCCTTGAGAACATCCTGCGCGGAACCAACGCCGGCACCTGGGAGTGGAACGTTCAGACCGGTGAGCGCCGCTACAACGAGCGATGGGCCGGCATGCTGGGCCTCACCATCGCGGCCGTGAACGCCCTCGGACCCCGCCCGTGGCACGCGCTGGTGCACCCCGAAGACGCCGAGCGCTCCAGCCGGGAACTCAAGCGCCACTTCTCCGGTGAGATCGATCAGTACGAATGCGAGCTGCGCATGCGCCACCGCGACGGGCACTGGATCTGGGTGCTGGACCGTGGGCGCGTCAACAGCTGGACCGAGGACGGCAAGCCATTGTGGATGTACGGCACGCACCGCGACATCACCGCCGCCAAGGAAGCCCAGCAGCGATTGGCCGCGAGCGAAGGCCTGCTCGACCGCACCGGCCGGGTGGCCGGCGTGGGCGGCTGGCAGTTCGACCTGCTTGAAGGCACGGTGGTCTGGACGCCGCAGATGTACGCAATCCACGAAGTGGGGCTGGACTTCGAGGTCAACCCGGCATCGCCGCTGGCCTTCTATGAAGGCGAGGCCCGGCGCGAGGTCATGCAGGCCTTGAGACGCGCCCGCAAGGAAGGCGAGCCCTTCGACTTTGAAGTCCCCTTCCGCACGGCGCGCGGCCGCGAGCTGCGCATGCGGGTGGTGGGCGAACCGGTTTTCGACGACAGCGGCAAGGCGGTGCAGATCGTGGGTGCCCTGCAGGACGTGACCGATCGCCACCTGATGGAAGCCGAACTGCTGCGCATCAACGCACTGCAGCACAGCATCCTGGAGCACATGCCGGGGGCCATCAGCGCCTTCGACGCCAATCTGCGTCTGGTGGCCTGGAACAGCGCCTTCGTGAAGATGCTCGGCCTCGAGGCACTGTTCGAACGGGGTGTGCCTTCATTCGAAGACATCATGCGTTTCAACGCCGCCCGCGGTGAGTATGGCGAGGGCGATGTCGAAGACAAGGTGCAGATGATGCTGGAGCGAGCGCGGCACCCCGTGCCGCACCGCTTCGAGCGTGTGCGTCCCGACGGCATGCCGATCGAGGTGCGTGGAACGCCCATGCCAGGCGGCGGTTTCGTGACCACCTACATGGACATGACCGAGCGCCGCCGCGCCGAGCAGAGCGTGGCCCGCAGCGAGGCCCTGCTGCGCGGCGCCATCGACGCGGTCGACGAAGCCTTTGTGCTTTACGACCCGGATGACAGGCTGGTGATGTGCAACCAGCGGTACCGGGACGCCTACCCCGGCGTGGCGCACCTGATGGTGCCAGGGGTCACGTTCGAGGAACTCGTGCGTGCCGGCGTGGCGCGTGGTGACTACACGGAGGCGGTGGGTCGCGAAGAAGAGTGGGTGGCCGAGCGGTTGCGCGCGCACCGGGATGGCGGCCGCATGCTGGTACAGCCGCAGGCCGATGGCCGGGTGCTCAGGCTGATCGAAAACAGGCTGCCCGACGGCCACATCGTCGGCTTCAGGATCGACATCACCGACCTCGTGCGGGCCACCGAGGCGGCCGAGGCGGCGTCGCGCGCCAAGGGCGAGTTCCTGGCGAACATGAGCCATGAAATCCGCACACCGCTGCACGCGCTCATCGGCCTCTCCCATCTGCTGGCCGACACACCCCTGTCGGCGCGGCAACGCCAGTTGCTGGGCAAATCGCAGATGGCCAGTCAGTCGCTGCTGGGCATCGTCAATGACGTGCTCGACATGGCCAAGATCGAGGCTGGCGCCCTGTTGCTGGAAGACGAACCCTTCAGCCCGGCGGCCCTGCTGGCCGAGCTGGACGCCGTGTTCCACCAGCAGGCCGAATCGAAGGGGTTGACGCTGGCGGTGCAGGCTGCGCCCGACCTGCCCGCCCAGGTGCGAGGCGATGCCTTGCGCCTTCGCCAGATCATCACCAACCTGCTCGGCAACGCGCTCAAGTTCACCAGCGAGGGCGGGGTGTCCCTGACCCTGCGCCCGGTGGACGGCGGACAGGGCCTGGTGCGCCTGCGTGGCGAGGTCCGCGACACCGGCGACGGCATATCGGCCGAGGTCCAGGCGCGCCTGTTCCAGCCCTTCTCCCAGGCCGACGCGTCAACGTCTCGGCGCCACGGTGGCACCGGCCTGGGCCTGTCCATCGTGCGCCGTCTCGTCGAGCTCATGGACGGCACGATCGGCGTGCACAGCGCGGCGGGCCAGGGCAGCCTGTTCTGGTTCGAGGTTGCGCTCAAGCCGGTCGACGCGACCCTGGGTGCGGTGCATCCCGGCTCGTCGGCCCTCGAGGTGCTGGTGGTCGACGACGTGGCCGATGAGCGCCAGGCCCTGGTGGACATGGCCCGGGCATTCGGCTGGCGCACCGAGTCGTGTGATTCGGGTGAGGCCATGATCGAGTGGATGGAGCAGCGCCTGGCCAGCGGACAGGCGCTGCCGGACGTCATGCTGGTGGACTGGCAGATGCAGGGCGAAGACGGATCGGGCATGGACGGCCTGCAGGCACTGGCCGCACTGGCCGAACGCCATGGGCTGTCCCGCCTGCCCGCGGCACTGATGGTGTCGGCCAGCGAACGCGAGCGCGTGGCGCGCGAGGACCGCTTGCGGCTGGCCGACGACATCCTCACCAAACCCGTCAATGCCTCGGTGCTGTTCAACGCCGTCAACCAGGGCGTGGTGACGCGGCACGGTCACAGCGGCCGGCTGCTCGGCGCGCAGCGCTCCCAGCCCGGCGCACCGGGTCAGCGCCTGACAGGCGCCCGGGTGCTGGTGGTGGACGACAGCGAGATCAACCAGGAGATTGCACAGCACATGTTGCTTCGCGAGGGCGCGCGCGTGTTCCTGGCGGGCAACGGACGCGAGGCGCTGGCCGTTCTGCGGGATGACCCCACCGGGTTCGATCTGGTCCTCATGGACGTGCAGATGCCCGAGATGGACGGGCTGCAGGCCACGCGCGCGCTGCGCCAGGACGATGCATTCCGGAAACTGCCGGTGGTGGCGCTGACCGCGGGCGCGTTGGCTGAAGAGCGCCGCCGCGCGCTGGACGCCGGCATGGACCATTTCCTCACCAAGCCCCTCGACCCCGACCAGTTGGTGGACACCGTGGCCGGCATTCTGGGGAAACATGGTGTGCTGCCCGCCGTGGGCGCGGCCGATGGGACGACGCCGTCGGCACCGCGGGGCGACCTGCCGTCCGACTGGCCGCACATCGACGGCATCGATGCCGCGCAGGCCGCCCGGCGGCTGGGCGGGGACGTCGCGCTGCTGCGCCGCAGCCTCTGGAGGCTGTTCGACGAGTTCGGGGAGTTCACCGATCTGCCCGCGCCATCGAACCTGCAGGCAGAGGACAACCGGCGGCTGGCTGGCCGCATGCACAAGCTGCGTGGCGCCGCCGGGTTGATCGATGCCCTCGAACTGCACCGGCTGGCCGGTGAACTGGAGAACGGTCTGCGCGATGGCGCCGCCGAGGCAGAGCTGGCCACACGCTGGGTTTCGATGCAGGCCGCCATCCGGCGCCTGCACATGGCTGCAGCGCCCTGGATGGATCAGGCAGCGCTGGCGGGCGAACCGCCCGCGGATCAGCCCCCGGCCAGCGACGAAGAACTGCGCGTGCTGCTCGACCTGCTGTCGCGCCACGACCTGGACGCCTTGCCGTTGTTCGAATCGCGCCGTGCGGGGCTGCACAAGCGCCTGGGCGCCACCCGTCTGGCCGATCTGTCGTCCCGGATCGACGCGCTCGATTTCTCGTCCGCCGTGGCCCTGCTGCAAGGCGAGCTCGCCGATGGAACACCCTCATGAACCACGCGCCGCTGCCCGACATCCTCATCGTCGATGACGACGCAGGCATGGTGCAGGCGCTCGCCAAGGCGCTGCGCTCGCTCGGGCGCCTGCGCTTTGCCACGCATGGGCTGGACGCACTCAACCGAATCGCCGAGTCGGTGCCCGACATCGTGCTGCTCGATGCACAGATGCCCGGACTGTCCGGTTTCGAAGTGCTGGAGCGGATCAAGGCCGAGCCCTCGCTGGCCGACCTGCCGGTGATCATGGTGACCAGCCACGCCGAGGCCGACTTCGAACAGGCCGGTCTGGAAAAGGGTGCGGCCGACTTCATCGCCAAGCCGATCCATCCGTTGGTGGTGCAGGCGCGCGTGCGAACCCAGTTGCGGCTCAAGCAGGCCAACGACCAGTTGCGCCAGATGTCGGCCATGGACCGGGTCAATCTGGCGATCGCGCTCGAAGACCTGCGCGAGAGCCATGTGCAACTGCAGCGCACGGCCGACGAGTTGCGCCAGGCCAATGACAGCCTGCTGCAGTTCGTGCGGATCGCCTCGCACGACCTGCGCGAGCCCCTGAACACCATCACCCAGTTCGTCGGCCTCATCGACGAAGACCATGGAGCCCGGCTGCCGCCCGAGGCGCAGCAGTACATGCACCTTGTCTTGCGGGCGAGCGTGCGCATGCGCACCCTGCTTGACGACGTGGTGCGTTATGCCCGCCTGCAGGCGGGCGAGATCGACAAACCCCAGTCGGTGGCGCTCGACCGCGTGTTCAGCGAGCTGCGCGACGCACTGGCCGCGCGCATGGCCGAGACCGACGCGATGTGGACTGTGGCGCCGCTGCCGGTGGTGCATGGCCATGCCAGCCTGCTGACGATGCTGTTCCAGAACCTGCTGACCAACGCCATGAAGTTTGTGGTGGCCGGGCGAGCGCCCGAGGTGCACGTGGGGGTGCGCATCGACGAAGACTTTGCCGTCGTGAGCGTGTGCGACAACGGCATCGGCATTGCACCCGAGCACCAGGGGCGGCTGTTTCAGCCGTTTCAACGCCTGCACCGAAAGAGCGAGTACGAAGGCACCGGCCTTGGCCTGGCGCTGGCCCGGCAGATTGCGGAATCGCACGGTGGATCGATCGCTGTCCGCAGCGAAGCGGGAAAAGGCGCCTGCTTCGATGTTCGCCTGCCGTTGAGCGAACCGGTGCACACCCCGGCACTGGTCTGAAGCGCCCTCGACCGAAGGCGTCAGGTCCCCTGGGTGAGCGTCAGAAGAATGTCGCCGTACCAGGCGCAGTTCAAACCCAGTGACTCATCGACCGACCGGTCGCGGTTGCCCATGTCCATGCGCGCCGAATGCACGCCCAGCAGCACCCAGGGCAGCGCCTTGGTGGCGACGGTGGGTTCGACATCGCGCATGACCACCGGTGCACCGCTGGTGCCTCGGTGCGTGCGGGCGTCGGTCAGGAAGAACCCCCGGCCCTGAAAGCGCACGCCAAACGGCGAGGCGATGGCCGCATGGCGCAGCACCGGCAGTTGGTGCACCGTGTCCTGAAACCCCAGCGGAAAGCCGGCGATGCACAGCGCGGCGTCGATCGGTACAGCATCGAAGCGCGGCAGGTGGTCGGGCGAGAACGCATACACGATGGCCCCTTCGGGCAGCGCGTCGCGGTCGATTTCGAGGGCCGCCACGTCGATCTCGCCGCCGCCATCGCGCCCTTGGTGCCAGGCCGCCCGTCCATTGGCATAGATCAGCATGGAGAACACGGTCGTCTGGGTGAGGTTCTGCGCATCCATGTGCAGACCGATCTCGATCCGGTCCGGCATGTGGTTGCTGGCCTCGTCGATCAGCACATGGCGGCTGGTGACCAGGTAGAGCCGGTCGTCGCGCTCGAAGAAGAACCCGCTGGCATTGGTCAGCGAGTGGTTGCCGAGAAAGGTGGTCACACGGGGCGTGGCCAGGAACAGCGGATCAACGGGCGGAGAGACGGGGTGGTCGCGGGTGGCGGTGCTCATCGGGGCAGTGTCGCCGCAAATGGGCCGGAAGGCTCGCCAATGGGCCCCACCGGCCGTTTTCTTCAGATGTTTCGGTCATAAACAACCAAAAACGTATTCGTTCCCTTTCCGTTGCCGCCGGGAAACCATCGCGTCCTCGCTCTTCGGAGCCTTGCCGATCAAAGGAACGACCCATGACCCGCCGCCGCCACCTCCTGAAAACCCTGACCGCCAGCGCGCTGGCCCTGGCCGCCCCGCTGGGCACCGGTCTGGCATTTGCCCAGCCCGCGCCCGTGACCCTGCTCAACGTCAGCTACGACCCCACGCGCGAGCTGTACGTCGACATCAATGCCGCGTTTGCGAAGCAGTGGAAGGCGAAAACCGGTCAGGACGTGACCATCAAGCAATCGCACGGCGGATCGGGTCGCCAGGCGCGTTCGATCATCGACGGCCTGGACGCCGACGTGGCCACCCTGGCGCTGGCCGGCGACACCGACGCCTTGCACACCAACGGGAACTGGATTCCCAAGGACTGGCAGAAGCGCTTGCCGCAGAACAGCTCGCCCTACACCTCCACCATCGTGCTGGTCACCCGCGCCGGCAACCCCAAGAACATCAAGGACTGGGACGACCTGGTGCGGCCCGACGTGAAGGTGATCACCCCCAACCCGAAGACGTCGGGCGGCGCCCGCTGGAACTACCTGGCCGCCTGGGAGTTTGCCAAGCGCAAGTTCGGCAGCGACGACAAGGCCCGCGAGTTCGTGGCCAAGCTGTATGCCAACGTGCCGGTGCTCGACACCGGTGCGCGCGGCTCGTCGGTCACCTTCGCCCAGCGCAACCAGGGCGACGTCTTCATCAGCTGGGAGAACGAGGCCTGGCTGCTCGAGAAGGAATTCGGCGACAAGGTCGATTTCGTCTATCCGTCGATTTCGATCCTGGCCGAGCCGGCGGTGACGGTGGTCGACAAGAACGTGGACAAGAAGGGCACCCGTGCCGTGGCCCAGGCCTACCTCGAGTTCCTCTACACCGAAGAAGCACAGGACCTCATCGGCAAGCACTTCTACCGCCCGCGGTCGGAAAAGGCCCAGGCCAAGTACGCGAAGCAGTTGCCCAAACTCAACCTGTTCACCATCGACCAGGCCTTTGGCGGGTGGGAGCAGGCGGCGAAGGTGCACTTTGCCGATGGGGGCACCTTTGACCAGATCCACACCCGGAAGTAAGGGCTGGTCGGCGCTTCATTCCAGCGTCGAATAAGCAAAGCACAAGAAAGTCGTTCGTGTGGCGCGCGAGCGCTTTCAGAATGCGATCCCTCTTCGAACCGATACCGTCACCGCCATGAAAAAGATTCCGTTGTTCGTGATGATCGCCGCCTTGGGCGCCACCGCGATCGCCTCGGCCCAGACCACCCTGCTCAACGTGTCGTACGACGTGTCCAGGGAGTTCTACAAGGACATCAATGCCGCGTTCGTGGCCCGGCAACAGAAGGCCGGCAAGACCGTGGTGTTGAACCAGTCGCACGCCGGCTCCAGCGCCCAGGCGCGGGCGGTGGCCGATGGCCTGGAGGCCGATGTGGTGACCTTCAACACCACCACCGATGTGGACTTTCTGGCCGAGCGCGGC
The DNA here is from genome assembly GCA_943371665.1 of Synechococcus sp. UW140. Taxonomy (GTDB): domain Bacteria; phylum Pseudomonadota; class Gammaproteobacteria; order Burkholderiales; family Burkholderiaceae_C; genus Hydrogenophaga. Next base: position 105,879 of record CALRVR020000009.1, read on the forward strand.
GTGGTGGCCAGGGACTGGCGGCAGAAGTTTCCGAACGGTGCCGCGCCCACCACGTCCACCATGCTGTTCCTGGTGCGCAACGGCAACCCCAAGAACATCCGCGACTGGGACGACCTGATCAAACCCGGCGTGCAGGTGGTGGTGGTCAACCCCAAGACCGGTGGCAATGGCCGCATGGCCTACCTGGCGGCCTGGGGCCAGGTGCGCGCCAAGGGCGGCACCGACGAGCAGGCGGCGGAATTCGTGCGAGCGCTCTACAAGAACGTGCCGGTCTTGGCCCGCGGTGGCCGCGACGCCACCGGCGTGTTCCTGCAGCGAAACATCGGCGACGTGCTGATCACCTTCGAGTCCGAGGTGGTCTCGGTCGACAAGGAGTTCGGCGCCGGGCGCGTCGACGCGGTCTACCCGTCCAGCAGCATCGTGGCCGAAAACCCGGTGGCCATCGTCGAGCGCACCGTGGCAAAGAAGGGCACGGCGGCCGACGCCAAGGCCTACCTGGACTTCCTCTACAGCGACGAGGGGCAGGAGATCGCGGCGAAGCACCACATCCGCCCGCGCTCTGAAGCCATCCTGAAAAAGCACGCCAGCACCTTCAAGCCGATCAAGCTGTTCACCGTCGACCAGTACTTCGGCTCGCTGGGCGAGGCGCAGAAGGTGCACTTCAACGACGGCGGCCGGTTCGACCAGATCTACACGGTCCGCTGACCCATGACCGCGATTTCGCTGCCGGCGGCGACGGCCCCGGGCGCGCGGCGAGCCACGCGCCGCGTGCTGCCGGGCTTCAACCTCACGCTGGGCTACACGCTCCTCTACCTGAGCCTGATCGTGCTCATCCCGCTGTCGGCGCTGGTGTTCAAGACGCTGTCGCTCAGCTGGCCGCAGTTCGTCGAGGCGGTGTCGTCGCCTCGCGTGCTTGCGTCGTACCGCCTCACCTTCGGCGCTTCGCTGATCGCGGCACTGGTCAACCTGGTGTTCGGCCTGCTGGTGGCCTGGGTGCTGGTGCGCTACACCTTTCCCGGCAAGAAGATCGTCGACGCGCTGGTGGACCTGCCGTTCGCGCTGCCCACCGCGGTGGCCGGCATTTCGTTGACCGCGCTGCTGGCCGACAACGGCTGGGTCGGGCAGCTGTTCGCGCCGCTCGGCATCCAGCTGGCCTTCAACCCCAATGGCGTGGTGATCGCGCTGATCTTCATCGGGCTGCCGTTCGTGGTGCGCACCGTGCAGCCTGTGCTGGAGGACGTGGAGAAGGAGCTCGAAGAGGCCGCGACCTGCCTGGGCGCAACGCGCTGGCAGACGTTCTGGCGCGTGATCTTCCCGGGCATCGCGCCGGCGCTGCTGACCGGCTTTGCCATGGCCTTCGCGCGCGGCGTGGGTGAATACGGCTCCGTGATCTTCATCGCCGGCAACATGCCCATGGTGTCCGAAATCACGCCCCTCATCATCATCGCCAAGCTGGAGCAGTACGACTACGCCGGGGCCACCGCGGTGGCCACCGTGATGCTGGGCATTTCGTTCGTGCTGCTGCTGCTCATCAACGGCCTGCAGGCCTGGCAGCGCCGGCGCAGCGGGGGGGCCATGGCATGAGCGCGGCCACCATTCACCCCACTGGCGCACGCGCCGAGTCGCCTTGGGTCCGGCGCACGCTGATCGGCCTGGCGCTGGCCTTCATGCTGCTGTTCCTGGCCTTGCCGCTGGCCGCGGTGTTCACCGAGGCGTTGCGCAAAGGGTGGGAAGCCTACTGGGAAGCCCTCAAGGAGCCCGACGCGTGGTCGGCGATCCGCCTGACGCTCATCGTGGCGGCCATCGCGGTGCCGCTGAACCTGGTGTTCGGCGTGGCCGCGGCCTGGGCCATCGCCAAGTTCGAGTTCCGCGGCAAGGCCTTCCTCACCACCCTCATCGACCTGCCGTTCTCGGTGTCGCCCGTGGTGGCAGGCCTCATCTACGTGCTGGTCTTCGGGGCCCAGGGCTGGCTCGGTCCTTGGTTGGCCGAGCACGACATCAAGATCATTTTTGCCGTGCCCGGCATCCTGCTGGCCACCCTCTTCGTCACCTTTCCCTTCATCGCGCGCGAACTCATCCCGCTGATGCAGGCGCAGGGCAACGAAGAAGAGCAGGCGGCCCAGGTGCTGGGCGCCAGCGGTTGGCAGACCTTCTGGCACGTCACGCTGCCCAACATCAAGTGGGGCCTGATCTACGGCGTCATCCTGTGCAACGCCCGTGCCATGGGCGAGTTCGGCGCGGTGTCGGTGGTGTCCGGCCACATCCGAGGCCAGACCAACACCATGCCGCTGCACGTCGAGGTGCTCTACAACGAGTACCAGTCGGTTGCGGCCTTCGCGGTGGCGTCGCTGCTGGCCCTCCTGGCGCTCGTCACCCTGGTGATCAAGTCGGTGGCCGAGTGGCGCATGGAGCGCGAGCTCAAGGCGCTGGCCGAACTTCCGCCCGAGCGACCGTCGCCGGCCCGGATCCCTCCCACCCCCGTCCGGGCCGGTCCCATCCCCGTTCGGGCCGGTCCCATCCCCGTTCGGGCTGAGCCCACCACCGTTCGGGCTGAGCCTGTCGAAGCCCTCACCCGCCCCGCGCCATGAGCATCACGGTCCAGAACATCTCCAAGCACTTCGGCGCCTTCCACGCGCTGGACAACATCTCGCTCGACATCGAAGGCGGCGAGCTGCTGGCACTGCTCGGTCCTTCGGGCTGCGGCAAGACCACGCTGCTGCGGATCATTGCCGGGCTGGAGACCGCCGATGCCGGTCAGATCGTGATCAGCGGCGAAGACTCGACCCATGTGCATGTGCGCGAGCGCAACGTCGGGTTCGTGTTCCAGCATTACGCGCTGTTCCGCCACATGACGGTGGCCGACAACGTGGCCTTCGGCCTTCGCGTGAAGCCGCGCGACCAGCGCCCGTCGGACAAGCAGATCCGCGCCAAGGTGCACGATCTGCTGAAGCTGGTGCAGCTCGACTGGCTGGCCGACCGCTACCCGGCCCAGCTGTCGGGCGGTCAGCGCCAGCGCATCGCCCTGGCGCGGGCGCTGGCGGTCGAGCCCAAGGTGCTGCTGCTCGATGAACCCTTTGGCGCGCTCGATGCCCAGGTGCGCAAGGAGCTGCGCCGCTGGCTGCGCCGGCTGCACGACGAACTGCATGTCACCAGCATCTTCGTCACCCACGACCAGGAAGAAGCCCTCGAAGTGGCCGACCGGGTGGTGCTGATGAACCAGGGCCGCATCGAGCAGGTGGGTTCGCCCCGCGCGGTGTGGGAGCACCCGGCCACGCCGTTCGTGGCCCGTTTTCTGGGGGGCGTGCCCCTGGTGGGTGACGGCACCCGGCCGTTGCGTCCGCATGAGCTCGACGTGCTGCCGCTGACGGAGGGCAGCGACCCGGTGTCGGGCGTGGTGGCCACCCTGCGCCGCGCCCTGGTGCTCGACCCGGTGGTGCGGCTCGAGCTCGAGCCCGAGTCGGGCGCCCACGACCTCATCGAGGCCCGGCTGACCACCCAGGCGTTCGATGCATCAGGCCTGCGCGAAGGCGACCGGGTGGTGGTGCGCCCGCGCATGACTGGCGCACAGCCCGCGCCCGCCTGAGCGGTCAGCCGCCGCGCAGCAGCATGGCCGGATTGAGCCGCATCTGCGCCAGCAGGTGCCGCGCGCCCAGGCCCAGGCTGACCGTGCTCACCAGGGCGGCGGTGGCCAGCCCGGCGGCGTAGAGGCCCCCGGGGTCGAGCTGCAGACGCCAGTGCAGCAGACCCGCCGCCAGCGCGCTGCCCGCCAGGGTGGCGAACACGGTGGTCACCAGCGCCAGCAGCCCGTATTCCCACAGCAGCACGGCGCGCAAGGTGCCGTGGCGCGCACCCACCGCGTGCATCACGGTGGCGTCGTACAGCTGCCGCGTGCGGCTGCCCGCCACCACGCTGGCCAGCACCAGCAGGCTGGCGGCCAGGCAGGTGAGGGCGATCACCAGCAGTCCGGCGCTGGCCTGGCCCATCAGCCCGCGCGTTTCGCGCAGCAGCGACTCGGTGCGCACGGTGGCGATGTTGGGTGCCAGCGCGGCCACGCGGTCCTGCGCGGTGAGCGCTTCGGTCGCGTCAAGCCAGGCCGCGCCCACATGGCGCGTGATGAAGGGGTCGAGGGCGCCGTCGCTGAAGATGGCTTCCAGCCACAGGCGCGCCTGCATCCGGCGCTGGCTGTAAATGGCCACCAGCGTGGCTTCCAGTGGTTGGCCCTGGATCTGGAACACCAGCCGGTCGCCCACCTTCAGGCCCAGTTCGTCGGCCTCGCGGTCCTCCATGGCCACCAGCGGGGCGCCACGGTGGTCGTCGGGCCACCAGGCGCCGTCGCGAATCACCACGTCGTCGACGTTGCCCGCCCGGGTGGACAGCTTGTGCTCGTCGCGCGCTTCGCTGGCGCGCTCATCGTCCCCGCTCTCGCGCAGCGCCTCGCCGTTCACTTCACCCAGCCGCCCCAGCACCAGCGGGGCGGTGGTCACGTCGCGCAGGCTGGGCAGGGACTGCAGCGTTTCACGCAGCGGGGCAATCTGCTCGGTCTGCACGTCGTAGAACACCAGCGCGGGGGCGTTTTGCGGCACGGTGTCGTTCACGGCGCGCAACAGCGTGGCCACCACCAGCGTGCAGGCCACCAGCAGGCTGAGGGCGGCGCCCAGCGACAGCAGCGCCGAGCGAAGCGGTGAGCCGGGCCGTTGCAGGCCGGAGAGCGCGAGCCGGACCGACAGCGTCAGGTCGGCACGTTGCAGCGCGCGCGCGGCCAGCCGCCGCAGCCCGCGGGTGATGCCCTCCAGCAGCGCGAGCAGGGCCACGCTGGCCAGCACGAACGCGAGACCGAACCGGGCGTCGGGCAGGGCCGCCACCAGCGCGCCGACGATCAGGGCGCCCAGCGCGGCCGTCGCCAGCACGGCGCGCCGCGGCGTGTGCAGCACCGCGCCGTCCAACCCGCGAAACAGCGCCGCCGGCGACACGGTGAGCGCGCGCCCCAGCGCGGGCAGCGCGAACACCAGCGCGGTGAGCACGCCGAACGCCATGGCCACCAGCGATGGGAGCAGCAGGGGCGCGAGCAGGCCGGTCCAGCCACCCAGCGGCAAGCGCTCGCCGGCCAGCAGGGCCGCGCCCAGCGCCAGGGTGTTGCCAACCAGCACGCCCGCGGCGCTGGCCAGCAGCGCCAGCATGAGCACCTGCAACAGCACGAAGCCCGCCAGACGGGCGTCGCGCAGGCCGATGGCGCGCAGGGTGGCCAGCGTGCCGAGCTTGCCGTCGAGGTAGGCGCGCACGCTGTTGAACACGCCCAGTCCCCCGATGAACAGCGCCGAAAAGCCGATCAGCAGCAGGCCCGAGCCGATCTGCCCGAGCACCTCGGCCATGCGCTCGTTGCGCTGGTCCAGGCCACGCACCTCGGCGTCGAGGTCGGGGAAGGCAGCGTAGAAGTCGCGCCGCCAGTCGGCCACCGGGCGGTTGGTGAGGGCGCGGTAGCGGTATTCCACCCGGGACAGCGGTTGCACCAGCCCGGTTGCCGCCAAGGCGCCTTCGGCCACCAGCACCGGCGCGCCCGCCCAGTCGGCGCGCAGGCTGCGGTCGGGCTGGCGCACGATCAGCGCGCGCACCTCGAGGTCGAGGTCACCGATGGAAACGGCGTCGCCCACGCGCAGCCCCATGCGGGTGGCCAGGGCCGCATCGACGGCCGCGCCCCAGCGGTCGGTGCGCTGCGCCAGTGCGTCGGCCAGCGGGCCGGCGGGCGCCAGTTCAACCTCGCCCACCAGCGGGTAGGCCGCGTCGGCACTTTGAAGCTCGATGAGCTGGGCGCGGCCGTCGCCGGTGCGCATCATGGTGCGCAGTTCGATCAGGCGCGACCTCGGCCCCTGGGCCTGCAGCCAGTCCAGCGCGGGTCCTGGCAGGGGGCGGGGGCTTTCCACCTCCACATCGCCGCCGAACAGCGCGCGCGCTTCGGTCTGCAGCGCGCCGGTCACCTGCCGGTACAGGCCGCCACCGGCCGCCACCAGCGCCACGCCCAGCAGCAGGCAGGCCGCAAAGATGCGAAGGTGGCGGCTGCCGTGCCGCAGGTCGCGCCAGGCCAGTTCAAGCAGGAACATGGGACTGGCGCTCCGCGGTGATGTCGTGCAGGCGGCCATCGTGCAGGCGCAGCACGCGGTCGCACCGGGCGGCAAAGTCCAGGTCGTGCGTCACCAGCACCAGCGTGGTGCCCATTTCGGCGTTCAGGTCGAACAGCAACTGGCGCACCGCCTCGCCGCTGGCGTCGTCGAGGTTGCCGGTGGGTTCGTCGGCCAGCAGCAGGGCCGGGCGGTGCACCAGCGCGCGGGCAATGGCCACCCGCTGCTGCTCGCCGCCAGACAGCTGGCTCGGCAGGTGGTCGAGCCGGTGGGCCAGCCCCACCCGCTCCAGCAGCGCGCGGGCGGCTGTCCGGGCATCGCGACGTCCGGCCATCTGAAGCGGCAGGGCGGCGTTGTCCAGGGCGCTCAGGCTGGGCAGCAGGTGAAAGCTCTGGAAGATGATCCCGATGCGCTCCCGGCGCAGGTCGGCCAGTCCATCGGCGTCCAGCCGGTCGAGGTCGGTGCCGCCGATGGCAATGCGGCCGCTGGCGGGCCGCTCGAGCCCGGCCAGCACCAGCAGGAGCGAACTCTTGCCCGAACCCGAAGGACCGGCGATGGCCAGCCGCTCACCAGCCGCCACGCTCAGGTCGACCCCCCGAAGAACCTCCACGCGGGTCGGTCCCATCGGGTATGAAAGGTGTAAGTCTGTGATCTCGATCATGGGGAAGTCACCATCCCTTGGGAGTATGCTGGCGGCGTGCCGACCAAGGAGCACGCCCGGACATCCCGCCGCGGCGTGGGGTGGTGCTCAAGTCCGGCACCCGGCGCGCCGAAGAACCGAAGAAGACACCGGATCTGGATGAACAAGGCATCACAAGGCGGAACAGGCCGTCGGGCATGGAGTGCGTGGCGTCTGCTGCTGGGCGCCCTGGCGCTTGCCTTGGCCGGTTGTGGTGATGCACCCATGGCGCCCGTGGCCCTGGGCATGAATCCCTGGGTTGGCTTCGACCCCCTTGTGCTGGCGAGGGACAGGGGGCTTGTGGATCAGCGGCATGTCAAGGTCGTTGAGCTCACCTCGGGCACGGAAGTTCAACGCGCCCTGAACAACGGCCTGCTGGACGCAGCCGCCCTGACGCTGGACGAAACCATGCGCCTGCTCGATGCCGGCACCGACGTCCGGATCGTGGCCCTGCTGGACGCATCGGATGGCGCTGACGTGGTGGTGGCCCGCCCGGGCATCGATAACGCCATGCAGTTGCGCGGGAAGTTCGTGGCGGTCGAGGATTCGTCGGTGGGTGCACTCCTGCTTCAGCGAATGCTGCAGCGCGCCGGCATGACGCGCCGCGACATCTGGGTGGTCAACATGGAGTCCAATGGCCACCTGGATGCGCTGCGCGAGGGCAGCGTGGCTGCGGCGGTGAGCTACGCGCCCATCTCCGGTCCACTGATCGAAGCCGGCTTCAAGCCCATCTTCTCCAGCCGGGAGATCCAGGGCGAAATCGTCGATGTGCTGGTGGTTCGCAGCGAGCTGCTGACCCAGCGTCCCGACGCGGTCGATGCGCTGCTTCGGTCGTGGGCCGCAGGTTTGGCGGCCCTCCAGGCCGACCCCGTTGCCGCGAGTGCTGCGCTGGCACGCGGCACCGATCTCGGACCCGAACAGTACCGGTCCCTGCTGACCGAACTGAAGTTCGTTCCGTTGCGCGAGTCCCTGCTGCAACTGACCGGGCCCGGCATCGAGCTCGAGGCCCGCGCGCAGGCGGTGGGCAGTGCGCTGATGGACCTGGGCGCGATCCGGCGCATGCCCTTGCTGCGCGACATGGTCGATGTCGGGCCGCTGCAGCGTGTCCTGGCCGAGGAGGACCGCCCATGATGCGGCGGGCCGGGCGGTGGACGCCGCCGGGGCGCTGGCTGGCGCCCTTGCTCCTGGCCGTCTTTGCGGCGCTGGCCTCGGGTGTCAACTACCTCAATGGTCTGCGCCTGATCGAGCACGAAGTGGAAGCGGTGGAAACCCGTCGCCTGCTGGAACGCCTGGCGGTGGAGCAGAGCCGGCTCTACCTGCAGGGTGACAGCAGCAACCTCAAACTCGTGCGCAGCCTGGTGGGCGGCATGGGCCTTTACGAGGGCATGCAGAGCACGTTCCTGTTGCAGCCCGACGGTTTGATCCAGGCCTCGCTGGTGCGCGCCGACATCGGACGGCGGTTCGACGAAGTGCTGGCTGAGCGGCCGGCGCTGGCCCATCTGGGTGCGCTGCCCGCCGCCGACGTGAGGCAGCTCTCGATTTCGCTCCAGCGCCGCGCCGGGACCAACGAGCTGGTGGGTGTGGTGCCCTTCAGCAGCGGGCGCCGGCTGATTGCGGTGGTCGACATCAGCCTGCCCCTGTCCCAGCGGCTGGCCCAGCTGCGCGAAGAGGTGTTGCGTGAGTCGTTTCTTCTGGTGGTGCTGGTGGCCGCACTGGCGCTGGTGCTGCATTTCGTCTGGTTTCGCCGCGCCGAGCGCTTGTCGGCCACGCTGGCGGCCATTGGCGAAGGCCGTCTGGAGCGCCGCACGGGGCTGCAGGGGCGCGACGAACTGGCCCACATCGGGGCGGTCGCCGACCGCATGGCCGAGCGCCTGCAGAAGCAGCAGGAACAGCTTCGCCACCTTTACGCTCTGGTGGACCGTTCACCCGCCGTGGTGATCGAGTGGGCCAACCGCCCCGGCTGGCCCATGACCTACCTCAGCCGAAATGTGGAGCAGTGGGGCTATGCGCCCGAAGAGCTCATGGCCGGGGGAGTCGACTGGGACGACCTCGTGCACCCCGACGACGTCGACCGCATGAACAGGGAGATCCAGGCGCACTGGGCGGCCGGGCGCAACGAGTACCGCCAGGAATACCGGCTCCGGTGCGCCGACGGCAGGTACGTGTGGATCGACGACCGCACGTCCATCACCCGCAATGCCTCGGGCGAGATCGCCAGCATCAGCGGCATCCTGCTCGACATCACCGCGCAGAAGGACGCGCAGATGGCGTTGCGCGAGCAGGGCGAGGTGCAGCGCCTCTTCTACGACCTGCCCTTCATCGGCATGGGGATCTCGGAACCCATGAGCAAGCGATGGCTGCAGGTGAACGACCGCATGTGCGAGATCCTGGGTTACCCGCGCGAGAAACTGCTGGACATCCCGTGGACCGAGATCACGCCCCAGCCCGATCTGGACGACAACCTCACCCTGCTGCAGGAAATGATCGAGGGCAGGACCGACCACTACCAGATGGAGAAGCGCTACATACGGGGCGACGGGCGCATCGTGCACACCGAACTCGACGTGCGTGCCCTGCGCCTGGCCGATGGCACCCTGCACCGGCTGTTCGCCACCGTGAGAGACGTGACCGAGCGGATGCAGGCCAGCGAAGCACTCCGCGAACAGAAATCCCTGCTGGAACAGGCCGAAGGGCTGGCCGGTCTGGGCTGCTGGCAGTACGGCGCAACCGACCACTCGGTGTGGTGGTCGGACCAGATGTTCCGCAACATCGGGCGCGACCCGTCGCTCGGTGCCCCGCCCGATCTGGGCGGATACCTCGACTGCATTCACCCGGAGGATCGCCAGCGCGTCGAGGTCTTCATGCGCTCGGCCGACGCGGCTCTTGCCGTCATCCACACGGAGTTCCGGCGCCACCCCGACCTGGGCGAGGAGCGCTGGTTCCGGGCGAGCATGGAGCGCCACCGCGGACCCGACCGCGGCTGGCGCTACTCGGGCACCTTGCTCGACATCACCCCGATCAAGCAGGCCCAGCTGGCCTTGCAGCGCACCAACGCAGAGCTGGAACGCCGCGTGGCCGAACGCACCGAGCAGCTCAGCGCGGCCAACCGCGAACTCGAGGCTTTCACCTACACGGTTTCGCATGACCTCAAGGCGCCGCTTCGAGGCATCGACGGCTACAGCCAGTTGCTCGAGGAGGAGTACGGTCCCCGAATGGACGAGGACGCACAGGGGTTTGTCCGGCGCATCCGGCGCGGCGTGGAGCAGATGAGCGCGCTCATCAACGACCTGCTCGACTATTCGCGCATGGAGCGCCGCACGCTGGACATGCAGCCGATCGACCTGGCCGCGACGGTGGAGCGCGTGCTGGAGGAGTTCGGTGCAGATATCGAGCGAACCCGTGCGGAAGTGCAGTTGCATTTGCAGCCCATGCGGTTGACACTTGACCGCGAGGGCCTGTCGCTGGTGGTCCGCAATCTTGTTGGAAACGCGCTCAAGTTCACGCGGCCTGGCGAGGTGCCCAGGCTGCAGATCGGCTCGAGAACCGAAGCCGGACGGCACATGGTGTGGGTGCGTGATGAGGGTGTGGGTTTCGACATGAAGTACCACGACAGGATCTTCGGCATCTTCCAGCGCCTTCAGCGCGCCGAAGACTATCCGGGCACGGGTGTCGGCCTGGCCCTGGTCTTCAAGGCGGTGCAGCGCATGGGCGGCCGCGTCTGGGCTGAGAGCCAGCCCGGTGGCGGCGCCACCTTTTTCCTGGAGTTCCCCGCATGAGCAACCGAACCGTGTCGTTGCCACCCATCCTGCTGGTCGAGGACAACCCGATGGACCTCGATCTGACGTTGCGCGCCTTCAGCAAGCGCAAGTTTTCCAACGAAATCCAGATTGCCCGCGATGGCGAGGAGGCGCTGGCTTTTCTCCCGCGGTGGGAGGCCGGCGAGCCGATGCCGGCGGTGATCCTGCTCGACATCAACCTGCCCCGGATCACCGGTCTGGAGGTGCTGCAGACCTTCAAGCGCCACGAGCTGGCCCGCCGGATCCCGGTGGTGGTGCTCACGTCGTCCCGCGACGACCGCGACCTCAAGTCGGCCTACGACCACGGCGTCAACTCGTACATCGAAAAGCCGGTCAGCTTCACGAAGTTCATCGACGTGGCCGAGCACATCGAGCTGTACTGGTGCGTCCACAACGAGCGCCCGTACTGATTCTCCGGCCCGCCGAACGGGTAAGCTGCACCCATGACGACCACTGGAGGTGCGACGTGTTCAAGATCCTGATCCCCCTGGACGGCTCCACCGAGGCGCTGTCCGCGGTGCACCATGTGCTGGAGTGTGTGGGTGCCGGCCTGCGGGTGCGCTGTGTGCTGGCCAACGTGCAGGAAAGCGCGTCGCTGTACGAGCTGGTGACCGCACACGACCCCGAGGTGCTGCAGCGCGTGGCCGATGAGGCCGGCCACGACCTGCTGCGCCCCGCGCTGCAGTTGCTGGCGGCCGCTGGTGTGCAGGTCGACACCGAGGTGGTGCAGACGGGCGAAGTGGCCAATGCACTGCTGGACGTGGCCGATCGCCACGGCGTCAACGCCATCTTCATGGGCGCGGGAGCCGCCGGGCTGGCCGACCGGGTGCTGGGATCGGTCACGATCGATCTTGTGCAGGCCGCACCCGTGCCGGTCACGGTGGTGCGCCCCCGCGAGAGCGCTTAAGTTCCGGTTAAGCCTTCGCGCGCACGCTGTCGCGCTTTGCCCGCTTTTGCCCATGCGATTGATCGTTCTCGAAGATGACCCCGAGCTGGGCGACGCCCTGAGCACCGGGCTGCGCCAGCAAGGTCATGTGGTGGACTGGTTCACCGATGGCGAGCAGGCAGACCAGGCCGTGTCGACAGCCGCCTACGACGCCATGGTGCTCGACCTCGGGCTGCCGCGCACCGATGGTTTGAGCTGGCTGAAGCGGTGGCGCGAACGGGGTGTGCCCCTGCCCGTGCTCGTGCTCACGGCGCGCGACGGCCTGGACCAGCGCGTGGCGGGCCTGGACACCGGGGCCGACGATTACCTCATCAAGCCGATCGCGATCGAGGAACTGGCCGCGCGCCTGCGCGCCATGCTGCGCCGCTCCACCGGCCGCGCCCAGACCGAGTGGACCCACGGCCCGCTGCGGTACGACCCGGCCAGCCGCCAGGTGCACTGGAACGACCGCGCCGTGGAGCTCACGGCCCGCGAGACCGCGCTGCTCGAGGCCCTGCTCAAGCAGCCGCAGCGCGTGCTGTCCAAGGCGCAACTGCAGGAGCGGTTGTACGACTGGAGCGGCGGTGAACCTGAAAGCAACGCCCTCGAGGTTCATGTGCACCACCTGCGCCGCAAGATCCACCCCGGGGTGATCCGCACGGTGCGCGGCGTGGGCTATTCACTGGGGCCCGCCGATCCCGAGGACGCACCTTGAGCCTGCAGCGCCGACTGCTCGTCTACCTGCTGGTCTGCGCGCCGTTGGTGTGGGGAGCCGCCCTGGCGATATCGGCCGCCAAGGCCCGGCACGAGGTCAACGAGCTGTTCGACACCGAACTGATCCGCCTGGCCCGCCAGGTGCAGGTGCTCACGGCAGGTCAGGGCATCTCGCGCCCGGAGGCGCCGTCGCCGCCGCCCACCGCCGGCAACGCGTTGGGCGGTGAGGCCGACCTCGAAGACCTCGCCATCGCCGTCTGGAACCGCACAGGGGAACGCGTGCTGGTGGATCGCGAGGGGGCCCAGCTGCCCTGGCGATCCGATGCGTCTGGTTTCACCGACCAGATCATCGAAGGCGAACCCTGGCGGATCTTCTACCTGCAGGCTCCCCAGGGGCAATGGCTGGTGGCCGCCGGGCAGCGCATGTATGAGCGGGACGAACTGGTCTGGGGGTTGTTGGGCAGTCAGTTGCTCCCCTGGCTGCTGGTGCTCCCGTTGCTGCTCGCGGCCATGGCCTGGGCGGTTCGCACGGCGCTGGCGCCCATGCGCGATCTGGCCGACGAACTGGGCCAAAGGGATGCCGACAACCTCGGTCAGGTGGCGGTCGAGCGCGCACCGCGCGAGCTCCAGCCCCTGCTGGCTGCCATGAATGGCCTTTTCTCCCGGATCGACGACACGCTCGCGCGCGAGCGGCGCTTCACCGCCGATGCCGCGCACGAACTGCGCACCCCGATCTCGGTTTTGGCCGCTCAATGGTCGGTGTACCGCGGCGCCAGTGGCGATGCCGAGCGCCAACGTGCCTCGCGCGCCCTCGACGCGGGGCTGGCCCGGCTGTCGCGGCTGGTGGACCAGATGCTCGGCCTGTCGCGGCTGGAAGCCACCGACCGGCTGAAAGACCCGAAACCACTCGACTGGCCGGGCCTGGTCGAACAGGTCATGTCCGACGTGCTGCCCCTGGCCGAACGCCGCCGCGTCGAGCTGGCCTGCGACTGGGGTGATGGGCCGGAGCCCGAGGGGGCGATCCCGGCCTGGCGCGGCGACGCCAACCTGATGGGGCTGCTGCTGCGCAACCTGCTGGACAACGCGGTGAGGTATGCGCCGGAGCGTTCAACCGTGTGGCTGCGTTTCTCCGCGCGGGGCGTCTGCGTCGACAACGAGGCGCCGCCGGGGCTGCGACCGAACGACATGGCCGACTGGGGCGAGCGCTACCACCGCCCCGATGGGCAGAGCGAAAGCGGCAGCGGCCTGGGCGTTTCGATCGCCCGGCGGATCGCCGAGCTTCACGGCCTGGCACTAGCGCACCGGCTTTCGGCCGATGGCCAGCACGTGCAGGCCGTGCTCAGCGAGCGTTGAGCCTGGCCATCAAGGCCTTGATTTCCTCGCGGCGGCCGGCGTCGGCCACCTGGCGCCCCGACCGTGGCGGGGCGGCCAGTGCGCGCTCGAGGTAGGGCATCGCCTGTTCGGCGCGGTTGGTGTCCATCAGCAACTCGGCGTAGAAGAAGTTGGGGTCGATGCCGTTGGGGTTGATCGCGAGCGCCTTTTTCAGCAGCGTCTCGGCCTTGGCCTTGTCGCCAAAGCCGATGGGCCAACCCGGCACCTTGTGGTAGAGCACGCCCAGACTGGCGTAGGCCGATCCGTCGAGCGCGTTGCCGTCGATCTCGATCGCCTTCTCGTAAACCGCCTTGGCCTGCTTGACCAGCGAAAGTGCGCCCAGGCCCCCGCGCTCGGCGGCCCACGAACTGAGGATGATGCCTTCCCACACCAGCGCCTCGCTGCGGCCGTTGAACGCCGTGCTGGTGTCGTGCGCCTTGGTGCTCAGGGCTTCGAACCGCTTCTCGCGTTCCTTCGAAGGCGTCTGGTAGCGAATCACCTCCCAGTCTCGCTGCAGTTCGCTCACCGCATCGTCCACCGGCGCGGCGTGCAGGGCAAAGGGAAGCCACAGGCTCATGGCGAGCAGGGCGGCAAGGGACTTTTTCGTGGCGGGTTTCATGTGGGGATTCCTTTGGTGGTGGTGGGCAGCAGCGCATCGCGGTGCTTTCGAAAACCGGTGTCGAGCCAGGGGCCGAACGCGCCGTTCAGGCGCACCGCAAGGCGTTCCGGGAAGCCGATGTGGCGTTCGGCGTCGCCACTGGCGAGCAGGCCGATCAGTGCCTGCGCCACCCGCTCCGGCGGATCGACCGCCGTGCCGGTGGCCTGGTTGAAGGCGTCGCTGGCGGGGCTGTTGAAGGCGGTGCGTGTGGCGCGGGGCCCGAGCCATTGCACGCCCACCGAGGTCCCCGCCAGTTCGCGGCGCAGGGCTTCGGCGAACCGGTGAAGCCCGGCCTTGCTGGCGCCGTACACCGAGGAGCCCGGCACGCCGATGCGCCCCAGCGCCGAGCCCACGAACACGATGCGCGATTCGGGCACTTGCCGCAGGTGCGGCAGCAGCGCCTGGGTGAGCGCCATGGGCGACCACAGGTTGAGCTGCAGCACCCGGGCCATTTCGTCGGGTGCCAGCGTCTCGAAGGCGCCGAAGGCAGGCAGGCCCGCCGCGTGGACCACGGTGTCCACGCCCCAGGCGATGGCGGTGCGGGCGACCCGGGCGATGTCGGCGGGTTGGGTGAGGTCGCCCTGAACCCAGACCTGCGGTTCACCGGCCCGGCCGGATTCAACCGTCTGCGCCTGGCGCGCCACGCCCATGGTGCGGGCACCGGCGCCGTGCAGCGCCGCCACCATGGCACGGCCGATGCCGCCGCCAGCGCCGGTGATCAGCACCCGAGAAAGGTCCGGCTTCATGCCACCGCCTCTTGTCGCGCCACGGTCTGCGGCATGGGCAGGCTCAGGAACACATCTCGGTACAGGGAATAGAACACCTTGGCCGCGTGCACGATGGCATGCTGGTCGGCGGGGTCGTCGATGCGGTCCATCAACAGGGCGAAGTGCGCGGTGTGTTCACGATCGAGGGTGCCGTGCGAGCGCAGGTAACTGAAGCCGGCGTCGGGCAGGCCCAGCGGCTTCTGGATGGCGTCGGCCGCCAGCAGGGCCAGCGACACGCTGGTGCCCTCGAGCACATGCACCATGCCGAAGAACCCCAGCGGATTGCCCCGCTGGATGGTGTCGTGGGCGTAGGCCACCATCACCTCGGTGGCCACCGCGGGCTGGCCATAGCGCACGGCTTGTGCATCGCCGCCACAGGCCGCGATGTCGTCGAGGATCCACTCGTCGTGACCGGCCTCTTCCTCGATGTACTCGTCCAGCGCCTCGTTCAGCCATTGGTGTCGCGCGGGCAATGCGGCCTTCATGGCCTTGAGCAGCGGCACCGTGTGGCGCACATGGTGGTAGGCCTCGCGCAGGAAGGCGAGGTAGCTGGGCACCGACACCTGGCCGGCCAGTGCGCCCTGGATGATGGGCGTGGCCAACAGCCGCTGGCGGGCTTCGGCGGTGTCGCGTTCGAGCGTGGTGTGAAACGTCATGCGGATGTCCTCATGCAATGGAAATGGGGGATGTGGCTTGCGTCGGGTCGGGTTGGGCGCTGTCCGGCAACAGCGGGCTGTAGCGGGCGTGCACGCGCGCGCGCACCGGCCGGCCATTGGGGGTGAACAGCCCGTGCGCCTGGTCGTGTGCCGCCTGACCGATGACCCAGGCGCCGATGCGGGCGTAGTCGGGCAACCCGCGGTTGGCGCGCTCGACCGCCTGGGCAATGGCGGCGTGAGGCTCCTGGCCGGCCGCGGGCGAAGGCCAGATCACCGCCTGCAGTTCGGGCAGACCGTCGCCCATGACGACCGCCTGCGCGATGGCTGGCTGGCTGGCGAGCACCGTTTCCACCCATTCGGGAGACACGTTGCGGCCGAAGCCGGTGATGAGCACGTTCTTGCGGCGGCCCTCGATGAAGAGATGGCCGTCGTCGTCGAGGTGGCCGAGGTCGCCGGTGGGCCACCAGGAAGGCACGGGTTCGGTGTCGCCGAGGTAGCCCAGGTGAAGGCTGCCGCGCACCTCGATCTCGCCAGAGTCGGTCACACGCACCTCACCGTGCGGCAGCACCCGTCCCACGCTGCCGGCGCGGTCGGCGCCCGGCAGGTTCAGGCTTTGGACCGAGCAGGCTTCCGACAAGCCATAGCCCTCGAAGGCTGGTATGCCCAGCGAGCGCGCCTGGCCGAGCAGCGGTGCGCCGACCGCCGCGCCGCCCACGGCCACGAAGCGCAGCGACTCGCTGGCGCGCTGGCCGCTGGTGGCCAGGAATGCGCACCAGGCGCGCAGCATCTGGGGCAGCAGGATCAGGCTGCCCGCCTGCTGCTCGCGCACGGTGCCGTCCAGCACCGCCGGGTCGAATCTCGACGACCCACTCAGGCCCACGGCGGCCGCGGGCATCGAGATCAGCGTGGCTCCCTGGAAGCGCGCGGCCATCGACCCTGCCACGTTTTCCAGCAGCACGGCATAGGGCAGCACGCTCAGGTGGCGTTCGATGCCGAGCGGCCCGAGGGTCCGCACCAGGCTTTGCGCCACGGCATCCAGCGCCGCCGCGCCAAGGCAGACCCCCTTGGGCTGCCCGGTGGTGCCCGAGGTGAACGTGACCTTGGCGGTTCCGGGCGGCAGGGGGCGGTGGGCGGTTTCGCGCCGGGCCAGACAGACCGTTTCCTTGGCCAGTCGCCGCGTTCGCCAAGCCAGTTCGGGCCATTGCACCGCCAGCGCCGGTGCCGCGATCAGCGTGTCCACACCGGCGGCGTCCATGGCATGGGCCACCTGA
The DNA here is from genome assembly GCA_943371665.1 of Synechococcus sp. UW140. Classification (GTDB taxonomy): domain Bacteria; phylum Pseudomonadota; class Gammaproteobacteria; order Burkholderiales; family Burkholderiaceae_C; genus Hydrogenophaga. Next base: position 122,830 of record CALRVR020000009.1, read on the forward strand.
GCGGAGGTGAAGAACGAAGGCAGCGGCACATGCACCACACCATCGGCGAGGGCCGCTTCGTCGATGGCGACAAACGCGGCGCCGTTGTCGAGCAGGGTCGCCACCACACGGGCACCCGCCTCGGCCAGCGCGACGCCGGCCTGGCGCACTTCTTCGCTCCAATCGGCGGCCGTCCAGGCGCAGTTGACCGAGCGCAGCACCGCGTTCATGCCCGTCCGCCCCGGCGCTGCAGCGCCTGCAGGGCCACCTGCAGTTGTCCGGCCTGCACCAGCGGGCGGTGGTCGTAGTAGCTGCCCCAGTCGCCAGCGTCTTCGCCCAGCAGGGCGGGATCGGCCATGCCCAGGGCGATCGGGGCCACACCGAGGCGAACAAAGAGCTGCCGCAGTTCCTGGGTGAGGGTGCTCACGATCCAGTCGAAGCCCTCGCGCGCCAGCAGCGGCGCCATCAGCAGGATCAGCCGGCGCCCTTCGCCTGCCCGGGTGGACGCCAGGTGGCCCACTTCGGCGATGCGCGAGCGCAGGACCGGCTGATCGAATGCGCCGGTGAGGCGCTGATCCACCGGGGCATCCAGGTAGCGCTCCAGGAACAGCGGGCCCTGATCGGCGGCACGGTAGCCGGCGGCGGCCACCAGGGTGCCATCGGCGTCGTGCAGGCCCACCAGCATGGGGGCAAAGTGGTGCACGTCGGCGCCGAAGCGGTCGCGAAACACGGTCCGGATGTAGGCCTCGACCGCCGCGCGGCCCGGGTCGCCCGGCCCATGCTCTCGCAGGGTGGGGAATCCGGCTGGCTGGGTGAGGCCGGGAGGCATGGCCGCATGGGGTGGCCAGGCCATGGAAAGCGTGGGCATGGAATCTCCGGGCACCCGCGAGGGCGGGTGGCTCGGAGGCGATGCTCGGGGTCGGTGATTAACCGGGCCTTAAGCGGTCTGTAGACGACCGTCGGGCGGCGACGGGGGGAGGGTCAGGCCGGCCCGGCGGCCTTGAGCCCGCGCACGGGCTCGATTTCGGCGTACTCGACCGCGCGGAGCCCGGTGAGCAGTGCCACCGCGCCAGGCGCGTCGGTCTGCGACACCCGCACTTCGTACACGTCTGCCATGGCGTGGGTGGACGCTCCGGGAAACACCTGCTCGGGCCGGCAGTGGAAGCGCTCTTCGATCGTTCGCGTGACTTCGTCGCGCGAGCGCCGGGACGCGCGAGACTTCAGCTTGAACAACACGTTCATGGAGGAGACCCTCGGATGAACGGTCAGTATGCCAGAGGGGTCAGCGCAAGGCATCTTCCTGGTTGACGATCCCGTGTCCGAATGTGTTGCTGCGCTTCCCGGCGCGTTGACCGGCGGCCGGCCGTGCGGTGGCGGCCAGGTGGGCGGCCACCTGCGGCACGCCCCAGTCGGGGTGGCGGGCGCGCACCAGTGCAGCCACCGCCGCCACGTGCGGTGTGGCCATCGAGGTGCCCGAACTGGTGTCGAACGGGGGCCCCGCCCGGGCCGATGTCGGTACCGTCGACAGGATGTTGACACCCGGTGCGCTCAGGAACGCATGCCGGCCGGTGTTGGAAAACGGCGCGTGCCGGTCCAGTTCGTCCACCGCCGCCACCCCGTGCACGCCGGGGTAGGCGGCGGGGTATTCCACCGGATCGCCCAGTTCGCGCTCGTTGCCCATCGCGGCCACCACGAACACGTCGGCTGCGCGCAGCCGACGGAACAGGCGGGTCTCGGTCTGGCTGCTCGCGGTGCCACCCAGGCTCAGGTTGAGCACCCGCGCACCCGATGTCTCGACCGCGGCCAGCGCGCGAAGGTACTGGGCGAACGCCACATAGCGCCGACCATCGCCCATCGGCCGGTCGTCGATCACCTTCCACACCTGCAGCGGGCAGTTGGCGATGCCGCTGCAGCCGGCCAGGTCGTCGCAGAGGGCCGCAATGGTGCCAGCCACGTGCGTGCCATGGCCCTCCAGATCGTCGGGCGACAGGCCGTCGTGGTCGTAACGGGTCACGACCGAATCGGGCAGCAGCGGGTGGTGGCGGTCAATGCCGCTGTCGATCACGGCCACCGGCACGCGGTGCGCGCTGGTTCGCCGGGCGCCGAAATGCCGGATGGCGCGCAGGCCCCACTGGCGGTTCAGGGCGGGGTCGGGTCGGCGCGGCGCGCTGAGCCAGCGCGCCGGCACCGGTTCCACCAGGTCGATTTCCTCGCTGTTGCGCAGCAGGCGGTCCAGCCGGCGCGGGTCGGTACCGGGCCCGTCCGGAAAGCGCAGGATCGCGAAGCCTTCTCCGCCGGGCGCCAGTGCGTCGCCCAGGGTGCGGGCCAGCGCGCGCTGCCAGCTGGCAAACCGGCTCGCCAGCGCGTGCAGCGGGTCGAGCGTGAAGACCGGTTCGACCGACCGCAGGCCGAACCGGTCGTGCAGGTGGTTCATGAGCAGCGCCTGGCTGGATGCCGCGGCAATCCGGTGCGCCTCGAACCCGTCGCGCGGGCCACGGGTGAAGGTCATCGCTGCGCGCAGGGCCGCCGGTCGGAACCGCACCAGGAATTCCCCGGGCAGGTGGGCGGGTGGTGCGGCCTTGTGGGTCAAGGCCGGTGCCTTGGGTTGCCGGTCGTTCGTGCGGTGGGTCACGCGGGTCCTCCTGGGGGTGCACTGGATCGGGGTCCAGTGTCTTCACCGGGCGGCCCCGATACCCCTCGTGGGTACGTGTTGCCGCTGGTCGGAACCGCAGAACTGAACCTAAAGTCCCCCCCTTTTCCACCGATAGCCCATCAGAACACCCGGCCTGTTTGTGCCGGAGCCACACTTCTCGGGGGTAGCCATGATCCCAACCAGTCCCACCCAACCCAGCGCCTGGACGTCGGCCAGTGCACCCGTGTCCACCGCCGTACCGGCGGTGCTCGCCGTGGCGCCGGCTGCGCCGGCCTCCCGCGATGCGCAGACCGGACTGGAACAGCGCCGCAGCCAGGCCCCGGCACGCGATTCCCGGGCCACGCCGTCGTCGGTGAAGCCCGCCGACGCGGCCCGGGTGCAGGCCGATCTGGCGGAACAGCGCATGGCCGAGGCGGAGCGCCGCGAAGCCGAGGCCCGGCGGGCACTGGAACTGCAGGAAGCGCAGGCCGAAACGGTGGAGCAGCTGCGCCAGGCGCTTCGCAAGGTGTGGGACGCCAGCGCGGCGGTCGTCGAACAGGCTCTGGCCCGCGAGGCCGAGCAGCAGGCCGGCGTGAGCCCGGTGGTACCGCGCGCGATCAGCGCCTATGAATCCCCGGCGACGCCCGATGACCGGACGCCGGGTGTGAGCCACCGGGCCTGATCGCCGTTGACCCCTCTCAGGTCAGGCTGAGGTCGAATCCGTTCGGAGAAAATGCGGGCAGTGCAGCACGGGTGTCGTGAACATCGACCCGAAGGGTGTCAGCAAGCGCGCGCAGCGCCTGCATGTCCCCTGAGGTACCGGCCTTCTCGATGCGTCCCGACACGTTCACCAGTGCGCGCAGGCCGATCAGCATGCACGACCCCTTGAGCCGGTGCGCCTGGTACACGATGGCGGTGACGTCTTCTTCGGCCAGTGCGCGCTGGAGCACGGGCACTGTGCCATCGGGCCCATCGAACAACATGCCCAAGAGCTCGGTCAGCATATCGCCGGGCATCATGTCCCTCAGCTGTCCGTGCACATCGGCATCGATCAGCTGGTGAGGGCTGCGTTCCAGCCGCACCGTGGCCTGCAGCTCGGCCGGTGCCGTTTCCGCAGAGTCGCCAAACAAGCCACATCGGCGCAGCGCGCGCCGCAGATCCGCTTCCTGCAGCGGCTTGGGGGCGAACTGGGTCACGCCAGCTTCATCCGCCAGCTTGCGCGTGTCGTTCACCACGTCGGCCGTCACCATGATGATCGGGACCTGCTTGGCCGGGAATGGCAGCGCGCGGATCTCCCGCGCCGTGGCAATGCCGTCCAGCACGGGCATGTGGTAATCGAGCAGCACCACATCGAATGGGTCGCGGTGCAGCAGTTGCAGCGCCTCGAAGCCGTTCTCGCAGAACTGGGCTTCGTGCCCCATGCGCTCGATCAGCAGGCTGAGGTACTTGAGGTTGACCGGGTGGTCTTCGGCCACGAGCAGGCGAAGGCGCCTGGTCGGTGCCACGCGGCGGCGTTCCCAGGCCTCGTCGTCCATGAGCGCCGCATGGTCCACCGGCGGCGCATCGCAGCGGGGCAGGCTGAGCGTGACCACGAAGACCGATCCCCTTCCGGGGGTGCTCTGCACGGTGATGTCGCCGCCCATCATGCGCGCCAGCGTGCGCGAGATCTCGAGCCCGAGGCCCGTGCCGCCCACGCGGCGGCGAAGCGAGCTGTCGGCCTGGTAGAAGCGGGTGAACAGTTGACCGAGGGTGTCGGCGTCCATGCCGATGCCCGTGTCCTGAACCGTCATCCGGATGCCGTCGGGCAGACCGCTGTCGGGTTCCAGAATGGCTTCGATGCTGCCTTTCGGCGTGAACTTGATGGCGTTGTTCAGGAGGTTCAGCAGGATCTGCCGGACGCGCGTGGCGTCGGCCATCACCCAGCCCGGCAGCCTCTCGTCGCAAACGCAGGTCAGTGTCACGCCCTTGTCGCGTGCCAGCGGTTCCAGCAGGGCCACGGCGTCGCTGGCCATCTGCGAAAGATTGAGCGCGGCCGGCGACAGCTTCAACGTGCCCGATTCGATCGTGGAGATGTCGAGGATGTCGTTGACGATGCCCAGCAGGTGCTGGGCCGAGTCCGAAGCGGTCTGCACATGGTCGCGCTGCTGGCTGGTCAGGCGGGTGTCCTCGAGCAACTTGAGCATGCCGAGCACACCCTGGAACGGGGTGCGGATTTCATGGCTCATGTTGGCCAGGAAGGCGCTCTTGGCCTGGTTGGCGGCTTCCGCCTGATCACGGGCCGCTGCCAGCTCCTGGCTGAGATGCTGCAGCTTCGCGTACTGCTGTGCCTGCTGTCGGATGTGTCGAACCAGCAGGGTCACGAAAAGCAGCATGGCGACGACCTGCACCGCCGCCAGAACGATGAGCAGCAGACCCTGGCGGCGCAACTGGGTGTTGCGCTCGTCCAGGAACCGCGCCACCGCGCGGTTCGCCTCACGGGTGAGTTCGGACAGGGCCGGGCCCAAGCGCCGGGCTTCGCCGTGCAGAAGCTCCAGCGCCGCCGGGTCGTTGATCAGGCGGTCCGGGCTGGCGAACAGCGGTTCGGCCAATTGCTCGAACTTCCGGACTTCCAGCAGGAGCGGCTCGAACCCGTGCCAGGCGGCCAGCAGGTCGCGGCGCGGAATGGCGCTGATCAGTTCGATGCGGCTCAGGAACACCTCGTGGCGCTCCATCAGATCGTCGGGCAGCACGTCGGGCTCCCGCCTCGAAGCGGCGACCACCACCTCGTCCAGCCGGGTCAGCTCGCGTTCGAGCTGGTAGGCCTGCCACATGATCGAGTCCACCTGTCGCGTGTCGGTGTCCTGCAGCAACTGCCACTGGCGCCACTGAAGCCACCCCAGCGGAATCAGCGTCACCATCAGCAGCGCCGAAATCGCCAGCGTCCAGTGCCGCGGGCCCCAGGCGGCAAAACCGCGGGGAGGCTGGTTCATTCGATGTTCATCCGCTTGAGCTGCCAGATGGAACGCTCGTAATAGGTCGACGAACGAAGTTCGGCCTTGCTGTCGAAGGGGTAGACCACGAAGAGCGGTCCCTTGTCGCGCACGGCCATCGGCTTGTCGTCCAGCAGACGCGCCACGATCACGCCCTGGGCGGCTGCATCGGACACCGGAATGCGGATGGTGTAGTCGTTGATGGCCGTGGCGTTCACGGTGGTGCCCTTGGCCTGCACCGCCGCCAGCAGATCGGCCAGCCGGGGGCCGGTGAACTTCACCGGTTTGTCGTACCAGGGGGTGCGGGTGGTGAAGCTGTGCTGGGGCAGGGCCTCGATCATGGCCATGTCGAACACCGCGGTGCTGCCCTTGTTGGTGGCGCCGATCTTTCCATCGACCGTCAAGATCACTCGTCCCTTGGGCTCGGTCAGGTTCTGGGCGGCGGCCATGCCTGCGGTGACCAGCAGGGGCAGGGCGGCAGCGAGGGTGATCAGGGCGCGTCGGGCGAAGGGTCGATGGTTCATGGAATCACCTGTCGGGTCAGATGCGGTGGCGAACGCCGGCCGGTGCATTGGCCAGCCGTGCGAGCACCGCGGGGGCAATCTGGTTCAGCGGAAGCACCTCGTGGGCTGCGCCATGCTGGATCGCCATGCGCGGCATGCCGAACACCACACAGCTCGCCTCGTCCTGCACATAGTTGTGGCTGCCGGCGTCCTTCATTTCACGCATGGCGCTTGCTCCATCGGCGCCCATGCCGGTGAGCATGATGCCGATGGCGTTGGGGCCGATGACGCGCGCCGCCGACTTGAACAGCACCTCCACCGATGGGCGGTGGCGGTTGATGGGCTCGGTGTCTTCCACCACCGCCACGTAGTTCGAGCCGCTGCGCTCGATGCGCAGGTGGCGGCCACCCGGTGCGATGTAGGCATGGCCGGGCAGGATGCGCTCGCCGTCGCGGGCCTCGGCCACGCGGATCTTGCAAAGGCTGTCCAGCCGGTTGGCAAAGCTGGTGGTGAATCCCGGGGGCATGTGCTGGGTGATGACGATGGCGGGTGCGTCGGCTGGCATGGGCACCAGCACCTCACGAATGGCTTCTGTGCCTCCCGTGGAAGCACCGATGCAGATGATCTTCTCGGTGGAAACACGCGGCAAGGGCCCGGCTGGCCGACTGTGTGAAACGCCCGCGGCAATGTTCACGGCCGGCGCGGAATTCGCGGCCGGGGCGCTCGCCAGTCGGCGCACCTGCGCCGCGGCCGCCACGCGGACCTTGTCGACAATGTCGCCGGCGAGCTCGTTCAGGCCCTGGCTCACCCCGATACGGGGCTTGGCCACGAAGTCGATCGCGCCCAGTTCAAGCGCGCGCAGCGTGATGTCGGCCCCCTGCTCCGTCAGGGTGGACACCATCACCACCGGCATCGGCCGCAGCCGCATGAGGCGGGAGAGAAACTCCAGCCCGTCCATGCGAGGCATCTCGACATCCAGCGTGATCACGTCCGGGTCGAGCTCGCGGATCATCTCGCGGGCGGCCAGCGGGTCGGCGGCAGCGCCCACGCACTGCATGTCGTGCTGCCGGTTGATGATCTCTGCCAGCAGGCTGCGCACCAGCGCCGAATCGTCCACCACCACCACTCGGATCTTTGCCAAGGTCCTCTCCCGGTATGTCTCTCAGAACAGATCGATGGAGCCGCCCGCCGTGCTGGTAGCCACCACCGCGGCACTGCCCTTGCGCTCCTGGGTCTCCAGCGTGTCGGGGTGCGAATGCGCCAGGCGCTTGACCATGGCCTTGCCGGTGGCCGGAAAGAAGCACACCTTGCGCGGGTGGATGTCCAGCACATCTTTGGACACCACCGCGATGCGCTCGGTCTGCAGGTAGTCCAGCACAAACTTGGTGTTTCGCTCACCCACGTTCATGGTGGTGAAGCTGCTCATCACGGCGCCACCGCCGAACACCTTGGCCTGCATGGTTTCCCGGCGGGCGCCCTGTTTCATCAGTTCGTTGATGAGCAGCTCCATCGCGTAGGAGCCGTAGCGTCCACCCGAGTCGCTGCCGCCTTCAGGCAGCATGAAGTGGTTCATGCCCCCCACCCGAACACGGGGGTCCCAGATGCAGGCGGCAATGCAGGAACCAAGCACGGTCATGACCACCAGCTCGTCCGCGGTCACGTAGTACTCGCCGGGCAGCACCTTGACCGCATCGCTGCGGAAGTGCGGCTCGTGGAAGAAGAACGATGCCTCGCCCGGCTTGGGCGTGCGGCGCTTGTACTCCTCCACGCGCGACACCACGCCGGGTGCCGGTGTCACACGCGGCAGCGGCGCCTGCCGGATCGCCGAGGTGGCCAGGCTAGAGGCGTTCATAGACGGTCTTGCCTCGCAGGGTGAACAGGTTTCGTGCGTCGCTGAAGTTCTCGGCATGGCCGACGAACAGCGTACCGCCCGGGCGCATCACCCGGTGGATCCGCTCGAGCACCGTGCGCTGCGTCGGTGCATCGAAATAGATCATCACGTTGCGACAGAACACCACGTCGAAGGCGTCCCGCAGCGGCAGCTCCTGGATCAGGTTGACCACCTGAAAGCTCATGTGCTTCTGCAGGTCGGGCTTGACCCGCATGAACCCGGCGTTGGTGCCCTTGCCGCGCAGGAAGAAGCGCTGCAGCCGTTCTGCAGAGAGTCCCTTGTTGCCCTCCACCTTGTAAACGCCGCGCTGTGCGGTGGCCAGCACCTTGGTGTCGATGTCGCTGTTGACGATCTCGAACTGCCCGTTGGCACCCAGGACCTCGGCGCAGATCATGGCGATCGAGTAAGGCTCCTCGCCGGTGGATGCGGCTGAGCACCAGATGCGCCAGGCATGTCCCGGCTTGCTGCGAAGCAACTGGGCCAGCGCATCGAAGTGGTGCGACTCGCGGAAGAAGGCCGTGAGGTTGGTGGTGAGCGCGTTGATGAACTCCTGCCACTCGGCGCCGTCATGGCGCTCGAGCCAGTCCAGGTAGCTCTTGAAGCTTCCGTGGCCGGTTTCGCGCAGGCGGCGCGACACCCGGCTGTACACCATCGCGTGCTTGCCGTCGTGCAGGCTGATGCCGGCCTTCTTGTAGATCAGCGCCTTGATGCGGGTGAAGTCGTCGTCGGACCAGACGAACTCGCGGCCCTCGGCCACGGGGCCGTCGTCGACCGGCATGGCCAGGCGGGGCATCGGCTGCGGGGAAGGGCGTCGTGAGGCGGAAGGGGTGAGCATCGCGGGGCGTGCCGGTGGGTGGAGGGCCGCCTGCGCGGCCCGGGTGGGATTCAGTGCCTCGAGCGGCGAACGAGGGCCGAGGTGTCGAGGATCAGTGCCACCTTGCCGTCGCCCAGGATCGTGGCGCCCGAGACGTTGGGCACCTTGCGGTAGTTGCTCTCGAGGTTCTTGATGACGACCTGCTGCTGGCCGAGCAGTTCGTCCACCATCAGCGAGACGCGCTGGCCATCGGCCTCGATGACCACCATGATCGGCACGCCTCCGCTGTGCTCGAAGCGGGGCACATGGAAGATCTGCTCGAGTTCGATCACCGGCATGTATTCGTCGCGCACCTTCACCACCCGGGCGCCCTGCGCCATGGTGTTGATGTCGGTCGGCTTGATCTGGAACGATTCGATGACGCTGGCCAGGGGCAGGATGTAGACCTCGTCCGCCACCCGGACGGACATGCCGTCCATGATGGCCAGGGTGAGGGGCAGGCGCACCGAGACGCGCATGCCATAGCCTTCGGCCGAGTCGATTTCAACCGTGCCGCCGAGCGCGGTGATGTTTTTCTTGACCACGTCCATGCCGACGCCTCGGCCCGACACGTCGGTCACCTGGTCGGCGGTGGAGAAGCCTGGTGCAAAGATCAGGTTCCACACCTCCTGATCGCTCAGGCTGTCGGGTGCGTCGATGCCCTTTTCGCGCGCTTTGGCCAGCAGCTTTTCGCGGTTGAGGCCCTTGCCGTCGTCCCGCACCTCGATGAGGATGCTGCCGCCCTGGTGGGTGGCCGACAGGATGATGTTGCCGGTCTCGTTCTTGCCTTTGGCCCGACGTTCTTCGGGCATCTCGATGCCGTGATCGCAGCTGTTGCGGATCAGGTGGGTCAGCGGATCGGTGATCTTTTCGACCAGACCCTTGTCGAGCTCGGTGGATTCGCCTTGCGTGACCAGCTCGACCTTCTTGCCCAGCTTGGCCGCAAGGTCGCGCAGCATGCGCGGAAAGCGGTTGAACACCACCGACATCGGAATCATCCGGATCGACATCACCGCTTCCTGCAGGTCGCGGGTGTTGCGGTCGAGGTCGGCCAGGCCCGCCAGCAGCGGGTGGTTGGCGTTGTTGTCCAGCTCGCGGCTCTTTTGCGCCAGCATGGCCTGGGTGATCACCAGCTCACCCACGAGGTTGATGAGCTGGTCGACCTTGCTGACCGACACGCGCAGCGTGGTCGATTCGAGCCCGGCGGTGCTGGCGGCCGAGGAGGCCTTGTTGTCGGCGGCGGGCCTGGCTTCCTTGCGGGCAGCGGTCGCGGGCGCTGCATCGGTGCCTGGGAGCCCCGGAGAACCTTCGAAGAACCCGTAATCCTTCCCCTCGGTGGCCGGAGGCATGGGCACCTTGCCGTGCACCACCTCGCCCGCCTCGTGGATATGGATCTGTTCGCGGCTCACGTGAAAGGTGAACAGGTCCAGCAGTTCGTTGTCGCTGGCGCCGGTCCGCGCGCGAAAGACGCGCTTGCCGGGTTGGTCGCAGTTCAGCGGCGTGACGGTGCCCAGGCCCGGAATGTCGCGGAACAGTTCGGCGATGCCGTCGGCCACGGCGGGGTTGTCCAGCGGCCCGATGTGGATGTCGATCTCGCGCTCGCCCTTGGCGGGTTTGGTGGTCGCGGCGGCCGGCTTGGCGGGGGCAGCGACGGGCGCGGGGGCGGCCACCGGTGCCGCGACGGCTTGCACCGCCGGCGTGGCCACGGGGGCAGCGGCCTCGGGTGGGTCTTCGCTGTTGGCCAGCGCATAGATGCGCGCCACCAGGTTGCCGGTGTCGGGGCTGGTGCCGGAGCGGCCCTGGTGCACCGCCAGCTGGCCGCGCAGGGCATCGCTCGATTCCAGCAGCACGTCCACCATGGCGGTCGTGGGCTTGAGTTCGTGGCGGCGCAGCTTGTCCAGCAGCGACTCGGCCTGGTGCGTGAGTTCGGCGACATCGGCGAAGCCGAAGGTGGCCGCACCGCCCTTGATCGAGTGTGCGCAGCGGAAGATGGCGTTGAGCTCTTCGTCTTCGGCATTCTCCACGTCCAGGGCGAGCAGCATCTGCTCCATCTGGTCGAGGTTCTCGCCGGCTTCCTCGAAGAAGATCTGGAAGAACTGGCTGAGGTCGATGTCGTTGCCGAGGTGTTGACCCTCGTTCATCATGTCGCCCATGTCGTGGCTCCTGGGGGAAATGGGGGGCCGCCGTTCAGCGGATGACCTTCTGGATGACCTCGATGAGGCGACCCGGATCGAAGGGCTTGACCAGCCAGCCCGTCGCACCCGCGGTGCGCCCGGCCTGTTTCATTGCGTCGCTTGACTCGGTGGTGAGGATCAGGATCGGCGTGGCCCGGAACTTGGGGTGGTCGCGCAGCTTTCGGGTCAATCCCAGCCCGTCCAGGTTGGGCATGTTCTGGTCGGTCAGCACGAGGTCGATGGTGTGGGTCTGGGCCTTTTCCCAGGCGTCTTGACCGTCCACGGCCTCGACCACGTGGAAACCGGCACCCGTCAGGGTGAAGGACACCATTTTTCGCATGGATGCCGAATCGTCGACGGCCAGGATGGATCGCATGGGGTTCTCCGTTCTTCGGGTGATATCGGCCGCTCGGGCTGGTACTTAAAACAGTTCGACGGAGCCGGCGTCCATCTCGTTCTGGGTGACGGGGCTGGGCCGGTCCGGCATCGGGTCCAGGTTCAGCGGCACTTCGTCTTCTTCGGGCGCCATCGCCTGCTCGGCCAGGCGCCAGGCGCAGCCCTGCAGCATCTTTCCGGTGTGCACCAGCAACTGGGTGGCCATGTCGTGGAACTGCAGCTCGGTCACCGCTTGGTGAAGGCTGTGGCGAATGCTGGCGAGTTGCTCGCCGCGGGCGGTCTCCAGCGCGGCCAGGTCCCGGTTTGCGTTGCCAAAACGCTCCAGCAGGTTGCCGGTCGCGTGGTCAAGCAGACCTTCCAGCCGTTGCAGGTCGGTCATGGCCATCAGCAGCGAGTCCTGCAGATCGGCCACCAGCGCCACGGGCAGCGTGACGGTGGGCGTGGTCGACAGAGAGGGGTTGGACTCCATGGGCGCGGCGGTGTGATGGGGTAGGGGGTAATAGAATTCTCTGCAACCGTTCTTGGTGGTATCGACCGAAAACGGCCCGGATTCAGGCCTATTTGGCCGCCTCTGCACACCCTTGATCCACACCGACACATGACCGGTCCCGGCGAAGCGAGCGAGCAGCGCGTGGTGCGCATCCTTCACCTGGAGGACTCCCGCGTGGACCACGCGCTGGTGAAGTTCGCGCTCCAGCGCAGCCAGCTGGCCAACGAGATCACGCTGGTCGACTCGCTGGAGGAGTTCCGCCGCGAGCTGCAGGGCAACCGCCACGACATCATCCTGGCCGACTACCACCTGCCCGGTTTCTCCGGGCTGGACGCCTGGGAAGTGGCCCGTGAACTGCAGGTGCAGATTCCGTTCGTGATCCTGTCGGGCGCCATCGGCGAGACCGCCGCGGTGGACGCCATGCACCGTGGTGTGAGCGACTACTTGCTCAAGGACAGCATGCACCGCCTGTCCCACGTGGTGAAGCGGGCCCTGGAGATGAGCGAGGCGCGCAAGGCGCGCGAGCGCGCCGATGCCGAACTGGCCGAATCGCGCCAGCGCCTGGCCGAACTGGCCGAGCACCTGCAGACCAGCATCGAACAGGAGCGCGCCGACATTGCCCGCGAGATCCACGACGACATCGGCGGGGCGCTGGCCGCCGTGAAACTCGACCTGGCCTGGGTGGGTCGCCGGGCCGCCGACCCCGACATGCAGCGCCACGTGGCCTCCGCCATGGACATGCTGCAACACGCCCTGGGTGCGAGCCAGCGGATCATGATGAACCTGCGGCCACCCATTCTGGACCAGGGGCTCGTGGCCGCGGTGCAATGGCTGGCCAACGGATTCGAGCGGCGCACCAGCCTGCGGGTGGTCGTTCGGCGCACGGCCGAGCGCATCGAGGTGCCGCGGGACGTTCAGCTCGTGGCCTACCGCACGGCCCAGGAGGCCCTCACCAACGTGTCCAAACACGCCAGCGGGGCCACTCAGGTGGAGATCGACCTCAACGATGGCGAGGGTGTGCTCACGCTCGAGGTGACCGACAACGGCCCCGGGCTGAGCAGCGGTGCGCTGCGCAAAACCAAATCATTCGGCCTGCTCGGACTTCGCGAGCGGGCGGCCAAGGTGGGCGGCTGGCTCGACGTCAGCACCTCGTCCCGAGGCACGTCGGTCATCCTGTCGGTGCCGCTGCAGGCGACCGAGCCGACCCCACCCAGCGAGCCCGATTCCAAGGAAACCCATGATCAAGGTGATCTTGTGTGACGACCATGCGGTGGTGCGCCGCGGCATCCGCGACACCATCAGCGAGGCCGTCGACATCCAGGTCGTCGGCGAAGCCGGCAGCTACCCCGAGCTGCGCGAGCTCATGCGCAAGACCACCTGCGACGTGCTGGTGCTCGACCTGAACATGCCTGGCCGTGGTGGCCTGGAGGTGCTGGGCGCCCTGAAAGACGAAGGATCGGTGGTGAAGGTGCTGGTGGTCTCCATGTACCCGGAGGACCAGTACGCCATCCGTTGCCTGCGTGCGGGTGCCCGTGGCTACGTGAACAAGGCCGGCGACCCGGCCGAACTGGTCAATGCCATCCGCGTGGTCATGCAGGGCCGCAAGTTCGTCACACCCGAAGTGGCGCAGATGCTGGTCGACACGCTCAGCGCCCCTGAAACCGAGGAGCTTCACGCCAGCCTGTCCGAGCGTGAACTGCAGACACTGCAGAAGATCGCCTCGGGCAAGAAGCTGTCCGACATCGCCGAGGAGCTCATGCTCAGCCCCAAGACGGTGAGCGTCTACCGCGCCCGCGTGCTCGAGAAGCTGCACCTGTCGAACAACGCGGAACTCACGGTGTACGCCATTCGGAACGGTCTGGTGTGATGGCCCGCGCCCTGCTGCAAAGGCCCACCCGGCGCGTCGCGCTGCTGCTGCTGGCGGTGGCACTGGCGGCCTGCAGCCGCACCGCACCCGAACAGCAGCTGCTCGAAACCGCCGAAGCCCTGCAGGACGCGATCGAGGACCGAGACACCGGCGACGTGATGGACCTCGTCGACGAGAACTTTCGCGGCAGCGCCAACCTGGACCCCCAGAGTGCCCGCCGCCTGCTTACGGCCACCTTCCTTCGTTACCAGAACATCAAGGTCGTGCCGCTGGCCCCGATCGTGCGCATCGATCCGTCTGCACCCACTTTGGGCACCATCGAATCGAAGGTCGTGGTCACCGGCGCGCAAGGGCTGATTCCCGAGCGGGCCGAGCCCTACACCGTGCGCACCGAGTGGCGCCTGGTGAACGGCGACTGGAAGCTCAGCGACCTGCGCTGGGACTGACGTTCACCCCGTGAACAGCGCGGTGGCCAGCCGCAGCAGGGCGGCCACCGGTGCGTCCAGCATCGGCAGGGTGAAGGCAATGCCCACCAGGCCGGCCGACAGGGTGATCGGAAAGCCGATGGCGAAGGCGTTCATCTGAGGCGCAATGCGCGAAACGAAGCCCAGCACCACGTTGATGAAGATCAGCATGCCGATCATCGGCAGCGCGATCCACAGGCCGTAGCGGAACACCACGCCACCCAGTTCGTGCAGGCGCATGGTGTTGACCGCGTCGAGCGCGCCGCCGCCGATCGGGAAGGTGTTGAAGCTGGCCACCACCGCCTGCAGCAGCATGAGGTGTCCGCCCATCACCACGAAAAGCAGCATGGTGGTGTTGCCGAAGAACCGGCCCACGGTGCTGGTCTGGCTGCCGGTGGTGGGGTCGAAGAAGCCGGCAAAGTTCAGGCCCATCTGCAGACCGATGACTTCGCCCGCCAGCTCGACCGCGCCGAACACGATGCGCACCGCCAGCCCGATGGCCAGACCCACCACCACCTGATGGACCGCGACCTCGAAGGCGCGCGGATCGGTCAGGCCCACCACGGGCTGTTCGCCCAGCGTGGCCTGTGCACACACCGCGATCAGGAAGGCCAGCGCCACGCGCGAGCGCATGGGCACCGAGCGGGCCGAGAAGATGGGCGCGCTGGTGAACACCGCAAGGATGCGCAGGAATGGCCAGAACACGGGCGACACCCATGCCATGACCTGCGCTTCGGTGAAGGTCGGCATGACCTACACCGCGTACTGTGGAATGGAAAGAATGGTGCTGCGGATGAATTCGACCAGCGTGGTGAGCATCCAGGGGCCGGCGATCGCAAACACCGCGATGGCGGCCACCAGCTTGGGCACGAACGACAGCGTCTGTTCGTGGATCTGGGTGATGGCCTGGAACAGGCTGATCACCAGGCCGACGCCCAGGACCGTGATCAGCACCGGTGCGGACACCGCCAGCAGCAGGAACAGGGCGTTCTGGCCCAGGGTGAGGGCGGCTTGGGGTTCCATCAGGTGACCTTTCCGGAGCGGTCGGCAGCACAGGGGCGTGTCAGGGCCGTCATTGCGCAAACGACGCCGCGAGCGAACCGATGAGGATGTTCCAGCCATCGGCCAGAACGAACAGCATGAGCTTGAAGGGCAGCGCCACCAGCACCGGCGACAGCATCATCATCCCGAGCGACATCAGCACGCTGGCGACCACCATGTCGATCACCAGGAAAGGGATGAAGATCATGAAGCCGATCTGGAAAGCCGTCTTGAGCTCGCTCGTCACGAACGCCGGCACCAGCACGCGGATCGGCGCCGTCTCGGCGGTCACGTCGGCGGGGAGCTTGGCCAGGTTGGCGAACAGCTCGAAGTCGGACTGCCTCGTCTGTTTGAGCATGAAGGCCCGCATGGGCGCTTCGCCGCGCTGGATCGCCTGCTCGAAGGTGATTTCGTTGCGTGAATAGGGCGCGTAGGCATCGGCATACACCTTGTCGAGCGTGGGCCCCATCACGAACAGGGTGAGGAAGAGCGACAGGCCGATGATCACCTGGTTGGGCGGTGCCGACTGCGTGCCCAGCGCCTGCCGCAGCAGGGACAGCACGATGACGATGCGGGTGAAGCCCGTCATCAGCAGCAGCACCGCGGGCAGGAACGACAACGCCGTGAAGAACAGCAGCGTCTGGATGGGCACCGAATAGCTGGTCCCGCCCGAGCCTTGTCCCACCACGATGGGCAACGAAGGGCCCTGGGGCGTCGGAATCGGGGCGTTCTGTGCCCAGGCACCCAGCGACAGCAGTGCCATGGCAAGGAACAGTGCCAGCGCACGCAGCAGCGCCGTGTCGGCTCGTTGTTCAGCGCGGCGCATCACCGGGTCCTTTCACGAGCTGCTGCGCCAGCCGCGCGGCGAATCCGCCGGTTGCAGGGGTGGCCGGTGCCGGGGCTTCGGTCGGCAGCGACAGCGAGTGCAATGTGTTGACGCTGCCCGGTGCCACGCCCAGCACCAGGCAGGTGGCGTGTTCGCCCTGGCCGACCAGCAGTGTGACCACCCGCTGCTGCGGCCCGAGGTTGACGCTGGCCAGCACCTTGAGGGCAGGACCCTGCTGCCCTGGAAGACCCGGGACGCCGGGCAGGCCTGGCAGCCGACCCCGCGCCCACTTCAGGGCCCAGGCAATGCCCACCATCAGGGCGAGCAGGACCAGCGCCGGCCAGGCGTTCTGCCACATGTCGGTGTTCCTTCAGGTGCGGCTCAAGCGCTTCATGCGCTCGGACGGCGTGACGATGTCGGTCAGGCGGATGCCGAACTTGTCGTTGACCACCACCACCTCGCCCTGGGCGATCAGGTAGCCGTTGACCAGCACGTCCATCGGTTCCCCGGCCAGTGCGTCGAGCTCGACGATCGAGCCCTGTGCGAGCTGCAGGATGTACTTGATCGGCACCCGCGTTCGGCCCAGTTCAACCGAGAGCTGGACCGGGATGTCCAGCACCATCTGGATGTCCTGGGCGCCCGATGCGCTCGCGGTCTTGACCGGAATGCTGTCGGCGTCGAAGGCGGGTGCGCTGTCGTCGGTGGTGACGGCGGTCTGTTCTTCCAGGGCCTGCGCCCATTCGTCGGCGATGGCGTCCTGGTTCGGTGCGTCTGTGGACATAACGTTCTCCCGGTGTCAGATATCGGCCGATCCCAGCCAGTTCATGTCGGCTCCCCGCAGGCCGCGCTCGACGCGCAGTGCGTACTTGCCTTTGTGTGTGCCGTACTGGCACTCGAAGATGGGCACACCGTCCACGTGGGCGGTGATCGAAGGGTGGCGGTCGAGCTCGATGAAGTCGCCGACCTGCATGGCCAGCAACTGCTCCACCGTGGCCTCGGTCTTGGCCAGCTCGGCCACCATGGTCACCTCGGCGGCCTGGATCTCGTGGCTCAGCAGCTTGACCCAGCGGCGGTCCACCTCGATGGCGTCGCCCTGCACGCTCGAATAGAGCACGTCGCGAATCGGTTCGAGCGTGGCGTAGGGAATGCAGATGTGCAGCGAGCCGGTGATGTCACCGATTTCCAGCGTGAAGCTTGTGGACACCACGATTTCGCTGGGCGTGGCGATGGTGGCGAACTGTGGCTGCATCTCCGAGCGCTGGTAGGCCAGCTCGATCGGGTACACACCTCGCCAGGCCTTCTTGTATTCCTCGGACACCACCTCCACCAGGCGGTTGATCACGCGCTGCTCGGTGGGCGAAAAATCACGTCCCTCGATGCGGGTGTGGAACTTGCCGTTGCCGCCGAACAGGCTGTCGATGACGCCGAACAGCAACGTCGGTTCGCAGACCACCAGGCCGTTGCCGCGCAATGGGCGGATGGCCATGATGTTGAAGTTGGTGGGCACCACCAGTTCGCGCAGGAAGGCGCTGTATTTCTGCACCTGCACACCGCCTACCGAGATCTCGGGGCTGCGGCGGATGAAGTTGAACAGGCCCAGGCGAAGGTTGCGGGAGAAGCGTTCGTTGACGATCTCCATGGTGGGCATGCGCCCACGCACGATGCGTTCCTGACTGGACAGGTTGTAGGTGCGCACGCCACCAGTGGGCACCTCTTCCTTGGCCAGTTTCTGGCTCTCGCCAGTCACGCCCTCCAGCAGGGCATCGACCTCTTCCTGGGAAAGAAACGAGTCAGCCATGGCTCAAGCGGGTGGTGGGGTTCACTGGACGATGAAACTGGAGAACAGCACGGCCTGCACCGGGCTGGCTGGCCCGCGCTTCTTCTTGCCCTCGCCTTCAGCGGCTTCCTTGGGCACTGGATAGCCCATGACCTCGGAAACGGCGGCAATGATGTCCTTGCCGAGCTTTTCCTTGCCCTCGGCGCTCAGCACTTCTTCAGACGTGCTTCGCGACAGCAGCAACAGGACCTGGCTGCGGATGCTGGGCATGAAGGCCTTGACGGCCTCGCCGGTCGCGCTGTCCTGCAGTTGCAGCGTCAGGCCCACCTGGATGTAGCGGTTGCCGCCCGGATCGGCCAGGTTGACCACCATGTTCTCCAGCGGCAGGAAGGTCGGCGCGGTCTTTGGATCGACCGGTTTGACGACGGCTTCCTCCTCCTCTTCGAACTCGGCGTCTTCGGCGGCGTTCTTCTTGAGGAGGAACAGCGCGCCGCCGGCTCCTGCCAGGGCCAGCACCACCACGCCGATGATCACGAACAACAGCTTCTTGCCCTTCTTCTTCGGGGCGGCTTCTGCGGTGGGTGCGGCGGCGGTGGCGGCGGACATGGGCTTCCTTCGTCGGTGTCGCACGCGTCGAATGCGTGCGGGTTGAGAAGGATTGTGGAGACCGGCCCATGCGCCGTTCGCGCGATAAGCGCGGGAAAAGCCGCTTATTCCGGCGCTCAGATGAACAGGTCGAGCCCCGGTTTTCCGTCGACGGGCGTGCGCCCGATCGGTGCCTGGCGGACGGCCTCGGCCTCGCCTTGTGCGGGTTGACGCGCGGTGGGCATTGCCTGGGGCGGTGCCTCCCGGCCCTGACCCTGGTTCTGCGCCCCCACGGACACGCTGCCCAGCTGCAGCCCGCCCTGCGCCAGCCGATCGCCCAGGGCAGCCTGCGCCTGTTCGCGCAGGGCCTCCCGGGCGGCACCGTCGTCGGTGCGGATGTCCAGCCGCAGTTCGTCGCCCTGCAACGCCAGCTGGATGTCGATGGCCTGTCCCGGGTCTTCGCCCACGCGCACGCTGGCCTGTCGCAGCGTGGGCGTGCCCCAATGCTGCACCTCCACGAACTCGGATTCACCGGCGAGCCCTTCTTCAGGCGTTCGCGACCCCTCGGTGGTGGCCTCGGTCGTGGCGCCAGAAGCGGTTTCGCTTTCGCCGCCGGTGTGGCCACCGCCCGCGTCGGTCTGTTGCGCCGCCGAAGGACTTCCCACGGCGAAGCGCTCGCCGGGGGCACTGCCGGCCGAGCGCGACTCGTCCGTGCCGCTGCTGTTGACCGCCACGGCTTCGCGCCAGGTGCCCGGCACCGGTTGATAGCGCGCATCCATGGCCACCGTGCTGCGACTGGACAGCGCCGCGGCACCAGGGTCGGCCGCTGCGGCGGCGTGTGTCCAGCGCATGGCGGGTGCCTCGGTCTGGCCGTTACCCGTGGTCGGGTGCACGGCGTTGCCCTGAAACTGTGTCTGGGCCGCGCGGGTGGCGGCCACCTGCCATGAAAGGGCAGGCGGGCGGCTGCCCGCCGTGGTGGCGGGGCCCGCGGGGTTGGCGGCGTCGCTGCCTTCCACCTTTGGCTCGCCCGGGGTGCCACCGGCCACCAGCGCGGCGGCTCGGTCGCCCGGCGTTGACGCGGCCTGGCGGTTGTCTGCGGCGGGATCGCGCAGGCCCGGTGGCTGCCACATCAGCAAGCCGGCCAGCGGGTTCTCGTCAGGCACGGTGTCGGCGTCCGGCGCGGCGGTGTCGGCATCGGAGGCCAGCGGATCGGCCAGTGCCGAACCGTCGGCGGGCAGGCCGCCACCGGCATCGGCCGCCAGGGCCAGCAAAGTGGCGAACAGGTCGGCGGGTGCCTGGCGCGCCTGCAGGCCGCTCTGGCCCGTGGCGGTGGTGCGCACCACGGCTGGCGTGCCTTGCGAACCGGGGGATGAAGGGGGGGTGGCGGTGGTGCTCATCAGGTCATTGGCTGAAAGCTGCTGTCGTTTTCGATCCGGCGGCGGTGGATGTTCTGCGCCATTTCGTCGGTCTGCTTCTGGTCGCGCCGCTGCAGGCGCTGCAGCCAGGTTTCCATCTGGCGGGCGGCGTACTTGCGCAGGCCGGCGAGGTCGCGTTCCACCTCGATCACCCGCGATTGCGCCTGCTCGACGCGCTGGGCGCGGTCTGTCAGCACGCCCTGCTGGAAGTCGATGGCGTGCTCGATCTTCTGCATGAACTGGCGGTGGTGCATCAGCAGCGCCGCGTCCACGCCCTGCGCGCTGCGCTCGGCCCAGCGCCGGCGGGACTCGTCGGCGTAACCGCGCAGCTGGTCCATCTGTTCCATTGCCTGCCGCTGCTCCACCTGCGCCCGGGCCAGCTCACCCAGCGCCTCATCCCGGCGGCGCTCGGCCAGCTCGATGACCTTGTTCACGTTCTCTGCGGGCTTCTTCATGCCGTGCCCTCATAGGGGTTGTGGTGCGGTCTGGCACCCCGCGGGGCGTGTCCCGGTCCGGGTGTGGCGGCCTTGTCTTCCTGCAGTGCGGCCTGCAGGCCGCGCAGGCTCTCGGGCATGGAAGCGGCTTCCCGCATGTCCTGCATCAGGAAGCGCTGCAGGCCGGGGTAGAGCACGATGGCCCGGTCGGTCTCGGGGTCGCTGCCCGCCACGTAGGCGCCCAGCTGGATCAGGTCGCGGCTCTTCTGGTAGCGCGAGTAGTTCGCGCGGAACCGGCGCGCCATGTCCAGGTGCACCTGCGGTGCCACGTTGTGCATCACGCGCGAGGCCGAGGCCTCCACATCGATGGCGGGGTAGTGCCCCGACTCGGCCAGCGCCCTGGAAAGCACGATGTGACCGTCGAGAATGGCGCGGGCGGCGTCGGCGATCGGGTCCTGCTGGTCGTCGCCTTCGCTGAGCACGGTGTAGAACGCGGTGATCGAACCCACCCCGTTCAGCCCGTTGCCGCTGCGCTCCACCAACTGGGGCAGCTTGGCAAAGCACGACGGCGGGTAGCCTTTGGTGGCGGGGGGTTCACCGATCGCCAGCGCAATCTCGCGCTGGGCCATGGCGTACCGCGTGAGCGAATCCATCAGCAGCAGCACGTGCAGCCCGTCGTCGCGAAAACGTTCCGCGATGGCGGTGGCGTAGCTGGCGCCCTGCATGCGCACCAGCGGCGGTGCGTCGGCTGGCGCGGCCACCACGACCGAGCGACGGCGGCCTTCTTCGCCGAGGATGTCCTCGATGAATTCCTTCACCTCGCGGCCGCGCTCACCGATCAGGCCCACCACGATCACGTCGGCCTTGGTGTAGCGCGCCATCATGCCCAGCAACACGCTCTTGCCCACGCCGGAACCAGCGAACAGGCCCAGGCGCTGGCCGCGGCCCACGGTGAGCAGTGCGTTGATGGCGCGCACGCCGGTGTCCAGCGGTTCACGAACCGGGTCGCGGTCCATCGCGTTCAGGGGCGCGCGTTCCAGCGGGGCCACGGCCACGTCGCGCAGCGGTCCCTGGTGGTCCAGGGGCTGGCCGTGCGAATCGACCACCCGGCCCAGCAGCCCGCGGCCCATGGGCAGGCTCAGCACGCTGCGGTCGTCCGGCGACGGCGGCGGGTTGTCCTTGCCCAGGCGGGGCACCGTGCGGTAAGGCGGCAACGGCGTCACGCTGGCGCCGCTGGACAGGCCGTGCACATCGCCAGCGGGCATCAGGAAGGCCCGGTCTTTCGAGAACCCCACCACCTCGGCGAGCACCGGGCGCTTGTGGCCGTTGTCGATCAGGCATTGCGATCCCACCGGCACGCGCAGGCCGACCGCCTCGAGCACGAGACCGGCCAGGCGGGTCAGGGTGCCGCGCGCCTCCAGCGGCGTTGGCACGCTGGCGCTGGCGCGGAGATCCTCCATGAAGTGGCCCCAGCGGCTCGGTGTCTCGTCAAAGGTGCTGTCGGACATGGATCACCCCTGCCGCGCTGCGCGCGACCCCCTCGAGGGGGCGGCACCTGCGGACTGGCAGAGCCAGATCCGCGGTGCCCCCGGTTGGGCCACGCTGTTCGGCGCATGGTTTCTCAGGTTCGTCATACGTCCGCGTCGGAGGTGTTCCATGGGGTGTTGAGTCCGAGGTTGCCGATGGCGCGCAGCCAGCGTTTCTCGATGGTCGCGTCCACGGCATTGGTGCGCGTCTCGATCAGGCAACCGCCCGGCGTGATCGCGGCGTCGGCCACCAGCTCGGGGCCGTCGGGGCCCAGGGTCTCGGACAGCGCGCCCTTCATCAACGCCAGGTCGGCCGGGTTCATGCGGACGGTGGCGGGCAGGCCGTCGTCGATCAGTTGCGACAGCGCCTCGCTGACCACAGGCCGCAGCGGGTCGGGGTTCTGCACCAGCTCCTGGCGCACCACCTGGCGGGCCAGGTCGCAGGCCAGCTCGAGGATGTGGCGCGAAATCTGTTCTTCGCTGGCCTTCACGTGTTCGCGGGCGTTGCGCAGCAATTGCGCCATCCGGACCGCGGTTTCCTCGGCGGTGCGGCGCATGGTGGCCTCCATCGCATCGCGAACGGCTTTGGCGCCGGCATCGTGGCCATGCTGGAAGCCTTCGGCGTACGACTGACGGCGAGACTCTTCAAGGTGTTCGGCCACCACCGCTTCGGCGGCGTCGCCGGCCAGGGCGGGGCGCTGGTCGCTGCCGTCCACGGCGGCGAACTGCCAGGCCGCCACACCGTCGATCTCCTCGCGCGGGATGAAGCGGGCGTAGGGGTCGTGCTTGGGTCGCTGGCTCACGGTGATGTCCTGTTCCGGGGTTCGCGCTTCACACGAAGGCCTCGTCTTCGCCGCCGCCACCGATCACGATCTGGCCCTCGTCCGACAGGCGCCGGACGATCTTCAGGATTTCCTTCTGCTGGGCTTCCACCTCGGACAGCCGGATCGGGCCGCGCGATTCGAGGTCTTCCCGGAGGGATTCGGCGGCGCGCGAAGACATGTTCGACAGCACCAGTTCGCGCAACTCGGCGGTGGCACCCTTGAGCGCCACGATGAGCTGGTCGGTGGCCACTTCCTTGAGCACGAGCTGGATGGCCTTGCCGTCGAGCTTGAGCAGGTCCTCGAACACGAACATCTTGTCCATGATCTTCTGCGCCAGCTCGGGGTCGAAGTCGCGGATCGATTCGATGATGGTGCTCTCGATCTGCGTGCCCATCATGTTGATGATTTCGGCCGCGGTCTTGACACCGCCCATCGAGGTTTTCCGGATCTTGTCGCCGCCGGCCAGCACCTTGTAGAGCACCTCGTTGAGGTCCTTCAGCGCGGTGGGCTGAATGCCCTCGAGCGTGGCGATGCGCAGCATCACCTCGTTGCGGCCGCGCTCGGTGAAGTTCTTCAGCACCGCGGCGGTCTGGTCGGCCTCGAGGTGCACCAGGATGGCGGCCACGATCTGGGGGTGTTCGTTGCGCAACAGTTCGGCGATGGAAAACGGGTCCATCCACTTCAGGCTTTCAATGCCCGAGACGTCGCCGCCCTGCAGGATCCGGTCGATCAGCAGCGCGGCTTTGTCGTCGCCGAGGGCCCGCTTGAGCACGCTGCGCACGTAGTTGTCGGTGTCGGACACCAGCAGGCTCTGCGACGACGCCGTGCTGGTGAAGCGCTGCATCACCTGGTCCACGCGCTCGTGGGACACGGCCCGCGTGCGCGCGATCGTTTCACCCAGCTTCTGAACCTCTTTCGGGCTCAGGTGCTTGAACACCTCGGCCGCTTCTTCCTCGCCCAGCGACATGAGGAAGATCGCCGCGTCCTGCAATCCCTGGTCATCCATGGTCTGTTCCCTTGTCGCGCCCGGTCAGGCGGCGGCCTCGCCGTTGACCCAGCCCTTGACGATGTTGGCCACCGCCGCCGGGTTTTCCAGCGCCAGGCGCTTGGCGTCCGAAATGCGCCGCTTCTCGGGCGTGTCTTCGTCTGCCACACCGGGTTGCGGCAGGCCGGGCCGTTCGGGCTGTTCGTTCACGATGGCGTTGAGCGGTGTCACTTCGCGCACCGGGGCGGGCGGCGCCTTCAGGATGCGCAGGGCCGGGCGGACCATGCCGAGGTAGACCATGAAGGCCAGCAGCACCATGCCGGCCGGGAAGGCCAGGCTGCGCGCCAGGTCCACCGTGTCGGGCTGCTGCCAGAAGGGCAGCGGCTCGGGCTCGGTCGTCTTGATTTCGTTGAAGGGTGCGTTGACGAGGTTCACCGAGTCGCCGCGGGTCTGGCTGAAGCCGATGGTCTCGCGCACCAACGCGGTCATCTGCTCGAGTTGCTGAGGCGGGATCGGGTTGGTCACGGCCTTGCCCGCCTTGTCCAGCGTGGTCCGGTGGTTCACCACCACGGCCGCGCTCAGGCGCTTGACGGTGCCGCTGGCCTCGCGCACCACCCGAACCGTCTTGTCCACCTCGTAGTTCACCACCGACTCGCGCCGGCTCGACCCGGGTTTGTCGGTGCCGCCCTGGGCCGCCACGCCCACCGGCGCGGCCTGGCCGTTGATGGGGGCAGTGCCGGTGGCGGGCGGCTGGTTGCTCACCGCGCCCGGCACACCGGCGGGTTGCGCGCTGGCGCCGTTGGTGTCTTCGACCAGCTGCTGGCTGCGCACCGCGCTGGGTTCGCCGCCCTGGTTGGGGCGGTGCTGCTCCGACGTCATCTCGGCCTCGGAGAAGTCCACGTCGGCACTGACCTGGGCTTTCACATTGCCCACGCCCACCAGGGGCTCGAGCATGTCCAGGATGCGGCGCGTGTAGGTCTGTTCCAGCTGCTGCACGTATTGCAACTTTTGCACGTCGGCGCCCTGTGCCGACTGGCCGTCGGGCGGGTTCGACAGCAGGCTGCCCTGATCGTCCACGACGCTCACCGCCTTGGGGTTCATCTCGGGCACGCTGCTGGCCACCAGGTGCACGATGCCCGCCACCTGCGCGCGGTCGAGCGAACGGCCCGGGTGCAGCGTGAGCAGCACCGAGGCGCTGGGTTTCTGCTGCTCGCGGAAAAACCCGTTCTGGTTCGGCAGGGCCAGGTGCACCCGGGCCGCCTGCACCGACGCCAGCGACTGGATCGAGCGCGTCAACTCGCCCTCGAGCCCGCGCTGGAAGCTCAGCCGCTCCTGGAACTGGGTCATGCCGAACCGGTTGTTCTCCATCAGCTCGAAGCCCGTCACCGATCCCTTGGGCAGGCCCTGCGACGCCAGCCGCAGCCGGGTGTCGTGCACCTTGTCGGCCGGCACCATGATGGCGCCGCCCCCCTCGGCGTGCTTGTAGGGCACGTTCATCTGCGAGAGCTGCGCCACGATGGCGCCGCCGTCCTTGTCGCCCAGGTTGGCGTACAACACCCGCCAGTCGGCCTGGCGGCCCATGAAGAAGAAGGCCAGCGCGATGCCCAGCAGGGCCAGCGCCCCCAGCCCCAGCTTGATCTTCTGGGCGGCGTCCATGCGGGCGAAGCCATCGGCCAGGGCGCTCTGGCGCACGGGCTGGGCATCGATTTCGGCAACGGTGGTGCTCATGGGCGGAATGACTCGTTTCGGGGCGCGAATGGCCTGGAATGCAAACGAGTATCCCGGCGCGGGTGCCGCCCGGTCGGCGAAAAAGGCGCCCTATTGGGCCTTTATTCCCGCCCCGAACTGCCGAGGGGCCCCCTAGCATCGGGGCCTGTTCTTCGGTTGTGGAAGGAGTCCCCCATGGACATGCGCATCAGCCCCTTGTCGAGTCAGGCCCTCAGCGGCGCCGGTGGCCTCAAGCGCCCCGCGGCCGGCACCGCGGCCGCCGGCGGCGCCGGCGCGGCCTTTGCCGACAACCTCAAGGCCGCCCTGAACAAGGTCAGCGAGGCCCAGAACCAGGCGAGCAAGATGCAGACCGAGGTTCAGATGGGCAACCCCAAGGTGAGCCTGGAAGAAACCATGGTGGCCATGCAGAAGGCCCAGATCGGGTTCCAGGCCACCCTGCACGTGCGCAACCGCATGGTGCAGGCGTATTCGGACATCATGAACATGAGCGTCTGACGGTTCGTCCGGTGCCTTGATGGCGCGTGGCAGGACCATCGCGTTCCCACGAACAGAAAACGGCCCTGCGGGGCCGTTTTGCCATGTCGGCCTGCAGCCGGCTCAATGCGTCGGCGCCGGGCTGCTGCGGTCCAGGATGTGGGCCAGGTCGCTGAGCCAGGGCTCGGCTAGGCAGCGGATCTCGGCGTCGGTGCGAAGGATGCGCTGCATGATGCGCGTCTTTTCCTTGCGCTCTTCGGGCGCCAGTTCGGCCTCGCGCGACTTGTAGCGCAGCTGGGCGATCAGCACCGCGCAGGCACCTTCCAGCCGCACCACCTGATCCCAGTCCTCGGCCTGGGCGGCCGCGAGCATTTGCTCGCTGGTTCGCTCGATGGCCTTGTAGTAGTCGATGAGGGTGTGCGACATCTTCAGGCTCCCTGCAGGGCCTGGGCGCGGATGTCTTGCCAGGCCTGGGCCACCGGCTCGATGAGCTGGGCCACTTCGTTGAGCGCTTTCATGTCGTTGCGCAGGTTGGCTTCGGTGAGCCGGCGCACGCAGTAGGCGTACAGGGCGCCCAGGTTCTGCGCCATGTCGCCGCCCTCGGCCGGGTTCAACCCCGCTTTCAGGCCTTCCTCGATCAGGCGCACGGCCTTGCCGATGTGCTGGCCTTTTTCGGCCGGGTCGCCGCGCTCCATCGCACCGCGGGCCCGTGCCACCGACTGCAGCAGCGCGTCGAACAGCATGCTCACCAGTTGGTGGGGGTCTGCGGACGTGACGCCGGTTTCGACGGCGACGCGCTTGTAGGCAGAAGCAGCTCGGGTGTTGACAGAGGTGAACATGGCGGGGGTTCCTTGTGCTTGATGCCTTTCTGTATCGGCACGCCCCGTGGGGACTGTAGGAACCAAAGGGACGATGTGCGACGGATTCGAGGGTCTGGAGCTCATGGGTTCACCGTGCAGGATTTCGTGGGCCATCGACCGTGAAAAACCCGACGGCGCGGCGCGTTTCGCCGGGGCGGTCGGGTGGTTTCGCTGGAGAACGGTCAGCCCGTGTTCTTGTTCCAGAGCGTGATCTGCTGGGACACGAAGGCGTTGAGGCCGTTGAGTTTGCCCACCGCTGCGTCCATGGCGTTGTACTGGGCGAGCAGGCGGACCTCGGCCCGCGCCGCGCGGTCGGTCACCTTTTCCTGCTCCTTGGTGTTGCGCCTCACCGCGTTGTTCAGCGCCTCGGTTCGGCCGGTCACCAGGCCGTCGGCGGCCAGCAGGCCGTCGGCGAAGGCGTCGAGCTTCAGTCCGAACCCTTTGGTGGTCGGGTTGCTGCTCGCGGTGGTGAACAGTGCCTTGAGCCCCGTCGGGTTGTTCAGGGCGGTGTCCATCTTGGTGGCGTCGATGCTCATCGTGCCGCCGGTCTTGATCTCGATGCCGATGTCGAGCAGGCGTGTGTACTCGCCGCCGGGGGTCACCGAGCGCATCATGCTGCGCAAGGCGTTCTGCAGACCCACCGCCGTGCTGTCGCCCTGCAGTGAGCCGGCCACCTTGGTGTCGGGGTCGTACTTCGTGGCGGTGGCCAGCATGCCGTTGATGGCGTTGTAGGCATCGACGAAGGCCTGAATGTTCTTGCGCATCCCATCCTTGTCGTTCAGGACGGTCAGTTCCACCGGACTGGTCGTGACCTGCGACAGGTTGAGCGTGATGCCCGGCAGCGCATCCCTGACCGTGTTGCTGGCCGATGAGATCGGTACGTTGTTCACCGTCGCCTGGGCATTCACGCCCGCCTGGCTGAGCGCCATGCCGTGAAAGTTGCCGCCCACCCGGTCATAAGCCAGGCGCGAAAGACCTGTACCGTCGGTGTTCGTCCCGTCGCCGTCGGTGGCCTGGATGCGGAAACCCAGGTCCGCGCCGGTGTCTCTCGACCGCACCAGCAGGCGCTCGCCCGACGCGTCGCGCAGCACCGTGGCGCTGATGCCCGCGTCGGCGGCGTTCATCTTGGTGGCAATGGCCGACAGGGAGTCGCCCGGGGCCACCACCACGTTCACGGCGGCAGCGCTGCCGGCCACGAAGTTGCCCGTGGCCCAGCTCCCGAGCTGGATCGACAGCGTCCCGCCGCCGATGGCCGAGCCCGCCGGCACCGCGGTCGATGCGTTTGACTGGGCCCTGGCCAGCGACTGCACCTCGACGCTCATGGACGTGGGGGCGGTGCCCGCCGCCACGGTGATGCCCACCCTGTCCGGGGCGGTGGAGGCGCCTCTGACCAGGTCCCACGACTTCGCATCGGCCAGCTTGGCGGCGGCGTCCCCAAGCGCAGACACCATCGACTTGATGGTGCCGTAGATCGAGAGCTTGCTCTGGAAGCCCGCGGCCTGCTGCTGCAACGGTGCCAGCGGGGCGCGCTCCAGCGCCACCAGCTTGGACACGATGCCCTGGATGTCGATGCCGCTGGCAAGACCTGGCGAAGAAATGGGCATGTTGAATCCTTGTCGGGTTGGACACAGCGCACGCGTCGGGCATGCGCTGTGTTCATCCTGCAAAGCCCGAGGCGGCGGGGCGGTTGATCACCGCCACCGCCGCCCGGGGTGGCCACCCGCGATCGGGTGGCCCTGATCGATGCCGCCGAGTCCCTGACTCAGCTGCGCAGCAGCGACAGCACGCCCTGCGGCACCTGGTTGGCCTGGGCCACCATGGCCGTGCCGGCCTGCTGAAGAATCTGGGCCCGGGACAGGTTGGCGGTTTCCTTGGCGAAGTCGGCGTCCATGATGCGACCGCGCGACGCGGAAAGGTTCTCCACGCCGATCGCGATGTTGGCCACGGCGTTCTCGAAGCGGCTCTGCACGGCACCCAGGGTGGCACGCGCGCCGTTGATCTGGTCCAGTGCGCTGTCGATCTTCTTCATCGCGATGTAGGCGCCCTTGTCGGTCGTCACATCGATGGAGTCGATGCCGGTCAGGTCGGTGGCTGCGGCCGCAACGACCGGGTTGACGAAGCCGGTGTCGGCGGCGGTGAAACCGGCAAACGTCGGCACCAGCACCGCGCCCGTGTCGTCCAGGCGGGAAGACAGGATCTCGACGTCGAAGGTGCCGTCGTCGTTGACCACCAGGTAGGCCGACACGCCCGTTTCGCTGGCCCGGCGGTTGATCGCCTCGACCACCTGCCCGATGCGTTCGGTGCCGGAATCGGCGGCTTCGATGGCACCCAGCTCGTAGGTCGTGCCGTCCACCGTGATGTCCAGCGCGCCGTCGGCAATCGCCGTGTCGAAGGCGGTGAAGCCCGCTGCATCGGGATCGACGGTGGCCACGGTGACTTCGCCATAGGCCACCACGCTCAGGTTGGTGGCTGTGGTGTCGGCCAGCGATGCGATCGTGATGTTGTCGCCGGCGTTGGCACCCACCTGGAAGGTGGCGGCGGTGAAGGAGCCGTCGAGGATCTTCTTGCCGTTGAACGAGGTCTGGCGGGCGACGCGGTCCACTTCGTCGGTGAGCTGCTTGACCTCGGCCTGCAGGGCGGCGCGGTCGTCTTCGCTGTTGGTGGCGTTGGCTGCCTGCACCGCCAGTTCGCGCATGCGCTGCAGCATGTCGCCCACTTTGCCCAGCGCGCCTTCAGCGGTCTGGGCCAGCGAGATGCCGTCGTTGGCGTTGCGGGCAGCCACGCTGAGGCCCTTGACCTGGGCGTTCATGCGCTCGGCAATGGCCAGGCCAGCGGCGTCGTCCTTGGCGCTGTTGACGCGCAGGCCCGAAGACAGGCGCTGCATGGAAGTGGCCAGCGAACCCTGCGAAGACTGCAAGTTGCGCTGGGCGTTCATCGACATCACGTTGGTGTTGATGGTGGTCACGACTAACTCCTATGGATGAATGAAAAGCGATCCGGCATTGCTTCCCCGGTCGGGGTCCAGGGCTATGACCGTGTCGCCGTGTTCACCCGCTGGAGGTGGATCCTGTCCATACGTCCATTGGGTTTGATTTCGGTAGCCCTGACGTATTCTTGAGATTCGGGCGACAGACATCGCCCGGAAAAGCAAGCACTACCCCGCCCAATTCCACCGATCAAACCCACCAAAGTGCAACGGCGGTGGCGGTTTGCACCGCCACCGCCGTCCGGGGCGACCACGCCATCCGGCGTGGTGCGTTGCGCGATCGATCGATCAGCGCAGCAGCGACAGCACGCCCTGCGACGCCTGGTTGGCCTGGGCCACCATGGCGGTGCCGGCCTGCTGCAGGATCTGCGAGCGCGACAGGTTGGCCGTTTCCTTGGCGAAGTCGGCGTCCATGATGCGGCCACGCGAAGCGGAGAGGTTCTCCACGCCGATCTGGATGTTGGCCACGGCGTTCTCGAAGCGGCTCTGCACGGCGCCCAGGGTGGCGCGTGCGCTGTTGACGTCGTCGAGGGCAGCGTCGATCTTCTTCATCGCGATGTAGGCGCCCTTTTCGGTGGTGATGTCGACCGAGTCGATACCGCTCAGGTCGGTGGCGGCAGCCGCCAGCGTGGGCGGCGTGAAGCCGGAGTTCGCCACGGTGAAGCCGGCGAAGGTGGGGACCAGCGGATCGCCGTTCGCATCCAGGCGCGACGACAGAAGCTCCAGATCGAAGTCGCCGTTGTCCAGTGCCACCAGGTAGGCCGACACGCCGGTTTCGGCGGTCTTGCGGTTGATGGCTTCCACCACCTGACCCAGGCGCTCCTGACCCGAAGAGGCAGCCTCAATGGCGCCCAGTTCGTAGGTCGTGCCGTCCACCGTGATGTCCAGCGCGCCGTCGGCGATCTCGGTGTCGTAGCCGGTGATGGTGGCGTTGGCGATGTCGATGTCTTCCACCGTCTCTTCGGCGTAAGCGATCGTGCTCAGGTTGGCGGCGGTGGTGTCGGCCAGCGAACCGATGGTGATGTTGTCGCCGGCGTTGGCGCCGACCTGGAAGCTGGCGGCAGTGAAGGAACCGTCAAGGATCTTCTTGCCGTTGAACGAGGTCTGGCGCGACACGCGGTCGATCTCGTCGGTGAGCTGCTTCACCTCGGCCTGCAGGGCGGTGCGGTCGTCTTCGCTGTTGGTGGCGTTGGCCGACTGCACGGCCAGTTCACGCATGCGCTGCAGCATGTCGCCCACTTTGCCCAGCGCGCCTTCGGCGGTCTGGGCCAGCGAGATGCCGTCGTTGGCGTTGCGGGCGGCGACGTTCAGGCCCTTGACCTGGGCGTTCATGCGCTCGGCGATGGCCAGGCCGGCGGCGTCGTCCTTGGCGCTGTTGACGCGCAGGCCCGAGGACAGGCGCTGCATGGAGGTGGCAAGCGAGCCCTGCGAAGCCATCAGGTTGCGCTGGGCGTTCATCGACATCACGTTGGTGTTGATGGTGGTCATG
>CALRVR020000010.1:0-148069 GCA_943371665.1 Synechococcus sp. UW140
GCCAGGTCATCGGCCGCGGACGCAACGCACCGGTGGACCTGCACGACCCCACCGCGCACGCCGAAGTGCTGGCCTTGCGCGACGCCGCCACGCGGCTGGGCAACTACAGGCTGGACGGGTGCACCCTCTATGTGACGCTGGAGCCTTGCGCCATGTGCAGCGGCGCCATGCTGCACGCCCGGCTGGCCCGGGTGGTGTTCGGCGCACCCGACCCGAAAACCGGCGCTGCGGGGTCGGTGATCGATGTGTTCGGGCAACCCGTGCTGAACCACCAGACCACGGTCCACGGAGGCGTGCTGGCCGAGGAGGGCGCTGCCCTGTTGAAGGCTTTTTTCAAGGAACGCCGGATGAACCCCCACCCCCTGCGCGAGGACGCGCTGCGAACCCCCGAGGCAGCGTTCCATGGTTGTCCGGACTATCCCTGGGCACCGCATTACGTGAGCGACCTGCCGTCGCTGCAGGGCTTGCGCCTGCACCACCTCGACGAGGGTCCGCGGTCCGGGGACGATTCGCTCACCTGGCTCTGCCTGCACGGCAACCCCGCGTGGAGCTATCTGTACCGGCACATGATCCCGGTGTTCCTGGCAGCGGGCGACCGGGTGGTGGCCCCCGACCTGATCGGGTTCGGCAAGAGCGACAAGCCCAAGAAGGACAGTGCCCACCACTTTCACTGGCACCGTCAGGTGCTGCTTGAACTGGTGGAGCGGCTCGACCTTCGCCGCGTGGTGCTGGTGGTGCAGGACTGGGGGGGCATTCTGGGGCTCACCCTGCCCATGGCAGCGCCCGACCGCTACCGCGGCCTGCTGGTGATGAACACCACGCTGGCCACCGGCGACGCGCCGCTGTCGCCGGGTTTCGTGGCCTGGCGCGACATGTGCGCCGCCAAGCCCGATTTCGACGTCGGCCGCCTGTTCGGGCGCGGCAATCCGCAGATGACCGAGGCCGAATGCGCAGCCTACAACGCACCGTTTCCCGACCGGGGACACCGCGCGGCGCTGCGTGCGTTCCCGCCCATGGTGCCCGAATCGCCGCACAGCGAAGGCGCCGCGGTCAGCCGCGAGGCGCGCCTTTTCTGGCGGGAGCGCTGGCAGGGTGAAAGCCTCATGGCGATCGGCCAGCAGGACCCGGTGCTCGGCGAGTCGGTGATGCGCGCGCTGCGGGCGGACATCCGCGGCTGCCCTGAACCCTTGTTGCTGCCCCAGGCCGGACACTTCGTGCAGGAACACGGCAAGCCCGTGGCCGAAGCGGCGGTGCGCCACTTTTCCCGTTGAACATGAGCCACATCTACATCTACTCCCCCTCCAGCGCGGTCCGCGACAAGGCCGCCTTTCGCCGCGGCGTGAAGCGGCTCAAGGCGATGGGTCACGAAGTCGAGATCGACGAGACGGCGCTGGCCAGCCACCTGCGGTTCGCAGGCGACGACGAAACCCGGCTGGCCGCCATCGGCCGTGTCGCCGCCAGTGGTGCCGACGTGGCCCTGATTTCACGCGGCGGCTATGGCCTGACCCGAATCCTGCCGGCGCTGCCGTTCAAGGCACTCGCACGGGCGGTGGAGCGCGGCACGCGCTTCGTGGGGCTGAGCGACTTCACCGCACTGCAGATGGCCATGCTGGCCAGGACCGGCACCGTGAGTTGGGCCGGACCGGCGCTGGGCGAGGATTTCGGGCCCGAGGGCGAACCCGACGACATCATGCAGGCGTGTTTCGACGACCTGCTCGGCGGCGTGGCCGAGGGCTCGGGATGGACCTTGCCCGCGGCGGACGCCAAGGCACATGTCTCGCAACCCGAACGGCACATTCGCCGGGCCACGCTGTGGGGTGGCAACCTCAATGTGCTGTGTGCGTTGGCCGGTACGCCGTGGCTGCCCGCGGTCAAGGGCGGCGTGCTGTTCCTTGAAGACGTCAACGAGCACCCGTACCGCATCGAGCGGCAGTTGACCCAGTTGCTGCGCGCCGGTGTTCTCGATGCGCAGAAAGCCGTGCTGCTGGGCGCTTTCACCAAGTTCAAGCCGGTGCCCGGGCACGACCGGGGTTTTTCGTTGAAGACGGTGGTGGACTGGTTGCGCACGCAGACCAAAACGCCGATTTACACCGGCCTGCCGTTCGGACATGTGCCCACCAAGGTGCTGCTGCCGGTGGGGCAAACCGTGGAACTGGCGGTGGAGGGGCGCAACGCCCTGATCTACTGGGGCCACCACCACTGACGGTGGGCCCGCTCACCCCGGCGTCAGATGCGCCGAATGCGGGTCGCGTCGATCAGCGCCTTGGGAACCAGGCCGTCGAACACCGGGGAGAGGCACTGGACCCGGTGCACGGCGAGTGCTTCGCCGTGGATCTGGCTCAGCACGGCCACCAGTTCGGCACGGGCGTACCAGAGGCTGTGCGCGTCGTGCATGAACTTCAGGCGCCGCTTCAGGGCGGGGTTCATGCGGGCACCGTCTTCACCCAGCACCGACAACATGGCCTGACGCACCGGTTCCAGGGCGTCCTCGTCGTCGGCGCGCGCATGCGGGCCCAGAAGGGCCGAGATGCTGTTGCGGAGACTTGGCTTGAACCAGCGCATGGGTTGTTTCGTCGGGATGTGAAACAAGGGGAAGCGCAGGATACGGGTTGGTGCATGTCGTTGCAATCGTGTCTGCCCGTACACCACAAAAAAAACAACAGTGAAATCATGTGCTTAGGACCTAACTTTGACGCGAACTCTTAGAAAGGTAATACCTTTGCACTCCAACGGTGCATTGACCGTTCGGCAGATGGCCTTTTCCGCGCGTCGTTCAAGACCCAGTGCAGGACAACCGATGTGACAAGGCATGAACATCAGCATGCTCTAATCCGCGCCATTCAGACCCGCCATGCCCGACCTCACGATTGCCTTCGTTGACCTGACCGGCAGCACCTCGGTATTCGAGACGCTGGGGAACGACCGCGCCACCAAGGCGGTGACCAAGCTCACCCAATGGATCGGCGCGCGCGGACTGGCCCACGGCGGCACCGTCGTCAAGATGCTCGGCGACGGCGTGCTGATGGCCTTCAACGACAACCGCGCCTCGGTCGAGGCAATGGTCCACATCCAGCAGGAACACGCCAAGCGGGTACAGCAGTGGCCGCCCCACCTCAAGCTGCTGATGCAGGTGGGTCTGGCGCGCGGGTCGGTGGTGTGGGTCGATGGCGATTGCTTCGGCGACGCGGTGAACCTCGCGTCGCGCCTGAGCGACCTCGCCGGGCCCGAGCAGATCTTTGCCAGCGACACCGTGATTCACCCACTGGAGCCCCGCACCGGCGTTCGCAGCCGCAGCCTGGGGCCCATGCGCATCAAGGGCAAGGTGGACCCGTGCGAGGTGTTCCGCATCGAATGGCAACTCGACATGCAGTCGGAGTTCCTCACGATGCCGGCCGACCTGCACGCCATCACGCCCAAGGAAGACTCCGACTTCGCAGGCATCGAGTTGGCGTGGCTCGACGCGTCGCGCACGTTTCCGTCACAGGAACTGCCGGTGCGCATCGGCCGCGTGCCCGAAGCCAGCTTCGTCGTCACCGACCCGCGCGTCTCGCGCATGCACGCGACGATCGAAGTGCGGTCGGGCAACTATGTGCTGGAAGACGTGAGCAGCTACGGCACCTGGGTGCGCTTTGCCGGCAGCGATTCCGTGGTGGCCCTGCGCCGCCAGGAGGTCGTGCTGCACAGCGACGGCGAGATCGCCCTGGGCGCGCCGTTTTCCGATTTCAGCGCGCCCACGGTGAGCTTCAAGCTGGTCGACGGCAGCATGGTGCTGGGCCGCAACCCGCCCGCGCCGCGCTGAACATCGGCGACAAGCCGGACGGGGAATCCGCCAGAGCGATAGGGGCGGGGGTATATCCTCGTGGCTCGCCAACGACCCTGAATCCGCCCGCATGCGCTGGATCCGACGCCTGTTCATCGCCCTTGGCCTGCTGACGCTGACGCTGGCCGCGACCGGTCTCTGGTACGCCAGGCAAACCTTGCCGGTCATGGACGGGGTGCTCAGGCTGACAGGCCTTTCGGCACCGGTGCAGGTGCGGCGCGACGCCAGCGACGTCACCCACATTCAGGCCACTCGCTCGCAGGACGCGTGGATGGCCCTGGGCTATGTGCATGCCCAGGAGCGCGGGTGGCAGCTGGCGTTCAACCGGGCGGTGATGCGCGGCAGTCTGTCGGCGTTTCTGGGGCCGGCCACGCTGGATACCGACAAACTCATGCGAACCCTCGGCATCCGCCAGGCGGCCCTGCGGCAACTGGCCGCCTTGCCGCCCGACGCGCGCGAGGCGATGGAGGCCTACAGCGCCGGCATCAACGCATTCTTCGCCACCACCTCGCAAGCCCGCACGCCCGAGTTCCTACTGCTGGGCGTGAACCCTGCCGAGGAAGCTGCGCAGGGCAACTGGTGGGACGCCGCCGACAGTGTGGGCTGGTCGATCATGATGGCGCTGGACCTGGGCGGGAACTGGGGCAACGAATTCGCGCGGCTGTCTGCACTGCAGGTCATCGACACCGACGCGCTCTGGACCTTGTTCCCGCCGTACCCGGGCGAACCCCGTGCCGCCACGGCAGACCTCGCGAGCCTGTACCGCGGGCTGGGCGTCTACCGCGCCAGCACCGAGCGAACCTCGTCGTTGCCGCACGAAGACACTGGCCTGCAGGCCCGCATCGCGCGCGACCTTCGCCTGTGGACCGACACCTTCGGACATTCCGAGGGCAAGGGGTCGAACAACTGGGTGGTGGCCGGTTCCCGCAGCAAGACCGGTCTGCCGCTGCTGGCCAACGACCCGCACCTCGGCCTGAGTGCGCCCGCCATCTGGTACTTCGCGCGGCTGCAGGCCCCGGACGCAGCGGGCCAGAAGGGCATGGATGTGATCGGTGCCACCCTGCCGGGCACGCCCTTCGTGGTGCTGGGTCGCACGGCCGGCGCCGCCTGGGCGTTCACCAACACCGGCCCCGACGTGCAGGACCTCTACCTGGAGCAGATCAACCCGGCCAATCCCGCGCAGTACCGTGTGCCATCCACGGGGGCCGAACCTGCCTGGGCCCCGTTCACCGTGCGGGCCGAAACCATCCGCGTGAAAGGCCAGCCCGACGTGACCCACCTGGTGCGCCACACGCGCCACGGGCCGGTGCTCTCCGACGCGCAGGCCAGCCACGCACAGGTGATCGACACCAGCCGGTTCGTGCTGTCGCTGCGCTGGACCGCGCTGGACGCCGACGACGGCAACGTGGTGGCCACGCTGGCCGCCAACCGCGCGCAAACCGTGCCGGAACTGCAGGCGGCTTTTGCCGAGTTCCATGCGCCGATGCAGAGCGTGCTGATGGCCGACAGGCAGGGGCGCATCGCCTTCAAGGCCGCAGGCCGGGTGCCGCTGCGCGCACCCGAGAACGACATCCGCGGTGTGGCGCCTTCGCCCGGCTGGGAAGCGCGTTACGACTGGGGCGGCTGGTTGCCGCACGAACAAACCCCCCAGGATGATGGTGCCGCCCGGGGCTGGATCGCCACCGCCAACCAGCGCATCCACGGAGCCGATTACCCGCATTTCCTGACACAGGACTGGGCTGCCCCTTACCGGCAGCAGCGCATCGAGCAGATGCTGGAGCAGACTCCGTTGCACGACCTGGCCAGCTTTCAGGCGATGCAGGGCGACCTTCAATCGGTAGCCACGCAGCGCCTGCTTCCTCACCTGCAAAAGGCGCGCAGCGACCACCCGCTGGCCGCGGCCGCGCTGCAGGCGGTGCAGGGCTTCGACGGCGAAATGCGGGCCGACGCCGCTGCGCCGCTGATCTACAGCGCCTGGGTGGACGAGTTCACGCGGGGTGTGGTTGGCGGCCGGCTCGGCAAGGAGCGCTTCGAAAGCATGTACGGCAAGCGCCTGTTCCGCAGCGCCATCGAGACCATTCTGGAGACCGACGACAAGGCCTGGTGCGGCGATGGCGGCTGCGCTGCCGCCACTGGCGCCGCGCTGGCGCGTGCCCTGGACCGGTTGCGCACGGCCCATGGCGACGACGTGGCCGCGTGGCGCTGGGGCGATGCGCACCCCGCCATTTCGGTCCACCGCCCATTCTCCAACGTGAAGCCCCTGGCCCGGTTCTTCGAGGTGCGGGTGCCCACCGGCGGCGACCCGTTCACCGTGAACGTGGGGCAATACCACCTGGACAAGGCCGACGCACCCTTCGCCAACCGCCACGCCGCCAGCCTTCGCGCGCTGTACGACCTGGCCGACCTCGACCGCTCGCGATTCATCTACCAGACCGGGCAGAGCGGCAACGCATTGTCGAGCCGCTACCGCGACATGAGCGCTGCCTGGGCCGCCAACGAGACGCGCACGCTCAGCCTGAACCCGGCGGGCTGGACCCGCACGCTCGAGCTGCAGCCCTGATGGCTACTTGAGATTTCCCTTGAGGAA
The DNA here is from genome assembly GCA_943371665.1 of Synechococcus sp. UW140. Classification (GTDB taxonomy): domain Bacteria; phylum Pseudomonadota; class Gammaproteobacteria; order Burkholderiales; family Burkholderiaceae_C; genus Hydrogenophaga. The sequence continues at coordinate 6,408 of CALRVR020000010.1, forward strand.
CTGGGCGAGCCGTTCGCTCTTCGGGTGGGCCAGCACCTCGGCGGGCACGCCCTGTTCCTCGATGCATCCTTTGTGCAGGAAGATCAGGTGGGAGGACACCTCGCGGGCAAAGCCCATCTCGTGCGTGACCACCACCATGGTGCGGCCTTCCTCGGCCAGCAGCTTCATCACGCGCAACACCTCGCCCACCAGCTCGGGATCGAGCGCCGAGGTGGGCTCATCGAACAGCATCACGGCCGGCTCGACGGCCAGCGCCCGGGCAATGGCCACGCGCTGCTGCTGGCCGCCGCTCATGTGGGCCGGGTAACGATCCTCGACACCGCTCAGGCCCACCCGCTCCAGGTACTTGCGGGCGGTTTGAACCGCCTGTTCCCGCGGCACGCCGAGCACATTCACCGGCGCCTCGATGATGTTCTGCAGCACGGTCATGTGTGCCCAGAGGTTGAAATGCTGGAACACCATGGCCAGGCGGGTGCGCAGGCGCTGAAGCTGCGCGGCGTCCACCGCCTGCAACTCGCCGTTCCGGTCGGCCTTAAGGCGAAGTTCCTCGCCTCCCAGGACGATGCGGCCCGCGTTGGGCCGCTCAAGCAGGTTGATGCAGCGCAGCAGCGTGCTCTTGCCCGACCCCGAGCTGCCGATGAGGCTGATGACATCGCCAGCCCGCGCCTGCAGCGACACCCCCTTGAGAACCTCGTTGCTGCCGAAGCGCTTGTGGATGTCGTGCACCGCAAGCAGCGGCGCCGTGGAGGAGGTGGTGTCGGGGGCGGTCATGGGCGTGTGTTCAGGCGCCGAGCAAAGGGCCTGTGCGGAAGGGTTGGGCGCCGGCGATCTTGCCGATCTCACCGCCGGCAATGCAGTAGCGCGAGGCCACGGTGGCGTAAAGAACGCCGGCCACACCGGCGGTGACGCGGTGCACGCGCGCCGATCCGGCGGCGGTGGGATCGATCACCTCGGCCACCAGGTCGCCCACGGCCAGCGTGTCCCCGGGGCGGGCCCGGTACACCAGCACGCCGGGCACCGGCGTGTTGAGCGTTTCCGACCCCGCCAGGGGCGTGGCTCGGCAGGTGGGGGCGGGGAGGGCTGGCGGCGGGCCGGCGACCACACCCAGGTGCATCAGGTAGGCCATGATGGCGCTGGCGTCGCGCTCGGCGTGTTCGTGGGCCACATCGGCCTCGCCGCGGAATTCGAGGGTGGTGCTGGCGCAGCCTTGGGGCAGGGGGTGGGACACACCCGCGGCCTTGAGCTTGTCGGCCAGTTGCCACCAGAGGCCCGACAGGCATTCGTCGAACGGACCCCCGCCGGAATCGCGGGCGATCAGCACCGCGCGGCACCCCAGCCACCACGCCAGTGGTTCCAGCGGTTTCCAGCAAGCCTCTTCGGCGTACATGTGCATCACGGCTTCCCAGTCGCAATGCATGTCGAGCACCACATCGGCGTCGTGCGAAAGGCTCAGCAGCAGGCGGCGCAGGCTGTCGAGTTCGGTGCGCGGCACCCAGCGGCCCAGCCAGTCGGTCACCGCACGCCGCACGGTGGCCACGTTGCCAGCGGCATCGGGGCCCATCTGATCGCGCACCGCATCGAACACGGCGCTGGCGAGGTCGGGGTAATGGCGGTTGAAGTTTTCCGAGGTGTCGAGCTCGAACCGACCCATGGCCTTGTGGTCGATGCGCTGGGCCAGGCCGATCGGATTGGCCGCAGGCACCAGCACCACGTGGCCCCTGACCCGCCCTTCACGGTCGGCCTGTTCCAGCAGCGGACGCAGGTGGTGCGCGACCAGCATGCCGGGCAACTCCTCGGCGTGCAGGCTGGCCTGCAGGTAGACCTTGGGGCGAGCCAACGGGTCGCCGAACGAAAACGACACCAGCGTTTTCTGGTTGCCCAGGCTCGGGCTCAGCAAGGGGTGTTCGGTACGGACCATCGTCGGGCAATCAGTGCGTGCGCGGCGCCAGGTGCGCGAGCAGCCGGCGCTCGGACAACTTGAACAGGCCCACCAGCGTGAAGGTGATGCAGAGGTAGATGGCCGCTGCGAAAAGGTAGGCCTCGAAGGGCAGGTAGTAGTCGGAGTAGATGCGGCTGGCCGCCGCCGTGATGTCGAGCATGGCCGGAACAGCCGCGGCCAGGCTGGTGCTGTGCAGCATCATCACGACTTCGTTGCTGTAGGCGGGCAGGGTGCGGCGCATGGCGCTGGGCAGCACGATGCGGCGAAGCGCCAGCCACCGGCCCATGCCCATGGCCTGCGCGGCCTCGATTTCACCGGCCGAGGTTTCCCGGATGGCGCCCGCCAGCATTTCGGCGGTGTACCCCGCGGTGTTGAGGCTGAACGCCAGCAGGATGCAGAAGAACGCGTCCTTGAACAGGGTCCACGGCCACACCGTGTCCCAACGTTCCTGGATCCATTCGAGCTGGGCCAGGCCGTAATAGATCATGTAGACCTGAATCAGCAGCGGTGTGCCGCGGATCACATAGGTGTAGGCCCCGACCAGCCACCGAAGCGGACGCGGTCCCTGGGTGAGGGCGATGGCGAACAACAGCGCCAGCACCGCGCCCACCACCAGCGAGGTGAGCAGCAGGCTCAGCGTGGTCAACGCCCCCTGGGCGTACATGGCCAGGTTGGCGGGTTCGAAGATGACTTCCCAGCGCATGGGTGACCTCAGGCCTCGCTGCGCTTGACGCCCAGGCTGAAGCGCTGGTTGAGCCAGCGCAGCGCCCACAGCGACACCGAGGTGTAGGCCAGGAACAGGCCGGCGGCAAACAGGAAGAAGGTGAACGGCTCGCGCGTGGCCGCGCTGGCCTGCTTGGCCAGGTAGGTCATCTCGTGCAGACCGATCAGGCTCACCAGGGCGGTGGTCTTGATGAGGACCAGCCAGTTGTTGGTGAAGCCGGGAATGGCATAGCGCACCATCTGCGGCAGCGTGATGCGAAGGAACGTGCGAAGGCGGCCCATGCCGAAGGCCCAGGCGGCCTCCATCTGGCCGCGGGGAATCGAGAGGATGGCGCCACGGAACGTCTCGGTCATGTAGGCGCCGTAGATGAAGCCGATGGTGAGCACGCCCGCCAGAAACGGGTTGATGTCGACCGTGCGCCGGCTGCCGAGGGATTCAAGCAGGTGGTTCAGGCCGATGGTGCCGCCATAGAAGATCAGCAGCATGAGCACCAGCTCGGGCACCCCGCGCACCACGGTGGTGTACACCGTGGCGAGGGCAACCAGTGGCGGGCGGCCAGACAGCTTGGCCGCCGCGCCAACCAGGCCCAGCAGAATGGCCACCACCAGGGAGGCCAGCGAGACGCCCACCGTGAGGAGGGCGCCCTGCAGGATCGAGAGGTAGTAGCCGGACAAGACCGGGTGTCCGCCGGATCAGCCGCCGTAGACGTCGAAGCTGAAGTACTTCTTCATCACGGTGTCGTAGACACCATTGGCGCGGATCGCCTTGATTGCCTCGTTCAGCTCGGTCTTGAGCGCGTCTTCGCCCTGGCGCAGCGCCACGCCGGCGCCATAGCCGAAGTACTTGACGTCGTTGAGCACCGGGCCCACGAAGCCATAGCCCTGGCCTTCCGGCTTGCTCAGGAAACCGCCGGTGACTTCCACCGAATCGGCCACCGTGCCGTCCAGACGGCCAGACTTGATGTCCAGGTAGACCTGGTCCTGCGCTTCGTACGGGGTGACCGTGACGCCCACGGGCTTGAGCTCACCCATGGCGTACTTTTCTTGCGTGCTGCCCTTGAGCACGCCGATCTTCTTGCCCTTGAGCGAGGCCAGGTCGGTGAACTTGGTGTCGGCCTTCACGACGATGCGGCTGGGCGTGTTGTAGTACTTGTCCGTGAAGTCGATGACCTTCTTGCGCTCGTCGGTGATCGACATCGAGCTGATGATCACGTCGTACTTCTTGGCTTGCAGGCCGGGGATCATGCCGTCCCACACCTGCTCGACGAACACGCACTTGCGCTTGATCTGGTCGCAAAGCGCCTGGGCGATGTCCACGTCGAAGCCGGTGGGTTTGCCGTCGGCGGTCTTGAAGGTGAAGGGCTCGTAGGTCGGGTCGATGGCGACCTTCAGTTCGGGCAGCTCGGGCGCCGGAGCCGGCGCAGGGGCAGCGGCCGGAGCGGGAGCCGGGGCAGCAGCCGCCGGAGCGGCTTCTTCCTTTTTGCTGCAGCCGGCCAGCACCAGGGTGGCGAGGATGGCGGACGAGAGAAGTGCGTGTTTCATGAGGTTTCTCGGTTGATGCCCGCCCGTCAACCCAGGCGGGGCGTGGCAGCGGGATTGTAGGACTGTGAAGGCGATCGGCCGGCCCCACGGAGACGGTGTTTCCCCTGTGGCAATGGCACCGTTGCATTGCCAGCAAGGAACAGGCCAGGAAGCAAGGGGCAGCCGGTGTGCCGGTGGACTTCCAGGCGAAGCATGGCCCGCCCATCCTGGAGGCAAGTCATTGAATCTCAAAGGCTGTTGGCATGCCAACAGCCTTTGCCTGCGGCCAGGCCATTGCGGCGAACGACGTCAATGGCGATGAAGGTGGTGCAGGTCCGGCACGTGCGGATGTTTGTGAAACATGGCCGCGTGGGCATGCAGGTGGCTGTGGGCGCCGGTGGGCGTCGGGTCGTGGTGGTGGTCGTGGTGTCCGTCGTCGTGCGTGTGGGCGTGCTCGTGCTCCAGTTCGTCGTGCGCGTGACCGTGGTCGTGCGATTCGGCCAGGTGCAGCACCACGCCGGCCAGCATCAGCGCGCCTCCAGCCCAGAGCAGCAGGCCACCTGCTCGCTCGCCGAGGCCGAACGCGACCGCCGCCCCCATGAAGGGGGCGAACGCAAAGACCGATCCGGTCCGGGCTGCCCCGAAACGCCTCTGCGCGAGCAGGTAGAGGCGCAGGCTCAGTCCGTATCCGCTGGCGCCGATGGCCATCAGCATGAGGGCGCTGCCCCAACCCGGCACCGGTTCCGACCACAGCCAGGCCAGAGAACCGGTGGCCACCGTCCCCAGGATCGCCTTGCACAGCACCACCTGACCGGGATCCCGGTCAGCCACCCCGCGCGACAGGGCGTTGTCCACGCCCCAGGCCACGGTGGCGGTCATCACGGCCAGCAACCCCAGCAGCTGAACCCGTCCCTGCAGCCCCTGGTCGAGCGCGAGCACCACGCCCCCTGCCAGCAGTGCGGCCATGGCCAGCACGACGCGACGGTCCATCGCCTCTCCATAGAGCCGCCACGCCAGAAGCGCGGTGAACACCGCTTCCAGCGTGAGCATCAGCGAGGCCGATGTGCCGCTGGTGTGCTGCAGACCCCAGGCGAGCGCCACCGGCCCGACCACCGCGCCGAAAAAAGCCATGGCCAGCAGCCGGCCCGAATCGGACGGTTGCAGCCGGGCCTCCTGGTCGCGCGGGCGCTGCATGAACAGGGCGGCGACGGCCGCTCCGGCGTAGAGCAGGGCGGCGGTGGTGAACGCACCCAGACCCCGGCCCCACCACTGGACAAACGGGGTGCTGAGTCCGAACAGGGCGGCCGCCAGCAGCGACAGCAGGCCGCCCTTGAGCACGGGGGATGCCAACCCGTTCCGCATGCGTCACTGACCGGTGAAGTTCGCGGCGATGAAGTTGCCCGGGTGCGAGAAGAAGATGTAGAGCGTCTGCCTGGACTTGTCGGTGGCGGCCGGGTTGGTGAAGGCAACCTTCCATTCCTTGCCTTTCTTGCCGTCGACCAGTTCGAGTTTCTCCAGCCTGGCGCCTTGCCAGGAGCTCTCCAGTTTGCCGCTCTTGACCAGGGCGGCCCGGCGCTGGTTGGCACAGTCGGTGACCACCGACTCGGTGGCGGGCTTCTTGCCGTGGAAGTGACAGCTGCCACCGACGTCGGCCAGGGCCACAGGGCTGAGGGCGGGCAAGGCGAGGAGGGCGAAAGAGAGGATGGTGGATTTCATGGTGGACTCGGTTGAAGTGGGTGTTCGATGGGTGGATTCAGATGCCGCTGCGGCTCTTGTCTTCGGTGTTCTCCACCTCCATGTCTTCATGCGCATGGCGGTGCTCGGCCGCGGGGAACCTGAAGCTGTCGGGGTGCGCATCGTGCTGGTAACCGTGCAACTGGGTGAACAACAGGTACACGCCGGCATAAAACAGGGCCAGGTTGGCCACGTGACTGAAGCGCTTGAATGAGGGCCGGTGGCGCCAGAGTGCGAGGGCGCCCACCATCACCGCCAGCGCCGCGATCTGCCCGATCTCCACCCCCACGTTGAAGCTCAGGATGCGCCACAGCATGGCCACCGGGTCATCGCCCAGCGGCAGCTGCTGCAAACGGGTCGACAGGCCGAAACCGTGCAGCAGGCCGAAGCCGAAGACCGCCCACAGCAGGTTGGGAGACGCCATCGAGAAGTGCTTCTGGAAGCCGCCGTTGTTGTCGAACGCCTTGTACATGACGCTCAACGCGATGATGGCGTCGACCAGGTAGTAGTTCCAGGTGATCTTGAAGTACGTGGCAAGGATGAGGGTGATGCAGTGACCAATGGTGAAGACGGTGACGAACTTGACGACATCGCGGAAGGTGGTGAGGAAGAACACCACGCCGAGCAGGAAGAGCAGGTGGTCGTAACCGGTCAGCATGTGCCGCGCGCCGAGTTCGACGTAGTGCAGGTAGCCGGCGTCGAGCATGCGCTGCTGGTCCTCGGGAGAGATGCCATGGGCGGCAGCCAGCCACGGCAGGAGTCCCAGCAGCAGCACCGGCAGGCGCTTGGGATGAAGGATTTTCATGGGAGTTCTGGATGGGGTTTGGCCGCTTTGCCCACAGGCCAAGCGGCGAACTGCGCGTCGCGCAGACGAAAAAACAGCGATGCAGGCAGCAGGGCCTGCCGTCCGGACGGTCGCCCGGCGTCAGGCGCGGGCGCTGGGCGGGCGCAAAAGGCTGTCCAGGAAGACCGTCGGAGGCCGAACAGCCTGGGCCGTAGGCGCCGCATCCCGGGGCGCCTCGACCGCGATGACGGGTGCCACCGTGTTCAGTGCGGTAGGCTGGAAGCCGTCGTCGGCATGAAAATGCAGCCCGCTGTCGGCGTCTGAAGACAGGTGGAGCGACGCATCGTCGTGATGGTGGTGACCCCGTTCCTGCTGGTGGACCGTCATGTGCGCGATCTGCTCACCCTTGGCCTCGACGGCGAACGGTGTGACCCATGCCAGGGATTGCCAGAGCATGAGCGCAATCAGGAAAAAGGGTCTGAAGGCAGCGAACACGCCGCGAGTTTAGCGGCCAGCGCTGCCTTGAGGCGGGTGGTCCGGCCGCCGCAGAAGTCGAACTTCGGATGATGCAGCAGTGACTTTACATAATATACATCGTGGAATATCAAACAACGAGGTTACCAAACCTGCCGGAACCATCACCGTTCCCGAGGTTACCCAGAAAACACCCGATACCGCCCTGGCGAATCCACCGCACTGGAGAACGTCACATGAACTTGCATGCCATCGAAGACTGCCTGCAGCTGGCCGCCCAGCAATCCAGCGTGTGGGCGGTCGTGCGCAAGGCCGACGAACCCGCCTGGGTCGTCGTTCTCGAGGACCAGACCCTCATGGACGTGCGCTTCGACGCCGACGATGGCTGTCTGCATTTCCGCGCCGAACTGGGCATGGTCAACGACACCGCTCAACGGCACGCGATCAACGAACTCATCTTGCGCAGCGTCGGCGTGATACCGATGCCCATGCTTTCGCTCGGACCCGACAACCGGTACGAGCTCTTGGCCATCTGCCAGGCAGATCTGCGGGCGCCCACGGTGCTGGCCCGGGAACTCGACCACCTGGGCTCGCAGTCGTCGCTCTGGCGCGAGGTGATTGCGCAACCCCTCCAGGGCTCGGTGACCAGCAAGGGCGATTCAACCCTGCTGGCCGACTTCGGCCTGCTGGCCTGATCCCACAAGACCCGACCGCTCTCCGAACGCCCCCCAATCACCGCCCCACCACGATGCCGATCAGACTTGCCCCAAGCGCCCAAACCCCCGCCCAGGCTGGCGCCACCCATGCCCGGCCGCTCCCGAACGGGCGCGAAGCCATCGTGCACGCCAAGCCCGGGTTCGACCCGTGCACGTTCATGAACCGCATGGCCCAGCGATCGCCGCGCAGCGCGCCCCGCACGCCGACCGACCTCGCCCGATGGTGCGCCGACACGCACGGTTTCGACATCGTTGCTGCCGCCCGCGCCAAGGGCGTGCTGCCCGAGCACTGATTCCGCAGCCAACAAAAAACCCCGGCCTGTTGCCCAGGAACCGGGGTTCTTGGGGAGCAGCGCCTCTCCGTGGCTGCTCCTGGAAGCGATATCAATCCTCGACGAACGCTTCTTCCCGCTTCTTCTTCACCGAGGGCAGCAGCACGATGGCCAGCAGCACCAGCGCGGCCACCAACAGCGAGGCCGAGATGGGCCGGGTGACGAACACGGACCAGTCGCCCCGCGAGATCAGCAAGGCCCGGCGCAGGTACTCTTCCATCATGGGGCCCAGAATGAAGCCCAGCAGCAGCGGCGCAGGCTCGCACCCCAGCTTGATGAACGCATAGCCGATGAAGCCGAAGATGGCCACCATCCAGATGTCGAAGTTGTTGTTGTTGGTGGAATAGACGCCGATGGCACAGAACAGCACGATCGCCGGGTAGAGCCAACGGTACGGCACCGTGAGCAGCTTGATCCAGATGCCGATCAGCGGCAGGTTCAGGATGATCAGCATGGCGTTGCCGATCCACATCGAGGCGATCAGGCCCCAGAACAGCTCGGGGTTGCTGGTCATCACCTGCGGCCCCGGCTGGATGTTGTGGATGGTCATGGCACCGACCATGAGCGCCATCACCGCGTTGGGCGGAATGCCCAGCGTGAGCAGCGGAATGAACGAGGTCTGCGAACCGGCGTTGTTGGCCGATTCAGGGGCTGCCACGCCGCGGATGTTGCCCTGGCCGAACGGCACCTCGCCCGGCTTGAGCTTGGTCTTTTTCTCGATGGTGTAGGCCGCAAACGACGACAGCAGCGCACCGCCACCGGGCAGGATGCCGAGCGCCGCGCCCAATGCCGTGCCGCGAAGCACCGCCGGGAACATGCGCTTGAAGTCTTCGGCGGTGGGCATGATGCCGGTCACCTTGCCGGTGAACACCTCGCGCTTGCTTTCGTCCTGCGACAGGTTGCTGATGATCTCGCCGTAGCCGAAGATGCCCATGGCCACCACGACGAAGTTGACGCCGTCGGTGAGTTCGGGAATGTCGAAGGTGAAGCGGGCCACGCCCGAGTTGATGTCGGTGCCGATGAGGCCCAGCAACAACCCCAGCACGATCATGGCCAGCGCCTTGACCAGCGAGCCCGACGCCAGCACCACCGCACCGATGAGACCCAGGACCATCAGCGCAAAGTACTCGGACGGCCCGAAACTGAGCGCCACCTCGGTCAGCGGGGGGGCGAAGGCGGCCAGCACCAGCGTGCCCACACAGCCCGCAAAGAACGACCCCAGACCCGCAGCGGCGAGGGCCGGCCCCGCCCTTCCCTTGCGCGCCATCTGGTAGCCATCGATCACGGTCACGACCGACGACGATTCGCCGGGCAGGTTGACCAGAATGGCCGTGGTGGAACCACCGTACTGCGCGCCGTAGTAGATACCGGCCAGCATGATCAGGGCCGACACCGGTTCCAGCCCGTAGGTGACGGGCAGCAGCATGGCGATGGTGGCCAGCGGCCCCAGGCCCGGCAGCACACCGATGAGGGTGCCCAGCAGCACCCCCACAAAGGCATAAATCAGGTTCTGCAGCGAAAAGGCGACGCCGAAGCCGAGCGCAAGGTTGTCAAAAAGATCCATGGGGGGCTTTCGGTGTCAGGGCTGCAGGAACCAGGGGAGCACGGGGAACTGGAGGTTCAGTGCGTAGACGAAGGCGAAGTAGCTGCCGATCGCCAGCGCGGTGGCCAGGATCAGCGACTCCTTGATCCGGTGGTTCGGACGCGCATAGCCGGCGATGATGATCAGGGCGTACAGGGCCACGATGAGCCCGAACGCCGGAATGCCCAGCGCCGGCACACCCACCAGCAACGCACCGAAGACCAGGTTGGCCAGCAGGATGAACACCAGCGGCCGCCAGGCGATGTCGCCGAGGCGGTCGGTTTCGCGGGGAATGCCGCGAAACGACTGCAGGGTGATCACCACGCCCAGCACCGCCAGCAGGACACCGAGCAGGAACGGAAAGTAGCCCGGTCCCATGCGGGCGGCCGACCCGATGTCGAAATTGAAGGCGCCGACGGCGAAGGACGTGCCGACGGCGGCAAACATGAGACCGGAAAGAAAGTCTTTCTGACTGGCTGGCTTCAAGATGTCTCCTCACAGGACCGAATCGCCGGATTGTGCGCGGGCGCGCGCCAACCCGTCATGTGGGATTCACCTACGGCTGTGCCGGACGCGACGGTCCGGACCGGTTCACCAGCGGCCGGCGGGTTGCTTCGCCCTCACCGCAGCGGCAATGGCCTCGGCCACCGGCTGGCGCTGGCTGCGCTGGGCAAAGTCGATGGCACCGAGGCCCTGCTCGTTCTTCATCAGGGGATCGGCGCCCTCTTCCAGCAGCAACTTCACCACCTCCGGGCGACCGTACATGGCCGCCATCATCAGCGGCGTGCTGCCGTTGGGCGACTGAGCGTCGATGAAGGCGTGGTGTTCCAGCAGCAGCCTCGTGATGGACAGGCTGACATCCTCCGGGTGGGTCACGGCGTAATGCAGCGGCGCCCAGCCGGGCTTGTTGACCTCGGCCTTTCGCTCGATCAGGCGCTGCACCAGGTCGCGCTTGCCCTTGAGGGCCGCCATCATCAGGGGCGACTCGCCCTTCGCGTTGCGGTACTCCACCTGCACCGCGGGCTGGTCCATCAGGTAGCGGGCCACCTTGTCGGACTGGTCGCGAAGCGCGATGAACAGCGGATGCTGGCCGGCGGGGTCGATCGTGTTCAGGTCAAAGCCCCGCTGGGCGAGCCGCTGCAAGGCCGGCACGTCGTCCCGCTTGATCGCCGCAAAAAAATCGTCGTAGGAACTGGCCAGCGCCACGGGTGCCACCGACGCCGCAGACGTCATAAGCGAGATCAATAATACTTTTAAAACAACGCGCTTTTTCATGCTATTGAACCAATACTTCAAATTTCGACAGGTTCAACAGGTGCGCTGATCCGGTCGAACAGCCGTTCGAAATTGGCACTCGTCGCGGCCGCCACGGCCTCGATGTCCAGGCCCTTGAGGTCGGCAATCTGCCGGGCCACATGGGGCACGAGGGCCGGGGTGTTGACCTTGCCGCGGTGGGGCACGGGCGCGAGGTAGGGGCTGTCGGTCTCGATGAGCATCCGGTCCATGGGCACGAGACGGGCCGTTTCCCGAAGGTCCTCGGCACTGCGGAAAGTGAGGATGCCGGAGAACGAGATGTAGAAGCCCAGGTCGAGCGCGGCCCGGGCCACGGCCGCGGTTTCGGTGAAACAGTGGAACACGCCCCTCGCCACCGGGCCCAGCCCGCCGGACCCGAAACCGCCCTCCTCGCGCAGGATGGCGAGGGTGTCGTCCGACGCGGAGCGGGTGTGGATCACCAGCGGCAATCCGGTCTGTCGGGCGGCGCGAATGTGCACCCGGAACCGCTCGCGCTGCCATTCCATGTCGGCCAGGGTGCGCTCGCCCAGGCGGTAGTAGTCCAGCCCGGTTTCACCGATGCCCACCACCTTGGGGCGGGCGGCGCCGTCCAGCAGGTCCTGAAGCGCCGGTTCGCGCACGCCTTCGTTGTCGGGGTGCACGCCCACGGTCGACCACAGGTGGCCATGGGCCATGGCCAGCCCGTGCACGTCGTCGAATTCCTCCAGCGTCGTGCAGATGCACAAGGCCCGATCGACGCTGGCGGCGTCCATGGCGTCGAGGATGGCGGGCAGTTGCGAGCGCAGCTCGGGAAAGCTCAGGTGGCAGTGGGAGTCGGTGAACATGGGGCGATGATCCATGAAAAACGCCTCGCGGCCCGGGGCGGCGAGGCGTTTCCCCAGGGGGGCGCGGGATCAGAGGGTCTGCGTCTGGCGGTCTGAGCCGATGTTCGCGCCGAGCACTTCCTCGATCTTGATCTTGAGCTGGCGGGATTTCTCGTCGGCAGGAAAACGGATGCCCACGCCCTGCGTGCGACCGCCCTGGGCCTTGGGCGGCGTGACCCACGCCACTTTGCCCGCCACCGGGTAGCGCTGCGGGTCGTCGGGCAGGCTGAGCAGCACGTAGACGTCGTCGCCCAGGCGGTAATCCCGCGAGGACGGAATGAAGATCCCGCCGTCGGAGAACAGCGGGATGTAGGCCGCATACAGCGCAGCCTTCTCCTTGATCGAGAGCTGGATCACGCTGGGTCGGGCCGCAGCGGTGCTCGGGTTGGTGCTCATTTCGGGGGAGTTTAAATTCATTTGCGTGGCGACAGACCCGCATTCGGCCAGTGGGTCGGGGTCATTTGCGGCATTGGGTCACGATCGGTGGGCTGTCAGCGACGGGCGGTCGTCAGCGCCTCCCGGGCGCGCGCCGCCCAGGCCTCCTGGAGCAGCCCGGCGTGGTACGGATGCTCCACACTGCGGGCGGCCAGCGCGAGCTCCCTCGACCACAACGCCAGCACGCGCCAGGGCGGTGGCGGAGGCAACTGCTCCTGTGGGAAAAAGCGCGATGGGGCGCCCGCAGCGCGGGCCATCAGGTCGTGGCAAAGCTTCTGCAGCACGTCCAGTTGGGCGGCGGGCGACTGGTCAGCCAGCGAGGTCCAGTCGCCTCGCGCCAGCGCCTGCGGCAGGCCCAACCATTGCTGGGGCGTCAGCCCGCTGCGTGCGAGGGCCAGGGCCATGTCGGGCCGACCGCCCGAGGCCTGCCACCAGGCCATGGCGGCGGCATTCGACAAATCACCCTGCTGCTGGAGCCAGGCCAGCCCTTCCTGGGCGTCGGGCCAGGCCAGCTGATGGGTCTGGCAACGGCTGCGGATCGTGGGCAGCAATTGGTGGGCGGCCTCGGTGGCCAGCACGAAGCGAACCGACGCCGGGGGTTCTTCGAGTGTCTTGAGCAGGGTGTTGGCGGCTTCGATGTTGAGGCGCTCGGCCGGGTACACCAACACCACCTGGAGGCCGCCCCGCGCGCTGGTGGTCTGGGTGAAGGCCACCGCTTGCCGGGCCGATTCGACCCGGATGAACTTGCTGGGTTTCCGCTTCTTCTCGTCGATCTCCCGCTGGTCGCTCTCGTGCAGCGGCCACCCCATGGACAGGCAGACCGTCTCGGGCATGAGCACGTTCAGGTCGGCGTGCGTGCGCACGTCGATGGCGTGGCAACTGCCACACCGTCCGCAGGCACCTTGCGGGCCCGGGTTTTCGCACAGCCAGGCGCGCGCCAGTGCCAGCGCCAGGTCGTACTGACCCAGCCCGGAAGGCCCCGCCAGCAGCACGGCATGGCCGCGCTGAGCCAGCACCGCCTGGAGCTGCTTGTGCAGCCAGGGAGGCAGGGTGGGAGAGTTCATGGGGCAGGCAACCAGCCACGGGCCGAGAATGCACGACGCACCGCATCGGCGACGGCCTCGCGGGACTGGTGGGCGTCGATGCGGGCAAACCGGCCGGGCGCCTCGGCCGCACGGCTGGCATAACCTTCGGCCACGCGCTGAAAGAAGGCCTGCGGCTGGGCCTCGAAGCGGTCGGGCACCCGGGCCTTGACCAAGCGTTGCGCCGCCACCTCGGCGGGCAGGTCGAACCACACGGTGAGATCGGGCTGGCGGATCGCGCCGCCACCGGTCGACTGCACCCATTGCTCGAGCTGGCGGAGCACGGCCAGGTCGAAGCCCCTGCCATGGCCCTGATAGGCAAAGGTGGCGTCGGTGAAGCGGTCGCAGAGCACCACGGCGCCGTCGGCCAGGGCAGGCTCGATCACCTGCGCCAGGTGATCCCGCCGGGCAGCGAACATCAGCAGTGCCTCGCACAACGGGTCCATCGGGTCGTTGAGCACCAGCGAGCGGAGCTTTTCAGCCAGCGGCGTGCCGCCGGGCTCGCGCGTGAGCACGGTGCGGCGCCCGAGCGCCGAGAAGGCGCTGGCCACAGCCTCGATGTGGGTGGACTTGCCCGCGCCGTCGATGCCTTCGAAGGTGATGAACAGACCGGAAGGTGGTGTCATGCAGGTCAGCGGCGCAGCTGGAATCGGCGCACCGCAGCGTTGTGCTCCTGCAGCGTGGCACTGAATTGGCTGGAACCGTCACCGCGCGCGACGAAATACATCGCGTCGGTTCTGGCCGGTTGAACCGCGGCCATCAACGACGCCATGCCGGGCAGCGAGATCGGGGTGGGCGGGAGGCCGGCGCGGGTGTAGGTGTTGTAGGGGGTGTCGGTGGTCAGGTCCACCCGGCGAAGGTTGCCGTCGAACGAGTCGCCCAGGCCATAAATGACGGTCGGATCGGTCTGCAGCCGCATGCCGATGCGCAGCCGGTTGGTGAACACCCCGGCCACGCGCCCGCGGTCGCTGTCGCGGCCGGTTTCCTTTTCGACGATGCTGGCCAGGATGAGCGCCTCTTCCGGCGATTGCAGCGGCACCGCCGGATCGCGTTGGGCCCAGGCCTGGTCCAGCCGCTGCTGCATGGCCCTGGCCGCCTCGCGCAGCACACTCGAGGCAGGCGCGCGCTTGACCACCCGGTAGGTGTCGGGAAAGAAGCGTCCTTCGGGGTGCACCCCGGGCAGGCCGATGCGTTCCATCACCTGCTCGAGGGTCAGCCCTTCCAGGTCCTGGGTGAGTTCGGGCGACGCGCGCAGCGCATCGATGGCCTGGCGCGCGGTCAGGCCCTCGAGGATCTGCACGCTCTTGAGGGCCTGCTCGCCGCGAACCAGCTTGCCCAGCAGCGTGCGGGGCGTCACCCCCGCCTCCACTTCGTAATAGCCCGCCTTGATGTCGCGCGCCTCGCCCGAGAGCCGGAACCACGCCCACAGCAGATCGGGCGACACGTCCAGCCCGGCCGCACTGACCCGGGTCGCGACCTGGCGCGCCGAGCTGCCCGCAGGCACCTCGAACTCGACCCTGCCTTCGTCGGCGCCGCTGGACAGGGCCAGCGGATGGTGCACCCACCAGTGGCCAACCATGAAGGCCACGCCCGCCAGCAGCAGGGGGTACACGATGAGGAGTCGGAAAATTCGCATCGAAGACTTGATGGCGTCAGGGAGAACGAACGCACCAGCGGCGTTGCTCGGGCGGCGTCATGATAATTCGCACACCACCGGCCCCCTCCAGCCACCGAACCCGAGCCTTCGACCCCTCATCGCCCGCATGACCCTCCATCCCGATTCCGCCGCCGTTCGAGCTTTGCACGGTGCCAGCCCCCTGCCCCATCTGGGCGTGATCATCGCCGAGGGCGAGGACGCAGCGCATTTCCTGCACGGCCAGCTCACGCAGGATTTTTCGTTGCTCGGCCTGTCGGAGGCCCGCCTGGCGGCATTCTGCTCGGCCAAGGGGCGCATGCTGGCCAGCTTCGTCGCGTTCAAGGCGGCTCACGACCGCGTCCTGCTGGTGTGCAGCCGCGACCTGTTGCCGTCCACTCTCAAGCGCCTGCAGATGTTCGTGCTGCGCGCCAAGGTGAAACTGAGCGATGCCGGTGAAAGCCTGGCGGTGTTCGGACTGGCAGGGCAAGCCGTGCCGACGACACTGGGTCCGGCGGTCTGGACCCACCTGCGCGACGGCGACACCAGCCTGGTGCGGCTGCCGGCTGGCGACGGGCTGGCCCGGGCGCTCTGGGTGGGTCCGCCCGGCGCCGCACCCGCTGCACCGGCACTCGGCGAGGACCTGTGGCGCTTCCTGGACACCGCCAGCGGCGTGGCCACGCTGAGTCAGCCCGTGGTCGATGCCTTTGTGCCGCAGATGCTGAACTACGAGTCGGTGGGCGGTGTCAATTTCAAGAAGGGCTGTTACCCCGGCCAGGAGGTGGTGGCCCGCAGCCAGTTCCGCGGGACCCTCAAACGCCGCGCCTACGTGGCGCAGGCCACCGCGCCGGTCGCGGCTGGCCAGGAAGTCTTTCACCCCGGCGACACCGAGCAGCCCTGTGGCACCGTGGTGCAGGCGGCCGCCGACCCCCGCGGCGGATGGCGGGTCATCGTGTCCATGCAGGTCGGCGCGGCCGACGGACAGCCGCTTCGGGTGGGCGACGCGCAGCTCTCGCTGCTGCCCCTGCCCTACCCCTTGCTCGACGACATCTGATGTGCCTGATCGCCTTCGCGATCGACGCCGTGCCGGGAGCCCCCCTGGTGGTGGCGGCCAACCGCGACGAATTCCACCAGCGGCCCAGTGCCGCGCTGCACCGGTGGGCGCTGGATGACGGCACCGAGGTCGTGGGCGGACGCGACCTGCGCGAGGGCGGAACGTGGATGGCGGTGACGCCCGGCGGTCGCGTGGCGTGGCTCACCAACGTGCGGCAAAGTCAGCCCGAAAGCGGACGGCGAAGCCGGGGCGAGCTGGTGGTCCGGTGGCTTCAATCCGCGCAGGACGGGCAGGCGTTTGCCAACGGCATCGAGGCCGGTGACCACGGGGGTTTCAACCTCGTGGTGGGCGATCTGCGGCGCGGTGAATGGACCTGGATCGCCAACCGGGACCCCTCGCGGCCCCACGACGAGCAGGCGCCGCGCCTGCACGCCGCTCCGTTGGGGCGGGGCGTGCACACCGTGTCCAACGCCAGCCTGAACACGCCCTGGCCGAAAGCGCGGCGGCTGGGCGCGGCGCTGAGCGACGCGTTGCGGTCCGGGCCCGTGGGCGGCGGCGCATGGCCTGGCGCGCTGGCCAACACGCTGACCGACACCCGCATCGCCCCCGACGACGAACTGCCCCGCACGGGCGTGCCGCTGGCCGCCGAACGCTCACTGTCAAGTCCGTTCGTTCGCATGCCCGATCGCGGTTACGGCACCCGCTGCAGCACGTTGCTGACCTGGCACGCCGACGGCACCCTCGACCTCGAGGAATGGAGCCACGATCCGGGGCGCGTCCAGCCCGCCCTGGACCAGGCGTTCCACCGCCGCGAACGCCTCACAGTGGCTTGAACATCTCCAGGTGGGCGATGCCGGCCTCGATGAAGCGCTCGCCGCGCGGATGGAACCCGAGCCGGGTGTAGAAGCCTTCGGCGCTTTGCTGCGCGTGCAGCACCACCTCCCGGTCACCGCGGGCACGCGCCGCATCCATCAGCGCTTCCAGCACGCGCCGCCCCAGGCTGCCACCGCGCAACACGCGGTGCACCGCCATGCGGCCGATCTTGCCCACGCCCGGCGCCGCCCGCAGCAGGCGGCCCGTGGCCACGACCTGGCCAATGCGGTTGAAGGCCACGGCGTGCACCGCCGTGGCATCGGCGTCGTCCAGCTCGATCTCCATCGGAATGCGCTGCTCCTCGACGAAGACCGCCGTGCGCAGGGTCCGGGCGGGCTGACCGAGTTCATCCCAGCGCCCGACCCGGATGTCGAGCATGTCCTCACCCGCCTCGTGGGACGTCAGGGTCTCGCGCAGCCGAGCCGGCACCGGCCGGGACGTCTGCGTGTGGGGATCGGCGAACACATAGACCAGTTCACCACTGATGAGGTGCTCGTCACCGCGAAAGATGGCGCCGGTGAAGGTGAGCGAACTGTTGCCGATGCGGGCGCATTTCATGGCCACGTCGATCTGGTCGTCCATGCGGGCCGAGCCATGGAACTCCACCGTGGCCTTGACGACGTAGAGGTCCCCGTCCAGCGCCTGCATGCCTTCCTCGTACGGGAACGCCATCGAGCGCCAGTACTCGGTGATGGCGGTGTCGAAGTACATCAGGTAGTGGGCATTGAAGACGATCTTCTGCATGTCGACCTCGGCCCAGCGCACGCGCATGCGGTGGAAGAAGCGGAAGTCGGAACGGGTCAGCTGGGCCATGTCAGGCATCTCCAAAGGCGTGGCGCAGCGCGCGCGCCGCTTGCTGGTGGGCGGTGAGGGCTTCAGGGATGGCACGACCGAACTGGATGAACCCGTGCACCACCCCGGCATGGATGTCCAGGTCGACCGGCACGCCGGCCAGGCGCAGGCGATCGCCATAGGCAATGCCTTCGTCGGTCAGCGGATCGCATTCGGCCAACCCGATCCACGCCGGCGCCACGCCCTCGAGGTCCCTGGGCTGGCCGCGTTCATCGACACCGTCCAGCGGTGCGAAGCGCCAGTCGTCCCGGTCGCGCTCGTCGCGCAGATACTGGGAGAAGAAGTAAGTGATGTGCGGCTCTTCGAGAATGAAGCCGTGGGCATAGGCTTTGTGCGACGGCGTGTCCTGGTGCCCCGCGCAGCCCGGGTAGAACAGCAGCTGCAGCGCCAGCGGCCAGCCCGCGTCTCGCGCGGCGATCGCCGTCACCGCCGCCAGCGTGCCGCCAGCGCTGTCGCCGCCCACCGCGATGCGCGAGGCATCCAGCCCTAGGGCGTCACCGCGCTCACGCAACCACGCCAGGCTGTCCCACGCGTCGTGCACCGCGGCGGGGAACTTCGCCTCGGGCGCCAGCCGGTAATCGACCGACAGCACCGCGCAATGCGCCAGGTGGGCGAGTGCGCGGCAAAGGGGGTCGTGTGTGGCCACGCTGCCGACGGTGAAACCGCCGCCATGAAAGTACAGCAGCACCGGCAACCCGCCGCCGTGTGCCGGCGCCACCAGGCGCGCAGACAGCATGGTTCCGTCCCGCACCGGGATGTCGAGGTCCTCGACGCGCGGCAGCGAGTGCGGCCGGATGTCGAGCACGCCGGCGCCTGCCTCGTAGGCCTGGCGGGCCTGCTGGGGCGAAAGTGCATGCAGGGGCGGGTGGCCGGCACGGGCAATGCGGTCGATCACACCCCGCATCGCCGTGGTCAGTCGGGCGCGGGGATTGCGGTGGGCGGTCATGGCGGAATTGTCTTTTGGGCGACCGCTGCACCGAGCGGCATGCCTATAGTTGCAGCGGTCCGGGTTCGGCGCAACGGCGCCGGCCACCCCGAACCATAACCGGAGACCCCCGTGGCGCAGATCCTCTACGTGACAAACATCCTGATCGACTTCGGTGTGCTGGCCCAGCTGAAGTCGGAATGCGAACGCGTGGGCATGCAACGACCGCTGGTGGTGACGGATGCCGGGGTGAAGGCGGCTGGCCTGCTCGATCGCCTGTTGAAGCAACTTCCCGGTGTGGCGACCGCCGTGTTCGACCAGACTCCGTCCAATCCCACCGAGGCGGCCGTGCGCGCGGCCGCGGCCATCTACAGCGCCCACGGCTGCGACGGTTTGATTGCGCTGGGTGGCGGCAGCGCGATCGACTGCGCCAAAGGCGTGGCCATCGCCACCACGCACCCGGGCCCGCTCAAGACCTACGCGACGATCGAGGGCGGATCCCCGAAGATCACCCCGGCGGTGCCGCCACTGATTGCCGTGCCCACCACGGCCGGCACCGGCAGCGAGGTGGCGCGCGGCGCGATCGTCATCGTCGACGACGGCCGCAAGCTGGGCTTTCACAGCTGGCACCTGGTGCCGCGAACGGCACTGCTCGACCCTGAACTCACGCTCGGCCTCCCCCCCGTGCTGACCGCGGCCACCGGCATGGACGCCATCGCGCATTGCATGGAAACCTTCATGAGCGCGGCTTTCAATCCGCCGGCCGACGGCATTGCCCTGGACGGTCTGCGACGGGGATGGGCCCACATCGAACGCGCCACGCGGGACGGCAGCGACCGCGAGGCCCGGCTCAACATGATGAGCGCCAGCATGCAGGGGGCCATGGCATTCCAGAAGGGCCTGGGCTGCGTGCACAGCCTCAGCCACAGCCTGGGGGGCGTCAATCCCCGGTTGCACCACGGCACGCTCAATGCAGTTTTCCTGCCGGCGGTGATCCGGTTCAATGCCGCCGCCGAATCGATGCAGAAGGAAAAGCGGCTCGATCGCATGGCCGAGGCCATGGGACTGGGCAACTCGGGTGATGTGGCCGACGCCGTGCGCGAGATGACGGCGCGCCTCGGGCTGCCCACCGGACTGGCCGCGCTCGATGTCGATGCGTCGTGCTTCTCGCGGGTCATCGACGGCGCGCTGGCCGATCATTGCCACAAGACCAATCCGCGCCTCGCCACTGCGCAGGAATACGAGGCGATGCTGCTCGAATCAATGACCTGAACGACATGGTCTTTGTAGTTCTTTAAGCCTCTTGATCACGAATAACTGACGCCTTTAGCAATGCTTTAATCGGCTTTTCTGGGAGGAAAGCCGACATGCGGAAGCACAGCAAAGAGGGCCACGCGCATCTCGACGCAAGGCCGGACCTGCTGCGTAGCAGTTCGCAGGGCTACGCAAGATCACACGTCACCCTGTCGGCCGATGAGTTCTCGTTCGGCTCCTTCGTGCTACGGACCGATCGCCGGGAACTGACGTGCGAAGGAACGCTGCGGCCGATGGAGCGGCGCACCTTCGACCTGCTCGTTTACCTGATCCGCAACGCGGGCCGCGTGGTGACCAAAGAGGAGTTGCTGGACCACGTCTGGAGCAACCGCCACGTGACGCTTTCGGTCATCGCGCAGAGCGTCCTCAAGGTTCGCAAGGCCTTGCAGCGCGAAAACGCCCACGACTGCCCGGTTCGCACGGTTCACCGCATTGGATACCGGTGGGTTGGCGAGGTACGCCACCGGGTACTGCCCGTCAACGAATCGACCCTGCAACCATCGACGGCACAGGTGCAATGGCAAAGCCCCAGGCTGGTCGACATCCCTGACGCGCCGCCCTGGCTGGCCTCTGCCCTGGGCGCATTCGGCGCCTGGGCATTGCAGAGCTGTGGTGTGGGCGTGTCCATCAACCACCCCTCTGAACACCAGCACAACGCATTGGCAACGGTGACCACCTGCAGCCTGACGCTCGAAGGCGAGAGCTACACCGCCACCGTGCAGATGCGCCAGGCGGGTGGACAGATGCTCAGCGTGGCGGACAAGGCCACTTCGCCCTTCGAAGCGGTCTGGCGGGCCGCCGGGTCGGCCGCCTACCTGCTTCGCCTGCGACAGGTCATCTCGACCGCCTCAGCCGATGAATCCGATCGGCGCTGGGAGCGGCTGGCGGCCCTGACGCAGCTCGAACCGCACCCTTTCGCCGACCGAGGGCCCGCGCTGTCGAGGTTGTGGAACGAGGTGCTGGCCAACTCGACACTGGGAGAACACGCCGACCTGCTGATGGAGGCCGCCTGGCGGGCCGACCCGGAGACGCCACAAGAGGCGATCCGCCTGCGCCAGCGGGCGGTGGATGCCAACGAGCCTGCGACCGCTGGCTGGGCAGACCTGTGCCTGGCCGTTCACGAATGGCATGCCGGCGACGGCGGGCGCGTTCTGCACCTGGTGGAACGCGCCATGCGCGAGATGGGCGCCGCGGGCCCTGCATCCCAGACATTCCGCGCCCGTGCGATCGCCGGCCACCTGCTCACCGCCACACAAGGTGGCGTGACCCCGCCCGCGTGGTGGCTGCCCATGCTCAACAGCAACCTGAGCGATGTCCCGGGCCCCTTGCGCCGCTGGCGCAGGCTCTCCATCATTGAGCGCCACCTGAGCCGCGACGAGAACACCCGGCTGGACGGTCCGGTCATCACCGAGGCACCCGGTTCGATCGTGCAGGGCGCCGAAGGCCTTCACGCGATGGCCCTGGCCTTGTCGGCGCGCGTGCGGCTTGACGGCGCCGACATCGAATCGGCGCTGCGCGAGGCCACGGCCGCCTTTGATCACGCGTTGCGCTCGCCGTGGGTCGCTCCGCGCATGCTGTGCGCCTTCACCCTGGGCAACCTGGCCGCCCGCCTTGGCGAGCGATTCCTGCTTGAGCGGACCATTCATGCCCTGGACGACGCACCCGTGCGCGACATGCCGCGCTGGCAAGCCATTCACGACTGGTTGTGCGCACGCAGGGCCCAGCAGGAAGGACAGCACCAGGCGGTCTGGCGCCTGGTCGAGCGTGCGCTGCCGGTGATGGGCGAAACGGGCATCTGGTTCGGCGAAGAGGACTGGCTGTTCGCCGTGGATTCGGCCCTGAGGGTCGCGTCTGCCAATGCGCTGGAGGGTTTGCGCGCACGCATGGAAGAGTCCACCCCGCACCTGAGCCGGACCCGGACCGCCACCCGCATCGCCGCCGAGGCATCGCTGGCCCTGTTGAGCGCCGACCGCGGACGCGCCCACCAGCTCATGGTGCGCGCCTGGCAGACGGCCCCGCCCTCCACCACCAAAAGGCTGCTGGCCATGGCAGCCCTCACCACCTGGCCCCCGGTGGGCGCACCCACCGGACAAGACCTTGCACAGGCCACGCTGCAATGTGGTGCCTGGCTCGACCGGACCCCGGCGGGCCGCCGGCTTCGCCAGCAGTTGGCCACGCCGGCGCACATGCTGGTGGTGAGCCACCGGCAAGGCGATCAGCAGGTGTCGGACTCGGGGGGGGAGCCGTACTGGCTTTGGGCCGCCTGACCACTCGGGCGGACACCGGGCGCTGAACCGATGTGGGTCTGGCCGCGCTGGCGGGCCAGTTCGACCTGCCGTTGTCGCTCGGCCAGCCGGTCACGCTCTTCGGCCGTGCGCGAGCCGTGGCAGTGCGGGCAACTCACGCCCTCCACGAACTTCGGTGACCGGAGGTCGTCTGCGGTCAGTGGCCAGCGACACGAGCGGCACAGTGCGTGTCCGCCCACCGCCAGGCCATGGCCGACGCTCACGCGTTCATCGAAGACGAAACACTCGCCCTGCCACTTGCTCTGGACCTCGGGCACTTCCTCCAGGTACTTGAGGATGCCGCCTTCGAGGTGGTAGACCTCTTCGAACCCGCGCATCTTCAACAGCGCCGTCGATTTCTCGCAGCGGATGCCACCGGTGCAGAACATGGCCACGCGAGGCTTTCGACCACCCTGCAGGGCGGGTTGCTGCTCCAGCCACTGCGGCAGCTCCGTGAAGCTGCGGATGCCCGGATTGATCGCCCCCTGGAAGGTGCCGATCTTCACCTCGTAGTCGTTGCGCGTGTCGATGACCACCACGTCGGGCTGGGCGATCAGATCGTTCCAGTCGGCGGGTTTGACATAGGTGCCCACGGTGCGGGTGGGGTCGAGACCGGGCACGCGGAGGGTCACGATCTCGCGCTTGAGCTTGACCTTGAGGCGGTGAAACGGCGCATGGTCGGACCACGAGGTCTTGTGCTGCAGGTCGGCCAGGCGCGGATCGCGCCGCAGCCATGCCAGCACCACTTCCACACCCTGTTCGGGCCCCGCAATGGTGCCGTTGATGCCCTCGCGCGCCAGCAGCAGCGTGCCCTTGACGCCGTGCTGTGCGCACACGTCGCGCAATGGCTGCTGCCATTCGGCGTGATCGGGCAGATCGACGAACTTGTAGAGGGCGGCGGTCAGAAAAGGCGCGTTCACCTGCGGATTATCCCGCCGCCGCGTCACAGCGGCTCGACCTGGTCGAGCCTTGGACTGGCCAGCCAGTCCGCCAGCTCGTCGGCCAGCTGGCGGGCCGCCTGAACCGCACCGCCCCAGGCCTTCACGCGGCCGGCCAGGTCCTGGCCATAACGATCGAAATCGGTCCGGTCGGGCAGCTTGCCGTTCGGCAGGGTCCGCACCCAGGCGGGGTCGGGCGCCACGACCAGCATGTGGTCCAGCGCCGGACTGCTTCGGTGGCGGCGCTTCCAGGCCTTGTCCAGCCAGCCGGGCACCACCGCCTTCTGAAAATGGGGGTAAAGCACGATCGGGGCGTCGGCGCTGGCCCGGTAGTGCAGGTGCAGGTGGTAGTCGGTGATGCCTCCGTCCCAGTACACGCCCTTGGGCGCCCCCGGGATGTCGGCCACCGGCCGCAGCACGAACGGTATCGAGCAGCTGGCCTGCAGTGCGGGCATGAAGTTGTGGGCCCCCAGCGGGATCTGTCGCGTGCGCAGGTCGTGCGTCGCGAACGGCAACGCGCCGGCGATTCCGGTGACTCCATCAGGCGCCGAGAACACCACCCTCTCCAGCCAGTCGCCCAACGCCCGCCGGTGCACGCTGTTGGCGGCAAAGGCCCCCAGATAGCCCAGCGGCGTGCGCCAGCGGCCGTCCCTGGCCAGCAACCGGCGCCCGCGGGAGGTGACGATGTGAAGCCGCCAGCGCGGGTGGTGGAGCACCTCGCCCACCCGCCCGCCGTAGAACGACTCCAGATTGGCGGCAAAGGTCTGGCTGATCTGGTCGGGCGACGGGCGCCGCTGTCCGGGCAGCAGTTCGTAGTGCTGGTGGATGTAGTCGTGCTCCAGCCTTTCGAAAGCGGCCACGGGATCCTTCAGGCAGGCGGTGCCCATGCGCCAGGCACCGATCGAGGCGCCCACCAGGTGGATGGGCTGGGGCGCGTCGCGCAGCCAGTGGCCGAACAGCATGCGGTCCACCGGACCGAGGATGAGCCCTTTGGGGCCTCCCGCGGCGGCCGGAATGACGCCCACGTGGGCGGGACGCAGCCCGTGATCTTTCAGGTGTTGCAGGGCCAGGGGGCCTGCATGGATTCGCAGTGCTCGCATGGCGCGGATTGTCCGCGACCAGCGGCCTGGATTCAGTGTGCGACCGGATCGCCCGACGATTCGGTTTGCGCCTCGTCTTCAATCCCGCCATGGCGCGAAATCGACGGAATGCTTTCGGCCACCACCGTGTCGGGGTCGATGCCCAGCACCAGCCCGACGGGATCCGGGTAGGTGTTGATGAGCAGTTCGCTGCGCATGTCCTGCTCTTCCGCGCGGGCGCGCCAGGAACCGATGTGGATCACGCCGGCAATCGGTTCGTAGACGTCGTTGTCGAATGGAGCGCACTGGTGCTCGATGGCGTTGATCATGCGGCGCGGGAACTTCCATTCGCGCGCCAGCGCCGCGCCCACCTCGGCGTAGCTGTAGCCGAACAGGCTGCGCTCCGCCTTGGCGCGCTTGAGGTCGAGCATCGGCACGCTGCGGTCCAGATCCAGCATGGCTTCGGGCATGCCCACGTGCATCACGAGCTCGCCGATCGCGTGGATCAATCCGGCCGTGAACGCGGTGTTTTCGTCGATGCGGATCGGCAGCGCGATGTAGCGCGACAGGTTGGCGGTGTTGAGGCTGTAGCGCCAGAACTGGTTCAGGTTGACGCCACCCACCGTGTGAAAGCCCTCGCCCAGGGCACTGGCGATCACCAGGGCACGCACCTTGATGAGCCCCAGGATGTTCATCGCCTCGCGCGAATTGGTCACATTGCGCGACAGCCCGAAGAAGGCCGAGTTGGCGGTCTTGAGCAGCTTGGCGGTGAGCACCGGGTCTTCATCGATCAGCGACGCGATCCGGACCGGATCGACGTCTTCCTGCTCGAAGCTCTCGATGAGCTGTCGAACAACCTTCGGGGCGGAAGGCAGTGCCTGGGGTTGCTTGAGGAGCTTGTCGATGTGCATGGCTGACCTGGGCGGTGACGGGCAGGATGGCTGACCTTGTTATCGTTGTGACGGGCTGAATCTTGAGACGGAGGTCAGTCGAGGAAGGCGGCCATGGCGTCGGTCAGGGCCCATTCGTCGGGCTCCTTGCCCAGCACATTGCCCAGGTCCAGGCCCAGGGAAATGCCGACCATGTCGGGGAAGGTGGCCGCCAGCCCGCTGTCGTCAAGCTGGATTTCCTCGGCCCGGGCGCGCCACGAGGCCAGGTGCACCACACCGGCCAGCGGCTCGTAGGTGTCGCCCTCGAACGGCTCGTTCTGGAACTTCAGGGCGTTGACGATGGCGACCGGGAAGTTCCAGCGCTCGACCATCCCGGCGCCCACCTCGGCGAAGGTGTAACCGAAACGGTTGCGTTCGGCAGCCGCCCGCTGCAGGTCCAGCGGCGGCGTGCCCATGTCCAGCGGCCCGATGTCGTCCGGCATGGCAATGTGCATCACAAGGTCGCCGATGGCGTGGATCAGCCCGGCGGTGTAGGCGTTGCTTTCGCTCTGGCGCACCAGCCCGGCAAAGGTGCGGGCGTGGTCGGCGACCTTCAGGCTGTAACGCCAGAACTGCTGCAGGTTCACACCGGGCACGTTCTTGAAGCTGGACCCCAGCGCCGCCGCCATGACCAGCGAGCGGACGTGGGTCATGCCGAGCATGGCCACTGCATCGTGCGGATCACCGATCTTGCGGCTGGCCCGGAAGAAAGAGGAATTGGACAGGCGCAGCACCCTGGTGGTGAGCGAGGGATCCTGGGCGATGAGCGTACCCACCCGCCGGGGATCGGGATCTTCCTTGTTCATCTCCGTCATCAGATCGGTGACGGTGCGCGACATTGCCGGCAGTGCGCCTGGGTAGTTCAGCAGGGCTTGTAGGTCCATGGTAGACACAGGCGAGTGGGTCGAGGGATTTGCTTCCTGAGCTATCGGCATTCGCCGCACCGACTTGACCCCCGATCGGGCAGGCCGGGGAAGGCACGCCCTCCGACCTGCCCCAACCCGTCCCTTCAGTCCCGCCGGCCGCCCTGCAGCCTGGCGAACGCCGATGCCATGGCCGTCGACGACGGCGCTGCCGCAGTCCGGGATGGCCCTTTGCCGCGCGCCGGTTCGAATCGGTTTTCGCGCGGACCGCGCGCACCGCCAGCCGCGTCCAGCCGCATCGACAGGCCGATGCGCTTCCTCGCCACATCGACCTCGACCACCCGAACCTTGACGATATCGCCGGCCTTCACCACCTCTCGCGCGTCCTGCACGAACTTGTGGCTGAGCTGGCTCACATGCACCAGACCGTCCTGGTGCACACCCAGGTCGACGAACGCTCCGAACTGGGCCACGTTGCTGACCGTGCCTTCGAGCACCATGCCTTCGCGCAGGTCGGTGATGTCCTCGACACCGTCGTTGAAGCGCGCCACCTGGAAGTCGGGCCGCGGGTCGCGCCCCGGTTTCTCGAGCTCGCGCAGGATGTCCTTGACCGTGATCAGGCCGACGCCTTCGGCCGCGAACTGCTCGGGACGAAGTCGGCCCAGCACCTCGGCGCGTCCCAGCACGTCGTGCACCGGCAGGCCGGCGGCGGCGATGATTCTCTGCACCACCGGATAGCTCTCGGGGTGCACCCCGGTCATGTCCAGCGGGTCATCGCCCCCGCGGATGCGCAGAAAACCGGCGGCCTGCTCGAAGGTCTTCGGGCCCAGGCCGCTCACGTCGAGCAGTTGGCGGCGGTGGCGGAACGCCCCGTGGGATTCACGCCATCGCACCACCGCCTTGGCCACCACGCCCGACAGCCCGGACACGCGCGACAGCAGTGGCACGCTGGCGGTGTTGAGGTCAACACCGACGGCGTTCACGCAGTCTTCCACCACCGAGTCGAGGGTGCGCGCCAGTTCGCTCTGGTTGACGTCGTGCTGGTACTGGCCCACGCCGATGCTCTTGGGATCGATCTTGACCAGCTCGGCCAACGGGTCCTGCAGGCGGCGCGCAATGCTGGCGGCGCCGCGCAGGCTCACGTCCACATCGGGCATTTCGAGGCTGGCGAACTCGCTGGCCGAATAGACCGAGGCGCCCGCCTCGCTGACCACCACCTTCTGGATGCCGGGGTGTCGCTTGATGACATCGGCCGCGAGCTTGTCGGTTTCGCGGCTGGCGGTCCCGTTGCCGATGGCAATGAGCTGCACGCCGTGCTTCACGCACAGGCCTTCGAGCGTGTGCAGCGAGCCGTCCCAGTCGCGCCGCGGCTCGTGGGGAAACACCGTGGCCGTGTCCACCAGCTTGCCGGTGGCATCGACCACCGCCACCTTCACACCCGTGCGGATGCCCGGGTCCAGCCCCATCACCACACGGGGACCGGCCGGCGCGGCCAGCAACAGGTCGCGAAGGTTGTTGCCGAACACCTGGATCGCCACCAGCTCGGCCGACTCCCGTAGCCGGGCGAACAGGTCGCGCTCGGTGGACAGGGCCAGCTTCACGCGCCAGGTCCAGCCCACGCACTTGCGCAGCAGGTCATCGGCCGCGCGGCCCTGGTGCCGCCAGCTCAGGTGCTGTGCAATGCGCCCCTCGGCCGGACCCGGTTGGCCGGCCGGCACCTCGCCGGGCAGCGTGAGGCGCGCGTCGAGCACTTCCAGCGAACGGCCGCGGAACACCGCCAGCGCACGGTGGGAGGGCACGCGCGAGATCGGTTCGCTGTGGTCGAAATAGTCGCGGAACTTGGCCACCTCGGGCGCGTTTTCGTCCTTGCCCGCCACCAGTTTGCTGGTGAACAGCCCTTCGGCCCAGAGCCATTCGCGCAGCGACTTCACCAGCGTGGCGTCTTCCGCCCAACGCTCGGAAAGAATGTCACGCACCCCGTCGAGCACCGCCTGCGGGGTGGTGAAATCGCTGCCGTCTTCCCCCTTGTCGGCCTTCACGTAGGGCGCGGCAACGACCAGCGGGTCCAAGGTCGGGTCGCTCCAGAGCGCATCGGCCAGGGGCTCGATGCCGGCCTCGCGCGCCACCATGCCTTTGGTGCGGCGGCGTGGCTTGTAGGGAAGGTACAGGTCTTCGAGTTCCTGCTTGGTCTGGGCCAGCTCCACCGCCTCGCGCAGGGCCGGGGTCAGCTTGCCTTGCTCCTCGATGCTGCGCAGCACGGTCGAGCGCCGGTCCTCCAGCTCGCGCAGGTAAGACAGGCGCGCTTCGAGCTCGCGCAGCTGGATGTCATCCAGCCCGCCGGTGGCCTCTTTGCGGTAACGGGCAATGAACGGGACGGTGGCGCCACCATCGAGCAGGTCCACGGCGGCCTGCACCTGTGTCTCACGGACCTTCAGGTCCTGCGCAAGCTGCGCGACGATCTTTTGCATCGGAATCGGGTCTGCCTTGGGCGAGGGGCCAGGATGGCCGACCTCCCCCGAACAAAGCGCGGGAGTGTGCCACACGCCCGGGACCCGTCTGCGCGTGACACATCGCACCCGGATGCGGTTCTTGAACCGGTCCCGGACCGGAAATACTGCACCGGGAGTATGTAAGGGCGCCCATGCCCTTTCTAGCATCGCCCACCCCCCATGCGGGAACTCCAACCCCACCGATGCAACGACCTCGACTCACCCGCCATTTCGCCCTCACCAGCCTTGCGGCCTTCGTGCTGTTCGGCCTGCTGATCCACCAGGTGGAATCGCTGCGGAGCCAGGGCCTGCAGGCCATCCAGCAGGAAGAACGGCAGGCCGTGGCGGCGCTTCAGGCCGACCTGCTGCAACAGGTCACCGATCTTGCCCAGCGCGACGTGATCGCGGTGCACGAAGGCAACCACCTCAGCATGGCGCGCTTGCTGGCCAACCTGGTCTGGAACGACTCCCTCAGCAGCTACCTCGCCCAGTCGGGCCTCGTTGATTTCACGGCCTGCGAAGCCCACCAACCCGACGCCAGCCCGTTGGCCGAGGACCAGCGCCAGATCTGCTTCCGCAGGGTCGGGCAGCGCCTGCAGGCACTGCCCGAGTTCCAGGCGGTCGATGCGCGGCTGCGCCAGGCCATGCGGGACACCCAGATCTTTCGCCTGAAGGTGTTCGATCTGCGGGGCATCACGGTCTATTCGACCGAAGCAGGCCACATCGGCGAGGACCGTTCGCAAAGCCCCGGCTGGAGCATGGCCGCGCGGCAGGGCAGACCACAAACCCACCTGACCCCCAGCCAGACCTTCGACCCCCTCCACGCCCGAACCGAACGGCGCGATCTCGTCAACAGCTACCTGCCCGTCTTCGTCGGCACGTCCTCCACACCGGTGGCGGTCATCGAAACCTATGGCGACGTGTCGGCCTTCATGGGCAAGGTCGCCCACACCACCGAACGCATCGACGCGCAGGCCCGGGCCCGTGAGGACGCCATGGTCGAGCGCCTGGGCGGGGTTCTGCAACGGCTCGACGAGGACGGCACACGGGCGACGGCCGCGCTGCTGATCCTGACCATGATCCTGTATGCGGTGCTGCAGATGATGGCCCGCCGCGCGCAGCGCCAGTTCGAGCTGCAGGCCGAGCAGGTCCAGGCGTCGCGCACCCACATCATGCAGACGGAGAAGATGGCGCTGCTGGGCCAGATGGTGGCCGGTGTGGCCCACCAGCTCAACACACCGCTGGCCTTTTGCCGGACCAACCTGCAGATTGCGGGTGACGTGGTGGACCGCTGGATGCGCCGGCACGACCACGAGGTGGCCGCCACCGTGCTCCTGGCCGATGCCGAGGACCAGGTCACCGCGCACCTGGTGCCCGACGAGGAGGTTGCCGAAGCCCGACACATGCTCGAAGACACACTGGGCGGCGTGCGGATGATGGAGGAACTGGTCGAGCAGCTCCGTGGCTTCACCCGCCTTGATCAGGCGCCCCACGACACGATCGAACTCAACGATGCGATTTCCAGCGTGGTCTACATCGCGCGGGCCGTCGTCTCGCCCAAGGTGCGGATCGAGGAACGCTACGTCAGCCTGCCGCGGATCAGGGTCAACGTGTCGCAGGTCAACCAGGCCGTGCTGAACCTGCTGATGAACGCGGCACAGGCCATCGATGGCGAGGGCACCGTGACCGTGCGCACCCTGAATGACGACGCGTCGGTTCTGATCGTGGTCAGCGACACCGGCTGCGGCATCGACCCCGCGATTCAGGCACGCGTGTTCGAGCCCTTCTTCACCACCAAGGGCGCCGAGAAAGGCACCGGGCTGGGCCTGTCCCTGGTGCAGGACATCGCCCGCATGCATGGTGGTCGGGTCGACCTGACCAGCCGCCCCGGGCTGGGCACCACCGTGACCATCCGCCTGCCGCTCCCGCAGGGGGGCGCCACATGACCGCCCGCATCCTGCCCAAGGTGCTGTGCGTGGACGACGAGCCCGCATTGCTTCGATCGCTTCGCTGGCTGCTGCGCGGTGAATTCGAGGTCACCGTCGCATCCGACCCGGCACAGGCCCTGGCGATCCTGAGCGCCGACCGCTTCGATGTGATCATCTCGGACCAACGAATGCCCGGCATGACGGGCACCGAATTCCTGCAGCACGCCAAGGTGACGGCGCCCCATGCCATGCGGCTGCTGCTCACCGGCTACGCGGATTTCGGTGCGGTGGTGTCGGCCCTGAACGATGGCGACGTGTTCCGCTACATCAGCAAACCCTGGGACAACACCAAGCTGATCCGTGCGGTGCAGGAGGCGGCGCGACTCGCTCGAATGAGCCGAATGCGCTGGAGCGATTTCCAGGACACGCACGCCCCCGAAGACGCGGACGAAGCACCCGAGGAGTTGCTCCTGGTCGAGCCCGATCCGGCCTTGCGCCTCGCCGTGCAGCAGGCTGGCCTGGAAAACGCCCGGGTCATGGTGGCCGACGACTCGGCCGACGCGCTCACGTTGCTCGAGCAGCGACCGGTGGCCGTTGTCGTGATCAGGCAGACCTGCGGTTCGGGCGGCACGAACAACCTGGTGCGGGCCATCAAGCGCCGCAAGCCGCGCCTGTCGGTGGTGATCTGCAGCGAGGACCACGACATTCATGCGCTGCAGCACCTGATCAATGAAGGCCTCATTCACCGCTATGTCAGCCTGCCCACCGACGCGGCCGTGATCAAGCTGGCGCTGGAGTCGGCCATCGACCGACACCGCGAACTCCGACAGAAGCCCCACCGGCTGGCCAACGCGCGCGCCCGGCGTTCGCTCGCCAGGACCGCATCGGCCACAGCGGTCACAGCGGCCACGTCCGCCACCCTGCTCCCAGCACTGTCCATGGGATCGGCGCTGCCGTGGTGGGCGCGGATGGCGCGTTGGCTGCAACCGTTTCGGTAGCCGGCACCTGCGCAACCGGTCAGGCGCTTCGCAGCGCCGCGCGCAGACCCACCCCGATCTCGGGCCGCTCCAGAAACGGATCGGGCGGGTTCTGCGCGTTCACGATGGACTCCATGCGGGTGCGCACGTTGCCCAGCGCCTTCGGGTGGCTGAACACGTAGAAGCGGTCTTCCCGCAGCGCATCGAACACCATCTGCGCCACCTCGGCCGCCGTGACCTTGCCCGACCCCACCGCCTTGTCGCTCATGGCCTGACCGATGAGCTGGCTCTGCGTGGGCTTTTCCCCGGCCAGATCGGCCGGCTTGTTGCGGTGGCTCTGGCTGATGCCGGTCGGCACGAAATACGGACACAGCACGCTCGCGCTCACCTGGTCGGTCACCAGCCGCAGGTCCTGGTACAGCGTTTCGGTCAGTGCCACCACGGCGTGCTTGCTCACGTTGTAAATGCCCATGTTCGGCGGTGTGAGCAAGCCCGCCATGCTCGCGGTGTTCACGATGTGTCCCTGCCACCCGGGATCGGACCGGGCGGCGGCCAGCATCATCGGGGTGAACTCGCGAACGCCGTGGATCACGCCCCACAGGTTCACCCCCAGCACCCATTCCCAGTCCTTGACCGAGTTCTCCCAGATCAGGCCGCCCGATCCCACCCCGGCGTTGTTGAACACGAAATGGGGTGCGCCGAAGGTGCTGCGAACGTCTTCGGCCAACGCCGCCATCTGCGCCGCGTCGGACACGTCGATCCGGCGTGCGAGCACCTTCACGCCGGCGGCTTTCATTTCAACCTCGGCGCGCTCGAGCGCATCGGCCTGCACATCGACCAGCACGAGGTTCATGCCCAGCCGCGCACCAATGCGCGCGCATTCGAGGCCGAAGCCCGAGCCAGCGCCGGTGAGCACCGCGGTTTTTCCCTGGAAGTTCTGGATCATCGGTGGGTCTCCATGTGAGAAGGAATCAGGCTCGGCGCATCTCGACGTGCTCGATGCCGTCTTCGTCGTAGGGTTCGCCGTCGGGAAGAAAGCCATGCTGGCGGTAAAAGGCCTGCAGATGCGCCTGGGCGCCGATGCGGATGGGCTGCGCACCCCAATGCGCGTGCAGGTGGGCAATGGCTTCCCGCATCAGCGCATGCCCCAGACCGCTGCCCCGGGTGACCGGCTCGGTGACCACCCGGCCAATGCTGGCTTCGGGAAACTTCAGCCCCGCCGGCACCAGGCGCGCAGACGCCAGCAGCATCCCGTCGCGTTCACCCAGCAGGTGCAGGCAGTCCGGATCGGCGCCATCGATGTCCTGGTAGGCACACGCCTGCTCCACCACGAACACCTTGCTGCGCAGGGCCAGCAGGCCGTACAGCCCATGCAGGGAAAGCTCGTCGAAGCGCAGGCAGCGCCAGCGGAGACTGTTCATCACGCACGCACCTCGCAAAGCACGAAGCCCGCACGCGGGAAATGCACGTGGACCATGCCCGCGCGATCGTCGGTTCGCTCGATGGTGTAGCGGGTGCGGGTGGCGGCGCGCAGCACGCCCTCGCTGGTCTCCGTGCCGAACGCCTCTGCCGCCACCGTGACGCGGCTGCCCAGGGCAATTCCATGGTCGTCCTGAAAGACCTCATCGGCCTTGATCGGCTCGGGCGTGGCGGCGTGGGCAATGCCCACCGCATCGGCGCTTGCCATGCGCTGGGCGCGCCCATGGCCGATGGCCGCCACCCGGTCCATCCACTCGATGACGTCCGGTGTCGCGTCCAGGATGCCCGCCATGGTCGGGTTGACCACGCGGCTGAACCACAGCGGGTGGTAGGCGGCCAGATCGGCGATGCCGGGCAGCTCGCCCATCAGGAAGGGCTGATCGTCGAGCATGTTGGCCAGCCGGCGCAGGTAGCTTCGGTACGCGCTGGTCGCATCGGCCGGGCGCAGCTGGGTCATGTTGTTGCGCATGGCGGCCCGGTCGGCGGCAAAGGCCTGGGCCACTTCCGGTGGTTGCCCGGCAAACAGGGCCGCCGCGCCCCGGGGGCTCAGGTTGTGCGCCATGGCGGCCCAGAACAGCGTGGTGTCGGCCCATTGCGCCACCACCCGGGACAGTCCCCGCGCATGCGCCGGGAACAGCGCCGGCTCGGGTTCCCGGTGCTCCAGCACGTCGGCGATCAGCGCGCTGTCGCAGTAAATGTCGGCGCCGATCTGCAGCAGCGGCGTCTTGCGGTAGCCGCCCGTCAGGGCCACCACATCGGGCTTGGGCATGACCGACGGAATCAGGACGCTGTGCCACACCAGCCCCTTGAGGCCCATCATCAGCCGCACCTTTTCGGAGAACGGCGAACTCGGGTAGTGGTGCAGGATCAGGTCGTGCGAGGTGGTGGCGTGCATGGGCGCGGATTCAATGAGGGCGGGCGCGGTCGATGATCGCATCGACATCGGCACCCGATGACAGGGAACCGAAGGCGTACCCCCAGTGCCCCCCGAGTCGGGAATCGCAGAAGGCATGAAACACGGCGGCCGGCGCGGTCTGCGCCAGCAGCGCGGCCTGCACGGCCAGCGCCACGTCCTGAGCCAGGCGCCGTGCCTCCATCTCGGTGGCCATTTCCTCGACCCGCAGCGGCAAACGGGCGGCCAGGTGGTCCAGCGCTGGGTGCATGCCCCGGGCGGGAGCCAGTTCATGCGCCAGTGCCGCGGCCGCGTCGGCCTTGCGGATGGCGCGCAGCAGGTCCAGGGCCATGATGTTGCCAGCGCCTTCCCAGATGGAGTTGAGCGGCATTTCGCGGTAGATGCGCGCCATGACGCCCTCGCCGCCCTCTTCCACATAGCCGCTCCCTCCCAGGCACTCCATGGCCTCTTGCGCGAAGTGGCTGCCCCGCTTACAGATCCAGAACTTGGCCACGGGGGTGAGCAAGCGGGCCATCACCGCTTCGTGCGGGTCGTCGGGGCGGTCGAAGGCGCGGGCCAGGCGCAGCGCGAGCGCGGTGGCGGCTTCACTCTCCAGCGCCAGGTCGGCCAGCACGTTCTTCATCAGCGGCTGATCGATCAGCCACTTGCCGAAAGCCTTGCGCTGGCTGGTGTGGTGAATCGCGATCGACAGCGCCTGGCGCATCAGCCCGCTGGTGCCCAGCGCGCAGTCGAGCCGCGTCAGCGTGCCCATCGCCAGAATCTGCGGCACACCGCGCCCCTCTTCGCCCACCAGCCACGCCGTGGCGCCGTGAAACTCGACCTCGGAACTGGCGTTGGCCTTGTTGCCCAGCTTGTCCTTGAGCCGCTGGATGCGGATGGCATTGACCGAGCCATCGGGCAGCACGCGCGGCAGAAACAGGCATGAAAGGCCGCTGCGCGTCTGCGCAAGAATCAGGAAGGCATCGCACATCGGCGCCGAGAAGAACCACTTGTGCCCGGTGACCACGAACCGCTCGCCCCAGCCGTCGTCCCCGTCGGCCACGGCTTGTGTGGTGTTGGCCCGCACATCCGAGCCGCCCTGCTTCTCGGTCATGCCCATGCCGAGCGTCACGCCGGGCTTGTCGCGCCAGGGCTTCATCACCGGGTCGTAGGCCCGGCTGCCGATGAGCGGACCCCAGTCGGCGTAAATGGCGGCATTGGCTTGCAGCGCGGGCGTCACCGCGTAGGTCATCGAGATCGGACAAAGCACCGACGGCTCGAGCTCGGTGAACAGCAT
This sequence comes from Synechococcus sp. UW140, assembly GCA_943371665.1. Classification (GTDB taxonomy): domain Bacteria; phylum Pseudomonadota; class Gammaproteobacteria; order Burkholderiales; family Burkholderiaceae_C; genus Hydrogenophaga. The sequence continues at coordinate 41,693 of CALRVR020000010.1, forward strand.
GAAACCGGCCGCCCGCCGCAGGTGGGCAAAGCCTTCGGCCCGCGCCTCGGGCGCAAAGGGGCTGCCGTGCAGGCCCGCACCCACCGCCAACCCCATCAGCGCGTGGTAACTCGGATGGAACTCCACCTGGTCGATGCGGTGGCCGGTCCGGTTGTGGGTCTTGAGCTGCGGCGTGAACACGTTGGCCAGCCGTGCGTGCGCCTGGTGCTCGCCACTGCCGACCAAACGCCCCAGCCCGGACAGCGCCGCCGTGTCCAGCCCTGGCGCGTTGAAAGCCAGCGCCGCCCGCAGCGGCCGGTTGGTCTCGAACAGGTTCACATCCGCCAGCGGTGCGGGCTGGTTGAAGACCTCATGCGTGACAACCATGACAACTCCTTCTCGACAGCAATGCCTTCAAGCCCGGCCACCGCGGAACCGCCAGTGGCGCCCTTGGGGGGGTCACGCCGCAGGCGGCGCTGGGGGTCAGATCAACTTGACGAGCTGCTTGCCGAAGTTCTTTCCCTTGAGCAGGCCGAGAAAGGCCTCGGGTGCCGAGGCGATGCCCTGCGCAATGGTCTCGCGCGGGCGCAGCTTGCCCTGCGCCACCAGGGTGCCGAGTTCGGTGAGCGCCTCGGGCCACACCTCCATGTGCTCGCTCACGATGAAGCCTTCGACCTTGAGCCGGTTCACCAGGATCAGCGCCGGGTTGGCGAGCGGCAGCGGTTGGCCGTCGTAGCCCGCGATCATTCCGCAGACCGCGATGCGGCCGAACGCGTTCATGCGCAGCAGCACCGCGTCGAGCACCATGCCGCCGACGTTTTCGAAGTAGCCGTCGATGCCCTTGGGGCAGGCCTCCTTGAGCGCCTTGGCCAGCGAATACATGTCCTTGTGCGGCCGGTAGTCGATGCAGGCATCGAAACCGAGTTCTTCCACCGCATACCGGCACTTGTCGGGCCCGCCCGCGATGCCGACCACCCGGCAGCCCCGCGCCTTGGCCAACGCGCCGAACGCACTGCCCACGGCGCCGGTGGCGGCACTCACCACCACCGTGTCGCCGGCCTTGGGCGCGATGATCTTCACCAGGCCGTACCAGGCGGTCACGCCCGGCATGCCGACCGCGCCCAGGTAATGGCTCAGGGGCACGTGGGTGGTGTCGACCTTGCGCAGCGCGCCAGGCTGCGTGGCATCGACCACGCTGTACTCCTGCCAGCCACCCATGCCGACCACCTGGTCACCGGACTTGTACTTCGGGTGGCGGGACTCGACCACGTCACCCACCGTGCCGCCGATCATGACCTCGCCCAGCGGCTGCGATGCCGCATAGCTCTTGCTGTCGTTCATGCGCCCGCGCATGTAGGGATCGAGGCTGAGGTAGTGGTGACGCACCAGCACCTGGCCGTCCTGCAGCGGCGGTGTGTCGGTGGTGACGAGCTTGAAGTTGTCGACCGTGGCCTCACCCTGGGGGCGGTTGTCGAGCAGGATCTGGCGGTTCTGGGGCATGGTGGTCTCCGGGATGGTGTTCAGTGGGACGGGGTGTTGCGCAAGGTGGGCAGGCCCACACCGGCGGCGTCGAAACCGCCGTCGGCCGCGAGAACCTGCCCGTTGATGTAGCTGGCCGCCGGGCTGCAGAGGAACAGCACCGCTTCGGCGATTTCGTCTTCGCTGCCATAGCGGGCCAGCGGAATCGTGTCGTGGTAATCGGCGCGGATGGCCGGCGTGTGCACGGCCTTGGCCATGGCGGTTTCCACCGGGCCTGGCGCCACCGCGTTGACGCGGATGCCGGCGTTGCCGTATTCCACCGCCTGTTGCCGGGTGAGGTGGATCAGCGCGGCCTTGCTGGTGCCATACGCTACGCGCAGGGTGCTGGCCCGCAGGCCTGAAATGGAGGCGATGTTGACGATGGCGCCGCCGCCTTCGGACAGCATGACGGGTGCCACGGCCTGGGTCATCAGGAACGCGCCATCGAGGTTGGTGGCCATGACGAAGCGCCAGTCGTGAAACGTGGTCTCCCCGATCGGCTTGAACACCGCCACCCCGGCGTTGTTCACCAGCGCATCGATGCGGCCGAAATGGTCCACCGTGCGCTGCACGGCGGCGTCGACCTGCTGCGGGTGCGAGACATCGGCCGGGACCGCAATCGCCAGCGATTCGGCATGGCCCTCATGGCGCAGCGCGGCTTCGGCGGCCGACAGCGTGGCCTCGTCGTTGTCGATCAGCGCCACCCGGTGCCCGCGGCGCAGGAACATCCGCGCGATGGCCAGGCCGATGCCACGTGCGGCACCAGTAACCAAGGCCACAGGAAGGTCGTCGTTCATGGGGTGCCAGGTGAAGTCTGGTGGGTGGAGGTCAGTCGGTGGCAACGCGGTTGAGCGGCTGCACGCTGCCCGGCCCGGTGGGCAGGCGCGGCACGAACTTGAACGTGCCGGTGGCGTGGCTGCACAGCCTGCCCGCCGCATCGAACACCTGCCCCTCGGTGAACGCCATGGTGGCCGTGCGGTGCAGCAGCTTTCCCCGGGCCACCAGCGGACCCTTGGCCGCGCGCATGAAACTGGTCTTCATCTCGATGGTCACGCAACCCATGTCGGCCTGAACCGACCGCGCCGCGTGCGCCATCACCACGTCGAGCAAGGTCATGGTGGCCCCACCGTGCACCACGTCGAACGAGTTGAGGTGTTCATCGGCCGGCGAAAAGCCGATCTCGGCCTCGCCCCCGTCCATGCGGTTCAGCGTGAACCCCAGCAACTCGACGAAAGGAATGCGAACAGAAAATTCCATGCTCAGAAGATAACGCTTGCGGAGCGACGTGACCGCAGCCCAGTGGCACCGCGGGTCCGGCTCCGCCGGCCCGCAGGCGCCGCCCCCTCGAGGGGGTCGCGCGCAGCGCGGCGGGGGTGGTCCATCTCATCCGCCGGTGATGATCGACACCCCCCCATCCACCGCCAGCCACTGCCCGGTGATGTGCTTGCCGGCGTCGCTGGCGTACAGCAAGGTCAGCCCCTTCAGGTCTTCGTCGTCGCCCAGCCGGCCCAGCGGCGCGTGCGCGGCCAGCTTTTCCTCGCCAAGGTTCTTCAGGGTGCCCTGCGTCATGCGGCTGGGGAAGAACCCCGGGCAGATCGCGTTGACGCGAATGCCGTGTTCGCCCCATTCGGCGGCCAGGGTGCGGGTGAAGTTGATCACCGCGCCCTTCGACGTGTTGTACGCAATGGTTTCCATGCCGCGCGGGTTGCCGCCCAGGCCGGCAATCGACGCGGTGTTGATGATGCTGCCGCGCTTGCGCGGAATCATGCAGCGCCGGGCCACCTCCTGGCTCAGGATGAAATAGCTGCGGACGTTGAGGTTCATCACCTTGTCCCAGGCCTCCACCGGGTGGTCTTCGGCCGGTGCGCCCCAGGCCGCTCCGGCGTTGTTCACCAGCACGTCGATATCGCCCAGTCGCTGCACCGTCTCGTCCACCAGCCGGCGGCATTCGGCCTCGTTCTGGCCGTCGGCGGCAATCCATCGCGCATCGATGCCCGCCGCCTGCAGTTCGGCCGTGGCCTCTTCCAGGTCGGACGCCTTGCGAGAGCTGATGAGCACGCGCGCGCCGGCTTCGCCAAGGGCATGGGCCATCTGCAGTCCCAGACCACGGGACCCGCCGGTGATGAGGGCGTTCTTCCCCTTGAGGTCGAACAATTGCGCCACGGTGCGGGCGGTGCTGCTGGCAGAAGTCATGGTGGGGTCTTCCTCGTCTCGTTGGAATCAACCATTGTGGCCCCCTCAGGGGTGGGTGTCTGTCACCGGCGCGGCGCGCAACGCCTGGAGCTTGCGCCACAGGTGGGCCCGCAGGCGCGGGTCTTCGGTGAGGCCCAGGGCCCGTTCGCAGGCGATCGCCGCCTCCGGCCAGCGGCGGACCGATTCCAGCAGATGGCTTCGCGCCACCCACCAGGGCGCGTAGCCTTGCACCTCGGCCGCCGGCAGTGTGTCCAGGCGGGCCAGCCCGAGCCCCGCGCCCTGCGCCGTGCCCAGCGCCACGGCATGCCCCACCTCGGCGCCACGCGTCGGGGCCACACCCAGCAGCGCCTGGTACAGCCGCTCGATGCCAGCCCACGGCACGCGGCCGGTGAACGCGCGCTGGGCGTGCGCCGACTGGATCGCCGCCTCGAGCTGGTAGGGACCGATGCGCCCCATGGCGGCCGCTTCGCGCAACAGCTGCTCGGCCTGTGCGATCTGCGCATGGTCCCAGCGGGACACATCCTGCTCGTGCAACGGCACGAACTGCTCGACACCGTGCGTGTCGGTGACGAACCGGGCGGCGCGGCGCGACTCGCAAAACAGCAGCAGGGCGTGCAGGCCACGGGCCTCGGGGTCGTTCGGCAGCAGCGCCACGCACAACTCGGCCAGGTACAGCGCTTCGCCAGCCAGGTCGGCGCGGCCCGAGGCGGCTTCGCCAGGCTCTCCCCAGTCTTCCCACGCCAGGCCATAGGCGGCGTACACCGCTTCCAGCACCGCGTGCACCCGGTCGGGCGCCACGGCGTCCGGTTCTTCAAACGCAAGCCCTTGCTCGGCGACCTTCTGCTTGGCGCGCACCAGGCGCTGGGCCATCGCGGCCGGCGACACCAGGAACGCGCTGGCCATGCGGCGCGCATCGAGCCCCAGCACCGCCTGCAGCATGAGCGGCGTGCGAACCCGGCGGTCGATGGCCGGGTGAGCGCAGACCAGCATCAGGCGCAACCGGTGATCGGGCACGGGCTGCGCCTGCAGCAGCGGCAAGGGCGCGGCGTCGCCTTCGTGGGGCAGCGCCTCGCGCAGCAGTGGGTCATCCGCCAGCCGCTCCGCCACCCTGGCATGCCGGGCCGACTGCAGCAGTTCGCGCCGCGCCACCGCGAGCAGCCACGCCTCGGGCTGGGCCGGAACGCCATCGACCGGCCAACGCTCCAGCGCCTTGACCAGGGCATCGCCCATGGCGTCCTGCGCGGCGGCCAGGTCGCGCCAGCGCCACGCCAGGTGGGCCACCAGGCGGCCGTAGGCGTCGCGCGCGGCGCGCGCAGCCGCCTCGGCCGCCACCACCGTCATGCGCGGGGCTCGCCCATCGGGGGCAGCACCGGCCGCACTTCCACGCTGCCGGTGCTGGCGCACGGCGCACGGGCCGCCCATTCCAGCGCCTGGTCGAGCGAATTCACCTCGATGATGAAGTAGCCGCCAAGGTGTTCCTTGGTGTCCGGGTACGGTCCGTCCTGCACCTCGCGGCGGCCGTTGCGCACCCGCACTTGCGTGGCGGTGTGCGGCGGCTGCAGGCCGTTGCCGCCCTTGCTCACACCCGACTGCTGCAGGGCCGCGATGTAGGCGCCCCAGGCGCCCCAGTAGGCGTCGTCGTGGCGGCGGTCGAAATCGGACTGGGGTTCCTTGAACGCGATCATGAATTCCATGGAGGGCTCCGGTGTGCGCTGCCATGCTGCAGCGCGGTGGGTGAAAGCGCAACCCTGCGCCTTCTGCCCTCTGGATGCCTGAGCCGCGCCGCCATCGACATCGGCTTGGACCGCCTGTCGGCTCAGGCCTCGAAATCCATGCACTGCCGCTCGGCCACCACCGCCTTCATGAACGGCTTGATGGCCACATGATCGGGGTGGTTCTGGTAGGCGGCCAGCGCGCCCTGATCGACAAAGGTGCTGTCCAGCACCAGGTCGCAGGTGCAGTCGAACCCGGGCAGCGCCGTGCCCACCCTGAAATGCACGATGCCCGGGTGCAGGCGGGCACAGGACTCCAGCAGGGCCCTGGCCTTGGCGACGTTGGTGGCGCGATCGGCCCCCTCGGCGTGGTCCTTGAGCTTCCACATGACGATGTGCCGCAGCATCAGAACGCCTCCTCGGGCAGGCCCGCGCAAGTCTGGTCGCGGCTGCTCACCACCGCCAGCCACGCACCGATCCTGGGCAGCTCGTAGTGGAAGAAGTAGCGCGCGGCAGCCAGCCGCCCGGTGCGGGCGGCGCTGGCGGGGGCCTCGTGCGCGGCCAGCGCCACGTCGAGCCATATCCACGCCAGCACCATGTGCCCGAACGCCTGTAGGTAGGGCACGGCGTTGGCCAGCGCATCGGTGGGTTCGCCGGTGGCCCAGGCGGCCTTGGTGGCGGCCCCCACCTGGGCCAGCGCCTGGCCCAGCGCATTGGCGTGCGGCGCCAGGTCGGGCACCTGGATGGCGCGCTCGATGGTGCCGTTGATGCGCCCGGCCAGCAGCTTGAGGCCCTTGCCGCCTTCCATCAACACCTTGCGGCCCAGCAGGTCCATGGCCTGAATGCCGTGGGTGCCCTCGTGAATCATGTTCAGCCGGTTGTCGCGCCAGTACTGCTCCACCGGAAAGTCCCGCGTGTAGCCATAGCCGCCGTGCACCTGGATGGCCAGCGAATTGGCCTCGAGGCACCACTCACTGGGCCAGCTCTTGGCGATTGGCGTCAGCACCTCCAGCAGCAGGCGCGCGTCGTCGGCCGCCGGGGGCGCGCCGGTGTGCTGCTCATCGACCAGGCGGGCGCAATACAGCTCGAGGGCCAGCGCCCCTTCGCAGTAGCTCTTCTGCGCCAGCAGCATGCGCTTGACGTCGGCGTGTTCGATGATGCGCACCGGCGGCTGGGCCGGGTCCTTGCCGGCCGGGCCCATGGGCCGGCCCTGCGGCCGGTTCTTCGCGTAATCGAGGCTGGCGTGGTACCCCGCCATGCCCAGCATGGTGGCCGCCATGCCCACGCCGATGCGGGCCTCGTTCATCATGTGGAACATGCAGCGCAGGCCTTCGCCCGGCTGGCCCACCAGGTGGCCGACCGCGCCCGCTGCCCCGTTCACGGGGTACCTGCCCTCACCGAAATTGAGCAGCGTGTTGGTGGTGCCGCGCCAGCCGCACTTGTGGTTCAGCCCCGCCAGCGCCACATCGTTGCGGACGCCGGTCAGGTGTCCATCGGCGTCCACGAGCTTCTTGGGCACGATGAACAGCGAGATGCCGCGGGTGCCGGGCACCAGTCGGCCGTGTTCGTCCGGAATCTTGGCCAGCACCAGGTGAACGATGTTTTCGGTCAGCTCGTGCTCGCCGGCCGAGATCCACATCTTGTTGCCCTTGAGGCGGTAGCGCGGACCCAGCGGGTCGTCCAGAAAATCGCTTCCGTCGGGCACGGCCCGGGTGGCCACGTCGCTCAGGCTCGATCCCGCCTGTGGCTCGGACAGGCACATGGTCCCCGAGAAGCGCCCCGAGAACTCATTCAGCGCGAATGCACGCTTCTGCGCCTCGGTGCCGTGCACCATGAGCAGGTTGGCGTTGCCGGTGGTCAGCAAGCCGCTGCCGATGCTGACCGACGCCATCGCGAAGAACGCGTTGGCCGCCGCCTCCACCGTGTAGGGCAACTGCATGCCGCCCACCGCGTAGTCCTGCGCGGCACTCAGCATGCCGCTCTCGGCATAGGCCTTGTGGGCGTCGTGCGTCGCCTGCGGCAGGACCACCTTCTCGCCATCGAAATGAGGCTCCTGCGTGTCCACCAGCCGATTGAACGGCGCATACCGCTCACGCGCGATCCGCTCGCAGGTGTCCAGCACTGCGTCGAACGTCTCCCGGCTGTGGTCCGCAAACCGCTCGCGCGCACTCAAAGCCGGCGCATCGAGCCAGTCATTGAGCAGGAAGTCGATCGTGGGGCGAAGGGACATGGAAACTCCATCTCACACACTGCAGAAGACCGAAAAGGCACCCCGATCGGAGCGCGTGACTTGACCGAGGATGCCGTGGATCCGGCTCCGCCGGTCCACTGGCATCGCCCCCCTCTGGGGGGTGACGCCGAAGGCGGCGCAGGGGGGTGCTCGTCAGAGCACTTCAAATATTCCCGCCGCCCCCATGCCGCCGCCAATGCACATCGTCACGCACACCCGCTTGGCACCGCGGCGCTTGCCCTCGATGAGCGCATGGCCCGTGAGGCGCTGGCCGGACACGCCGTAGGGGTGGCCCACCGCGATGGCACCGCCGTTGACGTTGAGTCGGTCGGCCGGAATGCCCAGCTTGTCGCGGCAGTAGAGCACCTGCACCGCAAACGCCTCGTTGAGTTCCCAGAGGTCGATGTCGCTGATCTTGAGACCCAGGCGCGACAGCACCTTCGGAATGGCGAACACCGGGCCGATGCCCATCTCGTCGGGCTCGCAGCCTGCCACGGCAAAGCCGAGGAACCGGCCCAGGGGCTTCAGACCCTTCTTCTCTGCCAGGGATTCGTCCATCACCACGCAGGCACCAGCGCCGTCGCTGAACTGGCTGGCGTTGCCGGCGGTCACCAGGCCACCGGGCAGCGCGGAGCGCAGGCCCGAAATGCCGTCCTTGGTGGTGCCGGGGCGGATGCCTTCGTCGTGTTCGACCGTGACCTGCTTGGTCATCAGGCCCATCACCTTGTCGGCCACGCCGGCGGTCACGGTGATCGGGGCGATCTCGGCCTTGAACAACCCGGCCTCCAGCGCAGCGGTGGCCTTCTGCTGGCTGGCTGCGCCGTATTCGTCCATGGCGTCACGTGAGATGCTGTAGCGCTTGGCCACCTGCTCGGCGGTCTGCAGCATGTTCCAGTAGATTTCGGGCTTCTGCTTCTCGAGGGCGAGGTCGCGCAGCATGTGCTGGTTCATCTCCTGCTGCACGCAGGAAATGCTTTCCACACCACCGGCCACGTACACGCTGCCTTCACCCGCGATGATGCGCTGGGCGGCCAGGGCGATGGTCTGCAGACCGGACGAGCAGAAGCGGTTGACGGTCATGCCCGAGACGGTGATGGGCAGACCCGCCTTCAGCGCGATCTGGCGCGCGATGTTGGCGCCGGTGGCGCCCTCGGGGTTGGCGCACCCCATGATCACGTCTTCGACCTCGGCGGCGTCGATGCCAGCGCGCTGCACGGCGTGCTGCACCGCATGGCCACCCAGGGTGGCGCCATGGGTCATGTTGAAGGCGCCCTTCCAGCTCTTGGTCAGGGGCGTGCGGGCGGTGGAAACAATGACGGCGTTGCTCATGTGATTTCTCCTGATTCGGTTCGGGGCATCAGCCGTTGAAGTTCCTGCCTTCGGCCACCAGGCGGGCCAGCAGCAGCGCCGGCTCCCAGAACTTCGCGTCGTCCAGCGGGTTCTTCTGGAAGCGCTTCATGGCCTGGGCCACGTTGAACAGGCCCACCTCGTCGGCGTACTTCAGCGGGCCGCCGCGGTGCACCGGGAAGCCGTAGCCGAAGATGTAGACCACGTCGATGTCGCTGGCCTTGTTGGCAATGCCCTCTTCGAGAATGTGCGCGGCCTCGTTCACCAGCGAGAACACCAGCCGCTGCACGATCTCCTCGTCGGAGATCTTTCGCGGGGTGATGCCCAGCGCCTTGCGGTGGTCGGCGATCATCTGCTCGACCTCGGCGTTGGGAATGGCGTCGCGCTTGCCCGGCACGTAGTCGTACCAGCCCTTGCCCACCTTCTGGCCGAACCGGCCCAGTTCGCACAGCAGGTCGGCGGTCTTGCTGTACTTCATGTCGGGCTTTTCGGTGTAGCGGCGCTTGCGGATCGCCCAGCCGATGTCGTTGCCCGCCAGGTCGCCCATGCGGAACGGTCCCATGGCGAAGCCGAACTTCTCGATGGCGCGGTCCACCTGGGCCGGGGTGCAGCCCTCATCCAGCAGGAAACCGCCCTGGCGGCCGTATTGCTCGATCATGCGGTTGCCGATGAAGCCGTCGCACACCCCGGACACCACCGCCGTCTTCTTGATCTTCTTGGCCACCGACATCACCGTGGCCATCACGTCCTTGCCGGTCTTGTCGCCGCGCACCACTTCCAGCAGTTTCATCACGTTGGCCGGGCTGAAGAAATGCAGGCCCACCACGTCCTGGGGGCGTTTGGTGAAAGCGGCGATCTTGTTCAGGTCGAGCGTGGAGGTGTTGGACGCGAGGATGGCCCCCGGCTTCATCACCTCGTCGAGCTTCTTGAACACGGTCTCCTTGACGCCCATGTCCTCGAACACCGCCTCGATCACGAGATCGGCGTCCTTGATGTCGTCGTAGCTCACCGTGGTGGTCAGCAGGCCCATGCGCTGATCGAGTTTGTCCTGCTTGAGCTTGCCCTTCTTGACCTGCGCTTCGTAGTTGCCGCGCATCACGCCCACGCCGCGATCGAGCGCCTCCTGTTTCATCTCGAGGATGGTCACCGGAATGCCGGCGTTGAGGAAGTTCATCGAGATGCCGCCGCCCATGGTGCCGGCACCGATGACGGCCACCTTCTCGACCTTGCGCTGCGGCGTGTCGTCGGCCACGTCGGGGATCTTGCTGGCCGCGCGCTCGGCCATGAACAGGTGGCGCAGTGCCCGGCACTCGGGCGTCCACATCAGGTTGATGAACATCTCACGCTCGGTGAGCATGCCCTGGTCGAACTTCTGTTTGGTGGCGGCTTCGACCGCGTCCACGCACTTGGCGGGCGCGGGGAAGTTCTTCGCCATGCCCTTGACCATGTTGCGCGCGAACTGGAAATAGGCGTCGCCATCCTTGTGCTTGCACGGCAGGTTGCGCACCAGCGGCAGCGCGCTGCCGTCGGCGTGCTTCGCCGCCACTTCCTTCGCAAAGGCCAGCGCCTCGGCGGCCAGGGCTTCGGCGCTGGAGGCCATCTTGTCGAACAGCTTCTGGCCCGGTAGCATGGCCAGCATTTCGCTCTTCACCGGCTCGCCGCTGACGATCATGTTCAGCGCGGCTTCCACCCCCAGCACGCGCGGCAGGCGCTGCGTGCCGCCGGCACCGGGAATCAGGCCCAGCTTGACCTCGGGCAACGCCACGTTGCAGCCCGGCGCGGCGATGCGGTAGTGGCAACCCAGCGCCAGCTCCAGGCCGCCGCCCATGCAGACGCTGTGGATCGCGGCCACCACCGGCTTGGTGCAGTGCTCCACCGCGAGGATCACGCTGAGCAGGTTCGGTTCGGCCAGCGCCTTGGGGGTGCCGAATTCCTTGATGTCGGCGCCGCCCGAGAAGGCCTTGCCGGCACCGGTGAGCACGATGGCCTTGACCGCCGGATCGGCCTGCGCCTTGTCCAGCCCGGCGGTGATGCCCTGCCGAGTGGCCAGACCCAACCCATTGACGGGCGGGTTGTTCAACGTGATGACGGCCACGTCACCGTGGACCTGGTAATCGGCGGACATGCAATCTCCTTCGGGCTTTGGTGTGTGAGCCGGCGTGCCAGGACGCCGGCAAAAAAGAACGACCGTTCGATTCTAGGGTCAGAGGGCCCGCCGGCAAGGCCCGCGTGTCGCCCGCAGGACTGGCGGCCCGGTCAGACCTCCAGCCACTCCTTGCGGATGGCGGGATCGGATTTCAGGTCCGACGGGCTCCCCTCGAACACGATGCTGCCGTGCCCCATGACCAGCGTGCGGTCCGAGATGCTCAGCGCAATGGTGAGCTTCTGCTCGATCAGCAGCACCGAAATGCCCCGCTGCTTGAGCGCCTGCAGGTACACGGCCACCTGCTCGACGATCTTCGGCGCCAGGCCCTCAGTGGGCTCGTCGATGATGATGAGATCGGGGTCGCCCATCAGGGTGCGGCAGAGCGTGAGCATCTGTTGTTCGCCACCGGACAGCACGCCGGCTTCGGTGTGCTGCCGCTCCTTGAGCCGCGGAAACAGACCGTACATGTCGTCAAAGCCCCAGCGCGCGCCCTGCCCCTTGCCCTTCTGGCCCAGCAGCAGGTTCTGGTGCACCGTCAGGCGGGGAAAGATGTCGCGGTTCTCGGGCACATGTCCGATGCCCGCGTGCGCGATCTCGAACGGCTTGCGACCCAACAGGGGTTTGCCGCTCCATTCGACCGTGCCGGTGGCATCCACCAGCCCCATGATCGCCTTGGCGGTGGTCGAGCGCCCGGAGCCGTTGCGCCCCAGCAGCGCCACGATCTCGCCGGGCTTCACTTCGAAGCTCACGCCATGCAGCACATGGCTCTTGCCATACCAGGCGTGGAGGTCATGAACCTTCAGCATGTCAATGCCCCCCTGCCTGCTGGTCGGCCAGCACCGAGCCCAGGTAGGCTTCCTGCACACGCGGGTTCGCGCGCACCGCATCGGGGGTGTCACAGGCAATCACCTCGCCATACACCACCACGGCAATGCGGTCGGCCAGCCCGAACACCACGCCCATGTCGTGCTCCACCGTCAGCAACGTCTTGCCCACGGTGACCTCGCGGATGAGCTCGATGAAACGGGCCGTTTCACTCTTGCTCATGCCGGCGGTGGGTTCGTCCAGCAGGATCACCTGCGCCCCGCCGGCGATGGTGATGCCGATCTCCAGCGCGCGCTGTTCGGCGTAGGTCAGGTTGACCGCCAGCACGTCGCGCTTCTTCTCGAGGTGGATCATGCGCATGAGCTGTTCGGCGCGCTCGTTGGCGTCGGTCAGGCTGCCCAGGAAACGGAACAAGGTGTAGCGGTAACCCAGGCTCCAGAGCACCCCGCAGCGCAGGTTCTCGAACACGCTGAGCTTGGGAAAGATGTTGGTGATCTGGAAGCTGCGCGACAGGCCGAGCCGGTTGATCTCGAACGGGCGCTTGCCGTCGATGCGCTCGCCATGGAGCAGCACCTGTCCGCTGGTGGGCGCGAAACGGCCCGAGATCAGGTTGAACAGCGTGCTCTTGCCCGCGCCATTGGGGCCGATGACGGCCACTCGCTCGCCCGGCTGCACCACGAGGTTGACGCCCCGGATGATGTCGGTCTTGCCGAACGACTTGCGCAGGTCGCGCAGCTCGAGGGCCGGCCCGCTCATGCGGCCTCCCCGGCGCGCAGGCGCTGCTCGATGAGGGTCTGCACCTCGCTCCAGCGCCGGGCAAACCCGCGGCGCGACCATTCGAACAGCCCGGCACCGACCAACGCCAGGGCCAGCGACCCACCCCAGCTGGCGGGGCTGCGCGCGTCCAGCGTGAGGCCGAGAAACTGCAGTTCATTGCCCAGCGCGGCATTGAGCTGCAGGTGGTAGACCATCTCGATCAGGGCGCCAAAACCGAGCAGGGCCATGGCCGCGAACACGGTCAGCAGTGCATAACCACCGAGCAGCCGCCGCAGCAAGCCGTGCGCCGCCACCCGCACGTTCATCATGATCAGGCTGGCCACGCCGCCGGGCGCATACATCACCATGAACAGGAACACGAGCCCCAGGTACAGCAACCAGGCCTTGGTGAATTCGGACAGCAGCACGAACGCCAGCACCATCAGCACGCCACCGATGATGGGGCCGAAGAAGAAGGTGGCTCCGCCGAGAAAGGTGAACAGGAGGTAAGCGCCCGAGCGCGGAGCGCTGACGACCTCGCTGGTGACGATCTCGAAATTGAGGGCCGCCAGCCCGCCGCCGATCCCGGCGAAGAACGCCGCGATGACGAAGGCGATGTAGCGGACGACCTGGGTGTTGTAGCCCACGAACTCCACCCGCTCGGGGTTGTCGCGCACGGCGTTCAGCATGCGCCCCAGGGGCGTTCGCGTGAACATGAACATCACCAGCGTGCACACGAAGGTGTAGAACGCGATGAGGTAGTAGAGCTGGATCTGCGGGCCGTAGGTGATGCCGAAGGGGCTCGATCCGGCCACCCGGTCGCCCGAAATGCCGCCTTCTCCACCAAAGAATTCGGGGAACATCAGCGACATGGCCCACACCAGTTCGCCCACGCCCAGCGTGATCATGGCAAAGGTGGTGGACGACTTCTTGGTGGTGACCCAGCCGAACAGCAGTGCAAAGGCCGCTGCCGCCAGGCCGCCCACCACCGGCAGCAGGCTCACCGGCAGCGGCAGGCCGTCGCCGATGAGGTTGAGCGTGTGGATCGCCAGAAAGGCGCCCATGCCGGAGTACACCGCATGCCCGAAGCTGAGCATGCCGCCCTGCCCGAGCAGCATGTTGTAGCTCAGGCAGACAATGATGGCGATGCCCATCTGCGAGAGCATGGTGTGGGCCAGGCTGCTGGTCCACACCATCGGTGCCAGGATCAGGAGCAAGGCAAAACCACCCCATATGGCCAGGCGGGCGGGCGGGAGTCGGCGCGACAGGTCGTTCATGGCGTCAGCCCTCGCGCGTGCCGAGCAGGCCGCGCGGTCGGAAAATGAGGATCAGCACCAGAAACAGGTACGGCAGGATCGGGGCCACCTGGCTGACCTTGAGCTTCCAGAGCGCGTACCCGAAGGTGTCGCTGGTGATCGCGATGCCGAGGCGGCCGAGCAACCCCATCAGCGACGCGTCGATGGCCACGGCAAACGTCTGGATGACACCGATCAGTAGCGACGCGAGAAACGCGCCCGACAGCGAGCCCATGCCGCCCACCACCACCACCACGAAGATGATCGACCCCACGGTGGCCGCCATGCCCGGCTCGGTCACGAAGGCGTTGCCGCCGATCACGCCCGCCAGTCCCGCCAGCGCAGCCCCGCCGCCGAACACCAGCATGAACACCCTGGGCACGTTGTGCCCGAGCGTCTCGGCGGTTTGCGGGTGCGTGAGCGCGGCCTGGATCACCAGCCCGATGCGCGTTCGGGTGAGCAGCAGCCAGATCGACACCAGCATGAACAGCGACACCCCCATCATGAAACCGCGGTACATGGGGAACTGCGTGCCGTACAGCGTGAACAACGGTCCCGACAGTTCTTCAGGCACCCGGTAGTCCACCGAACTGGTGCCCCAGATCAGCTGCACCAGTTCCAGAATGATGTAGCTCAGGCCGAACGTGACCAGCAGTTCCGGCACGTGGCCGTGGGCGTGCACCCGGCGCAGCACCGTTTTCTCGAACAGCGCGCCGAGCAAGCCCACCAGCAATGGCGCCAGCAACAAGGCCGGCCAGAAGCCCACGAACAGGGCAATGGTGTAGGCAAGATAGGCGCCCAGCATGTAGAAGCTGGCGTGCGCAAAATTCAGCACGCCCATCATGCTGAAAATGAGCGTGAGGCCGGAGCTCAGCATGAACAGCAGGAGCCCGTAGCTCACGCCGTTGAGGAGCGAAATGGTGAAGAACTCCATGGGGCGGTGAACGCGTTCCTGGGTGGTGGTCAAAAACAAGCCCGCTCCCCGGAGCCCGCACAACGCGGGGCGGCGGAACGGGCCGTGCACCCGTCCGGGACGGGCATCAGCTTACGGCTTCTTCATGTCGCAGCTGGTGGGCGTGCTGGCCACGTAGGCCTCGAGGTACTTGACCGGCGCAAAGGTGTAGCCGGTGTTCTCCACGCTGTACTTGTTCTTGCCGTCCACCTTCTGCCATTTGGAAATCCACAGGCCCTGCTGCAGCTGGTGGTCGGTCTTGCGGACCTGCGTCTCGCCATTGAAGCCCTTGAAGCTCAGGCCCGACAGCGCGGCAGCCACCTTGACCGGGTCGGTGCTCTTGGCCTTGGCCATCGCCTCGCCAAGCGCGGTCACGCCGTTCCAGGTGGCAAACGTGTAGTAGTCGTCGTTGAAGCGCCGCTTGAACTCAGCGGCCAGCTTTCCCATCTCGCCGTCGTAGTTGGAGTGGTTGTAGGCGATCTGGTAGACCTCGAGATCGCCGCCCTGCGCCAACGCAGTGGGGGTGCCGCTCACGCCGGGGTAGTAGGCATAGATGGGCAGCTTCAGGCCGGCGTCGTTCAGCGCCTTGATGAACAGCGTGAGGTCGGCGCCCCAGTTGCCGGTGACGATGGTGTCGGCACCCGACTGCTTGATCTTGGCCACATAGGGCGCAAAGTCCTTCACCTGGCCGAGCGGGTGCAGGTCTTCGCCGGCAATCTTCACGTCGGGCCGCTTGCGGGCGAGGCCCTCCTTGAAGTACTTGGCGACCTGCTGACCGTGCGCGTAGTTCTGGTTCAACAGGTACACGCTCTTCACCTTGGGCTGGTCCTTCATGAACGAGGTCAGCGCCTCCATCTTCATGGTGGTGTCGGCGTCGAGGCGGAAGTGCCAGTAGCTGCAGCGCTCGTTGGTGAGCGACGGGTCCACCGCGGCATAGTTGAGGAACACCACCTCTTTGCCCGGGTTGCGCGCGTTGTGCTTGTTGACGGCATCCAGAATGGCCGCGGCCGCGCCCGAGCCGTTGCCCTGGGTCACGTAGCGGAAGCCCTGGTCGATGGCGGCCTTGAGGGCGTTCAGGCTTTCCTGCGGCGAGCCCTTGTTGTCGAAGCCGACCACCTCGAACTTCACGCCCGCGGGGTTGCTGGCGCTGCGCTTCTCGGCCGCAAACTGCCAGCTCTTGAGTTGGTTCTGACCCACGTTGGCAAAGGGCCCGGACAGCGGATCGATGAAGGCGATTCGCACCGACTCGCCCTTCTGGGCGTGCGCGGCGAGCGCGCAGGCAAACAACGATGCAACGACAAGGCGCTTGAAGGCGTGCGGCATGGCTTTTGTCTCCTGGGTGGTTGGATCAGCGCAGCAGCTTACAAGCGCGGTCCGTGGCCCTGCTCAGGGATAGCCCCTAGGGCCTATCGCACGGGCGACTGCGGGGGCGACAGACCCGAGCGACAGGCGGTCAGGCGCCGGGCAGCGCGTAGTCCTTGAGCTGCTGTCGCAGCGTCATCTTCTGCATCTTGCCGGTGGCCCCGAGGGGGATGGCCTCGACAAACACCACGTCGTCGGGCACCTGCCACTTGGCGATCTTGCCGTCGTAGAACTTCAGCAGTTCGTCACGGCTCACCTCGGCGCCCGGCTTCTTCACCACCACCACGATGGGGCGCTCGTCCCACTTGGGATGCTGCACGCCGATGCACGCCGCCATGGCCACGGCCGGATGCGCCATGGCAATGTTCTCGACGTCGATCGAACTGATCCACTCGCCCCCGGACTTGATCACGTCCTTGCTGCGGTCGGTGATCTGCATGAAGCCGTCGGCGTCGATGGTGGCGACGTCGCCGGTGGGAAACCAGCCGCGACCCTGGGCGTCGTAGCGCAGCGGGTCACCGCCTTCGCCCTTGAAGTAGCTGGCGATGATCCACGGGCCGCGCACCAGCAGGTCGCCGTAGCGCTTGCCGTCCCAGGGCAGCTCCTCGCCGGCCTCGTCGACGATCTTCATGTCCACGCCGAACACCGCGCGGCCCTGCTTGAGGCGCACCTGCATCTGCTCGGGCTTCGACAGGCCGAGCTGTGCGTTCTTGAGGTTGCACACCGTGCCCAGCGGGGACATCTCGGTCATGCCCCAGGCGTGCAGCACTTCAACGCCGTACTGCTCGTTGAACGCGGCGATCATGGCCGGCGGGCAGGCCGAACCGCCGATGACCGTGCGCTTGAGGCTGCTGAACTTCAGGCCGTTCTGCTGCAGGTGGCCCAGCAGCATCTGCCAGACCGTGGGGACACCGGCGGCCATGGTCACGCCCTCGGCCTCGATCAGCTCGTAGACCGATTTGCCATCGAGCGCCGGTCCGGGAAACACCAGCTTGCAGCCCACGGCAGCGGCCGAGTACGGCAGGCCCCAGGCGTTGACGTGGAACATGGGCACCACCGGC
Organism: Synechococcus sp. UW140; assembly: GCA_943371665.1. GTDB lineage: Bacteria > Pseudomonadota > Gammaproteobacteria > Burkholderiales > Burkholderiaceae_C > Hydrogenophaga. Next base: position 59,069 of record CALRVR020000010.1, read on the forward strand.
AGGATGCTGTCGCGCGCCGAGCAGCCCAGTGCGTCCGGCAGCGCCGCGCCGTAGGCGTGCAGCAGGGTCGAGCGGTGCGAGTAGAGCGCCGCCTTGGGGTTGCCGGTGGTGCCGCTCGTGTAGCACATGCTCGAGGCGCTGTTCTCGTCGAACTCGGCCCAGTCGTGGCGATCCGGCTGCGCGCCGATCCAGGCCTCGTAGCTCTGCAGTCCGGGGATGCCGCTGTCGGCCGGCAGCGCGCCGGCGTCGCACAGCGCGATCCAGTGCCTGACCGTGGTGCATTTGCTCCACACCGCCTTCACCAGCGGCAGAAAGCTCATGTCGAAGCACAGTGCCTGGTCTTCTGCGTGGTTGACGATCCACACCAGTTGCTCGGGATGGAGCCGGGGATTGAGCGTGTGCAGCACCCGGCCCGTGCCGCTGACGCCGAAATACAGCTCGAGGTGCCGGTAACCGTTCCAGGCCAGCGTGGCCACCCGGTCGCCGAACGCCAGCCCCAGCCCATTCACGGCATTGGCCACCTGCCTTGAACGGCGGGCGACGGTGGCCCAGTCACTGCGGTGGATGTCCCCCTCGACCCGGCGCGAAACGATCGCGGTGCTGCCATGGTGGCGCTCGGCGTGGACGATGAGATTGGAAATGAGCAACGGCTGGCTCTGCATCTGTCCCAGCATGGGGAAGTCTCCGGAAAGTGGTTGGAAGGATCGATTGCCATGCTAGCCGCGCGCCGGGCACCGGCGCGAGCGGGATGTCCCGAGGGCAACACGCGTCTTGAACGGCGGTCCGACAACCGGGTGGGCGCCGCCTGATCGACCCAGGCTGCGACAAATGCATTCGTCGCGCCGACTGATGTACCGCAGAAGTACTGCCGGGGAGCCAACGCGGCCCGGCAGGGGCGTCGGCAGCACGCAACGGTGGTCATGCCCCTGTCGCAAGCGGGGAATGCGGATTTGACAATGTCGGGGTGTGCAATACCGCACGCACCACCAGCCCTTCGATCCGTCGCACACCCAGGAGAGACGTCATGACCCCGATCACCACCACCAACCCGCTGCTTGCACCTGCGGTCCCCGCCAGCGCCTGGCACACCACCGATTCGCCCTGGGCGGCGACCCGATCGCTCAGCGCCATGGTGCTGCACACCCGCGCCCAGCGCCTCATGGTGGCGCACCTTCGCGAACTGGCCGACACGCAAACCGAGTACGAGATCGACCCGGCCATGGCGTCGATGGAAGACCTGAAGGACGACCTGGGCGTCGTCATGGCACTCATGCTGGGCACGGAGCCGATCGGCACCATTCGATTCATTCCCACCTGCCACCACGTCACCGTGACCGAGCGCTTCTGGGGACACGCCAGCGCAGGAACGGACTTGATCGGCGCCGACAGCTGGGAAGTCGGCCGCCTGATCATGTCGCCCGATCACCGCCGGGGCGACCTCCTGCCAGCCTGCATGTCCCTCGCCTTTGCCGAACTGATCCAGACCGTCAAGGTGCGGCACCTTCATGGGTCGTGCCACATGCGGATGATGCGCCTGTACCGTCGCTTCGGGCTTCAGCTGCACACCACCGCGGTCTTCAAGGGCAACGAATGCGCGCTTGTGCACGGCGATGTGCAGGCAGTGGCACGCGCGCTCAAGGTCGACCTCACCGAACTGTCGGAAGAACCCCAGCTCGCAGTGGCAGCCTGAGGCTCTGCCAGGGCAAGCTGATAGAGTGCCTTTCGTCCGGCGCACCATCGCCGGACGGAGAGGACGAAGCCATGTTTCCCCGCCTGGTGCGGCTGTTCGAGCGCTACCGCATCCACCACGAGAACCAACCGCTGCTGCAGTGGATTGGCGGTGTGGGTGCGGTGGCCTTCCCCCTTTTCTACCTGCTGCGCCTCACGTCGATCGTGCCGCCGCGCTACGACGACCTGGCCTGGCGCCTGGTGGCGATGGTCCTCTGCATCGGGCTGGCGCTGCGGCGCTGGTGGCCGGAGCGGATGCGTCCGTTCTACATCGGGTATTCCTACCTCGTTGTCTTCTACTGCCTGTCGTTCCTTCTGACCTTCACCTCGATGATGAACCAGGGCGGCGCCCTGTCGGTGGTGAACATGGTCATGGGCACCCTTCTGATCATCCTGCTGGCGGACTGGCGCAACGCGGTGGTGATGCTGGTGGGAGGCTACGCCCTCGCCTCTGCCGCCTACCTCCACATCGAACCCGGTGCACAAATCCCGTCTGCCATCGCGGTGGCCGCGCTCACGTCCATCCTCGTCGTGGTGGCGGGCGCCCTCTCCCACGCCGGTCAGAAGCGCGCCGAACACGAACGCCTTCGGCAGGTGTATGGCGGGCTCGCGGCATCCATCGCCCACGAGGTCAGAACCCCGCTGGCGCAAGTGCAGCACGCCCTGCTTCGCATCGGTGGCCAGGTCGCCAGCGGCACCGAGGCGGCGCAGGCCGTCGAGTCGGGGTTGACGGCAGTCCAGCGGGGACTGCAGTCCATCAGCATCACGCTTCAGCAGATTGCGGACCGTGGGACACCCCCGGCCGAATTCGTCGTGCTGTCCGGCGCGCGCTGCGTTCGGGAAGCGGTGGCCAGCTATGCCTATGAGTCGCCCCAGGCGCGCCACTGCGTGCGACTTCATGTCGGGGGCGATTTCCGGTTTCGAGGCGACGCCACGGCGGTGGAGCTGGTCATCTTCAACCTGCTGCGCAACTCGCTGTACTACCTTCCGCTTCATCCGCAAATGACGGTGGACATCCGGATCGAGAGCGATCCAACTCCGCGGGTGATGGTGCACGACACCGGGCCAGGCATCGACCCCCGCCTGAAGAACAAGCTGTTCCAGGAATTCGAGACCCTGGGCAAGGCGGAAGGCACGGGCCTGGGCCTGTCCTTCTGCCGCCGCGTCATGCGATCGCTGGGAGGTGACATCGAATGCCGGTCGGAGTGGGGCCGCTTCACCGAGTTCACGCTGCGCTTCCCGCCTGCGCCGGCATCAGAGGAGGCACCGGCCGCCCCGATGGCCTCGATGTCCACATCGAACGCAGACGGCGCAGCGCTGGCCGGGCGCAGCGTGCTCATCGTCGACGATCAACCGCTCAACCGCGCGATCGCCCGTGCGCTGGTGGGTGACCTGGGCCTGATCGCCACCGAGGCCGAGCACGGCCAGCAGGCGCTGGACATGCTCCAGCAAGGCGCCCTGCCCGACGTCATCCTCATGGACATCAACATGCCGGGGCTCGACGGCATCGGGACCACTCGTCTGCTGCGAAGCCTGCCTGGCGACGCTGGCCGCGTGCCCGTGGTGGCGCTCACCGCGAACGATTCACCGGCCGTCCAGATCCGGGCGCGCGAAGCGGGCATGCAGGGGGTGCTGGGCAAGCCCATGGACCCCGCAGGGCTCCTGCGCGCGCTGAGCGCCGCGATTGAAGGTCGCCCGAATCCGGCGTTGACCCACGGGGCCACCCCGCCGCCGGCAGTCGATCTGGTCAACAAGGCACGGCTCGAGAATTTCCGCCGACTCGGCCTGATGGAAGACCTCGTGCCACGCGCGCTCATCGACCTTCGGCGCCATGTGCAATCCCTGGAGGAGGCGGCCGGCATGAACGCACCAGACGCCGTGTCCGCGGCGTTGCACGCGCTGGTGGGGCTGGCTGGCGAGGCTGGTGCACAGGCATTGCATGCCCGCGCCCGCGAACTCTACGCAGGCTGGCTGAGCGGCCAGCGGCCGGGCGGCGCAGACTGGACGCAGGAGCTGCGCGACCTGCTGCAGGCAACCGAGCAGGCGCTGTCGCAACAGCACGGGGTGCAGGTCGATCCGCCCCGCCCTCCGGCCTGATGCCCGGGTCGCCCGGTGAGCACGCGGGCGATCAGGCTGCGCCCGCGGCTGAGGACTGCACGCCGCGCTCGAACAGCAGTTCCACGGTGGTGCCCTCGCCGGGCGCAGACTGGATGCGCACGTGACCGCCCGCCGCCAGCATGACGCGCTGGCAGAACATGAGCCCCATGCCGCTGCCACCCGTGGCCGCGCGCGTGGTCACCGGCTCGCGCGTCAGCCGGGCAAGGACGTCGGGGGCAATGCCCGGGCCGTTGTCGATGAAGCGGATCGAGGCGCGCGGTGCGCCCTGGGTGCCGATGTACGCGGCCTCGATGCGCAGCCGCGGAAGTGCCGTGTCACGCAGCGCCAGGATGGCGTTCTTCGTCAGCGTGCACAAGACGAGGTAAAGCAGGTCGCGCCGCCCGGGCAGGTGGAAATCCTGCTGGAGTTCGGTGCTCACCCACTGGCGTTCACGGTCCTCGAACGGGTATTCATCGACCAGCGCATCCAGCAGGCTGGAGGCGCTCAGGCTCTGGGGAGCCGCATCCCGGTAAGCGTCCCGGGCCGACTGCACGAAGGTGGACACGAGCGACTGACAGTAGAGCGCGCGCCGCTCCGCCCGCTGCAGCGCGGCCAGCAGCTCTGGCGCGCCCAGGCCCTCGAAGCGCACCGTGCCCGGGGCATCGCCGGGTGCCGGGGGGCGGTACCGCTCCAGCACCGCGGCCACACTGCCACGCACCGTGGCCAGCGGGGTGTTGAGCTCGTGCGCCAGGAAGCCCAGGGTCTCGCGCAACGAGGCGGCCCGGCTTTCGCTCAGTGCGCGCTCTATCGCCTGGCGGCGGTAGATCGTGAGCGCCTCACGCAGTGCCTCGCGGGTGGCCTCGTCTTCCAGGGGCTTTTCCAGCATGCGAAGCACCCTGCCCTGGTTGATGGCGGCGATGGCGACGTCCATTTCGGCGTAGGCCGTCACCATCAGGCGCACCAGGTGGCGGTGCTCACGGCGCACGACACGCAACAGCTTCATGCCGTCCTGCTCGGGCATGCGGTAGTCGGTGATGAGAACCGCGAAGCGCTGCCGGGACTCGGTGAGTGTCGCCAGCGCCTCGTCCACGCTGGCGGCTGTCGTGATGTCGAACTCGTCCCCGAAACACCGCGCGAACCATTGCCGGGACACGGCTTCGTCGTCGACGAACAGGATGGCCTCGGCGTCAGTGCGCATGGGTCCTCTTTTTCATGTTGGCTGCTCCCCCTGGCGCCAGCGCGTGGCCGGCGAATCAGCGACATGCATTATCGGGTGCACCGGGGCGCTGGCAAGCAGCCATGCCCCTGACGTGACGCCGGGAACCGCCTGGGGTGGACAATGTTTGCAATGAACGACACCCTGCTTGACGCCACGGCGCTGGACCTGGGCCGCCCTTGGCAGCACCGCTTTGCCGAACTCGGGCCGGCTTTCTTCACCGAGGTCGCGCCCACCCCGTTGCCCCAACCCCACCTGGTGGGCCTGAACGAGCCACTGGCGCAAGCCCTGGGTCTGGACCCGCAGCGGCTGCGGCAGGACGAAGCCGTGCACGCGTTCAGCGGATCGCTGCCGATCGAGGGTGCCCGTCCTCTGGCCACGGTGTACAGCGGACACCAGTTCGGCGTCTGGGCCGGCCAGCTGGGCGACGGCCGTGCCATCCTGCTGGGCGAAATCGACACACCCGCGGGCGCCATGGAACTGCAGCTGAAAGGCGCGGGCCTGACGCCCTACTCGCGCATGGGCGACGGGCGGGCCGTGCTGCGAAGCTCGATCCGGGAGTTTCTGTGCAGCGAGGCCATGCAGGGACTGGGCATCCCCACCACGCGGGCCCTTTGCGTCACCGGGTCGCCCCAGCCCGTGATCCGGGAAACCGTGGAGACCGCCGCGGTGGTGACCCGCGTCGCCCCGAGCTTCATCCGCTTCGGCCATTTCGAGCATTTCTCGGCCAACGGTCGGATCGACGAACTCCGGCGTCTGGCCGATTTCGTCATCGATCGGTTCTACCCGGCCTGTCGACAGGGCGACGGAAACCCCTATGCCAACCTGCTCGAGGCGGTGAGCGCGCGCACCGCGGATCTGGTGGCGCAATGGCAGGCCGTCGGCTTCTGCCACGGCGTGATGAACACCGACAACATGAGCATCCTGGGCCTGACCATCGACTATGGCCCGTTCCAGTTCATGGACGCCTTCAACCCCGCGCACATCTGCAACCACAGCGACCAGGGCGGGCGCTACGCCTACCACCGGCAACCCAATGTCGCTTACTGGAACCTGTTCTGCCTGGGCCAGGCGCTGCTGCCCCTGATGGACGACCAGCAGCAGGCGCTGGACGCGCTCGAGCCCTACAAGTCGCTGTTCCCGGCCGCCCTCACCCGGCGCATGGGCGCCAAACTGGGCCTCACCACCCCGCAGGACGGCGATGCCGAGCTGATCGAAACCCTGATGCAGCTCATGGCCTCGGATGCGGTCGATTTCACCATCGCGTTCCGACGCCTCGGCGACGAGGTGGCCGGCCCGGCCAGTGGCGCCGGTGCCCTTTCGGCGCGCGATCTTTTCCTGCAGCGCGAGGCCTTCGATGCATGGGCTGGGCAGTGGCGCGAACGCCTGCACGCATCGCCGGGTTTCAACGCCGCCGACACCGCCCGGGCCATGCGCCGCGTCAACCCCCGCATCGTGCTGCGCAACCACCTCGGGCAGATTGCCATCGAGCGGGCACAGCAAGGCGATTTCAGCGAGGTCGACCGGCTGCTGAAAGCTTTGACGGCCCCCTTCGACGAACGACCAGGCGAGGAAGACCTTGCCGCTTTCCCACCCGACTGGGCGCAGCAGATCGAGATCAGCTGCTCCTCCTGAAAGGCACCCACCATGGACTTTCCCATCAAGAAAACCGACGCCGAATGGCGTGAGATCCTGGCCGCCAAAGGGGCCGAGCGCGTGGCGTTCGAGGTCACTCGCCACGCCGCCACCGAGCGGCCGTTCACCGGCAAGTACGAGGAGGTCTGGGCCGATGGCAGCTACCACTGCATCTGCTGCGGCAACCACCTGTTCGACGCCGGCACCAAGTTCGACGCAGGCTGCGGCTGGCCGAGCTTCTGGAAGGCCATTCCCGGCGCCATCACCGAAATCACCGACAACAGCCACGGCATGGTGCGCACCGAAACCGTGTGCAGCCAATGCGGCGCCCACCTGGGCCACGTGTTCGAGGACGGCCCCGCGCCGTCGGGTCTGCGGTACTGCATGAACTCGGCGTCGCTGGAACACCAAGGCAAGTGAGCTGACGCCATGAAACACCTCACCGACATCCGGCTGTCCATGCTCGACCTCGTGGCGGTGCGCCAGGGCGGCACCGTGCGCGACGCCATCGCCATTGCGCAGCGCACCGCGCAGCACGCCGAGTCGCTGGGGTTCACGCGCTACTGGCTGGCCGAGCACCACAACATGACAGGGGTGGCCAGCTCGGCCACCGCGGTGCTGGTGGGCCACATCGCTGGCGCCACGCAACGCATTCGGGTGGGTTCGGGCGGCGTGATGCTGCCCAACCACGCCCCGCTGGTCGTGGCCGAGGCTTTCGGCACCCTGGCAGAGATGTACCCCGACCGCATCGACCTGGGGCTGGGCCGCGCCCCGGGCACCGATGGCCTCACCATGCGCGCGCTGCGCCGCGACCGGGTGGAGACCGAAGACGACTTCCCGCGCGACGTCGCCGAACTGCAGGCCCTTCTGGGCCCGGCCGTGCCCGGCCAACGCATCATTGCCATGCCGGGCCAGGGCACCAACGTGCCGATCTGGCTGCTCGGCTCCAGCCTGTTTTCTGCGCAGCTGGCCGCCCAGCGCGGCCTGCCCTTTGCCTTTGCATCGCACTTTGCGCCGCGCCTGCTGCTGCAGGCCCTCGAGGTGTACCGCGCGCAGTTCCAGCCCTCGGCCGTGCTCGACAAGCCCTATGCCGCCATCGGTGTGCCGTTGATCGCGGCGCCCACCGACGACGAAGCCGAGTTTCTGGCCAGCAGCACCTACCAGCGGGTGCTGGGCATCCTGACCGGCCGGCGTGGCCAGTTGCCGCCCCCGGTCCAGGGCTTCATCGAGCGCCTGGCACCTCACGAGCGCCAGGGCATCGCCGACTTCCTGGCCGCGGCGGTGATCGGCAGCCCCGAGGCCGTGCGCAGCGGCCTGCAACGCCTGGCCGACCTCACCGAGGCCGACGAATTCATCCTGGTCTGCGACGTGTTCGACCCGGCGCTGAGGCTGCGGTCGATGGACATCGCGGCAGCGGCCATGCGCGAGGGCGTGCCTTCGCTGGCTTGACGGTTTTCGGTCCTCGCTGGGGAACTCCCCCTCTGGGCCGCTGGGTCGTGCGCCTCGGCAAACCGCTTTGTGCCATCGGGCGGGCGAGGCCTTCGACAGGCTCAGGCCGAACGGAGGGGGTTGGCTCGGGCCGAACGAAGGAGTGGCGCTCCAACCCGCCACTCTCGACGGATGGTGGGGTTCGCGGGCGCAGGCGCCATTCGCGGTTGCCGCAGAGGCGGCGCGCCAATCACGGTGTTGATGAGGTGATGCAGGCGCGCCCGCCCACTGATCCGCGAGCACGCCGGAGAACGCGGACCACGCCAGCCGTCAGCGCGACACGGTGGCGTGAAACGCATGCACGCCCACGGGTGGGCGAACTCGGGCCAAACGGGTGGGATTGGCTCGGGCCTGACGGCAGGGCTGCTTAGCGGCCCCGGACCATCGCCATCACCTGACCGGCATCCAGCGTGGCCGCTTTCTGCTGGATCTGCGGCAGGTACTGCTGCTGCATCTGCTTGGCCGGGCCCAGCAAATCCTGGAAGGTCTGCTTCAGCAGGTCGGTGCTCATCTGCCGGCCACCCGCGTAGTAGCGCTTGGCCACCTGGCCCAGCGCGTAGGTGGTGGCAAACGAGAACGCCATGCCGGTCGCGGCGCGGCCGATGCCACCCACCGTGCGCCCGGCCGCCTTGCCCAGCAGGCCACCCAGCAGCTTGCGGCCGAATTGTTCCAGGTACTGCGACGTCAGACCCACCCCCACGGCCGCGATGAACTCGCGGATGTGGCCCTGGTCCAGCTCCACGCCATGGGCCTTGCCGATTTCGTAAACCATCTTCACCTGCAGCGGAATGATCGCCATCGAGGCCCATGATTGGGGCAAGAGCTCCAGCGCGCCGTTGAGCAGCGAGTAGTTGAGGATCGATTTGTCCAGCGCCGTGTTGTCCGGGCCGCGGCGCTCGCTGGCGCCGGGCACGGGGGATGCAGCCACCACCGCCGGGACGGCCGCCTGCGCGGCGGTCACCAGTTCGGCTTCGGCTTTCTCGAACGCGGCCGATTCGGCCGCATCGGGCTTCAGGCGCGCCTTGAGGTCGGTCAGAAAAGCCGCCTCGGCCGGCGTGCGGCCGCCATCGGCGTCGCACACGCATACCGCCATTTCATAGGCCAGCTCGCGCTGCCCCGCGTCGCCCAGGCGGGCCACCGTGCCGGCCAGGTCCACCCGGCGCAGCAACACATCCTGATACACCTTGGCCAATCCGGCGGCACCGCCCTCGGCGCCCAGCGATTCGGCGATCGAGCGGATGCTGTCGCGCTCGGCGTCGGCCTTGGCGCCGTCGGCCAGAGCGGCCATGAGGGCAATGGTGAGCACGGCCTGCTGTTCCTGGGGGGTCATCGGTACATCTCCTCGTCGGGGTTGTTCTGCCATGTAGGGCCGTTTATCGAGCCTTCAATCCCCGGCGCAGTTCCCGGCGCAAGGCGTCATCGGATAATCAGCGAATGCGCCTGCTGATCGATTTCTTCCCCATCCTGCTGTTCTTCGCCGCCTACAAATTCGAAGGCATCTATGCCGCCACCGGTGTGCTGATGGCTGCCACCGTGCTGCAGACCGGCCTCATTTACGCCATCGACAAGAAGCTGCAGAACATCCACAAGATCACGCTGGTGCTGGTGCTGGTGTTCGGCACCCTCACCCTCTTCCTGCAGGATGAGCGTTTCATCAAATGGAAACCCACGGTGCTTTACGCGGGCATGGCCGTGGTGCTGGGCGCCGCGCTGTGGGGCTGGAAGAAGAACTTCCTGCAGATGCTGCTGGGAAGCCAGCTCAAGCTTCCCGAGCCGGTGTGGGCGCGCCTCACGGTGGCCTGGGTCGGGTATTTCCTGTTCATGGCCGGCATCAACGCCTGGTTTGCCGCCTACCAGACCACCGAGCAGTGGGTGAACTTCAAGCTCTGGGGCTATGTGTTCCCGGTCATCTTCATCGTGGCCCAGGGCCTCTACATCGCCCGCTACATCAAGGACGAACCCGAGGTGAAGCCGTGAGCACCGCGGCCGTGCCCACGGCACCCGCCATTGAAGCCTGCCTGCGCGAGCGGCTCTCGCCCACCGCGCTGGAGGTCATCGACGAGAGCGCCGCGCACGCGGGGCATGCGGGCGCCAACGGGTTGGGTTTCGGCACCCACTTCCGCGTGCGCATCGCCTCGCCGGCGTTCGTCGGGCTGGGGCGGGTAGCCCAGCACCGCCTTGTGTATGATGCCCTTCGTTCATTCACCGACGCCGGGCTGCACGCCCTGGCGATCGAGATCCAGCGCTGAAACCCGCTGGCAACTTTCTGTCACATTCCCACCGCGAACCCTGCCCTGCGCAGCGGCTCCAACCGTTTTCCCCATCCTGCAGGAAGTCCATGAAAAAGTCCCTGTCGGCCCTGACCGTGGCCGTGCTGATCGCCTCTGCTCCGTGGGCCATCGCCCAGAACGTCGCCGTCGTCAACGGCAAGCCGGTGCCCACGACCCGCGTTGACGCCTTGGTCAAGCAGATCGAAGCGTCGGGTCGCGCGGTCGATGACACGGTGCGCGCCCAGATCAAGGAAGAAGTCATCCTGCGCGAGATCTTCATGCAGGAAGCCCAGAAGCGCGGGGTCGCGAACTCGGCCGAGTTCAAGAACCAGATGGAGCTGGCCCGACAGACCATCATGATCCGCACGCTGTTCGCCGAGTACCAGAAGACCAACCCGGTGACCGACGCCGATGTGAAGGCCGAGTACGACAAGTTCGTGGCGGCCAACGCCGGCAAGGAGTTCAAGGCACGCCACATCCTGGTGGAGAAGGAAGCCGACGCCAAGGCCATCATCGCCAACATCAAGAAGGGCGCCAAGTTCGAGGACATCGCCAAGAAGGATTCCAAGGACCCGGGGTCCGGCGCCAACGGTGGCGACCTTGACTGGGCGCCTGCCGCCAGCTACGTGCCCGAGTTTTCCCAGGCCATGGTCAAGCTCGCCAAGGGCCAGATGACCGATGCGCCGGTGCAGAGCCAGTTTGGCTGGCACATCATCCGCGTGGACGACATCCGCGACGCCGAACTGCCGAAGTTCGACGAGGTCAAGCCGCAGATCGTGCAGCAGATGACGCAGCAGAAGCTGCAGAAATTCCAGCAGGACCTGCGCGAGAAGGCCAAGATCCAGTAAGCCCTGACCGGCTTGACACGAAGGCGCGGCAACCCCGCGCCTTTTTCATGCGTGCGTGGCGATCCAGATCAGGCCCATGAGCACCGGCTGGTGCAGCAGGTAATGGCTCAGGCTCCAGCGGCCCCAGGCGGCCATGAAGCCACCCTGCCCGCCGCCGCCCAGCCAGCCCGGGCGGTGCTCGCAGACCCACCGCCCCGCCGCCAGCCCCCACCACACGACCCCCATCCAGGGCAACAGGGGCACATAGTCCTCGGTGAAGGGCTTCTGCGTGATGAACCCCAGCGCATTGGGGCCCGGCTGGTTCAGCAAGGCCAGCGCCGGCCAGGCCTCGACCGCCGCTGGCGCCAGCCACGGCAAACCGAGCGCCAGCGCCCCGAGCGGCCACAGCCAGCGACCCCAGTGACCGGTGAGCCGGGCAATCACGAGCATGACCGCGATGCCGTGCAACACGCCGAAGTAGATGAAGCTCTGCGGAAACACGAACCAGGACCCGGCGCTCACCAGCAAAGCGGCACCGGCCACCTGGGCCCATCGGCGCCAGAACCGTGGCCAGCCCTGGCCCTGGTGCAGCGCCACCGCCTGCGACAGCCCGGCGGTGAACAGAAACAAGGTGACGATCGCGGTGCGCTGAAGCGTCCAGAACGGGTCGGTCAGAAAGGCCTGGTCGATGACGCCGAAGAAATCGAGGTCGAAGCAGAAGTGATAGACCGTCATCCAGGCCAGCGCGACCGCGCGCAGCTGGTCGATGCGGTCGTACCGGGCGTTCAAGCAGCGGCCCCGCGCTGAATGGCCACCAGGTGGGCGGTCAACCCGGCGGGGTCGCTCACCATGGGGTCGTGGCCGGTCGCCATTTCAACCACCCGCCAGCCGGGCTCGCGGCGCACCCGCACGCGCGACGGGGCGATGGTGGCGAGCGCCGGCGAGGTGCAGTCGATGAAGGTCCGCGGCACCGCGGCCACCGCAGCGGCATGGAACGCCAGGGGCTGCTGGTACACCCGAAACGGCTGCGGGGTCTGGCGCCGGTTCACCCAGTCGCGGTCGGCCCCCGCCAGGCCGAACACCGAGGCATCGGGCGGCGGGAAGTGCAGGCCGCCGCTGGGCTGTGCGGCGGTGATGCGGGCGTTGCGGGTTTCTTCGCTGTGGGCACTGCTCCAGCTGTCGCCGGGGCTGGGCACCACCGCATCGAGGTAAACCAGGTGGGCCAGCACCCCCGGGCGCTCCCGCAGCAGGCGGTCGGCCGCACCGGTGACCACCATCCCGCCGTAGCTGTGTCCCACCAGCACCAGCCGGGTCAGTTCCTCGGCTTCAATCAGGGCGACCACGTCCTGGATGTGGGTGTGCAGGTCGACCGACGGGCCCATGAGATGGGCACGGTCCCCGACCCCGGTGAGGGTGACGGCATGCGCGTCGATGCCGGCACCGCGCAGCAGCGGCAGCACGCGCCGCCAGCACCAGGCGCCGTGCCAGGCGCCGTGAACCAGGACGATGGACGTGTGTGCAGACATGCGACTTCTCCAGGACAATCTCGGGTTTTGCGGATTGTGCCCCCCGCCCCCATGCTGCACCACCAGATCGAGCTGCTTTCACCCGCCCGCACCGCCGACATCGGCATCGAGGCGATCAACCATGGCGCCGACGCCGTCTACATCGGCGGGCCGTCCTTCGGCGCGCGCACCTCGGCCGACAACAGCGTGCAGGACATCGGGCGGCTGGCGAGACACGCCCACCGCTTCGGCAGCCGCATCTACGTCACGGTCAACACCATCCTGCGGGACGACGAACTCGAGCCGGCCCGCAAGCTGATCCGCCAGCTCTACGACGCCGGCGCCGACGCGCTGATCATCCAGGACATGGGCCTGCTGGAGCTTGATCTGCCGCCGATCCAGCTGCACGCCAGCACGCAGTGCGACATCCGCACGGTGGAAAAGGCCCGCTTCCTTCAGGACGCCGGTTTGTCCAAGCTGGTGGTGGCCCGCGAACTCACCCTGCCGCAGATTCGCGCCATTCACGACGCGCTCGACCCCGAGCGCTGCCTGGTTGAATTCTTCATTCACGGCGCGCTTTGCGTGGCCTACAGCGGCCAGTGCTACGTGAGCCACGCCCAGACCGGCCGCAGCGCCAACCGCGGCGATTGTTCCCAGGCCTGCCGCCTGCCCTACGAGGTGAAGGACAGCCAGGGACGCATCGTGGCGCACGACAAGCACGTGCTGTCCATGAAGGACAACAACCAGAGCGACAACCTTCGCGCCCTCATCGACGCCGGGGCACGCAGCTTCAAGGTCGAGGGGCGCTACAAGGACATGGGCTACGTCAAGAACATCACCGCCCATTACCGGCGGCTGTTCGACGACATTCTGGAAGAACGCCCCGAGCTGGCGCGCGCGTCGTCTGGCCGCTGCACCTTCGGCTTCACACCCGACCCCGACCAGAACTTCAACCGCGAATTCACCGACTACTTCGTCAACGGCCGCAAGGAAGACATCGGCGCCTTCGACACCCCGAAGAACCCGGGCCGTCCGATTGGATGGGTCACGAAGGTCGGGCCCGACTGGGTCGAGCTGCAATGCGACGACGCGGCCACGGTGATCCACAACGGCGACGGGCTGTGTTACCTCGACCTGCACCGCGAACTGGTGGGCCTGCAGATCAACCGCGCGGAACCGGCGGGCGAGGCGGGGCAGTGGCGGGTGCACCCGAAAGATGCGATCGAGGGCTTGCGCCACCTCAAGCGCGGCACGGTCATCAACCGCAACCGCGACATGGACTGGGTGCGCACGCTGGAGAAGAAATCTTCCGAGCGGCGCATCGGCGTGTGGATGAAGCTGTCGGAGGTGGCGGACGGTCTTCGCCTCGACCTGACCGACGAGGACGGACACGCCGCCCACGCCACGCTGACCTGCGCACTCGAACCGGCCCGCGACGCGGCGCTGGCGCACGAAAAGCTGCGCGAGGCCCTGGGCCGGCTGGGCGAAACGCTGTTCACACCGATCGACATCACGCTCGACCTGTCACAGCCCTGGTTCGTGCCGTCTTCGTTGCTCAACCCGCTCCGGCGCGACGCCGTGGCCGCACTGGAATCGGCGCGCGCGCGGGCCTTTGCCAGGCTGCCACGGGGCGTGGCGGTCGACCCGCCAGCGCCCTACCCCGAAGACACGCTGACCTACCTGGCCAACGTCTACAACCACAAGGCGCGCGATTTCTACGCTCGCCACGGGGTCAGGGTGATCGCCAGCGCCTACGAGTCGCACGAGGAGACCGGCGAGGTCAGCCTCATGATCACCAAGCATTGCGTGCGCTTTTCGCTCAGCCTGTGCCCGAAGCAGGCCAAGGGCGTCACCGGCGTGCAGGGCACGGTGCGCGCCGAACCGCTCACCATCACGCACGGCAACGAGAAGCTCACGCTGCGCTTCGACTGCAAGCCGTGCGAAATGCACGTGGTGGGCAGGCTCAAGCCGTCGGTGGCCCAGACAACGGCCACCAGCCCGATCACCTTCTACCGCGAGCGCCCGAAGGCGCCCGCCTGATCCTCAGACGTACGGCACCGGCGTGGGGACGTGTCGCAGGTGCAGCGACAGCCCCAGCGCAGCCATGTGGTTGTCGTTGCGCCCGAGGATCATTTCGGCCGCTGGCAGGAAGTCGGTCTCCTCGTACCGGGCATGGGCCATGTAGCCGGACACCAGCCGGCGCAGGTCCCCCGCGTCCAGGTCGCTGTCCTGGCCCCGCGCCACGCGCTTGAGCTCGCGCTCGAGGGATTTCCAGAGCGCCTCCAGCGTGCGGTGCTGGCTGGTGAGCCGATCGACCATGCCCTGCACGCGCTCGCGCTCGGCGCCGGGCTGGGCGCTGGCGATCACGGCCGGAAACAACTCGCGCTCTTCGTCCATGTGGTGCTCGAAGATGGCCTCGCGAAAGAACGCCAGCGACTCTTCCGCGATGCGGCGCGCCCGGGCCGCGGGTTCGAGCAACGCCGGCAGTTCGTCCAGAGCGGTCAGTCGTCGCACGATGCCCGCATGGCACTGGGTGAAATTGGTCAGCGGTGCGTCGCTGGTGACCGGATCGGTGTGTGTGTCGGTGGCGCTCATGATGCCCTCGGGGTGTGTGCCGCCAGTCTAGGCCGCTGCGCGGCGCACGGCTTGACGCACATCAACCGACCCGAAGTCCCTGGCTCGACCGATCAGGGCAGGACGGTGCCTGGCAAGAACACGCCGGGCACCGTGGCCGACTGCGCATACACCGTCGGACTGTCGTTGACCACGATGTCGGTCAGACCGTCACCGGTCACATCACCGGTGGCGAGGAAATTGCCCGCCATCGGGCCTTGCCACGCGCTCGACACCGAGAAGGTACCGGCCACCATGGCGGACTGCCTCAGCAACGTGACCCGGGTGCTGTTGCCCTGGGTCTGGTACACGATCGAGACCACCGCGATGTCGAGGCGGCCGTCCTGATCCAGGTCGGCCACCGCAAGGCGCCGGGCACCGTCGGCCACCGCGTGGGTCTGCAATCCGAAGGTGCCGGCAGGCGACTGCAGCCAGATCGTCACCAAGCTGCCGCCGGTGCCCCCCGAGGGGGCCAGCCCGGCGTCGGCGACGGCCACGTCGAGGCGGCCGTTGCCGTCCAGGTCGGCCAGCACCACCCCGCCCAACGAGGCGCCCAGACCCAGGACCGATGGCGCGCCAAACGCCCCGCCACCCAGGCCCCTGCACCACCAGGCGCGGGTGCCCCCCGCACCCGCGATGTCGACCACGCCGTCGTTGTCGACATCGCCCGCGGCCAACGAGGCCCAACCCGATCCGCTGCCGGCACAGACGGCAGTGGGCGGATTGAACACACCGCCCGGGGCCTGCTGTGTCAGCAACCTCGCCCGGCTGTTCGCGATCACGCCGTCCGCCACCAGCAGGTCCGCGCGCCCGTCGGCGTTCACATCGGCCACGCCCGCTTCGTTCGCCATGCCGCCCGTGGCCAGCACCTGTGCGGGCTGGAACCGCCCGGGGAGCAGTGGGTCCTGCCTCAGCAGGGAGACGGCTCCGCTGTCGCCGGTGCCGTTGATCGCGACCGGCAGGGTCAGCGGCGACGCCGTGAGCAGGTCGGGCCGCGCGTCGCCGTCGGTGTCGGCCACGGACAGGGTCCACGGGTCGGCCGCGACGGGGTGAATCTCTGTGGCGGCGAATCGCCCCGGCACGGTCTGCCGCCGAACATCCACGTACCCGGCGTGCGGCGGGGCCCCGTCCAAATAGGTCCGTGCCACGGCGACGTCGGCACGCCCATCGCCATCCAGGTCCTGCACCACCAGGCCCGACGGCACCCAGTACGGCCCAATGACCGCCGAGCCACCGCCCCCGCCACAGGCGGCCAGCAGCAGCGCGGCGCCCAGGCTGCAAACGAACCTGGTGCGCTCAGGCCGCGACCGGGCCGGGCGCCGGGACGCCGACAACGTGTTCATGACGTGCCTCCTGTGCAGGTTCAGTCACCCGCCAGGCACACTCTAGGCCGTTGCCGCGCAAGCGCGTTGACGCAGGTCAACGCGCACGCCAGCGGTCAGACCCCCTTGGGCGCTCCACGCAGCCGCTTGAACAACTCCACCACGCCGACCACCAACGCCCCGGCGGCCAGACCCGCCAGCGCGCCCGCCAGGCTGGGCACGAAGGCACCGGCCCAGCCGAGGCCCTCCGCCCAGGCATCGACACCGTGTGACAGGGTGGGCAGGCCGTGCAGCAGGATGCCGCCGCCCACCAGGAACATGGCCGCGGTGCCCACCACCGACAGCGACTTCATGAGCCAGGGCGCAAACGCAAGAATGCCTCGACCGACCGCCTGCTTCCAGGCCGCCGTGGTGCGGTTCAGGTGCAGGCCCAGGTCGTCCAGCTTGACGATGCCCGCCACCAGCCCGTACACGCCCACCGTCATCAGCAGCGAAATGCCCACCAGCACACCGACACGCTGACCCATCGACGCACTGGCCACGGTGCCCAGGCTGATCACGACGATTTCGGCGGACAGGATGAAATCGGTGCGGATGGCGCCCTTGATCTTCTCCTTCTCGAACGCCACCAGGTCGACCTTCTCGTCGGCCGCCGCCTTCAGCAGTTCATCGCGGTGCCTGCTGTCATCGTCCCGGTGAAGGCCGGCGGCATGGACCAGCTTCTCGACGCCCTCGAAGCACAGGAACAGGCCGCCGAGCATGAGCAGGGGCGTGATCAGCACCGGGGCGAAGGCGCTGATGAGAAGGGCCGCCGGCACCAGGATGGCCTTGTTGACGAGTGAGCCCTTGGCCACCGCCCACACCACCGGCAACTCGCGGTCGGCATGCACACCGGTGACCTGTTGCGCGTTGAGCGCGAGGTCGTCGCCCAGCACGCCGGCGGTTTTCTTGGCCGCGACCTTGGTCATGACCGACACATCGTCGAGCAGCGAGGCGATGTCGTCGATGAGGGCGAGAAGGCTGGTGGCCATGAAAGGCTTCTGGGTGGGGTGATTCAGGCCGGGGCCGGCGGCCAGACCAGGGGAAACAGGGGGTCGTCCATGGCGGCGCCCGCAGGCAGGCGCGCCTCGAGGTCGGGAAATGGCGGCGAGGTGCGCCAGCGGCGGGGCGCGTGCACCGCGTCGTCGCCCAGGTAGCGGGCCGAAAACACGCGGCGCCGCACCCCGGGCGCGGTGCCGGCGGACGCGTGCAGGGCCAGCATGTGGAAGGCCACGGCATCGCCCGGTGCCAGCGCCCACGCCAACTGGGGCCAGGCCTCGGGTTGATCGTCGATGGCCGGCAGTTCAGCCAGCGTGCCTTCGGGGAACCATCGGGCCTGCTGGTCGCGGAACGTGCGCGGCATGTACCAGGTTCCCCGGTGTGAACCGGCCGCAAAGCGCAGCGTGCTTTCCAGCGGCACTGGGTCCACCGGGATCCAGAAGCTCACGTTCTGGGTGCCGTCCACGTTGTAGTAGGGCTGGTCCTGGTGCCAGGGGGTGGGCTGTCGCGTGCCGGGTTCCTTGACCAGCAGGTGATCGTGGTACAGGCGCACGCACTGGCTGCCCATGAGCTGCGCCGCCACATGCGGCAGGGCCGAATGGCGCAGCAGATGCTCGTAATCCGGGTTGCTGGTCCAGCTGCAGAAGTCTTCCACGAAGCGGCCGGGATCGTCGGGATCGCTGGCCACCAGGGCCAGCGGGCTCAATCGGGCCAGGTTGTGTTCGATGCCGGCCTCGAGCCGGGTCAGCTCGCCCGCGTTCAGCACCCCGCGCAGCACCACCGCCCCGTCCCGAGCGAACGCCTGCGTGAGGGTCGGGTCGAGCGGGTGGGCGCGTGCGGTCATGGTCAGCCGACCCAGCGGCGCGCGTTCTGCCAGAGGCGCGTCCAGCCGCTTGGTGCCGACACGTCCTGGTCGGTCCAGCTCATGAGCACGTTGCGGTACACACGTTCGGGGTGGGGCATGAGGGCGGTGAAGCGGCCGTCGGGCGTGGTCACGGCGGTGAGGCCTCCGGGGCTGCCGTTGGGGTTGAACGGATAGCGCTCGGTGGCGGCACCGGTGTTGTCGACATACCGCATGGCGCCGACGACTTTCGAAGGGTCGCCGCGGTGGCGGAAGTTGGCGTAGCCCTCTCCGTGCGCCACCGCAATCGGCAGACGGGTACCGGCCATGCCCTGGAAGAACAGGCTGGGCGATTCGAGCACCTCGACCAGCGACAGGCGCGCCTCGAACCGCTCGCTCTGGTTGGTGGTGAAGCGCGGCCAGGCATCGGCGCCCGGAATGATGTCCGCCAGCTCGGCAAACATCTGGCAGCCGTTGCACACGCCCAGACCGAAGGTGTCGGTGCGCGCAAAGAACGCCTGGAACTGGTCGGACAACGCCGGGTTGAAGGTGATCGAGCGCGCCCAGCCGATACCGGCCCCCAGGGTGTCGCCGTAACTGAAACCGCCACAGGCCACCACGCCGCGAACATCCTTCAGGTTGGCACGGCCGCTTTGCAGGTCGGTCATGTGCACGTCGATCGCATCGAATCCGGCCTGCGTGAAGCACCAGGCCATCTCGACGTGGGAGTTGACGCCCTGCTCGCGCAGGATGGCCACCCGGGGGCGCGACAGGTTCAGGAACGGCGCGGCCAGGTTGTCGGCCGGGTTGAACGTGAGGTGGGTGTGCAGTCCGGGGTCGGTCGGGTCACCGGCGGCGGCGTGCTCGGCATCGGCACACGCCGGGTTGTCGCGCTGCTGGTTGATCTTCCAGCTCACGCTGTCCCACACCTGCTGCAGGTCGGCCAGCTTCGCCGCGAACACGGCCTTGGTGTCGCGCCAGACCTGAAGCTCTCCCTTGCCCGCGTCCATCGGCGACGACAGCGGCCTGGTCTTGCCGATGAAATGGCTGAACTTCGACAGGCCATGTTCGCGCAGCACCTGCATCACGTCGTTGCGTTCGGCGGTGCGCACCTGCAGCACCACACCCGGCTCTTCGTTGAACAGCGCCTTGAGGGTGAGCTCCTCGCGGCGCGCACCGACCTGCTTGGTCCAGTTCTTGGCGTCGCCCATTTCGGCGCGGCTGTCGGTGATGCCATCGCCCTCGGTCACGAGCTGATCGACGTTGAGCGCCACGCCGACCTGACCTGCAAAGGCCATTTCGGCCACGGTGGCCAGCAGGCCGCCGTCGCTGCGGTCGTGGTAGGCCAGCAGGCGGCCCTGCGCGCGCAGCGCGTTCACGGCATTGACCAAGTTCACCAAGTCCCTGGGGTCGTCGAGGTCGGGCACCTCGCCACCGGGGTGTCCGAGGGTCTGCGCCAGGATGCTGCCGCCCATGCGGTGGCGGCCCTTGCCGAGGTCGATCAGCACGAGGGTCGTGTCCTCGGTGGAACGGTCGAGTTCCGGGGTGAGTGTGACGCGAACGTCGGCGACCGATGCAAAGGCACTGACCACCAGGCTCACCGGCGCGGTGACCTTGCGCGTCTGGCCATCGGCCTGCCACTGGGTGCGCATCGACAGGCTGTCCTTGCCCACCGGAATGGACGCACCCAGCGCGGGGCACAGCTCCATGCCCACGGCCTTCACCGTCTCGTACAGGGCCGCGTCTTCACCGGGTTCGCCACAGGCGGCCATCCAGTTGGCCGACAGCTTCACGCGCGACAGCTCGATCGGCGCGGCGAGCAGGTTGGTGATGGCCTCTGCGACCGCCATGCGGCCCGACGCCGCGGCGCTGGTGGCGGCCAGCGGGGTGCGCTCGCCCATGCTCATCACCTCGCCCGCAAAACCGGCGAAATCGGCCAGGGTCACCGCGCAGTCGGCCACCGGCACCTGCCACGGGCCCACCATCTGGTCGCGGTGCGACAGACCGCCCACGGTGCGGTCGCCGATGGTCACGAGGAAGCGCTTGGAGGCCACCGTCGGGTGGCTCAGCACGTCGATCACGCTCTTCTGCAGGTCCACACCGGTCAGGTCGATCGGCGGCGCGCTGCGCGGCACGGTCTTCACGTCGCGGTGCATCTTGGGCGGCTTGCCCAGCAGCACGTCCATGGGCATGTCGACCGGCCACGCCGTTCGGGCTGAGCCTGTCGAAGCCTCGCCGGACGCCTGGGCGAGCCCTTCGACAGGCTCAGGGCGAACGGCGTGGGTGGCGTCCGGACGAACGGGTTGGTCGGCCAGCACCAGTTGCCGCTCCTCGGTCGCCACGCCCACCACCGCAAACGGGCAGCGCTCGCGCTCGCAGAACGCGCGGAACATCGGGAGCGACTCGGGCGCGATGGCCAGCACGTAGCGTTCCTGGCTTTCGTTGCACCAGATCTCCTTCGGCGCCAGACCGCTTTCCTCCAGCGGGACGGCGCGCAGGTCGAAGCGCGCGCCGCGGCCGGCGTCGTTGGTGATTTCAGGGAAGGCGTTGGACAGGCCGCCCGCCCCCACGTCGTGAATGGCCAGAACGGGATTCTTCTCGCCCTGCTGCCAGCAGTGGTTGATGACCTCCTGCGCACGGCGCTCGATCTCGGGGTTGCCGCGCTGAACGGAATCGAAGTCAAGCGCGGCGGCGTTGGTGCCGGTGGCCATGGAACTGGCCGCGCCCCCGCCCATGCCGATCTTCATGCCCGGACCACCCAGCTGGATCAGCAGCGTGCCGGCGGGAAACAGCACTTTCTTCGTCAGCGTGGCGTCGATCGCGCCCAGCCCGCCAGCGATCATGATGGGCTTGTGGTAGCCGCGCTGCACGCCGTCCACCACCTGCTCGTATTCGCGGAAATAACCCAGCAGGTTGGGCCGGCCGAACTCGTTGTTGAAGGCGGCGCCGCCCAGCGGGCCCTCGGTCATGATCTGCAGCGGACTGGCAATGTGCCCGGGTTTGCCGCCCGGCTGGTCGCTCAGGCCACCCCACAGCTTGCCGACCGAGAACCCCGTGAGGCCGGCCTTGGGTTTCGAACCGCGCCCGGTGGCGCCCTCGTCGCGGATTTCGCCGCCCGCGCCGGTGGACGCACCCGGGAACGGCGAGATGGCGGTGGGGTGGTTGTGGGTCTCCACCTTCATGAGCACGTGGTGGGTGGCGGTCTCGGTGCGGTACACCGGCGCGCCCGCACCGTCGTAACGCGCCACCAGGCGCTGCACCGCGTGCCCCTCCATCACCGACGCGTTGTCGGAATAGGCCACCACCGTGTGCTGCGGGCTGTGCTGGTGGGTGTGGCGGATCATGCCGAACAGGCTCTTGTCCTGCGGCACGCCGTCGATGGTGAACTGCGCGTTGAAGATCTTGTGGCGGCAGTGTTCGCTGTTGGCCTGCGCGAACATCATCAGTTCGACGTCGGTGGGGTTGCGCCCCAGGCCGGTGAAGGCGTCGATGAGGTACTGGATCTCGTCGTCGGCCAGGGCCAGGCCCCAGTCGGCGTTGGCGCGCTCCAGCGCGGCGCGACCGCCGCCCAGCACGTCGACCCGCTCCATGGGCGCGGCCTGCAGCTCGGTGAACAGGGCGTGGGCTTCCTCGCGCGTGGCCACCACCGCCTCGGTCATGCGGTCGTGCAGCAGGCAGGCCACCGCCCAGCGCTGCTCGGGCGTGAGGGCCGGTTTGCCGCCGAGCAGGCCGGTCTTGAGCTCGATGCGGTACTCGATCAGGCGCTCGACGCGGTGCACCACCAGGCCGCAGTTGCGCGCGATGTCGGTCGCCTTGGACGCCCAGGGCGACACGGTGCCCAGGCGGGGCATCACCAGCAGCGCAGGCGCACCGTCGGTTTCGAGCCGCAGGTGCCGGGGCGTCACCGGTTCGCCATAGGTGAGCAATTCGCCCAGGCGCTGCTCGGTGGACGACTCGGGCGCGGCGTCGAACGCGGCCAGGTGAACAAACCGCGCGCTGAGCCCGGTGATCTTGTCGTGAATGTGCTGGAGGCGGGGAAGGAGCTGCTGGACTTTGAAGTCGCTGATGGCGTGTCCGCCATCGAAAGTGCGCAGATTCAGGGACACGTCGGGAGCCTGTGGTGCGTTGGCCCGTGGGGGATGGGCGAAGCAACGATTTTACCCGCCGCACCCCGTGGCGATTGGCCGCCGGCGCACGGCGGCGCGGGCCGCGGTGGGATAATCCATCCATGAGCATCACCTACAAGGATCCCGCCGGCATCGAGGCCATGCGGACCGCCTGCCGTCTGGCCTCCGAAGTGCTGGACTACCTCACGCCGCTGGTGCAGCCCGGCGTGACCACGCTCGAGATCGACCGCCTGGCGGCCGACTTCATGAAACAGCAGGGCACGGTGTCGGCCACCATCGGCTACCAGCCCAGCGGCTATCCGCCCTACCCCGGCCACCTGTGCACCTCGCTCAACCACGTGGTGTGCCACGGCATCCCGAACGACAAGCCGCTCAAGAAGGGCGACATCCTCAACATCGACGTCACCGTCATCAAGGACGGCTGGTACGGCGACAACAGCCGCATGTTCCTGATCGGCGGTGAGGCCGCCTGCACGCTTCAGGCGCGGCGCCTTTGCCAGGTGACCTACGAGGCCATGTGGAAAGGCATTGTTCTGGTGCGCCCCGGCGCCCGCCTGGGCGACATCGGCCACGCCATCCAGACCTACGCCGAAGGCAACGGCTTCTCCGTCGTGCGCGAGTTCTGCGGCCACGGCATTGGGCAGCGCTTTCACGAGGAACCCCAGGTGCTGCACTACGGCCGCCCGGGCACCCTCGAAGAACTCAAGCCCGGCATGACCTTCACCATCGAGCCCATGATCAACGCCGGCCGCCGCGAGATCAAGGAGCTTGGCGATGGCTGGACCATCGTCACGCGCGACCGATCGCTCTCGGCCCAATGGGAGCACACCGTGCTGGTCACCGAGACGGGGTACGAGGTGCTCACCCTGTCCGCCGGCAGTCTGGCGCCACCGGCTTTCGTGGGCGCTGCCACCCCCGTGGCCGCCTGAGGGCGGCGCCACCGCGATGGACGATCTGGTCGCCCTGCGGCAGCGCTACCGCGACGACAAGGCCGCGCTGTTCACCGAGCTCGGCCAATCCGGGGCGTCCACCCGCGGCGTGCGGCAGGCCCTGGCCAAACTGGCGCGACTGACCGATCAGACCCTGCGCACCCTGTGGCAACGGGCCGGGTTCGGCCCGAACCAGGCCCTGGTGGCCGTGGGCGGCTACGGCCGGGGCGAACTGTTTCCCCATTCCGACGTCGACGTCCTGCTGCTGCTGCCGGAAGACTGCGACCCCGCAGCCGACCCCGAGCTGAAGGCCCGCATCGAATCGTTCATCGGCGCGTGCTGGGACCTGGGCCTGGAGATCGGTTCGAGCGTGCGCACGGTGACCGAATGCGTGAGCGAGGCAGGCAAGGACGTCACCGTGCAGACCTCGCTGCTCGAATGCCGCCTGATCACCGGACACCGCGCCGGCTTCAACGACCTGGTGCGCCGACTCGGCGAGGCCATGGACCCGAAGGCGTTCTTCGTGGCCAAGACGCTCGAAATGCGCCAGCGCCACAACAAGTTCGAGAACACGCCCTACTCGCTCGAACCCAACTGCAAGGAATCCCCCGGCGGCCTGCGCGACCTGCAAATCATCCTGTGGGTGTCCAAGGCCGCGGGCCTGGGCCGCAGCTGGGACGAACTGGCCCGCACCGGCCTGGCCACACCCCTGGAAGCCCGGCAGATCAAGGCCAACGAGGCGCTGCTGAGCCTGATCCGCGCCCGCCTGCACCTGCTGGCCCACCGGCGCGAGGACCGGCTGGTGTTCGACCTGCAGACCGCGGTGGCCGAATCGTTCGGCTTCCGGGCGCAGTTGCCGGCACCGGGCGAAACCAACCCGCGCGGCACCCGCCGCGCGAGCGAAGCGCTCATGAAGCGCTACTACTGGGCGGCCAAGGCGGTCACCCAGCTCAACCAGATCCTGCTGCTCAACATCGAGGAGCGCCTGGCCAGCAGCGAGCCCGGCGTGCAGCGCCTGCGACCGCTCAATGAGCGGTTCTTCGACAAGGGCGGCATGCTGGAGGTGGCCAGCGACAACCTCTACGTGCAGCAGCCGCACGCCATTCTCGAAACCTTCCACATCTACCAGACCACGGTGGGGGTCAAGGGCCTGTCGGCCCGCACCCTGCGGGCGCTCTACAACGCGCGCCCGGTCATGAACGCGCGGTTCCGCAACGACCCGGTCAACCGCGAGATGTTCCGCCGCATCGTCATGGAGCCGCAGGGCATCACGCACGCCATGCGGCTGATGAACCAGACCTCGGTGCTGGGGCGCTACCTCTGGGTGTTCCGCCACATCGTGGGTCAGATGCAGCACGACCTGTTCCACGTCTACACCGTGGACCAGCACATCCTGATGGTGCTGCGCAACGTGCGCCGTTTCTTCATCCCCGAGCACTCGCACGAATACCCGTTCTGCTCGCAGCTGGCCGCCGGCTGGGACAAGCCCTGGATCCTTTACCTCGCCGCCCTGTTCCACGACATCGCCAAGGGGCGCGGTGGCGACCACTCGGAACTCGGCGCCAAGGACGTGCGCATCTTCTGCCGGCAGCATGGCATTGACCGGGACGACGCGAAGCTGATCGAATTTCTGGTGGCCGAGCACCTCACCATGAGCCGGCTGGCGCAAAAGGCCGACCTGTCCGACCCCGACGTGATCGGCCAGTTCGCCCGGCGCGTGGGCAACGAGCGCTACCTCACCGCGCTCTACCTGCTCACCGTGGCCGACATCCGCGGCACCAGCCCCAAGGTGTGGAACGCCTGGAAGGGCAAGCTGCTCGAGGACCTGTACCGCTACACGCTGCGTGTGCTGGGCGGTCGCGCGCCCGATCCCGGCGCCGAGATCGAAGGCCGCAAGCGCGAAGCCCTTCAAATGCTGGCCCTGCACGCGCTGCCCCACAACGCACACAAGGGGCTGTGGGACACGCTCGACGTGAGCTACTTCATGCGGCACCAGGCCGACGAGATCGCATGGCACACCCGTGTGCTGTCGCGTGAACTGGCCAGGACCGACCGCAATCCCGATCGCTGCATCGTGCGTGCGCGGCTGTCGCCCGAGGGCGAAGGCCTGCAGGTGCTGGTGTACGCGCCCGACCAGAGCGACCTGTTCGCCCGCATCTGCGGCTACTTCGACATGTCGCAGTTCAGCATTCTGGATGCGCGCGTGCACACCACGCTGACCGGCCACGCGCTCGACACCTTCCAGGTGGTGGTGCCCGAACTGGCCGAACACTACCGGGAACTTGTGGCCATGGTGGAAAACCGCCTGGCCCAGGTGATCGACTCACGCGGTCCGTTGCCGCCGCCCACCAAGGGGCGGCTGTCGCGCCGGGTGAAAAGCTTTCCGATCACCCCCAGGGTCGACCTGCGGCCCGACGAGAAGGCGCAGCGCTGGCTGCTGTCGGTGTCGGCCAGCGACCGCGCCGGCCTGCTGTACGGGATTTCGCGCGTGCTGGCCCGGCACGGTGTGAGTGTGCAGCTGGCCAAGATCTCCACGCTGGGTGAGCGGGTGGAAGACACCTTCCTGATCAGCGGCGCGCCGCTGCAGGTGAACAAGCGCCAGATCGAGATCGAGACCGAGCTGCTCGAAACCCTCGAAGGGCAGGCCTGAGACGGTCTCAGTCGTCGTCGCTGGCGTCCAGCCCGGGAAACAACACCTCGGTGAACCCGAAACGGCGGAAATCCCGAACCCGCATCGGGTAGAGCGTGCCCCAGAGGTGATCGCACTCGTGCTGCACCACCCGGGCGTGGAATCCATCGACCTCGCGATCGATCGACCGGCCGAATTCGTCGACCCCCTCGTAGCGGATTCGGCGCCAGCGCGGCACCACCCCCCGCAGCCCCGGCACCGACAGGCACCCCTCCCAGCCCTCTTCCTCCTCGTCGCCCAGCGGCGTGATCACCGGATTCACCAGCGTCGTGCGCGGGACGATGGGCGCGTCGGGGTACCGCGGGTTGGACGCGCCACTGCCGAAGATGACCACCTGCAGGTCCACACCGATCTGCGGTGCGGCCAGCCCGGCCCCGTTGGCCGCCGCCATGGTGTCTTTCAGGTCGGCCACCAGCGCATGAAGCTCGGGCGTGTCGAACGCCGCCACGGGCTGCGCATGGCGAAGCAGGCGCGGGTCGCCCATTTTCAGGATGGTCCGGACGGTCATGTCGACTTGACTTGGTGGCGGCAATGCGCGAAGTTTCGCAGATGCCCCGAAGCCCTGGAGACACCATGAAGACCGCCACCGTGTTTGCTGCCCTGTTCGCCGCCCTTTTGTTCCCGCTGTTTGCCCAGGCACAGGGAGCGGCCATCTTCAAGGACGCCGACCTTGCGCTGGGCCAGAAGCTCATGGCCGACAACAAGTGCGCCGCGTGCCACGCCAGCAAGGTGGGCGGCGACGGCAGCGCCATCTACCGCCCGGCCGGTCGCATCAACACCGCCGGCCTGTTGCGGGGCATGGTGGAGAACTGCAACTCGCAGCTCAACCTGCAGTTGTTCCCCGAAGAAGTCACCGCCATTGCGGCCGTCCTCAACCGGGACCACTACAAGTTCAAGCCCTGAACCGGCGGCGCCCGCTCAGGGCTCGGCTGTTGGCAGCAGCGCCAGCATGGCCGCCTCATCGATGACCGCCACGCCGAGTTCCTGCGCCTTGTCGAGCTTGCTGCCCGCCTCGGCGCCGGCCACCACGTAGTCGGTCTTCTTGCTCACCGAACCGGCCACCTTGGCGCCTGCGGCCTCGAGCATGGCCTTGGCGTCTTCGCGCTTGAGCGTGGGGAAGGTGCCGGTCAGCACGAAGGTCTTGCCGAGCAAGGGCTGGGGGGTGTTCTGGGCCCCCTCACCCTCTGGCCACGCCACACCGGCCGCCCGCAGCTGTTCCACCACCTCGCGGTTGTGGGGCTGATCGAAGAAGGTGCGGATGCTCTGGGCCACCACCGGCCCGACGTCGTTGACCTGCAGCAGCGCATCCACGCTGGCGTCCATGATGCGGTCGAGGCTGCCGAAGTGGCGGGCGAGGTCTTTGGCGGTGGCTTCGCCCACATGGCGGATGCCCAGCCCGAACAGGAAACGCGGCAGCGTGGTCTGTTTGCGCTTGTCCAGCGCGTCCAGCACGTTCTGCGCCGACTTGCCGGCCATGCGTTCCAGCCCGGCCAGGGCGGTGAAGCCGAGCTTGTAGAGGTCTGGCAAGGTCTTGATGAGGCCGCTGTCGACCAGTTGCTCCACCAGCTTGTCGCCCAGGCCCTCGATGTCCACCGCTCGCCGCTGCGCGTAGTGCAGGATGGCCTGCTTGCGCTGGGCGGCACAGAACAGGCCGCCGGTGCAGCGGTGGTCGGCCTCGCCCTCCTCGCGCACCGCGGCACTGCCACACACGGGACAGTGAGCGGGCATGGTGAAGGGGGGCGGATCGCCGGCGCGCTTGTCGGCCAGCACCGACACCACCTCGGGAATCACATCGCCGGCCCGCCGCACCACGACGGTGTCGCCCACCCGCACGTCCTTGCGGCGGGCCTCGAGTTCGTTGTGCAACGTGGCGTTGGTGACCGTGACGCCACCCACGAACACCGGCGCCAGCTTGGCCACCGGCGTCAGCTTGCCGGTGCGGCCCACCTGGACGTCGATGGCCAGCACCTTGGTGAGTTGCTCTTGTGCGGGGTACTTGTGCGCCACCGCCCAGCGCGGCTCGCGCGTGACGAAACCCAGGCGCTGCTGCAGGTCGAGGCGGTTGACCTTGTAGACCACGCCGTCGATGTCGTAGGGCAGCTGGTCGCGCTGATCGCCGATGCGTCGATGGAAGGCCACGAGTTCGTCGGCCCCGCGGCAGATCGAGGTCTGCACGGCCACCGGGAACCCCCAGGCCTTGAGGCGCAAGAGCCATTCGTGCTGGGTGGCGGGGGGCGCGTTGTCGCCCAGCACCTCGCCCCAACCGTAGGCGAAGAAGCTCAGTGGACGCTGGGCGGCAATGGCCGAATCGAGCTGGCGCACGGCGCCGGCGGCGGCGTTGCGCGGATTGACGAAGGTCTTCTCACCCTTGGCGCCGGCGGCGATCTTCTCGCGCTGGCGCTGATTGAGCGCCTCGAAATCGCCGCGGGCCATGTAGACCTCGCCGCGCACCTCGAGCACCTCCGGCACCGAGTCGGGAAGCTTCAGCGGGATCTGCCCGATGGTGCGCACGTTGTGCGTCACGTCCTCGCCGGTCTCGCCATCGCCGCGGGTGGCCGCACGCACCAGCACCCCGTGTTCATAGCGCAGGCTCATGGCCAAGCCGTCGAACTTGAGCTCGGCCACGTATTCCACCGGCGCATCGGCATCGGTCAGCCCGAGTTCCCGCCGCACCCGGGCATCGAACGCCTCGGCACCGCTGGCTTCGGTGTCGGTCTCGGTGCGGATGCTGAGCATGGGCACGGCATGGCGCACCTGGGTCAGCTCCTGCAGCACCGCGCCGCCCACGCGCTGGGTGGGCGAATCGGGCGTGAGCAATTCCGGGTGCGCGGCCTCGATGGCCTGCAAGGCCTGGAACAACCGGTCGTACTCGGCGTCCGGAATCTCGGGCGCGTCGAGGGTGTAGTACAGGTGGGCGTGGCTGTGCAGCTGCGCGCGCAGCTCGGCCGCCCGCTGGGCGGCCGCCGCGGCTTGTGGCGGCGGGTCGGCGAAGAGATCCGGGGTCATGAGAAGAGTCGGCGGGCCTGGGCGGAGCCCGCCGAGAGATCGCGCGCATCCAGGGCGTCGTACAGGGCTTCGAGGTCGGCGCCGATGCGGTCCATGGTGTCGGTGCCCAGCGGCGCGCCGGCGTCGTCGGTGACCAGGCCGTCCATGGCCTCGGCCAGCGCCTGCGCGGCCTGCCGCATGCGCACGAACGGCTGCTCGGCCCGGTCGACGTGGGTCACTTCGAGCGACAGCGCCACCTCGCGCAACGCGCTCTGTTCGGGGTCGTCGGCCATGGCGGCCTGCGGGTCGAAGGCCAGCACCAGCACCGGAGGAAGGCCGGGGTGGGCAGCCGACAGCACCATGCGACCGGGCAACGCCCCGGCGACGAACCCGAGTCGCGACGCGTGCTGCGCGACATAGCCCGGGCTCCAGGCCGCCCGGCGCGCGCGCAGCGTGAAGCCCAGTTGCGCGTCGTGCCCGCTGGCGAAAGCGTCGAGTTCGCGGGCGCGGGCCACCTCGGCGCGCATCTCGGGAAAGTCGGGGGTCGCCCCCACCGCGTCGGCGAACGCCTGCGCTTTCACCACGAACTCGGAAAACTCGATGTCGTTGAGGGGGCCGGCGCGGTTGGCCAGCTGCACGCCCGCCTGCAGTGCGCGGTAGCGCTGGCCGGGGCGCGGGGATTCCCACTCGCCACCCTGGCTGGGCAGGCCCTCCACCGCGAAGGGTTTGCTGCCGACCCGGCGGGTGGCGGGCAGTGCGGCCAGCACGGCCTCGCCCGAGACTTCACTTTCGAGCGCCAGCGGTGCGATCACATCGATCAGCGCATCGAGCGCGGGCGCGGGCCGGCGTTCGGCCACCGGCAGCGCGGTCGACATCGCCGATGCCGGCATCAACTCGGCCGGCACCGTGTCGTCGAGCGCGAACCCGCCCGGCGCGGCCTCGGGTTCACCGTCGTCGAGCACCGGTTCGCGCCGCTCGGCCAGCGGGTCGTCCAGCGACGCCAGGGTTGGCTCGACACCGTCGCCAGACACACCACCGCGCTCGCGCACGGTGCGCGGCACGCTCTGGCGGGTGATCCACGCGTTGTAGGCCACCACACCGGCCAACACCAACCCACCGATGACCGCCAGACCGATTTGCAGGCTGTTCATGGGCGCAGGGTCCTCAGGTGGCTTCGAGCATGCCGGCCGCGGACTCCATGTCCACCGCCACGATCCGCGAGACGCCCTGCTCCTGCATGGTCACGCCGATGAGTTGCTGCGCCATCTCCATGGCGATCTTGTTGTGGCTGATGAACAGGAACTGGGTTTCCTTGCTCATGGCCGTCACCAGCTTGGCGTAGCGCTCGGTGTTGGCGTCGTCCAGCGGTGCGTCCACCTCGTCAAGCAGGCAGAACGGGGCCGGGTTGAGCTGGAAGATGGCGAACACGAGCGCGATCGCGGTGAGCGCCTTTTCGCCGCCAGACAACAGGTGGATGGTCTGGTTCTTCTTGCCGGGGGGCTGTGCCATCACCTGCACGCCGGCGTCCAGGATTTCTTCGCCCGTCATCACCAGGCGGGCGTTGCCGCCGCCGAACAGCTCGGGGAACATCTTGCCGAAGTGCTGGTTGACGGTCTCGAAGGTGGAACCCAGCAGGTCGCGGGTTTCGTTGTCGATCTTCTTGATCGCGTCTTCGAGGGTGTTGATGGCTTCGTTGAGGTCGGCCGACTGCGCGTCGAGGAAGGTCTTGCGCTCGCGCGCCGAGGTGAGTTCGTCGAGCGCCGCCAGGTTGACCGCGCCGAGCGCCTGGATCTCGCGGTGCAGGCGGTCGATCTCGCCCTGCAGCCCGGCCAGCCGGACGTTGCCTTCGGTGATGCTCTGGGCGATGGCGGCCCGGTCGGCCTGGGCTTCATCGAGCATCTGGCTGTACTGCTCGACCCCCAGCCGCGCGGCCTGCTCCTTGAGCTGGAATTCGGTGATGCGGCTGCGCAGTGGCTCGAGCTCCCGTTCGAGTTGCAGGCGGCGTTCGTCGCTGGCGCGCAGCTTCATGGTCAGGTCGTCGTACTGGCTGCGCAGCGCAGCCAGCGCCTGTTCGCGCTCGGTCTTGGCGGCCAGTGCGGTCTGCAGCCCGGCTTGCGCGGCGGCATCGCTCAGGCGCGCGAGCTCATCGCGCGCCCGCTGCTCTTCGTCCGCCAGCGCCTTCTCCTGCTGCCCGGCGGTGTCGATGGCGCGCTGCAGTTCGGCCTGGCGCGCCTGCAGGCTGCGCAGCGAGAACACGGCCTCTTGCGATTGGCGCTCCAGCGAACGCTGCTGTTCGCGCGCCTGGTTGAGCTTTCGCTCGGCCTCGATCACCGCGTCGTCGAGCTGAGCATGCCGCTCCTGGCTGTCGGCCAGTTGCATGTCCAGTTCCTCGAACCGGCCCTCGGCGGTCACGCGGCGCTCCTGCAGCGCTTCCAGCTGTTCGTCCACTTCGGCCAGGTCGGCCGCGATCTGCTCGCTGCGGGCCCGGGTCTGCTCGGCCTGCTGGGTGAGGCGCAGCGCCTCCACCTGCAGTTCGTGCGCCCGGCCCTGCGACTCGGCGGCTTCGCGGCGCGCGGTGACCAGGCGCTGCGAGGCATCGCTGTAGGCGGCCTCGGCACGCACCAGCGCGGCGCGCGCCTGCTCGGCAATCAGCACCTGGGCCTTGAGCTGCTTGTCGAGGTTTTCGATTTCCTGGGCACGGGCCAGCAGGCCGGCCTGCTCGTTGTCGGGCGCATAGAACGTGACGCTGTGGGCGCCAACCGCGTGACCGCTGGCCACGTAGATCGTTTCGCCGGCTTGCAGCTGCGAACGCTGCTGCAGGGCCTCGTCGAGGCTGGCGGCGCTGTAGCAACCGCGCAGCCAGTCGCCCAGCAGGGCCTGCTGGGCTGCGTCGTTCAGGCGCAGCAGCCCCGCCAGCGGCTTGAGCGCGCCCGAAGCGACCGCGGCCGCGGCGCCCGCAGGGGGCTGGTAGAAGGCCAGCCGGGTGGGCGGCGCGTCGTTGGCAAAGGCGCGCACGGTTTCCAGGCGCGACACCTCGAGCGCACCGAGCCGTTCGCGCAGCGCCGCCTCGAGCGCGTTCTCCCAACCGGGCTCCACGTGGATGCGGCTCCACAGGCCCTGCAGGGAATCAAGCCCGTGCCGGGCGAGCCAGGGTTTGAGCTTGCCGTCGGTGCGAACCTTCTCCTGCAGCGCCTTGAGGGCGTCGAGCCTCGCGCTCAGGTCGGCCTGCTTGCCCGACTGGCTGTTCACCTCGGCCTGCGCCTGTCGACGCGCGTCGTCGAGCAGCGGCACCTGTTCCTGCAGCTCGTGCAGGCGGGCATCGGTTTCTTCGGCCAGCGCCTGGGCGGCCTGCAGCGCGCCCTGGGCATTCACCAACCGGGCCTCATCGGGCGCGGCCAGCGCGTTGCGGTCGGCGCTCAGTCGCTCGCGGCGCTGCGTCAGGCCGCGCGCCTGTTCCTCGATGTTGCGCTGGTCGGCCGCCAGCACCTGGATCTGCTGCTGGACCTGCCCGACGGCCACGCGCTGCTCGTTGGCGCGCGACTGCGCCGCGCGCAACGCGTCCTCCAGCGCCGGCAGCGCACCGGCCTGCTCTTCACCCTGCGCCGCCAGCACCACCGACTGCTCCTCGGCGCCGACGATCTTTTCGGCCAGTTGCTCCAGCTCGCCGGCCGCGTCCTCGCTGCGGGTGGACCACGAGGCGATCTGTTCCCTGAGTTGCACCAGGCGCTGCTCGACGCGCTGGCGGCCTTCCACCACGAAGCGGATTTCGGCCTCGAGCTTGCCGACCTCGGCACTGGCTTCGTAGAGCTTGCCCTGGGCCTGGTTCACCTGATCGCCCGCGGCATAGTGGGCCTGGCGAATGGTTTCCAGCTCGCTTTCGATCCGGCGCAGGTCGGCCGTGCGCGATTCAAGGTCGGTCACCGCCTGGGCGGCGTCCTTCTGCACGCGGGCCTGGTCGGTCTCGGCCTCGGCCCGCTTCAGGAACCACAGCTGGTGCTGCTTGAGCGTGGCGCTGGCGTTGAGCGCGTGGTACTGCGCGGCCACCTCGGCCTGCTTCTCGAGCTTGTCCAGGTTGGCGTTGAGTTCGCGCAGGATGTCTTCGACCCGGGTGAGGTTCTCGCGCGTGTCGGCCAGCCGGTGCGCGGTCTCGCGGCGGCGCTCCTTGTACTTGGACACGCCGGCGGCCTCTTCCAGAAACAGCCGCAGTTCTTCCGGCTTGCTTTCGATGATGCGGCTGATGGTGCCCTGGCCGATGATGGCGTAGGCGCGCGGCCCCAGGCCGGTGCCCAGGAACACGTCCTGCACGTCGCGACGGCGCACCGGCTGGTTGTTGATGTAGTAGCTGCTGGTGCCGTCGCGGGTCAGCACGCGCTTGACCGCGATTTCGGTGAACTGACCCCACTGGCCGCCGGCGCGGTGGTCGCTGTTGTCGAACACCAGTTCGACGCTGGACCGGCTGGCCGGCTTGCGGCTGGTGGTGCCGTTGAAGATCACGTCCTGCATGGACTCGCCGCGCAGCTCCGACGCCTTGGACTCGCCCAGCACCCAGCGCACCGCATCCATGATGTTGGACTTGCCGCACCCATTGGGCCCGACCACGCCCACGAGCTGGCCGGGAAGCATGAAGTTGGTGGGTTCGGCGAAGGACTTGAAGCCGGAGAGCTTGATCGAGTTGAGGCGCACGGCGCGATCCGGGTTGTCGGCGTTGGCAGGGGGCGGCGGCCCCCCAGGGACCAGCCGGGGATGATACCTGCGGGCCCCGCCCCGCCCGGCGGGTGCGAGCAGGTGCGATCGTGTCAGGCTGTTTCTGAACCGTTCGGTGCATTTTTTAACGACACAGGCCAAATACTCCTCGGGGCAGGGTTGTGCGATTGAAAGCATGCAAACAGAATCGCGGCCGAATCAAACACCAAAGCATTCAGCGCAACCTTCTGGAACGCATCCGATGAATTCGATCGTCAACACCTCCTGGGATCCAGGCCTGATCGCCCTGTCCTTTGCTTTTGCCGTGATCGGCTCTTTCGTGGCCCTGACCGCCGCAAACCGCCTGACCGACAGCCGCGGCGCGCTGGACTGGACCAACGTGCTGGGGGTCGGCGTGGCGCTGGGGGGTGTGGGCGTGTGGTCGATGCACTTCATCGGCATGCTGGCGCTGCAGATGGACGTGGGCAGCAGCTATTCGATGGTCGAAACCTTCACCTCGCTGGCCGTCGCGATCAGCGCCACCGCCTGGTCGGTGGTTTTCGCCGCCCGCAACCCGGGCAGCCTGCCGCGCCTGCTGTTCGCCGGTACCGGGCTGGGCCTGAGCGTGGTGGTGATGCACTACCTGGGCATGTTCGGGCTGAAGATCCACGGATTCATCTCCTGGGACTTCCTGCTGGTGGCCGCGTCCATCCTGATCGCGGTGGTGGCGGCAACGGCCGCGCTCTGGCTGGCGTTCAACAGCCCCACGCTGGGCCGCCGCTTGACTGCGTCCCTGGCCATGGGCGTGGCGGTCTGTGCCATGCACTACACCGGCATGGCCGCCGCCGAATTCGTGTGCACCACGGCCGAACGAAGCGCCATTCCACAAGGCGCATCCTTCATCCCGTCGTTCCGGCTCGAAACCCTGGTGATTGCCACCACCTGCATGCTGACCGCGCTGCTGGCGCTGGACCAGCTCTACCAGCGCTTGCGTTCACGCGGCGTGCAGCTGCGCCGCGCCTGAGGCGCTCCGCCAGCCCGGGGACCGGGCCTTCGCGGGAGGCCCGTGGTCTCAGTGCCCGGCTGCGCCGCCAGGCCCGTTCGTGGGCCAGATCCCTTCGTGGCTGCCGAGCCAGATGGCCACGGCACCGCGCTCGGCAACGCTGAGCAAGGCCAGATCGCCCTTGCCCCTGAGATAGCGAACGAACCCGACCAGCTTGCGCCGGTCTTCCGACCTGGAATGGGGGTCGAGACCCACCATCCACTGCACCATCCAGGCGCACGCGCGCTGAGCCTCGCGGGAGCGTCCGAGGCCCAGCACGCCCTGCGACCGCTTGATCCACCGGACCAGGGTCTTTTCCGTCCAGGCCGGGCTCTCCTTGACCGCCTTGTCGGCCAGGTGCCGGTCGAAAGCGACCGGGACGTCCTCGCGGCACAACATGGCGATGAGGTCGTCGGCCAGCTTCTCGGCCTTGCGGTCGTCGGTCCTGAGGCAGAGCCTTCCGACCGCATTGAGAACCACGGTCGCGACCAGCTTCTGGTAATCCCTGTCCAGGGGATACCGCAGCAACAGCCCGGTCATCCAGGCGATGAACGCCGGCGAGCCGTCTGCACTGGAGACGGCCGAGGCGAACATCGCCACCTCATCCGGGCGGATCGGCACCTCGTGGTCGCTGGCCGCGCCCAGCAACGCGCTGGCAAGCACGTCGCGCTGGAGGTTCAGGTCGTCGGGCGCAAGCGAGGCTTGCAGCGCGAGGGCCTGCACGAACTCGCGGCGCAACAGGTATTGCACCCGCCAGTGCGCAGCGGCAAGACCCTGCGGCGCCAGGACCTGCAGCAGCGGCACCTCGGGACCCACCAGCGCCCTGAGTTCGCCGAGTTGTGACAACCCGAGCAGGCCCCTGGCCTGAAAGGCCGGGTGCCCGCCCGCGTGCCGGACCATGCAGGCCAGGATCCAGCGCAGGTGAACCGTGTCGGCGCACTGAACCACCGCATACGCGCCGCTGCGGTTGCCCTGAAGGTACAGCCAGGGCACGTCCGGGGTTTCGCAAAAGCGATGGAATGCACACGCCGTCGCCTGGGCAAACCCACGCTCGAAGCTGCGCGCCAAGCGGTCGAACAACCAGTCCAGGCGCGCGTCCTGCACCTCTTTTCGCTGGTAGCGCAACGCCACCTCGTTCACCACGGTGTGCAACAGCACGGCACCCGGGTCGTCGCACTTCAAAAGGTTCAGCGTTTCGATGATGCAGCCGTAGCTCGCGTGCGCCACCTCGGTGGGCTCGGCGCCCACGATCTGTCCGACCTGTTGCCGGACCAGTGCCATCCCCTCCGACCACTCCGGGCTGCCCTCCCACGGGTACCCGTGCGCGCGCAAGGCGTCCAGCACCTCCTCCGCCGAGCGCAGCGGCGAGGCGGTCTGCCCCATCACCACCAAGGGTTCTGCCTGCGGCGGGCCATCGGGCATCGCTGGACGGGCCGCGTCGCCCAGCGCAGCGACCGCTTCGGCGAGGGCTGCCGATTCGTGCAACCACCAACGCTTGTCGCTGTCCACCGGGTGCGAGTCCCAGATTCGCAGCAACGGGCCGGCCGCCCATGGCGGGCAGTGTTCCAGCCAGCCCAGGAGCCGGCCGGCCCCACCACCCGAGCGAAGCGCCTGGGTCAAGCCCGACTCGAAACACCCGCACAGAGCCTGTTGGTCCTTCGGGTCAGACAGCGATGTCACCAGGGCGTTGACGACCGAGGGACTGCGGCGGAGCAATGAACACTGGAGCCCGGGCGCCAGGTGGCCAAAGAGACGGCACGCCAGCGACGGACACTCCACCGTGAGTTGGGCCAGGAGGCAGGCAAACCAGTCCCGATCGCCATGGAAAGTGACCCGGTCGTCTTCCCCTTGCAGCACCATGTGCAGGGCCTTCGGCACCGCCATCAATGCCGGCACGCGGCGCAGGAGCGCCAGAAAACCGGGTTGGTCGGGCGAACCCACGCCCAGCGTCCTCAACACGATGAGCGCCGCCCTGAATTGCGCCAGCGTCTGTTCGGCACGCCGGCCCACGGCGTGCAGTTCGCCGTTCTGCAGCCAGACCTTGTCGATGCCCTGGCGAGCGGGTCTGCCCGAACCGTCCGGGCCTTCGATCAGCGCCGTGAGCTCGGTGCGGCTCCAGCGCTCCGGCAGGTCCATCCGGAAGTGGCGCGCCCGTTCATCCACCACCCTGACCTCGAAGTTCAACGGCTCGCGCCGGGACAAGGTCAACGACGCCATCGGCCGATGGGCCTCGACGGGCGCCGGATCGAGCAGCCACGGTACATCTCCGGGGGGCAGTTCCACCGGATCGGACCCGGTCGCCCGGGCGGGATCCGGCACCGTCTCCAACGGTCCGGGTTCCGATGGCGTGGCCTCGGTGGTGCCCGGTCGGCGCCTGCCCACCGCACCGATGGGCAGCCGCGGTGAGCCCGACGCGTCCGACCGTTCACGGTCGTGAAGGGCCCGGGCGTGCGACGGCCTGCCGGGCGTGAAGGTGGAGTCTTTGCGCATGGATTCCCTGATGTGCGGTCAAGCCTGGACGGAAAGGCCACCGTCAGTGACCGCCCGCGGCGCGATGTGCCAGCCACCGTTGAAACGAATACGAATTCATCAACATCGAGGCGGTGCAGCCAATGCCCACCGGCTGGCGGATGGCGCACCCCCAGCACCGATAATCGCGGCCCATGAATCCCCTGCTCCAGAGGCTGCAGCCCTACCCCTTCGAACGGCTGCGCCAGCTTTTCTCGGGTGTGACCCCGTCGCCGAGCCACCGCTCCATCAGCCTGGGCATTGGCGAACCCCGCCACCCCGCGCCGGATTTCCTGAAGAAGGCGTTGGCGGATGCGCTGGACACCGGCCTGTCGAGCTACCCCGCCACCGCCGGCGATCCGGCGCTGCGTGAGGCCTGCGCCGGCTGGGTGCAGCGCCGCTATGGCGTGGCCTTGAACCCGGCCACCCAGGTGCTGCCGGTCAACGGTTCGCGCGAGGCACTGTTCGCCTTTGCCCAGGTGGTGATCGACCCCACGCTGCCCGGGGCCACGGTCATCAGCCCGAATCCGTTCTATCAGATCTACGAAGGTGCAGCCCTGCTGGCCGGCGCGCAGCCTCACTACGTGCCCAGCGTGGCCGAGCGCAACTTTGCGGTGGACTGGGACAGCGTGACCGACGAGGTCTGGGCCCGCACCCAGCTGGTCTATGTGTGTTCGCCCGGCAACCCGGCCGGCGCGGTGATGCCGCTGGCCGAATGGCAGCGCCTGTTCGAACTCAGCGACCGCCATGGCTTCGTCATTGCCTCGGACGAGTGCTACAGCGAGATCTACTTCCGCGATGAGCCGCCCTTGGGCGGGCTCGAAGCGGCGATGCGCCTGGGCCGCACCGATTTCCACAACCTGGTGGCCTTCACCAGCCTGTCCAAGCGCAGCAACGTGCCTGGCCTGCGCAGCGGTTTCGTGGCGGGCGATGCCGCCCTCATCAAGCCTTTCCTGCTCTACCGCACCTACCACGGTGGTGCCATGAGCCCCGCGGTGCAGGCCGCCAGCGCCGCGGCGTGGAACGACGAGGCCCACGTGGTGGACAACCGGCGGCTCTATCGCGAAAAGTTTGCCCAGGTCACGCCGGTGCTCGAACCCGTGCTGGACGTGGCGCTGCCCGATGCCTCTTTTTACCTGTGGGCCGGCGTGCCTTCGAGGTTTGCGCACCACACGCCTGGGCTGGGTGCCGACGAGGCTTTCGCGCGGGCACTGCTCGCTCAATACAATGTGACCGTCCTGCCCGGGAGCTATCTCGCACGCAGCGTGCAGGGCTTCAACCCCGGCGCGGGCCGCGTGCGCCTGGCCCTGGTGGCCGGCGTGGACGAATGCCTCGAGGCCGCGCACCGCATCGCCGATTTCTGCCGATCCGCTTCCTGAACCCCCATTTCTGCCCCCCCGAATGACACAGCAACTGCAAAACATCATCGACACCGCGTGGGATAACCGCGCCTCGCTGTCCCCGGCTTCTGCGCCCAAGGAAGTGCTCGACGCGGTCGAACACGTGATTGCAGAACTCAACAAGGGCCGCCTGCGCGTGGCCACGCGTCAGGGCGTGGGCCAGTGGACGGTGCACCAGTGGATCAAGAAGGCGGTGCTGCTGTCGTTCCGCCTGAAGGACAACGAGGTGGTGCGCGCGGGCGACCTGGGTTTCTACGACAAGGTCCAGACCAAGTTTGCCCACCTGGACGCCGAGCAGATGAAGGCCACCGGCGTGCGCGTGGTGCCGCCGGCCGTGGCCCGGCGCGGCAGTTTCATCGCCAAGGGCGCCATCCTCATGCCCAGCTACGTCAACATCGGCGCCTATGTGGACGAAGGCACCATGGTCGACACCTGGGCCACCGTGGGCAGTTGCGCCCAGGTTGGCAAGAACGTGCACCTGTCGGGCGGCGTGGGCCTGGGCGGGGTGCTCGAGCCCTTGCAGGCCAATCCGACCATCATCGAGGACAACTGCTTCATCGGCGCCCGCTCCGAAGTGGTCGAGGGCGTCATCGTCGAGGAAAACTCGGTGATCAGCATGGGCGTGTACATCGGCCAGAGCACCCCGATCTACGACCGCGCCACCGGTGAGGTGAGCTACGGCCGCGTGCCGGCAGGTTCGGTCGTCATCAGCGGCAGCCTCCCCAAGGACGGCGGCAAGTACAGCCTGTACGCCGCCATCATCGTCAAGCGCGTGGATGCCCAGACCCGCGCCAAGACGAGCCTGAACGACCTGCTGCGCGACTAGACATGAATCACCCCCGCCGCGCTCCGCGCGACCCCCTCGAGGGGGCGACACCAGAGGTCCGGCCGAGCCGGTCCCTCGGTGTCCCTGGCCTGAAAACCCTTCCGTAGAGGAACCGTCATGAGCAGTGGAACGATGGAGCGCATCCTGCGACTGATGTCCGAGAAGCGGGCGTCGGACGTCTACCTCACGGCCAATGCGCCGGCGATGATCAAGATCAACGGCCAGGTCATCCCGATCAACAGCCAGATCCTGCCGTCCGAGGCGCCGCGCAACCTGCTCGCCGAGATCGTGCCGCCCAAGCGCATGGAAGAGTTGCTCGACGAAGGCGAGCTCAACATGGGCGTGGCCATCGAAGGCATGGGCAACTTCCGGGTCAGCGCCATGCGCCAGCGCGGCAGCATCGCGGTGGTGATCCGCTTCGTGCCTGGCGACATTCCCCCGCTGGACACGCTCAATGTGTCGCCGATCCTGGCCGACCTGGTCATGGACAAGCGCGGCCTGATCCTGATGGTGGGGGCCACCGGCGCCGGCAAGAGCACCACGCTGGCGGCCATGATCGACCACCGCAACGAGCGCGTCAGCGGCCACATCCTGACCGTCGAAGACCCCATCGAGTACACCTACCGCAACAAGAAGTCGGTGGTGAACCAGCGCGAGATCGGGCCCGACACCGCGTCGCTGCAGACGGCGCTGAAGAACGCCCTGCGCCAGGCGCCCGACGTGATCCTGATCGGCGAGATCAGGGACCGCGAAACCATGTCGGCCGCCATCGCCTATGCGCAATCGGGCCACCTGGTGCTGGCCACCATGCACGCCAACAACAGCTACCACGCGCTCAACCGGATCCTGAGTTTCTACCCGGTCGAGGTGCGGCCCACCATGCTCGGCGACCTGTCGGCCGCCCTGCGCGCCATCGTGTCGCAGCGGCTGCTGCGCACCCCCACGGGGTCGCGCGTGCCGGCCATGGAGGTGCTGCTCAACACCGCGCTCATCAGCGACCTGATCCAGAAGGCCGACTTCTCCGGCGTTCGCGAGGCGATGGAAAAGTCGCTGGCCGAAGGCTCGCAGACCTTCGAGCAGGATCTGGCGCGCCTGATCCACGACGGCCTCGTATCGCGCGAAGAGGGCCTGGCCAACGCCGACTCGCCCAACAACCTGCTCTGGCGCCTGCAGAACGATTTTCAGCAGAGCCGCCTGGACGGGTTCGACGGCGCCGAGGAAGAAGCCACCGACGCCCCGTCGTTCACCGAATTCACGCTGGACGTCAAGTTCTGACCACCGCCAATGTCTGACACCCTGCGCCTGGCCGAGGCGCTGATCGCCCTGCCCTCCGTCACCCCGCGCGACGAGGGCTGTCTCGACCTGATCGCCAGCCGCCTCTCGGCCATCGGCTTTGCCTGCGAACGCATGGACAGCGGACCGGCCGACTTCCGGGTGAGCAACCTCTGGGCCCGTCGCGGCCAGGGCAATCGCCCCACGTTGGTGTTCGCCGGCCACACCGACGTGGTGCCCACCGGCCCGCGCGAGGCCTGGGCCAGCGACCCCTTCGTGCCCAGCCACCGCGATGGTCGCCTGTACGGGCGCGGCGCCAGCGACATGAAAACCTCGATCGCCTCGATGGTGGTGGCCTGCGAGCGCTTCGTGGCCGAGCAACCCGACCCCGGTATCGACATCGCCTTTCTGCTGACCAGCGATGAGGAAGGGCCGGCGGTGGACGGCACCGTCGTGGTTTGCAACGCACTCAAGGCGCGTGGCGAACGGCTCGACTGGTGCATCGTCGGCGAACCCACGTCGGTCGAGCGCACCGGCGACATGATCAAGAACGGCCGCCGCGGCACCATGAGCGGCAAGCTCACCGTGAAGGGCATCCAGGGCCACATCGCCTACCCGCACCTGGCGCGCAACCCGATTCACCTCGCGGCGCCGGCGCTGGCCGAACTGGCCGCCACCGAATGGGACCGCGGCAACGACCACTTTCCGCCCACCAGCTGGCAGATCAGCAACATCCACGGCGGCACCGGGGCCAGCAACGTCATTCCCGGCACGGTGGTGATCGACTTCAACTTCCGCTTCAGCACCGAACGCACGCCGGAGTCGCTGCAGGCGCAGGTGATCGACATCCTCGGGCGGCACGGGCTCAAGCCCGGCACCGACCACGACATCGCCTGGACGCTGGGCGGCCGCCCCTTCCTGACCCGCCCCGGCACGCTGGTGGACGCGGTCCGCGAAGCGATCCACATCGAAACCGGCATCCACACCGAACTCTCCACCACCGGCGGCACCAGCGACGGCCGTTTCATCGCGCAGGTCTGCCCGCAGGTGATCGAGCTCGGCCCACCCAACGCCACCATCCACAAGGTCGACGAGCACGTCGTGCTGGCCGACATCGAACCCCTGACCGCGATCTACCGCCGCACGCTGCACCAGTTGCACGCGCAGGCGCTCCAGACCGCCTGACCCCCTTGAAACTGAACCAATTGCTGGCCCAGGCCGAAGCCCGCCTGGACGCCGCCGGGCTGGCCTATGGCCACGGCACCACCAACCCCCGCGACGAAGCCGCCTGGCTGGTGCTCTGGCGCCTGGGCCTGCCGCTCGACAGCGACCTCGACGCCATGGCCGACCACGCGGTCAGCGACGCCGACACCGCCGCCGTGAACGTGCTGATCAACCAGCGCATCGACACCCGGGAGCCAGCCGCCTACCTCACCGGCGAGGCCTGGCTGCAAGGCGTGCCGTTCCACATCGACCGGCGCGCCATCGTGCCTCGCAGCTTCATTGCCGAACTCATTGCCGATGGCGGTTTTGACGCCTGGCTGGGCGAGGACACCCAGCAGGTGCTCGACCTGTGCACCGGCAACGGCAGCCTGGCGGTGCTGGCGGCCATGGCCTGGCCCGAGGTTCAGGTGACCGGGGCCGACCTGTCGCCCGATGCGCTGGCCGTGGCCCGCCTCAACGTGGAGCGCCACGGCCTGGCCGACCGCATTCGCCTGGTGGAAAGCGACGGGCTGGCCGCCTGCCCCGGGCCCTGGAACCTGATCCTCTGCAACCCGCCTTACGTCAACACGAAGAGCATGGCGGCCCTGCCCGCCGAATACCGCGCAGAACCCGCCCTGGCCCTGGCCGGTGGCGACGACGGCATGGACTTCATTCGCACCCTGCTGCGCGACGCGCCCGCCTGCCTCGCACCCCACGGCGTCCTCGTGCTCGAGATCGGCCACGAGCGCGCGCACTTCGAGGCCGCGTTCCCGGCGCTCTTTCCCGTGTGGCTGCCCACCAGCGCGGGCGACGACCAGGTGCTGCTGCTCACCCGCGAAGCGATCGAGGCCGCCCGATGATCACCCTGCGCGATGTGGTGCTGCGACGCGGCGCCAAGGTGCTGCTCGACGGCGCCTCCCTCACCATCAACCCCGGTGAGAAAGTGGGCCTGGTGGGCCGCAACGGCGCCGGCAAGTCCAGCCTGTTCCGACTGCTCGACGGTGCCCTGCACGAGGACAAGGGTGACTTC
Organism: Synechococcus sp. UW140; assembly: GCA_943371665.1. Classification (GTDB taxonomy): domain Bacteria; phylum Pseudomonadota; class Gammaproteobacteria; order Burkholderiales; family Burkholderiaceae_C; genus Hydrogenophaga. The sequence goes on from CALRVR020000010.1 coordinate 102,343, forward strand.
AACGTGCCCGCGCAGTGGCGCATGGCCCAGGTGGCCCAGGACATGCCCGAAACCGACCTGCCCGCCACGCGCTTCGTCATCGAGGGCGACACCACGCTGCTGGCGGCCGAGCGCGAGGTGACCGAGGCCGAAGACAGCGGCGATGGCGAGCGCATGGCGCACGCCTACATGGCGCTCAACGACGCCGGCGCCCACGACGCCAGCGCGCGCGCGCAAGCCCTCATCCTCGGCCTGGGGTTTCGCACCGATGAACTCGACCGCCCGGTGGACAGCTTCTCGGGCGGCTGGCGCATGCGCCTGCAGCTGGCCCGCGCGCTCATGTGCCCGAGCGAGCTGCTGCTGCTCGACGAACCCACCAACCACCTCGACCTCGACGCCCTCGTCTGGCTCGAGGCCTGGTTGCAGCGCTACCCGGGCACGCTGCTCGTCATCAGCCACGACCGCGAGTTTCTGGACGCGGTCACGAACGTCACGGTGCACATCGAACACGCCCAGCTCAAGCGCTACGGCGGCAACTACAGCAAGTTCGAGGACATGCGGGCCGAGCAGATGTCGCTGCAGCAGGCCGCGTTCTCGCGCCAGCAGGACAAGATCGCCCACCTGCAGAAGTTCATCGACCGCTTCAAGGCCAAGGCCAGCAAGGCCAAGCAGGCGCAGAGCCGGGTGAAGGCGCTGGAGCGCATGGAGCGCATCGCCCCGGTGCTGGCCGACGCCGATTTCACCTTCGAATTCAGCGAGCCGGCCAACCTGCCCAACCCCATGCTGGTGCTCGAAAACGTCGACTTCGGCTACCCCGGCGAAGGGTCGGCGCCGCCGAGCACCATCGTGCGCGGCGTCAACCGGTCGGTGCTGGCGGGCCAGCGCATCGGCATCCTGGGCGCCAACGGCCAGGGCAAGTCCACCGTGGTCAAGACCATCGCGCGCACCCTGGCGCCGCTGGCGGGCACCGTCACCGAAGGCAAGGGCCTCAACATCGGCTACTTCGCGCAGCAGGAACTCGACGTGCTGAGCCCGCGCGACAACCCGCTGGAGCACATGATCCGGCTGGTGAAGGACACCACCGCGCAGGGCCGCCTGAGTGGTCAACCCACGCGCGAGCAAGACCTGCGCAGCTTCCTGGGCACCTTCAACTTCACCGGCGACCAGGTGTTCCAGGCCGTGGGCAGCATGAGCGGCGGCGAGAAAGCCCGGCTGGTGCTGTGCATGATCGTCTGGCAGCGGCCCAACCTGCTGCTGCTCGACGAACCCACCAACCACCTCGACCTGGCCACGCGCGAGGCGCTGTCGGTGGCGCTGAACGAATTTGAAGGCACGGTGATGCTGGTCAGCCACGACCGCTCGCTGCTTCGCGCGGTGTGCGACGAGTTCTGGCTGGTCTCCCGAGGCGGCATTGCGCCGTTCGACGGCGACCTGGACGACTACCAGCGCTACCTGCTCGACGTGGCCAAACAGGCGCGCGAAGCCCAGCGCGATCAGGCCCGCGCCGCCGCCGCAGCCCCCGCGACCACCAAGGTGGTGGCCGCGCCGGCCGCCCCGGTGGTGGTCGACCGCCGCGCCGACGCCCAGCGCCAGAAAGAACTCAACGAGCGCCTGCGCCCGCTGAAGAAATCGCTGGCGCAGGTGGAACAGCGCATGGCACAACTGGCCGAACAGCGCACCGCCGTCGAAGCCGCGCTGCTGGCCACGCAAGACCCGGGCAAGCTGGCCGAGGCGGGTCGGCAACTCAAGGCCATCGACACCGAGAACAGCGAGCTCGAGGCGCGCTGGCTCGAACTCAGCGAAGCCATCGAGCAGGCCGCCATACCCTGAGGGCCGGGCCTGACCCTGGCGCGCTACAGTGGCCGGGTTGCCCTGAAGCAAGCCGATCGGCAACCCGATTCACCACCACCAGGAAGGCCCGCACCATGATGTCCATTCTCGGCACCCTCTTCATCGGCCTCATCGCCGGCTTCATCGCCCGCGCCCTGAAGCCCGGTCACGACGGCATGGGCTGGATCATGACGGCCGTGCTGGGCGTGGCCGGCTCGTTCGTGGCGAGCTACCTGGGCGCCGCGCTGGGTCTGTACCAGCAAGGCCAGGCCGCCGGCTTCATCGCCTCGGTCATCGGCGCCATCGTGTTGCTGGTGGTGTGGGGCCTGTTCAAGAAGTGACCCCCGGTCCCGTCGCGCGTCAGCAGCGCTTTCGGAACTGCTGATCGCGCGCCTCGCGGCGCGCCTCCCGGATCACCTCGGTGGCCTGCACCGACTGCGGCTGCCGCGCCAATGCATCCAGATGCACCACCCGCGCCGCCAGCGCCTCGCACGAAGGGGCTGGTTCCAGAGATGTCGTCCCATCGGGAAAGCGCACAAAGTCGTTCCGCTCCACCGGCAAACCATCGCCCACCTGCCGCTGGGCGAACTTCACCTGCTCGTCGAACGACAACCCGTCCGGCACCGTGACCGTGCGCTCGGTGCGCGCCTGTTGCGCGCGGCACGCCGCCTGCGACCAGAACGTGTTGCCCGCGTCCGACCGGCACAGGAAGATCACGCCCGCGTGGGCCTGGCCCGCCGCCACGGCCGCCATCGCAACACACGCTGCATTCCACCATCGAATCACGCGCTGCCTCCTTGAGAAACCATCGGGGCGCATCTTCGCAGACCCCAAAAAGAAAAAGGCCCTGGTCACACGACCAGGGCCTTCTTGTGGGTGGTAGGACGTGGCAGGCTCGAACTGCCGACCAACGGATTAAAAGTCCGCTGCTCTACCAACTGAGCTAACGTCCCACTCTTTTTATTGCAGCTTCACAACAAGCGATTCGCTTGCTGCGAAGCCTCAGATTATAGCGTGCTTTTGGTGCCCTTCTGAAGGGGGTTCCACTTTTTTGCGGGGCGTACGCGCGAATGTGTCGAGCAACCAGCCCGCGGCGCACAAGCCGAACGTGGCCGTGACGGACACCACGCTGCCGTAGCCGTGGCAGTTGAGCGAACCATCGCCGCTGCCATCGATCGCGCACGACGGATCGGGCGGGGCCACGGCTTCGCGGCTGTGGACGCAGGCCGCGCCGATGCGCCCTTCGCGCGGGGCGCCGTGGTGCTTGCGCAGGCGGTAGCGCAGCTGGGCCAGCAGCGGGTCGTGCGTGACGTCGGCCAGGTCGGCGATCTGCACCAGGTCGCCGCGGCGCTTGCCGCCGGCCGCACCCACGCTGATGAAGGGCAGCCGCTCGGCCATGGCCCAGGCCGCCAGCGCGGTCTTGGCCCGCACCTGGTCGCAGGCATCGATGAGACCGTCGGGGCGCGGGCCCTGCAACAGCGAAGGCCAGTTGTCGGGGCCGGCGAAGTCATCGACTAGGTCGAGTTCGATGTCCGGGTGAAAGCCCAGGATGCGGTCGCGCATGGCCTCGATCTTGGACTGGCCCAGGGTGGCTTCGGTGGCGTGCACCTGGCGGTTGATGTTGGACTCGGAAACGTGGTCCATGTCGATCAGCGTGAGGCGCCTTACGCCGCTGCGGGCCAGGGCCTCGGCCGCCCACGACCCCACCCCGCCGATGCCGACCACCACCACGTGTGCGTCGAAGATGCGCTGCGCGCCTTCCACGCCATAGAGCCGGCGCAATCCGCCGAAGCGGCGTTCGAAGCGCTCGGCCTCGAGGGTGTTCACCCCTCTCGCTCCAGCAGCCAAATCTGGAACTTGAAGCCCAGCACCGCACCACCCACGATGCCGGTCACGGCAATGGCGCTGGTGAGACTCAGGGTGGACAGGCCGGAGAGCCCCTGCCCAACGGTGCAGCCCAGCGCCGTGACACCGCCCACGCCCATGAGCACGGCACCCACCAGGTGGAGCGCGGTGTCCTGCGTGTCGCGAAAGCCTTCCCAGCGGAAACTGCGCTCGGTGATGGCACACAGGAACGAGCCAGCAACCACGCCGACCACGGTGACCACACCAAAGGTCAGCACCTTGGTGGTGTCGCTGAAGAAGATGAGCCAATCGAGCACGAACGCCATGGGCGCGGTGAAGGTGAGCGATTCCATGCGCCCACTGTTGCTGCCCACGAACACGGGCTCCAGGGTTTCGGGGTGTTCGGGCACGAAGCCCAGGTGGCCGCTGATCCACCACATGCCGGTGATGACCAGGCCGATGCCGATGCCGGCGAGCAGGTTGTTGCCGGTGCGGAAATCCCGCGACATCAGTGCCCAGGCGATGAGCGCCCCGCCGATCACCAGTGCGCAGATCAGACCGGCCAGGCCGGGTGCCAGGCCCGCGCCCGCGGCCACCCAGGCCGGCACGGCCGCCCCGGCGGCGATGTCGAAGCTGACCTGATCGACGGTGGCGTTGCGCAGCACGCCGAACACGCCGCGCAGCGCCATGAAGGCGGCCAGCCCCATGACGACGAACACCACGAGCGACTTGAGGCTGCCGGCGCCGACACGCACCAGGGTCTTGCTGCCGCAGCCCGACGCCAGCACCATGCCGAAGCCGAACAGCGATCCGCCCACCAGCGCGGACAGCCAGATGACGCGGCTGCCGGTGTAGAGCGATTTGGTGGTGTCGATCTGACCCGACCAGCCCAGTGCGTAGAAGCCGATGGCGGCCACGCCCACCGCCATGCCCCACATGCGCATTCGCGTCCAGTCGCCCATGTTGACGATGTCGCTGATGGCGCCCATGGTGCAGAAGTGCGTGCGCTGGGCAATGAAGCCGAACACCGCGGCCACGGCAAAGGCGGCCCAAAGGACCGTCTGGTTCAGGGAAGCGAGGGCGGCAAGATCATCCATAGGGCCGCGATTGTAGGTGCGGCCGGGAACGCCCCGGCCGCGGCAGGGTTGCCGCGGCGGGACGGTTGGGGATCAGCGCAGTCGGGACAGGCGCTGCTTGGCAGCGGCGGCGGCTTCGCTCTGCGGATGCAGCTTGACGAGGTCTTCGAGCGTCTTGCGGGCCGCCCGGGTGTCCTTCAGCTCGACCTGGCTGTTCGCCATGGCCAGCATGGCCTCGGGCGTGCGCGGGTGGTCGGGAAATTCGCGAACCAGGCGCTGGTGGCTGTCAACGGCGTCCTTGTAGGCGCGGTTGGCGTACTGCGCATTGCCGAGCCAGTACAGCGCCACCGGGGTGTACCCGCTGCCCGGATGGGCCCGCAGGAAACCGGTGTACGCCGCGGTCGCGGCGGCAAAGTCGGACCGCCGCAACGTGGCCATGGCGGCGTCGAAGTCGGCCTTCTCGCTCGGCCGGGCATCGAAGGTACGGCCGTCCTGCTCGACCTTGACGGGTTCGAACTGGCGCAGGCGTTCGTCCATGCCGGCCTGCACGTCCTTCTGGGCGCGCTGCAGTTCGGCCACCTCGCGGGCCAGTTGCTCGTTCTGCCCGCGCAAACCGGCGATCTCGCGCCGCAGTTGCTCGATCTGGTTGGACAGCTCGAGCAGGCTGCGCTTGATGGCCGCGTCGTTGTCGCGGGCCTCTTTGGCGGCGGCGTCGGACGCCAGCTTGTTGGCCTCGACCTGCTGGCGCAGGTCGATGATGGCCTTGCGTGCTTCGTCGTCGCCGAAGATGGCGTGCGCGGTGGGCGCCCAGGCGGCCGCCCAGGCCACCAGCCCGGCACCCAGCCAATGGCGCATGCGCGCGCTGCTCATGGCCGGCATCAACGGTAGGTCAGTTCGACGCGGCGGTTCTTCGACCAGGCCGCTTCATCGGCACCGGTGGCGGCGGGCTTCTCTTCACCGAAGCTCACGGCCTCCATCTGGCCGTCCTGAACGCCCAGCAGCGACAGCGCGCGGCGCACGGCCTCGGCCCGCTTCTGGCCCAGGGCCAGGTTGTATTCGCGGCCCCCGCGCTCGTCGGTGTGGCCTTCGAGGGCCACGCGCACGCTGCGGTTGGCGGCCAGGTAGCGGGCGTTGGTTTCCAGCAGCGCCGCGAACTCGGGCTTGATCTCGAAGCTGTCGTAGTCGAAGTACACGATGCGCTGCATGGCCGCGGGCTGCGTGCTGCCGGCGCCAGGCACCTGCACACCGGCCACACCGCGCGGGTCAACGCCACTGCCCTGCCCGCCGGCCGCGCCGCCCGCGGCGGTGCCGGTGGCGTCGGACACAGGGGGTTGGTCCAGGCGGACGTTGGAGCCGCAGGCCACGAGGGCCACGGAGGCGATCAGGGCGGCCAGCAGGCCGGTGACACGGCGGGGAGAGAAAGCTTGGAACATGGACATGCTCTTGTGGAGTTGAAAAGGTGAGGGATAAAGGGAGAAACGGAAAACGGTTCAGCGCTGGAACGGGCCCCACTCGGGCTCGCGGATGTCGCCCTGGGCACCCGCCAGGCGGGTCTTGATGCGGCCGTCGACGGTGGTGGTCATCAGTGCCTCGGCGCCCTTGTCGCGGGTGGCGTAGATGATCATGCGGCTGTTGGGCGCAAAGCTCGGGCTTTCGTCGCCGCTGGTGTCGGTGAGCGCGGTCACGGTGCCGGTGGACAGTTCCATCACGTGCAGGCGGAACGCCCCGTTCACGCGCGAGATGAAGGCCAGCCACCGGCCGTCGGGGCTGGGCGACGGGGAAATGTTGTAGCTGCCGCTGAAGGTGACGCGCTGCGCGCCGCCGCCCTGCGCGGGCATGCGGTAGATCTGCGGCGAACCACCGCGGTCGCTGACGAAGTACAGCTGCTGGCCGTCTGCGCTGAACACCGGTTCGGTGTCGATGCTGGCGCTCTGGGACAGGCGGCGCGGCTCGCCGCCGTTGGCGTCCATGGCGTAGAGCTGCGCATTGCCCGAGATGGACAACGTGGCCACCACCGACCTGCCGTCGGGGGACCACGCCGGCGCGCTGTTGGAACCGCGGAAGTTGGCCAGCAGACGCCGGCGGCCGGTGGCCACCTCGTGCGCGTAGATGACCGGCTTGCGCGATTCGAAGGACACGTAGGCCAGCTGCGCGCCACCCGGCGCCCAGCTGGGCGAGATGATCGGCTCCGGGCTGGTGAGGGCCGCGCGCGCGTTCTCGCCGTCGGCATCGGCCACCCACAGGTTGTGGCGGTTGCCGGCCTTGGTGACGTAGGCGATGCGCGTCGAGAACACGCCTTTTTCGCCGGTGAGCTTTTCGTAGATGTAGTCGGCGATGCGGTGCGCGGCCAGGCGCAGGTCGGTGGCCGCCACCGGGTAGCTCAGGCCGCCGAGGTCGGCGGTGCGGACCACGTCCCACAGCCGGAAGCGCACGTCGTAGCGGTCGTCGGCCAGGCGGGTGACGCTGCCGGCCAGCAGGGAATCGGCACCGCGCTCGCGCCAGGGGGCGAGATCGGGGCGCGAGGTTTCGTCGAGCGCGCCCGCGAGCGGCGGCACGAACACGAACTGCCCCGAGCGCTCGAGGTCGGCGCGCACGATGGCCGCGATGTTTTCGCTGGCCGCGTCGTTGCCGCGGAAGCTGACGGCCGAGAACGGATAGCGGGTCAGGCCCACGCCGGTCACCTCGACGCGGAACTGGGCGAGCGCACTGGCGGCGGGCCAGCCGAGCAGGGACGCGGCAGAGATCAGGCCGAGGGCATGCCGGCGCGGCATCCCGTGGTTGGGATGGAGTCGGGTCGGTTCGATCATGGTGTAGGGAAGGTCGGGCAGTGCGGGGCAGAGTGCCCGGTGCCCTTGGAGGCGACCGGTCGATAATACCGGACCCTCGCAGGGCAACCGTGACAAGATGTGAGCCGCCGCGCCGCTGTGAACCCCCGGCCGGTCCATTGGTTCCCCACCTCGGCACGACAATCCGCCATCGCCCCACCCTTCGCCGCCTTGAACCCCGCTGCGCCCCCCACCACACCGCCCCCCGGCACGCTCACGCAGCGGCTGCTCCGCCTGTGGCCGTACTTCCGCAATGCGCGCACCGGCATCGTGTTCGCGGCGCTCGCCACCGTGGTGGGCGCGCTCACCGAACCCCTCATCCCTGCGCTGCTGAAAACCCTGCTGGACGATGGCTTCAACCAGGGCAAGGTGGCGCTCTGGATGGTGCCGGTGGCCTTCATGGGGCTGTTCGGCATTCGCGGCATGGCGTCGTTCGTGGCGCAGTACGCCCTGTCCTACACCGCCAACACCGGCATGCTCAACCTGCGCCGGGCCATGTTTGCCCGCATGAACGCGGCGCAACTGTCGCTGTTCTCCCAGCAAAGCTCGAGCAAGCTGTCGAACACACTGGTGTACGAGGTGCAGACCGGCTCGCAGATGCTGGTGTCGTCGTTCATCACGCTGGCGCGCGACAGCCTGACGCTGGTGGCCCTCATGGGCTACCTGCTCTACCTCAACTGGAAGCTCACGCTGATCGTCATCGCCGTGTTTCCGGGCCTGGCCTGGATCATGCGGGTGCTGTCCAAGCGGCTCTACAAGCTCACCCGGGCCAGCCAGCAGGCCACCGACGAACTGGCCTACGTGGTGGAAGAAAACGCCCTGGCGCACCGGGTGGTGCGCCTGCACGGGGCCCAGGAACGCCAGGCCGAGCGCTTCGACGTCCTGAGCGTGTCGCTGCGCCGGCTGGCGCTCAAGAGCACGGTGGCCATGGCGGCCATGACGCCCTTCACGCAGTTGCTGGCCTCGGCCGCGCTGTCGGCGGTGGTGGCCGTGGCGCTCTGGCAGAGCACCACCACCGGGGTCACGGTGGGCAATTTCGTGGCCTTCGTCACCGCCATGCTCATGCTGATCGCGCCGATCCGGCACCTGGCCGAGATTGCGTCACCCATCACGCGGGGCCTGGCGGCGCTGGAGCGCGGGCTGGAGCTCATCGAGCAGACCGAAGAGCAAACCGGCGGCACGCACCAGACCGAGCGGGTGCAGGGGGCCATCGACCTCCAGGGGGTGTGGGTGCGCTACGCCGCGCGAGACGAGCACGGCGGAGGGGGCGACGCGGGTGTGGCGCTGCGGGGCATCGACCTGCAGGTGCGCCCGGGCGAGGTGGTGGCCTTCGTGGGTCCGTCGGGCTCGGGCAAGACGACATTGGTCAATCTGCTGCCCAGGTTCGTGGAGGTCGAGCGGGGCACCGTCACGCTCGATGGCGTGGCGTTGCCCGATTGGAACCTGGGCAACCTGCGCCGGCAGTTCGCCATGGTCAGCCAGGACGTGGTGATGCTCAACGACACCCTGGCGGCCAACGTGGCCCTGGGCGCCACCGACGACCAGATCGACGAGTCACGCGTTCGCTCGGCCCTTGAATCGGCCAACCTGGGCGACCTGCTCGACCGCCTGCCCCAGGGCATGCACACCAACGTGGGGCACAACGCCGCCGAGCTCTCGGGCGGCCAGCGGCAGCGCCTGGCGATCGCGCGCGCCATCTACAAGGACGCGCCGGTGCTGATCCTCGACGAAGCGACCTCGGCGCTCGACAACGAGTCCGAGCGGCTGGTGCAGGACGCGCTGGCCCGGCTCATGAAGGGGCGGACCACACTGGTCATCGCGCACCGGCTCTCCACCATCGAGCACGCCGACCGCGTGGTGGTGCTGGCCGACGGGCGCATCGTCGAACAAGGCCCGCACGCGGCGCTGCTGGCGGCCGACGGCCTGTATGCGCGCCTTCATTCCCAGGGGCTGAGCACGGCCGATTGACCTGGAGGACGACCATGAAGAACCTCACCGAACAGCTGAGCCAGTACGCGGCCTATCACCGCGACCGGCGCAACATCGTCACCCATTTCGTCGGCATTCCGATGATCGTGCTGGCGGTGGCCGTTCTGCTGGCGCGGCCCGCGTTCGCGCACTGGGGTGGCGTGGCGATCTCCCCCGCCACCGTGCTGACGCTGGCGGTCGTGGCCTATTACCTGCGTCTCGACCTGCGGCTGGGCGGCGTCATGGCGGCTCTGCTGGGTCTGGCGTTGTGGCTGGCGCAAGTGGCGGCCACCCAACCCACCGGCGTCTGGCTCGCCGTGGGTGCCGGTCTGTTCGTGGCGGGGTGGGTCATCCAGTTCATCGGCCACTGGTACGAGGGCCGCAAGCCCGCTTTCGTGGACGACCTCGTGGGGCTTGTCATCGGTCCGCTGTTCGTCGTGGCTGAAGCCGGCTTTCTGCTGGGGCTTCGCCGCTCGCTCCAGGAGGACATCGAGGCCCGGGTCGGGCCGGTGCATGGCGGTGCCGAGCGACAGCGCGCCTGACGGTGCCGGCTACAGCAGCACGATGTCGTACTGCTCCTGGGTCATCGAGTTCTCGCTTTGAAGCGAAATCGGCTTGCCGATGAACTCGGACAGGCCCGCCAGGTGGGCGCGCTCTTCGTCGAGAAACAGCTCCACCACCTTCGGCGCCGCGACGACGCGGAACTCGCGCGGGCTGAAGGCGCGCGCCTCGCGCAGGATTTCCCGCAGGATGTCGTAGCACACGCTGCGCGCGGTCTTCACCTCGCCTTTGCCGCCGCAGGCCTCGCAAGGCTCACTCAGCATGTGGGCGAGCGATTCGCGCGTGCGTTTGCGGGTCATCTCGACCAGACCCAGCTGTGAGAAGCCGCCGATCATGGTCTTGACGCGGTCGCGGGCCAGCTGCTTGCGAAACTCCGACAGCACCGATTCCCGGTGGTCTTCGCGGGTCATGTCGATGAAGTCGACGATGACGATGCCACCCAGGTTGCGCAGCCGCAGCTGGCGCGCAATGGCCTGCGCCGCCTCGAGGTTGGTGCGGAACACGGTGTCGTCGAAGTTGCGCGCCCCCACGAAACCGCCGGTGTTCACATCGACCGTGGTGAGCGCTTCGGTCTGGTCGATCACCAGGTAGCCTCCCGACTTGAGATCGACGCGGCGCCCGAGCGCGCGGGCGATCTCCTCGTCGACGTTGAACAGGTCGAAGATCGGCCGCTCGCCGCTGTAGTGGTGCAGCTTGCCCACCGTGTCGGGCATGAACTCCTCGGCAAACACCTTCAGCAGGCCATGCTGCTCCCTTGAATCGATGCGGATCGACTGGGTTTCGCCACTGGTGAGATCGCGCAGCACCCGCTGGATGAGGTTGAGGTCTTCGTGCAGCAGGGTGGCGGATGGCTGGCTGAGTGCCGCCTGCTTGATGCGAAGCCAGGTCTTGCGCAGGTAGGCCACGTCGTCCGCGAGCTCTTGATCGCCGGCGTCTTCGGCGTTGGTTCGCAGAATGAACCCACCGGCGGGGCTGCCGTCGCTGGTGCCGGTGAGCTGCTGCAGGCGGGCCCGCAGGGCTTCGCGCTGGGCGGGCGGAATCTTCTGCGACACGCCGATGTGCGTGTCTTGCGGCAGAAAGACCAGCAGGCGACCTGCAATGCTGATCTGGGCCGTCAGGCGGGCACCCTTGGTGCCGATCGGGTCCTTGAGCACCTGCACCATCAGCGCCTGGCCCTCGAAGATCTGCTTTTCGATCGGCAGCACCGGGTTGGGCGCCAGCACCTGGGGCGCGGCCGTGTCGCCGTTGGGGCGCGTCGGTGCGTGCTTGGCCTGGATGTTGGGCATCAGGTCGGCCACGTGCAGAAACGCCGCGCGATCGAGCCCGATGTCGATGAAGGCCGACTGCATGCCGGGCAGCACCCGCGAGACCTTGCCCAGGTAGATGTTGCCGACCAGACCGCGTTCAAGCGTTCGCTCGATGTGCACCTCCTGCACGGCGCCCTGCTCCACCACGGCCACGCGGGTCTCCTGCGGAGACCAGTTGATGAGGATGTCCTGATTCATGGGGGTGCCAGCTTGTCAGAAAAGCGGCAGGCCTGCCGCGCGAAGGACCTGGGCGGTCTCGAAGGCCGGCAGGCCCACGATGCCGCTGTGGCTGCCAGTGATGCGCCGAACCCAGAGCCCCGCGGTGCCCTGGATGGCATAGGCGCCCGCCTTGCCCATGGGTTCGCCGCCGTCCACGTAGCGGCGGATCTGCGCCGGCGTGAGGGCATCGAAGGTCACGGTGGAGGTGGACAGTGCAGCAAAGCGCCGCTTGCCCCGGCCGACCGCCACGGCGGTGAGCACCCGGTGCGTGCGCCCGGCCAGATCGCCCAGCATGGCGCGCGCCTCGGCGGCGTCGGCGGGCTTGCCGAGGATGCGGCGCCCCAGCGCCACCGTGGTGTCGGCGCACAGCACGGGCGCCGGCGGCAGACCGCGGCGTTTCAGGCGCGCCATGGCGGAGTCGAGCTTGGCCAGGGTCACCCGCTGCACATAGGTGGCCGGGGCTTCACCCGGCCTCACCGCCTCGAGCGCCTCGACATCTTCATCGGCGTCGGGCAGCAGCAGTTCGGGCGTCACGCCCCATTGCACCAGCAATTCGCGCCGGCGCGGGCTCTGCGAAGCGAGGTAAATGAAGGTTTCGCCGCCGGGCCGCCCCAAGGCGAAACGCGCCCCCTCGGGGGGCAGCGACCCGCGAAGCGGCGGAGCGTGGGGGCCAGTTTTCATTCGCGGTGGTAAGGGTGGTTGGCGTTGATCGACCACGCACGGTAGAGCTGCTCGATCAGCAGCACACGCACCATGGCGTGCGGCAAGGTGAGATCGGACAGGCGGATGCGCTGGTGGGCCGACTCGCGAAGCGCGGGGTCGAGGCCATCGGGTCCACCGATGAGCAAGGCCACGTCATCACCGCCCAGCTGCCACTCGCGCAGCTGCTGCGCCAGGGCTTGCGTGGTGAGTGCGGTGCCGCGTTCGTCGAGTGCCACCACACGCGCACCGCGCGGAATGGCCGCCTCAATGCGCTGGCGCTCGGCGGCCCAGAGGGATTCGGTGGTTCGGGACGCGCGCGGTTCGGTCTTGACGGCCTTGAGCTCGACGCGCAGCTCGGGGGGGAAGCGTTTGGCGTAATCGTCGTAGGCGGTCCGGGCCCAGTCAGGCACCTTCTGCCCGACCGCGACGATCACGAGCTTCATGCCTTCTTCTTGGTCGCTGGCTTGCGGGCTGCGGGCTTGGCGGCCGGCTTGGCGGCGGGTTTCTTCTTGGCCACCGACTGGCCCACCACCACCTTGGGCAGCGCAGCGCGCGACTTGGCGGCGGGCTTGCGTCCGGTGGACGAGGCGGCTCCCGCCGACCGGGTGGCGCTGGACCGGGTGGTGGCCGGTTTGCCGGCAGCGCTTCCGGCCGACGCGGCGCGCCGCGCCGGTGCCGCCTTGGCGGGGGCGGCCTTGGCAGCGGTCTTTCGGGAGGGGGCGGTCTTGCCGCCTGCCGGCTTGCCGGAAGGCGCTTTCCCCGTGGCGGACCGGGCCGGCGCCTTGCGCGCGGGGCGGGTCTCCGCCACGGGCTCGGCGGGTTCGGACCTGGCGGCCTTTTTCGCCGGGGCTGCCTTGCGGGCGGCGGCCTTCTCGGCCGGGCCCTTCAGTCGCACAGGCTTGACGCCCCAGATTTCTTCCAGCCGGTAGTACTGCCGAATGGCGGGCTGCATCACATGGGCCACGGCCTGGCCGCAGTCCACGATGATCCATTCGCCGTTGTCCTCGCCTTCGACCCGCGGCTTGTCGAAACCAGCCTCACGCACGGCGTCGCGCACACTGGCCGCCAACGCCTTGGTCTGGCGGTTCGACGTACCGCTGGCGATGATCACGCGCTCGAACAGCGGCGACAGCTCTTCGGTGTTGAAGACCACGATGTCCTGGCCCTTGACGTCCTCGAGCCCCTCGACGATGGCCCGTTGCAGTTTCTGGATGTCTTTCTTGGCGGCGGATTCGCTGGTCATTGAACGGTTTCGTAGAGGTGATGTTGTGAAATATAGCCTGCGACCGGTCCCGGGACCAGAACGTCCAGGGGCGGGCCGTCGGCCGATGGGCTGGCCAGGCGCGCCCTCACGGCGGTGGCGCTGAGGTGCTGCAGCGGCATGTCGAGCCGCTCGAAAGGGATGTCGACGCCCGACAGATCGGTTTCCTCGGCCTGGCCCAGCAGCGCGTGCGCGCCGATGCTGGTGGGTCGGTTGGCCACGGCCAGGGTGGCCAGGGCGAGCACGTCCTGCCAGCGCACCCAGGTCTTGAACGACAGCAGCTGATCGGCCCCGAGGATCAGGTAAAGCCGGGCTGCCGGGTACTGGGCGCGCAGTTCGGTGAGGGTGTCGGCGGTGTAGGTGGGCCCCGCCCGTTCGGTTTCGCGCGGATCGATCACCACGCGTGGCAGATCGCCAAAGGCACGTTCGCACATGGCCAGGCGGTGCCGCGCCGGCAGCAGGGTGCGCGATTTGTGCCACGCGTGCCCGGTCGGCAGCACGTGCAGCACGTCCAGCCCGAGTTGCGCCACGGCGGCCTCGGCCAGGGCCCGGTGGGCACCATGCGGCGGATCGAACGCGCCGCCAAACATGCCCACGCGCCGGATCGCCCCGGGGGCACTGGCCATCAGACCCAGTCCTTGCGCACCAGGAAGTCGCGGTACAGCCGGTCTTCCGGCGTGCCCTTCCTGGTCTTGCGGTTGTAGGCCCAGCTCACCAGCGGGGGCATGGACAGGAGGATGGATTCGCTGCGGCCGCCGGACTGCAGGCCGAAGTGCGTGCCACGGTCCCAGACGAGGTTGAATTCGACGTATCGCCCGCGCCGGTAGAGCTGGAAGCTGCGCTCGCGCTCGCCGTAGGCCGTGCCCTTGCGCCGGTCGACGATGGGGAGGTAGGCGTCGAGGAAGGCATCGCCCACCGAACTCATCATGGCCAGGCTGCCGTCGAAGCCGAGTTCGGAGAAATCGTCGAAGAACACGCCGCCCACCCCGCGAGGCTCGTCGCGGTGCTTGAGGTAGAAGTATTCGTCGCACCACTTCTTGAAGCGCGGGTATTTGTCCACGCCGAACGGGTCGAGCGCCGCTTTGCAGGTGCGGTGGAAATGCCGGGCGTCCTCCTCGAAGCCGTAGTACGGCGTGAGGTCCATGCCGCCACCGAACCAGCACACGGGCGCAGCGCCCTTGGGCGTGGCGGCCAGCATGCGCACGTTCATGTGCACGGTGGGCACATAGGGGTTGCGGGGGTGGAACACCAGCGACACGCCCATGGCCTCGAAAGGCGCGCCCGCCAGCTCGGGCCGGTGCTGCGTGGCCGAGGGCGGCAGCTGCGGGCCGGTGACGTGGGAGAAACCGCAGCCCGCGCGCTCGAACACCGCGCCGTCCTCGAGGATCTGCGTGATGCCGCTGCCCTGCAGCTTCTCGCCGGGCGGCTTGGTCCAGCGGTCGACCACGAAGCGCCCACCGTCGACCATGGCCACGGTGGAGGTGATTCGCTCCTGCAGGTCGACCAGGTACTCGCGAACGTTGTTGAGGGAGTTGTCGGACATGGTCACACCGTATCGGCAGAAATGGGCTTGGGCAAGGGTTGCACCGGGCTGGCCTGGTCGGGGTGGAAGCCCCGGGCGCTGCCGAGCACGGCCGCGATGCGGGCGTAGTCGGCGGCCGGGTCGCCGCCCAGGCGCAGGAAATCGATGACCCTCAATTCCTTGCGACTGTAGTCGAGTGCCACGAGCGCAAGGGGCACGTTTGCCCCGAGTGCGACCTGGTAGAAGCCGCTGCGCCAACCCTTGGTGTGGCTGCGCGTGCCTTCGGGCGACAGGCCGAGCCAGAAGAACCGGTCATCCGCCACAGCCTCTTTCAGCGTGTGAACCATGGCACCCACCGCGCCACGGGGCGATCGCCGCTCGATGGGAATGCCCCCCAGCCAGCCGAGCCAGCGGCCGAACAGCGGAACGTCGAACAGGGTGTCCTTGGCCCAGAAATGCAGGGGAATGCCGATGGTCCACTTGGCCAGCAGCCCGACGATGAAATCGACGTTGCTGGTGTGGGGATAGACGATGGCGACGCCCTGGCGCGACGGGAAGCCGTCGCAAAGCACCCGCCAGCCGGCCAGGCGCAGCAGGGCTGCGGCCAGCCGCGAGCCGCAAAACCGCACCGGGTGCGGTGGCTGCAGGAAGACCGGATCGCTCAAAGCGCCCGGAACCCGATGTCGCGGCGGCACTGCATGCCGTCGAACCTCACCGCGTCGACCACCGCGTAGGCGCGCTGGCGGGCCTGCGCCACCGAGTCGGCCAGTGCGGTGACGCACAGCACGCGCCCACCCGACACGCGCACGGCTTCGCCGTCGTGGACCGTGCCGGCGTGGAACACCATGCGGTCGGCCTCGTCGGCAGGCAGTCCGGTGACCGGGTCGCCCTTGCGGGGATCGAGCGGGTAGCCGGCCGCGGCCATGACCACGCCCAGCGCCACCCGCGGGTCCCAGTCAAGCTGCACGCGGTCGAGTTCGCCCCGGGTGGCCGCCAGCAGCACCTGCGCCAGGTTGCTGCGCAGCCGCATCATGATGGGCTGCGTTTCCGGGTCGCCCATGCGGCAGTTGAACTCCAGCGTCTTGACCGCGCCGTCGGGCGTGATCATGAGACCGGCGTACAGAAAACCGGTGTATGGCACGCCGTCGGCGGCCATGCCGCGCAACGTGGGCAGGATCACCTCGTCCATGGCGCGCTGGTGCACGGCGGACGTGACCACCGGTGCTGGCGAGTACGCGCCCATGCCGCCCGTGTTGGGTCCCTGGTCGGCGTCCTTGAGGCGCTTGTGGTCCTGGCTGGTGGCCAACGGCAACGCGTGTTCACCGTCGCACAGCACGATGAAGCTGGCTTCCTCGCCCTGCAGGAATTCCTCGATGACGACACGGGCGCCGCCTTCGTTGTGGGTCACGCCAAGCTTGTTGTCGAGCAACATGAAGTCGATGGCCTCGTGCGCCTCGGCCAGCGTCATGGCCACCACGACGCCCTTGCCCGCCGCCAGGCCGTCGGCCTTGACCACGATGGGTGCGCCCTGAGCATCCACGTAGGCGTGGGCCTGCGCGGCGTCGGTGAAGGTCTGGTAGGCCGCGGTGGGGATGCCGTGGCGCTGCATGAAGGCCTTGCTGAAGGCCTTGGAGCTTTCCAGCTGCGCGGCCTTCTGCGTGGGGCCGAAGATGGCCAGCCCGTGGGCGCGGAATTCATCGACCACCCCGGCGGCCAGCGGCGCCTCGGGCCCCACGACGGTGAGCTGCACGCCGTTGGCCTGCACCCATTCGCGCAGCGCCACCTTGTCGGTGATGGGGAGGTTGGTGAGCTGCGGGTCGCGCGCAGTGCCGGCGTTGCCGGGTGCCACAAACACCTGCTCCACCCCCTCGGACTGCTTGAGGCGCCAGGCGAGCGCGTGTTCGCGGCCACCGCCGCCGATGACAAGAACCTTCATTCCGAGATTTCAGCGTTGTGGTAGACGTTCTGCACATCGTCGAGGTCTTCGAGGATGTCGAGCAGCTTCTGCATGCGGGCAGCGTCCTCGCCCGTGAGGGCGATGGTGTTCTCGGGCCGCATCGTCACCTCGGCGATCTCGGGCTTGAGGCCCTTGGCCTCCAGCGCGTTCTTCACGGCCTCGAAGTCGGTGTACGAGGTGAGCACCTCGATGGCGCCGTCATCGTCGGTGATCACGTCTTCGGCACCGGCTTCCAGCGCCACCTCCATCACCAGGTCTTCCGAGGTACCGGGGGCAAACACGATCTGGCCGCAGTGCTTGAACTGGAACGACACCGAGCCCTCGGTGCCCAGGTTGCCGCCGTACTTGCTGAAGGCGTGCCGCACCTCGGCCACGGTGCGCACGCGGTTGTCGGTCATCGTGTCCAGAATGACGGCGGCGCCGCCGATGCCGTACCCTTCGTAGCGGATCTCTTCGAGCGAGAGGCCTTCCAGGGTGCCCGAGGCCTTGTCGACGTTGTACTTGATGCGGTCGGCCGGCATGTTGGCCGCCTTGGCTTTCTCGATCGCCAGCCGCAGGCGGGGGTTCATTGCCGGGTCGCCACCACCGGTGCGGGCGGCGACCGTGATCTCACGAATCACCCGGGTCCAGATCTTGCCGCGCTTCTCGTCCTGGCGACCTTTGCGGTGCTGGATGTTTGCCCATTTGCTGTGTCCGGCCACGAAGTTGTCCTTTTGCCCGTCTGGCTTTGATCTAATAAGCCCGCGATTTTACGATTCCGCCCATCCCGCCCCATTCCCTTCCAGGACCCCGCCATGGCCGAACCCATGCTGATTGCCAAGAACGCCACCGCGCAGTGCAGCCTGCTGCCCCAACTGGCCAACCGCCACGGGCTCATCACCGGGGCCACCGGCACCGGCAAGACCGTCACCCTGCAGACCATCGCCGAGGGCTTCTCGAGGATCGGGGTGCCGGTGTTCATGGCCGACGTCAAGGGCGACCTGACCGGCATCAGCCAGACCGGCCGCATCGGCGAGAAGATGGCCGGCATCCTCAAGGACCGGGGCATCGACCTGCCGCAGCCCACCGAATGCCCCACCACCCTGTGGGACGTGTTCGGCGAGCAGGGTCACCCAGTGCGCGCCACCATCAGCGACATGGGGCCGCTGTTGCTGGCGCGCATGCTCAACCTCAACGACACGCAGGCCGGCGTGCTCAACCTGATCTTCAAGATCGCCGACGACAACGGCCTGCTGCTGCTCGACATGAAGGACCTGCGGGCCATGCTGCAGCACGTGGGCGACAACGCCAAGCAGTTCACCACCGAGTACGGCAACATCAGCGCCGCGTCGGTGGGCGCCATCCAGCGCGGCCTGATGCAGGTCGAGGAACAGGGTGGCGACAAGTTCTTTGGCGAGCCCATGCTCGACATCGCCGACTTCATGCAGACGGTGGATGGCAAAGGGGTGATCAACATCCTGACGGCCGACAAGCTGATGAATTCGCCCCGGCTGTACGCCACCTTCCTGCTGTGGATGCTGTCGGAGCTGTTCGAGACCCTCCCCGAAATCGGCGACCCCGACAAGCCCAAGCTGGTCTTCTTCTTCGACGAGGCGCACCTGCTGTTCAACGAGGCCCCCAAGGTGCTGGTGGAGCGCATCGAGCTGGTGGTGCGCCTGGTGCGCTCCAAGGGCGTCGGCGTGTATTTCGTGACCCAGAACCCGCTGGACATCCCCGACTCGGTGCTCGGCCAGCTGGGCAACCGCGTGCAGCACGCGCTGCGCGCCTTCACCCCGCGCGACCAGAAGGCGGTGAAGGCCACCGCCCAGACCATGCGGCCCAAGGCCGGCCTCGACATCGAGGCCGCCATCACCGAACTGGGCGTGGGCGAGGCGCTGGTGAGCTTCCTCGACGCCAAGGGCCGGCCCTGCGAGACCGAGCGGGTGTACGTGATTCCGCCCGGCAGCCAGATCGGGCCGATCACGCCCGAGCAGCGGCGTGCGCTGATCCAGGGATCGCTGGTGGCCGGCACCTACGAAAAGGTGCTGGACCGAGAGAGCGCCTACGAGATGTTCCGCTCGCACGCGGCGTCGCGCGGCGAGGCCGCCGCCGACGATGCCGGCGACGAGAAACCCGCCGTCAAGGCGCCGCGCATTCCGGGCGCGCCCAAGGAAGCACCCGCCGAAGGCAAGAGCGCCATCAACGAGGTGCTGTTCGGCCGCACCGGCCCGCGCGGTGGTCAGTACGACGGGCTGGTGCAGACCATGGCCAAGACGGCCGCCCGCACGGTGGCCAGCGGCATCGGCCGGCAGATCCTTCGGGGTGTGCTGGGTGGCCTGTTGGGTGGCAAGCGTTGAAGCGGCTGCCGCGCATGCTCGCCACCCTCGCCCTCCTGGCGGTTCTGTTGCTGGCGGCGGCCCAGTTCGGCGCCTTGCGCGGGCGCGCACCCGCCGATCTTGGGGTGAACGCCGGTCGGCTCAAGGCGCCCTCATCCACGCCCAACAGCGTCAGCAGCCAGGCCAGCCTGCACCCCGGCCACCCTCAGCAGGCCTACGCCACCATCGATCCACTGCCCGCCAAAGCGGGTGGACAGCAGCCCGCCATGAAGGCACTGGCCGCCGTTCTGCGGGAGATGCCCGGCGTGACGGTGGTGGAAGAGCGCCCGGACTACCTGCGCGCCGAAGCCACGACCCGCTGGATGAAGTTCACCGACGACCTGGAGTTCTGGTTCGACCCGCAGCGCAACGCCATCGACGTGCGCAGCGCCAGCCGGCTGGGGCGCAAGGACTTCGGCACCAACCGGAACCGGATCGAGGCGATCCGCTCGGCCTACCTCGCGCGGCCCTGACGCCGGACATCGATCGCGCAAGAAAAAGCCCGGCTCAGCCGGGCTTTTTGTTTCAGGGCACCAGGGATCAGACCTCGGTCGCCTCTTCAGGCTTGGCCTTGCCCTCTTTCTTGGGCAGCGGCTGGATGTCGAGGTCGACATCGTGGGTTTCCTTGCCGTCCTCGCCGGTCTTGGTGACCAGGTCGACGGTGAGGCGACCGCCCTCGGTGAGGCGGCCGAACAGCAGTTCGTCGGCCAGGGCGCGGCGGATCGTGTCCTGGATGAGGCGCTGCATCGGGCGAGCGCCCATCAGCGGATCGAAGCCCTTCTTGGCCAGGTGCTTGCGCAGCGTGTCGGTGAAGGTGACCTCGACCTTCTTCTCGGCCAGCTGGGTCTCGAGCTGCAGCAGGAACTTGTCCACCACTCGCAGGATGATCTGCTCGTCCAGGGCCTTGAAGCCCACGATCGCATCGAGGCGGTTGCGGAACTCGGGCGTGAACAGGCGCTTGATGTCGGCCATCTCGTCACCGGCCTCGCGGGCGTTGGTGAAGCCGATGCTGGCCTTGTTCATGGTCTCGGCACCCGCGTTCGTGGTCATGATGATGATCACGTTGCGGAAGTCGGCCTTGCGCCCGTTGTTGTCGGTCAGCGTGCCGTGGTCCATGACCTGCAGCAGCACGTTGAAGATGTCCGGGTGCGCCTTCTCGATCTCGTCGAGCAGCAGCACGCAGTGCGGCTTCTTGGTGATCGCCTCGGTCAGCAGACCGCCCTGGTCGAAGCCCACATAGCCCGGGGGCGCGCCGATCAGGCGGCTCACGGCGTGGCGCTCCATGTACTCCGACATGTCGAAGCGGATCAGGTCGATGCCCATGATGTAGGCCAGCTGCTTGGCGGCTTCGGTCTTGCCGACGCCGGTGGGGCCGCTGAACAGGAAGGCACCGATGGGTTTGTCGGCCCGGCCCAGGCCGGAACGCGCCATCTTCACGCTGGCCGACAGCACCTCGAGCGCCTTGTCCTGGCCGAACACGACACTCTTGAGGTCGCGCTCGAGCGTGGCCAGCTTGCCGCGGTCGTCGTTGGACACGTTGGCCGGCGGAATGCGGGCGATCTTGGCCACGATTTCCTCGACCTCGGTCTTGGAGATGGTTTTCTTGCGCTTGGACGCCGGCAGGATGCGCTGCGCGGCACCCGCCTCGTCGATGACGTCGATGGCCTTGTCGGGCAGGTGGCGGTCGTTGATGTACTTGGCCGACAGCTCGGCCGCGGCCTGCAGGGCGGCCACGGCGTACTTGACGTTGTGGTGCTCCTCGAAGCGCGACTTGAGGCCCTTGAGGATGTCCACCGTCTGTTCCACGGTCGGCTCGACCACGTCGACCTTCTGGAAACGGCGCGACAGGGCCGCGTCTTTCTCGAAGATGCCGCGGTACTCGGTGAAGGTGGTGGCGCCGATGCACTTGAGCTGGCCGCTGGAGAGCGCCGGCTTGAGCAGGTTGGACGCGTCCAGCGTGCCGCCCGAAGCCGCGCCAGCCCCGATCAGGGTGTGGATCTCGTCGATGAACAGGATGGCGTTGGGCTTGTCCTTGAGGGACTTGAGCACACCCTTGAGGCGCTGCTCGAAGTCGCCGCGGTACTTGGTGCCGGCCAGCAGCGCGCCCATGTCGAGCGAATACACGCTGGACTCGGCCAGGATCTCGGGCACGTCGCCCTGGGTGATGCGCCAGGCCAGGCCCTCGGCGATGGCGGTCTTGCCCACGCCCGCCTCGCCCACCAGCAGCGGGTTGTTCTTGCGTCGGCGGCAGAGGATCTGGATGACGCGCTCAACCTCGTACTCACGGCCGATCAGCGGATCGATCTTGCCGTCCTTGGCCATCTGGTTGAGGTTCTGGGTGAACTGCTCCAGTGGCGAAGCCTTTTCGTTGCCCTTCGATTCCGCCGCTTCCTCGTTCTCGGCGGCGCTTTCGTTGGACTTGGTCGGCTCGGGCGGGTCGCTCTTGCGGATGCCGTGCGCAATGAAGTTCACCACGTCGAGGCGGGTGACGCCCTGCTGGTGCAGGTAGTACACGGCGTGCGAATCCTTCTCGCCGAAGATCGCCACCAGCACGTTGGCGCCGGTGACTTCCTTCTTGCCGTTGCCGGTGGACTGCACATGCATGATGGCGCGCTGGATGACGCGCTGGAAACCCAGCGTGGGCTGGGTGTCCACCTCGTCGGTGCCAGCCACCTGCGGGGTGTTGTCCTTGATGAAGTTGGTGAGCGACTTCCGGAGGTCGTCGATGTTGGCGGAGCAGGCACGCAGCACCTCGGCGGCGCTGGGGTTGTCCAGCAGGGCCAGCAGCAAATGCTCGACCGTGATGAATTCGTGCCGCTGCTGCCTGGCCTCCACAAAGGCCATGTGCAAGCTGACTTCAAGTTCCTGGGCAATCATGGGGCACGTCCTTGGGCTGGGGGTCGAGGGAGAGACGTCTTGAGACGAATGTAGGTCGAGATGGGGGTGGGCCGGTGTTTATTCAACAGGTTCGCTCAAGCATTGCAAGGGGTGCCCCGCCGAGCGGGCGGCCTGAAGCACCTGGTCGACCTTGGTGCTGGCCACGTCGCGGGAATAGACCCCACAGACACCTTTGCCTTCCAGATGGATCTTCAACATGATCTGGGTGGCCGTTTCACGGTCCTTGCTGAAGAACTCCTGGATCACCTGCACCACGAACTCCATCGGGGTGAAATCGTCGTTGAGCAGCACCACCTGGTACATCTGGGGAGGCTGGATGCGCTGGGTGCGCCGCTCCAGAACGACCGCGTCGTCGTTGCCCACCGCCGGGGGTGCAGCGGGAAGCTCGGGTTTCTTCGGGGTCTGGGAAGCCATGAAATTCATTCTAGCGATCGCTCGGCGCCCACGCCGTCATCCGGGATTCAGGATCGACGTGGAAACGACAAACGCCGCAGGTTTGACAGGATTGTGCGAGCGGGTGCTGGCGACAAGGGCGGGAGCAGCGGCGGTAAACCGGCGCAATTCGGGTGCAATTCGAGCCCGAACGCCCTGCGCCGACGGCCGGCAACAAAAAAGCCCCGCCGGGCGGACCCGGACGGGGCTTGGCGGGCCGGGAAGGCCTTGATCACATGTGGTCGATCATGACCTGGCCGAAGCCCGAGCAGCTCACCTGGGTGGCGCCGTCCATGAGGCGGGCGAAGTCATAGGTGACCTTCTTGGACAGGATGGCCTTCTCCAGCGAGGTGATCACCAGATCGGCGGCTTCCTTCCAGCCCATGTGGCGGAGCATCATTTCGGCCGACAGGATCTCGGAACCCGGGTTCACGTAGTCCTTGCCGGCGTACTTGGGGGCGGTGCCATGGGTGGCCTCGAAGCAGGCCACCGAGTCGCTCAGGTTTGCGCCCGGGGCGATGCCGATGCCGCCCACCTGGGCCGCCAGCGCGTCGGAGATGTAGTCGCCGTTGAGGTTGAGCGTGGCCACCACCGAGTACTCGGCCGGGCGCAGCAGGATCTGCTGCAGGAAGGCGTCGGCAATGCTGTCCTTGATGACGATTTCCTTGCCGGTCTTCGGGTTCTTGAACTTGCACCACGGGCCGCCGTCGATGAGTTCGGCGCCGAACTCGCGCTGGGCCAGGGCGTAGGCCCAGTCACGGAAGCCACCCTCGGTGTACTTCATGATGTTGCCTTTGTGGACGATCGTCACGCTGGGCTTGTCGTTGTCGATGGCGTACTGGATCGCCTTGCGCACCAGGCGCTCGGTGCCCTCGATCGACACCGGCTTGATGCCGATGCCGGAGGTTTCCGGGAAGCGGATCTTGGTGACGCCCATTTCCTCGCGCAGGAACTTGATGAGCTTGACCGCCTTGGGCGACTTGGCTTCGTACTCGATGCCGGCGTAGATGTCTTCCGAGTTCTCGCGGAAGATGACCATGTTGGTCTTCTCGGGCTCTTTCAGGGGCGAAGGCACGCCCTTGAAGTACTGCACCGGGCGCAGGCAGACGTACAGATCGAGTTCCTGGCGCAGCGCCACGTTGAGCGAGCGGATGCCGCCGCCCACCGGGGTGGTCAGCGGGCCCTTGATGGACACCACGTATTCGCGCAGGGCGGCCAGCGTCTCCTCGGGCAGCCACACGTCAGGGCCATACACCTTGGTCGACTTCTCGCCGGCGTACACCTCCATCCAGTGGATCTTGCGCTTGCCGCCATAGCTCTTGGCCACCGCGGCGTCCACCACCTTCAGCATCACGGGCGTGATGTCGAAGCCGGTGCCATCGCCCTCGATGTACGGAATGATCGGCTGGTCGGGGACGTTCAGCGAGAAGTCCTTGTTGACGGTGATCTTCTGGCCTTGGGCGGGCACCTTGATGTGCTGGTACATGGGAACGGGTCTCCGGATGGGCTGGTGTGGGCCGGGCATGCAGCAACGACTGCCGGGCCGCCTGAAACATCATTTCGCATGATGCGCATCGACCATTTTAGCCCTGCCTCATGCCGTGGACCTGACAGGTCGATACCATCCGCGCATGAAGACGACCGCAACGACCCGTCCAGCCGTGTCGGCCTGGGCTGGCGCCCTACTCCTCGCCCTATCGGCTTTTCTGACGCCTTCGTTCGCCCAGGCGCCTGAAGGCAAACCTCAGCTGGATCTGCCACGCACCGCACTGGCTGCCGGCATGCACCGGATCGACGCCCAGGTGGCGGCCACCCCCATGCAGCGCCAGATCGGCCTGATGCACCGCACCTCGATGCCCACGCACGAGGGCATGCTGTTCGTGTTCGAGCAGCCCGCCACCCAGTGCTTCTGGATGCGCAACACCGTGATCCCGCTCACCGCCGCCTTCGTGGCCGACGACGGCCGCATCGTGAACCTGGCCGACATGCAGCCGATGTCCGAGCAAAGCCACTGCTCGACCGAGCCGGTGCGCTTCGTGCTGGAAATGAACCAGGGCTGGTTCGCCAAGCGCAACATCCGGGCTGGCTACTTGTTGACCGGGCCACCGTTCCAAAAGCGCTGAACGGGCAGATCCCCAACGAAAAAGCGGCCCGAGGGCCGCTTTTTCGTTCGCGAGGTGCAACGCCTCAGGCGAAGTTCTTCTCGGCGAAAGACCAGTTCACCAGTTTGTCGAGGAAGGTCTCGACGAACTTGGGGCGGGCGTTGCGGTAGTCGATGTAGTAGGCGTGTTCCCACACGTCCACGGTCAGCAGGGCCTTGTCGGCCGAGGTCAGCGGCGTGCCGGCGGCGCCGGTGTTGACGATGTCCACCGAGCCATCGGCCTTCTTGACGAGCCAGGTCCAGCCGGAACCGAAGTTGCCCACGGCGCTCTTGACGAAGGCTTCCTTGAAGGCGGCGTAGCTGCCCCACTTGGCGTTGATGGCCGCGGCCAGCGCGCCAGCCGGTTCGCCGCCGCCGTTGGGCTTCATGCAGTTCCAGAAGAAGGTGTGGTTCCAGATCTGGGCCGCGTTGTTGTACACGCCGCCAGACGACTTCTTGATGATGGACTCGAGGTCCATGCTTTCGAACTCGGTGCCCTTTTGCAGGTTGTTGAGGTTCACCACGTAGGCGTTGTGGTGCTTGCCGTGGTGGTACTCCAGGGTCTCGCGGCTGTAGTGCGGGGCGAGGTCGTCCAGACCGTAGGGCAGTGCGGGCAGGGTGTGTTCCATGCGCTTCCTCTTGTGATGGGTTGTGGGTGAACCGGCGATTGTAGGCAGCGTGTGTGACGCCACTGCCGGCGGGGTTATGACCGATCGCGCACGCGCAGGGGCACCTGCCCGTCGGACAGCGCGGCCACCAAGTCATCGCCCGGGCGGACCTGCGCGGCGCTGGTGATGGCGTGCCCCGACGGGTCGGTGAGGTAGGCGTAGCCGCGCTTGAGCACGAGATCGGGGTCGAGCAGGGACAGCGCCGACCGGCTGCGCTCGAGGCGGTCGCGCTGTCGGTCCAGCGCACGCGCCGCGCCTTGCGGCAGTCGCTGCGCCAGGGCGCGCTGGGCGAGCGATTGCCGCTGCAGCCAGAGCCGCAGGCCACCCTGCAACCCGGACTGCAGCGAACGCAGGTGTTCCCGCGCCCCCGACAGCCGACCCGACGGGCGCCCCAGGCGCTGAGCCAGCAGGTCCAGGCGCTGCGCGCGCTCGTCGATGGCGTCCTGCACGGCCGACGACAGGCGCTCCTGCAGGTAAGACAGTTCGCCCAGGCGCTGGGCCTGTGGCGCGGCACACAGCTCGGCGGCGGCGGTGGGGGTGGGGGCGCGCAGGTCGGCGGCAAAGTCGGCCAGGGTGAAGTCGGTCTCGTGTCCCACCCCGACGACCACCGGCAACGAAGACGCGGCCACCGCGCGCACCACCGATTCGTCGTTGAACGCCCAGAGGTCTTCCAGCGAGCCGCCTCCCCGCACCAGCAGCAGCACATCGCAAGGGCCTCGGGCACCCCGGTGGGCATTGGCCGCCTGAAGGGCCGCCACCAGTTCGGCGGGCGCCTGGGCACCCTGCACCGCCGCCGGAAAAACGGTCACCGCCAGGTGCGGCGCGCGGCGCCGCAGCGCAGTGGCCACATCGCGCAGCGCAGCGGCACCCAGCGACGTCACCACACCGACGTGCCGCGGGTGCGGGGGCAGTTCGCGCTTGCGGTCGGCGTCGAACAGGCCCTCGCCCTGGAGCGCCGCCTTCAGGCGCAGGAACTGCTCGTACAGAGTGCCCTGCCCGGCCGGCCGCATGGCCTCGACGATCAGTTGCAGGTCGCCCCGGGGGCCGTACACGTCGATCCGCCCGCGAACCACCACCCGCAACCCATCCCGGGGCGCGAAGTCCAGCCCATCGGCGGAACGCCGGAACATGGCGCAACGCAGCTGACCGGCCTCGTCCTTGAGGGCGAAGTAACAATGCCCGCTGGCCGCGCGCGAGAAACCCGAAATCTCGCCCTGCACGGCCACCGGGTTGAACCGGGCGGACAAGGTGTCCGCCACGGCTCGCACGAGGGGGCCAACCGCCCAGACACGCTCGGCCGGCGCTGCATGCGCCGCGCCATCGGGCGCTCCACCGGGCGTTGCAGGGTCAAACGTGTCCACAGGCCGCACCAATGCTGGTTGTCATGTCGCCAGTGCCCGACAAATCAAGGCCGTGCGCGCAGTGGCTTGATTCCAAAGCGGAATGTGGTGCCCAAAAAGCAGGCAATCGAAGCGCAGGCACCGCAGATGAACGATCTGCCGCCTTGTTCGCGGGGTTCTTCACAAAGTTATCCACAGAAGTTGTGCACCTGACGGGCGCCGACGCGCCCGGCGCACCGGGCGCGTCGGGCATCGGGGCGATCGCGGGAAAGCGCGGGGCACTGGTCCATAATCCGCCGCTGTTGACCGGTGCCGTCGGCACCTTGAGTACGGAGACCCACCGTTGTTTTCCATCATACAAGCCGCTGGCTGGCCGATCTGGCCCCTGATCCTGTGTTCGGTGATCGGCATGGCGCTCGTCATTGAACGGTTCATCAGCCTCAAGACCAGCAAGATCGCGCCACCCAAGTTGCTCGACGAAGCCATGATGGTGTCTCGCAACGGCATCCCGGGGCCGGACGTGGTGGCGCAACTCGAGCAGAACTCGGTGTTGGGCGCGGTGCTGGCCACCGGTTTTCGCACCTTCAACAGCAACCCCAAGGCCACGGCCGAGGACCTTCGGGCCAACCTCGAGGGCGCGGGCAGGCAGGCAGCCGCCCGCATGCAGAAATACCTGGGCGCGCTGGCCACCATTGCGTCGGCGGCGCCCCTGCTGGGCCTGCTTGGCACCGTGATCGGCATGATCGAGATCTTCGGATCGCAGGCCGGCGGCGGACTCGGCGTGGTGCCCGGCGGCGGTGATCCCGGCCAGTTGGCCCACGGCATCTCGATCGCGCTCTACAACACGGCCTTCGGCCTGATCGTCGCGATCCCGGCGCTGATCTTCTGGCGTTACTTCCGCGGGCGGGTCGATGAATACCTGCTGACGATGGAAGTGGCCGCCGAGCGCTTTGCCCGCCACCTGATCGCCGTGCGCAAGTCATGAACTTCCACGGCGGCTCCCACCGCGATGAGCCCGAGATCAACCTGATCGCGTTCATCGACATCCTGCTGGTGGTCGTCATCTTTCTGGTGCTCACCACCACCTACAGCAAATACACCGAGCTGAAGGTGAACCTGCCAGTGGCCGACGCCGAGGCGCAGAAACAGAACCCCAAGGAAGTGGTGGTGTCGGTCGGCGCCGACGGGCGCTACGCCATCAACCGCGTGGTGCTGACAGGCACCAGCGTGGAACTGCTCACCAGCGCCCTGCAGGAAAGTGTCGATGGCGGCCGCGAAACGGTCATCGTCATCAGCGCCGACGCCGCCGCCACGCACCAGGCCGTCATCAATGTGATGGACGCGGCGCGGCGCGCGGGCCTGGTGCAGATCACCTTCGCCACGCAGCAGGGCACTTCGGGCGCGGCGCGCACGCGCCCCTGACCCGCATGCCGCCGCAGGCCTCGCGCGAGTCGGGCTGGCAAGGCCTGGCGCGGCACCGCGGTCCGGGGGCCTGGCTGCTCTGGCCACTGTCCCTTCTGTACGGCGCCCTGCTCGGGTTGCGGCGCCTTCTGTTCCGGCACGGCTGGCTGCGGTCCACCCGGGTGCGCGTGCCGGTGGTGGTGGTCGGCAACATCGTGGCCGGCGGCGCCGGCAAGACGCCCACCACCATCGCACTGGTGCAGCACCTGGTGCAACGGGGCTGGCGCGTGGGCGTGGTGTCGCGCGGGCATGGCCGCCGCAGCGACGGCGTTCTGCCCGTGGAGCCGCATGACAGCCCCGGCCTCACCGGGGACGAACCGCTGCTGATCCGCCGCCGCACCGGCGTGCCGGTGTGGGTGGGGCGCCGCCGTGCCGCCGCCGCTGCCGCCTTGCTGGCCGCCCACCCGGACACGGAACTCATCGTCTGCGACGACGGGCTACAGCACTGGGCGCTGGGCAGCGACCTCAGGCTGGCGGTGTTCGACGAGCGCGGGCTGGGCAATGGCTGGCTGTTGCCGGCCGGGCTGCTGCGCGAGCCCTGGCCGGTGCGCAACGTCGACCATGCGCCCCACCTGGTGCTTCGGCAGCGCGGCCTGGGTAGGGCACCCCACGTGCCCTTGCCGGCGGGCGTTCCCGGTTTCGACGCCAGCCGGCGGCTGGGCGATCACGCGGTCGGCCTGGACGGCCAGCGCAGGCCCCTGGCCGATCTGGCCAGCGAACCGGTCACGGCGCTGGCGGCCATCGCCCGGCCGCAGGCGTTCTTCGACATGCTCGTGGCGGCCGGGCTGCGGCCGCAGCAGACCATCGCCCTGCCCGACCACGCCGACGCCGGGCAGCTGGAGGCCGCTCTGCGCACGGTCGGGGGCGCCGTGGTCTGCACCGAAAAGGACCTGGTCAAGCTGGGTCACCCGCCGCCGGGGGTGCAGGTGTGGGCGGTGCCGCTCGAGCTTGCCATCGACCCGGGTCTTTTCGCCGAAATCGATCGGCGGCTGGGCCGGCGAACGGCCTGAGCCGCGCCTATCATTTGCACCATGGATTCCAAACTGCTCGAACTGCTGGTGTGCCCGGTCACCAAGGGCCCATTGACCTACCACCGCGACGCACAGGAACTGCGCTCTCGCAGCGCCCGCCTCGCTTACCCGATTCGCGACGGCATTCCGGTGCTGCTGGAACACGAAGCACGGCCGCTCACCGAAGAGGAAGCCGCGCGCCCGCCCAAACCCGCCCCAGCGGCCTGAGCGTGGCGGGCTTCACCGTCCTGATTCCGGCCCGCATGGCGTCCAGCCGCCTGCCGGACAAGCCGCTGGCCGACATTGCCGGCCTGCCCATGGTGGTGCGGGTGGCGCGCCGCGCCGCGCTCAGCAGCGCCAGCCGCTGTGTGGTGGCGGCCGACGACGCCCGCATCCTGCAAGCCTGCCGGGACCATGGCGTTGAAGCCGTGGCGACACGGGCGGACCACCCCAGCGGCAGCGACCGGCTGGCCGAGGCCTGCGGGCAGCTCGGCCTGGACGGCGACGATCTGCTGGTCAATGTGCAGGGCGATGAACCCCTGATCGAGCCCGCCCTCATCGACGCGGTGGCGCAGGCGCTTCGCGACCAACCCGGGTGCGCGATGAGCACCGCGGCCCACGCCATCGAGCGCCGCGAGGACTGGCTCAACCCGAACGTGGTCAAGGTGGTGACCGATCGGGCGGGCATTGCCCAGTACTTCAGCCGCGCGCCGATTCCCTGGTGGCGCGACGGCATGGAACGCACCGGCGAACTGCCGGACCCTCGCCCGCTGCGGCACGTCGGCATCTACGCCTATCGAGCCGGCTTTCTGCGCCGCTTCCCCACCCTGCCCGCTGCACCGACCGAGCGGCTGGAGTCGCTCGAGCAGCTGCGCGCGCTCTGGCATGGTGAGCGAATTGCCGTGCACCTGACCGATCGCGCACCGGGTCCGGGGGTGGACACGCCGCAGGACCTGGAACGGGTTCGGGCGCTGCTGCAAGCGGGCTGAAAGGTGCGCACCGCCCCGGTGCGCTGTAAGTCTTTGTCGGGAAGTCGCGTGCTATCCTCACCGGGAGATCCCCGGTGCGCGTGCCCAGGGGCCGCCGCGCGAGACACGCGGCGACGCCATTGAAACTCTTAAAAGGAAAGCGATGAGATTGATTCTGTTGGGGCCACCGGGGGCCGGCAAGGGTACGCAGGCGGCGTTCATCTGCCAGAAGTTCGGCATTCCCCAGATCTCCACCGGCGACATGCTGCGCGCCGCTGTGAAGGCCGGCACGCCCCTGGGCCTGCAGGCCAAGGCCGTGATGGATGCCGGCGCCCTGGTCAGCGACGACCTGATCATCAACCTGGTCAAGGAACGCATTGCCCAGCCCGATTGCGCCAACGGATTCCTGTTCGACGGTTTCCCCCGCACCATTCCTCAGGCCGACGCCATGAAGGCAGCGGGCGTCAAGCTCGACCACGTGCTGGAAATCGACGTGCCGTTCGACGCCATCATCGAGCGCATGAGCGGCCGCCGCTCGCACCCGGCCTCGGGCCGCACTTACCACGTCAAGTTCAATCCGCCCAAGGTGGATGGCAAGGACGACGTGACCGGCGAACCGCTGATCCAGCGCGACGACGACAGGGAAGAAACGGTCAAGAAGCGGCTGGAGGTGTACAGCGCCCAGACCCGGCCGCTGGTGGACTACTACAGCCAGTGGGCCAAGGCCGATCCCACCGCGGCGCCCAGGTACCGCGCCATCAGCGGCGTGGGCAGCGTCGAAGACATCACCGCACGGGCCCTGCAGGCGCTCGCCGGCTGACGCCACCCGCCTGCCCCTGAAAAAAGCCCCGCCATGGCGGGGCTTTTTGCTGCGTGAGGCCCGCCCGGCTCAGGCGGGGCTGGATCGAAGGCCGTAGGTCTTGTCGCCAATGAACAGGTACTCGACGCGCAGGATCGGCTCGCCGCGTTCGCCCTCGAAGGTGAAACCCACCATGGCGATGCGGTCGCCGTCCTTCACCTCGGGCACCTGCCACTGGTTCATGCGGAAGATCGGGGCCAGCTCGATCTGCCAGCGCTTGTCTTTGCGGGTGGGGGTCACGGCGCGCGCCAACAGCGACGCCCCATCGACGCTGGCCGACTGCGCCGGCACCGGGCGCTGGGCCAGGCTGGCTGGCACCGCGAGGTTGTCGGGCACGTCCAGCATCAGTTCGGCGTGGGGATTGCGCCAGGCCACCTGCACGGCACGGCCTTCGAGGTAGACGGGACGACCCTGGTCGAAACTGCTCCAGCCATGGTGGGCCCTGGCAATGGTGCCCAGCCCTCCCAGGGTCAGCGCGCCACCTGCCTGCAACAGGGTTCTTCGGTGCATCGATATCTCCTTGGTCAAACGTAGCCGATCCAGCGGCCGCAGGTGATCACCAGCAGCCACAACACGGTCGACACGCCCATGATGAACCGGGCCGTGCCGTCCAGGCGCTTAAGCGATTGCCGGGCATGGAACCAGCCTGCATTGCAGCCCGCCAGCATGATCAGCGCCATCTTGGCTGTGAACACGCGGTTGGCCAACAGTTCCGCGGGCATGGTGCCGAACATCAACACCCCGGTGACCACGCAAAGCCCGAATCCGCTCAGGCTTAGCGTGAGTCCCAGGCGCGCCAGCGGTTCGACCGGCAGCGCGACGCCCAGGCCCCAGACGCGCGCCTCCACCAGCACGAGGTTGCCCAGCAGCAGCGCAATGCCCACGATGTGGACCACCTCCAGCATGGGATAGGCCCAGGGATGGGCGCCCAGCGCGGCAAACATGCTCAGGCCTCCAGAAGGTCCAGGGCCAGCGCCCAGCGTGCCTTGGCCGGCGCCAGCCCGTCGATGTCGGGAAACGGCTGCGACGGGTACGGCACCGGCGGGGCACCGTTGCGGTTGGCCATGGCCACGCGCACGCCGGCTGCGGTGGCTCGGCGCAGCGCCGATTCCAGGTCGGCATGCAGCGACGCGTTGCCGGTGCCCGCCACCACGATGCCCCGCACCCGCTGGGCAGGCGCCGCCGCCAGCAGCGCGTCGACCTCCCAGGCGCCGGCATCGGCATGGCTGGACAACCAGGCCACGCGCGGCATGGTCGCCGCCTGCAGGAAAGCCCGGCAGCGCGACGCCCGCCAGGCCTGCGAAGGCCAGTCACGAAACAGGCGAACGCGGCCCTCTTCCACCTGGGCAATCGGTCCGGCGTCGCCCGAATCGAACGGATCGGTCCGGTAGGGATGCACCTTGGTCACCTCGGCGGGGCCATGCACCCGCCCGGCACACACCACCACCACGCCTCGCGCGCCCGGGTGCAGCGCCACCGCCACGGCATCGCTCAGGTTCTGCGGGCCATCGGGCGACACGGCGGTGGCCGGGCGCATGGCGCAAGTCAGCACCACGGGTTTGGCAGGCGCCAGCAGGGCCTGCAGCAGCCAGGCGGTTTCCTCGATGGTGTCGGTGCCATGGGTGACCACCACGGCGCTGACCGCCGGGTCCTCGAGGTGAACCTGTGCCCGGTGCACCAGCCGCTGGAGTTCGGGCAGGCGCATGTCCTTGCTGTTGATCTGGGCGACCTGCTCGAAAGCCAGGGTGAGCCCGGCCAGCGCCGGCAGGCCGGCCGCCAGGTCCTCCACCCGGACCTGGCCCGCCTCGTAACCCACGTTGTCATCGGGGCGCGAAGCCCGTCCCGCGATGGTGCCGCCCATGCCCAGCACCACGATGCGACCCCGCCCATTTGCATTCGCCACTTGCCATGTCCCGAGAACTGGTTAAAAATACAGATACTGGATACCCGAACAGTGTTCCAGATCCACCCTACGCAGCGAGGCCCCATGCGCGACCCTGATCCTGTCACCACGCCCCGACTCACCCCCCGCCAGCAGGAAATCCTGGCCCTGATCCAGACGGCCATCGCCCGCACCGGCGCACCGCCCACGCGCGCTGAAATCGCGGCCGAGCTGGGATTCAAGTCGGCCAACGCGGCCGAAGAGCACCTGCAGGCCCTGGCGCGCAAAGGCGTCATCGAACTGGTGAGCGGCACCTCCCGGGGCATCCGGCTGCGCCATGCCGATCTGCAGAGTATCAATCAGTCGCGAGACCGTCAGTTGAACCTCCCGTTGCCCGGGCTCGCTCAGCTCTTGCTGCCTCTGGTGGGCCGTGTGGCCGCCGGTTCGCCCATCCTCGCGCAGGAGCACATCGACCAGACCTACGCGGTCGAACCCGGGCTGTTCCAACGCACCCCCGACTACCTGCTGCGGGTGCGCGGCATGTCCATGCGCGACGTCGGCATCCTGGACGGCGACCTGCTGGCGGTGGCCTCCACGCGCGAGGCACGCAACGGTCAGATCGTGGTGGCGCGGCTGGGCGACGACGTCACCGTCAAACGCTTCATGCGCCTGCGCGACCACGTCGAACTCCGGGCCGAAAACCCGGATTACCCCACCATCGTGGTCGAGCCCGGCGAACCTTTCGAAATCGAAGGACTGGCGGTGGGCCTGATCCGCAACAGCTTCCAGAACTGACCCGACCGGGGTCATGACCGACCCATCCGGGTCGAAGCCAGCGCTGCGGGTGGCGGGCGTGGCGTGAAGGCAGACTGGCCTTTCACGAAACCCCGCGGAGCTGGCCCACCATGGAAATCTCGCCTGTGTTCAACACCGTCAAGGAGTTTCACATGGGACTGTTCTTTCACTCCAGCAGCTGGCGCAAACCGCTGCAACTCATCGAATGCTGGCTGCCCGAACCCAAGGCGCCCAGCCTGCGGACCGCACCGGTCGAGGCCCCCGATCGAGCCCTGCGGCGCTTTTCCCGTGCAGGTTGGTTGGGCCGTTCGGCAGCGAATCAGGCGGCACTGGCAAGGCGCCGCCACGATGGCCGCGTGGCGCTCGCAGGGCGCATCGACGACGTGTGCCGCGAACTCGACCGGCTGGTGGCCGACGAGGCGCGCGGCGGCCTTCGGACAGCGCAACGCCGGGCCTGAGGGGTTCACGCCACGGGCCGCGCATGTGTGTGCGGCCCGGTCGGCTCCGGGGGCGTGGGGCTTGCGGGGAAAGGGGCGCGGGCACAATAGGCGCCATGAACATCGTGATCCTCGACGACTATCAAGACGCCGTGCGCAAACTGCACTGCGCCGAGAAACTCGAGCCCTACCCCGCCAAGGTCTTCACCAACACCGTCAAGGGCGTTGGCCAGCTGTCGATCCGCCTGCGCGATGCCGATGTGGTGGTGCTCATCCGGGAGCGCACCCACATGACGCGGCAGCTCATCGACAAGCTGCCCCGGCTCAAGCTCATCGCGCAGACCGGCCGGGTCGGCGGCCACATCGACGTGGCCGCCTGCACCGAGCGCGGCATTGCGGTGGCCGAGGGGGCCGGCTCGCCGGTGGCGCCGGCCGAACTCACCTGGGCGCTGGTGCTGGCGGCCATGCGCCGCATTCCGCAGTACGTGTCCAACCTCAAGCACGGTGCCTGGCAGCAATCCGGCCTCAAGTCATCGGCCATGCCGTCCAACTTCGGGCTGGGCATGGTGCTCCACGGCAAGACGCTGGGGGTCTGGAGCTACGGGCGGATCGGCGCCATGGTGGCCGGATACGGGCGTGCATTCGGCATGCGCGTGGTGGTCTGGGGCTCGGAAGAGTCGCGTGCACGCGCCGCCGCCGACGGTCACGATGTCGCGACCTCCAAGGAGGGGTTCTTCGAGTGTTGCGACGTGCTCAGCCTGCACCTTCGGCTGAGCGAACAAAGCGCAGGCTGCGTGCGGCTGGACGACCTGCTCCGCATGAAGCCCACTTCGCTTCTGGTCAACACGTCACGTGCCGAGCTGATCGAACCCGAGGCGCTGCTGGCAGCGCTCAACCGCGGCCGACCCGGCATGGCGGCGGTGGACGTGTTCGAGTCGGAACCCATTCTGCAGGGGCATGCCCTGCTGCGGCTGGAGAACTGCATCTGCACGCCCCACATCGGCTACGTGGAACTGAACAACTACGAGAACTTCTTCAGTTCGGCGTTCGACAACGTGGTGAACTTCATCAAGGGCACGCCCACCAACATCGTCAATCCCGGCGCGCTGCAAGTGCGGCGCTGAATGAAAAAGGGGCGCCGCGAGCGCCCCTTTTTTTCAGTCTGGACCCGATCAGTTCTTCCCGAGGTCTCCATCAAGCGGGTCGCCGGCACGGCGCCGTTTCGGTGGCTCGTTGTCGACGATTTCGAAGTCGATCATGCTCTCGCCTTCCCGAAAGGCCTGCGTGCGGCCGGCCGTGGGCTCCACCGGCACATCGACCTCGGGCAGCGATGCCTCGAACTGCGATTCGGCTTCCATTTCCTCGATGTTGACATCGAGTGGCACGTGGGCCGATGACGGCGGGATCACATGCAGGTCCATCGGCACCGTGCGGCGCATCGCGTCTTCGTTCACCACTGGAGCAACCTTGCCGGCCGCCTTGAGCGGCTGCATGTTGGTGTTCTGGAAATCGATCGGCGGCTGCGTGGCCGACTCGCGCTCCACCAGCTCCTTGGCAATCGAGTGCAGCATGAGCAGCTCGCGGTAGGCCTCGAGGTCGAACACCTCGGTCTCGCCCTCCTCGGCGTCGCGGAAGATGCTGCGCTCGATCAGGTCGAGGACGCGCGGCTGGGGCCACAGCGCCTGGATGCGGCCAAAGGCGGTTTCGTACGCCTCGAGCCCACGGCCCTGGTCGCTGTAGCGGTCGAACGGGGGCGCACCGGCGTTGAACACCCGGTTGAACTCGTCGCGCAGGGCGTCGTAATCGGCGCGGCGCCCCAGGCGGTGGTAAAGGCGGAACAGGTCGAGATAGGCCAGCGGGCTGGGGTCGTGGCTTTCAACGAGGTGGTTGCGCAGCACCGCAATGGCCTGATCGTCTTCACCGAGCGACACGAAGAAGTCGGCCTGCTGCTGCACGTCGAACAGCTCTTCCATGGCCACCGAGCGCGACACGCCCATCGCGCTGGGCAGGAACTCTCGCCGGTCGGCGGCAGGGGGCATGTCGGTTCGGCGGCCGCCGGGGGGCCGGGACAGCGGTGCCGGCGACGAGTCTTCATCGATATCGAAATCGACTTCAGCGGCTTCGAGGGGAACCGGAGCGCTGGGCTCGAGCGGGGCTCGGCGGGAAGGCCGCGGCGCCTCGGGTTCGTCGGGCGGCTGGTCGGCCCACCAGGCGCGGGACGCATCGGAAGCGATCACCGCATCGCGGCGCTGCCGGCGCACCAGCAGGGCCAGTGCGGCCAGCGCCAGCAACAGCAAACCTGCCAGCAGGAACACCACCCAGTTCGTGTAGCGCTGCTCTTCGGCCCGGGCCAGTTGCACGCTCAGCTCGGCGATGCGGGCCTGATCGCGTTGCTGGGCCTCCCTGAAGCGGGCCATTTCGGCTTCGAGGGCGGCAAGGCGCTCGCCATTGCGCTGCACCTCGAGGTTGGCCGCTGCCAGTGCCGCCTCGAGCGGATTGGGCTCGGCCGGCTGTGCGGCCGGGGCGTCGCTCAGCGCGTTGGGGGACGTGCCGGGGCTGAGGTCGGGTGGGTCCAGCCGCAGGCGCGGTGCACCGGCCGAAGCAGCCGCGCCGGCGCCGCCCGTGGCGCCCGCTGGCGCGGGCGCAGCAGCGGCAGCCTTGGGTGCGGCTGCGGGTTGTGTGCGGGGAGCCACCGCCACCTTGGGCGGTCTGGGCGGCGCCGGTGGACGCGGCGGCCTGGCGACCGGGGCGGGAGCGGGCGCAGCGGCCTGGGGTGCAGGCGCAGGAGCAGGGGCAACAGCCTGTGGCGCCGGCGCCGGAGCAGGCGGCGCAATGACCAGGGGCTGCGGCGGAGCCACCGGCTGCGGCGAGGCCACGGCCGGCTCGCTGACGAGGTCGGCCAGCAGCACATAGCGGCGGGTGAAGGGCAGGCCGCACCCTGCGCGGACCGAGAGGGTGACGATCGGCTCGTTGATCGGCAGCGAGGAAATGATTCGCGCGGTGCCCATGGTGTCACCGGGCTGGGCACTGGTGAGCACCGTGATGAAGCTGGCGGCCACCGGCACATCGCCGTAGGACACCTCGGCGGCGATGCACTGCGTGGCGATGTCTTCACCGGGCGCCAGCATGACCTGCAGGCGAACATCCAGCGGCTGTCCGATCAGGGCTGCGCCACTGTGACGCCCGAGCGTGGCCGCCGAACTGCCCACGGCGGTTGATAGCAAAATGCAGGCTGTCCAGATCTGGCGCACGACGGAATTCCTTTGCAACAGGTTGAAACATTTTGTCATAGTCAAATCGCTGTTCAACCCAAATAAAACACAGATATGCAATCCTTCTTCGACTGTGCCGGGATCGTGGGCACCGGCGCCATGGGACGCGGCATTGCCCAGATGGCAGCCCAGGCCGGCGCCCGGGTCTGGCTGCACGACGCCCAACCCGGCGCCGCCGAGGCGGCCCGACAGGCTCTGACCAAGACGTGGGACAGCTTGCTCGCCAAGGGAAAACTCACCCCCGAGCAACTCGACACCTTCGCCAGCCGGCTGAAGGTGGCCGAATCGATCAACGAGCTGGCGGCATGCGACATCGTCATTGAAGCCATTGTGGAACGTCTTGACGTGAAACAAGCGCTCTTCGGGCAACTCGAAGCCATCGTGCCCGAGGACACGGTGCTCGTGAGCAACACCTCTTCCCTTTCCATCACGGCCATTGCCTCTGCACTGCGGCGTCCGCAGCGTTTTGCCGGTTACCACTTTTTCAACCCGGTACCGCTCATGAAGGTGGTCGAGGTGATCGCAGGGCTCAAGACCGACCCGGGCGTGTGCGCCCGGTTGGTGGGCTTCACGCGGGCCTACGGGCACACGCCGGTGATGGCCCAGGACACGCCCGGATTCATTGTCAACCACGCGGGCCGCGGATACGGTACCGAGGCGCTGCGCGTGGTTGGCGAGCGCGTGGCCGACTTCGCCACCATCGACCGCATCCTGAAGGACCAGATGGGGTTCCGCCTGGGCCCGTTCGAATTGATGGACCTCACGGCGCTGGATGTGTCGCACCCCGTGATGGAGTCGATCTACCACCAGTACTACGAGGAACCGCGCTACCGCCCGAGCGTGATCACCGCACAGCGCCTGGCTGGTGGCGTGGTGGGCAAGAAGGTGGGCGAGGGTTTCTACAGCTACACCGATGGCGCGGCGCAAGTGCCGGCCGAACCGCCCGCACCGCGCGTGACCGACATGCCGCCGGTGTGGGTGTCGCCCAAGGCGGCCCGCCGGCAGGAGCTCTACCAGCTGCTGAAGAACCTCGATGCGCGCATCGAAACCGGGGCTGCGCCATCCGGCCAGGCCCTCATTCTGGTGGCCCCCCTGGGCATGGATGTGACCACGCTGGCCGCGGTGGAACGGCTCGACGCCACGCGGACAATGGGCATCGACATGATGCTCGAGGACAGCGCCACACGCCGGCGTGTGCTGGCCACCAACCCCGCCACCCGGCCCGACATGCGCGACGCGGCGCACGCACTCTTTGCCCGCGACGGCAAGGCCGTCAGCGTCGTGCGCGACAGCGGCGGTTTCGTGACCCAGCGCGTGGTGGCCACCATCGTCAACATTGCGGCCGACATGTGCCAGCAGGGCATCTGCACCCCGGCCGACCTCGACGTGGCGGTGACGCTCGGGCTGGGTTATCCGATGGGGCCGCTGGCCATGGGCGACCGCATCGGTCCGACCAACGTGCTCGAGATCCTGTTCAACCTGCAGACCGTGTACGGCGACCCGCGCTACCGCCCTTCGCCCTGGCTGCGCCGCCGCGGCGCATTGGGCCTGAGCCTCACGCACGAGGAAGCCTGACCATGAGCGCCAGCCTGAAGAGCCAGACGCAGGGCGCCACCCTGGTGCTCACCATCAGCAACCCCGAGCACCGCAATGCACTGGGCCCCGAGCTGTATGCCGCCGGTGTCGAGGCCCTGGGCGTGGCGGAGAGCAACCCCGAGGTCCGAAGCGTGGTGATCACCGGCGAGGGGAGCCACTTCTGCGCCGGTGGCAACCTGCAGCGACTGCTGGCCAACCGGCAGAAGCCCCCCGAGGTGCAGGCCCAGAGCATCGAGGGCCTGCACAACTGGATCGAGGCCATTCGCGCGTTCCCCAAGCCGGTGATTGCGGCCGTCGAAGGATCCTGCGCAGGTGCGGGCTTCTCGCTCGCGCTGGCCTGCGATTTCATCGTGGCAGCCGACAACGCCGTGTTCGTGATGGCCTACAGCAATGTCGGCCTGTCGCCCGACGGAGGCGGCTCCTGGAGCCTGGCCCGCATGCTGCCACGCGCCACCGTCATGCAGTTGCTCATGGCGGGCGAGCGCATCGGCGGCGACCGCCTGCACCAGCTCGGTGTGGTCAATGCCGTGGTCGAGGCCGGTTCGGCGCTGTCGCAGGCGCTGGGGCTGGCCGAACGCCTGAACGACCGGGCACCCAATGCCCTGGCCAGCATCAAGGAACTGGTGAACGACGCCGCCACGGTGGCCCTGCACGCGCAGCTTTCTGCAGAGCGCGACCACTTCGTGCGCAACCTCCACCACGGCAACGCGGGCGAAGGCATCGCCGCCTTCATGGAAAAGCGCCCGGCCCGATACCGCTGACCATTCAGCCCCGCCGGTCCCGGCCGCGACAATCAAATCCCCCGCCAGTCACTCAAAAGACAGACCATGGACGAGCCGATTCTGACAATGGAAGAACGCGAGGCGATCAATGGCGGTCGCTGGTTCAACAGCCTTTCACCTTCACTGCGACACGACATCCTTCGATGCGCCTACGTCAAGCGATTCAAGGACGGCGACCTGATCGTCGCACGAGGCGATCCTCCGTCCGAGTGGACCGCGGTGGCCAAGGGCGCGGTGCGGGTCAGCTCGACCTCGCTGTCGGGCAAGCAGATCACGCTGACGTACGTGGAACCCGGGGTCTGGTTCGGCGATGTGGCGATGTTCGATGGCGACCAGCGCACGCACGACGCCTATGCACACGGCGCCACCACCCTGCTCTGCGTGGCCCGCAACGATTTCCAGAAGATCCTGTCGATGCACGTGGAGCTCTACGAGGCGCTGATGCGCCTGCAGGCGCGGCGCATCCGCACGCTGTTCGGACTGGTCGAGGACCTCAACACCCTGCCCTTGCGCGCGCGGCTGGCCAAGCAACTGCTGCATCTGGCGCGCAGCTACGGTGTGCCCTGCCTCAACGATGGCAACGAGACCCGCATCGGCCTGCAGCTGGCCCAGGAGGAACTGGCCCAGCTGCTGGGCGCGTCCCGCCAGCGGGTGAACCAGGAGCTGAAGTCCATGGAACGCGAGGACACGATCCGCATCGAGCAAGGTGGCCTGGTGGTGCGAAACCGCACGGCGCTCATGCGGATTGCCGAAGCCGAAACCTGAGTCCCCTCCCCACCCCGACCGCAGCCGAATGAACGACGCACAGAACTTCACCGGCACGCGGCCGGTGGCCGAACAACACGCCTTCGACGTCGCGGCGCTCGAGCGATGGTTGTCCGATCGACTGCCGGGTTTCGCCGGTCCGTTGTCGGTCGAGATGTTCAAGGGTGGCCAGTCCAACCCGACCTACAAGCTCGTCACCCCGGCGCGCGCCTACGTCATGCGCGCCAAACCCGGGCCGGTGGCCCGCCTGCTGCCTTCGGCGCACGCGATCGAACGGGAATTCCGCGTGATGAGCGCGCTGGCAGGCACGGACGTGCCGGTGGCGCAAATGCACGTGCTGTGTGAAGACGAGTCCGTGATCGGGCGGGCGTTCTACGTGATGGAGTGCGTCGAGGGCCGGGTGCTCTGGGAGCAGTCCTTGCCCGGCCTGGACAACGCCGGCCGAACCGCCATTTACGACGAGATGAACCGGGTGCTGGCGGCGCTGCACCGGGTCGACCCCGTGCAGGCCGGGCTGGCCGACTACGGCAAACCCGGCAACTACTTCGAGCGCCAGATCGGTCGCTGGAGCAAGCAGTACCAGGCCTCGATCACGCAGCCGATTGTCGAGATGGACCGCCTGATCGACTGGCTGCCGAAGAACGTGCCCGCCATGGCGCGCGACGAGCGCATGGTCTCGGTGGTGCACGGCGACTACCGGCTCGACAACCTCATGTTTCACCCGGACCAGCCGCGCATCCTGGCGGTGCTGGACTGGGAGCTGTCCACCCTGGGCCATCCGCTGGCCGATTTCAGCTACCACTGCATGTCGTGGCACATTCCGCCGGGCCTGTTCAGGGGCATCGGCGGGCTCGACGTGAAGTCGCTCGGCATTCCCACCGAGGACGAGTACATCGCCCGCTATTGCGAGCGGACGGCCTTCGCCAGCCCGGCGCAGCTCAAGGCCGACTGGCCGTTCTACCTGGCCTACAACATGTTCCGGCTGGCGGCCATCCTGCAGGGCATCGCCAAGCGCGTCGAGGCCGGCACGGCGTCCAGTGCGCAGGCCGTGAAATCGGCCGAGGGCGCCCGCCCCATGGCCGAGATGGCCTGGCGCTTTGCCAACGGCGGCTGAG
This sequence comes from Synechococcus sp. UW140, assembly GCA_943371665.1. GTDB lineage: Bacteria > Pseudomonadota > Gammaproteobacteria > Burkholderiales > Burkholderiaceae_C > Hydrogenophaga. The sequence goes on from CALRVR020000010.1 coordinate 144,169, forward strand.
CCCGCACCGACACCGACCTACCCAACAAGAACCCCACGCCCCGCGCACCCGAAGGAAACCCCATGCATTTCGACTACACCGACAAGGTCAAGGCGCTGCGCGAGCGGCTGCTCGGCTTCATGGACGAGCACGTCTACCCGAACGAGAACCGCTTCTTCGAGGAAATCGAGGCCAACCGTGCCCGCGGCAATGCCTGGGTCCCCACGAAGTTGATCGAGGAGCTCAAGCCCAAGGCCCGGGCAGCCGGTTTGTGGAACCTGTTCCTGCCGCGCAGCCCGCGTGCGCCCGAAGGGCTGTCCAACCTCGAATACGCACCGATGTGCGAGATCATGGGTCGTGTGCCCTGGGCGCCCGAGGTGTTCAACTGCTCGGCCCCGGACACCGGCAACATGGAGACCTTCGAGCGCTACGCCAGCGAGTCGCTGAAGGACCGCTGGCTGGAGCCGCTGCTGCGCGGCGAGATCCGTTCGGCCTTCCTGATGACCGAACCCGAAGTGGCCTCCAGCGACGCCACCAACATCCAGTGCCGCATCGAACGCGATGGCGACCACTACGTGATCAACGGCCGCAAGTGGTGGTCGTCGGGTGCGGGTGATCCGCGTTGTGCGGTCTACATCGTCATGGGCAAGACCAACCCGGACGCGCCACGCCATTCCCAGCAAAGCATGATCGTGGTCCCCAAGGACTCGCCCGGCATCACCGTGGTGCGTCCGCTGTCGGTCTTCGGCTACGACGACGCGCCGCACGGCCACATGGAGGTGGTGCTCAAGAACGTCCGCGTGCCGGCCGGCAACATCCTGCTCGGCGAGGGCCGTGGCTTCGAGATTGCCCAGGGCCGCCTGGGGCCAGGCCGCATCCACCACTGCATGCGCTCCATCGGCGCCGCCGAGCGCGCGCTCGAACTGATGTGCAAGCGCCTCAACAGCCGGGTGGCGTTCGGCAAGCCGGTGTCGGCCCAGTCGGTCTGGCACGAACGCATTGCCGATGCGCGCTGCAAGATCGAGATGGCCCGCCTGCTCACCCTCAAGGCGGCCTACATGATGGACACCGTGGGCAACAAGGTGGCCAAGGCCGAGATCGCCATGATCAAGGTGGTGGCGCCCAACATGGCCTGCGAGATCATCGACATGGCCATCCAGGCCCACGGCGGTGGCGGCGTGAGCGGCGATTTCCCGCTGGCCTACAGCTACGCCAACCAGCGCACGCTGCGCCTGGCCGACGGCCCGGACGAAGTGCACCGGCAATCGATCGCCAAACTGGAGCTGGCCAAGCACATGGCCGTGCCGGGCGAGGTCGAGATGCCGATCACCCGCGGGAGCTGATGTCGGCGGTCTGCGCCAGCAGCCGCAGGCTCACCGATTCGAACAGGTCCAGGGCGTGCAACTCGGTGTCGACCCGCCCTTCAGCGGCGAGTTGCAGGCGCAGCTGCAGCTTGCCGCGCAGCCGCATCAACAGAAACGGCGCACCGGCCACGCCATCGCCGCCAGGCCGCTGCATCAGCGCGTGAATGGTGGCGGCATCGACCAGCAGCCGGGCTTCGTCCGGCGTGTCGGTCAACACCGCGTAACGCTCGAAAAAAGCCGCGTCGGGGCCGGGCCAGCCTGCATCCCGGTAGGTGGCCAGCCACCGCACCTCTTCCGGGAGGGTGTCGGCCACGGTCTGCAGCGAGTTGGTGAGCTGGGAATACAGGTGGTCGGCCCACCGCTCGAGCGACTGCTTCAGCGGACGGTCGAGCAGGACGATGCCCGTGGGCACGGCCAGACCGAGGTCGGTGCGGGCGCTCAGTTCCCAACCGGCCAGATAAGGTCGGCTGGCCGGCTGCACATCGATGCGCACCGCGCCGCCCTGCCATTGGCCGGTCAATGAGCATCGGCCGTCCCTGCCCGCCTCGAAGGTCAGCCCGCGGGCCTCGCCCCAGGACACCAGAGGGGCATGCCGGGCGCGTGCACGGCGGGCGGGACTCACCAGGTTCAGCAGCGGATCGAGCATGTTCGGCGATTGTCCCGTAAGCTGCGCACACATCCAAACCGATCACCGCAGCAAAGGCACCGATTCATGATCGAAGTCCACTCCTGGCCCACCCCCAACGGCCACAAGGTTCACATCATGCTCGAGGAGTGCGGACTGCGCCTCGGCCGCGATTGGCGGGTTCATGCCGTCAACATCGGGACCGGCGATCAGTTCAAGCCGGCGTTCCTGGAGATCAGCCCCAACAACAAGATCCCTGCGCTGGTGGACCCGCACGGACCCGACGGGCAACCGATCAGCCTGTTCGAGTCGGGCGCCATCCTGGTGTACCTGGCTTCGAAGTTCGGCCGCTTCATGCCGGCCACCGATCGCGAGAAGTTCAAGACGCTGGAATGGCTGATGTTCCAGATGGGGGGCGTTGGCCCCATGCTGGGCCAGGCGCACCACTTTCGCATCTATGCACCCGAAAAGATCGACTACGCCATCAACCGGTACACCAACGAGGCCAAACGCCTGTACGGCGTGATGGACCGGCAACTGGCCCACCATGCACACATCGCCGGGCTCGACTACTCGATCGCCGACATCGCCATCTTTCCCTGGCTGCGCAGCTGGCAGAACCAGGGCATCGACTGGGCCGACTTCCCGCGCCTGAAGGTCTGGTTCGACCGCATCGCCGAACGCCCTGCCGTGCAGCGCGGCGTGGCCGTTCTGGCCGATGCACGCAAGCCGTTGACCGACAACAAGGCGCGCGATGTGCTGTTCGGCAATACCCAGTACCAGAAGCGCTGAACGGCCCGGGTAGAATGCGCAGCTTGTGTCGGAGCGTAGCGCAGCCTGGTAGCGCATCTGCTTTGGGAGCAGAGGGTCGCGAGTTCGAATCCCGCCGCTCCGACCATTCATGTCGAGACGAACAAAGGCCCACCCCGTGGGCCTTTTTTCCAGGTGCCGCCGCACCGCTCACTGCCCGTAGCTCAACTGGATAGAGCAGCTGCCTTCTAAGCAGCAGGTCGGGGGTTCGAGTCCCTCCGGGCAGGCCAGCAACACCCACCACCCTGCACCGCGCCGAGGACCACCGGTGGTCCCGTTCAGCAGCGCGCAGGAACCACCGCCAGCGCGGGACACCACTGGCCTCATCGGCGGGCAGAATTGATTCAAGAGATATCTCTTTCTCTTTGAAAAACAAGGGGATAGAATGTATTTATCTATTCACAAATCAATTCATGCCCGATGCACTTTCGCGTGATCTGACAGCGGCCCTGCGGCGTCTGGGCGGCCTCGCGACCAGCCCGCAGTTGCAAGACCAGCTGGGCCTCAGCCAGCCCAGCGTGTCGCGCCTGCTCGCGCCGCTGCTGGCCGATGGCACCGTGGTCGCCGTGGGCTCGGCCAGGGCGCGCCGATACCTGCTGCCGCGCGAGGTGCCCGGTGTGGGTCGCCAGGTGCCGATCCACGCGGTGCAGCCCGATGGGCAACTGCGGTTCTTCGGCACGCTCCACCCCCTGGCCGGCGGCGGCTTCTGGATGGAAGAGGCCGATCGCGAGCACGGCCAGAGCGCCCGGCACGAAAGCCTGCCCTGGTTCCTGTACGACATGCGGCCCCAAGGCTTTCTGGGCCGTCGCTTCGTACAGGGTCACGCCACCTTGCAGCTGCCCGGCAATCTCGCGCACTGGAGCGACGACCACATCCTGAAGGCGCTGGTGAATGCGGGCGAAGACCTGCCTGGCAATCTCCTGCTTGGAACCGCCGCCTTCGACCGCTACACCGCCCTGCCCGCCCCGTGGCGGACCGCCGCCCCGCTGGTGACGGACCCGGCCTCGCAATACCCCGCCCTGGCCGCGCAGTCCCTGGACCAGACCGCGGTGGGATCGAGCGCAGGCGGCGAACAGCCCAAGTTCAGCGCCGTGCGCGACGGCCACGCCGTGCTGGTGAAGTT
>CALRVR020000011.1:0-147154 GCA_943371665.1 Synechococcus sp. UW140
ATCATGATGTAGACCTCGGGGTGACCGAAGAACCAGAAGATGTGCTGGTACATCACCGGGTCACCGCCGCCGGCGGGGTTGAAGAAGCTGGTGCCGAAGTGGCGGTCGGTCAGCGTCATGGTGATGGCGCCGGCCAGCACGGGCATCACCGCGATCAGCAGGTACGCGGTGATGAGCCAGGTCCAGCAGAACATGGGCATCTTCATCAGCGTCATGCCGGGCGCGCGCATGTTCAGGATGGTCACGATGATGTTGATCGAGCCCATGATCGACGAAGCACCGAGGATGTGCATGGCAAAGATGCCGGCGTCCATCGAGGGGCCCATCTGCAGGGTCAGCGGTGCGTACAGCGTCCAGCCGGCGGCGGGTGCGCCACCGGGCATGAAGAACGAGCCCACCAGCATCAGCGCGGCGGGAATCATCAGCCAGAAGCTGAAGTTGTTCATGCGCGCGAACGCCATGTCGGAGGCACCGATCTGCAGCGGGATCATCCAGTTCGCGAAGCCCACGAACGCCGGCATGATGGCGCCGAACACCATGATCAGGCCGTGCATGGTGGTGAGCTGGTTGAACAGCTCGGGGTTCACCAGTTGCAGCCCTGGCTGGAACAGCTCGGCCCGGATGCCCAGGGCCAGCGCGCCGCCGACCATCAGCATGGTGAACGAGAACAGCAGGTACAGGGTACCGATGTCCTTGTGGTTGGTGGCGAACACCCAGCGACGCCAGCCCGTGGGCGCGTGGTGGTCGTGGTCGTGGCCGTGGGCGTCGTGATGGTCGAGCACTGCACTCATGGTCGGGTCCTCAGTTTCTCAATCGGTGTGCGTGGGTCGGGTCACTGGCGCGCGGCCTGGACCTCGGCGGGCTGGATGATCTGCTGGGTCGAGTTGCTCCAGCTGTTCTTGGTGAACGTCATCACGGCGGCCAGTTCGGTGTCGGAAAGCTGCTTCCAGGCGGGCATGGCGCCGTTGTTCTGGCCGTTGAGCAGCACGTTGATGATCTTGGCCTTGTCGGCATCGACCACCAGCGCGGAGCCATCGAGCGCCTTGATCGGGCCGGCGCCCTTGCCGTTGGCCTGGTGGCAGGCGGCACAGTTGGCCGCGTAGACCGACTCGCCGCGGGCGACGAGGTCGGTGAGGGTCCAGACCTTGCTCGGGTCGTCGGCGGCAGCGGCCATGGCCTTCTGCTTCTCGGTGACCCACGCGGTGTATTCCTCGGCCGTCACCACCTTCACGTGGATCGGCATGTAGGCGTGTTCCTTGCCGCACAGCTCGGCGCACTGGCCGTAGAAGTCGCCGGTTTTCTCGGCGCGGAACCAGGTGTCGCGCACGAAGCCCGGGATGGCGTCCTGCTTGACGCCGAAGGCCGGCACCATCCAGGCGTGGATCACGTCGTTGGCGGTGGTGATGATCCGGACCTTCTTGCCCACGGGCACGACCAGCGGGTTGTCGACCTTCAGCAGGTAGTTGTCGGTGGGCTCGGGTTTGCCGCTGCTGGACATGACCCGGTGGGCGGTGTCGAGGGTGGACAGGAAGCCGATGCCCTCGCCTTCGCCCTTGATGTAGTCGTAACCCCACTTCCACTGCATGCCGGTGGCCTTGATGGTCAGGTCGGCGTTGGTGGTGTCCTTCTGGGCCACCAGCACCTTGGTGGCCGGCAATGCCATGCCGATGACGATCAGCAGCGGGACGATGGTCCAGCCCAGCTCCACCCAGATCGGCTCGGCCAGTTCCTTGGATTTGTGACCCACCGACTTGCGGTGCTTCAGGATGGAATAGAACATGACGCCGAACACGATCACGAAGATCACGGCGCAGATGGCCATCATGAACCAGTGAAGCCAGTGCTGCTCCTCGGCGATCCGGGTGGCGGGAGGCGCAAAGTTCAACTGGTTGACCGCCGGACCACCCGGCAGGTCGTTGACCTTCTGAGCGGCCACCGAGGTCCAGACCCCGGCGCTCAACAGCGTCAGGCCCACCGCGTTGCGCACCGCCTGGAAGCGGTGGCGCAGGCTTTGCAGCGTCTTCGTCGTCTTACTCACTTGTTGCGCCTCAAATATAAGCGTCGATTGATATCGACCTCGATTACACCAAACTTTTCCACCCTGCGCCGTGCTTCATGCCTCGCGCAAGGCTTGCCGGATCTCACGGGCCAGCGAAGGCCGCAGGTCGGGCCGCATGAAGCGCCCGATCTGCACCGCCTGACCCCCCTCCCGAACCTCGATGAGTCCCCGGGACCCCTCACGTGGCTCGCCGCGGACCCCCACGTTCACCCATTCGCGCGCGAATTCGCGTCGAACCAGCCGCCCGGCCGTTTCCTGCTCCACCACCAGCGAACGCTCCAGAAGCCGCACCCGCTCGCCGTCGGTGGCATGGCGGGCGTACACCAGGAACGCCGTGCCCACCGCCGCCAGTTCCAGCGCCGCAAAAGGCAGCACCAAAGTGGCGCCCTGGGCCCAGAAGAACCCGGCCACACCCAGTGAAACGACACAGAGAGAGGCGTACAGGATGCCCAGCTGCGAAGGCGTGATCGAACAGTTGCGACGCAGCCGCCATTCCACGCCCACGTCGGACTGGGTGGCAAAGCGGTACATGCTGCTGGACTGACTCACACCCACAACACCGGTTGGTGCAACGAACGCCCCGGAGAACGCCCGTCAGCGCAGGGAAAATGCCCTTCGACTCAAAACCGCGGGATTGTAGCCCGCCCGCAGTGGCGGTCCGTCGGCATGCCGGACGCGCCAGTCGGGTTCTGTTGACGCCGAAGGCTGTGAATCAGCCTCGACGCTGGCGCAGTTGGGCGCGCACCATGTCGAGCGCCACCGTGGTTTCGCCCTGGCGGGCGCGGGGGGCGGCCTTGAACGCGTGGCCATAGGTGATCTCGAACGTCAGCCGCAAGCGGCCGTCGTCCCCGCGCTCACCGTGCGCCTCGATGGCGCCCAGGAGCGACTGGCGCCATTCGCGACCGCGCAAGGTGGTGTGGCGGCCGTCAGACAGGTTGCGCCCGAGCTGACGAAGTTCGTCGACCATGGCGCTGGCGCTGCCGTAGGTCAGCACGATGCGCTCCATGTCCATCACCGGCTCGGCAAAACCGGCGTGCACCATCATGTCCCCCCAGTCGTGCATGTCGGTGAAGGGGTGTGCCGGCGCCGGCCAGCCCTGGCGGGCATGGATGGCGCGAAGCTCGCGCAGGCTGTCGGGCCCCAGGCAGGCCATCATGAGAAAGCCGCCGGTGGCCAGGTGTGCATGCCAGCGCGCCAGCAAGGCCTGGGGACTCGATTCGGCGTGCAGGCCCATGTTGGCCCACACCATCTGCACCGGGCGGGCCGGATCGGCCGGCTCGGGCAGGAAATCGCGCGGGCGCGCGAACGGGTTCCAGGAGCGCGGCGCACGTTCGCGGGTGGCTGCCAGGGCGCGCGGCTGGTCCCTCGCCCACACCTGGCATGCGGCGTCGGGCAGGGTGGCACGCAGGCGTTGGTGGGCCTTCAGCCCGCCCAGCAGGGGTTCCCAGTGCAGCCAGCTGGTCGGTGCCTCGCGAAACCACTGCAGGCGCTCGACCATGCGGGCCGCGACCTCCTCGTGCAGCCAGGGGCTGGCGTCGCGCGCGCGGCCCAGCCAGCGCTCGCTGGCGACGGGGTCAAGGCCGGGCACACGGTCCGTCGCGGGTTCAGGGGGTTCGGTTCTCGTGGAGGACAAGGCGGCGGCACCGGGGCGGGTATCGATCAGGGGCGGTCAGTATATTGACCGGCCATGCCCTTCGAGCCCGCCCGCATCCGATGGCCCAGCGCCTGTCAGGTGTGTGGGCGCTGGCCCACCGACGTGATCTGCGGGCCCTGCCGGGCCCGGTTCGCCCCTGCCCGGGCACGCTGCCGCTGCTGTGCGGCCGTGCTGCTGGATGGGGTTCCCGGGCTCTGCCCGGGATGCCAGGGACAGCCGGCAGGGTGGTTGCAGGCCTGTGGGGTGGCGGTGGACTACGCCTACCCCTGGAACAGACTCATGGCGCGCTTCAAGTTTCGCGGGGAAGCCGGCTGGGCACGTCCTTTTGCCGATCTGATGGTGCAGGGCGCGGGCGCACGCGCCGCCATCGAGGCCGCAGATGGCCTGGCACCGGTTCCCCTGACCGCCCGGCGCTTGGCAGAACGGGGTCTGCACCCGCCTTGGGAGCTCTTGAAGGCCCTGCGCCAGCGATCCGATCCACCCGCCTGGCACGACGCCCTCGTGCGGCTGGTGGACACCGTGGACCAGCGCCGACTGGACCGCGCGGGCCGGCTGCGCAACCTGCAGGGCGTGTTTGCGGTGCCGCCTCACCGGCTGGCCGATGTGGCCGGGGCGCATGTGCTGCTGGTGGACGACGTGACCACCACGGGTGCCACCCTGCAGGCGGCGGCACAGGCGCTGCACGCCGCCGGCGCCGCCCGCGTCGGCGCGCTGGTGTTCGCGCGCACCCCGGCCCCACACGAGCAACCCGCCTGAGGCAGGCGCGGACGGGCTCGCTATCATGCGCGCCCTATGTTCAACGTCGTCCTTGTGCATCCGGAAATCCCGCCGAACACGGGCAACGTGATCCGGCTGTGCGCCAACACCGGTTGCGCCTTGCACCTGATCGAGCCGCTTGGCTTCTCGATGGACGACAAGCTGCTGCGGCGGGCCGGGCTGGATTACCACGAGTTCGCCGACGTGCGCCGTCACCGCGACTGGGCAGCCTTTCTCGAATCCGAGGCGCCACCCCCCGACCGTCTGCTGGCGCTCACCACCCGGGGCACCCGGTCGGTGCACGAACACCGGTTCGCGGCCGGCGACTGGCTGGTGTTCGGTGCCGAATCGAGCGGCCTGCCGGCGACCATCCGGGACACCCTGCCACCCGGCCAGCGCCTGCGCCTGCCCATGCGCGCCGGGCAGCGCAGCCTGAACCTGTCGAATGCCGTCGCGGTGGTCGTGTACGAGGCGTGGCGGCAACTGGACTTCACCGATTCTTCACAGGCGTGATGGAGATCACGCCCGGGCGGGTTGCGTCATCACCCTTTCGTTGGATGTGGGCCACCATTCCGCCCATGCACCCCGAGCCCTTTGCAGCACGCTGCCGCAACGCCTGCCCACCATCGGATGCCCCCCTTGCACCGGGAGGCTGCTGGTGATGGACTTGCTCGCCCGGCTGCTGGGTCTGGCAGCAAAGCCGCGCCAGCGGCCCCGCACCGCGCACCTCAAGGACGTGATGTCCATGCGCCAGCACCTGCTGCGCACCATCGAAGACTGCATGAGCGTGCCGGCCCACCGCCTGCGCCGGCAGATCGAACGCGCCCGCACCCCGCAAGAGCTCTGGCTGCTCCGAAACGACGCTTTTCAGCTCATTGCACAGCGCCACGACCAGCGCACCGCAGCCCAGCGCATCGACGAGCTCGTGAAGATTTTCGAAGGCTGGCTCGATCCCAAGCAGCTGGCCCGGATCCGCTGAGCCGCCAGTCAGGGAAAGCGCCGAACCAGCGATTCGGCCAGGCACACCGGCTTTTCACTGCCTTCGCGCTCCACCGACACACCCCAGGTCATCTGCCGCCCACCGGGCTCGACCGGTTCGATCGCGATCAGCGTGAGGTGGGCACGAAGGCGGCTGCCCACCGGCACCGGCGCGGTGAACCGCACCCGGTTGAGCCCGTAGTTCACCCCCATGGCCGACTGGCGGATCGCCATCGCCGACTCGAAAAACACAGGCAACAGGGACAGCGTGAGGAAACCGTGCGCAATCGGGGCGCCGAACGGTCCCGACCGGGCACGTTCGACGTCCACATGGATCCACTGGTGATCGCCCGTGGCCTCGGCAAAGCGGTTCACCTGTTCCTGGGTGATGGTCACCCAGTCGCTGGTCGCCACGGCCTGCCCGACGCAGGCGTCAAGCTCTTCAAGGGTGTTGAATATGCGCATCTGCGCACTCTAGGAGGCGCACCAACGGTCGGCTGTCGGCACCGCGACAGCGGGCCGCGCGACATCCGTCAGGTGTCGAGCCACTGGCAGATGCCCTGCCACTGCTGCAAGTCCTTCTCGACCCGGCCGGGCGCCACATCGAACAGCGTCAATCCGCGGGCCGCCAGGTGAATGTAGTTCTGCGTGTCGCGCAGGTGGCCGAGCACGGGCAGACCCAATCCGCCCACGAACTCGGCCAGCTTGTCGGCCGCGATGGTTCTCGGGTCCACCCGCATGCCGACGATGCCGACGTCGAGTTTGTCGGCGCGGCGCGTCTCGGCCAGTTCGTCCAGAAAAGCCCGCGTGGCGTAAATGTCGAAAATGCTGGGCTGCAGCGGCACGATGACCTTGTTGGCCAGCTTGAGCACGTCCTTGAAGCGCCAGCCGTGCAGGCCGGCGGGCGTGTCGAGCACCACGTGCGTGGCCTCCTTGGGCGGGCGGGCGATCAGCTCGTGCGAGATCTCCCAGGTGCTGATGGGCCGCGCCGCTTCGGGCCGAAGCTTGAGCCACAGGCCGGACGACTGCTGGCGGTCGACGTCGCCCAGCATGACACGGTGGCCCCTGCTGGCGAAGTAGCCAGCCACGTTCGTGGACAGCGTGGATTTGCCCACGCCCCCTTTCGGATTCGCAACCACCACGATCGGCATGTCGTCTCCTCGGCTTGCGGCCACGCGGGCCGCCACTGGCACAACGGATGCGCGCTATGTTAGCCCGAGGCGCAGCCCGGCTCAGGCCAGGCCATCCCAGACCAGCTTGCAGCCGGTGAGAAACATGCCGATGTGGATGAGCCGGTAGAACAGCGCCGGGCGGATCCGGTGCGCCACCCGCACGCCGATCCAGACACCCACCGGCGCCAGCGGCAGCAAGACGAGCGACGTGCTCATGTTGCGCATGTCGAGCAGGCCCAGCCAGGCATAGGGCACCCACTTGGCCAGGTTGACGAAAAAGAAGAAGAAAGCCAGCGTGCCGGTGAACATCACCGGCGACAGCCGCATCGGAATGACATAGGCGTTGATCGGCGGCCCCCCCGCGTGGGCAATGAAACTGGTGAAGCCCGACATGGCGGTGAGGATCGCGCCCGCCCAACGGGGCGGCGGAGCACTGTCGGGCTTGGGCGGAAACACCAGCCGCTGCGCCAGAAAAAGAAGCGTGCAGCCACCCACGATGCCCGCCACCACACTGGCGTCCAGCCACCGGAACAGCAGCGTGCCGATGGCGATGCCGAGCAGGCCGAAAGGGAGCAGGAACATCAGCAGGCGGCGGTCGACATGCTTGCGAAAGGCGGCCATGCCCAGCAGGTCCATCACCAGCAGCACCGGCATCAGGATGGCAGCGGCCTGTGGCACGGTGACGGCGAGCGCCATCATCGGCACCGCGAGCGACCCGAAGCCAGCCCCGAAGCCGCTCTTGCTGATGCCCAGCAGCAGCACGGCCGGCACGGCAACGAGGTAAAAGGTCGGGTCGGTGATCAGCGGCAGCGAGGACACGAAAGACAATCGGACGATGCAGAACGTGACATTGTGGGGCGAAACCCTGAGGTTGCTGGTCGAGCTGGTCGCCACCGCGGCGTTTGCCCTGTCGGGCATCCTGGAGGGGGCGCGCAAGCGGCTGGACGCCGTCGGGGTGGTGGTGGTCGGGTTTCTGGCGGCCTTCGGCGGCGGCACGTTGCGCGACCTGCTGCTCGACCAGCGTCCTTTCTTCTGGGTTCGCCACGTGGACCTGCTCTGGGGTGTGCTGGCCCTGGGCGTGCTGGCCATGCTGTTCCTGCGCACCCGCCACTTCGAGGTGACCGAGCGCGCCATGCAGTGGCCCGACGCGCTCGGTCTGGGGCTGTTCACCGCCACCGGTGCCCACCAGGCGCTGGTGCTGGAACTGCCCGGCCTGGTGGCCGTGATCATGGGCATCGTCACCGGCGTGGCGGGTGGTGTGTTGCGCGACGTGGTGTGCAACCAGATCCCGAGCGCCTTTCGCGACCACCGGCCTTACGCCGTGTGTGCGTTTGCCGGGGGCTGGGTCTACGTGGGCCTGTGGTCGATCGCCGCGCCCGGGTGGGTGGCGCTGGTGGCCTGCGTGGCTGTCACGGCGGGGTTGCGCGGCCTGGCGCTGTGGCGCGATTGGCAGTTGCCCTCGTGGCGGCTTTGAAGGCACCCGACAATCGCCCCATGTTCAATCCCTCCCAAGCCGACGTGCGCCGCTTTTTCTGCGGCGCGTTTGCCCGCCAGCGCGACGGCCAGCCGATGGACGCGCTGCAACAACTGGCCGCCCAATGGATTGCCGAACACCCGGAGTACCACGCCGATCTGGCCGATGCAGAGGCGGCGGTACAAAGGCTCAGCCAGGCCGACGCGGAGCGCGAGAACCCCTTCCTGCACCTGTCCATGCACCTGTCGATCAGCGAGCAATGCAGCATCGACCAGCCTGCGGGCATTCGACAGGCGGTGGAGCTGCTGACCGCCCGCCGCGGCGATCTGCATGCCGCCCACCATGAGGTGATGGAGTGCCTGGGACGCATGCTCTGGGAAAGCCAGCGAGCCGGCCGCCCACCCGATGGACAGGCCTACATCGACGCCGTGCGGCGACGCGCCACGCACGATTGAAGCGCCCATGAAAAAAGCCGCTCGGTGAGCGGCTTTGCGTGTCGGCCAGCGGCCGGCCGTCAGCGGAATCGCGGTTGCGGCACGATCTGCAGCTCGCCCTTGACGGTGCTCAGGTACTTGGCGATGGCGCGCATTTCAGCCGGGCTGTACTGCTTGGCGATGCCGGCCATGATGCCGTTGCTGCGGCCGATCACGTTGTTGCCTTCGACCGTGTAGGACTTGAGGGCCACGAACAGGTAATCGGCGTGCTGACCGCCGATCTTCGGATAGCTGGGATCGATCGGCTTGCTGAAGTTGACGCCGTGGCAGGACACGCAGGCGCCCTTCTGCAGCAGGGCGTTCACTTCGGCGCTGGCGGCCACCGGGGTCTCGGGCGCGGCCGGGCCGGCCTGGCCGGCATAGAACGCGGCCAGATCGGCCATGTCCTGCTCGGTCAGCGAACCGGCAATGCCGCGCATGGACGGGTGCTTGCGATCGCCTTTCTGGTAGGCCTTGAGCGCCGCCACGATGTACGGGCCGGACTGGCCCGAGATCATGGGCACCTTGTGGATCTCGGGAAAGCTGTTCTGATAGCCCTTGATGCCGTGGCAACCGATGCACATTTCGGCCTTCTTCTGGCCAGCCTGAACATCGCCGGTGACGCCCTGGGCCTGGGCCGACGCGGCAGCGACAAACAACGTCGCAGCGGCGACAACGGTACGGACGATCGGGTTCAGCATGGGGGTCATTTTGCTAGCACAATGAAGAACAGCCGGGAAAGATCAACCGCGGATTATAGGAGCGGTCGCAGACCCCCCGGCCATTCCGAGTCCCGCGTGCGGTCACGTCCGCCGCCCTCCCGAGGTTGCCGCCCATGAAATTCCAGGGTTCCCAGAACTACGTCGCCACGCAAGACCTGATGCTCGCGGTCAACGCGGCCATCACGCTCAAGCGTCCGCTCCTCGTCAAAGGCGAGCCGGGCACCGGCAAGACCATGCTGGCCGAGGAAGTGGCGCAGGCCCTGGACCTGCCGCTGCTGCAGTGGCACATCAAGAGCACCACCAAGGCCCAGCAAGGGCTCTACGAGTACGACGCCGTGAGCCGCCTGCGCGACTCGCAACTGGGTGATGCGCGCGTCAAGGACATCCACAACTACATCATCAAGGGCGTGCTGTGGCAGGCCTTCACGGCCGAGCAACCGGTGGCACTGCTCATCGACGAGATCGACAAGGCCGACATCGAGTTCCCGAACGACCTGCTGCGCGAACTCGACCGCATGGAGTTCTATTGCTACGAGACGCACGAACTCATCAAGGCCAAGCACCGGCCGCTGGTGTTCATCACCTCGAACAACGAAAAAGAGCTTCCCGACGCCTTCCTGCGCCGGTGCTTCTTCCACTACATCAAGTTCCCCGACGCCGAGACGATGCACAAGATCGTCGACGTGCACTTCCCGACGCTCAAGAAAGACCTGCTCAAGGTCGCGATGAAGACGTTCTACGACGTCCGCAACCTGCCGGGCCTGAAAAAGAAGCCGAGCACCTCCGAGCTGCTCGACTGGCTCAAGCTCCTGATGGCCGAAGACATCCCGCTGGAAGCGCTTCAGAGCAGCGACGACAAGGTGTCCATACCGCCGCTGGTGGGCGCATTGCTGAAGAACGAGCAGGACACCACCTTGTTTGAAAAGCTGGTGTTCATGAACCAGAGGAACCGCTGAGCGCGCGGCGGACACCATGGCTGCCTTGCACGACCCTGTGGTGCTGTCGGGGACACACGCAACCCTGGAACCGCTTTCGCAGCGCCACCATGACGACCTGGTCGACGCGGTGCGCGATGGCGAACTCTGGAGGCTCTGGTACACCACGGTGCCGACCCCCGAGGGCATGGCCGCGGAGATCCAGCGCAGGCTCGATCTGCACACCCGGGGCGGCATGCTGCCGTTCGCCGTGATCGCCCAGCGTGGCGAACTGGCCGGCAAGGCGGTGGGCATGACCACCTACATGAACATCGATGCAGCCAACCGCCGGCTCGAAATCGGCTCCACGTGGTACCGCCGGGCGGTGCAGCGCAGCGCCGTCAACACCGAGTGCAAGCGCCTGCTGCTGGCACACGCATTCGAGTCACTGAAATGCATCGCGGTCGAATTCCGGACGCACTGGTTCAACCAGGCCAGCCGCCGAGGCATCGAACGCCTCGGTGCCAAGCTCGACGGTGTGCTGCGCAGCCACATGGTCAATGCACATCCGGACGCCAGGGGAACGCTGCGGGACACCTGCGTGTACAGCATCATTGCCGGGGAATGGCCCTCCGTGCGGGCCCACCTGGATTTCCAGTTGTCCAAGCCCAGGGGGTGATCCCATGCTGATCGACTTCTTCTACACCCTTCGCGCGGCCAAGCTGCCGGTCTCGGTGAAGGAGTACCTCACGCTGCTGGAGGCGCTGCAGGCCGATGTGGTGGGCCCGACCAACCCCGATGCCTGCAGCATGGACGACTTTTACTTCCTGTCGCGCACCGCGCTGGTGAAGGACGAAAAGCATTTCGACAAGTTCGACCGCGCCTTCGCCGCCTACTTCAAGGGCGTGGAAATGATCGCGGACTTCACCAAGCCGATTCCGGCCGACTGGTTGCGGCAGGAAATGGAGCGCATCCTGTCCGAGGAGCAGAAGGCGAACGCGCCCAAGCTCGACTGGGACGAGCTGATGGACACGCTGCGCAAACGCCTGGAGGAGCAGAAGGAGCGCCACGAAGGCGGCAGCAAGTGGATCGGCACAGGCGGCACGTCGCCGTTCGGCAACGGCGGTCAGAACCCGCAGGGCGTGCGCATCGGTGGCAAGGGCGGCGGCAAGACGGCCGTGAAAGTGTGGGAGCAGCGCAGCTACCGCGATTACGACGACACCCAGGAACTGGGCACCCGCAACATCAAGGTGGCGCTGCGCAGGCTGCGCCGCTTCGCCCGCGAGGGCAATCAGCTCGAACTCGACCTGCCCGACACCATCCGCAGCACCGCGGCCAATGCGGGATGGCTCGACATCAAGATGATTCCGGAGCGGCACAACAACGTGAAGGTGCTGCTGCTGATGGACGTGGGCGGTACGATGGATGAACACATCCAGCGTGTCGAAGAACTGTTCTCGGCCGTCAAGAGCGAGTTCAAGCACCTCGAGTTCTACTACTTCCACAATTGCGTCTACGACTTCATGTGGAAGAACAACCGCCGCCGGTATGCCGAGAAGTTCCCCACCTGGGACATCATCCGCAAGTACAACAAGGACTACAAGCTCATCTTCGTGGGCGATGCCACCATGAGTCCCTACGAAATCCTTCAGCCTGGCGGCAGCGTGGAATACAACAACGAGGAGGCCGGCGCCGAATGGCTGCAGCGCCTCACGCACGCTTTTCCCAAGTTCGCGTGGATCAATCCGGAACCACAAGGTGTCTGGCAGTATCGACAGAGCATCAGCGTCATCCAGCAACTCATGAGCCACCGCATGTACCCGCTCACGCTCAAGGGCCTGGAGGACACCATGCGCCTGCTGTCGAAATAATCCCGGCATGCAACCTCCGAATCCGGCCCGCTTTTGCCGGGCCGGGTGGCGCCGGCTCGCACTCACACTGGCCCTTTCTGCATGGCCTGCGTCGCTGCTGTGGGCGCAATCCGATGCGGCCGAGCCACCCGACGAGCCCGAGACCACCGAACCTGCGTCCACGCCAGCCGCCACGCGCCGCACGCCACGGCCCCCGGTGACGACACCGCGCTTCGAGCTGGTGATCGATGCGCCGGAGGACCTGCGCGAACTGCTCGAGCGGCATCTGGACATCCAGCGCTTCCGGCTGCAGCGCAGCCTGGACGCGGCCGAACTCGAGCGCCTGCTCGATGAACTTCCCACCAATGCGCGCCGGTTGCTGGCCACCCGCGGGCATTTCGCGCCACGCATCGCGCTCGGCGGGCTGCAGGCGCCCGGCCCCGAGGCGCTCGCCGCGGCCGGTGCGGGGCCGGCACCGCTGGGCCGCATCGCGCTGACCATCGAGCCCGGCCCGGTCACCCGCATCGAATCGGTTCAGGTCACGTTTCTGGGTGCGGCCGGCGGCGACGCCGACGCCTCGGAACAGCGCGAGGCGATCCGCCGGGACGCCGAGGGCATGGCAGGGCAACCCTTCACGCAGGACCTCTGGGACCGCACCAAGACGTCGTCGCTGCGGCGCCTGACGTCCTTGCGCTACCCCGGTGGACGCATCGCCACCAGCCTGGCCGACGTCGACGCAGCCAGCTCCACCGCGAGGCTCTACATCGAGCTCGACTCCGGGCCGCGCCAGCGGCTGGGCGCCGTCGAAGTCGAGGGGGCGCAGCGGTACGACCCGGCCATCAGTGAACGCATCGTTCGGCTGAGCGGGCTGACACCCGGCAGCGACTACGACCTGGCCGCCCTCCAGCAGGCACAGCAGCGCCTGATCGACAGCGGCTATTTCGACGCCGCCTTCGTGTACGTGGAGCCCGGCGATGGCAGCGCGCCGTTGCCAGTCAAGGTGCAACTGCGGGAGTCGACGCGCCAGAAGCTCGTGCTGGGGGTGGGTGGCAGCACCGACAACGGCGCGCGCCTGTCGATCGAACACACCCACAACCGGATGCCCTTGCTGGGCTGGCGGGCCCGCTCGACATTGCGCCTGGAACGCCAGGACAGCCTGCTGTCCACCGACTGGCAGGCACCGCCCGACCGCGATGGGTGGCGCTGGATCTCGCTGTTGCAGGCCGCGCGACAGGAGGACGAACTGGTGACCACCACCAGCCAGCGTGCGCGCTTCGGTCAGTCGCAGGACGGCACCGAATACGACCGCAGCCTGTACCTGCAATACGACCGGGCGCGCACCGTCACGCCCACCCAGCTGGCCGCCGGCTCCAATGGCCGCATCGAGTCCTCGATCACCGCCAACTATGCGTGGTCGCGCGAACGTTTCGACGACCCCGTTTCACCCAACCGGGGCCAGGGCCTCGCGGTGGAACTGGGTGTCGGCAGCACGCTCGGCATTGAACGCAAGCCATTCGGCCGCGCGCAGGCGCGCTGGCTGGGTTACCTGCCCCTGGGTCAGGCGCAAGCGCCCAGCATGCCGGGTGTCACAGCGGCCGGGCCGGCGCTGGGGCGCCTGGCGCTGCGCCTCGAAGGCGGTGCGGTGGCGGCCAGCAACGACGCACCGGTACCCGACACGCAGCTCTTCCTCACGGGGGGCGACAACACGGTGCGCGGCTACGGCTTGCGAGACATCGGTGTGGTCCAGCCCGATGGCAGCGTGCTCGCCGGGCGTTTCAAGTCGGTGGTCAGCCTGGAATGGCAGCGCCCGGTTTGGGGCGACGGCAGGGTTCGCTCGCCGTTTGAACACGTGCTGTTCATCGACGGCGGTGCCGTGGCCAACCGTGTGCGTGACCTCGACCTTCAATGGGGCGTGGGCACCGGCTTGCGCTACAACAGCCCGGTCGGCCCGTTGCAGGTCGATCTGGCCTATGGTCTGGAGCCGCGCAAGTGGCGGCTGCATCTCAGCGTGGGCTTCGTCTTCTGATGGCGAACGGGCCCGATTCCGTTTCCCTGTCGAAGGCACCCGCCGGCTGGCCGAGCGCGCTCGGTTGGCTGTGGCGCGCGGTGGTGTGGTTGCCCGCCGTGCTGCTGGGGATGGTGTTGGCTGGCGCGCTGGCCGTGGGCCTGTGGGCCGCCAGCGACGGCTCGCTCGCACAGGCGATCCGCTGGGGCCTGGCATGGCAGGCTCAAAACGCGCCACAACTGGGGCTTGTTCAGGTCGACGGCGCGCAGGGCAGCGTGCTCAAAGGCGGCAAGCTGGCTTCGCTGTCGTGGGCGCGGGAAGGGCAATCGGTGCAGGCCCAGGACCTCACCGTGTCGCTGGGCGCACGGTTCTGGGCCGGGCTGCTGGGTGGTGAAGTGCACATCGAAACACTGCGGGCGGCGCGCGTGCAGATCGATTCTGCGCGCGCACCGGCGGCGGCGCCGCGCTCGCCGCCCGAATCGCTCACGCTGCCCATGCCGGTCGAAATGTCCCTGGCGGTGGACGAACTGGTGCTGTCCGACGGGCAATCCCTGAGCGCCATGCAGGCGCAATACCGCTACGGCAGCGCCGCCAGCGGGCTGGGCGTGGCCGACGCCCACACCCTCACGCTGCGATCGTTGCGCTGGGCGGAAGGCCGATACCAGGCACAGGTCACCCTGGGCGCCCAGGCCCCCATGCCGTTGCGGCTGCAAGCCAACGGCGAGCTGCGGGCCACCGTTCCCGAGGGCGGATCGATCGACCTGCGAGCGCGCGCCACGGCGCAAGGCACGCTGGCAGGCGACGGCGCCGTGCTGGACCTGACCGCGCAGATCACCCCCGCGACCAGCAACGACGCCACACCCACGCTGGCCGGGACCGCCCGCGTGCGCCCGTGGGCCACCCAACCCGTGGCCGAGGCCGATCTGCGCCTGCACCGCCTGAACCTGGGGTTGCTGTGGCCAGCGGCGCCCCAAACCGCGCTCACCGGCACCGTGCGCGCGCAACCCGATGGCAGCGACTGGCGAGCGCAAGTGCAGCTGCAGAACGAATCGAGCGGCGCCATCGACCGCGGACGCGTGCCCGTGCGGGCGCTGGAGCTGGCACTGGTCCAGTCGGGCGCACGGTGGACGCTGGAGCGACTGGAGGCGCAGGTGGCGGGCGGGCGCCTGCAAGGCAAGGGGCGCCGCGACGCGCCGGCCGACGGCGCAGCGTCATCGCTGGGCGATTGGCAGGGAGACTTCGGCCTGAGTGGCATCGACCCGGCGCAGATCTGGAGCCGCCTGGCGCCGGCTTCGCTGGATGGTCGCCTGCAGGCGCGCGCCGTGAATCCGCAGTCCGCACACCCGGCCATCGACATCGACGCCCGCGTTGCCCCCGCCGGACGGCAGCCACGCGTCAGCGCCGCAGACGCCTTTCGCCTGCGCGAGGTCCAGCTGCAAGGGCGCTGGCAACCGTCGCCCACCCTGCCGGGTCGGGGCACACTCACGTTGCAGCGCGCACGGCTCGATGCCCTCGATGGTCGCCTGGATGCAGAGGGCAGCATCGACACCGCGGCACCATCCGGCGGGGGGCGCGTGACGCTGTCGGTGCCGGGCCTGCGCGCGTTGTGGACGGGCGAACTGGCCCGCACCAATGGCGAGGGCGATCTGTCGCTGGAGCTGACCGACGGCCGGCAGACACTGGCCTGGTTGCGGGACCTGCAAGACGCGCCCTACGTCGGCGCGCTGCTGCGCCAGGCACTGCAACCCACCAACGGCATCGGGCTCGAAGCCCGTGCCCAGGCGCGCCTTCGGTGGCAGGGCGGTCTGGGCGCCTTCGGCTTCCCAGGCGCCGCGGGACGCGTGGTTCCACCCACGGTGTCGCTGGAGCTGCAGGCCACGCGGCTGCGGCTGCAGCGCACCGGCGATGCGCCACTGGACGTGGCCGCCGACAACACCCGGCTGAGCCTCAAGGGACCGCTCGATGCACTGGCGCTCGATCTTCAGAGCCGGCTGGCGCGCGCGCCGTGGACGGCCGCGGTGCAGACCCGGGGACAGCTGGCCCTGGGCGTTTCGCCGCTGGACGGCCGCCGGGGCACGCTGCGCCTGGATGCCCTGGACGTCACGGCCGAACGCGATGGCGATCCGGTGCGGTGGAACCTGGCCACACCCGCGCCAGTCACCCTGCGCTGGCAGGGGCGCGGGTCGGGGCTGGACGCCGAACTGGACGCCTCGTCGTTGCGGCTGCAGCCGCGGCGCACCGGCAGCGAGGCGGCCCCGCTCACCATCGCCTGGGAACGCAGCACGTGGCAATCGGGCGCGCTCCAGACACAAGGCCGGCTCGAGGGCCTGCCCTTGGCATGGATCGACGCCTTGGCGCAAGGGACCTCGCCAGAAGCCACCAACGGCGCAGCCCGAGGACAAGGCCCGCTGGCACGGGCGGGACTGGGCGGCGATCTGGTGTTCGATGGCCGCTGGGACCTCTCCCTGCCCGCACAGGCCACCCAGCCACCGCGGTTCAACCTCGGCCTGCAACGGCGCTCGGGGGACCTGGCGGTCCAGACCGATGGCGCGTTCGACGACACCACAGCCCGTGGTCAGCGCGTGCAGGCGGGCGTGAAACTGGCGCAGCTGCAGCTGACCAGCGATGGACCTCGCGTGAGCGCGCAACTGCGCTGGGACAGCGAACGGTTTGGTCAGGCCGCAGCCGACCTGGCCACCACCCTTTCGCCGCCCGATGACCGGCATGCCGCGTGGCATTGGCCCGAGGCCGCACCAGTGAACGGCCGGCTGCAGGCCAGCCTTCCCCAGGTGGGCGTGTGGAGCGTGCTCGCCCCGCCTGGCTGGCGGGTGCGCGGCTCGCTGCGCGCTGAGGCCACCTTGAGCGGCACGCGCGGCGATCCCCGGTTCAACGGCGCCCTGCAGGCCGACGACCTCGCCCTGCGCTCGCTGGTCAACGGGATCGTGTTTCGCGGTGGCGAACTGCGCGCCACCCTGGCGGGCGAACGCATCGTGATCGAGCGATTCCGCCTGGAGGGCCGTGGAGGTCCCGAGCGCGGCGGCGTGCTGCAGGCCAGCGGCAGTGCCGAATGGCAGCGCGTGCTGCGAGACGGCCAGATGGTGCGCGAACCGCTCATCGAGATGCAGGCCACCGCCACCCGCCTTCGCGCGTCCACACGGGCCGACCGCCGGCTCACGGTCACCGGTGAGTTGCGAGCGCGGCTGGAGGGGCGCGCCCTGCAACTGCGAGGCAATCTCAAGGCCGACGAGGCGCTGGTCGTGCTGCCCGACGAACTGGCACCGAGCCTGGGCGACGACGTGGTGGTGCGTGGCACCGAATTCCCGATCGAGCGCGGCAGCGCCGTCCGCGTGGTGCCCGATGTGCGCGTGGCACTCGACCTGGGCGATGCCTTCGAGCTGCGGGGCCAGGGGCTGCGGACGCGACTGGCGGGCCAGCTCGAAGTGCGCAGCGTGCCGACAGACCCTGCCCCACGCGTCGTGGGCGAGGTGCGGACCATCAGCGGCAGCTACCGCGCCTACGGCCAGCAGCTCGGCATCGAAACCGGCGTGTTGCGATTCTCAGGGCCCTACGACAACCCGGCGCTCGAGATCCTCGCTGTGCGACCCAACACCGCCCAACGCGTGGGTGTGCAGATCACCGGCACCGCGCAGGCGCCGCGCGTGCGCCTGTACTCCGACCCCGACCTGCCCGACAGTGAAAAGCTGGCCTGGCTGGTGCTTGGTCGGCCCGCCAGCGGCGCGGGTGCAGAGGCGGCCGTGCTGCAGCAGGCCGCGCTGGCCTTGCTGGCCGGCAGCGACGGCGGCACGTTCGACGGCGGCCTGGCCGCCGCCCTCGGCCTCGACTCGCTGGGTTTCAGCGGCAGCAGCACCGGCGGCGCAAACGGCGACGACACCTCTGCCGCGTTCACCCTGGGCAAGCGCCTGGCCGACAACCTCTATCTCAGCTACGAACGCAGCCTCGCGGGCACGCTCAACACCGTGTCGGTGTTCTACGACGTGAGCCGCCGCTTCACGATCCGCGCCCGTGCCGGCAGCGAAAACGCCATCGACCTGATCTTCACGCTGGACTACGACTGAGGGTTTCGGCCCGGGCAGGCCGATACAATGCGCGGCTTCTCGCGCCGCCGTAGTTCAATGGATAGAACGAGCGCCTCCTAAGCGCTAGATACAGGTTCGATTCCTGTCGGTGGTACCAGCGCCAAGCACCGCCCGGTCAGTCGAAAATCGACCGGCCGTCGCCCACGATGTGCGAACCGCCGTCGCGCGAGGTCTGCAGCACGCGGCGCACCCACGTTTCCATCACCTCCTGTTCCCAGCCGTGGAACCAGTCGGCGTGGCCCGAGTAACCCCCAGGCGCACCGGTGTAGTTGTCGCTCGCCAGCCGCCAGGTCGATGAATCGGCGCCCGATCCGTTGGCCAGCGGGTACAGGATGGTGGTGGTGACCTCGGGCAGCGCCACCGGGAACCCAGCTGGGCAGCCGCGACCGTTTCCGTAGGCCACGTGCGAGCGCCCGTTCGGGCTGGTCAGGTTCACGCCATCCCAGCACTGCGGAAAGATCACCTGCATTTCGACGTTGCCCGAGGTGCAGACCGGAATGGACGGCTGCCAGCGGGTGACGCCATTGCAGGAATAGCGCACGTTTTCCTGGGGGCGGGCGCTCAGAGCGTTGCCGGCGATCATGCGAAAGCCAGGCGGAAAACTCACCACCTGCGCCGGCTTGATGCCTCGGTAGCCGGTCTTGTAATAGAAGTGGCTGTTCACCGGGCGGATCGGGCGCCCGTCGCGCGTGTCGATCATGGCTGGGACCCAGTAGGCCGAGCGGTTGACGATGCCGCCGCGGCAGGTGGAGTTGCCGGTGGTCTTCAGCGATTCGGCTGTCGAGCGGTAGTCGGCCTGCGTGTTGCCGAAGAACACGTGCAGGTGCGACCGCCCTTGTTGGCCGGGGAACAGGATCGGGTCGTCCAAGTTCATGTGCGAGTAATCGCAAACCGTGCGGAAGGCACCGACGTCGCTGTCCTTGGGCACCGTGCCGTTGTCGGTGATGCGCCGCTCGCCGGTGCCTGGGTTGGGCGGAGGAATCAGCGCTGGATTGAACGACGGCATGTGGTGAGCGGCAGCGGCCATGTGCGACCCGGCTCCGTCCGGCAGGGCCGCGTGCGCGGGCGGGTGTCCGGCCTTGCCCGCCGCCGACGCCGCTGCTGCCGACCCGGACACGGCGCTCCCCTTCCACTCGACCCGCGCCGATCGGGTGCTCACGCAACGGTAGTTGGCCGAAGCCTTGCGGCTTTCCACATCGGCCCGCACTGCAGTCCAGCAGGCATCCTCGGTGGCGTGCGGGCCACCGAAACCAACGTTGTCGCGAATGGACTGCCAGCCCGTGTTGGCCTGTGGATCAGGCAGCAACATGACACCGGCAAAGGCCGGTAGTGCCAACCCGCCGAGCAGCAGGCCGGCGCGCTTGAGCGTGGACTTCGGGATGGTGACCATGGCGGTTCCCAGAACCCCAAGCCTTGGCGCTTGAGGATCGCCGATGGGCGCGTTTCGCCCATCAACCAAAGCATAAACCGGAACCCGCCCTTCGGGGAGATCGTCCTTGGCCCGGTGGACCACGGGCGGGCAGGGGCGCTGGCCCGCCCGGGTGGCGGGGGTCGGGCGGTGCCGTGCGTCGGCTGGCGGTGTGGCAGCGGTCGATCACCGGGGTGCCCGATCGTCGTGGCCTTGAAGGTCGCGAGGCAACCGCCCCGCCCTTCTTTCATCCACCACCGGAGAACCTGATGATCCAGCTCGCTGCCTACCTGTCCTACAACGGCAATTGCGCCGAAGCCATGTCGTTATACGCCCAGGTGCTGGGCGCCAAGGTCCAGGCCTTGATCACCTACGGGCAGATGCCCGAGGCCATGCCGGTGCCACCGGAACACCGCGACAAGGTGATGCACGCGCACCTGGTGCACCCCGACTTCGAGCTCATGGCCGGCGATGTCCCGCCAGGTCAGACCTACGTGGGTATCCAGGGCGCGATGATGGCGATCACGTTTCCCACGGTGGCCGAGGCACGGCGGGTGTTCGAGGCACTGAGCGAAGGCGGCCAGGTGACGATGCCGCTGGGCCGACACCTTCGGCATGGTCACCGACCGGTTCGGCACCCCCTGGGGCGTGAATGGCGGCGCCCGGGACATGCCCGGCGCCTGATCGGTGGTCAGCGCTGTCGCAATGCGCGGCTGAGCAGCATCACCGGCACAAGACCCACCAGCACCAGGGCAAGCGCGGGCAGCGCGGCCTCCCCCAGCCGCTCGTCGCGCGCGAGCTGGTAGGTCACCACGGCCAGGGTGTCGCTGTTGAAGGGACGCAGCACCAGCGTGGCCGGCAGTTCCTTCATCACGTCGACAAACACCAGCAAGGCGGCCGCCAGCGTGGCGCGGCGCAGCAGTGGCCAATGCACGCGCGCGGCCAGCGATGCACCGGTGGTGCCGAGCATGCGGGCCGAGTCGTCCAGGCTGGCAGGAATGCGCGAGTACCCTGCCTGAACCGACTGCAGTGCCACTGCAGTGAACCGCACCAGATACGCCCAGACAATGCCGAGTGCGGTGGCGGTGACCCAATAGCCCACGCCGGTTTCTGGGCGCCATGCCTGCAGCCAGCCCACCGGCAGCAGCAGGCCCACCACGATCACGGCGCCCGGCACCGCATAACCCAGGCTGGCCAGCTGCACCACCCCCCGCGTCAAAGCCGACGGGCGAACCCGCACCGCAAAGCCCAGCGCCATGGCGATCAGCGTGGCGAGCACCGCCGACAGCCCCGCCAGCCACACGCTGTTGCGGGACCATTCCACGAACATGCCCCACGGCAGAACGTCCCATCCGTCCACCAGCGGCCGCAGCATGAACAGCAGCGGCAGCACGAAGCCGGCCACGATGGGGAGAGCACACAGGGTGACGGCGAGTGCCGCCCGTGGGCCGCGCAGGCGCACCGGCTGCGCCTCGGCACTGCCCGCGCGAAGACCGCGCAGGCTGGCAAAACGCATGCGCCGCTGGGCCCGGTGTTCCACCCAGAGCAGCGCACCCACGGTGAGCAGCAGCAGGGTGGCCAGCTGGGCGGCGGCGTTGCGGTCGTCCATGGCCAGCCACGCCTTGTAGATGCCGGCGGTGAAGGTCTGGATGCCGAAGTAGCTGGCCACACCGAAATCGGCCAGGGTTTCCATGAGCGCCAGTGCCACGCCCGCGGCCACAGCGGGGCGGGCCAATGGCAGTGCCACCTCGCGGATGCGCCGTGCCAGGGGCGCTCCAAGCAGGCGGGCCGCCTCCATGAGCTGGGCCGCGCGTTCGCTCAATGCCGTGCGGGCCAGCAGGTACACGTAGGGATACAGCGTGAACGTGAAGACCCAGACCGCGCCGGGTGTGTTGCGGATTTCGGGGAACACGCGCCCGGTCAGCCCGAAGGTCTCGCGCAGCCAGACCTGAAGCGGGCCGCTGAACTGAAGGAAGTCGGTGTAGGCGTAGGCCACCACATAGGCCGGCATCGCCAGCGGCAGCAGCAGGGCCCACTCGAAAACCCGCCGACCCGGGAAGTCGAACAGCGTGACCGCACTGGCGGTGAGCATGCCCACCACGGCCACCCCCAGCGCGACGCTGACGCACAGGACGATCGAGGTCAGCGTGTAGTCGGGCAGCACGGTCTGCGCCATCTGCCACAACACGTCCCGGGCGGCGGCATCGAAACCCAGCCACGACCCGCCGAGGGACAACACCGGCAACACCAGCGCGGTGGCCAGCAGCATCAACAGGGCCAAAGCGGGCCAGCGCAGCATGGGGAGGGGGTGTTGGGGGATGAGCGGTGCCGATCGCGGGGACTTGATCCGCATCAACACAAATGAGAATTGTAGTTATCTACAATGGGCCGCATGTTCCTGCAGGTTTCCCAGCTCGAGGTTCGCTACGCCGGCGCGGCTCAGCCCGCGGTGGACGGCGTGTCGCTGGGCCTGGCCGCGGGTGAGATCGGTGTGCTCATCGGGCCGTCGGGCTGCGGCAAGACCACGCTTCTTCGGGCGGTGGCCGGCCTGGAGCGCGCGCAGGGCGGGCAGATCGTGCTGGGCGGCGAAACCGTGAGCGGCCCTGGCCGCCACCTGCCGCCAGAGCAGCGGCGCATCGGCATGGTGTTTCAGGATTACGCCCTGTTCCCGCACCTGGACGTGGCCGCCAACGTGGCGTTCGGCATCGACAGACTGCCCCGGCGCGAGCGCGAGGCCCGTGTGACCGAGGTGCTCCGGCTGGTGGGCCTGGATGGGATGCAGGGGCGCTACCCGCACGAGCTCTCCGGTGGACAGCAGCAGCGCGTGGCCCTGGCACGCGCACTGGCGCCCAACCCACGATTGCTGTTGCTCGACGAACCCTTCTCCAACCTCGACGTGGACCTGCGTGAGCGGCTGGCGCACGAGGTGCGCGGCATCCTGAAGGCCGCCAACGCCACTGCGCTGTTCGTCACGCACGACCAGTTGGAGGCCTTCGCCATCGGGGACCGCATCGGCGTGATGCACGAGGGCCGGCTGCACCAGTGGGACGAGGCGTATGCGCTCTACCACCGCCCGGCCACGCGCTTCGTGGCCGAGTTCATCGGGCACGGCGTGTTCGCGCCCGCGCAGATCCTGCAGCAGGGCAATCTGGTGGCGGTGCAGACGCCGCTCGGCCCGCTGCAGGACATTGAAGAATGTCCGCTGCCGTCGGCCTACGACGCCGGCCTGTGCGACGTGCTGCTTCGTGCCGACGACATCGTGCACGATGACCACGCCCCGGTGAAGGCGCAAATCGTGCGCAAGTCGTTCCGGGGGTCGGAATTCCTCTACACCCTGCGGCTGGCCAGCGGCGAGACGCTCATGACCCACGTGCCCTCCCACCACAACCATGCGGTGGGTGAGTGGATCGGTATCCGCGCCCAGGTGGACCATGTGGTCACCTTCGAGCGCGGCTCCAGCGCCTCGTCGCCGCCCGCGCCGGGCGTGCCGGTCGCGCACGGCTGAGGCGTCGGGCTCAGCGCGCCGGACGGCGCTTCCACCACATCGCCACACCGGCCACGCACAGCAGCGCCACGGCCAGGCAAACCATCAGGTTCAGCAGCGCGTTCCACCACCCGAGATCGCCCTGGTGCAAGGCGGTGGCCACAGCCATGGTCTTCGCGAGCGGTCCGTAGTCTTCATACCGGATGTCGGCCAGCACCTTGCCGCTGTAGCGGTCGAGGTGCACCGTGCGGTCGCCGGTGGGGCGCTGGCTGTCCCCGCTCATGCTGTCCGACGACACGGTGAACACCCCGGTGGCGTCCTTGGGCACGGCGATCTGGTGCTGTCCCGCAAAACCCATCTCCAGGGCCATGGCTGCGACCCGGTCGAGGTCAATGCCCGTGGCGCCAGCAGCAGGACTGGCCGAAGCCGGCATGGGCGCAAGTGCCAGGCCCCAGGGAACCTCCTGCAGGCCGGCGGTGTTCATTGAACTGTGCGGCTGCGCCGACGCGGGCACCTCGTACCACTTGGCCGCGGGAAAGCTGTCCCACACCTGCAGCCACCTGGCACCGGTGATGCCGGTCCAGGTGAGGCCGGTCACCAGAAAACCCACCAGGAAGACGGCGGTCCAGGCACCCAGCGCGCCGTGAAGTGCACGCCACCAGCCGCGCCCCTTGGCACGGCCGTCCACCTTGAAGCGCGTGGACCACCGGACCGGTCCGCGCGGCCACCAGAGCACACCGCCAGTGACCAGCATCACGAGCGAGGCCCAGGCCGCGATCTCGATCAGCCGATCGCCGACATCGTCCATGAGCAGGGTGGCGTGGATGCGCTCCGCCCAGGCATAGGGCGTGCGCTCCTTGTCGACCGTCCGCAAGGCGGTGGCGCGGTAGGGATCCACCGCCACCGCCAGCGTGTTGTCGCCGCGCTGGACCACGAACCAGGCGGCCCGGTCGGGCTCTCGCGGGGCGATGTAGGTGCGCAGTTCGCCGCCGGGCACCGACACCAGCGCGGCAGCGGCCTGTGCGCTCACGGCTTGCACGGTCGGCAGCGGCTCGACGGTCGGGTTCATGCCCAGCCTGGTCTGGAAGCCGGTGAAGAACACCATGACCGCCCCGGTGAGTGCCAGGGTCAGCAGAAAGGGGACGACCAACAGGCCGGCCCAGGCGTGCCATCGCCATGCCAGGGAATACAGGGTGACGCGGGCGCGCGCAGGCGCACCCACGCCCGCCGTTTCGGGCGTGGAAGACATGATCGGGTCCTCCGCGGGTCAGTGCTTGTGACCGCCGTGACCGGCACCTGCCGGTGCGGCGGCTGCGCCCATGGCGCGTGCCACGGCCGTCACTTCCTGGGTGCGGCGCTGCCCGTTGGCACTTTCGAACACCAGCGACAGGGGCACGGTGTCGCCCGCCTTCAGAGGACCCTTGAGATCCATCAGCATGACGTGGTAGCCGCCCGGCTTGAGCTCGACCATCTGCCCCGCCGCCAGCGGCAGGGCCGTCACCGCGCGCATGCGCATGACATCGCCTTCCATGCGCATTTCGTGAATCTCGACGATTCCGGCAACTGGGGAACTCGCCTCGACCAGGCGGGTGTTTTCGGGGGCAGTGAGCTTCATGAAAGCGCCTGAAGACGACTGGCTGGCCACGGTGGCGCGGGCCCAGGCGTCCTGGACTTGAACGGGGGATTGCGCCCAGGCCGAAGCGGCGAGGAGGAGGGAGCAGGAAATGAAGATGTTTTTCATGGGGAATCCGGATCGAAAAGGACAACCCGGCGCACGCCTGGACAGCGGCACCGGACGCAAGCGATTCAGGTTCCCGAAGGGGGTGCGCGCGCGGGTGCGTGCAGCCTGATGGGATCTGCCAGGCTGCGCTGGGCACGGGCCAGCGGCACGGGCTGCGGCTCGGCGTCCGGCAACCGCAATGCGTGGGTGGGTGGCAACCCCGCGGCGCCGCCGGTGATGACACCCCACGGGCAGGTGAGCGCGGTGCCCTGGTGCTCACCCCCGGCTTCACCCGTGTCGGCCCGCACCCAGGTGACGCCGCTGGCACTGCAGATCTGCACCCAATGCCCGGCGCCCTCGCCGTGGGCCTGCAGAGCGGCCTGCGACAGCGTGGGCGCAAGCGCACCGAAACAGACCGCCAATGTGGCAATCCATGCGGTGGTTCGGCTCAGCCAGCGGTGCATCGGCATGCCTCGGATTTTAAGAGCAGGTGGCGTACAGCCGGCCTCGGGCGATCGGATCCGTCCGCTTCGCGACGCGCGGTGCGTCACGCGGTGGTTAGCATCGGACCGCCGTTCCCAACCCATCAGGAGACCACCCATGCTCACGCTTTGCGGCTTCGCGGCCAGCAACTACTACAACAAGGTCAAACTCGCCCTGCTCGAAAAGGGCGTGCCGTTTCAGGAGGAACTGGCCTGGGTCGGCCAGACCGACCCCGCCTGCAGCCCATTGGGCAAGGTGCCCTACCTCAAGACCGATCAGGGCGCGCTGTCGGAGTCGACGGTACTGCTGGAATACATCGAAGACGCGTACCCCCACCCCGCCCTGCTGCCCGCCGACGCTTACGACGCCGCCAAGGTGCGCGAGCTGGTCCGCTACATCGAACTGCACCTCGAGCTCGTGGCCCGAAACCTCTACCCCGAGGCCTTCTTCGGCGGCAAGGTGAGCGACAGTGCCAAGGAAAAGATCGGACCGCAGCTGCAGAAGAACATCGCCGCCTTCGCCACCCTCGCCAAGTTTTCGCCCTACCTGGCCGGGGACAGTTTCTCCATGGCCGATTGCGCGGCCGTGGTGCACCTGCCGCTGGTGAGCAGCGCCAGCAAGATCATCTACGGCCGCGACTTTCTGGCCGATCTGCCGGTGCGCGACTACCTCAAGCGCATGGGCGAACGCCCCACGGTGCAGAAGGTCAACGCCGACCGCAAGGCGAACACCGAACTGATGATGAGCCGGGCCAAGGCCTGACCGCCGCAGTCGATCAGCGCGCCGGGCTGCGCAAGGCCTGCACCTGTTCGCGCAGGTCGGCAGCCCAGGTGCGACGGTCGCGATTTCCCGCGCGCTCGGGCGTGCCGAAATGCACCACCGCCTGCACCGTGTCCGAGCGCAGGGTGCGCCAGATTGACGCCACCAGGGTGTCTTCGCCCACGAAGACCGGGCCCGCATGGGGTGCGCCGGTGTGTCGATCCACGTAGTTCAACGCGATCGGCAGGGCCGGCGCGCTGGCCGAAATGGCGGCCTGCAGCAGGTTGGCGTGGAACGGCAACAGCGCCGACCCGTCGCCGGTGGTGCCCTCGGGAAACACCGAGACGACATCGCCCTCGCGCAGGCGATCGGCCACCCGGTGCACCACGCGCATGGCGTCGCGCCGGTTCTCGCGCTCGAGGTACAGCGTGCCGGCACCGGTGATGAGCGACCCCAGCAGCGGCCAGTGCTGCGCGTCGGCCTTGGAGACAAAGCGGCTCGGGTGGGCCGCGTTCATGACCAGTATGTCGAGCCACGAGACGTGATTGGCGACCTGCAGCGCCGGCCCATGCGTGGGCACGGTGCCCTTCACCACCAGCTCGACCCCCATGATGGACAGCATGCGGCGCGACCACTCGCGCACCACCAGCTGGCTCTGCGAATGGGTCAGGCGGCCGAACTGCGTGCGGATGGTCCACAGGCCGTGAACCACGTGCACGGTCGCGCGCAGCCCACGCCAGCCCGCCCGCAGGTTGGCACGCAGCGCCATCACGCGGGCTGGACCGCGCCCTCGGCGAGGTGCGCGACCTGTCCGCCCACCAGGGTGGCGCGCACCGACACCGGCAACTCGTGCCCTTCGAAGGGCGTGTGCCGCCCCTGGCTGCGCAGGGTCGAAGGCGACACGGTCCATGGCGCGTCGGGGTGGAACACCACCACATCGGCCGCACCGCCCACCGACAGTTGCCCCACGCTGGCCTGCAGCGTGCCCAGGCTGCTGCCCAGCACCCGCTGCGGGCCGTGGGTCAGCACCGACAGTGCCTGCATCAGGCCAAGGCCTTCCTGCTGGGCCCAGGTGCAGGCCAGACCCAGCAGCAGTTCCACCGCGGTGGCGCCGGGTTCGGCTTCGGCGAACGGCAGTGTCTTGGCGTCGCTGTCGATCGGGTTGTGGTCGGACACCAGGGCGTCGATCGTGCCGTCGGCCAGCCCGGCGCGCAGCGCGTCGCGGTCGCGCTGCTGGCGCAGCGGTGGTTGCAGGCGGAAGCGGCTGTCGTAGAAGCCGATGTCGATGTCGGTGAGGTGCAGGTTGTGCACGCTGACGTCGCAGGTCACGGCCAGACCGTCGGCCTTGGCGGCGCGCACCAGCGCCAGGCCAGCCGCGCTGCTGAGCCGGCACAGGTGCACGCGGGCGCCCGGCCCGTTGCCCCGAATGCCGCGCATCAGTTCGAACAGCGTGTGCAGCGCAATGGTCTCGGCGGCGGCCGGCACGCCCGACAGCCCGAGCCGCGTGGCCAGCGGGCCGCTGGCGGCGACGCCCTTGCCCAACCAGAGATCCTGCGGGCGCAGCCAGACGGTGTAGCCAAACGTGGCCGCGTACTGAAGGGCGCGCAGCAACACCTGGGTGTTCTGGATCGGCACCTCGGCCTGCCCGAAGCCGACGCAGCCGGCTTCGGTGAGCTCGGCCATTTCGGTCAGCACCTCGCCGCCCAGACCGCGCGTGAGCGCGCCCAGCGGGAACACGCGCGAGCGGTGCAGCTTTTCGGCGCGGAACTTGAGCATGTCGACCAGACCGGGCTCGTCCAGCACGGGGTCGGTGTCGGGCGGACACACGAGCGACGTCACGCCCCCGGCCACGGCCGCGGCGGTTTCGCTCTCCAGCATGCCGGCGTGCTCCTGCCCAGGCTCTTTCAGGCGCACCGTCAGGTCCACCAGCCCCGGCGCCACCACGCAGCCGCCAGCGTCGATGGTGCGGGCGGGATGGAAATCGGCGGCCACCGCGCCAATGGCGATGATGCGGCCCGCCGCAATCGCCACATCCGCCATCTCGTCACGGCCACTGGCGGGGTCGATCACACGTCCGTTGCGAATCAGGATTTTCATGGAGTCACCTCATTGAGGCAGGTTTCGCCGCCGGGCCGCCCCAAGGCGAAACGCTCCCCCTCGGGGGCAGCGACCCGCGCAGCGGTGGAGCGTGGGGGTCAAGATTCATTCCCGGCGACGATGGACATGACGGCCATGCGAACGGCGATGCCGTAAGTGACCTGCGGCAGGATCACGCTCTGGGGCCCGTCGACCACGGCCGAATCGATCTCGACCCCGCGGTTGATGGGGCCCGGGTGCATCACGATGGCGTCGGGCTTGGCCCAGCGCAGGCGCTCGGTGGTGAGACCGAAACTCTTGAAGTATTCCTGGCTGGACGGCAGCAGCGCACCGCTCATGCGCTCGTTCTGCAGGCGCAGTGCGATCACCACGTCGCAGTCCTTGATGCCTTCTTCGAGCGTGTGGCACACCCGCACACCCATCTGCGACAGGTCGGATGGCACGAGCGTGCGGGGACCCACCACACGCACATCGGGGCAACCGAGCGTGGTGAGGGCATGGATGTCGGAGCGCGCCACGCGCGAGTGCAGCACGTCGCCCACGATGGCCACCGACAGGTTGTTGAACGCCTTCTTGTAGTGGCGGATGGTGTACATGTCGAGCAGGCCCTGCGTGGGGTGCGCGTGGCGCCCGTCGCCGGCATTGACCACGTGCACGTGCGGGGCCACGTGCTGCGCGATCAGGTAGGGCGCGCCCGACTCGCTGTGGCGAACGACGAAGATGTCGGCGGCCATGGCGCTGAGGTTGGCGATGGTGTCGAGCAGGGACTCGCCCTTGGCGGTGGAGCTGCGCGCGATGTCGAGGTTGATGACATCGGCCGACAGCCGCGTGGCCGCGATTTCGAAGGTGGTGCGGGTGCGGGTGCTGTTCTCGAAGAACAGGTTGAACACGCTCTTGCCGCGCAGCAGCGGCACCTTCTTCACTTCGCGGTTGCTCACGCTGGTGAAGCCGGCGGCCGTGTCGAGGATGTGCGTGAGGATGTCGCGCGACAGGCCCTCGGTGGACAGGAGGTGGATCAGCTCGCCGTTCTTGTTGAGCTGGGGGTTGCGTCGGGTGCTCATGGGGTCAGCGTCTCCAGCACGAAACGAAGGCGGCCATCGCCGTCCCGAGCGAGTTCGAGCGAATGGCCGGCGGGGACTTCAAGGGTGGTCGCGCAATGCTCGGCCGCCACCGGCAGCTCACGCCCACCGCGGTCCACCAGCACGGCGAGCGACACCCGGGCCGGGCGTCCATGGTCGAACAGTTCGTTGAGCACCGCGCGCACCGTGCGCCCGGTGTAGAGCACATCGTCGATCAGCAGGACGCGGGCTCCGTTCACGTCGAACGGCAGGCGGGTGTGCGCGCTGCTGGCCAGCCCGCGCTTGGCAAAATCGTCGCGGTGCATCGATGAGGAGACGATGCCCACCGCTCCGCTGCGCCCCAGGTCCGCATGCAGGCGCTCGGCAATCCAGGCGCCGCCACTGGCAATGCCCACGAGCTGGATCGAGGGGTCTGCGGTGGTCAGCGCCTTCACCTGCGCGAGCAGATCGGCGTACAGCGCTTCGGCATCGGGGGGGGTCAAGGCAGGCTCCTCAGGAATTGTTCCAGGATGATGCAGGCGGCTTCGGCATCGGCGTCGCGGGCGCCACGCGAATGGGCCTCGGTGGTGCTGTAACGCTCGTCCACCTCGAAGACCGGCAGGCCGTGGCGGCCGCGCAGGCGGCGGGCGAACTTCTGCGCCATGGCGGTGTTGGCGTGGGGGGCGCCGTCGGGGTGCAGCGGAACGCCCACCACCAATGCATCGGGTTGCCATTCGCGGATGCGCGAGGCTGCATGGTCCAGCCTGGCGTCGCCTTCGGCCACGATGGTGGGCTGGGGCGTGGCGCTGCGGGTCAGCCGGTTGCCGCTGGCCACGCCGGTGCGCCGCTGGCCCACGTCGAACGCGAGGAAGGTCTGCAGGTGGGCAGTGGCTTCAGGCGTGGCCGGCATCGGGCGACAGCATCCAGGGTTGTTGAAGTCCCAGCAGCGCCAGGGCGCGACCGTACCGGTCGGCCACCGGCACGTCGAAGATCAGGTCCACATCGGCCGGCACGGTGAGCCAGGTGTTCTCGGCAATCTCGGATTCGAGCTGTCCCTGGCCCCACGAGGCGTAGCCGAGGGAGACGAACACGCGCCGGGGACCGGCTCCCGATGCCATGGCCTCCAGCACGTCCTTCGAGGTCGTCATTTCCAGACCGCCGGGGATGCTGAGGGTGGAGGCATACACCGTTTCGCCGGGCTCGCTGATGGCTTCGTGCAGGACGAACCCGCGCTCGGTCTGCACCGGTCCGCCCTGGAACACCGGCAGCGCCAGCAGGTCCTCGCGGTGGAGTTGCAGCTCGACCTTTTCGAAAAGCCGGGGAAGCAGGATGTCGCTGGGTTTGTTGATCACCAGCCCCAGTGCGCCACGTTCGCTGTGTTCGCACATGAACACCACGCTGCGCCCGAAAAGCTCGTCGCTCAACCCGGGCATCGCAATGAGGAAGTGATGGGTCAGGTTGGTCGGAGCAGAATCATCGGCCATGGGTGGGATTTTAGGGCCCCCCTCCGCGGCGCCGGCGGTCACCGGTCCCTTCCCTGTCCCAGCGATGAGTCATTTCGATTCGGGCCTCCTGTGGTTCCGGCGCGACCTGCGCGCCAGCGACAACGCCGCCCTGCACCACGCCCTGCGGTCTTGCCGGCGGGTGTGGTGCGTGTTCGTCTTCGACAGCGACATCCTCGATGCGCTGCCGCGCGCCGACAGGCGGGTCGAGTTCATCCGGGAATCGCTGGTGGATCTGGACCAAGAGCTGCGCGCCCTGGGCCAGCGCCATGGCCGCAGCGACACCGGCCTGATCGTGCTGCGCGGTCGGTCGACCGAAGTGGTACCGGCGCTGGCCGCCCGGCTCGGGGTGCAGGCGGTGTTTGCCAACCACGATGATGAGCCCCAGGCGCTGGCCCGCGACGCCCGTGTGCTGGGCGATCTGGCCCACCAGGGTGTGTTGCTGCGAACCTTCAAGGACCACGTGGTCTTCGAGCGCCGCGAGGTGCTCAGCCAGGCCGGCCATGCCTTCGGTGTGTTCACGCCCTACAAGAACGCCTGGCTCAAGGCGCTGACCGACGACCACCTCAAGGCCTGGCCCATCGAGCCACACGCAGGCGCCCTCGCGCCCCTGCCCGAAGACCTGTCGCAGCCGGTTCCCACCCTGGAAGACATCGGGTTCGAGACCACGAACCTGTCTCGACTGCCCATTCCCACGGGCTCGGCAGGCGCGCAGCGCCTGTTCGACGATTTCGTGCAGCGCATCGACCGCTACGGCGAGACCCGGGACTTTCCGGCCGTGAAAGGGCCCAGTTACCTCAGTGTCCACCTGCGCTTCGGCACCATTTCCGTTCGCGCGGTGGCCTCGGTGGCGCATGCACTCATGCGGCAGGGCAATCCCGGGGCGGCCACCTGGCTGTCGGAGCTGATCTGGCGCGACTTCTACCACCAGATCCTGGCCAACTTTCCCCACGTGGCCGAACGCGCTTTCAGGGCCGAGTACGACGCGATCCGGTTCGAGCATGGCAAGCACGCCGACGCGCTTTTCGAGGCCTGGTGCGAAGGGCGCACGGGCTACCCGCTGGTGGACGCGGCCATGGCGCAGATCAACCAGACCGGCTACATGCACAACCGCCTGCGCATGGTGGTGGCCAGTTTTCTGGTGAAAGACCTCGGCATTCACTGGCGGCAAGGCGAAAGGTACTTCGCCGAAAAGCTGATCGACTTCGACCTGGCGGCCAACAACGGCGGATGGCAATGGGCCAGTTCCAGCGGCTGCGACGCCCAACCCTGGTTCCGCATCTTCAACCCCGTGACCCAGAGCGAAAAGTTCGATGCCCAGGGCCGGTTCATTCGCCGCTACCTGCCGCAGCTCGAGGGCCTGCCCGACAGCGCCCTGCACGCGCCCTGGACGGCGCGGGGCGTCGAGCTGGCGGGCGCCGGCGTCGAACTCGGGCGCCACTACCCGCTGCCCATCGTGGACCATGCGCTGGCCCGCGAGAAAACCCTGGCCCGCTACGGCGTGCTGAAAAAACAAAACCCGGCCTGAGCCGGGCTTTGTGAAGGGGACGCCCGGGTCAGGCGTCGGCGGTCACGCGTGCATACCGCGCCACGAGCGCCAGCAGTTCGTCTTCGGAGTAAGGCTTGCCCAGGTAGTGGTCAACGCCCAGCTCGCGCGCATGCTCGCGGTGCTTCTCGGCAATGCGCGACGTGATCATGATGACCGGCAGGTCCACCATGCGGGTGTCGCCACGGATGTTGCGCACCAGGTCGAAGCCGTCCATGCGGGGCATCTCGATGTCGGACAACACCACCGCCGGGCGCTCGGCCTGCAGCCGCTCCAGCGCCTGAAGACCATCGGCCGCCAGCGCAACGCGGTAACCTTCGCGCTGCAGCAGGCGCTGCGTGACCCGGCGCACGGTGATCGAGTCGTCGACCACGAGCACCAGCGGCACCGTGGCCATCGGCATCTCGGCCACGGCCTCGGGGCCGGCGGCGGCCATCGCCAGCTCGGACTGTTCGATCTGGCGGCGCACCCAGTCGGACACCTGGGGACCGTACACGGTCGCCAGCGCCACCGGGTTGTAGATGAGCGCAACCGCACCCGACGCGAGCACCGACATGCCGGCCAGACCCGGCAGGCGCGAGAGCTGCGAGCCCAGGTTCTTGACCACGACTTCCTGGTTGCCCAGCACTTCATCGACGTGCATGGCCACGCGCTGCGCCGCGCTTCGGAAGATCACCACCGGCAACGTGCGGTGGGCTTCCTGGGATTGGGCAGACGACTGCAGCAGCGCGCCGCCCCAGTAGAAGGGCACGTCGGCATCGGCATGGCGCACATGGCCGCTGGCGTAGGCCCCCTGAAGTTCGGCTGGCGCCAGCCGGCGCACGATCTCCACCACGTTGGACGGCACGCCAAAGGTGAGATCACCCACGCGCAGCATCACCACCTGGGTGACGGCGGTCGTCAGCGGCAACACCAGCTTGAACTCGGTGCCCTGACCTCGCCGGGTCGAGGTCTCGATGCGGCCACCCAGACCCAGCACATCGTTGCGGACCACGTCCATGCCGATGCCGCGTCCGGCCAGTTCGGACACCTCTTTCGCGGTGCTCAGACCGGCTTCGAAGATCAGCTGGGCCGCTTCCTCGTCGCTGAGTGAGGCGTCGGCCGGAATGATGCCGGTTTCGCGCGCCTTCTCGCGCAGGCGGTCGAGGTCGATACCGCCACCGTCGTCGGCGAACACCAGCGACACGTCGTTGAGCTCCTGCCGCAGGCTGATGTCGATTCGGCCTTCTGCCGGTTTGCCCTGCTGCTCGCGAACCTGCGGCGCTTCGATGCCGTGGGCCACGTGGTTGCGCAGCAGGTGTTCAAAGGCACCCGTCATGCGGTCGAGCACGCCGCGGTCCATTTCGATGGCACCGCCCGAGATGTCGAGGCGCACCTGCTTGCCGGTTTCCTTGGACGCCTGGCGCACCACGCGGTACAGGCGCTCGGAAATGCCCTCGAACTCCACCATGCGCGTGCGCAGCAGATCGCGCTGCAGCTCGCGGGTCTGGCGGGCCTGGGACACCAGGTTGTCTTCGGTGGCTTCCACCGCGCGCTGCAGGTTCCGCTGCACCGTGGCGACGTCGTTCACCGACTCGGCCATCATGCGGGTGAGTTCCTGCACGCGGGTGAAGCGGTCGAACTCCAGCGGGTCGAACGACTGATCGGCATCGCGCGCCTGCGCCAGGCGCGACTGCATCTGGGTCTCGGCCTGCAGCTCGATGTCGCGCAGCTGCTGGCGAAGGCGGTCGAGGTTGCCGGAGAGGTCTTTCAGCGAGGTCCGCAACGTGACGATCTCGGCCTCCATCCGGGCCCGCGAGATGATGACTTCACCGGTCTGGTTGACCAGCCGGTCGAGCAGTTCGGGGCGCACGCGCACCGACGCCCCACCGCGCGTGGCCAGTTGGGCGGGCGCGATCGGTGCCACGAAGCCGGCCGTGACCGGCATGCCGGTGGTGACCGGACTGGCTGCGGGCTGCGCCGGCACGCCGACGTCGGCGGCCTCCACCGCCGGAGCGCCCTCGGTGGCTGTGGGCTGCGCCTCGGGCGCGGACTGCACCACCGCTTCGGGCTGGGCGTCGGG
This sequence comes from Synechococcus sp. UW140, assembly GCA_943371665.1. GTDB lineage: Bacteria > Pseudomonadota > Gammaproteobacteria > Burkholderiales > Burkholderiaceae_C > Hydrogenophaga. The sequence goes on from CALRVR020000011.1 coordinate 34,274, forward strand.
ATTGCGGAGCTGGTCAAAGCGGGCGGCGATGATGTCGAACGCGCTTTGCAGCACCTCGAGGTCGCTGGATCGCTGAACGTCGGACCCGAGCCGCTCGGCCGCCGTTTCCATGCGGTGGGCCATTTCGCCCAGTCGCAGCGCACCGGCGAGGCGGGCGCTCCCCTTGAGGGTGTGCAGGTTGCGAAGCACCTCGCCCCGGGCACTCGCGTTGTCCGGGCGGGCCGTCCACTGGCGCAGCGCCGCACCCAGTTGGGGCAGCAGTTCCTGCGCCTCTTCGGCAAAGATCGGGAACAGGTCGACGTCGATGGTGTCCACCGCATCGATGTCGTCGTCGATGTCCTGGCGCTCGACAGAAACAGCGCTGGTGGCGCGGGTGGGCGGTGCAGCGGGCTCGGGAATGAGCGAGCCCCAGTTGGTCTCCGCGCCCGAGGTGCCCACCGGCTGTGTTTCCACCACCGGTGCGGCAGGCTCGTCGTCTCCGGGCAGCAACTCCACCTCGTCGTTGAGGGTCAGGAACACGTCGTCCGGCGTGTTGCCTGTCACCGGCTCGCCCACCCCATCGGCGAGCGCTGGCGCGGCAAAGGCGTCGGGGTCGTGCAGCAGGCGGACCAGATCGGACAGCACCTGCGGGTTGGCTTCCTTCAGGAAACCGGCGGCAAACTGGTGCAACAGGCGGCGGATGTCCTCGGCGGCCTCGACAAACAGGTGCCCGAGCAAGGCGGGCGCCTGCTGGCCTTGTTGCTGCCGGGCGGCCACGGCCTCGAGCGCGTGCTCCAGGGCTCGAGCCACGTCGGACAGCGAGTCGAATCCAATCGTGCCCGACGCGCCGGCCAGCGAATGGGCCAGTCCTTCGGCCTGTTCGGGCAGCGGCTCGTGGGTTTCAAGGGCCCACTCGGAGAGGGAGGTGCCGAGGCGGCGCGACCATTCGTCCGCCTCATTGAGGTAGACGTTGTAGAGCTTGTGACCGATGCGAAGTGGTCCGATTTCTCGAACCTGCTCGTCGGCGGGCAGGTCGGCCACCACGGGTGCGGGAGTGTCCACCGGGACCACCGGAGCGCGCTCCGGCTCGGTGGTCGACAGCTCGATTTCCTCGTAGTCGGCAAAGCCCGATTCCACGGCATCGCGGGGGAAGCCTTCGATGCCATCGAATTCGGGCATCGAGCGCGATGCATCGGCGTCGGCATCGGCCGGCACTTCGATGGGTGCCGCCGGCTCGGCCGGGGCCGCCACCGCGGCCAACAGGTCCAGGTCAATGTCGGCGAGCAGCGGAACTTCGGCCGCGGGGGTCTCTGCGGGCACAGGCTCGACAGACACCGCCGGTGCGACAGGCTCCGGGCTCAGCGGCGCAAACGCGCTGGCGGTGGTCTTGATGGGCAGCCATTCGCCCCGCTCGCGAAGCGCCTCGGCGCTGACGCGGAACGGCTGGGAACGCCACATGTCGCCTTGCTGCTGGCCGATGGCGTCGGCCCATTGTTCGAACAGGTCGAGCGCGTTCCCCGACAGACCCAGCAAGGCGTCGCTGGCGGGCCGTTGTTCGGCCAGCACGGCATTGAGCAGTTGCTCCATGGCCCAGCCGGCTTCACCGAATTCGTTGAGGCCCACCATGCGCGAACTGCCCTTGAGGGTGTGGAACGCACGGCGCAGGGTGGTGAGGTGATCGAGGTCCGATGGCGAATCGCGCAGATGGGCAATGGCGTCGCGACCGTTGGCCACCACTTCGCGGGCCTCTTCCAGGAAGATGCCGAGCAGTTCGTCCTCGCCGCCATCGTCGCTCGAGGCGGGCACAGGCTCGGGGGCTGCCGGCGCCGGCGAGCGCGACGCCGTGGCCACCTCCGTCAGACCGACCAGCGCCTGGGCTCCGGTCATGGCGTCATCGCGAACCACGGCTTCGGCCGCCTCGCGGGCGGCCTTGGCCACGGCGGGCTGTTCGGCCAACGTGGCCTGCTCGGCCAGGGAATCGAGCTGCTGGCTCAGGCCACTGAGGTCGTCAAGGCCGCCGAACACGCTGTCGACCACGCGGCGCACGCCCTGTTGCAGGGCTTCGGCGTCTGCCTTGGCCGGCTGATCGCGGTCCTTGCCCACGCTGGCACGGCCCATCAGGGGCACGAGTTCGCCACGGGCCTCGTCGAACACGAACAGCTTCTTGGCCAGTGCCGGCTGGTAGCTCAGCATGTCGACCAGGAAGCTCAGCGCACTGAGGTTGTCGGCCAACTGCTGGAACGTCCCGGCCTCGCGGGCGCGTTCTTCATCCACTTCGGTGTCGATGATCTGCTCGACGCTGGCGCGCATGCGGGCCACCGCATGCACCGCATGGTCCAGACCGAGCACCGACAGGACACCGCGCATCTGCGCGAGCTGCGATGCGGCCACGTGCAGGCCGGCTTTGTCCTTGGGATCGCGGAAGAACTGGTCGAGCGACTTCTCGACCTCGCCCAGCGACACCTTGAGTTCGTCGACCACGCTGCCCATGGTCTGGCGGTCGCTCACCCGGCGGTAGAGCAACTCCATCCACTCGGCCAGCGGGCGGGACGACTGGCCATTGATCACGCCCGTGAGGCGCTCGGCCAGGTCGTTCGTGCGAACGGCCAGTTCAGGATCCGACGGGTCGAAATCCTCAAAGGCGGCTTCGAGGTACAGGGTGGTGGTGGCCACTTCCATGGCCAGTTCGGGCCGCACGCCGCCAGGTTCGCTGACCGCCCGATCGGCCGCCTTCACCAGCGCCGCGGACAGGGGAGCGCTCGCGGGGTGGAGCCTCATCAGCGACTCGCCGATCAGGCCGAACTGGTCGGTGACCTGTCGTGCGCGAGAGCCATCGCCACCCGAGAACAGCGACCAGGCTTCCTTGGCGGCATTGATGCGCTTGCGGGCCTGGGCCAGCATGGCCGGGTCGTAGCGGCCGAGCGTGGCCTGGTGGTAATCGGCCGGCAGATAGCCGTCCATGCCGAACGCCGCGCGCACCGGAGCCAGGTGGGGCGAGGGCACACCCGCCTTCGGTCGGGTCTGGGCACAGAAGAACAGGAGGTCGTGCAACAGCGTCTCGGACACCTGGGCAGAGCCGGTGGCGAGTTGGCCGAACTGCATCAGCAGGCGTGACGTGGCGCGTTTGGCGAACACGTCGAACGCCATCCCGTGCGCTGACGCGCCCTCGAAGAAGGCCGCGGCCACACGCCAGAACGAGCGCTGCCTCGCATCGCGGGCCCCCGCCGACAGGCCGGCGCAGAGCTTGGCCAGTTGCTGGCTGGCGGCTGCGCTCTGGGTCTTGACGACGAGAAGGATCAACCGGTCGAACAGCGAACGCACCGCGGGTGCGGCCTCGAGGGGCTTGACGCCCTCTGGCGCCGGCACGTCGATGCCCCGGTGGTCGAAATCCCAGAGGTCGGCGGGGTGCACGCGTTCGGCGCCCGCCATCTCGAGCACTTCGCGGTACTGGTGGAACAGCGCCACCGGCTGCACCGGCTTGTGGTTGAGCACTGCCTCGAGGTATTCGATCAGCGCAAAGCTCGCACGCTCGACGCGGCCCACCGCGTCTTCGTTGCACAGCTCGGGCTTCTGCACGAACCGCTGCACCGCGGATTCCATGGCACGCAGCACCTGGGCAGGGGCGGTCAGGCCCACCACCTCCAGCGCGCCCACCGCCTGGTGCAGCTGCTGGCGCGCCATGCGCAGCGCCGCGGGGTCCACGGCCTCGAGGTCACCGTGGCGGGCCTGCTCGTTCTCGCGCACGAACCGGCGAATGGCCTTGTTCGCGGTGTCGAGCGACTTTCGCAGTTCCTCGAAGACCCAGGCCAGGGGACCGAGATCGGCGACGGGCAGGTCTTGCAGTGCGGATTCGGTCGCTTCGCGCATGGTGTTGGAATTGGAGCGTCTGGACGGGAACCGGGGTCAGGCGATCTTGAACCGCGACACCGACTGGCGAAGTTCCTCGGCCATGGCCGACAGTTCGCGCACCTGCTGGGCTGTGGAGCGAGTGCCCTCACCCGTCTGTTCGGTCACGGCAAAAATGTGCTGGATGTTGCCGGCCACCTCGTTGGCAGATTCGGCTTCGCGGGATGCCGCATTCGAAATCTGCTCAATCAGGTCGGCCAGTCGACGCGACACGCGGTCGATTTCGGACAGCGCGGTACCCGCGTTGTCGGACAGCTTGGCCCCTTCGACCACACCCTGCGTGGAGCGCTCCATGGCGGCCACCGCGTCCTGCGTGTCGGTCTGAATGGCCTTCACGAGCGCCGCAATCTGGCGCGTGGCGTCGGCGGAGCGTTCGGCGAGTCGCTGCACTTCTTCGGCAACCACCGAGAAGCCTCGGCCCGCTTCACCAGCCGACGCGGCCTGGATGGCGGCGTTCAGGGCCAGCACGTTCGTCTGTTCGGTGATGTCCGAGATCAGTTCGGTGATTTCACCGATCTCCTGGGACGACTCGCCCAGCCGCTTGATCCGCTTGGAGGTTTCCTGAATCTGGTCGCGAATGGCGTTCATGCCGCCGATGGCGTCCTGCACGGCCTTCAGGCCGGATTCGGCGGCGTTCAGCGAAGCGCGGGCCACCTGGGCAGATTCTTGCGCCTGATTGGACACCTGGTTGATTCGCTGCGCCATGTCCAGCACCGACTGACCGGTTTCGCGAATCTCGCGCAGCTGCTCGGTGGAAGCCGCCAGCAGTTCGGTCGACGTGTTTTCCACCGCCGACGTCGTCTGTGCCACTCGGGTGGCCGTTGCCTGCACGTTGCCCACCAGCGACCGCAGTTCTTCCACCGTGTAGTTCACCGAGTCGGCAATGGCTCCGGTGATGTCTTCGGTCACGGTGGCTTCCTGCGTCAGGTCGCCTTCGGCCACCGTCTGCAGTTCGTTCATCAGCCGAAGAATGGCCGCCTGGTTGGCGTCGTTGACCCGCTTGGCTTCTTGCTCCTGGGCCTCGGCGGCCAGACGCTGCGATTCCGACACCATCTGACGCTGGCGGCTGTCCTGCAGCTGCACGTAGGCAAGACCACCGGCGCACAGCAGCGCAAACGCCGCCGAGATGGCCAGGGCCAGCAGTTCTCCGCCGCCCAGACCGGACCGGGTGGACAGCTCCTGCTGAAGCTTTTCAAGGCCCACGCGCAGCGGTTCGCTGTCGGTGATGATGGCCGACTGCGCCTCGCGGGCCGACACCAGGCCCTGCAGGTTCCCCAGAATGGCGCCTGCTTCGGTGCGGGTCTGCTCGTAGCTCTGCAGCAGCGCCTGGAGGCGTTCGCGAACCTGCTCGTCGCGCGCAGGTGCCAGTCGCAGCTCTTCGCTGCCGTTCAGGAGGCCTTCAGCGACCTCCTTGAAGGTGATCAGGTCCTTGCCCAGCAAGAACACGGCTTCGGGGCTCACGCCCTCCAGCGTCAGGAATTCGTTGGCCGACTTGCCGATGCGCTGCGTCAGCATCACGAGCTGGCCAGAGGCAGAGATCTCGGCGGCGGGCGCGTTCTGCTGCAGCTTCAGCGACGAGATCGTCTCGGCAATCTCCAGCAGGTCGGAAGACTGGCGGTTGATCGAGCGCAGCGCCGTGCCCACCTGCGTGAGCGTCGCCTGCTGGTTCAGCACGGCAGAGGCGTTGCCTTCGGCGGAATCAACCCGCGGCAGCAGTTCGTCGAGGGCACCCGAGTACTCGGGGCCCAGGGGCTCGATGCCCATGTTGCTGTCGCCCTGCTTGAGGCCACGAACGCTGGTCGCCAGCACGCTGGAGCTGTCGCGCACTTCGGGGAACGCCGTCGGGCTGCCCACGAGCGCCTGCGAAACGCTCTTGGCCAGACGCTGCGACTGCATCAGCGCCTGACCGCTGGCCGCCACCTGCTGGCTGATCTTTTCAGTCTGGCTCAGAACGAAGAAGGTGATGGCACCGAGCACCAGCAGCGCAAAGGCCAGCAGCACGGCGAGCGATCGCTGGTGCTGCTCGGCTGGTCGCCGACCGAGCAGCGGCAGCGTGACGAGCGCCTCCTTGCTGACCTCGCCTTCGTCGTCGGCGATCAGAAGGTTGTCGCCCAGGTCGCCGCCGGCGTCAGGCGCCAGCCGGGCCGCCGCCATCTCGGCGATTTCCTGGTCGGTCGCCTTCGAAAGGTCAGGCTCATCGGCGTCCTTGCTCTTCTTCGAGAAAAGACCCTGAAAACGATCAAGCGTGGCCATGATTTACCTTCCAACTCAGTACAGGTGACGAAAACGTCGGGCGCCGTGTATCGGCATCTTCAGGCCGCAATGGCCAGGAATTCAGGCTCGTTGACGAGCAGTTGCAGATCCAGTTCCTGCCACGCCAGCCCCTGATCGTCGATCAGCATTCGGGTGACGAAGGCCGGCGCATCGGCCGGTCGCTCGGCCACGGACTTGAACACGCCGAGGTTGCGAAGCCCCAGCAGGCGGTCGATCCAGAGCACGGCATTGAGGCCCAACGCCGCATGCAGGCTGACCAGCCGCGAATCGCTGGTGACGCGATCGGCGGCCTTGGGGACCACCGCGGAACCCTGGCGAAGCAGACCCGCCAGATCGATCACCCCGTGCAGGCCACCACGAAGGTTGGCCACGCCCATGTACCAGGGCTTGGTGTAAGGCACGGTCTGCACCGCAGACCAGGGAAAGATTTCGCCCGACTGCACCAGCGGCAACAGGTAGCGCTGGCCGCCGGCTTCGATGGCGAGCCAGGTCGCCGTCAGCGCCTCGGTCTTTGCAGCCGTCAGACGCTGTGCCAACCGTTCCTGGAGTTCCTTCAGCGACTGTCGTTTGGCCATGCTGTGGGTCGGGCTCGGGATCAGGCCAGCGCGCGGATCTTGGACAGAAGTTCGTCGCCGTTGACCGGTTTGGTCACGTAGTCGCGGGCGCCCTGACGCATGCCCCAGACACGGTCGGTTTCAAGGTTCTTGCTCGTGCACATGACGATCGGAATGTTCGAGTACTGGGGATCGCGCGTGATGGCGCGGGTCAACTGGAAGCCATTCTGTCCGGGCATCACCACGTCCATCAGGATGAGGTCGGGCTTTTCCTCTCCGAGACGACGAAAGGCCTCGTCCGCATTCTCGGCGGTGCGCACGGTGTAGCCATTTTTGGTCAAGAGATCGGACAGGACCATCAGCTCGGTCTTGGAATCGTCGACCACGAGGATCTTGTGGATGGGCATCAGGACACTCCGTTGAGTTGGGCGCCAAACTGCTGCACGGCTTGCAGGAGCTGGTCTTTGGTGAAAGGCTTGGTGAGGTATTCCTGCGAGCCGACCATGCGGCCTCGGGCCTTGTCGAACACGCCATCCTTCGACGAGAGCATCACCACCGGGATGCCGGCAAAGCGGGCATTGCGCTTGATGATGGCGCAGGTCTGGTAACCGTCCAGCCGCGGCATGAGGATGTCGCAGAAGATCAGGTCGGGCTGGTAGTCGTTGATCTTGGCCAGCGCATCGAAGCCGTCATCGGCCAGCAGCACTTCATGCCCCCCTTGCTTCAGGAAGATTTCAGCACTGCGCCGGATGGTGTTGCTGTCGTCGACGACGAGAACCTTCAGGGCGGACGTTGCGCTCACGATGGACGGACTCCTCAACACCAAGCGACTCGGCGCGCATGCATTGCGCACCGGCTCGCGGAACAACCGGCAGGCGGGCAGTGTGCCCGCCAACCGGTCAGATCTGGACCATTTCGAAATCTTCCTTGCGCGCGCCACACTCAGGGCAGGTCCAGTTCATGGGAACCTGGGACCAGGGAGTTCCGGCCGGCACGCCATGCTCGGGTGCGCCAGCGGCCTCGTCGTAGATCCAGCCACAGATCAGGCACATCCAAGTCTTGGTTTCGGTCATGGTTTCTCGGGTCGGTATCGTAGAATGCAAGAATTGTATCGAGCCTGTTCAAGCGCTCTACGGCGTGATTTCACAGGCGAATGGACGCGAACCTGATGCTTGCGCATCACCGACCGGGTGGACACGGCCCCGCCCGCCAGTCATCCCCACATGTCCGAATCCTCCCGCAGCACCCCTGAATCCGGCCCGGACGACAACCGGCACGAAGGCACACTCCCTTGCGTGATGACCTTCAACGCCAACGACCCGAGCGGCGCTGGCGGCCTGAGCGCCGACCTCACGGCCATGTCGAGCGCCTCCGCGCACGTGCTGCCAGTGGTCACCGGCGCCTATGTGCGCGACACCTCGGCCGTGCGCGACCACATCGCCTTCGACGAGGAAGCCGTGGTCGATCAGGCGCGCTGCGCCCTGGAGGACATGCCGGTGCAGGCCTTCAAAGTCGGTTTTGTGGGCACCCCCGAGAACCTGAGCGCGGTGGCCCAGATCACGAGCGACTACGCCGAAGCCCCCGTCATCACCTACATGCCCGACCTTTCGTGGTGGGACGAGCTGGCGATCGAGAACTACCTGGACGCCTGCACCGAGCTGCTGCTGCCGCAGACCACGGTGCTGGTCGGCAACCACAGCACCCTGTCGCGCTGGCTGCTGCCCGAATGGGAAGGTGACCGCCCTCCAGGCCCGCGGGACGTGGCCCGGGCGGCCTCGGTGCACGGCGTGCCCTACACGCTGGTGACCGGCTTCAACGCCGCCGACCAGTACCTCGAGAGCCACCTGGCCTCGCCCGAAACGGTGCTGGCTTCGGCCCGCTACGAACGTTTCGAGGCCACCTTCAGCGGCGCTGGCGACACGCTCTCGGCCGCGCTGTGCGCGCTGGTGGCATCGGGCAACGACCTGCAGACCGCCTGCGCCGAAGCGCTGACCTACCTCGACCAATGCCTGGATGCCGGCTTCCAGCCCGGCATGGGGCACGCCATTCCCGATCGCCTGTTCTGGGCCCACGACGACGACGAGGAAGAACCCGCGCCCGAGGGCGCCGGCACCCCGGCCGCCGACAGCACCCTCGACGCCGACGATTTCCCGCTCGACACCACCCGCCACTGACCCTGCCCCGCACCCCGCCATGACCGACCGCAACACCGCCCTGTTCGAGCGCGCCAAAGCCCTGATTCCCGGCGGCGTTAACTCACCCGTTCGCGCCTTTCGCGCCGTGGGCGGCACGCCCCGGTTCGTCCAGCGGGCGCAGGGCGCGTACTTCTGGGACGCCAACGGGCAGCGTTACATCGACTACATCGGGTCATGGGGTCCCATGATCCTGGGCCACGGCCACCCAGCCGTGCTCGAGGCGGTGCAGAAGGCCGCGCTCGACGGCTTTTCGTTCGGCGCGCCCACCGAGCGCGAGGTGGAGCTGGCCCAGGCCATCGTCGACCTGGTGCCCAGCATCGAGATGGTGCGCCTGGTCAGCTCGGGCACCGAAGCCGGCATGAGCGCCATCCGGCTGGCGCGCGGCGCCACCGGCCGCAAGAAGATCATCAAGTTCGAGGGTTGCTACCATGGCCACGCCGACGCCCTGCTGGTCAAGGCCGGCTCGGGCCTGGCCACCTTCGGCAACCCCACCAGCGCGGGCGTGCCGCCCGAGGTCGTTCAACACACGCTGGTGCTCGAGTACAACCACATCGAACAGCTCGAGGCTGCATTTGCCGAACACGGCGCCGACGTGGCGTGTCTCATGATCGAACCGATCGCCGGCAACATGAACTTCGTTCGCGCGAGCGTGCCCTTCATGAAGCGCTGCCGCGAGCTGTGCACGCAGCACGGTGCGCTGCTGGCCTTCGACGAGGTCATGACCGGCTTCCGGGTGGCACTGGGCGGCGCGCAAAGCGTCTATGCCCGACTCATTCCCGGCTTCGAGCCCGACATGACCGTGATGGGCAAGGTGATTGGCGGCGGCATGCCGCTGGCCGCCTTTGGCGCCAAGCGCGCGGTGATGGAGCAGCTGGCGCCGCTGGGCCCGGTCTACCAGGCCGGCACCCTGTCGGGCAACCCGGTGGCCACCGCCTGCGGTCTGGCCACGCTGGCCGAAATCCGCAAACCCGGCTTCTACGAGGCCCTGGGTGCCACCACCCGCTCCCTGGTCAATGGCCTGAAGGCCGCGGCCGATGCCGAGGGCGTGCCGTTCTGCGGCGACAGCGAAGGCGGCATGTTCGGCTTCTTCCTGCTGCCCGAACTGCCCTCCCACTACCAGGCCGTCATGAAGACCGACGGCGCCCACTTCAACACCCTCTTCCACGGCCTGCTGGACCGTGGGGTCTACATTGCGCCGGCGCTCTACGAGGCCGGCTTCGTGAGCGCCGCCCACACCCCGCAGGACATTGCCGACACCGTGGCGGCTGCGCGCGAGGTGTTCAGGCAACTGCCCCGCTAGAGGCAAGCTGCACAGGAACGCAAAAGGCCGCCCTCGGGCGGCCTTTTGCATGGCTGACAGCGATTGTCAGTGACGGAAGTGCCGCACGCCGCTGAACACCATCACCACACCGCGCTCGTTCGCGGCGTCGATCACTTCCTGGTCGCGCATCGATCCGCCCGGCTGGATGACGCAGGTCGCGCCGGCGTCCACCACCACGTCGAGCCCGTCGCGGAACGGGAAGAACGCGTCGCTCGCCACGGCCGTGCCCTGCAGCGACAGCTTGGCGTGGCCCGCCTTGATGCTGGCGATGCGCGCCGAGTCGAGGCGGCTCATCTGGCCGGCACCGACGCCCATGGTCATGCCGTCCTTGCAGAACACGATGGCGTTGGACTTGACGAACTTGGCGACCTTCCAGGCAAACATCAGGTCGTCCAGCTGCTCGGGCGTGGGATGCAGCTTCGTGACCACCTTGAGGTCGGCGCGCTGCAGCACGTGGTTGTCGGCGCTCTGGATGAGCAGACCGGAGCCCACGCGCTTCACGTCGGAGAGGTTCAGCCCCTTGTCCCACGCGGTGGGTCCGCCCGGCGGCAGGTCGATCTGCAACACGCGCACGTTGGCCTTGACCTTGAACACCGCCAGCGCCTCGGGCGAGTAACCGGGCGCCATCAGCACCTCGACAAACTGCTTGCTGATGGCCTCGGCGGCTGCGCCATCGAGCGGGCGGTTGAGGGCGATGATGCCGCCGAACGCGCTGGTGGGGTCGGTCTGGAACGCCTTCTGATAGGCCTGCAACGGGCCGCCGCCCAGCGCCACGCCGCAGGGGTTGGCGTGCTTGACGATCACGCAGGCGGGCTCATCGAACGCCTTGACGCATTCCCACGCCGCATCGGCATCGGCAATGTTGTTGTAGCTCAGCTCCTTGCCCTGGAGTTGCCTTGCCGTGACCAGCGAGCCGGGAGCCGGGTACAGGTCGCGGTAGAACGCTGCGGTCTGGTGCGGGTTCTCGCCGTAACGCAAGTCTTGCAGCTTGACGAAGCGGCCGTTGGTTTGGCCCGGGTAGGCACTGCGCTGGGGCACCTCGGCGGCTTCGTCGAACTCGATCGATGACAGGTAGTCGCTGATGGCGCCGTCGTAATTGCTGATGCGGTTGAACGCCGCCACCGACAGCCCGAACCGGGTCTTGAGCGACAGCTTCCCGTCGGTCTTGAGCTCGTTCACCACGCCGGCGTACTGCGACGCGTCGGTCAGCACGGCCACGTCCTTCCAGTTCTTGGCGGCGCTTCGCACCATGGCCGGTCCACCGATGTCGATGTTCTCGATGGCGTCGGCCAGCGTGCAGCCGGCCTTGGCCACCGTGGCCTCGAACGGGTAGAGATTGACCACCAGGATGTCGATGGTGGCGATGCCGTGCGCCTGCAGCGCGGCCATGTGTTCGGGCAGATCGCGCCGCGCCAGCAGACCGCCATGCACCTTGGGGTGCAGCGTCTTCACCCGGCCATCGAGCATTTCGGGAAACCCTGTGACTTCAGCCACCTCGGTGACGGGCAATCCTTCATCGGACAGCAGCCGGGCAGTACCGCCGGTGGACAGCAGTTGGACACCGAGCGCGTGCAGCGAGCGGGCGAGGTCGACGATACCGGTCTTGTCGGAGACGGAAATGAGGGCGCGCATGGAAGGTGGTTGAAGAATGAAGGGATCAGTCGATCAGGCCGTGCTCGAGCAATTTCTTGCGAAGGGTGTTGCGGTTGAGGCCAAGCCATTGCGCCGCTCGCGACTGGTTGTGCTGCGCCTGATCCATCACCACCTCGAGCAGCGGGCGCTCGACCGCGCGCACCAGCATGTCGTGCAGGTTCGACGGATCCGTGCCGTTGAGGTCGCGGAAATAGGTCTGCAGGCTGGTGCGCACGCATTCTTCCAGCGGGTTGCCGGGTGTGTTTTTCCGGGTGCTCATGCGGCAAGTTTCCAGTGGTGGGCCTCGGCGGCGTCGATCCAGCTGTCGAAGGCATCGGCGACCACCCGGCGTTGCGCCTCGATGGTGGTGGTGGCGTTCACCCGGTCGCGGAACAGCTCGACCTGTTCGAGCGAGAGGGGGAGCGACCTGGCGTACCAACCCAGGTGCTTGCGCGCGCTGCGCACCCCGGTGGACTCGCCATACAGGTCGTGGTGATCGTCGAGGTGGTCGAGCAGCCAGCCGCGCACCTCGCGCAAGTCGGGCGGAGGCAGGTGTTCCCCGGTGGCGAGGAAATGCGCGATCTCGCGGAAGATCCACGGGCGGCCCTGCGCGGCGCGGCCGATCATGATGGCGTCGGCCCCGGTGCGCTGCAGCACCTCGAGCGCCTTCGCGGGTGAATCGATGTCGCCATTGGCCACCACGGGGATGCGCACACTGCACTTGATCTGCGCGACCGTGTCGTGTTCGGCGAAGCCCTTGTAGCCCTGCTCGCGCGTGCGGCCGTGCACGGTGAGCATCTGAACGCCGGCGGCTTCGGCGGCCAGCGCCAGGGTGGGCGCGTTGCGGGCCGTGCTGCACCAGCCGGTGCGCATCTTCAGGGTCACGGGCACGCCGTGGGGCAGGCAGGCCTGCACCACAGCCTCGACGATCGAGATCGCCAGAGCCTCGTCCTGCATGAGGGCGCTGCCGGCCCACTTGTTGCAGACCTTCTTGGCCGGGCAGCCCATGTTGATGTCGATGATCTGCGCACCGCGGTCGATGTTGTAGCGCGCGGCGTCGGCCATCATGGCCGCGTCGGTGCCGGCAATCTGCACCGCGATCGGCGCGGCCTCGCCCTCGTGGTTCGCACGGCGCGACGTCTTCAGGCTGTCCCACAGATCACGCCGGCTGGTCACCATCTCGCTCACCGCGTAGCCCGCACCCAACCGCTTGCACAGCTTGCGGAACGGACGGTCCGTCACACCCGCCATCGGCGCGACGAACAGGGCGTTGGGCAGGCGGTAGGGCCCGATCTGCATGGTGGGATGGAGGGGGTTCAGGAGGGGGGAGGCGGCATTGTAGCTGCCTGCTTTTTGAGCACACAGGTGTGCCGTCATGAGCACCACGGGCGCCCGACCTCCCAGGCTCCCGGCCTTTCGGCCAGCAGACCGCCCGGCCATTCGACCACGCAACACCGGACCCCGGACCTAGGCCCGGAACCACGCGCTCGAAGCGCTCACACAGCAGCCGTTGTCACCGAACACCTTGCACCGAACCCGACGATGAATGCCCCCCAAGACGCCCTGGATGCAAAAGCCCTGCTGACGGAAAGCCGCGACCGAACGAACGGCGCCATTCAGCCGATCGAGATCGATGGCGCCAGCTGGCATGTGGCCATGGAATCGGGCGGCGAATTCACCGCCGAGTGGTCCACCGAATGGAGCCGCCTCGTGCTCACGGCCGACCTGGGTCCACCGTTGCCCCATGGCGAACTGGCGGCGCTGAACCTGGCACTCGCCTACAACGCCACCTGGAGCGAAATCGGCACCCTGCGCCTGGCGCGCGATCCGTCGGACGGTCATCTGCTCCTCATCGGCGACATCGGACCCGACGACCACCTCGACGACGGGTTGACCCCCGCACTGCTGCACTTTGACGAGCTGCGCAGCTGGTGGATCCAGACGCTCACCGAGGCAGCGCCTGTGCACGCCTCGCTGCCAGCGACCTTTGCTCCGTTCGTGCAACGCATCTGATCCCCACCGCCACAACCCCAACCCCGACCCCAACCGCCCACTCCAACCCTTGCCATGAACCCACTCTCCAGATCACACCGTTCCCAGTCGGCCAGCGGCCGCGCCGAGGTCCGCAACAAGCCGGAGGCGAACCGCTCGGGCGCCCTTCCCCGCGACGCCGCCCAGGCCAGCGCCCGACCCGTGCGCAAAGTGACCTTTGGCGGAACCACCGAACATCCGATTGCGGCCCGACCGCTCGCACGACGCGAGCGCAACCCCGGCGCCCGTGCGCCGCAGCCTGGCACTCAGCGCGCAGAGTTGCCGCCCGACACGCAGGACCACGATGTGCTGGTGGCATGGGCCACGAAAGACAACCCACAGGCACAGGTGCGAGCGCAACAGCTGGTCGTTGCCGATCATCCCGACGCTCAACGCCAGCCGGTGGTCCGCATCAACAGCCGTCAACGCGCGCAGCCCCGTGCCGCGAGCGCTGCCCAGCCATCCGGCGCAGCGCCCGCCAACGCACTCCCCGCCAAGCCGATCGCGACCCGCAGGCCCCGCTCGCAGTCGGCCCACCGCGATCCTGTGCTCGAGGCGATCATGGGCGCCAAAGATGGTCAGGCATTGAATGCCGTGCTCAACGAAATCGATCCGGCTGCACTGCCGGCCGCATCCAGAGGCAGGGGCCGCAGCCCGTCCTGACCGCACCGGTGGCGGGGACGCAAATCGGGCGGTTGAAGGCGTGGTGAACAGGGGTGCCAGAATCGGGCCCCTCTTCCCACGTCTCCATGCCCTCCTGGTTCACCCCCCTTGCCCAATGGCTCGCACTGCCTGAAGTCGGTCTGACGACGGTCTTCGTGGTGGCGTTCATATCGGCCACCCTGCTGCCCATGGGCTCCGAACCGGCGGTGTTCGGGCTGGTCAAGCTCAACCCCGAGCTGTTCTGGCCGGCCGTGCTGGTCGCCACGGCCGGCAACACGCTGGGCGGCGCGGTGAGCTGGCTGATGGGCATGGGCACACACAAAGTGGTCGACCGGGCCAGGGGCAGCCCGACCGAGCTGCGGGCCCTTCGCTGGCTGGAGCGCTTTGGCCCCAAGGCCTGCCTGCTGAGCTGGTTGCCGGTGGTCGGCGATCCCCTGTGCGCCGTGGCCGGCTGGATGCGGTTCCCCTTCTGGCCCTGCGTGGCCTGGATGGCCGTGGGCAAGTTTGCCCGTTACGTCACCATGACGGCCGGTCTGCTGTGGTTCTTTCCAGGCGCTCTCAACCCATGAGTGCCAGCCCGCTGCCGCGCGCCCTGTGGGCGCTGATGGTCGGCAACTTCGTGATCGGCACCGGGGTGATGGTGGTGCCCGGCACCCTCAACGACATTTCGCGATCGCTGGGCGTTTCGATTCCGCAGGCGGGGCAGCTCATCACGGCTGCGGCCATCCTGATGGGACTGGGCGCGCCGCTGTTTGCCACGCTGGTGGCCGGCTGGGACCGCCGCCGCCTGCTGGCCTGGTCGCTGGTGTGGTACGGCCTGCTGCACGCGGCTTGCGCGCTGGCGCCCAACTATGCGGCGCTGCTGCCACTGCGGGTGCTGGCGGTGGTGGCGCCAGCGGTGTTCACGCCGCAGGCGGCCGCCAGCGTGGGCCTGCTGGTGGGCGCCGAACACCGTGGCCGCGCGATCACTTTCGTGTTCCTCGGCTGGTCGGTGGCCTCGGTCATGGGCATGCCCTTGGCGGCATGGATCGGCGGCGAGCTGGGCTGGCGCTGGGCCTTCGGTCTGGTGGCGGTGCTGGCCATGGTCAGCGGCGCGTGGGTGTGGCGCGAAATGCCCGACGGCATCCGGCCAGCCGCCCTCTCGCGCGAGGCCTGGGGCCGCACGCTGGGCTCGGCGCCGCTCATGGCGGCGGTGGCCGTCACGCTGCTGTCGGCGTTCGGCCAGTTCACGCTGTTCTCTTACTTTGCGCCCTACTTCGCCCAGACGCTGGGGCTGGGCGGCGCCGGCCTGTCACTGCTGTTCCTGTGGTTCGGTGCTTTCGGTCTGCTGGGCAACGTGGCCGTCACGCGCCAGATCGACCGCATCGGCGCGCCGCGCGCCGTGCTGATCACGCTGGGCCTGATCGCCAGCAGCCTGCTGCTGTGGCCGCTGGGCCGCGGCGTGGTCTGGCTGCAGGCGCTGGTGATGGTGCCCTGGGCGCTGGGCTGCTTTGCCGCCAATTCGGCCCAGCAGGCGCGGCTGGTGGGCCTGTCGCCCGCGCTGGCGCCCGCCACCGTGGCGCTCAACACCTCGGCCATGTACGGCGGCCAGGCCCTGGGCGCCGCGCTGGGCGGCCTGATGATCGCCCAGGGGCTGATGCTTCAACTGCAGTGGGTGGGGCTGGGGGTGCTGGGCGTGGCGATGGCGGTGAGCGGGTGGGCGGGGCGGCTGGGGCGGCGGGCGCCGGCTCGGTGACCGGGCGGCGCGCGGTCTGGAACCCACGCGGTCGGGTTCGTTACTGAATGGGGGTCACCGTGCCGCGACGCCGGCACATTCAGCAACCCCCCCACGCACCCACCATGTCCATCACCGCTTCCATTCAGCGCAGCCTCCAACGCCGGACCGACAAGTCGGCCGCGGCCCAGAGCAAGGCCGATGCCAAGGCGCTTTCCCGTACGCTCGACAACCACCTGGCCGACGGCAAGGTGATCTACCTCCGCGGCCGTGGCCTCGGCAAAAAACTCACGTCTCGGTCGGGCGGCTGGCTCAGGCGCCGCATCGACGGCAAGGGCAAGGCCGAGTCGAAACAGGATGCAAAGAGCCGTTTCTACGCCCTGGGTTTCCAGCAACAGAATTCCCGGAACCCCGACGTTGCGGCCGCGGCCCAAGTGCTGCTGAACCTGACTGGCGGCCTGAAGTCGGAGATCGAGAACACGGCAGAACTGAGAGCTGCCGTGCGCACCATCGCCCATGCTCCGACCCAAAACAGCCTGCCCGTCGCCTTGCTTGCGGCACAGGCCCTGGGCAACGATATCGTCAAGGCCTTCGAGGCGATGGAGGAACGCGACATCCAGCCGATCCTGGACCAGCTGGCGAAGCAGGCACCCGCCGCGACCGCCGCCGCGAAAAACGGTTCCGCAGACCTCCCCGAGGCGGCCGCTCTGATCAAGTTCTCCTTGAACCTCAAGCAGACTCGCCTGTTGCGCGAGGTTGAACTCCGGCACCGCAATGCCAGGGTGGCCTTGCTGCGCGATGGCTCGGCCGAGGCCGAAGCGGAGTACCAAACTGCCTGGAAAAGCAACGTGCGGCTGAACGGCTCCCTTCGCTCGGCGGGCGACGGCGCACCCATCGATCGGCATCTGGAGGCCCTGCTGGGCATGACGCCCGAGCAGTTCAATGGCGTCCAGCGGGGTGCTGCGCTGAGCGCGCTGGAAGACCTGCTCTCGAACACCCCGTTCCTGGGCATGGCCGAACAGGGCGTGGGCCAACAGCTGATCGAGACCTATGTCCAATGGGAAGCGCAAAGGCTCCTGAAAGCCCAGAGCGAGCCAGGCGCCCCCAAGGCGCCGGCCGACGCCAACGACTTCGAAGTGATCGACAAGCTGTTGAGCGGCGTCCGTTGAACCGGCCCACCGGCGTGCCCTGGCCACGCGCGGGCCGCGCCCGGTGATCGTCCGTTCGCCCTAGGCAACCGCCGCCAGCGAACCACAGGGGGGTGTGCCGTTACCCAACGCACACCGACTCTGGCAACACCCCCATGACCGACATCCACACCCAAGAATCCGCCGCCGCCTGCCTGGTGGCGGCGGCCGAACACAGCGAGGCCGTCGAGGCCGTCGTCGAACTGAGCGAAGGCACCTGGCTGGTGCACTTCGAGACCGGCGGCGAATGCGTGGTGGAGTGGGCCGGGCAGCCGCAGCGGCTGGTGGTCACCACCGCGCTCGGCGAGCCGGGCGAGGCGGCGCGCGCCAAGGTGCACGAAGCCGCCCTCACGTTCAACCTGCTGTGGGGCGAACTGGGCTGCATGCGCCTGGCCAAGGACGACGAGGACGACAACCTGCTGCTGATCGGCGACGTGTTTCCCGACGATGGCGGCGAGGCGCACGTGCTGCTGGCCAATGAACTGCTCCGCATCGAGGGGCTGCGCCTGTTCTGGTCGATGTACATCGACCGCGCCGGCAACGCCCCCGACGAGGCCGCGCCCGACGTCACGTCGATGATGCTCACGCGCGCCTGAAGGGCAGCCCGTCAAACCGCCATGAACGACACCACAACCCCACCGCCGGCCCGCAGCGCTTCATCCAGCGCGCCAAAACCCTCGGAAGGCACCATGCTCTACCTGCGCGCGGCCACCCTGGAAGCACCCCGGGTGGTCACGGCAGCGGCCCAGGCGCGCCGGGCGCGGCTGATCGAGAGCGTGGCGCGGCGCCGTCTGCGACTGGACGCCACCATTTCGCTGGTGCGCAGCCGCCACCTGGCCGATGCGGCACAGGCAGACCCGCAGCTTCAAGGCGACCTGCGCAAACTCATCGACTTCGTGCAGGCGCCCACCCGGCGCCCGAAGGGGCCCGACACGGGCGACGCACCCGACGGCGATCTCAGCCGCTGAAGAGGAAGTTCATGACGTCGCCGTCCTGGACGACGTAATCCTTGCCTTCGGCGCGCATCTTGCCCGCCTCTTTCGCGCCCTGTTCACCGCCGTGGGCGATGTAGTCGTCGAACGCGATGGTCTGGGCGCGGATGTAGCCCTTCTCGAAGTCGGTATGGATGACGCCTGCGGCCTGCGGCCCGGTGTCGCCCTTGTGGATGGTCCACGCCCGCACTTCCTTTTCGCCGGCGGTGAAATACGTCTGCAGGCCCAGCAGGCCGTAGGCCGCCCGGATGAGTCGGTTCAGGCCGGGCTCCTCCAACCCCATTTCGGCCAGAAACAGCTGGCGGTCCTCGTCGCCCATTTCGGCCATCTCGGCCTCGAGCTTGGCGCAAATGGCGACCACCGGCGCGTGCTGCGCGTCGGCATAGGCCTTGAGCCGGTCGAGCAGCGGGTTGTTCTCGAACCCGTCCTCGGCCACGTTCGCCACGAACATGGCCGGCTTGGCCGTGATGAGGAACAGCGGCTTGAGCAGCGCGCGCTCTTCCTTGCCCAGGTCGAGCGTGCGCACCGGCCGGCCTTCGTTCAGGGCGGCCTGGCATTTCTCGAGCAGCACGAGCAGCTTCTGGGCCTCCTTGTCGCCGGCGCGGGCGGTTTTCTGGGCGCGCAGGATGCCCTTGTCCACAGTGGACAGGTCGGCCAGGCACAGCTCGGTCTGGATCACCTCGATGTCGGCGATGGGGTCGACCCGGCCGGCCACGTGAATGACGTTCGGGTCTTCGAAGCAGCGCACCACGTTGACCGTGGCGTCGGTTTCGCGGATGTGCGCCAGAAACTGGTTTCCCAGGCCTTCGCCCTTGCTGGCGCCTGCCACCAGGCCCGCAATGTCCACGAATTCGACGATGGCCGGCACCACGCGCTGCGGCTGGACGATGGCCGCCAGCTGCGCCAGGCGGGGGTCGGGCACCTCGACCACGCCCGTGTTGGGCTCGATGGTGCAGAAGGGGTAGTTCTCGGCCGCGATGCCGGCTTTGGTGAGGGCGTTGAACAGGGTGGACTTGCCCACGTTGGGCAGGCCCACGATGCCGCATTTCAAGCTCATGGGGGAACCTCTTGACGAACCCGGCAGTGTAGCCGAGGGGGCCTTGGCGGCGGCTGGCGCAACCTGGCGCGTTCGTTCAAGACAGGTCGCGCAGCGCACCGCAGCATCCGGGCATCCACCAACCCCGGAGGCTTCATGCAGATCACCGTGAACGAACAACCCCGCGACGTCGCCGAAGAATGGCGGGACGACGCGCTCCTTTGGGTGCTGCGCGAGCACCTCGGACTGGTCGGCACCCGACACGGCTGCGGTGTGGGGCAATGCGGCGCGTGCACGGTGCTGGTGGACGGTGCGCCGCAGCGCGCCTGCCTGCTGCCGGTGCGCGCCGCGGCCGGTCGGCGCATCACGACGGTCGAAGGGCTGGCCGGCGCCGACGGGTCCTTGCATCCGGTGCAGCGCGCGTGGCTGGCCGAGCGGGTGCCGCAGTGCGGCTATTGCCAGGCCGGACAGATCGTGGCCGCGGTGGCGCTGCTGCGCGAGCATCCCTCGCCCAGCGACGGGCAGATCGACACCGCACTGGCCGGCCACCTGTGCCGCTGCGGCACCCAGCAGCGGGTGCGGGCGGCGATTCACCGCGTGGCACGGGGGCAGGCATGAGGCGGCGCGCCCTGCTGCAGGCCGGCGCCCTGCTCGCCGTGGGCTTCTCGCTCGGTGGCTGTGCGCTGCCGGTGTTCCCCAAACGGCCCACGTCGGACCACACCGATGCGCGGGGCTGGATCCGCCACCAGAACGGGCAGTTCACGCTGGCGTTGCCCCGCATCGAAATGGGCCAGCACATCGCCGGCGCGCTGCGCCAGGTGGCCGCGCTGGAGCTTGGCGTTGACGCCGGAACGATCCGGGTGGAGCTGCCCGCCACCGACGGCATCGCCCGGGTTCGGGCCACCGTGGGCAGCGAATCCGTGCGCGACTTTGCATTGCCGCTGGCACAGGCCTGCGCCACGCTGCGCGAGGCGCTGGCGCGCGGCCAGAGCGGCGGCGAGTTGACCGCCGAGCCGCTGCCGCGCGAGGCGCTGCGGGCGTTTCGCCGCGATCGCCCGCGGGTGAACGCACCCCTGGTGCATGGCCGGGAAATCGTGGTGGGTGCACCGCTGTATGTGGCCGATGTTCGCCCACCGGGCCTGCTGTTCGGCCGCGTGCTGCGGGCACCGACGTCGCCGGAACTGCGATCAAGACCGTTGGCCTGGAACGAAGACGCCGCGCGGGCGGTGCCGGGGTTCGTGGCCCTGGTGGTCGACCCGGCGCTGCGCCAGGCGCAGGCCGACGGACTGGGCATCGTGGCGCGCACCCCGGGCGCACTTGACCGCATTGAAGCCGCACTGGCCACACGCTGGCAGGTGGACGACGACGCCACGGGCAACGACGACACGGTGGCGCGCCTGATCGACATCGACACCCTGACCACCAACGGCCTGCCTCCGAACGAGGTGGTCACCCGAGGCCGGATCGACCGCGAAGCACCGTGGGACGTGGACCTGCGGATCGACATTCCGCTGGCGGCGCACGCCGCCATCGAGCCACGCGCCGCCGTGGCCGCGCCCTCGGGCGACGGGCTCGACCTGTGGGTCGGGTCTCAGGACGCCTTCTACCAGCGCGACGTGGTGGTCAAGACGCTGGGCCTGTCCGAAGACCGGGTGCGCGTGCACCCGTGCCGCGTGGGGGGTGCGTTCGGTGGCAAGACGATATGCACGGTCGAACTCGAGGCTGCGGTGCTGGCGCGCGCCGTGAGCGCGCCGGTGAAGGTGCAGTGGACGCGCGCGCAGGAGTTCCGCCAGGGCTTTCACCGCCCGCCGTCCAGCCACAGCATCCGTGCCCGCGTGCGCGACGGGCGACTCACCGACTGGCAGCACCATTTCGCGGGCAGCCACATCCTGTTCACCTCGGCGGGCGTGCCCGCGTGGCTGCAGCGGCTCACCGATCTGGCGGTGGGCGACCCGGGCGTGGCGCGCGGTGCCGCCCCGCCCTACGAGGTGCCGCGAAAGGACGTTCGTTTCGCGCTGACGCGCCTGCCGGTGTTCACCGGGCCCTGGCGCGGGCTGGGTGCCGGCCCCAACGGACTGGCGGTGGAATCGGCCATGGACGAATGTGCCCGCGCGGCCGGCAGCGACCCGGTGGCATTTCGACTGCAGCACCTCACCGACCCCCGGCTGGCCCGAACCCTGCGCGCGGCCGCGCAGGCGGCGCCCCCTGCCCCGACGGCCCTGCGCAGCGGCCGCGGTGTGGCCTGCGGCACCTACAAGGAAACCAGCCATGCCGCGGTGGTGGCCGACGTGCAGGTGGCCGCCGACGGAACGGTTCGGGTGACGCACCTCACCTGCGCCCACGACTGCGGCCATGTGGTGGACGCCGACACCGTGCGCGCGCAGTGCGAAGGCAACCTGGTGTGGGGACTGGGCATGGCCCTCATCGACCAACTGCGCGTGCAGGGTGGCGCGGTGGTGAGCGACAGCTTTGCCGCGGCCCCTGTTCCGCGAATCACCGACCTGCCTGCGATGCGCGTGGTGCTGGTCGACGAAGGCGAGCCTTCGGGCGGCGCCGGCGAGACCGCCATCGTGCCGACCGCCGCCGCGATCGCCAACGCGGTGCGGGCGGCCACCGGCCGGCGGCCGACCCGGTTTCCGCTGAACCCTGCCGACTTCGCGCAGACTTGAGCCATGGACGATTTTGCTTCGGCCGCCATGATGCGGGTGGTGCGCGAGGGCCTGCGCCGCCAGGGCATCGCCCCGCCGCCGACACCGCCGCAGCGCGGCGGCCAGGTGGCATTGCCCGACAAGCGAGCCCAGTTGGCGGCGCTGTGGGAGGCGCACGGCCCGCAGGTGATTGCCCGCCTGGGCGAGGCGGTGCACGGCATGGGCGAGGACCCATTGCTCACGGCGTTTGCCGCCGCACGCGACCCGCTCGACCTGATCGAGCGCTGGCAGCGGCTGGAGCGCTTCGTGCATTCAAGGCACCGGGTGGTGGTGGTCGATCGCGGCGAGCACCACCTTCGGTGGCGCCACGTGTCGCTGCGCCCGGGTGAACCGCCCACGCCCGCCGAAGACCTGCTGGTGGCCGGGGTGCTGGTGGCGCTGGTGCACCGGTCGGGCTTGCAGGGACTGGACGCCCGGGTGGTCGGCGACCGTGTCTGGCGCTGCCACGACGGCCAGTGGCATCGGGACCGCTGGCCGGACGAACTGCACACCTGGGAATGGCGGTGGCGTGGCCTGCCGCTGCAGCCCACCGTGCAGGCGACCGGCGATGGCCTTGCGCTGCTGAGCGCCGACCCGGGTTGCGCCTGGTCGCTGCGGCGGCTGGCGCAGGCACTGGGCACCAGCCCGCGCACCCTGCAGCGGCGGTTGGGTGAACAGGGCAGGACGTTCCGGGAATGCCTCACGCTGGCACGGCTGAACCACGCCGCGCGACGGCTGACCGAAGGCCACGCCGGCCTGGCCGAGATCGGCTACCTGAGCGGGTTTGCCGACCAGCCCCATTTCACGCGCCAGTTCCGCGCGCACACCGGCCTCACCCCGGCCCAGTACCGGGAGCAGTTCGGTCAGGGCGTCAGTCGAAACGCCAGGGCGCGCTGACCCGCTGGCCGACGCGCAGCATCTGGCCGTCGCCTTCGAGCACGATGGCGTTCATGCCGAAGGTGACCGCGCCGCCCACGCGGGCATCCTGCCGGTAGCCCTGCAGCGCATCGCCCACGGCGTGCCCGGTGGCCGCGGTGTCGGGGTCGACGTCGGGGATGGAACAGCGCGCGCACGGCTTCACGGGCTCGACCACCGCGCGGCCACCGTCGGTGTGGATGGTCAGCGGACCGGTGCGGTCTTCGTCGTGCGCCTCCACGCCACCCAGCACCAGGTTCGGGCGCACGCGGCGCTGGTCCACGGCGGGTGCACCCGCCGCCGACAACCGTTCATTGAGGCCGGCCAGCGACGCGCTGCTCGTCACCAGCAGGGCAAATCCGTCGGCGAACTGCGTGCCCGCCTCACGGCCACCGGTCCACCGGGAGTCGCTGGGCCGGCGCACGTCGGGATCGAACCGCGCCAGGCGCAGTTTCTTCAGCGAAGCCGGCGCGTCGGCGCCCAGAAAATCGCTGAACCACTGGGCCGCCAGGTCGCCCATGTCGCAGGCCGCCACCTCGTCGTCCCAGACCCGCACCTTCAGCGGTCCTTCGGCAGCGTCCAGCTGCAGGTGCAGCGCGAGCATGCCGGGTGCGCGGAGCATGAGTTGCCCCATCCGGAACGCGGGTTGGATGAGCGCCATGCGCGGCAACTCCCGCTGGCTCACGAATTCCCCCCGTTCGTCGACCACCATCCAGGCGCGGTCGTACAGCAGACCGGTGTCGGTGAGCTCGGCCTCGTTCACCCGCACGCCGGCGCAGGACTTCACGGGGTAGATCCAGAGTTCGTCGATGGTGGCCTGCACGTCGGCGGTTTCGGTCATGGCAGAGAGGATCAAGGGGTCGCAGAAGCGCCGGATTGTGCCCTGCTCCTAAAATCCGTCCATGTCATCGAACGCCAATGCACGACGCGCCGACGTGGCCATCCGCGGCGCCGGCGTGGTGGGTCAGACCCTGGCCCTGCTGCTCGCCAGGGAGCGCCTGCGCGTGGCCCTGGTCACCCCCGATGCCCCGCCCCGCCGCGACGACGTGCGCGCCTACGCCCTCAACACCGCGTCGCGAGACCTCCTGGTCGCCCTGCGCGCCTGGCCCGATCAGGTGCCCGGTGCCGTCACCGCGGTGCGGGGCATGCGCGTGCACGGCGATGCCGAAGGCGCCTTGCGCTTCGATGCCACCGAACTCGGCGCCGACGCGCTGACCTGGATCGTGGATGTGCCGGCACTGGAGCAACGCCTGGCCGAGGCCGTGGGCTTCGCGGCCGGCGTGGAGCGAACCACCGAAGCGCCCGCGGCGCGGTTGACGGTGATCTGCGAGGGCCGCCACAGCACCACGCGCGAATCGCTCGGCCTTGAACACGACGTTCGGCCTTATCCGCACAAGGCGCTGGCCGCGCGCCTGCGGGCCGAACAGCCGCACGGCGGCGTCGCCCGCCAGTGGTTTGCCGACGGCGAGGTGCTGGCCCTGCTGCCCATGGGCGGCGACAGTGGCCACGACCTCGCGCTGGTGTGGTCGCTGCCCACCGCACAGGCCGACGACTGGCTTCGCGCCGACCCGGCTGCGCTGGCCGCCGCGATTCAGGCGCGCAGCCAGCAGGCACTCGGCACGCTCACGCTGACGTCGCCCGCCCAGGGCTGGCCGCTGCAGCTGTCGCGCGCGCGACGCTGGGTGGCGCAGACCGGGCAGGGCACGCTGGTGCTCGCGGGCGACGCCGCCCACGCGGTGCACCCGCTGGCCGGCCAGGGGTTGAACCTGGGGCTGGCCGACGCCGCCGAGCTGGCCCGCGTGCTGCACGGCCGCGAATACTGGCGCGAACTTGACGACCCGAAACTGCTCAGACGCTACGAGCGGGCCCGGGCGGCCGACGTGCAGGCCATGGCCTGGGTGACGGACGGCCTGTTTTCACTGTTCGGCGTGTCGGACACCCGGGTGCAGATGCTTCGCAACCGTGGCCTGTCCGGATTCGACCGCAGCGGCCCGCTCAAACGCTGGTTCGCGCGCCAGGCCATGGGCCTGTCGCTCTGAAATCCACCCCCGACTTCCCCACACCGATCCGCCCGATGAAACACCTCCGCTCCCTCCTGCTCGGCCTGATCGCCGCCATCGGCCTGAGCGCTTTCGCGCAGGAGGCGGTCATCCGCAAGAACCTGCCCGAGCGCCTGCCCAACTTTCCGGCCATCGAAGAGGTGTCCAGAACGCCGTTCCCCGGTCTGTGGGAAGTCCGCCTGAGCGGCAACCAGCTCGTTTACACCGACGATGCGGCCACCCTCGTGCTGGGCGGGCCCCTCATCGACACCCGCAACCGGGTCAACCTCACCGAAGCCCGGCTCGAGCAACTCAACGCCATCGCCTTCAAGGACCTGCCGCTCAAGGACGCCTTCAAGCTGGTCAAGGGCAAGGGCACACGCCAGTTCGCGGTGTTCGAAGACCCCAACTGCGGGTTCTGCAAGCGCCTTCACCGCGAACTGGCGCAGATCGACGATGTCACCGTGCACGTCTTCCTGATTCCGGTGCTCGGTCCCGATTCGCTCGAGAAATCCCGCCGCATCTGGTGCGCCAAGGACCGCGCCAGAACCTACAGCGCCTGGATGCTCAACCAGCAACCGCCCGAGGCGGCCAGCTGCGACACGACGGCGATCGAACGCAACGGCCAGCTGGCGGCGCGGCACGGCATCAACGGCACGCCCACCCTGATCTTCGCCAACAACACGCGTGTGCCGGGCTTCATCACCGCCGACCGGATCGAGGCCGCACTGAAGGAAACCAAGCCCCGATGAGCGCCGACCCCATTGCCCTGGGCGAAGCGCCCCGGGGCGGCACGCCCGATGCCCTGATTCATGCCCTTGGCTACGCCGGGCTGCTGCCATTCGCCGGCCTCGCGGCCCTGGTGTGGCTGGTGCCCGCCGAGCCGGCCGCCTGGGTGGCGATGGCGCTGACCACCTACGCAGCGCTCATTGCGTCGTTCCTGGGCGGCATTCATTGGGGGGTGGCGTTTGCCCGTGCCGACGCACGGCCTGTCCACCTCGTCTGGGGCGTGCTGCCATCGCTGCTGGCCTGGCCGGGTCTGCTCATGCCCGCTCACGCCGGTCTGCCGCTGCTGGGCGCCGTGCTGCTGGCCTGCTACCTGGTCGACCGCAAGCTGTATCCGCCCGCCGACCTGTCGCGCTGGCTCACGCTGCGCTGGCGCCTGTCGGCGGTGGCGGCCCTTTCGTGTTTTGTTGCGGCAGGAGCCGTCTGATGGCCTCTCGCAGCAAGACCGCCAGCTCGCCCATCCGGTACCGTGTCGAGGTGCTCGACGCGCACGCCCACCTGTTCGCCGTCACGCTGACGGTGGCGCGACCGGCCCGCGCCCAGAAGCTGGTGCTCCCGGTCTGGATTCCCGGCAGCTACCTGGTGCGGGAGTTCTCGCAACACCTGCAGCGCCTGCAAGGCTGGCAGGCCGGCCAACCGGTGGCGCTGCAACAGCTCGACAAGCACCGCTGGCAGGCCGACTGCGAAGCCAACGCCGAGCTTGAAGTGCGCTACGAAATCTACGCCTTCGATGCTTCGGTGCGAACCGCCTGGCTCGACGGCACGCGCGGTTTCTTCAATGCCACCAGCACCTGCCTTCGGGTGGTGGGACAGGAAGACCTGCCGCATGCGCTGGAGGTGGCGCACGGCGCATCGCCCGCGGGCTGGTCGGTCGCCACAGGGCTGTCACCCCAGCGCGTGGACGATCACGGCTGGGGCCTGTACCGCGCCAGCGACTACGACGAACTGGCCGACTGCCCCTTCACCATGGGGCCCTTCTTCAGCGCCGATTTCGTGGCGGCGGGTGTGCCGCACCGCTTCGTCATCACCGGCGCGGGCGGCTGGATCGACACCGAGCGGCTGATCGAGGACACGCGCCGCATCTGCGAAACGCAGATCGCTTTCTGGCATGGCGACGGCGCGCCGCCCTTCGAGCGCTACGTGTTCATGCTGCACGCCAGCGGCGACGGTTACGGGGGACTGGAGCACCGCAACAGCACCGCGCTGATCTGCCAGCGCGGCGACCTGCCCGCGCGCCGCGCCAATGACGACAAACCCTCGGCGCTCAAATCCACCGACGGCTACACGACGCTCCTCGGTCTGATCAGCCACGAATACTTCCACACCTGGAACGTGAAGCGGCTGCGCCCGATGGAGTTCGCGCGGTACGACTACGACCGCGAGAATCACACCGAACTGCTGTGGTTCTTCGAGGGTTTCACCAGCTACTACGACGACCTGTTCCTGCGGCGCGCGAACCTGATCGACGACACAGCCTACCTGCAACTGGTGGCCAAGAACGTCAACCAGGTGCAGCAGACACCGGGGCGGCTGGTGCAGACCGTGGCGCAGGCCAGTTTCGATGCCTGGGTGAAGTACTACCGCGTGGGCGAGAACACCCCCAACGCCACCGTGAGCTACTACACCAAGGGCGCGCTGGTGGCCCTGTGCCTGGACCTCACCCTGCGCCTCGAAGGCCACACCACACTGGACGCCGTGTTGCGCGAGCTCTGGGCGCGCACCGAAGGCGGACCGATGCGCGAGACCGACCTGCGGCGCGCATTGAAGAAGCTCGGCCGCCGCAGCTTCGATGGCGAAATCGACGCGTGGGTGCACAGCACGGCCGACCTGCCCGTTGAAAAGCTGCTGGCCGCCCACGGCGCCAAACTCCAGCATGACGCAGCGCCACTGGCCCAGCAACTCGGCCTGCGGGTGGCCGAGAGCGGTGGCTCGATCACGCTCAAGACGGTGCTGCGCGGCGGCGCCGCCGAGGCGGCCGGCATGGCCGCGGGCGATGAATGGCTGGGGGTTGAATTTGCAGCGCAGCGCCGCGGTGGTCTGCCCGAGGCCTGGCGCCTGCACCGCCTGGACGACGTTCACGCGTTGCGGGGCGGACGCTCGCGGCTCACAGCGCTGGTGTCACGCGACAGGCACCTGATGCGCCTGCCGCTGGCCTGGCCGGTCGAGCAGAAAAGCCTGCGGCTGGTGGTGGGTGACGCGAGCCGCCTGGCGAAGTGGCTCGCGGATGGCGACGGGGTTCAGGCCGATGGGAGCCGCGGCACCACTTCCTGATCGAACTGGGCCACGGTCGACGAGTTCTTGAAATTGAGCAAACCGTCGCGCACCCGCGGCAACGCGGCCTGAAGTTCGGCAGCGGTCCTGCAACCTTCGACCCGGATCGCCAGGCTTTCGCCCATGGGTCCCAGGCGGTCATTCACAAAACGGACCACCAGGCGGCGGGCGTCGGCAAACGGCAACACATCGGCGGCGGGCGCAGCCGCCACCGGAGCCGCATCCACCACCGCGGTCAGCACCGGCGGCGCCGCCGGTGTCTGGCTCTCGATCCAGCCCTCTGCGATCAGCTGTTCCAGCAAGGGCGCGGCAGCACCGTCGCTGCCGAGCAGCTTGTCCAGTTCGCCCACGCTTCGCTTGCCGTCGACCATGATGAGCAGCGAACGCAGCCGCGGCCCCAGGCCGGCGGGACGGCTCGACATGGCCTCACGGCCTTGATCCGTCTTCGAGAAAACGATGTGTTTGTCCATGGCACCCCAACCTTTGGGCCGGACTGTAACCATACCCCCTAGGGCACACCACCGGGTTTGACCTCAGCGGCACGCCAGGGGTGACAGGCTTCACACTCAGCGTGGCCGCTGGTCCACAACCCGCTTCGCTTTGCCCTGGCTGCGCTCCACCCCGCCCTCGGGCCTGAGCTCCACTTCGATGCTGGTGCCCACGAACACTTTGACGTCGTGCTGGAGCGCCCGCGCGGCGGCCAGTGCCTCGGGCGCTTCGGGCGGCAGGCCCGGACGCGTTTCGACCTTCACGCTGAGGCAGTCCATGGGACCTTCGCGGGTGAGCACACACTGATAGTGCGCCGTCAGCGCCGGCTGCTTGAGGATGAGTTCCTCGATCTGCGTGGGGAAGACGTTGACCCCGCGCACGATCATCATGTCGTCGCTGCGGCCGGTGATCTTTTCCATGCGGCGCATGGTCCGGGCGGTGCCGGGCAGCAGGCGGGTGAGGTCGCGCGTGCGGTAGCGAATGATCGGCAGCGCCTCTTTGGTGAGGCTGGTGAACACCAGCTCACCCAGCTCGCCGTCGGGCAGCACGCGGCCGGTCTCGGGGTCGATGATCTCCGGGTAGAAATGGTCCTCCCAGATGGTGGGGCCATCCTTGGTTTCGACGCACTCGTTGGCCACACCGGGGCCCATCACCTCGGACAGGCCGTAGATGTCCACGGCGTCGATGCCCATGCGGCGTTCGATGGCCTGGCGCATGTCGTTGGTCCAGGGTTCGGCCCCGAAGATGCCCACGCGCAGCGAACTGCGCACCGGGTCCAGCCCCTGGCGCTCGAACTCGTCGGCGATCGCCAGCATGTAGCTGGGCGTGACCATGATGATGTCGGGGCGGAAGTCCTGGATGAGCTGCACCTGGCGCTCGGTCTGGCCACCACCGAAGGGCACCACCGTGAGACCGAGCTTCTCGGCACCGTAATGGGCGCCCAGCCCGCCCGTGAACAGGCCATAGCCATAGCTCACATGGACGAGATCGCCGGGCCGGGCACCGCTGGCGCGGATGCTTCGCGCCACCACCGAGGCCCAGGTGTCGATGTCGCGCTGGGTGTAGCCCACCACCGTGGGCTTGCCGGTGGTGCCGCTGCTGGCGTGGATGCGGGCGCAGCGCTCGCGCGGCACCGCGAACATCCCGAACGGGTAGTTGTCGCGCAGGTCGGACTTGGTGGTGAAGGGGAATTTCGCCAGGTCCTCCAGCGAGCGGCAATCGTCCGGGTGCACGCCCGCGGCCTCGAACTTGGCACGGTACACCGGTGAATTGGCCCAGGCATGCGCCAACGTGGCGCGCAAACGCCCGAGCTGAAGCGCACGCAGTTCGTCGACGCCGGCTTTCTCGATCGGTTCCAGGGGAAAGGCTTTCATGCGGGGTCCTCTTCGGGAAACACGGTGCCGGCGATCTGGGCGCTCTTGCCACGGAACATGGCCACGACTTCGCCGCGCTGGTTGGTCACCTTCATGTCATAAATGCCGTGGCGGCCCGAGAGCGTCTGCTCAACGCCTTCGCAGGTGAGCACATCGCCGTCGTGGGCCGGGCGCAGGAATTCGATCGAGCAGCCCGCGGCCACGGCATTCCGGTTGTGGCTGTTGCAGGCAAACGCAAAGGTGGAATCGGCCAGCGTGAAGATGAAGCCGCCGTGGCAGATGCGATGCCCGTTGAGGTGCAGCGGCCTGACCACCATGCGCATCCGCGCGCGGCCGGGCTCGCAGGCCAGCAGCTCCATGCCCAGGGTGTCCCTGCTGGCCACGTCGTTGGCGAACATGGCCTCGCCGACCTTTCTTGCGCGTTCCTGCGGGGTCATCATTCGCCCTTGAAGCGCGCCGGGCGCTTTTCGCGAAAGGCCATCACGCCCTCGATGTAGTCGTGCGTTCGGCCGAGCATCGACTGGGTGTCGCGCTCGACGTCGAGCTGCTCGCTGAAACCGCGCGTGGACGCCTCGCGCAGCAGGCCGCGCGTGGCCACCAGGGCCTTGGTGGGCATGGCCGCCAGGCGATCGGCCAGCGCCATCGATGCGGCCACGCAATCGTCGGCCACGTCCCACACCATGCCCCACTCCTTCGCCTGCGCGGCGGGCAGCTTGTCCCCGGTCATGGCCAGCGCCATGGCGCGCGCCAGGCCCAGCCGCTCGACCAGCAGCCAGCTGCCCCCGGCGTCGGGAATCAGACCGATCTTGCTGAAGGCTTGAATGAAGCTGGCGCCCGGCGCCGCGATGGCGATGTCGCAGCACATGGCCAGCGACGCGCCGGCGCCCGCCGCCACCCCGTTCACCGCCGCGATGGTGGGCATGCGCAGCGCCATCAGGCGGCGCGCGGTGGGGTTGAAGGCCTGGTCGATGACCGGGCCCGGGTCGGCGCGCCGCACCAGGTCGGGACCGGGCTCGAAGTCGAATTCCGCGAGGTCGGCACCGGCGCAGAACCCCCGCCCTGCCCCGGTGATCACCAGGGCGCGGATGGCCGCGTTGGCCTCGGCACGGTCCAGCGCGGCCCACAAATCGCGGTGCATGGCGCGGGTGAAGCTGTTCAAGGCCTCTGGCCGGTTGAGCGTGAGCAAGGCCACGGCCCCGCGCTCTTCGTACACCACGCAGGTGTCGCTCATGGTGTCTCCTTCAGGTTGCTGTGCCGGTCAATTTACCATTAACCAACCGAACGGTCGGCTAACGAATACCCGCATGGGCGGCCCGCTATAGTGCCCGCCTGACCCCATTCCATCCCCGAGGAGATTCCATGAGCACCGCCCCCGAACTGATCACCGTGCGCACCGAAGGGCGTGTCGGCATCGTCACCCTGAACCGGCCCAAGCAACTCAATGCGCTGAACGACCAGCTCATGAACGAACTGGGTGCGGCGCTCAAGGCTTTCGACGACGACGACGGCATCGGCTGCATGATCGTCACCGGCAGCGAAAAGGCGTTTGCCGCGGGGGCCGACATCGGTGCCATGGCGAAGTACACCTTTGCCGACGTCTACAAGGGCGACTACATCACCCGAAACTGGGAAACCATCCGCAGCGTGCGCAAGCCGGTGATCGCGGCGGTGAGCGGCTTTGCACTCGGTGGCGGCTGCGAGCTGGCCATGATGTGCGACTTCATCATCGCCGCCGACAACGCGAAGTTCGGCCAGCCCGAGATCAAGCTCGGCATCATTCCCGGTGCCGGCGGCACCCAGCGCCTGCCCCGCGCGGTGGGCAAGGCCAAGGCCATGGACCTGGTGCTCACCGGTCGCATGATGGACGCGGCCGAGGCCGAACGCGCGGGACTGGTGAGCCGCGTGGTGCCGCTGGACAAGCTGATGGACGAGACGCTGGCCGCGGCCCTCATGATCTGTGAGTACTCGCTGCCCAGCGTGATGGCGGCCAAGGAATCGGTCAACCGCGCGTTCGAGGGCGGGCTGGCCGACGGCGTCATGTTCGAGCGGCGCCTGTTCCACGCGCTGTTCGCCACCGACGACCAGAAGGAAGGCATGGACGCGTTCGTGAACAAGCGCAAGGCGGCGTTCAGGCACGCCTGACGCGGTGGCGCTGACAGGTGGTAACACCATGAAGGCGCGGCACGGCCTATAAGGGGTCACCCACGACCGCCGAGGAGACCCCACATGACGACCCGCCGCCGCTTTCTCTGGCTGGTGCCCGCTTCGGGCGCCGCCGTTCTGGGTGCCTGTTCCAAGGCACCCGAACCGGCCCCCGGGGCCCCGATTCCTTCGCCTTCGGCGGCCGAGTACCCGACTCCCGCACCCCCTCCTCCTCCTGCGCCGGCGCCCGCCCCTGCCGCGGCGCCAGCGGCACCCGGTCCGCTGGTGCAGGAATCCGATCCGACCGCCGTGGCCCTGGGTTACCGTGCCGATGCCGCGACCGTGGACAAGACCAAGCACCCCGCCTTCGCCGAAGGCCAGCGATGTGCCACCTGCCAGCTCTACCAGGGCACCACTGGCGCCGAATCCGCCCCCTGCCCCCTGTTCCAGGGCAAGCAGGTGACCGCCAAGGGGTGGTGTGCCTCGTACGTGAAGAAGGCCTGAGTTTGGCTATAATGCAGGGCTTCGGCGATATAGCTCAGTTGGTTAGAGCGCAGCATTCATAATGCTGATGTCGGTGGTTCAAGTCCACCTATCGCCACCAACTTCTCGAAGGCGGGTGCCGGCAACGGCCACCCGCCTTTTTGCTTTCCGCCCCCGCTCAACATGGCCCTCAAGTCCACCGTCTTCAAGGCGAGCCTGCAGATCGCCGACATCGATCACGCTTACTACGCCGACCACACCCTGACGCTGGCGCGCCACCCGAGCGAAACCGACGAGCGCATGATGGCCCGGCTGGCTGCGCTGGCACTGAATGCCCACGAGTTGGTGGACACCTGCAAGGGCGACGGCACGCTGGCCTTTGGCGCCGGCCTGTCCGACCCCGACGATCCCGATGTCCTGCTGACCGACTTCACCGGCCGCAAGCGCCTGTGGATCGAGGTCGGCCAGCCCGAGGACAAGCCGCTGGCCAAGGCGTGCAGCCAAGCCGACGCGGTTCGCCTGTACACCTTCGCCTCGTCGGCCGAGGTGTGGTGGCGCGGCATCGAGAGCAAGCTGTCGCGGCTCGACCGGTTGCAGGTCTGGCGCCTGCCGGTGGAAGCAGCGCCGGCGCTGGCCTCGCTGGCCGAGCGCAGCATGCAGCTGCAGGCCACCCTGCTCGAGGGGGTTCTCACGCTCAGCGGAGAGCGTGGCAGCGTGAGCCTGGAGCCCGTGCGCTGGAAATGAGCCGCCGGCGCCGGGGGGGTCAGCGGGGCGCGCGCCCGTGCTCGACCCAGATCAGCCCGCCGGTGTCCACGCCCACTTGGCGCGCCTGCGCCAGCAGGCGTTCGCGCACGGCAGGGTCGAGCCGCGGCTCGCGCGCGAGGATCCACAGGTAACCGGTGTCGGGACCGATCACCATGGCCCATCGGTAATCGGGGTCCAGCGCCATCACGTGGTAGCCGCCCCAGATGGGTCCGAAGAACGACACCTTGAGCGAAGCGGTCTGCGGATCGCCGACGAACTTCGCCACCCCCTTGGCCTGCTTCCATTCGCGCTGGTCTGGGTCGTACCCGCGGTTGAGCACGCTCACCTCGCCATCGCCCTCCAGGCCGTAGGTGGCACTGACGTCGACCAGCCCCCGCTCGAAGCGGTGGTCCAGCCGCGCCACTTCGTACCAGGTGCCCAGGTAACGTTGCAGGTCGAAGGGGCGCACCGGTTGAACGCCGGCCGGCACCGAGGTGAAACAGCCGGCCAGCGCCAGGCTGGCAAGCCCGAGCATCAGGGCGAAGAAGAAACGCGGCGCGGAACGGTGTGTCGGTTGCATGGCCCATTGTGGACCCAACACCGCACGGCGTCTGTGCGGCAACGTCCGTCTGCCGACCGCATGCGACAATCCGCGCTTCGTTCAGCCTCTGGATCTACACCATGAACCGCTGCCTCACGCCCCTCGTGCTCGCGCTGGCCCTGGCCGGCACGGCGCACGCGCAGACCCGCTCGCGCGACTTCCCCAAGGAAGCCCTGCGCGGCGAGATGACGGTCAAGCAACCGCCCTACATCGAGATGGACGACCGCGTGACGCGGCTGTCGCCCGGCGCCCGGGTGTTCGATGAAGGCAACCGGGTCATGCGCCCGTCCGGCCTGCTCAACCGGGAACTCACGGTCAACTACCTGCTGGACCGCCGTGGCCAGGTGACACACGCCTGGATCCTCACCGCGGACGAGGCGAAGGAAAAGCGCCCCGGTTACGGGGTGCAGCGCAACTTCACGTTCGAGTCGCAGCAGACCTCGGACAACGCCCAGGGCCAGCCGGCCGAGCCGGCCAAGGCCAACTGACCTCCCCCGGTTTCCCGCGCCCCGAACCCGGGCGCACCCTGGGCGCCAGCGCGCCCGCAGGAGCATTGCCATGACCCGCAAAGTCTTCATCAAGACGTTCGGCTGCCAGATGAACGAGTACGACTCGGACAAGATGGCCGACGTGCTCAACGCGGCCGAGGGCTACGTGCCCACCGACGACCCGGAACAGGCCGACCTGATCCTCTTCAACACCTGCTCGGTGCGCGAAAAGGCACAGGAAAAGGTGTTTTCGGACCTCGGCAGGGTCAAGCACCTCAAGCAGAAGGGCGTGCTGATCGGCGTCGGCGGCTGCGTGGCCAGCCAGGAGGGCGAGGCCATCATCCAGCGCGCACCGTTCGTGGACGTGGTGTTCGGGCCGCAGACGCTGCACCGCCTGCCCGAGATGCTGGCCCAGCGACAGAAGCAGTCCCGCCCCCAGGTGGACATCAGCTTTCCCGAGATCGAGAAATTCGACCACCTGCCCCCGGCCAAGGTGGACGGCGCCTCGGCCTTCGTGTCCATCATGGAGGGCTGCTCCAAGTACTGCAGCTACTGCGTGGTGCCGTACACGCGCGGCGAAGAGGTCAGCCGGCCCTTCGACGACGTGCTGGTGGAGGTCGCCGGTCTGGCCGACCAGGGCGTGAGGGAAGTGACGCTGCTCGGGCAGAACGTGAACGCCTATCGAGGCGCCATGGGCGACACCAGCGAGATCGCCGACTTCGCGCTGCTGCTCGAGTACGTGGCCGAGATTCCGGGCATCGAACGCATCCGCTACACCACCAGCCACCCGAACGAATTCACGCCGCGCCTGATCGAGGCCTACGCGAAGATCCCGAAGCTGGTGAACCACCTGCACCTGCCGGTGCAGCACGGCTCTGACCGGATCCTCATGGCCATGAAGCGCGGCTACACCGCCATGGAATACAAGAGCACCGTCCGCAAGCTGCGCTCGATCCGTCCCGACATTTCCATGAGCAGCGATTTCATCGTCGGCTTTCCGGGCGAGACCGAGGACGACTTCAACAAGATGATGAAGCTGATCGAAGACATCGGCTTCGACAGCAGCTTCTCGTTCATCTTCAGCCCGCGGCCGGGCACGCCCGCGGCCAACCTGCCGGACGACACGCCGCACGAGGTGAAGCTCAAGCGGCTGCAGCACCTGCAAGCCACCATCGAAGCCAACGTGAGGCGCATCAGCGCCAGCCGCGAAGCCACGGTGCAGCGCATTCTGGTGGAGGGTCCCTCGCGCCGCCCGGGCAAGGATGAGAACGGTCACCTCAAGGCCGAACTCATGGGCCGCACCGAGTGCAACCGTATCGTCAACTTCGACGGCGGTCCGAACGGCGCCAGGCTGGTGGGTCAGATGATCGACGTGCGCATCACCCAGGCCCTGCCCCATTCGCTGCGGGGCGAGGTGCTGGTGCGCGAAGCCGCCTGACGGCGCCACGGCCCTGCCCGCGTGAGACCGTCGTCGCTGTCGTTCCAGCAACTGCTTCTGATCGCCTTCGTGCTGATCGGGGCGCTGCTGGGTTCGGCCGCCGTCCGCGCGCTGTTCTCGCTGGAGACCTTGCTCGAACAGAGCCGCGAGGGAACGGCCCAGGCGATCGCGTTGTCCACCGCGGCACAGTCGCTGTCGGAGCGCAGCCTCACCATGGAGCGCGCCGCGCGGCAGTCGCTGGTGCTGGGCGACCGACCACTGCGGCAGCGCTTCATCGAGGCCTCGGGCAACGCGCGCGACATCCTGAAACGGCTCGAAGACAACGAGCTGCCGGCGGACTTTGCCGAACCCTGGCGACGGCAGATCGACGTGGTGACCGGGCTGCTGGAGGGCCCTGGTGAAACGGCCCTCGACCGCGAGCGGGAGGTGGCGCGCGCCTTTCGCGAGCTCGACGGCCACAGCGCCGCCATTGCGCAGAAGGTGCAGGCCATCATCGCCGCGCGCAACGAGGCGTTGCAGGCCGGGTTCGAGCGCAGCCGGCAGCAGCTCACGCAGCTCGTGACCGGATCGATTCTGCTGGCCGCGCTGATGGCGGTGGGTTTCGGGATCTGGCTGGCCAAACCGTTTCAGCGGCTCGAGCGCGCCATCGTCGCGCTCGGCGAGAACCGCCTCGACCGGCCGATCGACATCCGTGGCCCGAAAGACGTTCGGCGCGTGAGCCAGCAGCTCGATTGGCTGCGGCTGCGGCTGACCGAACTCGATGCCGACAAATCGCGCTTCCTGCGCCATGTGTCGCACGAACTCAAGACACCGCTGGCGTCGCTGCGTGAAGGCGTGGCGGTGCTGGGCGACGGCGTGGCCGGCCCGCTCAACCCGAACCAGGCCGAGGTGGTGAACATCCTGCAGCACAACACCCAGGTGCTGCAGTCGCAGATCGAAGCCCTGTTGAGCTTCAACGCCGCGGCGTTCGAGGCCCGGCAGCTCAAGCGGGAGCGCACCGACCTGCGCGCCCTCCTGGAGGACCAGGTGGAGGCGCAGCGACTTCACTGGCAGTCCCTCGGGCTGGGGGTGCGGGTGGAAGGCGAGGCGGTGCATGCGCAGATCGACCGGGAGAAGATGGCGTCGGCCATCGGCAACCTGCTGCTCAACGCCATCCGCTTCTCGCCATACGGCGGCACCATCCGGCTGGTGTTGCTGGCCTTGCCGGCCAGGGTCAGCATCGACATCATCGACCAGGGTCCCGGGGTGGCGCCAACCGACCGGGACCGGATTTTCGAACCCTTCTACCGCGGCGAGCGGCAGCCCGAGGGCGCGGTGCGCGGCACCGGCATCGGCCTGTCGATCGTCCATGAATACATCGTCGCCCACGGCGGCCGCATCGAGTTGATCGATGGCCCCGTTGGCGCCCATTTCCGCATCGAGCTGCCCCATGCCGAATGAATCCCTCCGCCCTCTGGCGTTGCCGCTGGCCGGCGCCATGGCCCTTGCCCTGCTGGGCGCTTGCGCTGCATCGCCACCCCCCGTGGCGCCGCCTCCACCCAAAGTGAGTGCGGCGGGCACGGTGCCGGGTTCGCCCTCGCGCGGTTCCGGCATCAGCGACACGGCACCGGTGCCGCCAGCCGTGACCGCCTCCGCGCCGGCGCCGGCTCCATCGCCTGCCCCAACGGCCACCGGGCAGCCCGAAGTCGACGCCGAGCCAGGCGCTGTGCCATTGCTGCGCTACGCCGAGCGGGTGCGGGCACTGACACCGCCCGAGCTGGCGCTGGAGGTGTCGGCGCTCGGCGACCCGGGTCTCAATCCTTCGAAGCAGTTGCAGCTCGCGATCGCGCTGATGCAGTTGAACCAGCCGGTGGAGACGGCCCGCGCACTGGGCCTGGCCCAACGCGTGGCAGCCAACGCCGCGCCGGAAGCCGCCCCCTACCGGCCACTGGCGCGCCTGATGGTGGGACGGCTGATGGAACAGCGCAAGCTCGAGGAGGCCGTGGAGCGGCAGAACCAGCAGTTGCGCGACCAGCAGCGCCGCATCGAACAACTGACCGAGCGCCTGGAAGCCATGCGGGCGATCGAGCGCAGCCTCAACAACCGGGCACCTGCGGCAGCGCCCCCACGCACACCGACCACCCCATGAACACCACCCCGCGTGCCCGCCTGCTGGTCGTCGACGACGACGCAGACATGCTGCGCCTGCTGTCGATGCGGCTGGGGTCGGCCGGCTACCAGGTGGTGGCGGTCGGGTCTGCCGAAGCGGCGCTGGCGCAACTCGAGATCGACCGGCCGCAACTGGTGGTGTCCGATGTCCGCCTGCCGGGCCGCGACGGCCTGGCGCTGTTCGACGAGATCCGTGCGCGCCACCCGTCGCTGCCGGTGATCCTGCTCACGGCGCACGGCACGATTCCCGATGCGGTGGAGGCCACGGCCCGGGGCGTGTTCGGCTACCTCACCAAGCCCTACGACGCCAAGGAACTTCTGGACAAGATCGCCCAGGCGCTGGCGCTGGCCGCGCCCAGCCTGCCCTCCCGCCAGGCCGACGAGGCCTGGCGCGCCGAGATCGTCAGCCGCTCCAACCGCATGGCCGACCTGCTGGCCGAGGCGCGCATGGTGGCCCAGAGCGACGCCAGCGTGCTGCTGCGGGGCGACTCGGGCACTGGCAAGGAACTGATGGCGCACGCCATCCACAAGGCCAGTGCCAGGGCCAACCGGCCATTCGTGGCGGTCAACTGCGGCGCCATTCCCGAGGCCCTGCTCGAATCCGAATTGTTCGGTCACGTCAAGGGCGCCTTCACCGACGCGGTGGCCAACCACAAGGGCTTGTTCCAGGCCGCCGACGGCGGCACCCTGCTGCTCGACGAGATCGGCGACATGCCCCCGGCGCTGCAGGTCAAGCTGCTGCGGGTGCTGCAGGAGCGCGCGGTGCGTCCGCTCGGATCGAGCCAGTCGATCCCGGTGGATGTGCGCATCATCTCGGCCACCCACCGCGACCTCGAGGCGGCCATGGCCGAGGGTCAGTTCCGCGAAGACCTGTACTACCGACTCAACGTCGTGACGATGACGTTGCCCACCCTGGCCGAGCGGCGCGAGGACATTCCCCTGCTGGCCAACCATTTCCTGGCCCGCCTGTCGGCCAAATACGGCAAACGCAGTTCGGGGTTCGCGCCCGAGGCACTCAAGGCCCTCACCCTGTCGGCGTGGCCGGGCAACGTGCGCCAGCTCTACAACGTGGTGGAACAGGTGTGCGCGCTCAACACCGCCCCGCTGGTGCCGCTGGCGCTGGTGCAGCGCGCCCTGCGCACCCCGTCGGTCGAGGTGCTCAGCCTGGCCGACGCCCGCCAGCGGTTCGAGCGCGCCTACCTGGTCGATCTGCTCAAGATGACCGACGGGAACGTGGCCGACGCGGCGCGGCTGGCCCAGCGCAACCGGACCGAGTTCTACCGGCTGCTCCAGAAGCACGCCCTGACGCCCGGCCTGTTCAAAAGCGACGGGACCGATGAAAGCCCTGTCGCTGATTCGTGACAACGACAAGCTGTTGATCTGAAAGCGTTTTTTGGTCGAGGGATGGGTGCCTGTCGCCGATCGGCGACAAAAAACCCGGGTTTTCCCTGATCTGGCGGACCCCGGTCGCGTCCAGACTCCATCAGGTGATCCCAAGTCATTGATTTGAATGGTCTTTTTCGACCTGGCACAGGGTTTGCCCTATACAGGGCATGCCTTGGCGGTTTTCTTCCCTTCTCCAACACCTGCGCGCCCTGCCGATCGGCCTGGCGGCCGCGCTGCTGCTCGTGTGGCCGGCCGCACACGCGTTCGACTGGGACCGGCTCAGCCACATGGCCCAGGTGCGCTCGGCAGAGCCGTGGCGCGAAAACGGCGACAAGCTGCCCGAACCCCTCGCCAGCATCACCTACGACCAGTTGCGCGACATCCGGTTCAAGCCGGCGCGGTCCACCTGGCGCGATCAGAACCTGCCCTTCGAGGCCCAGTACTTCCACCTCGGCCTGTACCAGAGCCAGCCGGTCCGCATCAATGAAATCACCGCCGACGGCCAGGTGCGGCGTCTGCCGTACCGCGTGGACGATTTCGATTTCGGTGCCAACCGGTTCGACGCCTCCGCCTGGGGCGATCTGGGCCACGCGGGCTTTCGCCTGCACTTCCCGCTCAACAACGTGGCCTACAAGGACGAACTGGTCGTCTTTCTGGGCGCCAGCTACTTCCGGGCCCTGGGCGCCCAGCAGCAGTACGGCCTGTCGGCCCGCGGCCTGGCCGTGGACACCGTCGGCGGCAGCGGCGAGGAGTTCCCCCGCTTCACCGAGTTCTGGATCCAGCGGCCCACCGCCGACGCGCGCGAGGTCACGGTGTACGCACTGCTCGAATCGCCCCGCGTCACCGGCGCCTACCGCTTCGACATCCGGCCCGGCTTTGCCACCACCATGGGCGTGCGCGCGCAGGTGTTTGCCCGCGAAGGGGCCGCGCCGGTGGCCACCCTGGGCATCGCCCCCCTGACCAGCATGTTCCTGTCGGGCGAGAACCAGCCCTTGCCCGGCGACTTCCGCCCCGAGGTGCACGACTCTGACGGCCTGATGATGGTCACCGGCGAAGGCGAGTGGCTGTGGCGCCCGCTGCAGCGCCCGAAAGGCATCGCCGTGAGCTCCTTCAGCACCACCCACCCGCGCGGGTTCGGGCTGATGCAGCGCGACCGCCGCTTTGCCAGCTACGAGGACGTGGAAGCGCGCTACGAGCGCCGCCCGAGCGCCTGGATCACGCCGCGCGGCGAGTGGGGTGCCGGCCGGGTCGAACTGGTTCAACTCTCCACCCCCGACGAGACGCACGACAACATCGTGGCGTACTGGGTGCCGGCGCAACCGTTGCTTCCAGGCCAGCCGCTCGAGTTCGCCTACGACATCGCGTGGCAGGGCGACGAGCAGCAGCGCCCCCCGTCGAGCTGGGTGACCCAGAGCCGGCGGGGCTATGGCTACACCAGGCTGAGCGCCGAAGAGCAGGCACAGCAACCCAAATACATCCTCGACTTCGCCGGCCCGGCCATCGACGCCCTGCCGCCGGGTGCCGAGGTCAAGGCCGTGGTCAGCGCCAACGCCAACGGTCGCGTGCTCGAAGCCATTGCCTACCCCAACCCCGCCACGCGCACCTGGCGCGTGAGCCTGCGCGTGACCCGCATCGACCCGACCCAGCCGGTCGAGCTGCGCGCCTTCCTGCAACACCAGCAACACACCGTGAGCGAAACATGGACGCACCTGCTTCTGCCCGAATGAACACCCGCAGCCTGCTGCGAGAGGAGCGCCATCCGAACGCGGTGACGGCGCCGCCGGTCAACCGCGGCTCCATGACGCCCCGCCCCTGGCGCGGCTTCTGGAACAGCGTGGGCACCGCGATGCTCAGCACCGCCAGCGACCTGCTGCCGCCCTACGGCCAGCGAGCCGCCAGGGTGGTCGAGCCCAAGGCGCCCTGGCAGGCCGCGGGCAACCGCCGCCGCGCCGTGTTCGTGCTGCTCACCCTGGTCTGGACCGTCATGGCGGGCCTGCTCTATTCGCACCTTCAGCCCGAAGGCGGCAACGCCTGGCTGCAGGCCGGCCAGCTGCTGCTGTTCGTCGTGCTGTCGGCCTGGGTGCTGACCGGTTTCGTCACGGCGCTCATGGGCTTCTGGGTCTCGCTGTTCGGCGACCGCCACACGCTGCGGGCGGCCGACGTGCGCGACCACGCGATGAACCCAGAGGCGCGCACCGCCATCATCATGCCGATCTGCAACGAGGACGTGTCCACCGTGTTCGCCGGCCTGCGGGCCACCTGCGACTCGCTGGCCGCCACCGGCGAAGCGCGGGTGTTCGACGTCTTCGTGCTCTCCGACAGCTTCGACCCGGCGATCCAGCGAGCCGAGCGCGCGGCCTGGGAAAACCTGCGCAGCGAACTCGCCGCCCAGAGCGGACGGCCCGCGGTCGAGGTGTACTACCGCCTGCGCACCCGCCGCACCCACCGCAAGGCCGGCAACGTGGCCGACTTCTGCCGCCGCTGGGGCAAGGACTACCGCTACATGATCGTGCTCGACGCCGACAGCGTCATGAGCGGCCGCTGCCTGGTGGACATGGTCAAGCTGATGGAAGCGAATCCGCGCGCCGGCATCATCCAGACGGCCACCCAGGCGGTCGGCCACGCCACGCTCCACGCCCGTGCGCAGCAATTCGCGTCGCGCGTGACGGGGCGCCTGTTCACCCTCGGCATGCAGTTCTGGCAACTGGGCGAATCGCACTACTGGGGCCACAACGCCATCATCCGCGTCGAGCCCTTCATGAAACATTGCGCGCTGGCGCCGATCCAGGGCAAGGGCGGACTGTCTGGCGGCATCATGTCGCACGACTTCGTCGAAGCGGCGCTGATGCGCCGCGCCGGCTACCACGTGTGGCTGGTGTCCGACCTGCAAGGCAGTTACGAGCAGCAACCGCCCGACCTGCTGAGCGAACTCCAGCGCGACCGCCGCTGGTGCCAGGGCAACCTGCAGAATGCCCGCCTGATGGCCGAGCCCGGCATCCACCGCGTGCACCGCAGCATGTTCGCCATCGGCGCCATGTCCTACCTGTCGGCGCCGCTGTGGCTGGGCTTCCTGTCGATCGGCACGGCACTGTGGGTGACCGACCAGACCACGCTGCCGAGCTGGCAGGCGGTGCCGGCCGAATTGCGCGGCCTGTGGATCTGGACCCTGTGCCTGCTGTTCATGCCCCGCGTGCTGGGCCTTGCAGCCGTGTTCCTCAAGGGCGAACAGCGCCAGTTCGGCGGCACCGGCGCGCTGCTGCTCAGCGCCATCGCCGAAACCGTGCTGGCGGTGCTGCAGGCGCCCATCCGCATGCTGGCGCACTCGCTGTTCGTGCTGGTGGCGCTCACCGGCCTGAAGCTCGACTGGAAGTCGCCTCCGCGCGAAGCGGTGGGCGTGAGCTGGGCCGACGCCGCCCAGCGCCTGGCGCCCATGAGCGCCGTGATCGCCCTGATGGGTGTGGGCGTGGCCCTGCTGAACGCGGCTGCGCTGCTGTGGCTGGCGCCCGTGGCACTGCCGCTGCTGCTGGCGATTCCCCTCACGGTGGCCACCAGCCACGTCGACCTCGGCGCGTGGATGCGCGGTCGCGGTGTACTGTTGATCCCCGAAGAGTCGTGGTCGCCCGCGGTGCTGCGCAGCGCCTGGCGCCACGCCAGCCGGCTTGCCCTGAAGGCCGCCTGACGCCTGCCGTCAGGGGCTTGCCCGCTGCCCGGTGCTCAGCCGCCGGGCGGGCGCAGGTAGCGCGTGTCCGACCAGGTGGCCAGCCACTGGGGCGCAAAGGCCACGAACACCGCCACGACAAGGCCGGTGATGAAGGCGTCTCCCCAGGCCATGAGCCAGGATGCCACCAACGCCTCGCTGCCGGCTTGCGGATGAACCCACTGCATCAGCGCTGAAGCGGCGAACAGCGCCACCGCGGTGCCGAAGAAGCCGCGCCCCAGCGTGTACACGAAGGGGTTGGGTGGCAACCAGCGCCGCAGCAACGCGCCAATGGCCAGCGCGAACGAGGCGGGCAGCATACCAAGCCACCAGAGCTGGCTCAAGCCCTGCACCAGGCCCTGGGCGCCCAGCAGCCAGACCAGCGCGGCCACCAGCACCAGCACGGGCACCGCCAACGGCCAGCCCAGCACCATCACCAGCAAGCTGGCGCCCGACAGCTGCACGCGCAGTCCCTGCGGCATGACCTGCGGTGTGAGCCACAGCAGCGGCAACAGCACCAGGGCGGCAAGCGCGGGTGTGAGCAACGGCCCGG
The DNA here is from genome assembly GCA_943371665.1 of Synechococcus sp. UW140. Taxonomy (GTDB): domain Bacteria; phylum Pseudomonadota; class Gammaproteobacteria; order Burkholderiales; family Burkholderiaceae_C; genus Hydrogenophaga. The sequence goes on from CALRVR020000011.1 coordinate 77,998, forward strand.
TCAGCTGGCGCCACGGCCGCAAGGAAAGGGCCGCGGCCAGTGCCACCAAGACGCCCACCGATTCGATCCAGAACCCCATGGCGGTCAGTATGCCGGCCGCGCCGAGGCGGCCACTTGACGCAGGTCATCCCATGCCGGGGAGCTTGGGCATGCCCTTCATGCCGCCCATGCGCTTCATCATCTTCATGAGGCCGCCACCCTTCATCTTCTTCATCATGTCCTGCATCTGCTCGAATTCCTTGAGCAGGCGGTTCACTTCCTGAACGTGGACACCGGCACCGGCGGCGATGCGCCGCTTGCGGGTGGCCTTGATGATCTCGGGCTTGCGGCGCTCGGCCAGCGTCATGCTGCAGATGATGCCTTCCTTGCGCTTGATGTCCTTTTCGGCGCGCGAGAGGTCGGCCGTGCCGGCCTTGGCGGCAAGCTGCGACGGGAGTTTGTCGAGCAGGTTCGACAGACCGCCCATCTGCTTCATCTGGCGGATCTGGTCGAGGAAGTCGTTGAGGTCGAACCCCTCGCCACTCTTGACCTTGGCGGCCAGCTTCTGCGCCTGCGCCATGTCGACGCCAGCGGTCACCTGCTCGACCAGCGCCACGATGTCGCCCATGCCGAGCACACGCTGCGCATGCCGGTCGGCGTCGAAGACCTCCAGCCCGTCGAGCTTTTCGGACACGCCGGCAAACTTGATCGGCACGCCGGTGACGGCCCGCACCGACAAGGCGGCACCACCCCGTGAATCGCCGTCGAGCTTGGTCAGCACGATGCCGGTGAGGGGCAACGCCTCCTTGAAGGCCTTGGCGGTGTTGATGGCGTCCTGGCCCTGCATGGCGTCGACCACGAACAGCGTCTCGATCGGCTTGAGCACCGCGTGCAGGTCGCGGATCTCGGCCATCAAGGCCTCGTCGATGGCCAGCCGACCGGCGGTGTCGACCAGCAGCACGTCGAAATGGTGCCGGCGCGCGTGGTCGAGGGCGGCGCGCGCGATGTCGGCGGGCTTCTGGTCGGCGGCGCTGGGAAACCACTCGGCGCCCGCCTGGGCGGTGACCGTGCGGAGCTGCTCGATGGCGGCCGGTCGGTACACGTCGCCGGAGACCGTGAGCACCTTCTTCTTGCGCTTTTCGATCAGGTGCCGGGCCAGCTTGGCGGTGGTGGTGGTCTTGCCCGCACCCTGCAGGCCGGCCATGAGGATGACCGCGGGCGGCTGGGTGGCCAGGTTGAGCTCGGCCACGGAACGACCGGCTGCTCCGTCCGCACCCGCGTCGCCCATGGTGGCGGCGAGTTCGCGGTTGACGATGCCCACCAGGGCCTGTCCGGGCGTGAGCGAACCAACCACGTCGGCACCGAGCGCCTTGTCCTTCACGCGGGCGATGAAATCGCGCACCACCGGCAGGGCCACATCGGCCTCGAGCAGCGCCATGCGCACCTCGCGCAGCATGTCGGCCACGTTGCTCTCGGTGATGCGCGCCTGGCCGCGCATTTCCTTGACGATGCGCGACAGGCGTTCTGACAGGGCTGAGGCCATGGAGTGTTGCTCGGGTGGGTATGAACAGGCCTGGGGTGTGGAAACAGCCACACAGCCCGCATGCGGCCGCTCCGGCACGGTGGGGTTGCGCGCCGGGCACACCGTTAAGATGTGCGGGTGATTTTAGCCCTTGGCTCCCCCCGCACATGCCCGCGGCCATGAACCTGGTTCCCCAACTGGCCCTCAGCCTGCCGGCGGTCCTCCTGTCGGCGGTGGCTGCGCTGGCCTACGCCATGGTGGCGTGGGCATACCCGCGGCTGGGCAGCCTGCAGGCCCGCGGCCTGCTGGTCATCACCTGGGCACTCCACCTGCTGGCGTTGCTGGCAGGGCTGGTGGGCGAACCGGTGCGGTTCGGTTTTGCGCCCGCACTGTCCGTCACCGTCTGGCTGGTGCTGACCGTCTATCTCATAGAAAGCCGTCTGTACCCGCAACTGCAGGCCCGCTGGACCCTGGCCATCCTGGGGGCAGCGGTCACGCTCCTGGCGATGTTGTTCCCCGGCGCACAGCACCCTTCGCTGCCATCGGCCTGGATGCCGCTGCACTGGGCCCTCGGCATTGCGTCCTATGGCCTGATTGCCGCGGCCGTGGTGCACGCTTTGCTCATGCAGCGCGCCGAACGGGCCATGCGCAGCGCGTCCGCCGGCGCTGGCACCATGCCGCTGCTCACGCTGGAGCGGCTCACCTTCCGCTTCGTCGCCGCGGGCTTCGTGCTGCTCAGCCTCACGTTGCTGGCCGGCTGGTATTTCTCCGAACTGCTCAACCAGCGCATGGTCTGGAACCACAAGACCGTGTTTTCGGTGCTGGCGTGGCTGACCATGGGGGTGCTGCTGTGGGGCCGGTGGCAACTGGGATGGCGCGGCAGCAAGGCGGCTCGAACGCTGTACCTGGGGGCCGGCTTCCTGCTGCTGGGCTACGTCGGTTCGCGCTTCGTGATCGAGGTGCTGCTGCAACGCGCATGAGCCGCACGCCATGAAATACCTTCTCGTTCTGGCCGTGGTCGTCGTGGCCTTCTACGTCTGGCGAAACAACCGGCGCGAGGCGAAGGGCGAACGCACGCCACCACGCCCCACACGCACCGCCATCGGGCCGGTGACCATGGTGTCCTGCCGGGTGTGCGGCACCCATCTGCCGCAGGACGACGCGGTCCAGGGCCGCGAGGGGACCTACTGCAGCGCTGAACATCGCCAGCGCATCGAGGGGCCTTCGGGCTGACCAGCCATGGCCAGAGACGACAGCTCGACGTTCGCCACCTCGTGGTACTCGGCCTTCGAAAGCCCCGAGCGCCGCTCGCGCGACGACCGGAAACAGGCCTTCATCCGGCTATGGCGGGCGTTCATGCGCGCGCGGGTGCTGGTCGCTGCGGTGCTGGTGGGTCTGCAGGTCTTCCTGCTGCTGGCCGGTGACGGCGGTGGATCGGTCTGGCTGACCGGGCTGGCCTCGGTGTACCTGCTGGCCACGGTGCTGGTCATGCTTTTCTGGAAGCCCGCCGCCTACGGCCGCGCGCCGACCGTGCAATGGCTGATGACCATCGGTGTCGACGTGGTGGTCGTTGCGATGCTGCAGTATTTCGATTCGAGCAGCATCAATTTCACGCCCCTCTTTGCCTTGCCGGTGCTGCTGGGTGCCATCCTGGGACCCCTGCTGCTGGGCCTGGGAACGGCGGCTGCCGTCACGCTGATGCTGCTCGCCGAAGCCTGGCTCGGCTCGCCGGTGGTCGGCCAGCTCGACACCGCGCGGCTGCTGCAGGCCGGCCTGGCGGGCACCGGCTTCTTCGTGGTGGCCGTGCTGGCCAACCAACTGGCGATCCGGCTGGCCCGCGAGGAAGCCGTTTCGGCCAGCAGCCAGGCGGCCGCGCGGGCGCAGGCCGCGGTCAACGAGGTCGTCATCCAGAGCCTCGAGGTCGGGGTGCTGGTGATCGACGCGCACGGCGTGGTGCGCAACGCCAACCCGGCGGCGCGCAACATGCTCATGGGCGAAAGCTACCCGGTGGGCGCGAGGCTGCTGCTGTCGGCCAGACCGAGCTGGTCGCATCTGGCGGCGCTGGTGCAGGAAAGCTTTGCGATCGACGCGGCGCTGGAGACCGAAACCACCATCGACCACGGCGATCGCCCGAGCCAGCGCCTTCATGCCCGCACCAAACTCACGCCGGCCGTGGGCGAACGGGGATCGCTGTGCGTGCTGTTCCTCGAAGACCTGCGCGAAGTCGAGGCGCGGGTCCGCACCGAGAAACTTGCCTCGATGGGCCGCATGTCGGCGGCTGTGGCGCACGAAATCCGCAACCCGCTGTCGGCGATCACCCAGGCCAACGCCCTGCTCGACGAAGAGGTCAAGGAACCTGGCCAGAAGCGACTGACCCGCATGATCGACCAGAACGCGCAGCGCCTGTCGCGCATCGTGGACGACATCCTCAACGTGGCCCGCCCGCAACCCAACCGTGCCGACGGGCAGGTGCCGGCACTGCCCATGGACACCGCCATCCGCCAGATCACCGGCGAATGGATGCGCCAGAACCGCGTGGCCCAGGCGCTGGGGGTTCACCTGCACGCTGGCCAGGGTCACGTGGCCTTCGACCCGGAGCACCTGCGCCGGCTGCTGGTGAACCTGCTCGACAACGCGCTGCGCCATGCCAGCGGCAAGCCGGCATCCATCCGGGTCATCACGCAGCCCAGCGGCACCGAGCACCTGCGCATCTCGGTGTGGAGCGACGGCGGCCCCTTGGAAGCCTCGGTGCTCAAGCACCTGTTCGAGCCTTTTTTCTCGTCCGAGAGCCGGTCCAGCGGACTGGGGCTCTACATCTGCCGCGAACTGTGTGAACGCTATGGCTCGCAGATTTCCTACCAACGCTCGCGCCTGGACCAGCGTGAAGGCAACGAGTTCTACGTGCTGATCCCGGCGGTTCGGGGCCACGCCACCGCCCCTGCGCGTGACGCGGGTCACCAGCACAGCCTGCCCTACCCCGCCGACCCGGGCGAGATCGAGCGCACCATCGTCGATCCGCTGCGCTCGGGCCGGCCACCCCTGGCCACTTCCTGATTCCGGCAAGGGCCGAACCACGCATGTCCGCCACGCCAAGTGCCTCCGTCCTCGTCGTCGATGACGAACCGGACCTGCGCACGCTCTACGAGCTCACCCTGCTGCGCGAAGGCCATGCGGTGACCACGGCGCCCGACCTGGGACAGGCGCGGGAGCAGCTGGCGCACCACCGCTTTGACGTCCTGATCTCCGACATGCAGTTGCCCGACGGGCTGGGGCTCGAGTTGCTGCGCGAGATTGCCGACCGCCAGCGCACCGAGAAATGCATCGTGATCACCGCGCACGGTTCGGCGGAGAACGCCGTCGAATCGCTCAAGGCCGGTGCGTTCGATTACCTCACCAAGCCGGTCGACCTGCGCCAGCTTCGCAGCGCGGTGAGCGCCGCGCTGAAGAGCCGGCGCACGCCGCTGGCGGCGGCACAGACCGAACGCGCGCCCACGGCCGCAGAGCCGATGCGCGCTGCGCCGCCCCCGCCTTCAGGTGTGCGCGCGCTGGAACGCATCGTCGGCCGGTCACCCAGCATCGTCCAGATCAAGGCCCGCATCGAAAAGGTGGCGACCAGCATGGCGCCGGTGCTGATCCTGGGCGAGTCCGGCACCGGCAAGGAACTGGTGGCCCGGGCCGTTCACGAATGCAGCCACCGGGCCAGCGGCCCGTTCGTGGCCGTCAACTGCGGCGCCATCCCGGAGAACCTCATCGAGGCCGAATTCTTCGGCGCGCGCAAGGGCGCCTACACCGGTGCCAGCGCCGACCGCGAAGGCTATTTCCAGGCCGCCAACGGGGGCACGCTGTTCCTCGACGAAATCGGCGATCTGCCCCTGGCCATGCAGGCCAAGCTGCTGCGCGTCATCCAGGAGCGCCGCGTGCGCTCACTGGGTGCGGTGCAGGAAGACGCGGTGGACGTGCGGCTGGTCAGCGCCACCCACCGCGATCTGTCTGCACTGGTGCAGTCGGGCCAGTTCCGGCAGGACCTGTTCTACCGACTCAACGTGATCGGCCTTCGCACGCCGGCGCTGCGCGACCGCCCGGAAGACCTGCCCGCGCTCGCGCAGGCCCTGCTGAACCGGCTCTGCGGCGAAGCCGGGCACACCGTGCCCGAGCTCTCGGACGCTGCACTGAGGTGGCTTCAATCGCGCAACCTGCCGGGCAATGTGCGCGAACTCGAAAACCTGTTGCAGCGTGCGCTGGCCCTGTCGAGCGGTCAAAGCCTTCAGCCGTCCGACTTCGGCGAAAGTGGCGATACCCAGCCCGACACGCTGCCAGACACCATGCCCGATGCAACGCCCGCCGAGGCCGACGCAGCCGCCGCAGGGGACACGGGGGATGGCGCCAGCACCGGCATCCGTCCGACCACCGATCCCGCGCCCGGCGGCGACCTGCCCAGCGACCTGCAACGCTACCTGGACGACCAGGAACGGCTGGTGCTGGTGAAGGCCTTGCAGGAATGCGGATACAACCGCACCGCGGCCGCTGCGCGGCTCGGCCTGAACCTGCGCCAGATCCGCTACCGCATACAGCGCCTGGGCATCACGCTGCCCGGCTCGGCCGGCCAGGGCGATGGCGACAACGGCGATGCCTGACGACTGGCAGGCCGGCTGGTGGCGCCACGCGCGCCGGGTCAACTCACCGAACCACGGGCCACGCCCGCCGCACACCGCCATCGACCTGGTGGTGATCCACTCGATCAGCCTTCCCCCCGGCGTTCATGGCGGTGACGAGGTCGAGCGGCTGTTCACCAACCGGCTCGACTGGGACGCACACCCCTATTTCCAGACGATCCGCGGCATCGAGGTGTCCTCGCATTTCTTCATCCGGCGCGGTGGTGAGGTGGTTCAGTTCGTGTCCATCGGCGATCGGGCGTGGCACGCAGGCCGGTCGTGCTGGCGCGGACGCGACAACTGCAACGACTTCTCTGTCGGCGTCGAACTCGAAGGACTCGAAGGCGGCGCTTTCGAGCGCGCCCAGTACGCCTCGCTCGAGGCGTTGTGCCGGGCCCTCGCGCAGCACCTGCCGATTTCCCAGGTGGCTGGTCACGAGCACGTCGCACCCGGGCGAAAACTCGACCCGGGACCCGGCTTCGAATGGCACCGGTTGCAACACGGGCTTGGTTGGGCGCGTGCGTGTTTTCCCGATGCCACGCCATCCATCGCGGTCATCGGCGACAAGGCACCGGATCCGGCCTGAGTGCTCATTGCAGCAGCGGCGCGGGTTTTCGCGCCAAATGGGCCCGAAGGGCGCGTCGGCGCTGCACTTTCGTCGTCATTCCCAAGCCATGCCTGCCGCTTGGAGCAGGGCGGCGAAATCGCCCGGGGCACTACCATATCGGTGGCGCGGGCGCCAAGGGACAAAACGCTATCCGTAGTGCCTTGTAGGCCCTGCACACACCAGATATAGTGTGTGGCCAGGTCGCCTTGCAGCGCCGCCAAACCGGCTCCAAAGCCGATGAATCGATGCCCCGCGCAAGGTTCGACAGACACAACAGACCCAGAAAAATCCAGACCAGAACGCGAGAGGAACCATGCTCACTGCCACCCCTTCACAGACCGCCGCCCCCTCCATCGGCAAGCCCGCCACCTCCATGGCCAGCGGGGGCCAGCAAGCCGCGGCGTCCATCTACGCGCAGTACCAGACCATTCGCCGCAACGGTGCGGTGGTCCCTTTCGAGCCCAGCAAGATTGCGGTGGCCATGATGAAGGCGTTCCTGGCCGTGCACGGCACCCAGGGGGCGGCGTCGGCCAGCGTGCGCGAGACCGTCGACGAACTCACCCAATCCGTGGTCAAGGCGCTGATGCGCTCGCGCCCGGGCGGCGGCACGTTCCACATCGAAGACGTGCAGGACCAGGTCGAACTCGGCCTGATGCGCAGCGGCCACCATGAAGTGGCGCGTGCCTATGTGCTTTACCGCGAACGCCGTGCCGCCGAGCGCGCCACCCAGGCGGCCACCGCCAAGGCCGCCGAGCCCGCCCTGCACGTGCTCGACCGCGGCCAGCGCGTGCCGCTCGACATCGACGGCCTCACCCGCCTCATCACCGACGCCTGCGCCGGCCTGGGTGCCGACGTCAAGGCCGACCCCATCGTGGCCGAGACCAAGCGCAACCTGTACGACGGCGTGCCAATCGACGAGGTCTACAAGGCGTCCATCCTGGCGGCGCGCACGCTGATCGAGAAAGACCCCGACTACACCTACGCCACCGCGCGCCTGCTGCTGCACACCATCGTCAAGGAAATCCTTGGCGAGGAAGTGCCGCACGCCCAGATGGGCCAGCGCTACGCCGACTATTTCCCGGGCTTCATCAAGAAGGGCGTCGAGGCCGAGCTGCTCAACCCCGACCTGCTCCAGTTCGACCTCGCCCGGCTGGGCGCCGCGCTCAAGCCCGAGCGCGACCTGCAGTTCGACTACCTGGGCCTGCAGACCCTGTACGACCGCTATTTCCTGCACGTGCGCAAGTCGCGCATCGAACTGCCGCAAGCCTTCTTCATGCGGGTGGCCATGGGGCTGTCGCTGAACGAGATCGACCGCGAGGCCCGGGCGATCGAGTTCTATGAAATCCTCTCCACCTTCGACTTCATGAGCAGCACGCCCACGCTGTTCAACAGCGGCACGCTGCGCTCCCAGCTGTCCAGCTGCTACCTCACCACGGTGCCCGACGACCTGGACGGCATCTACGAGTCGATCAAGGAAAACGCCCTGCTGTCCAAATTTGCCGGCGGCCTGGGCAACGACTGGACCCGGGTGCGCGCGCTGGGCAGCCACATCAAGGGCACCAACGGCGAATCGCAAGGCGTGGTGCCGTTCCTCAAGGTCGTCAACGACACCGCGGTGGCCGTCAACCAGGGCGGCAAGCGCAAGGGCGCCGTCTGCACCTACCTGGAAACCTGGCACCTGGACATCGAGGAGTTCCTGGAGCTGCGCAAGAACACCGGCGATGACCGCCGCCGCACCCACGACATGAACACGGCGAACTGGATTCCCGACCTGTTCATGAAGCGCGTGCTCGAGAAGGGCGAATGGAGCCTGTTCTCGCCGTCCAACGTGCCCGATCTGCACGACAAGTTCGGCACCGACTTCGAACAGGCCTATGTGGCCTACGAAGAAAAGGCCGCCCGGGGCGAGATCAAGCCCTACCGCAAGGTGCCCGCCAGCGACCTGTGGCGCAAGATGCTCTCGATGCTGTTCGAGACCGGCCACCCCTGGATCACCTTCAAGGACGCCTGCAACGTGCGCAGCCCCCAGCAGCATGCGGGCGTGGTGCACAGCTCCAACCTCTGCACCGAGATCACGCTCAACACCAGCGACACCGAAACCGCCGTCTGCAACCTGGGCTCGGTCAACCTGCTGCGCCACCTGAAAGACGGCCAGATCGATCAGGAAAAGCTGCAGAAGACCATCACGACGGCGATGCGCATGCTCGACAACGTGATCGACATCAACTACTACGCCGTCAAGAAGGCCCGCGACTCCAACCTGCGCCACCGCCCGGTGGGCCTGGGCATCATGGGTTTCCAGGACGCTCTCTACGAACTGCGCATTCCCTACGCCTCCAACGAGGCCGTCGAGTTCGCCGACCGCTCCATGGAAGCCGTGTGCTACCACGCCTACTGGGCCTCGACCGAGCTCGCCCGTGAGCGCGGCCGTTACAGCAGCTACAAGGGCTCGCTCTGGGACAAGGGCATCCTGCCGTCCGACACCCTGGACCTGCTGTCGCAGCAGCGCGGCGGCTATGTCGATGTGGACCGTTCGAGCGCGCTCGACTGGGACGCCCTTCGCCAGAAGATCGCCCGCGACGGCATGCGCAACTCCAACTGCGTCGCCATCGCCCCCACGGCCACCATCTCCAACATCATCGGCGTCGACGCCTCGATCGAGCCCTGCTTCGGCAACCTGTCGGTCAAGTCCAACCTGTCGGGCGAGTTCACCGTCATCAACAGCTACCTCGTCAAGGACCTCAAGCGACTGGGTCTGTGGGACGACGTGATGGTGATGGACCTCAAGCATTTCGACGGATCGCTGCGCCCCATCGACCGGGTGCCGCAGGACATCAAATCGCTTTACGCCACGGCCTTCGAGGTGGAACCGGTGTGGCTGGTCGAAGCCGCCGCACGCCGCCAGAAGTGGATCGACCAGGCGCAAAGCCTGAACATCTACATGGCGGGTGCTTCCGGCAAGAAGCTCGACGAAACCTACAAGCTCGCCTGGTTGCGTGGCCTCAAGACCACCTATTACCTGCGCACCACATCGGCCACGCAGGTCGAGAAATCCACCGGACGCACCGGCCAGCTCAACGCCGTGTCGGTGGGTTCGAGCGCTCCTGCTGCGGCCGCTGCGCACACCAGCGCATCCGTCATGTCGGCAGACCCTGCGACCGACATCAAGTTTTGCGCCATCGACGATCCGGGTTGCGAAGCCTGCCAGTGATTCGAATCGCGCGCCGCCGAGCTGCATTGCGTTGCATTGACTGGATTCATTCGATGCAACACCGCAACACAAATCGATGACGCGCCACCTGATCGCTTTGCAATTCGCACAGACACTTTGATAATCCGCTGAATTGGACAGACCCTTATGTTGACCTGGGAAGATCCCGCAACGCCTCTCTCGACGCCGTCGCACAGCCCTCGCCCTTTCGGCCAGCCGGGCTTGCATGTCTCACCGGTCGGTGAGACCACGAACGCTGTCCCCGCTCACACCCCTGCAACGTCGGTCAAGGCCGCAGCGCCGGAGCGCCGCATCAACGTCGCCGACAAGCGCATCATCAACGGCCAGACCGACGTCAACCAGCTGGTGCCGTTCAAGTACAAGTGGGCGTGGGAGAAATACCTGGCCACCTGCGCCAACCACTGGATGCCGCAGGAAGTGAACATGAGCCGCGACATCGCGCTCTGGAAAGACCCCAACGGCCTGACCGAGGACGAGCGCCGGATCGTCAAGCGCAACCTCGGCTTCTTCGTGACCGCCGATTCGCTGGCGGCCAACAACATCACGCTGGGCACCTACCGCCACATCACCGCGCCCGAGTGCCGCCAGTTCCTGCTGCGCCAGGCCTTCGAAGAGGCCATCCACACGCACGCCTACCAGTACATCGTGGAGTCGCTCGGCCTCGACGAAGGCGAGATCTTCAACGCGTACAACGAGGTTTCCTCCATCCGCGACAAGGACGAGTTCCTGATCCCGTTCATCGACGCGATCATGGACCCCCACTTCAACACCGGCACGCCCGAGAACGACCAGAAGCTGCTCAAGAGCCTGATCGTCTTCGCCTGCCTGATGGAGGGCTTGTTCTTCTACGTCGGCTTCACCCAGATCCTGGCGCTGGGTCGGCAGAACAAGATGACCGGTGCGGCCGAGCAGTACCAGTACATCCTGCGCGACGAGTCGATGCACTGCAACTTCGGCATCGACCTGATCAACGCGATCAAGATGGAGAACCCGCTGCTGTGGACGGCTGAGTTCAAGGCCGAGATCAAGGACCTGTTCCACAAGGCCGTCGAGCTCGAGTACCGCTACGCAGAAGACACCATGCCGCGTGGCGTGCTGGGTCTCAACGCGTCCATGTTCAAGGGCTACCTGCGCTACATCGCCAACCGGCGTGCCACGCAGATCGGCCTTGAACCCCTGTTCCCCAACGAAGAAAACCCGTTCCCCTGGATGAGCGAGATGATCGACCTCAAGAAGGAGCGCAATTTCTTCGAAACCCGAGTGATCGAGTACCAGACTGGCGGCGCATTGTCCTGGGATTGACCCCGGCCAAAGGCTTTGTCGCATTGCCTGATATTCGAACCCACGGGAAACGCTTCATCGGATCGGTGTTGAGGGCGCGCAGACGCCCCACCTGATCCGGACCCGGGTTCAGCACCCTGGGGTTTGCCGCGGCAACGTCCGCGAAACCGCAAGGCGCTGAATCACTTCGCCGGCCATCTGACCGGACGAAGTGCTCTTTGCAACTTGATCAAGGAGAAAGCAATGGCAACTGCGAAAAAAGCGCCGGCCAAAAAGGCCGCAGCGAAGAAAGCACCGGCTAAAAAGGCCGCTGTGAAGAAGGCACCGGCGAAGAAAGTCGCCGCCAAGAAAGCACCGGCCAAGAAAGCCGCTGCGAAGAAGGCGCCGGCGAAGAAAGCCGCTGCCAAGAAAGCGCCTGCGAAGAAGGCAGCTGCGAAGAAGGCCCCTGCGAAGAAGGCCGCTGCGAAAAAGGCCCCTGCGAAGAAGGCGGCCCCCGCAAAAAAAGCTGAGCCGGCCAAGGCGCCGGCTGCCCCAGCTCCTGCGGCAGCTCCCGCCGCTCAGACCAAGCTCAACCCCCAGGCTGCCTGGCCGTTCCCGACGTCCAGCAAACCCTGATTCCGGTTGCGTTGATCTGAAAAGCCCGGTGCGAAAGCGCCGGGCTTTTTTCATGCCCGCGCCGCGGCGGGCAATTCATTCATCAACCGGCCAGGTGGCCCGCTTCGTAGTTTTGCGGGCCACGCACGGCGATCTTGAGCGCACCCATGCGGTTGCCCAGCTCGGCACACCGGGTCAGCGACCACCCATTGGCCAGACCATGCAGCAGCGCGGCGCGAAACGCGTCGCCGCAACCGGTGGGATCCACCACCGCAGTGGCCTTCGCGCCTGGCACCCGCGTGGCCTCGCCGCCTTCCCACACGTCACAACCGTGCTCGCCCAGCGTGACGATGAGCCCGCGCACACGGCGAGAAATCTCGGCCAGCGACAAGCCGGTTCGATCACACAGCATGCGCCCTTCGTAATCGTTGACCGCCACCCAACTCGCCTGGTCGATGAACCGGCGCAGCTCTTCGCCATTGAACATCGGCAATCCCTGACCGGGATCGAACACGAACGGAACGCCCGCGGCATGCAGCTGGGCGGCGTGCGTGGTCATGGCGTCGCGCCCGTCGGGGGCAATGATCGCGATGTCGAGGTCCTTCCGGTCCGGCACCGGGTTCTGGTGCGCCATCGACATGGCGCCCGGGTGAAAGGCCGTGATCTGGTTGTTGTCGCGATCGGTCATGATCATGGCCTGCGCGGTGTAGGCATCGGCCACGGTCGCCACGTGGCGGACATCGATGCCGAGCGATCGCATGCGCTCGAGGTAGTCGGCGCCATCGCTGCCGATCGCCGCCAGGGGCACCGCGGCGGCGCCGAGTTGGCGCAGGCCGTAGGCGATGTTGCCGGCACAACCACCAGGGTCGCGCCGCAGCCCCGGCACCAGGAAAGACACGTTCAGGATGTGCAGCTGGTCGGGCAGGATCTGGTCGGCAAACCGGCCCTCGAAGGTCATGATGGTGTCGAAGGCAAGGGATCCGCAGACGAGGATGGGCATGGCGGGTTTCTCGGTGGGTTCAGGGATAGAAAACCAGGGCGCGATAGCCCGCGGTGGGCACATCGTCGCTCAGGGTGAGCGACAGGCGAAGGCTCACCTGCACCCGTCCGTTGGCAGCCAGTGATGCGGGCGCGCCGGGCCACTCCTGCGGCAGGAAGACGCGCCGTGCGATCACTTCCTCGCTGCTGTTGGTGAGGGTGAGTTCCAGCGCCGGCAAGGCGACGTCGAGACCCGCGCGGTTGCGCAGCACGAAGTCGAACGAATAGAAGTTGCCCAGGCGGCGAACCAGCTCTGCGCTTTCGATTTCGACCGCGTCGATGCGGCGCAACGGCGCAAGGTCACAACCGATCAGCCCGCAAGCCTGCTCGAACCAGGGCCGCAGATCGGGGTGGGCGACCACCAGGCGGTGCCGGTCCTGCAACGCCCATTGCACCGCCAGCAGCGCACCCAGCAACAGCGCGAGCAAGCCCAGGCCCGCACGCACCCCGGGAGACTGCCAGAAGGCGCGGCGACGGGCCTGCCGGACAAAGCCGGGCTCCTGTCCGGCATCGTCGTCATCGACAGGCGCTGCATCCGTGGCGTTCGACACAGGAGGTGACTCGCGGGTGCTGGCATCGCCATCGGCTCCCGACACCGAAGCATCGGTGGAGGCGGTCCTGACGGTTTGCGCAAACCGCTCGAGCTCGGCGTGAAACGCCGGGTCGGGCGCAGGCAGCGAACCAGCGGGCGCCTGCGTACCGGTGTCGGGCGGCGGCACGGTTTCGGCAGGCCCCCCATCGGCAAGCGGTTCGTCCACCCGATCCGCCGACGGTCTGACCAGCAGCGTGCCCGGCACCGGCGCCTGGGCGGGGCCGGGCGGTGGTTCGAGCGGGCCATCACCGAACCAGGCCCTGAGATCGTCGTCGTCCGGCAGTTCAACCACCTCCACCGGCGGAGGTGCCTCGCGAGCCAGATCGGGGGAGCCGAGGGATGCGGCAGGTGCAGGTGCGACAGGTGCGGACGGAGAGACCGGCGCCGGACCCGGCACAGGCTTCGGCGGTGTTGCCGCCACAGGGTTCGTCAGCGGGTTCGTCACCGATTCGGGCCTCGTCACGGTGGCCGCGAACGACGCGGTTGATGGGCCTGGTGCTGGCGCAGGTGGCGGGGTGGGTGACGGCGCCGAAGGTGGTGTGTTGGCTGGCGTCGACGGCACCCAGGGCGACAGGTGCACGGTGGCGTCGAAGACATCGGAGCAGTGTCCGCAGCGCACCCAGCCGTCGGAGATCTTGAGCTGGTCGGCCACCACGCGGAACACGGTGCCGCAGGCCGGACAGCGGGTGGTGAAGCTCATGCGGGGATTATCGCGGCACGCCCTCGCGGCGGGCCTCAGGGCTTGCGCGCGGTCATGAGGATCCAGCCATCCTCTTCGTCAGCCACGTCGAGCGACACCCAGGGCGCGTAGGCCTGCCTGAGCTCGTCGGCCTGCCTTGCCAGAATGCCGGCGAGCACCAGCCAGCCACCGCTGCGCACGTGCGAACACAGCAGTGGCGCCAGCACCTTCAGCGGCGTGGCAAGGATGTTGGCCACCACGAGGTCGTGAACACCGCTGGCGGCGTCGGGCAACCCCGCCTGGAGTGGCACGTGGTTGGCGTCGGCGTTCAGGCGCGTGGCCTCGACGGCGGCCGGGTCGATGTCGACCGCCACGGTCTCGCCGGCGCCATGCTTGCCCGCACCGATGGCCAGAATGCCCGAGCCGCAACCGTAATCCAGCACGCGCGGACCGACCGGGGCGTGGCGCGCGATCCAGCGCAGGCACATGCGCGTGGTCGGGTGGGTGCCGGTGCCGAACGCCAGCCCGGGGTCGAGGCGGATCACCTGAGCGGCTTGCGCGGGCGGCTCGTGCCAGGACGGGACGATCCAGAAGCTCGGGGTGATCTCAACCGGATCGAACTGCGATTGGGTCAGGCGCACCCAGTCCTGGTCGGCGACCGCGCGCACGCCCTGGACCGAACAAGCTTCGAAGAAATCCTGTGCCTGCAGCAGCGTGGCGGCCTCGCGCGCGGCGGCTTCGGTGCCGAACAACGCCACCACGCGGGAGCGCTGCCAGCCTTCCCGGGGTGGCGGCATGCCGGGTTCACCGAACAGCGCCTGTTCGGTCTCGGTCATGGCATCGGCGTCTTCGACCGAAGTGCTGAGCGCGTCAAGCGCCTCGAGCGCGTCGCCCACGGACTCGACCGCGGTCTCGGGCACGAGCAGCACGAGCTCAAACAAAGACCCGGCCTGGGGCCGGGTCGCATCGGTGCCTTGTTCAGCGCTCACGTTGGGACAGCCACTCTTCGAGGTAGTGGATGTTGGTGCCACCGGCCACGAAGCTCGCGTCGACCATCAGCTCGCGGTGCAGCGGAATGTTGGTCTTGATGCCTTCCACCACCGTTTCGGCCAGCGCGGTGCGCATGCGGGCCAGCGCCTGCTCGCGCGTGTCACCGTGCACGATGATCTTGCCGATCATGGAGTCGTAGTTGGGCGGCACGAAATAGTTGGTGTAGGCGTGGGAGTCGACGCGCACACCAGGACCACCCGGGGGGTGCCACATGGTGATGCGGCCCGGCGAAGGCGTGAACTTGTAAGGATCCTCGGCGTTCACCCGGCATTCGATGGCGTGCCCCTTGAGCTGGATCTGCCGCTGCGTGAACGGCAGCTTCTCGCCCGCCGCCACCGCAATCTGGGTCCGCACGATGTCGATACCGGTGATGAGCTCGGTGACCGGGTGCTCCACCTGCACGCGGGTGTTCATCTCGATGAAATAGAACTCGCCGTTCTCGAACAGGAACTCGAACGTGCCGGCGCCGCGATAGCCCATCTTCTTGCAGGCCGCCGCGCAGCGCTCGCCGATCTTCTCGATCAGGCGGCGCGGAATGCCGGGCGCCGGCGCTTCCTCGATCACCTTCTGGTGGCGGCGCTGCATGGAGCAGTCGCGTTCGCCCAGGTACACCGCATTGCGGTGCTGGTCGGCCAGCACCTGGATTTCAATGTGCCGCGGGTTCTGGAGGAACTTCTCCATGTAGACCTCGGCGTTGCCGAAAGCCGCACCGGCTTCGGCCTTGGTGGTCTGCACCGCGTGCAGCAGGGCCGCTTCGGTGTGCACCACGCGCATGCCGCGCCCGCCGCCGCCGCCAGCGGCCTTGATGATCACCGGGTACCCGATGGCCTTGGCGGTCCGCTTGATCACCACCGGGTCGTCCGGCAGAGCGCCTTCCGACCCCGGCACGCAGGGTACGCCGGCACGGATCATGGCCTGCTTGGCGGACACCTTGTCGCCCATGAGGCGGATCGAATCGGGCGTGGGACCGATGAAGGTGAAGCCGCTCTTCTCGACCCGCTCGGCAAAGTCGGCGTTCTCGGACAGGAAACCGTAGCCGGGATGGATGGCCTCGGCATCGGTCACCTCGGCGGCCGAGATGATCGCGGGCATGCTGAGGTAGCTCTGGCCCGACGGTGCCGGGCCGATGCAGACCGCCTCGTCGGCCAGCTTGACGTACTTGGCATCGCGGTCGGCCTCGGAGTAGACCATCACCGCCTTGATGCCCATTTCGCGACAGGCGCGCTGCACGCGGAGCGCGATCTCGCCGCGGTTGGCGATCAGGATCTTCTTGAACATGGGGGGGCAGCCCTCACGCGATCACGAACAGCGGCTGGCCGTACTCGACGGCCTGCCCGTTCTGGACCAGGATCTGGGTGACGGTGCCGGTCTTGTCGGCCTCGATCTCGTTGAGGATCTTCATCGCCTCGACGATGCAGATGGTTTCGCCTTCCTTGATGGTGTCACCCACCTCGACGAATGGCTTTGCACCCGGGGCCGAGGAGCGGTAGAACGTGCCCACCATCGGCGACTTGACGACGTGACCGGTGGGCTCGGCCGGGGCGGCGGGCGCGCTGGAGGCGACGGGCGCGGCAGCCACCTCCACCGCCGGCATGGGGGCTGCGGCGGCGGGCGCCGGGGCCATGCTGTAGGTCACGGGCGCGGGCATCAGGGCGGGGCTGGCCTTGACGATCCGGACCTTGCCTTCGGCTTCGGTGATCTCGAGCTCCGAGACGTTCGATTCCGACACCAGATCGATCAGCGTCTTGAGTTTTCGCAAATCCATGTCATCTCCAACGATTTCCATGCTTCCCGGGTCTAAATGCTTGCAACTTCATGGAATCACAATGCACCCGGGCGCAAAAGGGTGCCGCAGTGTACACGAAGCGCAGTCGGGCGCGGAGCCGCCCGTCCAACAGCACTTCGGGGGGTATTCGCCGCTGTTGGCGAATTTTCAGCGCATCAGACCAGCTTGACCCACTGATCGAGGTCTTCGCGGTGCACCTGCCCGATCTTTCGGTGCAGCACCGATCCGTCGCGGTCGAACACCACGGTGAAGGGCAAACCGCCGGCTGGGTTGCCCAGGGTGCGGCTCAGTTCGGCGCCGGCAAAACCGGTCATGGCCACGGGAAAGTCGAGCGGCAGGCGCTGCAGGAACTGCCGCACCGGTTCCACCCGGTCCACCGCCAGCCCGATCAACTGCCAGCCCTGGGCCGAGCGCTCCCGGTGGAACGCATTGAGCAAAGGCAGCTCCTCGACGCAGGGAGGGCACCAGGTGGCCCAGAAGTTCACCAGCAATGGCCGGCCGCGAAAGTCGGCCATGGCCATCGGGCGCCCCTCGGGAGAATCGAAACTCGATGCCCAGAAGCTGGCTGCCGCCGCGTCGGCCACCGGGCGGGGGCTGAAACGCCGATCCGCCCACCAGACGCCGGCGGCAGCGGCCGCGGTGGCCACGCCACCCATCATCCAGTGCCGTCGCTGAATCTTCATCGCGCGCCCTCCCCGTTTACGGTCAGCAGGGCGCGCACGGCTGCGGCGTCACCCCTTGGCTTGCGACCCTGGCCGTCAGGCTTGAGTGCGCCGCGGAGGTCATCGTGGTCGTGCACCAGCAAGTGCAACAGAACCCATTGGCCCAAGGCATCGCAGCGGGTGCGCACGGTCAGCGCCTCCACCGGCTCGCCGCGCCAGCCCTGCCCGCTGCCGGGGCGGTAGTCCACGCGGTGATCGATCAGGGCCCATTCGGCCTGTTTGGGGTCGTCGCAGAAGAGGTGCATGTGAATGTCGCTGTGGCGGGTGGCGGTGCCGTGCCAGACCGCCCCGCCCAGGTGCGGTCGGAAGGATTCCAGCCGATCCATCCAGACAAGCGCCAGTTCCCGCAAGGCGAGCAATTCGGCGGGCTGGGTGTCGGCGCAGAAGATCGAGATGTGCTCGCGCACCGCCGCCTCCAGCGTGTCGTTGTCGGGCAGGGCGGTGCGCGCCGGCAAGCCAAGCTGCTTGAGCGCAGCGCGCTTGGCAGGACCGTATTCCTGGCCTTCTTCGACCACCAGCCGGGCCGCCACCGCGGCAATGTCGGCCACCACATCGTCTCGATCGAGCATGGCGGGATTGTGCCTGCACGGCCCTCCTAGAATCGCCACATGCACATTCACATCCTGGGCATTTGCGGCACGTTCATGGGCGGGGTCGCCGCCCTGGCCCGCGAGGCGGGTCACCGCGTCACCGGTTGCGACGCCGGTGTCTACCCGCCCATGAGCGATCAGCTCCGCGCGCTGGGCATCGACCTCATCGAGGGATTCGAGGCCGACCAGATGGCCCTCAAGCCGGATGTCTGGGTGATCGGCAACGTGGTGAGCCGCTCGCGCCGACCCGACGGCTCGCCGAAGTTTCCGCTGATGGAAGCGATTCTGGAGGCCGGTGCACCCTACACCAGTGGCCCCCAATGGCTGGCCGAACACGTGCTGCAGGGCCGGCATGTGATGGCCGTGGCCGGCACGCACGGCAAGACCACCACCACCTCCATGCTGGCCTGGATCCTGGAGGCGTGCGGTCTGCAGCCGGGTTTCCTGGTGGGTGGCGTCCCGATGAACTTCGGTGTCTCGGCCCGCCTGGGCGGCCGCGTGGTGACCGACGACCGCGCCGCCAGGGCCCCGTTCGTGATCGAAGCCGACGAATACGACACCGCCTTCTTCGACAAGCGCAGCAAATTCGTTCACTACCGCCCGCGCACGGCCATATTGAACAACCTCGAGTTCGATCACGCCGACATCTTCGACGACCTCAAGGCCATCGAGCGCCAGTTTCACCACCTGGTGCGCACGGTGCCCGGCAGTGGGCGGGTTGTGGTGAACGGACTCGAGGAAAGCCTGGACCGCGTGCTGCACCAGGGCTGCTGGAGCGAGGTCTGCACGTTCGGCGCCGCGGTGAGCGACTTCACGGCGCAGGGCGAGCCACACGATTTCGTGGTGATGCGCCGGGGCGAACCGCTCGGCCACGTGCATTGGGCGCTGTCGGGGGTGCACAACCAGCTCAATGCGCTGGCGGCCATCGCGGCGGCCGAGCACGTGGGCGTGGCGCCGGTCGAGGCGGCGGCCGCGCTGGCGCGGTTCGAGAACGTGCGCCGGCGCATGGAGGTGCGGGGCACGGTGCCGCGCGCGGGTGGCGACATCACGGTGTACGACGACTTCGCCCACCACCCGACCGCCATCCGGACCACCATCGACGGGCTGGCACGGCGACTGGGCACGCCGCGCGGCCGCATCCTGGCGGTGTTCGAACCGCGCAGCAACACCATGAAGCTGGGCACCATGAAGTCGCAACTGCCCTGGAGCCTGGAAAACGCCGACCTGTCGTTCTGCCATTCGGGCGGCCTCGACTGGAATGCCGCCGAGGCCCTGGCACCCATGGGCGGGCACGCGCGCGTGGCGGCCGACATCGGCACCCTGGTGAAACAGGTGGTGGAAACGGTGCAGCCGGGTGACCACATCGTGTGCATGAGCAACGGCGGCTTCGGCGGTATTCACGACCGCCTGCTGAAGGCCCTGAGCGCCTGACGGGGGTGCTTTTCTAGTACCCCAGCACCTGCGCAGGCACGTCGACCGTGATCACCGGCTTGGCCAGCGCCGAGCTGGCCGCCCGCGCGAATGCCAGCGCCCAGTCCCGGTGCGCCGGCTCCGCAAAGCGCGCCGGCCCCGCGGCCTGTGCGACGCACAACACCTTGTCGGCCATCAGCACCTTGCCGGTCGGGCGGATGGGGTCGCACCCCAGGTGGATGAACTGCTCGTCAAGCCAGTGCCGCGCCTGCTCGTGCGGCAGCGGCTGCACCTCTTCCAGGTCGATGCGGTAGGTCGCGGGCTCGCCCCAGGTGACGGTGACTTGGCTTCGCATGGGGTCTCCTTGGCTTTGTTTCCCGGGCCATTGTGCCCCGATGCCGCCAGGCCCGAACCCGGACAACCCCCGATGCGGATCACCGGCGGCGCGACGCCGCCACCGCCTGCGACAGGACCTCGAGCGCCTGCAGCGAATCGCTCCAGCCGAGGCAGGCGTCGGTGATGCTCTGGCCATATTGCAGCGCGGCGGGATCGTCCTTGCCCGGCGTGAACTTCTGGGCGCCGCCCTCGATGTGGCTCTCGATCATCACGCCGAAGATGGACGTCGACCCACCGGCGATCTGCGAGGCGACATCGCGCGCCACGTCGAGCTGCTTCTCGTGCTGCTTGCTGCTGTTGGCGTGGCTGAAGTCGATCATGAGGCGCGGCGTCTGCCGGGCCGCCTCGAGGTCCTTCACCGCCGCGGCCACGCTGGCGGCGTCGTAATTGGGCGCCTTGCCGCCGCGCAGGATGACGTGGCAGTCCTTGTTGCCTTTGGTGCGCACGATGGCGACCTGGCCGTTCTTGTGCACCGACAGGAAGTGGTGGCCGCGGGCAGCGGCCTGGATGGCGTCGGTCGCGATCTTGATGTTGCCGTCGGTGCCGTTCTTGAAACCGATCGGGGCCGACAGGCCCGAGGCCAGTTCGCGGTGGACCTGGCTTTCGGTCGTGCGCGCCCCGATGGCGCCCCAGCTGATCAGGTCGCCGATGTACTGCGGCGAGATCACGTCGAGGAATTCGCTGCCGGCCGGCAGACCCTGGCGGTTGATCTCGATCAGCAACTGGCGAGCGATGCGCAGGCCTTCGTCGATGCGGAAGCTCTCGTCGAGGTAGGGGTCGTTGATGAGGCCCTTCCAGCCCACCGTGGTGCGCGGCTTCTCGAAGTACACGCGCATCACGATCTCCAGCGTGTCGGCGTACTTCTCGCGCAAGGGCTTCAAGCGGCGCGCGTAGTCCACCGCCGCGGCCGGGTCGTGGATGGAGCACGGCCCGATCACCACCAGCAGGCGGTCGTCCTTGCCATGCAGGATGCGGTGGATGCGCTGGCGCGTCTGGCTGATCAGGGCCTCGACCGGCGTGCCGGCGATGGGGAAGAAGCGGATGAGGTGTTCGGGTGGGGGCAGCACGGTGATGTCCTGGATGCGTTCGTCGTCGGTCTCGCTGGTCTTGTCGACGGGACGCGCATACCAGGTGTCGCTGGCGGCGGAAGAGGCTTTGGCGTTCATCACGGGCTCCTGGAGGGGTCGGTAAAGAAAAACGGGTGGGCGAAAAAAAACCGCCGGGCTTGGGGCTCCGGCGGTTTTGTCGAGATGCTTGGCGCGCTGGTGTCTACGCCTCTCGTCCGCCGGGGACAGAGAACCAAAAGTAAAAGGCGTAGAAGGCGTGCGCGTTCATGGAGATGGAATGTAGCACAGCCAAAAGCGGCGGCGTTTCAGGCGGTGCCGCCCACCGTGAGCCCGTCGATGCGCAGGGTGGGCTGGCCCACGCCCACCGGCACGCTCTGGCCTTCCTTGCCGCAGGTGCCCACGCCGCTGTCGAGCTTCATGTCGTTGCCGATCATGCTCACGCGCGTCAGCGCATCGGGGCCGTTGCCGACCAGGGTGGCCCCCTTCACCGGGTACTGGATCTTGCCGTTCTCGACCCAGAAGGCCTGGCTGGCCGAAAACACGAACTTGCCACTGGTGATGTCGACCTGGCCACCGCCGAAGTTGGTGGCGTACAGGCCCTTCTTGATGCTCGCCACGATTTCCTCGGGGGACTTGTCGCCACCGAGCATGTAGGTGTTGGTCATGCGGGGCATGGGGGTATGGGCGTAGCTTTCGCGGCGGCCGTTGCCGGTGGGCTTGACGCCCATCAGGCGCGCGTTCATGGCATCCTGGATGTAGCCCCGCAGGATGCCGTCCTCGATCAGCACGTTGCGTTGCGACGCATGGCCTTCGTCGTCGATGTTGAGCGAACCGCGGCGGTCGGCGATGGTGCCGTCGTCGAGCACGGTGACGCCTTTGGCCGCCACGCGCTGACCGATTCGGCCGGCGAACGCGCTGGAGCCCTTGCGGTTGAAGTCGCCTTCGAGTCCATGGCCAACCGCTTCATGCAACAGGATGCCGGGCCAGCCACTGCCCAGCACCACCACCATTTCGCCGGCCGGGGCGGGGCGGGATTCGAGGTTGGTGAGGGCCTGTGCCACGGCCTCGTCCACATAGGACTGCACCATAGCGTCGTCGAAGTAGGCCAGCCCGAAACGGCCACCGCCGCCGGAACTGCCCATCTCGCGGCGGCCGTTCTGTTCGGCGATCACGGTGAGCGACAGCCGGATCAGCGGGCGCACGTCGGCCGCCAGCGTGCCATCGGCACGGGCCACCAGCACCACATCGTGCTCGGCGGCCAGGCCCGCCATGACCTGTGCCACGCGCGGGTCCTTGGCCTTGGCCATGCGCTCGACCTTCTCCAGCAGCGCCACCTTGGCGGTGCTGTCCAGCGTGGCAATCGGATCAACGCCGCCGTAGAGCGAGCGCGATTTGGCGACCTTGCTGCTCGATGCCTTGACCTTCTTCGACTGTCCCTGGCCGGAAATGCTTCTGACCGCGTGCGCCGCGTCCAGCAGCGACGCCCAGGAAAGGTCGTCCGAATAGGCGAAGGCCGTCTTTTCGCCGCTGACCGCCCGCACGCCCACGCCCTGGTCGATGCTGAAGCTGCCGGTCTTGACGATGCCTTCCTCGAGGCTCCAGCCTTCGCTGCGCGTCGACTGGAAGTACAGGTCGGCGTCGTCGGTGCCGTGAGACGCGATCTCCGCCAGCGCCTTGTGCAGGTGGGCGGTGGTCAGGCCGAAGGGTTCGAGCAGCATCTGCTCGGCGGTGGCCAGTCGGGCCAGAGTGGGTTCACGGGCAATCATGGGGCCATTGTAGGAACACCCCGGCCCAGCGGGGGCATCAGGGTTTTGCGAGTCCTCCGGGGTGGGCGCGCATCCAGTCCAGCAGCGCGGCGTCGTCGCGGTCGGCCATGCCCTCGGCCAGGGCGGCCGCGAAGGTGGCGGTGGCCCGAGGCCCCAGCACGCCCTCCTGGCCGGCCCGTCGGGCGGCCGCCATGGCCAGCCCGGTGTCCTTGGCCAGCAGGGTCATGTGGGCCAGCGGCGCGGCGTCGCCGGCCAGGGCGCGGCGCATGCGGTCGGCGCCGATCCAGCTCTGACCGCTCGATCGCTCGATCACGCCGAGCGTGGTCGATGGGTCGAGCCCGAGGCGCTCGGCCAGCGCCAGCGCCTCGGCGGCCCCCACCAGGTTGATGCCGGCGAGCAGGTTGTTGACCAGCTTGGTGCGGGCACCGTCGCCCACGCGCTCCCCCACGCGAAACACCGCGTTCGACAGGTCGGCGATCAACCGGGCGCGGGCGTCGATGACCGGCGACGGCCCCGCCACCATGAGGCTCATGGTGCCCGCACGCGCGCGGGCCGGTCCGCCGGACATGGGGGCATCGATGGTGTGAACCCCTTGCTGCGCCAGCCGCCGGGCGATGGCCTCGGTGTCTTCCGGGGCAATGGTCGGGCACAGCAGCACGCACTGGCCGGCCCGCAGCGATGGGGCCGCCCCGCCTTCGCCCCACAGCACCGCCTGGCATTGGGCGGCGTCCACCACCACGATCGCCAGCACCCCATCGTCGCCGAGGGTGGCCGCGGCGGCCTGCGGCGAGTCGCACAGCGTGGCGCCGGCGGCCTTGGCACGGGCCAGGGCTTCGGGTGCGGTGTCGCACACCGCCACCGGCCGGCCGAGCTCTCGCAGCCGCTCCACCATGGCGCCGCCCATGTTGCCGGCGCCCACGAAGGCCACGGTCCCGGTGGCCGCCGTCATGAGGGGATCAGCCGCTTGGCGCGCGAAATGGACAGCAGCATGCCCAGGCCCACGCCCATGGTGACCATGGCGGTGCCACCGTAGCTCACGAACGGCAGCGGCACGCCCACCACCGGCAGGATGCCGCTCACCATGCCGAGGTTGACGAAGGCGTAGACGAAGATGTTGAGCGTGAGCGCACCTGCCAGCAGGCGCGAGAACAGGCTGGGCGCTTCGGCCGAAATCGCCAGCCCGCGGCCGATGAGCGCAATGAAGCCCGCCAGCAGCACCAGCACGCCCAGCAGACCGAACTCTTCGGAGAACGCGGCAAAGATGAAATCGGTGGTGCGCTCGGGGATGAACTCGAGGTGGGTCTGCGTGCCCTGCATGAAGCCCTTGCCCCAGACCCCGCCCGACCCGATGGCGATCATGCCCTGGATGATGTGGAAGCCCTTGCCCAGCGGGTCCTTGGTGGGGTCGAGCAGCGTGCAGACCCGCTGCCGCTGGTATTCGTGCAGCACTTTCCAGTCGACGCCCGGCGCGCACCAGCTCGCCTCGTTGGCGATCAGCACGATGATGCCGACCACCGCCAGCACCACCGGCGGCAGGATCAGCTTCCAGCTCAGGCCGGCAAAAAAGATGACGGCCAGGCCCGATGCGACCACGAGCAGCGTGGTGCCCAGATCGGGCTGTTTGAGGATGAGCACCGCGGGCACCGCCAGCAGAATGCCGGCGACGGCGAAGTCGGTCGCCTTGAGCTGGCCCTCGCGCCGGTGAAACCACCACGCCAGCATCATGGGCATGGCGATCTTCATGAGCTCGCTGGGCTGGATGACGGTGACGCCCACATCGAGCCAGCGCTGCGCCCCCTTTCGCGCGATGCCGGCGAACTCGACGCCCAGCAGCAGCAAGACCCCCAGCACGTACAGGGGCAGCGCCAGCGTCATGAGGCGCTGGGGCGGGATCTGGGAGAACAGCAGCATCACGCCCGCGCCGATCAGCATGTTGCGGGCGTGGTGAACGAAGCGCGAGCCGTGGTCGAACCCGACCGAGTACATGGTGATCAGGCCGAGCGCGGCCATGAACAGCACGATCGACAGCAGCGGCCAGTCGAAGCCGCGCATGAACGGCACAAGCCGCTGCAGCAGGGTGGGTTTATCGAAGACGACCGCCATGGGCCGCGATTATCCTGTGTGCATGACCGGACCGCACCGAACCACCCACCTGTTGTACCTGCACGGATTCCGCTCGTCGCCCGCGTCGATGAAGGCCCGCAAGGTGGCCGCCCGGGTTGAGGCGCAGCACCCGGGCGTGACCTGGTGGTGCCCGCAGCTGCCCCCATCGCCCCGCGACGCCATGGCCCTGGTGATGCAGGGCACGGCCGGCTGGCCCGTCGACCGCATGGCGGTGGTGGGTTCGTCGCTGGGCGGGTTCTACGCCCGATGGATCGGCCTGCAGACCGGCTGCCGGGTGGCCCTGCTCAACCCGGCGCCGTTTCCCGCCCGCGATCTGGCGGCCCACATCGGCGAGCAACGCACCTGGCAGAACCCCGAAGACCGCTTTTTCTTCGCAGCGGGTCACGTCGCCGAACTCGAGGCCCTCGAAGCCGACATCGCGCGCTGGACACCGCAACGCGCCAACACGCCGGAGCGGCTCTTTGCCTTGCTGGCCCGGGGCGATGAGGTGCTCGACTGGCGAGAGATGCAGGCGTTTTGCGAGGGTGGAACGATCGCGCTGCTGCCCGAGAGCGACCACGCCATCAGCGACTTCGACGACCACATCGATACCCTCTTTCGGTTCCTTGAACTGGCCTGATGGGACAATCGCGCCCATGCACATCCTGTTCGACGAGGCCGGCAAGTTCCTGACCGGTCGCCTGCTGTCCGAGGCCGAGAGTTCGATGCAGATCGAACTCGATTCCGGCAAGCGGGTGAAAGTGAAATCCGCCAACGCGCTGCTGCGCTTCGACAAACCCGCACCCGCCGAGCTCATGGCCGAGGCCACGCGCCTCGCCAGCGCCATGGAACTCGAGCTCGCCTACGAATTCGCGCCCGACGAGGAATTCGGCTTTGCCGACCTGGCGCGTGAGTACTTCAGCGCCCAAGCCGGCACCACGCAGCAGGCGGCCGCCCTGCTGTGCCTGCAAGGCGCCCCGCATTACTTCCGGCGCGCCGGCAAGGGTCGCTATCGCAAGGCCCCGCCCGAGATCGTGGCGCAGGCGCTGGCCGCGATCGAGAAGAAGGCACAGCTCCAGGCGCAGATCGACGGCTGGGCGGACGAGCTCGTGGCCGGCCATTGCCCGCCCGCCGTTCGCGAGCAGCTCTACCGCATCCTGTTCAAGCCCGACAAGAACGGCGCCGAGTACAAGGCCGTGGTCGAGGCAGCCCGCCGCAGCCAGGCTGCACCGCTGGCCCTGCTGCAGAGGGCGGGCGCCATCACCAGCGCCTACCAGTTCCACTGGCAGCGCTTCCTGTTCGAGCACTTTCCCCGGGGCACCGGTTTTGCCGGCCTGCAGGCGCCCGCCATCACCGACGACCTGCCCCTAGCGCCGGTCAGGGCGGTGTCCATCGACGACTCGGCCACCACCGAGATCGACGACGCCCTGTCGGTGCAGGGGCTGGGCACCGGCACGGTCACGCTGGGCATCCACATCGCCGCACCCGGTCTGGCCATCGCGCCCGACAGTGCGCTGGACCAGGTGGCACGCACCCGCCTGTCCACGGTCTACATGCCGGGCCACAAGATCACCATGCTGCCCGACGAGGTGGTGCAGGCCTACACGCTGCAGGAAGGGCGGGACTGCCCCGCGGTGTCCCTGTATGTGGAGGTGGACGAGGCCACCCTGCAACCGACCTCGAGCCGCACCGCCCTCGAGCGTGTGCCGATCGCGCTCAACCTGCGGCACGACCGCCTTGACAGCCTGATCACCGAGGCCTGGCTTGCCGGCGAGGTGGCGCCAGATGCCCCTGCCGAGATTGCCGCACTGCAGCCCATGCTGGCGTTCCTGCACCGCTTTGCGCGGGAGCACAAGGCCCAGCGCGAGATCGTGCGCGGCAAGCCCGAAACCTTCACCCGGCCCGACTACACCTTCCGCCTGGAAGGCGTTCAGGGAAGCGAACCCGAGGGCCACGAACGCGTGGTCATCGGCACCCGTTCCCGGGGTGCCCCGCTGGACCTGATCGTGGCCGAGGCCATGATCCTGGCGAACAAGACCTGGGGCCAGTGGCTGGCCGATTGCGGCGTGCCGGGCATCTACCGCAGCCAGGCCAGCCTGGCGCCCGGCATGAAGGTGCGAATGGGCACCCGGGCACAGCCTCACGCCGGCATCGGGGTCAAGTGCTACGCCTGGAGCACGTCGCCGTTGCGGCGGTATGTCGATCTGGTCAACCAGTGGCAGATCATTGCGTGCGCCCGGCACGGCAAGACGGCCGCACTGGCGGCCCCCTTCAAGCCCAAGGACGCCAACCTGCTGGCGGTGGTGAGCGCTTTCGACGCGGCCTACACCGCTTACAACGGCTTCCAGAACGGCATGGAGCGCTACTGGACGCTGCAGCACCTGCGCCAGCAAGGCATCGGCGAACTCACGGCCACACTGATCAAGGACAACCTGGTGCGCGCCGACACCTTGCCCCTGGTGCTGCCCGTGATGGGCACCGAGGGCATGGCCCGCGGTGCACACCTGCGGGTCCGGTTGGGGAACATCGACGACATCACGCTGGAACTGGCCGGCACCGTGGTCGAACGCCTCGACCAGCCGACCGAGGACGTCGCCAACCTGGAACCGGAGGAAGAAGAGGAACCGCTCGGCGCCCCGTTGGCGCTGGCCATCGACGTGAGCGACGCCGAAGGCGCCGCACCGCCCGCCGAGGCGCCCCAGAACGGATAATCGCCGCGTGAAGTCCGATCGCGAGAATCCGGTCCGTGCAAACCCCGGCCGCGCCCAGGCCGCGGCCAGCACCCTGCGCAACCTCAGCACGCTGCAGCTGGCGCTGCTGATCTCGCTCGGGGTGCATGCGGCCCTGCTCACGATCCGTTTCGTGGACCCGGAACGTTTCGACCGCGTGTTCCAGGACTCGCCGCTCGAGGTGATCCTGGTGAACGCGCGCAGCGACCAACGGCCCGAGAAGGCCCAGGCCATTGCGCAGGCATCGCTGGCCGGGGGCGGCGACGCCGAACGCGGCCGCGCCACGTCACCCCTGCCGCCATCGGCCGTGGCGCGCCTGGGCGAGGCGCCTGAAGAAGAATCCCGCCGGGTGGAGGCACTGCGCGAGCAACAGGAGCGCCTGCTGGCCCAGGTGCGCAACGCGCTGGCCGCCATGCCGCCGCCCGAGAAGGCCACGGCACCGTCCACCCGCGAGGCGGTGGAGCGCGAAGAGAAGCGCCGCGCGCTGGTCAAGATCCTGGCCGAGATCGAGAAACGCATCAACGAAGAGAACTCGCGCCCCAAGAAACGCTACATCAGCCCCGCCACGCGGGAGGCGGTCTACGCCGTCTATTACGACGGCTTGCGCCGGCGCATCGAACAGCACGGCACCGCCAACTTTCCCGAGGCGGGCGGCCGCAAGCTCTACGGCGAACTCACCATGGTGATCACCGTCAACCACACCGGCCAGGTGCTCGCCACCGAGGTGGTGCAGGGCTCGGGCAACAACCTGCTGGACCGGCGTGCGCAGGCCATCGTCAGCGGCCTGGCATTCGGCCGCTTCAGCGACGCGATGCGGCGCCAGGCCGACCAGATCGTCGTCGTGTCGCGCTTCCGCTTCACCCGGGACGACGGGCTCCAGACCCAGTTGTCCGGTCAGTAACGCGGGGTCGACACTTGCTCCGTTCCTTTGGTCGCTGGTTGCTGTGGATGGTCCTGGCCGGACTCGCGCTGCAGCTTTATTTCCTGCTCAACATCGCCCTGATGGCGGTGCTCGATCCGCACAGCACCGCGTTCCAGCGCTCCGAGGCCTGGCGCGTGGCGGTGGGCAGCGCGCGTGGCGAGGGCCAATGGCGCTGGCGCCAGCAATGGGTGGACGGCGACCAGATCAGCCCGAACCTCTGGCGCGCAGTGGTGGCTTCGGAGGACGCCGGGTTCTTCGAGCACGGCGGGGTGGATTGGGAAGCGATCGAGAAGGCCTGGCAACGCAACGAACGGCGGCAGGAACTGGCCGAGCAGCGGGCCGCCCGCAACCCGAACCGGGCCACCCGCGCGCCGAAGATCGTGGGCGGCTCCACCATCACGCAGCAGCTGGCCAAGAACCTCATGCTGTCGGGCGAACGCACGCTGCTGCGCAAGGGCCAGGAGCTGGTGCTGACCCTCATGCTCGAGGCGTTGCTCGACAAGCGCCGAATTCTCGAGATCTACCTCAACAGCGTGGAATGGGGCGTGGGTGTGTTCGGCGCCGAAGCCGCGGCGCAGCGCTATTTCAACAAGCCCGCCAGCCGCCTGAGCCCCCATGAAGCGGCCCGTCTGGCGGTGATGCTGCCCTCGCCCCGGTTCTTCGAGAGCCGACCGGGCTCGGCCTACCTGGCGCGCCGCACCGGCACCATCGTCGCCCGCATGGGTGACGTCGCCCTGCCCTGACATGCGCATTGCCGCCAACGCCGTCGGTTACTTCCTGCTGGGCTTGGTGCGGTTGCTCACCGGCGCGCAGGCGCGATGGCACGGCTGTCCTCCCAAGGCCGAACAGCGGATCTACTTTGCCAACCACCAGAGCCATGCCGATCTGGTGCTGATCTGGGCCGCCCTGCCGCACGAATTGCGCGGCATCACCCGCCCCATCGCAGCCAGGGACTACTGGACCGCCTCGCCGCTCAAGCGATGGATCACCACCGAGGTGTTCAATGCGGTGTACGTGGAACGCGAGCGCAAGGGCGACGAGGATCCGCTGGCGCCGTTGATCTCGGCGCTGGAGAGCGGCGATTCGCTGATCCTCTTTCCCGAGGGCACGCGCGGTTTCGAGGAAGACCCCCAGCCCTTCAAAAGCGGGCTCTACAACCTGGCCATCAAGTTTCCCGATGTCGTGCTGGTGCCCACCTGGATCCACAACGTGCAGCGGGTGATGCCCAAGGGCGAAGTGGTGCCGGTGCCTGTGCTGTGCTCCGTCACGTTCGGCGAGCCGATCCGGCTGGGCGCCGACGAACCGCGCGCCGACTTTCTGGTCCGCGCGCGCGCGGCCGTGATGGCCCTGAGGGACGTCTGATGGGTGCCTTTCTCCGTGGCCTGAGCCAGAACCAGCAGGTAGGCCTGCTGTTCCTCGTGGTGTTCGGCCTGCTCACGCTGGTGACGGTGGCCGGTGTGCTGCTCTCGCTGCGCGAGCGCCGCGCCCACGGCGGCGACGAGATCCGCACCCAGCGCCGGCACGACAACGCAGCACTCCTTCGCATGTCCTGGGTCATGGCGATGGTGTTCTGGGTGGGATGGGTGCTTGGCGAAGGCGTGTCCATCGTGCTGTTCGGCGTTCTCTCGTTCTTTGCGCTGCGCGAGTTCATCAGCCTCTCGCCCACCCGCCGCGGCGACCACCGAAGCCTGGTGCTCGCCTTCTTCGTGGTGCTGCCGGCGCAGTTCGCGCTGGTCTGGAACAAGCAGTTCGACCTGTTCACCGTGTTCGTCCCGGTGTACGTGTTCCTGGCACTGCCCGTGGTGAGTGCGCTGCGCAACGACCCGCAACGCTTCCTGGAGCGCAACGCCAAGCTTCAGTGGGGCATCATGGTGTGCATCTATGGCCTGAGCCACGTACCCGCGCTGCTGCTGCTGCAGTTTCCGCGCTGGCTCGGCAACAACGCCTTCCTGGTCTTCTTCCTGGTGCTGGTGGTGCAGACCTGCATGCTGGTGCAGCACCTGACCGCCCGCGGCCGTCAACACCCCGTGGCGCCCGCGGTCAGCGAAAGCTTTCACTGGGCGAGCTGGGGCTGGGGCCTGCTCGCGGGTGGCCTGCTGGGCGCGGCCTTGGCGGGGTTCACGCCCTTCAAGCCACTGCAGGCGATGGCCATGGCACTCGTGGCCTGCGTGGCCGGATCGCTGGGCCACCTGGTCATGAAGGCCATCAAGCGCGACCGCGGCGTGACGAACTGGGGCGGCGAGCGCCGCTCGGTCACCGGCGCCGCCGGCCTGCTCGACCGCATCGATGCGCTGTGCTTTGCCGCACCGGTGTTCTTCCATTCCGTGCGCTGGACGTTCATTCCATGAGGATCCTCGGCATCGACCCCGGCCTGCAGAGCACCGGCTTCGGCGTCATCGACACCGACGGCCCACGGATGGCCTATGTGGCGAGCGGCACGATCCAGACCAGTCCGCGCGACGGGGCGCTGCTGCCGGCGCGGCTGAAGGTCCTGTTCGACGGCATCACCGAGGTCGTGGGCCGCTACCAGCCGGAAGTGGCGGTCTGCGAGATCGTGTTCGTGAACGTGAACCCGCAGGCCACGCTGCTGTTGGGCCAGGCCCGCGGGGCCTGCGTCACGGCGCTGGTGGCCAACCACCTCGGGGTGGCCGAGTACACGGCCTTGCAGCTGAAGAAGGCAGTGACGGGCCACGGCCGCGCCACCAAGGAACAGATGCAGGAGATGGTCAAGCGCCTGCTGCAGTTGCCCGGCCTGCCTGGCAAGGACGCCGCCGACGCGCTGGGACTGGCCATCACGCACGCCCAGGTGGCGCGCACCACCGCCGCCATCCAGCGCGTGGCCCCGCTCAAGGCACGCACGCACGCGGCCTACAAGGGCGGACGCAGCTACTGATGCATCGAGGCCACCGAACCGCGGTGGCCGGGTGGGGCCAGCGCAGTCGCTAGAGCAGTCGCTCGAGCACCAGCACGCCGAAGAAGCCCAACGCGGCGAGCACGGTCCACTTCAGGATGACCAGACCCCAGTTGCGGTAGCGCGCCTGACCGGTGCCGATGTAGAGCGCAAAACACACACCGGCTGCCAGCAGCAGCAGCATCACGGCCCAGCGAAAGATCAGCATGCGGTGATCACCAGGCAGGCGTCAGTTGGGCAAAGCCGCGCGGCGCTTCACGCTCGTTCTCGAAGGTCACGATCTCGTGAGCGTCGGGTTGCGACAGCAGCGCGCGCAGCAACTGGTTGTTCATGGCGTGGCCACTGCGAAACGCGCTGTAGGCCGCCAGCAGTGGTTTGCCCACGATGTACAGATCGCCCATGGCATCGAGGATCTTGTGCTTGGCAAACTCGTCGCCGTAGCGCAGCCCGTCGGCGTTGAGCACCTTCACGTCGTCCATCACGATGGCGTTGTCGAGTCCGCCGCCGAGCGCAAGACCGTGCGACCGCATCATCTCCACATCCTTGGTGAAGCCGAAGGTGCGGGCGCGGGCGATTTCCCGCGAATAGTTGCCGCTGCCGAGGTCGAACTCGACGCGCTGGCCGGAGGCGTTCACCGCCGGGTGATCGAACTCGATCTCGAAGCTGAGCCGGTAGCCGTGGAACGGGTCGAGCCGCGCCCACTTGAGGTTGCGGCCCTCGCCTTCGCGCACCTCCACCGGGCGGGTGACGCGGATGAAGCGCTTGGGCGCCTTCTGGGCCACGATGCCCGCGCTTTGCAGCAGGTAGACGAACGACGCCGATGAACCATCGAGGATGGGCACTTCTTCGGCCGTGATGTCGATGAGCAGGTTGTCCAGCCCGAGGCCGGCACAGGCGCTCATGAGGTGTTCAATGGTGTGAACCTTGGCCCCGCCATTGGAGATGGTGGACGCCAGCCGGGTGTCGGTCACCGCCAGCGCATTGACCGGAATGTCCACCGGCTGAGGCAGGTCGACGCGCCGGAACACGATGCCGGTGTCGGGCGCGGCCGGTCGCAACGTCAGCTCGACGCGCTGACCGCTGTGCAGGCCGACGCCCACGGCTTTGGTCAATGATTTGAGGGTGCGTTGCGCCAACATACCTTGATTGTAGGTTTTTGCCCTGTGGAACACGGTGAGGAATGGTGATGGGCTTGATAGGGCGACCCGATGAACTTACTCACGAAGCTGGCTCGGTGCCTTTCCTCCGGCTGAGCCGGGCGGCGGCGACCGGATGTCCGGCTCCGCGACTGTCCCCCGCCAAGGGCTGCGCCCTTGGCTCCTCCTTTATGTCGCTGCGCCGGACACCCGATCACCACCGCCCTCGATGGCGAAGGGACATGACCGCACATGCCCACTCCCTGAGCAGGCGGGTGCGGGGTGCTCCACGCAGCGGCATAAAGGAGGAGCCCGGGGCGCAGCCCCGGGCGGGGGACAGCCGCGGAGTGGAGCACACCGCGACCGCCTGCGACGCGAGGTGTTGCAGGCGAAGCGGTCCGCTCACACAGCCGCTCAATCCGCCTGCTTGCGCAAAAAGGCAGGAATCTCAAAGTCGTCCATGCCGCCCGAGGCCAGCGCGTCCACCTTGGCCGCGGCCTGGGTGCGGTTGGTGCGCCACACGCTGGGCACGGCCATGTGCTGGTAATCGGGCTGGGCGGCGCCCGAACCCATGCCGGCACCCGGGCCACCCACCGCCTGGTTCACCGTCGGGACATTGAACGGCGTGTTGTCGGTGCCGGTGCGCAGCACCTGCAGCGGCGGCGCGGTGCGGCGGGCGCCCTGGCGGCTCAGGCCGGTGGCTACCACGGTCACGCGCATCTCGTCGCCCAGGCTGTCGTCGTAGGCGGCGCCGTAGATCACGTGCGCTTCGGCCGACGCGTAGGCGCGGATGGTGTTCATCGCCAGCTTGGATTCGGACAGCTTGAGCGAACCCTTCGCCGCGGTCACCAGCACCAGCACCCCCTTGGCGCCCGACAGGTCGATGCCCTCGAGCAGCGGGCAGGCCACGGCCTGCTCCGCGGCAATGCGGGCGCGGTCCGGGCCGGCGGCCACCGCCGTGCCCATCATGGCCTTGCCGGGCTCGCCCATCACCGTGCGCACGTCCTCGAAGTCGACGTTCACGTTGCCGTACTCGTTGATGATCTCGGCGATGCCGCCCACCGCGTTCTTCAGCACGTCGTTGGCATGGGCAAACGCCTCGTCCTGGGTGATGTCGTCGCCCAGCACCTCGAGCAGCTTCTCGTTCAGCACCACGATCAGCGAATCGACGTTGGCTTCGAGTTCGGACAGGCCGTGCTCGGCGTTCACCATGCGGCGACCGCCTTCCCAGTCGAACGGCTTGGTGACCACGCCCACCGTCAGGATGCCCATCTCCTTGGCGACGCGGGCAATCACGGGCGCGGCGCCGGTGCCGGTTCCGCCGCCCATGCCGGCCGTGATGAACAGCATGTGCGCGCCGTCGATGGCCTCGCGGATCTGATCGACCGCGCCTTCGGCGGCCTCACGGCCTTTTTCGGGCTTGCTGCCGGCGCCCAGACCTGTCACGCCGAGCTGGATCGTCTTGTGCGCGGCGCTGCGGGCCAGCGACTGGGCGTCGGTGTTGGCGCAGATGAACTCCACGCCCTGCACCTGGCGCGCAATCATGTGCTCGACCGCGTTGCCGCCGCCGCCGCCCACGCCGATGACCTTGATCTGCGTGCCCAGGTTGAATTCTTCGACTTCGATCATTTCGATGCTCATTGCGTTCTCCTAAATGCAGTTGCCGGTTGCTCTGGTGTTGTCTGAAAAGCGGTGGTTCGGTTCATCCGGGTGGTCCGGTGTGCTCGGCGCACCGTCGTCGTCGCCGGGTGTCCGGGTCGAAACCGGGGGCACCGAGAAACCGCCCTTCGACAAGCTCGGGACTGGCCTCGGGTGCCCCCCCCTTGAGGGGGTCGCGCGAAGCGCGGCGGTGGTGAAAAAGTTTCATCAGAACGTCCCCACAAACCAGTTCTTGACCCGCTCCAGCGCGCCCGACATCGAGCCCGCCTTCTGCGCCACCTTGTGGCCGCGCGCACGCGCCAGCCGGGCTTCTTCGAGCAGGCCCATCACGGTGGCGGCGCGGGTCTGCGCCACCATGTCGGACAGCGCGCTGTGGTAGTTGGGCACGCCACGGCGCACCGGTTTCAGGAAGATGTCCTCGCCCAGTTCGACCATGCCGGGCATGACCGCACTGCCGCCGGTGAGCACGATGCCGCTGGAGAGCATTTCCTCGTGGCCGCTGTCGCGCAGCACCTGCTGCACCAGCGAGAAGATTTCTTCGACACGCGGCTCGATCACGCCGGCCAGCGCCTGCTTGCCCAGCAGGCGCGGGCCGCGGTCGCCCAGGCCGGGCACCTCGACCTGCGTGTCGGGATCGGCGAGCAGCTGCTTGGCGCAACCGCTTTCGACCTTGATGTCCTCGGCGTCCTTGGTGGGCGTGCGCAGCGCCATGGCGATGTCGCTGGTGATCAGGTCGCCCGCGATGGGAATGACGGCGGTGTGGCGGATGGCGCCCCCCGAGAAGATCGCCACGTCGGTGGTGCCGGCGCCGATGTCGACCAGCGCCACGCCCAGTTCCTTCTCGTCGTCGGTGAGCACGGCCTGGCTGCTGGCCAGCGGGTTCAGCATGAGCTGATCCACCTCCAGGCCGCAGCGGCGCACGCACTTGATGATGTTCTCGGCCGCGCTCTGGGCACCGGTGACGATGTGCACCTTGGCCTCCAGGCGGATGCCGCTCATGCCGATCGGCTCCTTGACTTCCTGGCCGTCGATCACGAACTCTTGCGGCTCGACGAGCAGCAGGCGCTGGTCGGTCGAGATGTTGATCGCCTTCGCGGTTTCAATCACGCGTGCCACGTCGGTGGCGCTGACCTCGCGGTCCTTGATGGCCACCATGCCGCTGCTGTTGATGCCGCGGATGTGGCTGCCGGTGATGCCGGTGTAGACGCGGGCGATGCGGCAGTCGGCCATCAGCTCAGCCTCTTTGAGTGCCTGCTGGATGCTCTGCACGGTGGCATCGATGTTGACCACCACGCCCCGCTTGAGGCCGTGACTGGCGGCCACGCCGAGCCCGGCCAGCTTGAGCGAGCCGCCGTTCTGCACCTCGGCCACCACCACCATGATCTTGGCGGTGCCGATGTCCAGTCCGACGACGAGGTCCTTGTATTCCTTGGCCATGATGGGTGCGTTCGCTTATCGGGTCGGTGAAGGTCGGGTGGTCGGGGTGGGTGTGTCGGTCACGGTGGTCACGCCGCGAATGCGCAGCGCATAGCCGTTGGGGTAGCGAAGGTCGACCGACTGCAGCGCGCCGGCGTATCGATCGGTGAGTTGCGACAGCGTGCCGGTGAAGCGCTGTGCGCGGGCCACCAGTTCGTCCGACGTACCGCGCCCGATCTCGATCACCGCGCCGCTGTGCAACCGGGCACGCCAACTGCCCCGTTCGCTCAGTTCGAGTCGCTCGATCCCGAGTTCAAGCCGCGCAAACACCGGCTGCAGCGTCTGGTGAAGGGCCCAGACCTCGGCCGAACGACCCGCAGGGCCCGCCAGTTCGGGGAGGTTGTCGGCGTCGTCCGGGCTGGCCTCGAACACCTCGCCGAGCGTGTTCACCAGCTGACCCGAACCGGTCTCGCCCCACCAGGCCGCGGCCTGATGCTCTTCGATCGTCACGCGCAGGCGGTTCGGAAATTCGCGCTGCACCACCGCGCGTCGAACCCAGGGCACCTGCTCGAAGAGGGTTCGGACCTGCTGCAGGTCGACCGTGAGGAAGCTGGACGACAGGCGCGTGCGCATCTGCGTGGCCAGCTGGGCGCGCAGGGTCACCGCGCTCTGGTGCGTCACATCGCCGTGCACGCTGATGGCCTTGACCGTCCAGACCGGATGGCGCACGGCCCAGGTGGCCAGGGCCCCGAGCGTGAGCAGCGCGAACACGCCCAGCAGAAGCTGGGTGGCCACGGCCATCAGCTTCACGTCCAGGGGCAGGTCGGTGCTCGGCATGGTGTCGTCCGGTTCAGGCCGCTGCGGGGTTGTCGAGGCCGGCGGTGCCCAGCACGCGCAGGCACAGGTCTTCGTAGGCAATGCCCACCGCCCGCGCCGACATGGGCACCAGCGAATGGCCGGTCATGCCCGGCGAGGTGTTGATCTCGAGCAGGTAGGGCTTGCGCGTGGCGCCGTCGATCATCACGTCGGCGCGCGCCCAGCCGCGGCAGCCCAGGGTGCGGAAGGCCTGCAGCACCAGCGCCTGGATGGCGGCTTCCTCACCCGCGGGCAGGCCGCAGGGCACCAGGTACTTCGTGTCGTCGGTGAAGTACTTGTTCTGGTAATCGTAGTTGCCGTCGGGCGCCACGATGCGGATCACCGGCAGGGCTTCGGCGCCGTCGCCCGTGCCCAGCACCGGGCAGGTGACCTCGTCACCGGCAATGAACTGCTCGCACATGACCATCGGGTCCTGGCGGGCCGCCAGCGCGTAGGCATCGGCGCATTCGTCGGGGCGGGTGACCTTGGTCAGTCCGATGGTCGAACCTTCGCGAACGGGCTTGACGATCATGGGCGAGCCCAGCGCGTCCAGCGCCTCGCGCGTTTCGGCGGCGCTGTGCACCTGCCGCCAGGCCGGGGTGGACAGGCCCTCGGCGACCCAGATGCGCTTGGTCATGAGCTTGTCCATCGCCACCGCCGAGGCCATGACGCCCGGGCCCGTGTAGGGGATGCCCATCATTTCCAGGGCGCCCTGGACCGTGCCGTCTTCGCCGAAGCGCCCGTGCAGCGCGATGAAGCAACGCGCAAAACCGTCGCGCTTGAGTTCACCCAGGTCGCGCTCGGCCGGATCGAACGCGTGCGCATCCACGCCACGCGATCGCAGGGCATTCAACACCCCGTTGCCCGACATGAGCGAGACCTCGCGCTCGGCGGAACGCCCGCCCATGAGCACGGCGACCTTGCCGAAATCCTTGCTGTTCATTTCGCCAACTCCATGATTCTTCCCGCCACTGCGCCGATCGAGCCTGCGCCCATGCACAGCACCACGTCGCCATCGCGGCCGTTGTCCAGCACCGCCCGGGCCATGTCGCCGATGTCGTCGACGAACACCGGTTCGAGCTTGCCGCCCACCCGAAGCGCGCGGGTGAGCGATCGGCCGTCGGCGGCCACGATCGGCGCTTCACCCGCCGCATAGACCTCGGCCAGCAGCACCGCGTCGGCCTGCCCGATCACCTTGACGAAGTCCTCGAAACAATCGCGCGTGCGGGTGTAGCGGTGCGGCTGGAACGCCAGCACCAGGCGCCGGCCTGGAAAGGCGCCCCGCGCCGCCGCGATGGTGGCCGCCATCTCGACCGGGTGGTGGCCGTAGTCGTCCACCACCGTGATGTGACCTCCGCCAGGCAGCCCCGCGTCGCCATAGCGCTGGAAGCGGCGGCCCACGCCTTTGAAGCCGGCCAGCGCGCGCAGCACCGCGTCGTCGGGCACTCCGATTTCCACCGCAATGCCGATCGCGGCCAGCGAATTGAGCACGTTGTGCTCTCCCGGCAGGTTGAGCACGACGTCGAGGTCGGGCAGCGCCACGCCGTTTCGGCGCTGCACACGGAAATGCATCTGTCCACCCACCGGCCGCACATCCAGCGCGCGAACCTGCGCATCCTCGCTCAGGCCGTAGCTGGTGATGGGCCGCGCGATCTGCGGCAGGATCTCGCGGATCGCGGGGTCGTCCACGCAGACCACCGCCGCGCCGTAGAACGGCATCTTGTGAAGGAACTCGACGAACGCGGCCTTCAGGCGACCGAAGTCGTGCCCGTAGGTGTCCATGTGGTCGGCGTCGATGTTGGTCACCACCGAGATCATGGGCAGCAGGTTCAGGAACGACGCATCGGATTCGTCGGCCTCGACGACGATGTATTCGCCACTGCCCAGCGCCGCGTTGGCACCAGCGCTGTTGAGGCGGCCACCGATCACGAACGTCGGGTCGAGCCCGGCTTCGGCCAGCACGCTGGCGACCAGGCTGGTGGTGGTGGTCTTGCCGTGCGTGCCCGCAATGGCCACGCCCTTGCGCATGCGCATCAGCTCGGCCAGCATGACGGCGCGTGGCACCACCGGCACCAGCCGGGCGTGCGCTGCCATCACCTCGGGGTTGTCGGCCTTCACCGCGGTGGACGTGACGATCGCGTCGGCACCTTCGATGTGGCGGGCGTCGTGACCGACGAACACCTGGGCTCCCAGCGACTGCAGGCGGCGCGTGGTGGCGCTCTCGCCCAGGTCGCTGCCGGAAATGCGGTAGCCCTGGTTGAGCAGCACCTCGGCGATGCCGCTCATGCCGGCGCCCCCGATGCCGACGAAATGGATGTGGCGGATGGCGTGCTTCATGCCGTTCTGACCTTGGCGAGTTCGATGCAGGCGCCCACCACCGCGTCGACGGCACCGGTGCGCGCCACCGCCCTGGCCTTGGTGGCCATGGCCAGCAGGCGGGCGCGGTCCAGGCCCATCAACAGGGCAGCGAGCTTTTCGGGCGTGAGGCCGGCCTGCGGCTCCAGCCAGGCGGCGCCGGCGTCCACGAGAAAGCGGGCGTTGTGGGTCTGATGGTCGTCGACCGCGGCCGGGAACGGGACCAGCACGGACGCAGCACCCACGGCCGCCAGCTCGGTCACCGTGCTGGCGCCGGCGCGTGCGATCACCAGATCGGCCATGGCGCAGGCGGCGGCGGTGTCGTCGATGAAGGGCGTGAGTTCGGCCTGCACGCCGGCGGTGGCGTAGTTGGCCCGCAGCTCGTCGATCTGTTTCTCACCGCTCTGATGGACCACCTTCGGGCGCTGCGCCTCGGGGATGAGTGCCAGTGCCTTCGGGACGATGCGGTTGAGTGCCTGCGCGCCCAGGCTGCCGCCCATGACCAGCAGCTGAAGCGGTCCGCTGCGGCCCTCGAAGCGCTCGGCCGGGACGCCCTGCACCAGAAATGCCTCGCGCAGCGGATTGCCCACCCACTCGGCCTTGGCCAGCGCATCCGGAAAAGCGCAGAAGCGCCGGTCGGCCACCTCGGCCAGCACCTTGTTGGCCAACCCGGCAATGGAGTTCTGCTCGTGCAGCACCAGCGGCTTGCCGAGCAGCACGCCCATCATGCCGCCCGGAAAGGTGATGTAGCCGCCCAGGCCCACCAGCACATCGGGCTGCACGCGGCGCACCACCTGGATGCTCTGCCAGAACGCGCGAAGCAGGTTGAGCGGCAGCAGCAGCTTGGTGAGCAGGCCTTTGCCGCGCAGCCCGCCGAAATCGATGGCCTCGAGCGGGAAGCCACGCGGCGGCACGAGCCGGCTTTCCATGCTGCCGGGCGCGCCCAGCCAGTGCACGCGCCAGCCGCGCGAACGCAATGCCTCGGCCACGGCCAGTCCGGGAAAGATGTGGCCGCCGGTACCACCGGCCATCACCAGCGCGCAGGGTTGACGCACCGTCATGAGCGCGCTCCCTTCATCATGGACGCGTCCCGCGTCCGCAGTCGCTGCGCGCCTGCCTGTCGACTTTGGAGAAATCGCCAGATCATGAACGGGCCCCCTTCATCATCTGGCGATTTTCGTAATCCACCCGCATCACGATCGCCAGCGCGATCAGGTTCAGCAGGATGGCCGAGCCGCCGTAGCTCATGAAGGGCAGCGTGAGGCCCTTGGTGGGCAGGGCGCCCAGGTTGACACCGATGTTGATGAACGCCTGGAACCCGAACCACAGGCCGACGCCCTGCGCCACCAGGCCGGCGAACACCTGATCGAGGGCGATGGCCTGGCGACCGATGTGCATGACGCGGCGGGTCAGCCAGAGGAACAGGGCAATGAGCGTCAGCACGCCGACGAGACCGAACTCTTCGCCAATGACCGCGAGCAGGAAGTCGGTGTGGGCCTCGGGCAGCCAGTGCAGCTTCTCGACGCTGCCGCCGAGACCGACGCCGAAGATCTCGCCGCGGCCGAAGGCAATGAGCGCGTGGGACAACTGATAGCCCTTGCCCAGCGCGTGCTCCTCGCTCCAGGGATCGAGGTAGGCGAAGATGCGTTCGCGCCGCCAGTCGCTGGCCATGATCATCAGCGCGAAGGCGGCGACCACCACCAGCGCGATCAGGAAGAACATGCGGGCGTTGACGCCGCCGAGGAACAGGATGCCCATGGCGATCACCACGATCACCATGAAGGCGCCCATGTCGGGCTGGGCCAGCAGCAGCATGCCCACCACGCCGAGCGCCACCGCCATCGGCCACACCGCCTGCCAGAAGTTCTGTTTGATCTCCATCTTGCGGACCATGTAGCTGGCCGCGTACAGCAGCACCGCCAGCTTGCCCAGCTCGGACGGCTGGAAGTTCATGACGCCGAGCGAGATCCAGCGGCGCGCGCCGTTGACGCCCTTGCCGATGAAAGGGATCAGCACGATCACCATCAGCAGCAACGCCAGCGCGAAGAGCCAGGGCGCCATCCGCTCCCAGGCCTTCAAGGGCACCTGGAACGCCAGCAGCGCGGTGACGATGCCGATGCCGATGGACAGTGCATGGCGCAGCACGAAATGGGTGTGGGCGTAGGCCGAGAAACGCGGGTTGTCGGGCAACGCGATGGAGGCCGAATACACCATGACGATGCCCCAGGCCAGCAACGCCACGGTGACCCACAGCAGGGGCTGGTCGAAACCGGTTTCGCGCACGGCCACGCCACGCTGGCGGCCATAACTGCGGCTGGACAGGCGCACCGGAAGATCGGCGGCACCGGCCAGTTCACCGCCGAGCCACGCGGGCATCCAGCCGGCGGCGCGCGCGCGCAGGCCGGCCCAGCGGCTGGGGGTTTCGGCGGTGTTCTTGCGGCGGCTCACAGGCCTCCCTCCAGGCTCATGCCCCGCGCCTCGGCCAACTCGCGCACCGCGGCCACGAACACCTCGGCCCGGTGCACGTAGTTGCGGAACTGATCGAGGCTGGCGCAGGCCGGTGACATCAGCACGGCGTCGCCCGACTGTGCAAGGTCGGCGGCCATGGTCACGGCAGCGGTCAGGTCGTCGGCGTCGCGCAGGTCCACGCCGGCGGCGCGAAGCGCTTCACCGACGGCGCTGCGGATGCGCGCCGCGTCGCGACCGATCAGCAACACACCGCGGGCGTGTCGCGCCAACGGCTCGGCCAGCGGCCCGAAATCCTGGCCCTTGCCGTCGCCGCCAAGGATGACGAC
The DNA here is from genome assembly GCA_943371665.1 of Synechococcus sp. UW140. Lineage (GTDB taxonomy): Bacteria > Pseudomonadota > Gammaproteobacteria > Burkholderiales > Burkholderiaceae_C > Hydrogenophaga. Next base: position 119,842 of record CALRVR020000011.1, read on the forward strand.
CAGGCGGCGTTCGGCACCCAGCCCGTTCACGGCCGCCAGGGTGGCGCCCACGTTGGTGCCCTTGCTGTCGTCGAAGTACTCGACGCCGTCGACAATGGCGACCGGCTCCACCCGGTGCGGTTCGCCACGGTATTCGCGCAGGCCGTGCAGCATGGGGCCCAGCGGGGCGCCGGTGGAGGTGGCCAGCGCCAGGGCGGCCAGCGCATTGGCCGCGTTGTGCCGGCCGCGGATGCGCAAGGCATCGGCGGGCATGAGGCGCTGGAAGTACACCTCTTCCTGTTCTTCAGACCGTCCTTTGGCGCGCGTTTCGTCGAGCGCCAGCGCACGCACCAGCCAGGTCATGCCGTTGACGGTTTCAAGGCCCCAGTCGCCGGCGCGGGTGGGCGCGTCGAGCCCGAAGGTCATCCACGGGCGGGCCGGCACCTGGCGGTTGCGGTTGCCGATCTTCACGGTCACCAGGCCAGGCTTCATGGCGAGCACACGGGGATCGTCCCGGTTGAGCAGCATCAGTGCCCCGGCACCGAACACCGCCGCCTTGGCCTGCGCATACGCCTCCATGCTGCCGTGCCAGTCGAGGTGGTCTTCGGTGAGGTTGAGCACGGTGGCGGCGGTGGGCACGGAGGCCCATTCACCCCGTTCGGTGCCGTCGAGCTGAAAGCTCGAGAGCTCGAGCACCCAGGCGCGCGGCAGGTGCGGTGGCGGGGGCGGCTCGGCGGGGGGAGGCACCCGCATCGCGGGCTCGCCGTCGTCGTCGGCGGGTGGCAACGGCTCGTCTTCGGCAGTCGCCTCCGGGTCGGACCCGGTGTCGGGCTCGACCACGTCGGCGCTGCGGATGCCAGGGGTGCCGGCAGCCGGCGGTGTTTCCGCCGTCTCCAGCGCGGCCTTTTGCGACTCGGTCTCGGCGCGCTGGTCGTCGGCTGCCTGCGCCAGCGCCTCGGCATCCAGCGCCGCCGACAGCACGTCCAGCAGGGCCGGGCCGATGTTGCCGGCCACGGCCACCGACCAGCCCGTCCGCTGCAGCAGCAAGCCGGTCAGCGACGTGACCGTGGTCTTGCCGTTGGTGCCGGTGATGCCCAGCACCTTCGGGCGGTACGGGAAGCGCTCGCGCCGCGACAGGGCGTTCAAGGCCTGGGCGAACAGGTCGAGCTCGGTGACCACCGGGATGGCGTGGGTGGCCGCGTGTGCAAACACCGGGCTCAGCTCGTTCGGCATCAGGCCGGGGCTGCGCGCGATCAGGGTCCACGGCGACCGGGTCAGCAGCGCCTCATCGAACGGTCCGCTGACCAACACGGCGTCGGGGCATTCGCCCTGCAGGGTGGCCCATTGCGGGGGCGACTCGCGCGTGTCGGCCACGGTCACGCGGGCGCCCTGGCGCACGCACCAGCGCGCCATCGAGAGGCCCGAGGCACCAAGACCGAGGATGAGGACAGGCTGGTCGGTCATCGCAGCTTGAGGGTGGACAGGCCGACGAGGCACAGCAACATGGTGATGATCCAGAACCGGACCACCACCTGGGTTTCCCGCCAGCCCTTCTTCTCGAAATGGTGGTGCAGCGGCGCCATGTGGAACAGACGGCGCCCCTCGCCGAACCGGCGCTTGGTGTACTTGAACCAGGTGACCTGCAGCATCACCGACAGCGCCTCGACCACGAAGATGCCGCCCATGATGGCCAGCACGATCTCCTGGCGCACGATGACCGCGATGGTGCCGAGCGCGCCCCCGAGGGCCAGCGCGCCCACGTCGCCCATGAACACCTGCGCCGGGTGCGTGTTGAACCACAGGAAGGCCAGGCCCGCGCCCGCCATGGCGCCACAGAAGATCAACAATTCACCGGCGCCGGGGATGTAGGGCAGCAGCAGGTAGCGGGCGAAGACGGCGTTGCCGGTGACGTACGCAAAGATGCCGAGTGCCGAACCCACCATCACCACCGGCATGATGGCCAGGCCGTCCAGACCGTCGGTGAGATTGACCGCGTTGCTCGACCCGACGATCACGAGGTAGGTGAGGATGACGAAACCGGCCACGCCGAGCGGGTAGCTGACCTCCTTGAAGAAGGGCACCAGAAACCCCGATTGCGGCGGGAGGTCCAGCGTGAAGCCGGAGCTGACCCAGTCGATGAACAGCTCGAAGACGCGCGCGTTGCTGGTCTCGGACACCGCAAAGACCAGGTAGAAGGCCGCGACCAGGCCGATCACCGACTGCCAGAGGTACTTCTCGCGCGAGGGCATGCCCTCGGGGTTCTTGTGCACCACCTTGCGCCAGTCATCGGCCCAACCGATGGCACCGAAACCCAACGTGACGATGAGCACGATCCACACGAAGCGGTTGGTCCAGTTGAACCACAGCAGCGTGGACAAGGCGATCGCAAACAGGATCAGCACACCGCCCATGGTGGGCGTGCCCCCCTTGGTCAGGTGGGTCTGCATCGCGTATTCACGAATGGGCTGACCGATCTTGAGCGCCGCGAGGCGGCGAATGAACCACGGACCGGCGAACAGTCCCACCACCAGCGCCGTCATGGCGGCCATGACGGCGCGGAAGGTGAGGTACTGGAACACCCGCAGGAAGCCCAGGTCGGGGTAGAGGCTCTGCAGCCAAAGGGCAAGACTAGGCAGCATGGGGGTTGTCCTTGTTGTCTGCAGCCTGGGTGGGATCGAGGGCGCGCACGGCCTGAACCACGCGTTCCATGCGCATGAAGCGAGAGCCTTTGACCAGCAAGCTGGCAACCGCACCCGTGGCCACCTCGGCGGCCACGTCGGTGGCGAGGGCGACCACGTCGTCCACATGCTGTGGAGCGGGCTCGCCGGCGGCGCGCAGGGCATCGCAAGCCTGCCGCATGTGGTCGCCGCTCACGCGCACCTCGTCCATGCCGCGGGCGAACGCATGCCGCAGCACCTCGAGGTGGAAGGCCAGGCCCTGGTCGCCCACCTCGCCCATGTCGCCCAGCACCAGGAGGTGCGGGCCCGGCAGGGTGGCCAGCACGTCGATGGCCGCGCGAACCGAATCGGGGTTGGCGTTGTAGCTGTCGTCCACCAGTGTGACCACGCGGCCATCCACCTGCAGCACGATGGCGCGCGACCGGCCGCCCACCGGCTCGAACGACTCAAGGCCCTTGACCACCGCCGGCAACGGCACGCCAGCGGCCAGGGCGCAAGCGGTGGCCGCCAGCGCGTTGCGCACGTTGTGGCGGCCGGCAATGCGCAAATGCACCTCGGCGTCGCCCTGGGGCGTGGCGAGATGAACCGTCCACCGGTCACCCAGCCACTGGAACGAATGCGCGCGCACGGTGGCCTCGGGATCGACGTCGCTGAAGGTCATGGCGCGGCGGGAACCCGCCAGCGACTTCCACAGCGCGGTGTGCACGTCGTCGCTGGGGAACACGGCCGTGCCGTCCGGACCGAGCGCCTCGATGACGGTGCCGTTCTCGCGCGCCACGGCCTCGACCGAGGCCATGAATTCCTGGTGCTCGCGTTGGGCGTTGTTCACGAGCGCCACGGTCGGTGCTGCCACCGCCGCGAGCTGGGCGATCTCGCCCGGGTGGTTCATGCCCAGCTCGACCACCGAGCACCGGTGCGAGGGCGCAAGCCGCAACAGGGTCAGGGGCACACCGATGTCGTTGTTGAAGTTGCCCTGAGTGGCGTGTGCCGCTTCACCGGCGTGCGCCCGGAGAATGCTGGCAATCATCTGGGTGACGGTGGTCTTGCCGTTGCTTCCGGTCACGGCAATGAGCGGCAGATCGAATCCGGCGCGCCACGCCCCGGCCAGTTGCAGCAAGGCGGCACGGGAGTCGGGCACCTCGACACCCGACAGCCCGGCAGCGGCCAGTCCGTGGTGGGCGATGGCGCCCACCGCCCCGGCGGCGGCGGCCTGGGGCAGGAAATCGTGGGCATCGAACCGTTCGCCACGGATGGCGACGAACAGGTCGCCGGGACGCAGGCTGCGGGTGTCGGTGTGGACACGCAGGATGGCGCCGTTGACGCGCCCCACCGGACGGGCACCGTGCAGCGAGGCCAGCAGTTCGTTCAGAGGCTTCATGCCGGCATCCCCTGGCGGCGCGACAGGGCGGCCACCGCATGCTCGATGTCCGAGAACGGCAGCTTGACGCCCCGGACCTCCTGGTGTTCTTCGTGGCCTTTTCCGGCAATCAGCACGACGTCCGCAGGCCGGGCCTCGGCCACGGCGAGGGCGATCGCCTGTGCCCGGTCGGCGATCACGCGGACCGCCGCCGGGCGCTCCAGGCCGGCCTGCATCTGCGCCAGAATGGCCTCTGGCGCTTCGCTGCGCGGGTTGTCGCTGGTGAGCACCACGCGTGCCGCGTCGCGCTCGGCCACGGCGGCCATGACGGGGCGCTTGCCCGGGTCGCGGTCTCCGCCGCAACCCACCACCACCCACAGCGCGCCCGAGCGGGCGCTGGCCAGCGGTTGCAGCGCCTGCAGTGCCTTCTCGAGCGCGTCGGCGGTGTGGGCGTAGTCCACGAGCACCAGCGGCAGGTCAGGCCGGTCCGCCATGGCGTGCTGCATGCGACCGGGCACGGGTGTGAGCGCCGTCAGTGCGTGCAGCGCGGCCGCCATGGGCACCCCCAGGGCACGGGCCGCGGCGACCACACCGAGCAGGTTGTGCAGGTTGTAGCGGCCCACGATCGGCAGGCTGAGCGCGTCCCGACCGCGCTCGCGGCCTTGCAGATCCCGCTCCACCCACTCGAAGGCGATGCCGGCGGTGGTCACGGTCACCGACTCGGCCGAGAGGCGCGCGTGCCGATCGATGGCCACCGTCCACAGATCCAGCCCGCGGCCAGCCAGACGATCCACCAGGTCCAGGCCCTTGGGATCGTCGATGTTGATCACCGCCGCCTTGAGACCCGGCCAATCGAACAGGCGCTGTTTGGCGGCCCAGTAGGACGCCATGTCGCCATGGAAATCGAGGTGGTCCTGCGTGAAGTTGGTGAACACCGCCACCGGGATTCGGGTGCCTTCGAGCCGTCCTTCGACCAACCCGATGGACGACGCCTCGATCGCCACCGCGCGCAGACCCTGGTCCACGAACTCGCGCAACTGGTGCTGCAACATCACCGGATCGGGCGTGGTCAGGCCCGTCGGTGTCAGCGCCGAGCCCGGGCGCCCCATGCCGAGCGTGCCCACCACCGCCGCAGGGCGGGCGCAGGCCGACAGCAGTTGCGCGGTCCACCAGGCGCTGGAGGTCTTGCCGTTGGTGCCGGTGATGGCGATCACGTCGAGCGCTCCGCTGGGGTCGCGGCAGAAGGCGCTGGCAATCGCGCCCGCCTGCGCCTTCAGACCGGGCACCGCCAGCACGCGCGGATCGTCGCGGAAGGCAAAGGCCTCGAGGCCCTCGCGCTCGACCACCGCCGCACCGGCACCGGCACCAAGGGCGGATTCGACGAATCGGCGTCCGTCCGTGGCCGCGCCGGGCCACGCCACGAACCCGTCGCCGGGTTGCACGCGCCGGCTGTCGCAGACCAGTCGGCCCGTGACGCTGGCGCGCAGCCAGGTGGCCACCGCCTCGGGATGAACGAGTGTCTGAACCATCAGAACGACTCCTCCACCGGTTCGGCCACGATCTGCGGTTTCACACTCATGTCGGGCTGCACACCGAGGATGCGCAGCGTGTGCTGAACCGTCTCGCTGAAGACCGGCGCCGCCACCGCGCCCCCGTAGAACTGACCGTTGTTGGGCTCATCCACCATCACCGCCACCACGATGCGCGGCTGCTCGATGGGGGCGATGCCGACAAAGAAGCTGCGGTACTTGTCCTCGGCGTAGCCCTTGCCCTCCTGCTTGCGCGCGGTGCCGGTCTTGCCGCCGACCGAATAGCCCATGGTCTGCGCGCGGGTGGCCGTGCCGCCCGGCTGGGCGGCCAGGCCCAGCATGCGGCGGACGGCGCGCGCGTTGTCGGCGCTGAACACGCGCACACCCTGCGCGGGCACGTCGCTCTTGAGGAGCGTGAGGGGAATCAGCTCGCCGTCGCGGGCGAAGATGGTGTAGGCCTGTGCCAGCTGAAACAGCGACGTCGACAGGCCATACCCGTAGCTCATGGTGGCCTGCTCGATGGGGCGCCAGGTCTTGTAGGGACGCAGGCGGCCAGCCACGGCGCCCGGGAACGGCACCTGCGGCTTCTGGCCGAAGCCCGCCTGCGCGTAGGTCTCCCACATTTCGCGCGGGCTCATCTGCATGGCCATCTTGACCGTGCCCACGTTGCTCGACTTCTGGATGATTTCCGACACGGTGAGCACCTCGGCCGGGTGCGTGTCGCGGATCGTCGATCCACCGATGGTGATGCGACCGGGCGCCGTCTGGATCGGCGTGTCCGGCTTCACCAGGCCCTTGTCGAGCGCCAGCGCGGTGATGAACGGCTTCATGGTCGAACCGGGCTCGAAGGTGTCGGTGAGCACCCGGTTGCGCAGCTGTTCGCCGCTGAGGTTGCGGCGACGGTTCGGGTCGTAGGTGGGCACATTGGCCAGCGCCAGCACCTCACCCGTGACGACATCGAGCACGATCACGCTGCCGGCCCTGGCCTTGTGGAACTGCACCGCCTCGCGCAGCTTCTGCGAGGCAAAGTACTGCACCTTGCTGTCGATCGACAACTGCAGGTCGGGTCCATCGACCGGGGGCACCACGTCGCGCACGTCCTCGACCACGCGGCCCAGCCGGTCCTTGATCACCCGGCGCGAACCGGCCTTGCCGGCCAGCTGCTGGTTGAACGCCAGCTCCACGCCTTCCTGACCACGGTCCTCGACGTTGGTGAAGCCCACCACGTGGGCGGCGGCCTCACCTTCCGGGTACTCGCGCTTGTACTCGCGGCGCTGGTAGATGCCCTTGATATCGAGCGCGGCAATCTTCTTCGCCACCGGCTCGTCCACCTGGCGCTGGATCCAGACGAAGGTCTTGTCGTCGTTGGCCAGCCGCCGGCGCAGCTCGGAGAGCGGCATGTCGAGCAGCTTGGCGAGTTCGCGCAGCTTCGGGTGGTTCTTGTCCACGTCCTCGGGGATGGCCCAGATGCTCTGCGCGACCACGCTGGACGCGAGGATGAGGCCGTTGCGGTCGAGCACGCGCCCGCGGTTGGCGGGCAGTTCGAGGTTGCGGGCGAACCGCACCTCGCCCTGGCGCTGGAAGAAGTCGTTGCCCAGCACCTGGACGTAGGCCGCGCGGCCTGCCAGGCCGGCAAAGGCCACGGCCAGCGCCGCCACGATGAACTTGCTGCGCCACACCGGCGTCTTGCTCGCCAGCAGCGGGCTCGAGGTGTAGTTGATGCTGCGGCTCATGGCGTGGCGACCGCCGGTGCGGCGGCGGCAGGCTCGGTGACGTACTGGGTGATGCCCGGCGTGACCGAGCGCATCTGCAGCTGGCGGGTGGCCAGCTGCTGCACACGGGCCGGCGTGGCCTGCGCACGGCGCTGCACCACCAGCTGCTCGTGCTCGGCGTCCAGCCGCTTGCCCTGTGCCTGAGCCCGATCAAGGGCGGCGTACAGGCGGCGCGACTCGTACTGGGTGTGCACCAGGTAAAAGGCGCTGGCAAGAACCGCCAGCAACAGGACCAGGTTGAGGCGGATCATGCCGCGCCACTCCGGGTGGCCACGCGCATCACCGCACTGCGCGAGCGCGGATTGCGCCCGATTTCTTCCGCCGACGGCATGACGCGGCGGACATCCTGAAGCAAGGTGGGCGCAGGCTCTGCAAACGGCACGCGGCGGTCAACCACGGCGCGTGAATGGCGCGCCATGAATTGCTTGACCATGCGGTCTTCCAACGAATGGAAGCTGATGACCACGAGGCGACCTCCGGGCTTGAGCAGTGGCAGACTGGCCTCTAGCGCCGCTTGCAGTTCTTCAAGCTCGGCGTTGATGAAAATCCGAAAAGCCTGAAATGTGCGCGTTGCAGGGTCCTTGCCCGGCTCGCGGGTTTTGACCGCGCCAGCCACGACTTCGGCCAGTTCACGGGTGGTTCGAAAAGGGCCCCGTTCCTGTCGGCGGCGATCAATCGCCTTTGCAATCGGTGAAGCAAACCGTTCTTCGCCATAGTCACGGATGACCTCCGACAGGGTGGAAACCGATGCCGACTCGAGCCACTCGGCCACACTCTGGCCGCGGGTGGTGTCCATGCGCATGTCCAGCGGGCCGTCCTGGCGAAACGAGAACCCGCGCGCCGGATCGTCGAGCTGGGGTGAACTCACGCCCAAGTCCATGAGCAATCCATCGACCGATGCCGGTGGCAAGGCATCGATGGCCCGAAAACCCTCGTGGCGAACCGACACCCGGGCGTCTGCCTGGGCCAGCGACTCGGCCTCGGCGATTGCCTGGGGATCTTTGTCGAAGACGGTCAGTCGACCTTGCGGCGACAGCCCCTGAAGGATCGCGCGGCTGTGCCCGCCTCGCCCGAAGGTGGCATCGACATAGTGACCGTCGGGATTGACCGAAAGCGCCTGCACGGCTTCGTTCAACAGGACGGTGTGGTGTACCCATGCTGTCTGCACCGCCGGCCTTAGAAGGAGAAATCCTTGAACACGTCGGGCATCTCGGCTTTCTTTTCCTCAGCTTCCTGGGCGGCATAGGTCGCCGCGTCCCACAGCTCGAGGTAGGCACCCATGCCGAGCAACAGGACATCCTTGCTGATGCCCACGGCGTCGCGCAGTTCGGGCGCGATGAGCACGCGACCCGTCGCGTCCATCTGCACATCCATGGCGTTGCCGAGGAAAATCCGTTTCCACCACTGCGCGCCCATGGGCAGCGACGCGATGCGGCCACGGAACTCTTCCCACGCCGGGCGCGGGAACACCATGAGGCAACCGTGGGGGTGCTTGGTGATGGTCAAGGCCGCGCCCAGGGCGTCACGGTGCCGGGTCGGCACGGACAGCCGCCCCTTGGCATCGAGATTCAGCGAAGACGGACCCTGGAACACCGGTTTGAACCCTCAGATGGCACTTTTCACCACTTAATTGCACTTTTTTCCACTGTAGCAGGAATTGCCCTCCCCACAAGGGTGCACGCACACATTTTTTCAATGAAATCAACCACTTAGGGGCGATTTTGTGCGCAGTTTGAAGCCAAAAAGCACATAAAAAGCAAGCACTTACAACGGGCTGTGAAAGTGAAGCTTCAAAACAGGAACGCCCGCGGCAGGGCCGGCGGGCGTTCACTGGGGCGACGGGCGGTAGCCGTCGATGGCGGAGGTCAGAGGATGTAGCGGGAGAGGTCCTCGTCGCGGCTGAGGGCCCCGAGACGGGCATTGACATACGCGGCGTCGATGCGCACGGTCTGCCCCTGCAGCCTGGCCGCATCAAAGCTGACTTCGTCGAGCAGGTGCTCCATCACCGTGGACAGGCGCCGAGCCCCGATGTTCTCGGTGCGTTCGTTCACCTCGCAAGCGATTTGCGCCAGCTCGCGGATGCCGTCGGGCGCGAACTCGAGCGTGACGCCTTCGGTGGCCAGCAGGGCCTGGTACTGGCGCACCAGCGACGCATGGGTTTGCGTCAGGATGGCCTCGAAGTCGTCCACCGAGAGCGACTGCAACTCGACGCGAATCGGAAACCGGCCCTGCAGCTCGGGAATGAGATCGCTGGGTTTGGACAGGTGGAACGCGCCACTGGCGATGAACAGCATGTGGTCGGTCTTGATGGGACCGTACTTGGTGGACACCGTGGTGCCCTCCACCAGGGGAAGAAGATCGCGCTGCACACCCTGCCGCGAGACTTCGGCCGTGCCGGCGTCGCTGCGCGAAGTCACCTTGTCGATCTCGTCGATGAACACGATGCCGTTCTGCTCGGCGTTGTGCAGCGCGCGGGCCTTGATTTCCTCTTCGTTGACCAGCTTGGCGGCTTCTTCGTCGACCAGCAGCTTCATGGCCTCGCCGATCTTGAGTTTGCGAACCTGCTTGCGACCGGCACCGAACTGACCGAACAGGCCCTTGAGCTGCTCGGCCATTTCCTCCATGCCGGCAGGCCCCATGATCTCCATCGCCGGGCGGGCTTCTGCCAGCTCGATCTCGATCTCGCGGTCCTGAAGCTCGCCCTGGCGCAGTTTCTTGCGAAAGTTCTGGCGCGCGGTGCCATCGGCCGATGGCTGCGGCTCGAAGCCCACGCTGCGCGGCGGCGGCACCAGCGCATCGAGGATTCGCTCCTCGGCCGCGTCTTCGGCGCGCGTGCGCTGCTTGCGCATTTCGGCCTCGCGCGTCTGCTTGATGGCGATGTCGGCGAGGTCGCGCACGATGCTGTCGACGTCCTTGCCGACATAGCCCACTTCGGTGAACTTGGTGGCCTCGACCTTGATGAACGGAGCATCCGCGAGACGCGCCAGGCGGCGCGCGATCTCGGTCTTGCCCACACCGGTGGGCCCGATCATGAGGATGTTCTTGGGCGTGATCTCAGGCCGCAGTTTTTCGTCGACCAGCTGGCGGCGCCAGCGGTTGCGAAGGGCAATGGCCACCGCGCGCTTGGCGCCCTTCTGGCCAATGATGAAGCGGTCGAGCTCGGAGACGATTTCCTGCGGCGTCATGGAAGACATGGCGCCCCCATGCCTGCCGGATGCTGCGTCTGGTTGCTGCGCAAAGGTCCGCGCGCTTTCATGTCGTTGTGCCTCAATCCAGCGTTTCGATGGTGTGGTTCATGTTGGTGTAGATGCACAGCTCGCCTGCGATCGCAAGCGACTGGCGAACCACCTGCTCGGCGCTCAGCGTGGTGTGGTCGACCAGCGCCTTGGCTGCCGCCTGCGCGTAAGCCCCGCCCGAACCGATGGCGACAATGCCGTGTTCGGGTTCGAGCACATCGCCGTTGCCCGTGATGATCAGCGCAGCGGTCTTGTCGGCCACCGCCAGCATGGCTTCCAGCCGGCGAAGCACGCGGTCGGAACGCCATTCGCGCGTGAGTTCGATGGCGGAGCGCACCAGGTGCCCCTGGTGCTTCTCGAGCTTGGCCTCGAAGCGCTCGAACAGGGTGAACGCATCGGCGGTGGCACCGGCAAACCCGGCCAGCACGCGGTCGTGGTGCAGCTTGCGCACCTTTCGGGCCGTGCCCTTGACGACGATGTTGCCCAGCGTGACCTGGCCGTCGCCACCGATGGCCACCTGCACGCCGTCGGGGGTCTGCTTGCGAACGCAGACGATGGTGGTGCCGTGAAACGATTCCATGGATGCGATCTGAGGGCGCGCCGCTCAAGTGCAAGGCGCAAGTTGCAACCGGTCGTACCGACCCGCGCGGTCGGGATCAGTCGTTGCGCAGCACCACCTTGGCGTATTCGGTGATGCCGACAACGTGGAAGAAGGCCGACACCAGGCGGTGCACGTCGACAAACTGCACCAGGCGGCCTTCGGCGTGGTGGCCGGTGACCCAGTTCAACAGGGTGCCCGCCGCCGAGAAATCGACGCGGATGAGGTTGCGACAGGACAGGATCAGCACATCGGCGCCCGCCAGGCGCTGCTCGAGCATGTCGACCGTTCCCTGCGCATCGCCGCGGATCTCGCCAGACAACTCGACCAGCCCGAGGTGGTTCAGTGCGCCCATCTGGGAGTCTGCGCCGGATTCACCGCTCAGGGTGGAAGGCACTGCCTCGATCACGGATTCGCCCAGCACCGAGTGCATGCCCTCGTCGGCGTCGCCGCGAACCGACTGGTATCTGCAGCGCGGGCGCTCCCAGCCGGGGGGCGAAAGTTCGTAGGTGACGCAGAAATCGAGCGCGGTGAGCTCGAATTCGTCGGCCCGGTTCATCAGCCGCAGCATGGCCATGCGCAGTTCCCACCACAGCTGCTCCACGTCGCGGCGCCCCGAGGGCGTCATCGACTTGAGCAGGTCGCGCAGGCGGCCGCCACCGGCGAACCGCAGCTCGACGTCCTGGTCGGTCCACAGCGTGACCATGCCGAGCAGCGCACGGGCAGCCTTCTGGTCCATCGAGGCCACGGCGGTCCAGTCGATCACCCAGGGTTGCTTGGCCCGGCCCAGCACGTTCTGCAGGGTGCCCACCGCGTGGGCATCGAGCTCGGCCTCGGAAACCCAGACAGCCCGGCTGTGGGTGGCAGGCGCGGGCTCGTCGATCTTGCCGACGAGGCGGTTCACCTCGGCCGGCATGTCGTACCACTGGGGCGCAGACCGGTCGAAGCGGTTGACGAAATCGACGGCACGGCTCTCGAACGCCGCCAGTTGGCCAGTGGCGCGGTACAGGTCGAACAGGGCCAGCCAGTCGGCCTCCTGATCGACGCGCGGCCCGCTTTCGGCCAGCGCCTCCATCAGACCCTGCTCGGCGCCTGCATCGTCGCCGTTGGCAAAGCGGATGGCGGCTTCCTCGACCTCGGGGTCCTGTGCCACTTCCTGGACATCGAGGGCGAAAAAGTGCGACGCGGAGAACGATCCCCCTTGGGCCGCGGCGCTGCCGCTGCGCGGGGCCATCAGGCCGGTGCGGGCTGTGGCAGCAGGGGCCTTGGCACCCGGGGCAGGTGCCGTTGGCGCCGCGGAAGGCGGCGCCGAAGCGCCCTGGCGGGTCGGATTGAGCAGCGGCGCCGGCTCGGTCACGTCGTATTGGGCGCGCAGGCGGGCGGGATCCACGGTGGGCATCGGCCGGGGTGGCGCCTCGGCGGGTTTCTGGCCCGCCTGGCCGGGGGAGTGCGCCCCGGTGGCCAGACCCGAACCGGTGCTGGTGATCGAGTCGGCGCCCTTGGTTTTCCACCACTGCATCGACATCTGCGCCTCGATCTCGTCGATCTTCTTGAGCGTCATGGCGCGGTCGTCCGGCTTGGACGGCAGGCTGCTCTGGAAGAAGGACGGGCGCATGCCCTGTGCTTCAGCCGGTGTCCCTTCGCGGCTGCGGATCTTGCGCAGCATGTCGAATTCGCGCTTGCGCACGAAGTCGTTGCGCCGCTTGCGCTCGATCATTTCCTTGAGTGCAGCCTTGCTGTACTCACTCTCGCGATCGGCCTGACGGGTGTCCAGGTCGGCCCAGCTGGTGGTCGGGTGGCGGACGAACTTCACCACCTTGGAGAGGAAGCCGCCGCTGGTGTCGTCCTTGGACATGAGGGGATCGTTCGAAACAGGTGCTGAAAAGGTCAGTCGCCGAACATCTTCTGCTTGAGCTCACGCCGCTGCTGCGCTTCCAGCGACAAGCTGGCGGTCGGGCGCGCCATGAGGCGGCCCACACCGATCGGCTCACCGGTTTCTTCGCAATAGCCATAGTCGCCCGTGTCGATCCGGGCAATGGCCTGCTCGATCTTCTTGAGCAGTTTTCGTTCGCGGTCGCGGGTGCGAAGTTCCAGCGCGTGCTCTTCTTCGATGGTGGCGCGGTCGGCAGGATCGGGCACCACCACCGTGTCCTCACGGAGGTGTTCGGTGGTTTCGCCCGCGTTGGCCAGCATATCGGCCTTCAGGCGCTGCAGCTTGAGCCGGAAGAACGCCAGTTGCTGGTCGTTCATGTACTCGGCGTCGGGCATGGACAGCACGTCCTGATCGGTGAGCTGATCGACCGGCAGGGTCTTCCAGTTGTTGGCCCGCTTGGGGTCTTTCTGCAGGGAAGTGGGCACGGGGGGAGTCATGACGGTTCGCTCGTTCGCTTGTGAAAAGGTCGCCTTGGGGGCGTCCGCGGCGTGGGTGGGCACCACCTCCGCCTGGGTCATCTGCTCCATCATCAGCTTGCGCGCCTCGCGCTTGCCGACCGGTCGCGGTGACGCTTCGATGACGATGGGGCCGGGGGCCGGTGCAGCGGCCACCTTGTTGATCAGTGCACTGGCCTGGGAGGCCGCGCGCGACGCCGCCGACCCGGCTGCCGGCGCCTTGGGCGGGGCAGACTTGGCGGTGGCCGGCTTGGCGGCGGCCGTTTTGACCGGTGCCTTGGCTGGCGCCTTAGCCGGCGCTTTTTCCGGCGCCTTTGCCACCTTGGCTGGGGCCTTGGCGGCCTTGGCCAGTGCCTTGGCGGCTTTCACAGCCGGTTTGGCAGGCTTGGCCGGTGCCTTGGCGGCGGGTTTCGACGCGGATTTGGGGGCGGTTTTCAGTGCGGCTTTCGGTGAAGGCTTGGCCGCAGCCTTGGCGGTTGGTTTTCGGGAGACCGTGGCAGCCTTGGCCGCAGCTCCAGACGCGGACGATTTGCCTGCTTTCGCTGCCTTGGATGCCGGGGCTTTCACAACGGGTCTCCTGTGTTGTTCGGGCTTGGCACGAACGGGCCATGGGCCCGGCTCGTGGACCGGTGTCGACGCATCGGACCAGAAGAGCCCCCCGTCGGCAAAGGCGCTTTATACCCCCTTGACGACATGGACCCCGCGCTGATGGGCGCCGGGCAATGCCCCCTGATCGATTCGGGCCGCGATTGTAGCGATGTGCGAGACCTCCCCGCCCGAACCCGTCGCGCGACAGGCGGCGGCCGCTGCGACAAACCACACGGGAACGGGTCCGGCGTCAGGCCAGACTTTGCTCGAGGCCCTGTTCCAGGATGTCCCGGGGCAGGTCGATGCCGATGAAAACAAGCTTGCTCTGGCGCTTTTCGCCCTCGGCCCAGGCGGGGCCGAGGTCGCTGCCCATGAGCTGGTGCACGCCCTGGAAAATCACCTTGCGCTCGGTGCCCCGCATGTGCAGCACGCCCTTGTAGCGCAGCATGCGCGGACCGTAGACCTGCACTATCGCGCCCAGGAAGTCTTCGAGCTTTTCGGGGCTGAACGGACGATCGGCCCGGTAGACGAAGCTCTTGACGTCGTCGTCGTGGTGGTGGTGGTGCCCGTGGTCGTGACCGTGCGCGTGCGACGGGTGGTTGCAGTGTTCGCCGTGCTCATGGTCATGGTCATGACCGTGTGCGTGGTCATCGTGAGCATGATCGTGCCCGTGTCCGTGGTCATCGACTTTCAGAAAGTCGGGGTCGATGTCGAGCTTGGCGTTGAGGTTGAACCCGCGCAGGTCGAACACCTCCTTGAGCGCCACATCGCCAAAGTTGGCCGGCCGCATGGGCGCGCGCGGGTTCATGTGCTTGAGCCGGTGAATCAGGGTGTCGACTTCTTCTGCGCTCACCAGATCGGCCTTGCTGATGAAGATCTGGTCGGCAAAGCCGACCTGGCGGCGCGCCTCCTGGCGGTCATTGAGCTGCTGGGCGGCGTGCTTGGCATCCACCAGGGTCACGATGGCGTCCAGCAAGTATTGCTCGGCCACTTCGTCGTCCATGAAGAAGGTCTGGGCCACCGGGCCGGGGTCGGCCAGGCCGGTCGTCTCGATCACCACGCGGTCGAAATCGAGCTCGCCCTTGCGCTTCTTCTGCGCCAGATCCTGCAACGTGGCGCGAAGGTCGTCGCGGATGGTGCAGCAGATGCAGCCGTTGCTCATCTGGATGATGTTCTCGTGGGTGTCGGCCACGAGGATTTCGTTGTCGATGTTCTCCTCACCGAACTCGTTCTCGACCACGGCAATCTTCTGCCCGTGGGCTTCCGTGAGCACGCGCTTGAGCAGGGTGGTCTTGCCCGAGCCGAGAAAGCCGGTGAGGATGGTGGCAGGAATCAGGGCCATGGTGCGGGGGTCTGCGTGAGAGGACGGGGGTCGAGGCGATGGGGGAACGAGTGTAGCGAGCAGCGTGCCAGGTGCGCTCAGGGCCGGCGCATCACCACCAGGCCCTTGAGGTATTCGCCCTCGGGAAACTGCACGGTCATGGGGTGGTCGGGCGCACCCCCCAGGCGCTGCAGGAACACGCCGTCCACACCCGCCTCCAGTCCCGCGGCGGCAACGATCTTGTGGAACAGCCCCACGTCCACGCCCCCGGAACATGAGAACGTCAGCAGGACGCCGCCAGGGCGCAACAGCTTGAAGCCCAGGCGATTGATGTCCTTGTAGGCCCGCGCAGCGCGCTCGGCGTGGGCCGCCGTGGGTGCCAGCTTGGGCGGGTCGAGCACGATGGCGTCGAACTGGCGCCCCTCGTCGAGCAGGCGTCGAAGGGTGGCGTTCACGTCGGCGTCAATCCACTCGCAGCGCGATGCGTCCTGTCCGTTCAAGGCCACGTTGGCGGCGGCCTGCTGCAAGGCCGGGCCCGACGAATCGACCGACACCACGCGCTGTGCGCCGCCGGCCAGCGCCGCGACGGTGAAACCGCCGGTGTAGCAATAGCCGTTGAACACCTCGGCCAGGCCGAACCGCGCCACCAGGTCGCGGCACATGGCCCGGTTGTCGCGCTGGTCGAGGTAGTAACCGGTCTTGTGCCCGCTGCCGATGTCCACGCCCAGTTTCCAGCCGTGTTCATCGAGCACCAGCGCGGTGTCGCCCTGCCCGCGAAGCCAGCCCGTGGCGTCAGGCAAGCCCTCCAGCTTGCGGCTGCTGGTGTCGCTACGCTCGTACAGCCGCTCACAACCGGTCAGCTCCAGCAGGGCGTCGGCAATCACGTCCTTGAACCGCTCGACCCCGGTGGCGCCGAACTGGGCCACCAGCGTGTCGCCGTACCGGTCCACGATCAGTCCGGGCAGCCCGTCGGACTCGGCGTGCACCAACCGGACACCGTTGCTGGGCACCGCCAGGCGGGTGCGCAAGGCGATCGCCGCGCGCAGGCGCTCGCGAAGGAAAGCGGCGTCGATGCGTTGCGCCTGGTCGAAGCTCCAGGCCCGCACGCGGATCTTCGAGTCCGGTGAAAAGGCCCCCCAGGCCAGAAACTGGCCATCGGCGCTGTCCACGCGGACGGTTTCCCCGGGGTCGGCGCTGCCCTTGGCCACCGCGCCGTCGAACACCCAGGGGTGGCGGCGCTGCAGCGATCGTTCCTTGCCGGGTTTGAGTCGAATCGATTTCATGAAAGCGATTGTCGGCGCTTCGCCCTGATCGAGCCCCACCCTCCCCTTCGGCCCGAGCCCGCCCCTCCATTCGGCCCGAGCCACCCCTTCCGTTTGGCCTGAGCTTGTCGAAGGCCTCGCCCACCTGGGCGGCTGACCCGCTTCACGCCTGCACCACCCGCTGACGGCTGGCGTGGTCCGCGTTCTCCGGCGTGCTCGCGGATCGGTGCATGGGCGAGGCTGCACCATCTCATCACCACCGTGATTGGCGCGCCACCTCTGTGGCAACCGCGAATGGCGCCTGCGCCCGCGAACCCCACCATCCGTCGAGAGTGGCGGGTGGGTGCGCCCACCCTTCCGTTCGGCCCGAGCCCACCCTGCCACTGGGGTCGATGGGACGGGTGTCCGGGCGCAGGCGCCATTCGCGGTTGCCACAGAGGTGGCGCCCCAGCCACGGTGTTCACGAAACGGTCACCGCCCACCCGGGCAGCCGCCCGCGAGCACGCCGGAGAACGGGCACACGACCCAGCGGCCCGGAGGGGGAGCCCAACGCCGGATCGGCTCACAACCCAGCGACCAAGAGGGGGAGTCAAAACCCCTCGCCAGACGGACGCCTCGACATACAGTGGGAGAAGCCATCCCACCGAGAAGATCAGGACTTTCCGGTGCGGGGTTTGCGCGACTGCGCCCGCGGGTGGGCTGCGTCGTACACCTGCGCCAGGTGCTGGAAATCGAGCCGGGTGTACACCTGCGTGGTGCCGATGCTGGCGTGGCCCAGCAACTCCTGAACGGCGCGCAGATCGCCGCTCGACTGCAGCACGTGGCTGGCGAATGAATGGCGCAGCATGTGGGGATGCACCGGGGTGGACAGGCCGGCCTGCAGCGACCGCCGTCGCAGGCGCACGCGGATGTGCTGGGGCGTCAACCGCTGGCCCCGCTGGCCGATGAACAACGCCGCGTCATCGCGCGCCCAGACGCTGCGCAGCTCGAGCCACCGCGCCAGGGACGCCAGCGCGGCGCGACCCACCGGCACGCTGCGGCGCTTGCTGCCCTTGCCCAGCACGTGGGCCTCGCCGGCCTGGGTGTCGATCCAGCCTTTCGCGGTGCCGCTGGCCGCCACGTCCAGCCCGACCAGTTCACCGATGCGCAGTCCACTGCCGTACAGCAGTTCGATGATGCAGGCGTCGCGCGCCTCCAGGCCAGGGTCGTCATCGGCCTGGGTGTGTTCGGCCAGGCGAACCGCCTCGTCCACCGGCAAGGCCTTCGGCAGGGGCTTGCCGGCCTTCGGGGCGCGAACGTCCTGCACCGGGTGGTGGCCGGTCAGGCCCTGGCGGACCAGCCAGGTGTAGAAGCCGCGCCAGCCCGTGAGGATGAGCGCGATGCCGCGCGCACTGCGGCCGCTGCCGTGCATCTGTGCAATCCAGCGGCGCACGTGGGCGGGCTGCACCTGGCGCAACGGCACGCCGGCGACCGCCGCGTTCTCGCCCAGCTTTCGCAGGTCTTCGGTGTAGAGCGCCACCGTTCGATCGGCGAGCCGCTTGTCGACCCGCACGTGCGCCAGGTAGGCCGCGATCAGGGCCGGATCGTCGTTGGGATCGACGACGTCCATCCGTGTCAGTCGACTTCGGCCGGCACCACCGGGCGCAGGCGCGAGAGCGCTGCGCTGGTGAGTTCACCGATGCGCTCCAGAAAGTCGGTGCCCATGTCGGCGGCAAACCGCTGGGGATCGGCCGATGCCAGCACGAGCAGGCCAAAGGCCTTGGGGGCAGCGCCGGCGCGCAGGGGAATCAGGGCCAACGACGCGGCCGAAGCCGGGTCCACCAGCCACTGCGCGGCTTCCAGGCCCGGGTTGTTGCCGCAATACGGCACCGACAGCGAACTGGCAAACGCCTGGGCGTCGTCGCTGGCGCCCTGCGCAAACGATTCGTCGGCGAACTCGGACGACACCCCCCAGACCTTGATGGCCACCTGGGGCACCAGAAACTGGCGCGCCAGTTCCTCGGCGGCCACACCGGGAATGTCGCGGGCCTCGCGCACCAGCAGGAGTTCGCGCGTCCAGCGCTGCAGCTTGTCGGCGATGGCCGTGTTCTCCTTGCCGTGGCGCATCATTTCCGCGGCCTTGAGCTCCAGGCCCCGGATCTTCTCGCGCAGCATCTCTGCCTGCCGCTCCTGCAGGCTCACGGCGCGACCGCCGTGCGGGCTGCTCAACTGCACCTCGGCGAGCAGGCCGGCGTGGCGCTCGAAGAAATCGGGGCTGTTGACCAGGTAATTGGCGATGTCGTCCTCGGTGATCGGCGGGATCGGCTGGTTCATGTCGGGGTCCGGGTTGCTCAACTCAGTTCGGGAATGTCGATGGTGCCTTCGAAGACCGGCGTGGCCGGCCCGGTCATGGTCACCGGTGCGAGGTGGTCGGACGTGTCGCGCCACTCGATGGTGAGCACGCCACCGCGGGTGTGAACGTCCACCCGTTCGTCGAGCCAGCCCAGGCGGATGCCCGCCACCACGGCGGCGCAGGCGCCCGTGCCGCAGGCCAGGGTTTCACCCGCACCACGCTCGTACACCCGCAGCTTCACGGTGCGGGGATCGACCACCTGCAGGAAACCGGCGTTGACGCGCTGGGGAAAGCGTTCGTGCCGCTCGATCAGCGGACCCCAGGCGGACACCGGTGCGGTGTCGACGTCGTCGACGCGAAGCACCGCGTGGGGGTTGCCCATGGACAGCACGGCCACCGGGACTTCGCCGGCGTAAGGCAGCGTGACGGGCCAGCGCTCGAAAGCGCCCACGCGCTCCGGCTTGAGGCCCGCGGCATTGAAGGGGACATCGGCCAGGTCGAACACCGGCGGACCCATGTCGACCGTGACGCGGCCATCCATCAGGCGGCGCAGTTCGAGCACACCGTTCTTCGCCTGCACCCGCAGCGGGTTGCGTTCGCTGAGGCCTTTGTCGTGCACGTAGCGCACAAAGCAGCGCGCGCCATTGCCGCAGTGCTCCACCTCGCCGCCGTCGGCGTTGTGGATCACGTATTCGAAGTCGAGCCCGGGTCCCGGCGAGGGCCGGACCGACAGGATCTGATCGGCGCCCACGCCGAAATGGCGATCGGCCAGAAAGCGGTACTGCGCCTCGCTCAGTCCGAGCAGGCCGCGCGTCTCGTCGAGCACGACGAAGTCGTTGCCCGCACCCTGCATCTTGGTGAAGCGGATCTGCATGGACAGGATTATCGGCGCTGTGGAGGGCTGTCACCCCATCCGCGGCAATGGGACTGACGCGTCGAGGACGCCGGCCGGCGGATCGCTCGCGCACAATCCCGCGCATGGTCCGCCCCTCCCAGCTCCTGCACCCGCCGCGCGCGCCCGCCGCGCTGCGCCCCGCCGCCACCGTGCTGCTGTTGCGCGACAGCGAAGACCCGGCCCGCCCCGGCATCGAGGTGCTCATGACGCGCCGATCGATGACGGCCAGCTTCGCCCCGGGCGCCTACGTGTTCCCGGGGGGCGGCATCGACGCCGCCGATGCGCAGGCCTTCGGCGTGGCCGCACGGCGACCGACCCAGACCGACCTTCGCCTGACCCAGGCCATTGCCGCGATCCGCGAGAGCTTCGAGGAACTGGGCGTGCTGATCGCCCGGCGCACCGATGGATCGTGGGCCACGGCCGACGACATTGCCGCCATCGACCGCCAGGCCCCGTTCGCGCCCCAGTGTGCAGCGCGGGCGCTGCGGCTGGCCGCCGACGAGGTGTTCGTGCTGGCGCACTGGGTGACCGACCGCGACCTGCCGCGCCGGTTCGATGTGCCGTTTCTGGTGGCCCGCATGCCGGACGGCCAGGAACCGGTGGCCGACGAAAGCGAACAGTTCGAGCCCCTGTGGGTGCGGCCGGCCGACGCCCTGGCGCGCCACGCCGCGGGCGACTTCTTCATCATCTTTCCGACCATCCGCACGCTCGAGCGCCTGCAGCACCACGCCAGCGTGCAGTCGGTGCTCGACGCCTGCGCCGCCCACGATGAGCCGCTGTGGACCAGCTGCCCGCGGGCAGGGCTGCTGCACGGCCGCGAATCGCGCCACATGGAGCACGAACCGCCCTTCGGCGAGCTGGCGATGGTGTGCCCCGACGGGCAGATCGTGCACGCGCTGGACTGGCAGCACGAACAGCCCGTGGCCCTGCTGCGCCATGTCATGCGCCTGACCGCACCGAACAGCGGCGTGATGACCGGGCCCGGCACCAACAGCTACCTGGTGGGCGACCCCGGCACCGGTTACATCGCCATCGACCCGGGGCCCGACGAGCCCGAACACATCGAGCGGCTCTGGCGCGCCGTGGGCGCCGACCTGCGCGCCATCGTCTGCACGCATTCGCACCCCGATCATTCTCCCGGCGCGGCGCGCCTGCAGGCCCTTTGCGAGCAGGCCGGGCGGGCGCGGCCACCCATCCTGGGGCTGCCCAGCGCCGCCACCGCGCGGCAGAACAGCCGCTTCACGCCCGATCGCGCGCTGGCCGACGGCGAACGGCTGGCGCTGCGCGACCCAGCCGGCACCACCCACACCCTGCTGGTGGTGCACACGCCTGGCCACGCGGCCAACCACCTGTGCCTGGTGCTGCTTGAAGACGGGTTGCTGTTTTCCGGCGACCACATCCTCAACGGCAGCACCACCGTGATCGACCCACCGGACGGCGACATGAGCGCCTACCTCGGTTCGCTCGACCGGCTGGCTGACCTCTGCGACGAACACGGCATCGACTTCATCCTGCCGGCGCACGGCTACGTGCTGGGCGACCTGCGGCGCAGCGCCGACCACCCGTCTGCTCCGATCCAAGGCGGCGCCCGCCGTGCCATCGACCACCTCAAGGCCCACCGCCTCGCCCGCGAAGCAAAGATCGCCCGCGCCATGCAAGCCAAGCCCGACGGTGGCCCGGACGACTGGGTGCCCCTCGCCTACGACGACGTGCCCGAACGCCTCTGGCCCGTGGCCAGACGATCCCTGCTCGCCCACGTCGACCGCATCCGCACCCTCGGCGGCTTCAACGCCTGAACGCGAGCGAATCCACCGCGCTCACCGCCGGCCGCGCACCACCCCGCCGAGCGCGGCCACCCGATCCGCCGCCGGGCCGCCCCAAGGCGGATCAGCCCCCCCGGGGGGCAGCGACCCGCGCAGCGGCGGAGCGTGGGGGCCAAATCATTCCGCCGCCGGGCCGCCCCAAGGCGGATCAGCCCCCTCGGGGGGCAGCGACCCGCCTGGCGGCGGAGCGTGGGGGGAATTGATAAGTGTGAAGCGCGCCGGTACGCCGGATTCTGTGCGTTCCGGTTGCCCGGAACGTGACCGCCATTCCTCTGGGCCGCCGGTCACCCGGACGGCTCGATGCCACCTACCCGCCAGCTCCGCGGAGCCACATCAACGCTGGCCTATTTGGTGTTGCTGCGCGCAGAGATTGCCCGTTTCACCCGAACTGAATCGGCTCGTCTCTGTTGCTCTGATCCTCACCTTAGGGCCTTGCGGCTTGTCGGTGGAGAGGTGTTACCTCCTGCGCTGCCCTGTGCAGTCCGGACGTTCCTCCAGTGCGCCCTTTCGGGCCTTGCACCAGCGGCGGTCTGGCTCGCTTCACCCTTGGATTATCCCCGACGGCGCACACTCGGCGACAATCGCATCTTTCCACGTGCCTGCTTGATCGCCACAAGCCCCACGCCATGATCCGCATTGCAGAACTCAAGTTGCCGTTGGCCGACGTGCCTTTCGAGCAACGCCGCGCCGCCGACGCACCCAGCGAAACCGACGCCGACCGCGCGCCGGTGCCGCACCCGGTTGAAGCGCTCAAGCGGCTGTCGGCCCAGGCGCTCGGCATCGATCCCGCCGCCATCGCCGACCTGCAGGTGTTCAAGCGCAGTTTCGACGCCCGCAAGGCCGACCTGCTGGCGGTGTACATCGTCGACGTGGCGCTGGCCGACGCCGCCGGCGAGCCGGCGCTCATCGCGCGGCACGCCGGCAACCCTCACATCCGCCCGACACCCGACATGGCCTGGCGCGCACCCGGCCACGCCCCGCCAGGCTTCGGCCAACAAGCCGACCAACGCCCCGTCGTGGTGGGTCTGGGACCGTGTGGCCTGTTCGCGGCGCTGGCGCTGGCTGAAATGGGGCTCAGGCCCATCGTGCTCGAGCGCGGCAAACCGGTGCGCCAGCGCACCAAGGACACCTGGGGTCTCTGGCGCAAGCGCGCGCTCGACCCCCAGAGCAATGTGCAGTTCGGCGAGGGCGGCGCGGGCCTGTTCTCGGACGGCAAGCTCTACAGCCAGATCAAGGACCCGCGGTTTCTGGGCCGCAAGGTCATGCACGAGTTCGTCGAGGCCGGCGCGCCGGCCGAAATCCTGTGGGCGGCCCACCCGCACATCGGCACCTTCAAACTCGTGAAGGTGGTCGAGGCCATGCGCGAGAAGATCATCTCGCTGGGCGGCGAAATCCGCTTCCGGCACCAGGTCACCGGGCTGCTGACCACCCACCAGGGTGACGCGCTGCAGGTCACCGGCGTCAAGGTGCGGCAGCTCGACACCGGCAGCGAGGTCGACCTGGCGGCGCGGCGCGTGGTGCTGGCGCTGGGCCACAGCTCGCGCGACACCTTCGCCTGGCTGTGGGACGCCGGCGTGTTCCTCGAAGCCAAACCCTTCTCCGTGGGCGTTCGCATCGAACACCCGCAGAGCCTGATCGACCGCGCCCGCTGGGGTCGCCACGCCGGCCACCCGCTGCTGGGCGCGGCCGACTACAAGCTCGTGCACCACGCCAGCAACGGCCGCGCCGTCTACAGCTTCTGCATGTGCCCCGGCGGCACCGTGGTGGCGGCCACGTCCGAACCGGGGCGCGTGGTGACCAACGGCATGAGCCAGTATTCGCGCGCCGAGCGCAACGCCAATTCAGGCTTGGTGGTGGGCATCGACCCGGCCGATTTTCCACAGGCGTTTCCGCAAGACCTTCCCCTGTGGACGGCCGCGTTCGGCGAATCCGACGGCCCCCGCTATGCCCAGCAGGCGCAGGCCCTGCGGGCACAGGGCCGGCACCACCCACTGGCCGGCGTGGTCATGCAGCGCCAGCTGGAAAGCCGGGCCTTCGTGGCCGGCGGCAGCCAGTACAGCGCGCCGGCGCAGCGCCTGGGGGATTTCCTGGAAGGCCGGCCATCCGCATCGCTGGGCGAGGTCGAACCGTCTTACCGCCCCGGCATTCACCTGACCGACCTCGCCGAGGTGCTGCCGGACTATGCGGTGCAGGCCATGCGGGAAGCCCTGCCGGTGTTCGGCCGCCAGATCAAGGGCTACGACCTGCCCGACGCGCTGCTCACCGCGGTCGAAACGCGAACCTCTTCACCGCTGCGCATCACCCGCGGCGACGATTTCCAGAGCCTGAACACCCGCGGGCTTTATCCGGCCGGCGAAGGTGCCGGCTATGCCGGCGGTATCCTGTCGGCCGGTGTGGACGGCCTGAAAGTGGCCGAAGCGCTGGCCTGCGACGCGTTGAACCTGCCGCCGGTCGGCGCGTTTACAAAACGTGACAAGGTCGCCACGCCGGCTTGACACACCTCGCGCAGCATTCAGTCTCCAACCTTCCCAGGAGCCCTCCGTGATCACCCCCTCCTCTTTCCGCTGGCTGCCTCTGGCGGCCGCCCTGGCTGCCGTGGCCGGTACCGCTCAGGCCCAGGAAGAACAGGGCCGCGTCGTCAGCAGCACGCCCATCATTCAACAGGTGGCCGTTCCGCGCGAAGTGTGCACCGACGAACAGGTGAGCTACCGCGGTCAGAAATCCGGCGCGGGGGCCCTGCTCGGTGCCATCGCCGGCGGTGCGGCGGGCAACGCCATCGGTGATGGCAGCGGTCGCGCAGCGGCCACCGCCATCGGCCTGATCGGCGGCGCCATTCTCGGCAACCGGATCGAAGGCGAACCCCAGCCCTACACCGAAGTGGTGCGCAGCTGCGGCACGCAGACCTCGTACGAGCCACGCACCGTGGCCTACGACGTGGTGTACGAATACGCCGGGCGCCAGTACCGCACCCAGATGGCCCAGGACCCGGGCCGCTACGTTCGACTGAACGTGTCCCCGGTCGATTCGCTCCCGGCGGCGCCGCCGCCGATCTACCCGTCGCGCCCCCAGGTGCGATACGAAACCGCCCCCACTGTGGTGTACGAGACAACGCCTGCCTACGGGTACTCGCGCATCTCCAGTGGCGTGGTCATCATCGGCGGCCAGCGTTATCACCACTCGCCGCACTGGGTGCCGCCCGGCCACCGCCGGGATCACCGCGATCACCGCAGGCATCCGCACTTCGAGACGCACCGCTGATTGGTTGCGACCTCAGGGGTGTCGTCAAGCCGATGCCCGAACCCTCCGAAAACGGCCCTTCGCGGGCCGTTTTGCTTGTCTGCGAAGCACTTCCGTTGCTTCGCGAAGTCGAGGTTGTGGAGGGCGGCCCTCAGAAGACGGCATGCCGCTGCACCCTCTCCAGCTCCGCGTCAGTGACCATCGACTTCTGACGAGCGATGTTCAGATTCATGGTGACGCGCGCTACGTCAAACACGGTCCGCGTGACGGCGTATTGCCGTTCACCCAGGAATTGCAGCACCTGGGCCAGATGCCAAACCGAAGAGGCTCCCGCATGAACAGGCGCAGGGAATGTGGCCTCGTTGTTCAGCCAGAGCTTGCGCATGTTCTGACGGGTGAGCCCGACCAGTTCTGCCACATCTGTCAGTCCGACGAAGTCCGGTCCGGCTTCAATCAGCCTGGCGTCAGGAAGGGCTCGCTTGACGTCGTCGACCGCGCTCAGGATGGCTTCATCGGCAGACGCCGCCTCGCGAACAAACTCCAACGCGAGCTGGCCTGCCACCCCGAGGCCAACCAACGCATCCGTGCAGCCCGCCTCCCCCAGTTTGCTCATCAGCTGATCGGCGTCGGTCTGGTGGTTTGAAAGCTTGTAAGTCAGCTTGAATTCGAATTCCATGTCTCTTCTCCGCTCGACAGCGTCTTTCACTCACCGCCACCGGAGGCCTTCTTCTGGCTTTGCGCCGCCTTGTGGGCAGTGCATCCATCAACCACCTGCCCCAGCTGCCTGGCATGGTTACCGCCATTCTTCGGCGTGCTCCAGATACCCGCTTTGCACCTCGTCCCACAGCGGCACTCCCGGTCGTTGTAAGGACAGTACAGAAAGCCCCAATGACCGCCCGCCTTCACTTCCCAGCCGTTGCTCTCCGCGTGCGCCAAGGATGCCTCTACATCCTTGTCTGGGTGCTTGCTTCGCGTCATTCTTCGGATGTGGTCAAGATAGTGCGGTCATCGCGGGTTGTCAAGTGACAACTTTTGCAGGGTGCACGGAATAAAACTGTTTTTTTATACAGTATATCTGGGTGCCCATCCGGTTTTCCTGGACGATGGCGCAGACCCTGACCCAAGCCGTTGACACATCGGGCTTCGGGCCACCAGCCTGCCGGCACCCGCGAGCAGCAAAAAGGCCACCCGAAGGTGGCCTTTTTCGTCGGCAGCGGCGGTTCGCTCAGCCTTGCTGCAGGGCGGCGATGCGCTCTTCGATCGGCGGGTGGGTGCTGAACAGCTTGCCCAGACCGCCCGTGATGCCCAGCGCCTGCATGGTCTTGGGCAGTTCGCCGGGGGTGAGTCCGCCCAGGCGGGCCAGCGCATTGATCATCGGCTGCTTGCGGCCCATGAGCTGCGCGGCGCCCGCGTCGGCGCGGAATTCGCGCTGGCGGCTGAACCAGGCCACGATGATGGCGGCCAGGAAGCCCAGCACGATGTCCATCACGATGGTGGTCACCATGTAGCCGATGCCGGGGCCGGTGCTGTCGCTGCCGCGGCGCAGGAAGGCGTCGACCGCATAACCGATCAGGCGCGACAGGAAGACCACGAACGTGTTCATCACGCCCTGGATCAGGGTCATGGTGACCATGTCGCCGTTGGCAATGTGCGCGACTTCATGGCCGATCACGGCCTCGACTTCCTCGCGCGTCATGTTCTGCAGCAGACCGGTGGACACCGCCACCAGCGCGCTGTTCTTGAAAGCGCCGGTGGCGAACGCGTTGGGCGCTCCCTCGAAGATGGCGACCTCGGGCATGCCGATGCCGGCCTTGTCGGCAAACTTCTGGACCGTCTGCACGATCCACGCCTCGTCGGCGGTCTGCGGCTGGCTGATGACGCGCGCACCCGTGCTGAACTTGGCCATCGGCTTGCTGATCAGCAGCGAGATGATGGCGCCACCGAAACCGATCACCAGCGAGAACCCGGCGAGCGCGGTCATGTTCAGGCCGTTGGCGGTGAGGAAGCGGTCCACGCCAAGGATGCGCGTGGTGATCAACAGCACCGCCATGACGGCAAAGTTGGTCAGGACGAACAGCAGGATGCGTTTCATTTGTGCTCCACAAGGGCATCGGTGCGGGCTTGCACCGGTTGCGCCACAGACCCGTTTCGGGCCGGCAGGTTCCCCGCCACCTGGCAGGGCAGCGGATGATACCGAGGTCCGATATGGGGCGGTGCGGCGCGGATTTCAAGCCATGCGGGGCGCGCGGAACACCGAGCTGTCGCGGTAGAACGCTGCGTCCCCGTTGGCGGGCCACCAGCCGGGCACCCCCAGCACC
>CALRVR020000012.1:0-139420 GCA_943371665.1 Synechococcus sp. UW140
CGGCGGCCCGGTCCGGCGCCCGGTTCGACCCCCGAGCCGCGGCGCCTGCACCAGCCCCCCGAAGCCCGCGCGCCCCCGCCGCCGCCGTGGCGGCCGCCGCCCCCCGCGAAGGCATCCGCCTGAACAAGCGCCTGGCCGAGCTCGGCCTGTGCTCGCGGCGCGAGGCCGACGAATGGATTGCCCATGGCTGGGTGCTGGTGAACGGGAAAGTGGCCGCCATGGGCCAGCCCGTCACGCCCGACGATCAGATCAAGGTTCTGCCCCAGGCCACCAGCGCGCAGGACGAGCGCGCCACCTTCCTGCTGCACAAGCCGGTGGGCTACGTCAGCGGACAGCCCGAGGACGGTCACGAGGCGGCGGTGGTGCTGCTGCACGCCCGCAACCGCTGGAAAGACGACCGCGGTCCGCGCCGGTTCTCGCCCTCGCAACTCAAGGGCCTGGCGCCGGCCGGCCGGCTCGACATCGATTCCACCGGCCTGCTGGTGATGACACAGGACGGGCGCGTGGCGCGCACCCTGATCGGCGAAGACAGCGGTGTGGAAAAGGAATACCTGGTGCGGGTGGTGTGGGCCCCGAACGGACCGCAGGGGCCGGGCGTGGTGGAGCAGGACGTCCAGTCGGTGTTCCCCCCCGATCGGCTGATGAGCCTGCGCCACGGCCTGTCGCTGGACGATCAACCCCTGAAACCGGCGCAGGTGGAGTGGCTCAACCCCGAGCAGCTCCGGTTCGTGCTGAAGGAAGGCCGCAAGCGCCAGATCCGCCGCATGTGCGAGGCGGTGGGCCTGCACGTGGTGGGGCTCAAGCGCGTGCGCATCGGGCGCGTCAACCTGGGGAACCTGCCGGTGGGGCAGTGGCGCTACCTGCTGCCTGACGAGGTCTTCTGACGCCGCCGGTCCGGCCAGGACCGGCCACCGGGGTGGCTTGGCGACAATCGGGCATGAACGCACGCACCGCTCCGTCCGACCGCCCGCGCCACCTGCGGCCGACCGACATCCGGGCCGCTGCCCAACTCGCCACCCAGGCCACCCTGGGCGTGATCGGCATCACCGAGGGCGTGCACCAGGCGGTTCTCCGGCGCATCGGCCTTCCCGTGGACGAAGCGCCCGATCGCACCGGTGGCCTCACCGGCCGGATTTACGGCGCCATCCGCGGTGTCACCCACGGCATCGGTGCGGGCATCGACGGCGTGTTGCACAGCGTGATGCCGCTGCTCGACGACCCCGCCCGCGGCGACGCCGACTCGCCCGCCCGCGAGTCCGTGCTGGCGGCGGTCAACGGGGTGCTGGGGGATCGGCTGGCGGCCATGGGCAGTTCACTGGCACAGCCCATGGAACTGCGCCTGAACGGTCGGGTGCTTGACCCGAACCAGCCCGGCCAACTGGCCCGGGAGCCCGGCGGGGTGACACCCCACCTGCTGCTGATGCTGCATGGCCTTTGCATGAACGACACGCAATGGCACCGCAGCGGTCACGACCACACCGACGTGGCCCGTGAAGCGCTGCAGGCCACGCCCGTCCACCTTCGCTACAACAGCGGTTTGCACATCGCCGCCAACGGGCGCGAACTGGCCAGCCGCCTGGAACGCCTGGTCGACCAATGGCCCGTGCCCCTGCAGGGCATCACGGTCATCGGCCACAGCATGGGCGGGTTGGTGGCGCGCAGCGCCGTGCACGAGGCCCGGCGAGCCGGCCTTCGCTGGCCCGATCGGCTGCAGCACCTGGTGTTTCTGGGCACCCCCCACCACGGCGCACCGCTGGAACGCGCCGGCCACGGGGCCGACCTGCTGCTGGCGTCGTCGCCGTTCTCGGCGCCGCTGGCCCGCCTGGGTCGCCTGCGCAGCGCCGGCATCACCGACCTGCGGTACGGCCACCTGCGCCACCCGGACGGGGCACGGCCCTACGAGCCCCTGCCGTTGCCCGAAGGCGTGGCCTGTTTCGGTGTGGCGGCCTGCCTGGCGCCGCGCCGCGGGCTGC
Organism: Synechococcus sp. UW140; assembly: GCA_943371665.1. Taxonomy (GTDB): domain Bacteria; phylum Pseudomonadota; class Gammaproteobacteria; order Burkholderiales; family Burkholderiaceae_C; genus Hydrogenophaga. Next base: position 1,974 of record CALRVR020000012.1, read on the forward strand.
TGGCCGAGCGCCTGGTCGGCGATGGCCTGGTGCCGCTGCGCAGCGCCCTGGGTGAGCACGAGGAGCCGGCCCGGGCGCTCGCGTTTGCCCGCGACAGCCTGCACGTGGTGCACCGCACCGGGCACCTGGACCTGCTGTCCAGCCCCGAGGTGGCGGATCGGCTGCGGCGCTGGCTGGCGCCGGCGCCGCCCCCCGCTGCCGACTGAGGGTCCCCGGCTCGTCCGGGCCTTGAAAACGCCGTGGGCGCCCTCAATTCCTGCGCGGCCAGCGCCGCGGCGTCCGGGACGCCATGCCCGGCGGGCGTGTTCCTTTGTCCGTCATCATTCCAGCCATGAGCAAACAGACCCATTCCTTCCAGGCCGAAGTGGCCCAGCTGCTGCACCTGGTCACCCACTCGCTGTACTCCAACCCCGACATCTTCCTGCGCGAGCTGGTCTCGAACGCGTCCGACGCCTGCGACAAGCTGCGCTTCGAGGCGCTCAACAACGCCGCGCTGTACGAAGACGCGCCCGAGCTCGAGGTGCGGGTGGCGTTCGACAAGGTGGCGCGCACCATCACCATCACCGACAACGGCATCGGCATGAGCGCCCAGGAGGCGATCGACCACCTGGGCACCATCGCCAAGAGCGGCACCCGCGATTTCATGAGCCGGCTGGGCGCCGATCAGAAGGACGGTGCACAGCTCATCGGTCAGTTCGGCGTGGGTTTCTATTCGGGCTTCATCGTGGCCGACCGCATCGTGGTGGAGAGCCGCCGCGCCGGCCTGCCGGCGGCCGAGGGCGTGCGCTGGACCAGTGGCGGCAGCGGGGACTTCGAGGTCGAAACCATCGAGCGCGCGGCGCGCGGCACCAGCGTCATCCTGCACCTTCGTGAGGACAAGACCGAGTACCTCAACCACTGGAAGCTCAAGTCGATCATCGGCAAGTACAGCGACCACATCAGCCTGCCCGTGCGCATGCAGAAGGAGGATTGGGACGCCGAGAAGAGCGAGTACGTGCTGAAGGACGAGTGGGAGGCCGTGAACTCGGCCAACGCGCTGTGGTCCCGCCCCCGCAAGGACGTGACCGACGAGCAGTACATCGAGTTCTACAAGAACCTCGGCCACGACACCGAGGCCCCGCTGGCCTGGAGCCACAACCGCGTCGAGGGCAGCACCGAGTACACGCAGCTGCTCTACATCCCCGCCAAGGCGCCGCACGACCTCTGGAACCGCGACCGCAAGGCCGGCATCAAGCTCTACGTCAAGCGCGTCTTCATCATGGACGAGGCCGAGGCCCTGCTGCCCGCCTACCTGCGCTGGGTCAAGGGGGTCGTCGACTCGAGCGACCTGCCGCTCAACGTGAGCCGCGAGCTGCTGCAGGAAAGCCGCGACGTGAAGGCCATCCGCGAAGGCAACACGCGCCGGGTGCTCGGCATGCTCGACGACCTGAGCAAGGACGCCGACAAGTTCGCCGCCTTCCACGCCGAGTTCGGCTCCGTGCTCAAGGAAGGGCTGGGCGAGGACTTTGCCAACCGCGACAAACTGGCCAGGCTGCTGCGCTTTGCCAGCACCACGCAATCCGCGCCCACGCCGCTGGCCGACTACAAGGCCCGCATGAAGGAGGGCCAGAAGGCCATCTACTACCTCACCGCCGACACGCTGGCGGCCGCGCGCAACAGCCCGCAGCTCGAGGTGTTCCGGCAGAAGGGCATCGAGGTGCTGCTGATGGCCGACCGGGTCGACGAATGGGCCCTGTCGTTCCTGCCCGAGTTCGACGGCACCCCGCTGCAGAGCGTGGCCAAGGGGGCGGTCGACCTCGGCGAACTGCAGGACGAAGCCGAGAAAAAAGCAGCCGAGGCCGCGGCGGAATCCTTCAAGCCGGTGCTCGAGAAACTGCGCGAGAGCCTGAAGGACAAGGCCAAGGACGTGCGCGTCACCTCGCGCCTGGTCGACTCGCCAGCCTGTCTGGTGGTGGAAGATGGTGACTATTCGATGCAGCTCGCCAGGCTCCTCAAGCAGGCCGGTCAAAAGGCCCCCGAGGTCAAGCCCATCCTCGAGGTCAACGCCGGTCATGCCCTGGTGAAGAAGCTCGAAGCCAGCGACCGTTTCGACGATCTGGCCCATGTCATCTTCGACCAGGCCCTGCTGGCTGAAGGCGGGTTGCCAGAAGATCCGGCCGCCTATGTGCGGCGCGTCAACGGGCTGCTGGCCTGACGGTTGAGCCCTGAACAACTTTCGCCCGGGTTCACTACACTCGGGCGAAAGGTTCAGCGCGGGGTCCGTGCCACCTCAACGACCCCGCCATCGCTCACCCGCCGTGCAATTCCAGCGCCCCTACGATCCCGCCGTCTCGTTCCGCAACAGCCAGGGTGAAGCCGCCCGTGGCACGCTGACCAGCGTGCAGCGGCGCTCGCTGGTGATGGAGATCTACAACCCGTACTCCATCGTCCAGGTGAGCGAGGTGCTCAGCGACCTGACCATCCGCGCCGGCGACCAGGCCCTGTACAAGGGCAAGGCGGTGGTGGTCGGCATGCTCAACACCGGCCTGATGGCGGTGGTGTCGGTGGCGCTCATCGATGAATGGTCCGACCTGAACGCCGTGCGCGGCAATGTCGATCAGGTCCGGCTCGAGGCGCAGCGCTTCGTGCAGAGCTGGGAAGACCGCTTTCGCGTGCGCCACACCTACCAGGTGGCCATCAGCGAGTTCCGTGCCTTCCTCGCCGAAACCGCGCGCTGGGTCGATCAGGCCGACCTGGTCGAGTCGCTGCCCAAAGGCCCCGATGGTCGCCTGACCGACGAGGTGTTCGAGGCCATGGCCCAGCCGCTGATGGTCAAGGGCAAGGCGTTCCTGGACCGGCTCGAGGGCGAGGCCGCCGGGCTGTCCGAAGAAGAAGGCCCCCTGCACAGGGCCTATGCGCAGGCGGCGCTGCACCCGCTGGTGTTGCGGGCGCCGTTTGTGTGGCGCACGTTCTCCAAGCCTCTGGGCTACGCCGGCGACTATGAAATGGTCAACCAGATCCTGGCCGATCCGCGCCAGGGTCAAAGCACCTACTTCCAGATCGTCAATGCCATGTTCCTGCGCGCGGCCGTTTCGCAGGCCCACCGCAACCGCATCGACATCCTGGTGAAGTTCCTCGGCCAGGCGGTGGACACCGCCGAGCGTGAGAACCGCACCGTGCGCATCCTCAACGTGGGCTGCGGCCCGGCCATCGAGGTGCAGCGCCTGATTGCCTCGGGCCGTGATCTCTCGCGCCTGCACTTCACGCTGGTCGACTTCAGCCGCGAGACACTGGACTACACCCGTGCCCGCATCGACGAATCGCTCCAGCGCCACGGCCGCACGCTGTCGGTGAATTACGTGCAGGAATCGGTGCACGACCTGCTCAAGCGCCCGGCGCGCTCGGAACCCCCCGCACCGGGTCAGGGGGAAGACCTCGTCTACTGCGCGGGCCTGTTCGACTACCTGTCCGACAAGGTGTGCAGCCGGCTGGTGCGTTACTTCCTGTTCCGGTGCAATCCCGGCGCGCGGCTCATGGTCACCAATGTGCACGCGCAGAACCCCGAGCGCTTCGGCATGGAGCACCTGCTCGAGTGGCACCTGATCTACCGCGACGAGGCGCAGATGCGCGCCATGCTCGACGAGGTGGACGGTCCGGTGACGCTCTACACCGACGACACGGGTGTCAACCTGTTTGCCGAGTTCGGCACGCACAGCCCATGAGCCCACCGCTGGCGCAGGACTACCAGCAGGAACTCGCGGACTTTCGCGTCACCTACAGCCGCGCGGGCTGCGTCACCGCCATCGTGCTGGTGATGGCCGGCGTGGGGCTGGACCTGTCCACCTACCCCGAGCGCTGGCGCGAGTTCCTGGCCCTGCGCGTGGCGGTGTCGCTGGTGTCGCTCGCCATCCTGGCGCTGCTGTTCACCGGCTTCGGTCGCCGCAACGTGCGCCCCCTCACCATGCTGTGGCTGTTGCTGCCGCAGGCCATGATCGCCTGGATGATCCAGCAGACCGACGGCGCTGCCTCGATCTATTTCGTCGGTCTGCACCTGGCGCTGTATGCCGTGGGCATCATCCTGCCGATCAGCTTTTTCGAGTCGGTCAGCTTCGGCGTCATCACGCTGCTGCTCTACCTGCTGGCCTGCGCGCTGCATCCGAACGGCCTCGGACAGGCGTCCATGATCGTCACCAACTCGCTGTTCATCGGTTTCTCGGCCGCGGCCAGCGCGGTGTGCACCTGGTTCAACGAACGCGCCCGGGTGCGGCTGTTCTCGCTGCAGCGAGAGGTGCGCCTGAAGAACGAATCGCTGGTCGAGATCAACCAGACCTTGACCGAGGTCAAGGGCCAGTTGGTGCACCGCGAGAAGATGGCGGCCATCGGCACCTTGTCGGCAGGCCTGCTCCACGAACTCAACAACCCGGTCAACTTCAGCCTCATGGCCATCGACATGGGCCTGCAGCAGCCTGCCGCCCGGCAGGACGAATTCGTGCGCGAAAGCCTCAGCGACGCCCGCGAGGGCCTGGTGCGCATCCAGAACATCGTCACCGACCTCAAGACCTTCGCCTACCAGAAGCCGGGCGGCGAGAGCATGCGCCCGTTCCTGTTCGAGAACGCGGTGCGCTCGGCCATCCGGCTGGCCGGCTTTGACCTCAAGGGCGTCGAGGTGCGTCTGGACATGCCGCAGGACAGCCATGTGCTGGGCGACGAACCGGCGCTGATCGGCGTGCTGATCAACCTGCTGAGCAACGCCGCCATCGCGGTGCGCGCCGCCAACCGGGAACATCCCGAAATCGTGGTACGGGCCACGGTTTCCGGGGATCGCCTGGGGGTGGTGGTGCACGACAATGGAGAAGGCATCCGCCCCGAGAACCAGGCGCGTGTGTTCGAGCCCTTCTTCACCACCCGCGACGTGGGCAGCGGACTGGGACTCGGGCTGAGCATCAGCTACGGAATCGTCCAGCGCCACGGCAGCACCCTGGCCGTTCGCAGCGAGCCCGGCGCGTGGACCGAGTTTTCCTTCGATCTTCCCCGACCCGAATGAGCGAGCCCGCGCACAACCCGACCGAGGTGCATGCCGTCCTGGTGGTGGATGACGAGCCTCAGGCCTGCAAGTGGTTTGCCCGCCGCTACGGCGACGAGTTCACCGTGCTGGCGGCGGGCAGCGTGGACGAAGCGCTGGCGATGCTTGCCGAACGCGGCGCCGACATCGCCGCGGTGCTGACCGACTACCGCATGCCCAAACGCACCGGCGTCGACCTGCTGGCGGCTGCCCGGGAGTCTCATCCCCATGTGGTTCGGGTGCTGGTGTCGGCCTATGCCGACAAGGACGTGGCCTTGCAGGCGGTGAACCTGGGCCGGGTCGAGCACATTCTCGAGAAGCCGCTGGACGAAGCCCTGACACGGGCCGTGCTCCGCGAGTCGGTGGACATGGCGCGCCAGCGTGCCCGCGACCTCGCGTTGGGCGAAAGGCGCGCAGCCATGTTGCGCGAGACCCTGGGCTTTCTGGCGCACGAGGTGCGCACGCCGCTGGCCACCGTGAGTGGCTACCTGACTGCGCTGCACGACCGGCACAGTGGTCAGCGGCAGGACGCCGACCAGGTGGCGCCCGGCGACACGTTGCGCATGATCGAGGCGGCGCAGCGGCGCGCCGACTATGCACAGTCGCTGGTGACGAGTTTCGTGAACACCGCGCGCGAGGCCTACCGCCCGGGCGCGCCGGCTCGGCTGGGCGCGCGCGACCTGGTGCTTTCCGTGTGTCGGGAATACCCGTTCGAGGTGGGTGAACGGGACCGCATCGTTTGCGACCTCGACGCCGATTTCGGCCTGCCCGCGCCCCAGCGCGATCTGCTCTACCTCGTCGTCTGCACGCTGCTGAAGAACGCACTGCAGGCGCAACGCGGCCAGGCCGATCCGGAACCGGTGATCCGGCTGCGGTTGGGCATGGCCCGGTGGCCCGATGCCGACGTGCTGCGCCCGGCACTCAGCGTGATCGACAATGGTCCGGGGCTTCCGCCCGAACTCAAGGCCCGCCTGACCCGGGAACCCGTGCCTTCCCGCCCCGGATCGGGTGGCAGCGGCATGGGCCTGCTGTTCTGCCGGCGGGTCCTCGCGTCGATCGGTGGCGACATCAGCGTCGACGACACGCCCGGTGGTGGCACCACCGTGACCCTGCATTTCCCCGAGAACAAACCAGTGGAGATCTCCCCTTGAACCGCAGCAAGATCCTGTACGTGGACGACGAAGCCATGGCGCTGAAGTATTTCGAGCGCCTGGTCGGCCCGATCGCGCCGGTGCTCACCGCGGCGTCGGTGGACGAAGGGCGCGCGCTGCTTGACGCCCATGCCGACGAGGTGGCGGTGCTGGTGTGCGACCAGCGCATGCCGGGTGCCCGCGGCAACGAACTGCTGCGCCATGCGCGCGATCACCACCCCGCGGTGGTGCGCATGCTGACCACCGCGTACTCCGACATCGGCGAGGCCATCGAGGCCATCAACAGCGGCGAAATCTACCGCTACATCAGCAAGCCCTGGACGATGGAAACCCTGCGCGCCGATCTGCGCAACGCCCTCGATCTGGCGGCGCTGCGCGCCGAGCGCGACAGTCTGCTGCGCGAGAAGCTGATGGTCACGCAAGGCCGGTTGCTGGGTCAGCGCATCGGTCAGTTGTGCACCGTGGCCGCCGCATCGGGCGCAGACCATCCCGAGTCTGCCGTGCACGGTTTCGTGCGCGCGGCCCTGGTGGCCGGCATTCAGGCGCCCGCGGTGGATTGGCACCGCTGGGGCCACGCCGAACTGCAGCGCGTGGAGGCCGACCGCTCGGTCCGGCTGGTGGCGCAGGTGCGCAGCTGGTGGACCACCTGGGGCACACCCACCGGTGGCTGGCCGGCGACCCTCGCGCCATTGGCCCGTGCCCTCGATCTGGTGCCTGATGGCGAGGTGCTCCGTGTGCCGACAAACGGTGTGCTGACCGCCTGGTTTGCCGCGGCGCCGGGCGAGCCGCCGACGGCGCGCGACTCGTCCCTGCTGGCGTGGATGCTCTGGATCGGTGGCGCCGCACGGCTGCAGGTCGACGGCGGGCATGTCCTGCTGCACCCATCGGAGCCCCACACGGCGCCTAGGGACTGGCTGGCCGATGCGATCGAGGCCGCCGAGCCACCGCCCGGCTGAAGCCGGCTTGCGGCCAGGAACCGGTCGGGGCCAGGTTGGTCACAATGGACCACCGAACCGCTCACTGGAGAACCCCATGAAGATTCCCGCACGTCCACCTTTCCGGGCCACGCTGCTGGCCGCGGCGGTGCTGACCACCGGCGCGCTCGCCGGGTGCAGCAGTGTCGGCGTGGGCGTGGGCATTCCCATCGGCCCGTTCTCGATCGGTGTGGGTGCCAGCAACCAGGGCGTCAGCGTGGGGGTCGGCACCAGCGTGGGTCCGGTGGGCGTGGGGGTGGGGGTTGATCAGGGTGGGCGGGTGAGCGCTGGCGCGGGCGTGGGCGCCAGCACCGAGATCGGCAACAGCGGCGTGCGCGCCGGCGTGGGCGTCGGGACCAGCACGGTCATCCACGATCCCGCCAAGAAGTGACGCCGTGCCTCATGAACACGAAAAAGCCCGCCGTCAGGCGGGCTTTTTCGTGGGGCGGTGCCCGATCAGGCCAGCGTGAGCGTGACCGGAATGTTGCCGCGGGTCGCGTTCGAGTAAGGGCACACCTGGTGGGCCGTGTCGACGAGGTCCTGCGCCACGGCGCGGTCCATGCCCGGCAGGTGGATGGTCATGCGAACGGCAATGCCGAAGCCCTGGGGGATCGGGCCGATGTCGACTTCGGCGTCGATGGCTGCATCGGCTGGCACCGGGACCTTCTTCATGCCCGCCACGTGCTTGAGCGCGCCCATGAAGCAGGCCGAGTAGCCCGAGGCGAACAGCTGCTCGGGGTTGGTCGCCGTGCCGGCGCCGCCCATGGCCTTGGGCGGGGACAGCTTCACGTCGAGCAGGCCGTCGTCGCTGCGCGAGGTGCCTTCGCGGCCGCCGGTGGTGTGGGACCGTGCGGTGTACAGGACTTTGTCGAGGGTGGTGGGCATGGTGGCTCCTTGGGGTGGTGCTGTGACAGCGGGTTGAGGGGTGGGATCGTTGTGGATCAGGCGCTCAGCCGGTCGCGCAGCGCCTGCACGTCGCGGGTGAGGGACAGTGCGTCCGTGGGGGAGCACCGCGTGGCTTCGAGCACGCAGGCGGGAATTCGCGCGGCGCGCGCCTTCAGGCGACGACCGGCCGGCGTGAGGCGGATCCGCACACGCCGTTCGTCTTCCACATCGCGCAGGCGGACGATGAAGTCGCCGGACTCGAGGCGCTTGAGCAGGGGTGTGAGCGTGCCCGAGTCGAGGTGAAGGCGTTCGCCCAGTGCCGACACGGTGACACCGTCTTCCTCCCACAGCGCCAGCATGGCGATGTATTGCGGGTAGGTGAGGCCGATCTCGTCAAGCCAGGGCTTGTAGAGCTTGGTCATGGCCAGCGAGGCGGAATACAGCGCAAAGCAGAGCTGGTGGTCCAGCCGCAACAGGTCGTCGGAGCGGGGAGTTTTCCGGGGTGGGTTTTGTGCCATGCCGGTATTGTATCGAACAATTGAATTGCACGCAATTTGATTGTTCGAACGACAATGAGTCGGGCAGGGTGGTTTCAGGCGTGCAGCGGCTCCTGCTGCATGGCCTCGATCTGTTCACGAAGCAGCCTGACCTGGCCACGCCAATGGTCGGGGTGGGCGAACCACGGAAAGTTGGGCGGGAAGCTCGGGTCGTCCCAGCGCCGGGCGATCCACGCGTTGTAGTGGATCAGGCGCAGCGTGCGCAGTGGTTCGATCAAGGCCAGTTCGCGCCGATCGAAGTCCCGGAACTGGTCATAGCCATCCAGCAGGGCCGACAGCTGCAGGGTCTGCTGCTGGCGATCGCCCGACAGCAGCATCCACAGGTCCTGGACCGCAGGGCCGGTGCTGGCGTCGTCCAGGTCCACGAAATGTGGCCCCGCGCCTGGCATCCCTTCGGGGGTCCAGAGAATGTTGCCCGGATGGCAGTCGCCGTGCAGGCGCAGCGTGGCGATACCGCCCGGGACGTCTTCGCCACGCAGCACCGCGTGCTGCTCGACGGCCGCCACCGCCTCTGCCACGACCGTCTCCCACTCGCGCTTCACCTCCAGCGGCACGGTGTCGTTGTCGACCAGCCACTGCATGGGTTCGCGCGCCATGCGCTGCGCGTCCAGGCGAGGGCGGTGGCGAAACGGCTGCGCCGCCCCCACGGTGTGGAGCCGCGCCAGAAAGCGGCCGATCCACTCCAGCACCTCCAGGTCGTCCAGTTCCGGGCGGCGGCCACCGCGCCGCGGGCTCACCGACCACAGAAAGTCCCCATGGCGGTGCAGGCTGCGACCCTGCGGGCGCAAGGGCGCCACCGCAGGCACCTCGGCATCTGCCAGCTCGGCCGCAAACGCGTGCTCCTCGGCAATCTGTGCTTCGGTCCACCGCTTCGGGCGGTAGAACTTCGCCACCACCACGCCATGTCCTTCGAAGTCCGGGTCGAGATGCGCCTGATAAACGCGGTTCTCGAAGCTGTTGAGGGTGGTCAGGCGCCCATCGCCACGCAGGCCGGCGGCATCGAGCGCGTCGAGCACGACATCGGGGGTGAGGGTCTCGAACGGGTGGCGTGAATCGGAGGTCATGCGCGATTGTCGGTGGGTGGTCCCCTATCATCGCGGCCATGTCAGCCTCCCGTCATCAGCAGCCCGCCCCGACCCTGCAACAGCAATTGCCCGAACTGCGCGAGGGCCAGTCCATTGCCCTGCTGCAGGAGCTGCACATCCTCACGCGGGAAGGCCGGCTCAACCAGGACACGCGGCGCAAGCTCAAGCAGGTCTATCACCTGGTGCAATTCATCGAGCCCCTGCTGAAGGAGGTGATGCAGGCCCACGGTGACGTGACGCTGGCCGATCACGGGGCCGGCAAATCGTATCTGGGGTTCATCCTCTACGACCTCGTGCTTCGGCCGCAAGGGGTTGGCCGCGTCATCGGCGTCGAGGCGCGCGGGGAACTGGTGGACAAGTCCAGGGCGCTGGCCGAACGGCTGGGGTTCGAGCGCATGCAGTTTCTGGCCACCACGGTGCAGCAGGCGATGGACCATCCCGAGCTGCCGGCGCGCATCGACCTGGTGAGTGCGCTGCACGCCTGCGACACGGCCACCGACGACGCGATCGACTTCGCGCTGGCGCGGCAGGCCAGCCACGTGGTGCTGGTGCCGTGTTGCCAGGCCGAGGTGGCGGGTGTCATGCGACAGCACAAGGCGCTGGCACTCAAAAGCACGCCGCTGGCAGAGCTTTGGCGGCATCCGCTGCACACGCGCGAATTCGGCAGCCAGATCACCAATGTGCTGCGCTGTCTGCGCCTTGAAGCACATGGTTACAGCGTGACGGTCACCGAGCTCGTCGGATGGGAGCATTCCATGAAGAACGAGCTCATCCTCGCCCGTAGAATGCACGACGACCGCAACGGACAGCGCGACAAGGCGCGCCAGCGGTTGCTGCAGGTGCTTGACGCGTTCGGCCTGCAGGACATGCAGACCCGCTTCGGGGTCTGATTCGCGGCGGCCCCCCGGGTCGTCATGGGAATGAACCGCCGGCCGCGCCTGCGCGTGGCCGATGCACCCGCCCCACTCGGCCCCGTGCCGGCTCTCAGGGGGTGGGTCACCAACCGGAGTCCGCACCCGTGGTCCAGACCGATCCTGCCTTTCTGCTCCAAGCCGTGGCCTGGCCACTGGTGCTGCTGTTTGCCTGGTTCCTGGCCGAACTGCTGCACGAACGCTGGCAGATTCCCCGCGTCACGAGCTATGTGGCCGTCGGGCTGCTGGGCAGCCTCGTGAACCTGCCCGGCCTCACCACCGACATTCCCGGCCTGCCGTTCCTGGCCAACGTGGCATTGGCACTGGTGCTGTTCGAACTGGGTTACCGCATCAACCTGCGCTGGTTCCGGCACAACCCCTGGGTGCTGGTGCTCGGGGTGGTGGAATCGGTGCTGACGTTCGGCGTGGTGTTCTGGGCCACCGGCTGGTTCTCCCTGCCGCTGGAGCAGCGACTCATCATTGCGGCACTGTCGGTGTCGGCGTCGCCTGCGGGGGTGCTGCGCGTCGCCAACGAACTGCGCAGCACCGGACAGGCCACCGAACGCGTCCTGCACCTGTGCGCCATCAACTGCCTCATGGCCGTGGTCGCGCTCAAGCTGGTGGTGGGCTACTGGACCTTGTCGACCTCGGGCGACATCGTGATGGCGGCGTTCGGCAGCGTGCACGTGGTCGGCACCTCCATTGCGGTGGGTGGTGTGCTGGGTGTGGCGGTGCCCTGGCTGCTTCGCTTGCGCAACACGCACGAGCGCGGCGTGACGGTCGTTTTCGCGCTGGCGGTTCTGCTGCTCACCACCGCGGCCTACAGCCTCATGCTGTCGCCGCTGCTGGCGGCACTCACCTTCGGCATCGTGGCGCGAGAGCGGCGGGTGCACCTGACCAGCGCGCAACGCGACTTCGGCACCGCGGGCGACCTGTTGTCGGTGTTCCTGTTCGTCTACATCGCTTCCCTGCTCACCTGGACCGATGTCCGCACCACGTTCGTGATGGGTGTCGTGTTCATTGCCATGCGAACGGCCGCCAAGGTGCTGTGCAACGTGGCGGCCGCGCGCCTGTCGGGCATCAGCGAACGCAAGGGCTTGCTCACCGGCCTGGCCCTCACGCCGATGTCGGCGTTTGCCATCCTGCTGATCGAGCAGGCGCGGGTGTATGGCTTCGAGCCGGCGGTGCAGGTGCTGGCGGCCATGGCCGGCATGATGCTGCTGCAGGAGCTGCTGGGACCGATCGTCACGCAGCGCGCGTTGATGGCCGCCCGCGAAACCCACGTGACCCGGGAGTGACGCCATGCCCCTCGAAACCTTCAAGGCCTCCGAATCGCTGACCATGGGCGTCGAGCTCGAGCTGCAGCTCGTCAACAGCTATGACCACGACCTGTCCAGCAGCGCCAACGACCTGCTCGACCTGCTGGCACGCAAGCCGTTCCCGGGCGTCGTCACGCCCGAGATGACGCAGAGCATGATCGAGATCGCCACCGGCATCCACACGCGCCATGGCGAGCTGTTGCAGCAACTGCGCCAGATCCGCGACACCCTGGTGGCGGCCGGCGACCGGCTCAACATCGAGCTGGCGGGTGGCGGCACCCACCCGTTCCAGCGCTGGTTCGAGCAGCGGATCTTCTCCAAGCCTCGGTTCGAGCAGCTGTCGGGGTTGTACGGCTACCTGGCCAAGCAGTTCACCGTGTTCGGCCAGCACGTGCACATCGGGTGCAGTTCGCCCGACGAGGCGCTGTTCCTGCTGCATTCGCTCAACCGCTATGTGCCGCATTTCATCGCCCTGTCGGCCTCGTCGCCGTTTTCCCAGGGCGTCGACACCCTGTTCGATTCGGCCCGCCTGAACTCGGTGTTTGCGTTTCCACTGAGTGGCCGCGCCCCGTTCGTGCTCGGTTGGGACGAATTCAGCAACGGCTACTTCACCAAGATGGAAAGCACCGGGGTGGTCAAGTCCATGAAGGACTTCTACTGGGACATCCGCCCCAAACCCGAGTACGGCACCATCGAACTGCGGGTGTGCGACACCCCCCTGACGGTGGAGCGCGCCGCCGCGTTGGCCTGCTACCTGCAGGCGCTGTGCCGCCACCTGCTCGAGCGCAACGAACCTCCGCCCGAAGACGACGACTACCTTGTCTACACCTACAACCGCTTCCAGGCCTGCCGCTTCGGCCTCGACGGGATGATGGTCAACCCCAAGACGCGCGAGCAGATCAGCATCCGCGAGGACGTGCTGGCCACCTTGCGCACCATCACGCCCCACGCCGCGGCCCTGGACAGCCTGGCGGCGCTCGATGAAATCGAGCGAACCGCGGCACACGCCGGCAACCACGCCAGCTTCCTGCGCAACCGCTACAAGGACAGCCGGAGCGTTCAGGCGGTTGTGCGGTCGAGTGTGGAGGCCCTGCGGCATGGACCGTGACAAGTGTCACGAATCGCCTGCGAGGGAACTCTGACGCCTGTCGGGGAAATTCCTACATGGCGAATGGCAGATCGCCGACTTAACGGTCGACAGGGGCATCGATACAGTTTGTTTCATCGACAGCCCCTCTGTATCACCCGTTTCTTCAGGACACCGCCATGAAATCCTTCGCCGACCGCACCAACCCCTTCGTCCTCATGCTGGATCCCGAGGCCGTCATCAGCGCCATGGAGAACAGCCAGCCCCTGCGCGGCCTGGGTGGCCGGGTCTGCCGCCCGCTGGACAAACCGCTGATCCCCAAGCTGTTCGACACCACCATCCGCGAGTTCGACGCCGCCATCGACAGCGAAGAGTTCATGGACAGCGGCATCGACGCCTACGTCGACGCCCAGCCCGGCCTGCAATCGGTGCATTGAACCGCCCGCTGGCCGCCGCCGCCGGTCACGGTGCGCGCGTGGCGTCCAGCAGCAGCCCCACCTGCTCACCCGTGTCGGTGCCATAAAGGGCAAACGCCGCTGCAGAGGCGGCATCGACCACCCCGCTGAAGCCGGTCCCCTCCAGGGGTTGGCCCCCAGCCATCGTGGGACACCCCGCCCCGGAGAAAGTCAGCGCGAAGCGCATGCCACGCGCCGGAGCGGTCAGGGCATCGGCCTGCCCACTGGCCGTGCAGCCGCCCGCACCCGCCCCAGTGACCACCAGCGCCAACGCGCCATTGATGGACCAGTTCACGGTGGTGTCCATGAGGGCGCCCGACACCCGAAGCGTGGCCGCGTAGTTGCCGGCCCGATCGGCCTGCGGCAGCGGTTGCTCGCCGATGGCCACGGCCGTCAAAGGGAGGGCGGACAACTGAAGCAACGCCGGCCAGGGATCGCTGGGCGGTTCGGGGGCCCGGAACGGCACCGCATCCGACGCGCCGGTCTGCAGTTCAAAGCCCCTGACCGTCGGCCCCATCCAGGTGGATCCGTCGAGCTGCAGGCTGCCACGAACCACGCCGATGACGGGCGGTGTTGCTGCCGGGTTTTCCACCCTGCCCAGCAGTTCCCGCTGGTCGGTGATCACGAGCCGGACTTGCAGTCCACCCGCCGTCGTTCCCGCCCAGACACCCGCGGGCACCGGAGCGGCCTGGGTGTCACCGGTCCCGGTTCCGCCATCACCCCCACCGCCACACCCCGTCAGACCCAGCACGGTGGTCAGGCCCACGATCCACGAACGCATGCGCATGGCAACTCCTTCAGGTCGATATCGACCTCGTTGAGTCACCTGCCGGGTCAGACCGTTGCCAGCCCTAGGCCATCGGTCTGAAGACTCGCATGGCGCCCCGGTGCGGCCGCCAGTGCCCGCGCCTCAGCGGGCGAACCGCTTGCGGGTGAGCGCCAGCGCCAGCCAGAAACCGCCGATGGCGTAGGCCGCGAGCACCGACAGGTGCAGTGCGGCGTTGGTGGGCCATTCGCCCAGAAACAGCGGACGCACCAGCAGCACCGCGTGCGTGAGTGGCAGCAGGTCGGACAGCAGCAGCACCGGGCCTGGCAGCTGCTCCCGTGGGAAGAACACGCCCGAGAGGAACATCATGGGCGTGAGCACCAGCGTGAAGTAGTAGCTGAAGAAGTCGTAGCCCTTGGCCAGCGCGTTGAACACCAGCGCGATGCACGAGAACGTGATGCCGGTGGCCCAGAGAACCGGCCACGCCACCAGCAGCAGCGGCGAATGCGTGATGCCCAGGCCCAGCATCACCAGCAGGATCACCGACACGGTGAACAGCGACTTGAACGACGCCCACAGCATTTCGGCCAGCACCACATCGTCCAGGCTCACCGGGGCGTTCATGATGCCGTCCCAGGTTTTCTGCACGTGCATGCGCGAGAAGGCCGAATACAGCGCCTCGAAGGTCGCGGCGTTCATGGCGCTCATGCAGATGCTGCCGCTGGCCAGGAACAGGATGTAAGGCACCGCCATCGAGCCCGACGGCGTGGCCATGTTCACCGTGCCCACCAGGGCGCCCAGCCCGTAGCCGAAGGCCACCAGCCAGATCAGGGGTTCGGCAATGTTGGCCACCACACTGGGCAAGGCCAGCTTGCGCCAGACCAGCAGGTTGCGCAGGAACACCGGCCACCAGCGGCGCGACAGCCGCGGAGGTGACCAGGGGTTGGGCGTGAGCGTGGACATCGTGGTTTCAATCGGTTGCAGCGTGGGGGCTCATGCTCAGCCGTCCTCGCGGATCTGCCGACCCGTGAGTTTCAGAAAAAGGTCTTCCAGGTTCGCAGGCCGGTGCAGGGTTCTGAGCTGGTGGTTGTCGGCCAGCGCGGCCAGGATGGGTTGCGCCTGCGCGGTGTAGAAGAAGACGGTCTCGCCGCTCACTTCCACCCGGGCCGCCAGCGTGCGCAGCGCCGCGTGCGCCTCGCCCTGGGCGAGGTCGAGTGCACCTGGCCCGTACACCTCCACCACGTCGGGTTCCAGGTGCTGTGCGATGAGGTCGCGCGGTTTCCCCTCGGCGATCTTGCGGCCGTGGTCGAGCACCAGCAGGCGCGAACACAGGCGCTCGGCTTCGTCCATGAAGTGCGTCGTCAGGAGAATGCTCTTGCCTTGTTGCAGCAGCAGTTGCAGGCGCTCCCACATGAGGTGTCGCGCCTGCGGGTCCAGGCCGGTGGTCGGTTCGTCCAGCATCAGCAGCTGTGGGTCGTTCACCAGCGCCCGCGCCAGCGAAAGGCGGCGCTTCATGCCGCCGGACAGCTCGCCCGGCCGTGCCTTGCCCTTGTGCGTGAGGGCGGCGAATTCCAGCAGGCGGGGGATGCGCTCGCGAATCACCGCGTCCTGAATGCCGAAGTAGCGGCCATAGACCAGCAGGTTCTCGGCGCAGTTGAAATCCGGGTCGAGCGTGTCCATTTGCGCCACCACCCCCAGGCGTGCCTTGATGGCCAGCGCGTCGCCCGGCATGTCGAGCCCGAACGCGGTGATGCGGCCGGCGTCGGGTTCGGTGAGGCCCAGGCACATGCGGATGGTGGTGGTCTTGCCCGCACCGTTGGGGCCGATCACGCCCAGGCATTCGCCGGGCTGGATGTCGAAACTCAGGCCATCGACCACCGTGGTCTCGCCATAGCGCTTGACCAGGTCGATGACCGAAAACAGGGGAGCGGTCATGGGCGGGCATTGTGCCCCCGGCCGCATACCCCTCGGAGGTGGCTCCTACAATCCGGCACCCATGTCCCTGGCTGTACAACTCCAATACCTGCTGCCCAAGTTGGCACTCACCCGCGTGGCGGGGCTCTTTGCCGCTTCGCGCGCAGGGCCGGTCACCACCTGGATGATCCGCCGTTTCGTTCGCCGCTACGGCGTGAACATGGCCGAGGCCGCCCAGCCCGATCCGTCGGTCTACGCCTGTTTCAACGATTTCTTCACCCGCGCCCTCAAGCCCGGTGCCAGGCCGCTGGCCGACGCCGCGTTCGTCTGCCCGGTCGATGGCGCCATCAGCCAGTTCGGTCGCATTCAGCGCGACCAGGTCTTTCAGGCCAAGGGCCACCACTACAGCACCACCGCACTGCTCGGGGGCGACGCCACCGCCGCCGCGGCCTTCGCCGACGGCGATTTCGCCACTATTTACCTCAGCCCGCGCGATTACCACCGCATCCACATGCCGGCCGCCGCCACACTGCGCCGGATGGTGCACGTGCCGGGTGATCTGTTCTCGGTGAACCCCGCCACCGCGGCTGGCGTGCCCGGTCTGTTCGCGCGCAACGAGCGCGTGGTCTGCCACTTCGACATGCCTGTGGGCGACCGCACCGTGCCCTTCGTGCTGGTGCTCGTGGGCGCCACCATCGTCGGCAGCATGGCCACCGTGTGGCACGGGGTGGTCAACCCGCCCAGGCCCGGCGCCGTGCGCGAATGGCGGTACGAAGACGCGCCCGTGGCGCTGGATCGCGGCGCCGAGATGGGGCGGTTCCTCCTCGGATCGACCGTGGTGCTGCTGTGGCCGCGCGACACCATTGCCTTCAATCCCGACTGGGCCCCGGCCCGCCCTGTGCGCATGGGCGAAGCCATGGGCACCGCGCCCTGATGCTTCCTTCGGCAAGGACAAGACCATGACCACGCTCGGCACCCCGCTGTCGCCCTCGGCCACCAAAGTCATGCTGCTGGGCAGCGGCGAACTCGGCAAGGAGGTGCTGATCGCCCTGCAGCGCCTGGGCGTTGAAACCATTGCCGTCGACCGCTACGACCAGGCGCCCGGGCACCAGGTGGCGCACCGCGCGCACACCATCGCCATGAGCGATCCGGCGCAGCTCAAGGCCCTGATCGAGCGCGAACGTCCGCACATGGTGGTGCCGGAGATCGAGGCCATTGCCACGCCCATGCTGCAAGAGCTCGAGGCAGCCGGGGTGGTGCGGGTCATTCCCACCGCGCGCGCGGCGCGGCTCACGATGGATCGCGAAGGCATTCGCCGCCTGGCCGCCGAGACGCTGGGCCTGCCCACCAGCCCCTACCGGTTCTGCGATTCACTGGCCGAGCTGCAGGCGGCCATCAATGGCGCGAACGGGCAACCGGGCATCGGCTACCCCTGCATCGTCAAGCCGGTGATGAGCAGCAGCGGCAAAGGGCAGAGCAAGATCGACGGACCGGCCGACGTTCAGAAGGCCTGGGACTTCGCCATGGCAGGCGGTCGGGTCAGCCACGGCCGGGTCATCGTCGAGGGATTCATCCGCTTCGACTACGAGATCACGCTGCTCACCGTGCGCGCCCTGGGCGAAGACGGTCGGGTGCAGACGCACTTCTGCGACCCCATCGGCCATGTGCAGGTGAGCGGCGATTACGTGGAAAGCTGGCAACCCCACCCCATGAGCACGCTGGCGCTGCAGACGAGCCGCGACATCGCCAGGGCCGTGACCGACAACCTCGGCGGCCAGGGCCTGTTCGGCGTCGAGCTGTTCGTGGCGGGCGACCAGGTCTGGTTCAGCGAGGTGAGCCCGCGCCCGCACGACACCGGCATGGTGACCATGACCACGCAGTGGCAGAACGAGTTCGAGCTGCACGCCCGCGCCATCCTCGGCCTGCCGGTGGACACCACGCTCAAGAGTCCGGGGGCCAGCGCCGTGATCTACGGCGGCGTCGAGGCCACTGGCATCGCCTTCGACGGCGTCGACGAGGCGCTGCGCGTGCCTGGCACCGAACTGCGCCTGTTCGGCAAGCCCGAGAGTTTCGTCAAGCGCCGCATGGGCGTGGCGCTGGCCCGCCATGCCGATGTGGAGCAGGCGCGGGTGAACGCCAAGCTGGCGGCGTCGCGGGTGCGCCCCCGCCAGGGTTGACTCAACCGGCGGGGGTATCGACCCTTCGCGCCTTCCTACACTGCGGATGCTCCGCGGTGCGCCTTGCCCCGCGGCAGCTCAGCCGACGGGGGCAGGGATGGAGATCAGGCAGCTTCGCTATTTTCTGAAGATTGCTGAACTGGGCAGCTTCTCGAAGGCATCGCTCGCCCTGCACATTGCGCAACCCGCCTTGAGCCAGCAGATGGCCCGCCTCGAAAACGAACTGGGGCACCCCTTGCTGCATCGCCGGCACAACGGCGTCCACATGACCGAGCAGGGCGAAGCGCTCCATGCCCACGCCCGGCGGGTGGTCAAGCAGATCGACGATCTCCCCAATGTCGTGAAGCACTGCAAGGACAGCCTCACGGGTGCCGTGTCGCTCGGCCTGCCCCAGACCACCGCTCCCCAGTTCGCCATGCCCCTCATCGCCGAGCTTGCACAGCGCCTGCCCGCCGTGAGCGTGGAATTCCACGACGAAATGAGCGGCAACCTGCTGCGCCACCTGAACGCTGGTCAGCTCGACATCGCCGTGCTGGTGAACGACCAGGACGCACGGCTCGTGAATGCCGTGCCCCTGATGGACGAGGAGCTTTTCCTCGCGTCGTCTGCGCGGCAGGACCATGGCGCACGATGTCGAGTGGTGGATCTGGCCGCGTTGCCGTTGGCCCTTCCCGGTGTGCAGCACGGTGTGCGTGCGCTGGTCGACAGCGCCATTCGCGCCCACGGTGCCAGCCCTCGGGCGCCCGCCGTCGAGGCCAACTCGATGGGCATCATGCGCCGAGCGGTCGAATGCGGCATGGCCTGCAGTGTGATGCCGTGGGGCGCGGTGTGCGACGAGGTCGGGCTCGGCACCATCCGGATCACGCCGCTTGCACCGCGACTCATGCGCCGCGTGCACGTGTGCACCGCCCGGGATGGACAGCTTTCGTTGGCGGGACAGGCGGTGCGAGACCTGCTCATCGAAATCACCCGACACCGCGTCGAGTCTGGGCAGTGGCTGGGCGTGACGTTGTTGTGACCTGGGCGCCGCCTGGCGCGGCGCAGCCAGCCCGCACTGTTCGCTATCGTTTTCGCCACTGGGACCAGACGGATTCGGTATTTCTCGCCGCAGTCACCCTTCCCTAGACTGGCTGCGACCGCTGCAGGGGCAGACCGTTCGACCAGGTCAGCAGCCTGCATGGCACTTGCCATGACGGTCCTCACCATCGAATCCGGAGGTTCCTCATGGACCGAAGACGTCTCGTGGCGCTGCTGTCCGGCAGCGCCATTCCCCTGATTGCCCGACCCGGTGTCGTGACCGGAGGCGCGCTCGACAAACCGTCCGGTGCGCCCCGGGATGACACCATCGTTCTTGGTCAGACCGCCGACTTCTCCACGAGCCGCGCTGCGATTTCCAAGGCGTATGCCGAGGGTGCGGATCTGGTGTTCCAGGCGGTCAATGCCGTTGGAGGTGTGCACGGGCGGCGCATCCGCGTGCTGCAGCTGGACGATGGATATGACGTGAAGCGGGCTGAAGACAACGTGCGCGTCCTGAACGAGCAGCACAAGGTCTTTGCACTGGTGCACCTTGTGGGCACCGGCATCGTCGAGCAGGTGTTGCCGTACGTCGCTCAGGCAGGCATTCCGCTCGTGCATCCCATCACCGGTGCCGACAGCGTGCGCCCTCCCGCCCGCGCCGTCAGGGAAGCCTTCTTCCTTCGCGCCAGCTACGGCCGGGAGGTGGACCGCATTGCCAGTCACCTGGCCACGCTGGGCATCGCCAAGCTCGGTCTCCTGATCGAGGACGAGCCTTTCGGCCTCAGTGTGCGCAAGAACGTTGAAACCGCGACCGGAAAACACAAGCTCGACCTGGTGGCCAGTGGCGTGGTGCCGCCCAATCGGCCCACGGCCGACGCTGTCGCTCCCGCTGTCAAGGCGATGCTCAAGGCCAGGCCGCAGGTCATCCTCTTCGGTACCGCCGGGCCGGTGGTCGAGCAGTTCGTGCGGGCTTATCACGCCGCGGGTGGCCGGGCGCAGTTCTATTGCCTGTCGGTGGCCAACGTCGAGCGCCTCGTGCGCGACCTCGGACCCCTGAGTGCTGGCATCGTGGTGGTGCAGGTGATGCCCGACGTGCGAACCAGCAATCTGCCTTTGGTGCGCGAGTACCGTGAAGCAGTCATCAAGAGGAACGCCACACCGGGTGTCTTCGGACTGGAGGGCTACATATCGGCCCGCGTGATCGTGCAGGCCTTGCAAGACGCCGGCGAAGCACCCACTCGAGAACGCTTCATGGCCGGTCTGGAGCGACAGAGTCAGGTGGGGGGCTTCCCCGTCAAGTACAAGGACGCCAGGGAAGGCTCGCCGTTCGCCGAGCTCTCGATGATCGGCCGCGAAGGCAGGTCGGTGCGCTGAACCCGCTCCGCGAACGACGGGGTGGTCAGGACGACGTGGCCAACTTGATCGCTTCTTCGATGCGCTGGTAGGTGCCGCACCGGCACAGGTTGCCGGCCATGGCGTCGGCAATCGCCTTGCTGTCGGGCTTGGGGTTGGCCTTGAGCAGCGCGCAGGCGCTCATGAGCTGACCGGTCTGGCAATAGCCGCACTGCACCACGTCCACCGCGGTCCAGGCCGCGCGGAGCGCCGCGATCTCGGGGCCTTCGATGCCTTCGATGGTGGTGATGGACCGGCCCTCGACGGCCGAGACCGGCGTGACGCACGCGCGGATGGCCTGACCATCGGCGTGCACCGTGCAGGCGCCGCACAGCGCCATGCCGCAGCCGAACTTGGTGCCGGTGAGCTTCAGGTCGGCCCGCAGCACCCACAGCAGCGGTGTGTCGGGTTCGGCGTCCACCGTGACATTGCGGCCGTTGACGTTGAGTGTGGTCATGGCGGTTTCCTCAGGCAAGTTTCAGCGGAAGGCTGCGCAGGCGCTGGCCGGTGAGCGCGAAGAGGGCGTTGGCCACCGCCGGTGCGATCGGTGGCAGGCCGGGTTCGCCCACACCCTCCGGGTGTTCGGTGCTCGGCATGATCAGGCATTCCACGCGCGGCGCCTCGGTGAGCCGCAGCATCGGCTGGTCGTGGAAGTTGCTTTGCTGGACCTGTCCGTCCACGATGTCCACGCCACCGTGCAGCGCTGCCGACAGTCCGAACACCACGGCGCCTTCGAGCTGTTGCCGGATGCCGGCCGGGTTGACGGCGAGCCCGCAGTCGATCGCGCACCACACGCGGTGCACCCGGATGGACTTGTCGGGGCCGATCGACACTTCGGCCACCTGCCCCACGGTGGAGCCGAACGAGTCGTGCAATGCAATGCCCCGCGCCGTCCGCGCACCGTCGGGGGCGTTGGGCGAGGGTGTGCCCCAGCCAGCCGCCTTGGCCACTGCCTGCAGCACCGCCAGCTGCTTCGGGTGCTGACGCAGCAGCGATTCGCGAAACGCCAACGGGTCCACGCCAGCCGCGTGCGCTGCTTCATCGACGAAGCTTTCCTTGAAGAACGCCTGGTGAGAATGGCCCACCGCGCGCCAGAACCCCACCTGCAAAGGCAGGTCGACGTTGACGTGCGCGATGCGCGCGGCCGGCCATTCATAGGGTTGGTCGAAGGCGCCTTCGCTGGCCGTCTTGTCGGGGCCGCCGCCGGGCAGACCGAAGCTGCGCCGTAGCACCTGGGGAATGATGGCCTGGCCCGCGCTGGTGTTCTTCCAGGCAACCAGGCGCCCGTCGCCGTCAAGGCCGGCCTCGAACCGTGCCACGCAGGCGGGGCGAAACAGATCGTGCCGGGTGTCCTGTTCGCGCGTCCAGAGGGTCTGCACCGGTTGGCCCGGCAAGGCCTTGGCAATCGACGCGGCCTGTGCAATGAAGTCCACCTCGAGCCGGCGGCCGAACCCTCCGCCGAGCACCATCACGTTCACGGTCACCGCCTCGTCGGGCAGGTCCAGTGCGTTGGCAGCGGCCCGACGCGCCAGGCCGGGCACCTGGGTGGACACCCACACCGTGGCCTTGTTGCCCTCGAACAGCACGGTGCAGTTGATGGGCTCCAGCGCGGCGTGTGCAAGGCAGGGCGCGCGGTACTCGGCCTCGATGCGGCGGGCCGCACCCGCCAGGGCGGTGTCCACTTCGCCGGTCTCGAAGAACGCAAACCCTTTTTCGGTCTGTGCGGCGCGTGCCAGTCGCTCCATCATGTCGGCGCTGCCGAAGGTCGCGAGTTCGCCGTGCGCCCACACCACGTCCACCGCATCGGCCGCCTTGCGGGCGCGCCAGGGGTGGTCGGCAATCACCGCCACACCACCGGTGCCCCCCGGCGGCGGTTCGATCGCCGCCACCACCTTGACACCGCGCACGTTGCGCGCGGCCGCATCGTCGAAGCGCTGGGCACGACCACCCAGCGTGGGGCACATCTTCACACTGGCGTACAGCAGGCCTTCGGGCAGCGCGTCGATACCGAAGCGCGCGCTGCCGTCGATCTTGCCCGGGGTGTCCAGCCGCTTGGTGGGCTGACCGATCAGGCGGAACCGGTCGGGTGTCTTGAGCACGGGGTCGCCCGGCAATGGCCGCTGGGCGGCGGCGGCGGCCAGCGCGCCATAACCCAGGCGGCGTCCGTCCGGGGCCACCACCTCACCGTTCTCGGTGTTGCAGTCGGCCGGGTTCAAACCCCACTGGCTGGCCGCAGCGCCCACGAGCATCTCGCGCGCGGCGGCACCGGCCTGGCGCATCGGCAGCCAGAGGTCCTTCACGCTGGAGGAGCCACCGGTCATCATCACGCCGACCTCGCGCATGGCCTTGGCGGTGAGCCAGCGCGCCGCATCAAGCACCAGGTTGTCGGTGTCGGGGTGCACCGGCAGGCCGTCGATCACCGAGCTGATGTTGTTGTAGATCTTGTCGATGGGTGACATCTCCCATCGCACCCGCGACCAGTCGGCGTCGAGTTCATCGGCCAGCAGCATGCACAGCGACGTCACCACACCCTGACCCATCTCGCTTTTGGCCAGTGCGACCGTGACCGTGCCGTCGCGGGCGATCTTGACCCAGCCGTTGAACGCCACCTCGCCCTCACCGGTGGGCAGGGGCTGTGAGGTGGTGAGCCGCTGTCGCGGTGGCAGCACGCCCCAGCCGATGGCCAGCGCGCCAGCCACCCCCAGGGTGCCGAGGATGAACTTGCGTCGGGTGCCCATGAGCGACTTTCGTTGGGGTTACTGGAATGCCACTTCCGCGAAGCTTCGCAGCTTGCGGCTGTGCAACTGGTCCACGCCGCCTTCGCGCAGGCGCTCCACCGCGCGAATGCCGATGCGAAGGTGCTGATCGACGCGCTCGCGGTAGAAGTGGTTGGCCATGCCCGGCAGCTTGATCTCGCCGTGCAGCGGCTTGTCGCTCACGCACAGGAGGGTGCCATAGGGCACGCGGAAGCGGAAACCGTTGGCGGCGATGGTGGCGCTCTCCATGTCGAGCGCGACCGCGCGCGACTGCGAAAAGCGCCGCTGCGGCTGGTTGTCGGGCAGCAGCTCCCAGTTGCGGTTGTCGGTGCTGGCCACGGTCCCGGTGCGCATGATGCGCTTGAGTTCGCCGGGTGCCACACCGGTCACGTCGGCCACCGCGGCCTCCAGCGCCAGCTGGATTTCGGCGAGCGCGGGGATGGGCACCCACAACGGCAGTTCCTCGTCGAGCACATGGTCTTCGCGCACATAGGCGTGTGCCAGCACGTAGTCGCCCAGTTGCTGCGTGGTGCGCAGTCCGGCGCAGTGCCCCAGCATGAGCCACGCGTGGGGCCGCAGCACGGCAATGTGGTCAGTGATGTTCTTGGCGTTGGCCGGGCCCACACCGATGTTGACCATGGTGATGCCGCTGCGATCGGCCCGCATGAGGTGGTAGCCCGGCATCTGCGGCAGGCGGGGCGGCGCATGGCCCAGTTCGTCACCGGGCTCGTGCGGCAATCCCTTGCGCCGTGTCACCACATTGCCGGGCTCGACGAAGGCGGTGTAGGGGCTGTCGGCCTTCTCCATTTCGGCGTGGCCCAGCTTGATGAACTCGTCGATGTAGAACTGGTAGTTCGTGAACAGCACGAAGTTCTGGAACCAGTCGGGTGAGGTGCCGGTGTAGTGGCGAAGGCGCTGCAGCGAGTAATCCACGCGCGGCGCGGTGAACAGCGACAGCGGGTGGGCTTCGCCCGGACCGGGCTGGTGGGTGCCGTTGGCAATGCCGTCGTCCATGGCCGTGAGGTCGGGCAGGTCGAAGACATCGCGCATGAAGGCGCGGCGCCCGGCGCTCATCTGGCCCTCCACATGGTCGTGCTCGGCAAACGAGAAGTGGATCGGGATCGGCTGGCTGCTGGTGCCGACCTCGAGTTCACCGCCGTGGTTGGCCAGCAGCAGGCGAAACTGGTCGCGGTAGTAGTCGTCGTACAGGTCGGGTCGGGTAAGCGTGGTTTCGTACCGACCCGGGCCCGCCACGAAACCGTAGCTCAGGCGTTTCAGGCCCAGTTCGTCGGCGCCGTCGCCCAGTCGCAGGTTGCTGTGGGTGTGGAAGCGCACATACGGGTAACAGGCGCGGATGCGCACGTCGTTGAAATGGGCGCCGTTGACGTACTCGTGCAAGGCCTGGCGAAGGAAATCCACGCTGCCTTGGTAAATGGCACGCACCTGCGCCAGCGCGGCATCGGGGTCGGTGAACACGCGGGGAGCGGTAAAGTCGGGCGATCTCAACATGCGCCTATTGTGAACGCCTGGTGTTGAACGGTCTGCCTGCTGCCGATGTGTCCCACGCAGCCGCCACCCTGGCGGTGGCGCTCGGTTGCGGCCTGCTGGTGGGCATCGAGCGCGAACGGCGCAAGGGCGAAGGCCCGGCGCGAGCGCTGGCGGGGCTGCGCAGCTTCGCGCTGGCCAGCGTCACCGGGGCGGCTGCGGCGCTCACCGGCCTGGTGGGCGTGGTCGTGGTGGGAGCGGCCTTCATCGCCAGCCTGGGTCTGGTGGCCTACTTCAAGGACCGCTCCAGCGACCCCGGCGTGACGACCGAAATCGCGCTGCTGCTGATCTACCTCATCGGCGTGCTGTCGGCCACCAGCACGGTGCTGGCGGCCGCGCTGGCGGCCGCCCTCACGGTGGTGCTGGCCGTGCGGGAACGCGCGCACCGGTTCGTCACGCAGTGGTTGCGCCCGGGCGAGGTGCGCGACGGCATCGTGCTGGCGGCCCTGGTGCTGCTGGCGTTGCCGCTGGTGCCCGATCGCCCATTGTGGGGCAACACGCTGAACCCGCACGTGATCGTGCAACTGCTGGCCCTGCTGCTCGGCGTGCAGGCCGCGGCTCATCTGTCGCGCCGCCTGCTGGAGGCCCGCCATGCGGTGGCGTTGTCCGCGCTGGCGTCGGGGTTCGTCTCCAGCACGGCCACCATCGCCACCCTGGGGCTGGCGGCCCGCGACGGGAGAGGGGGTGCTCGCCTGATGGCCGGTGGCGGTCTGCTCAGCTGCGTGTCGACCCTGCTGCAACTGCTGCTGGTGGCCACCGCGGTGCAGCCGGCCTGGCTGGTGCACCTGGCCCTGCCCGCGCTGGCCGGCGCAGTGCTGGCCCTGGCCTGGGGTTGGTGGCTGGTGCGCGGTGCACCGCCGGAAACACCGCCCGCTGCCACCGCCAGCGACGAGCGCATGTTCAGCCTGAAGGGGGCTGCAGCGGTGGCGGCCCTGCTGGCGGGCATTCAGGCCCTGGTGCATGCGCTCACGCTGTGGCTGGGCGATGCGGGCCTTCTGGTGGGCAGCCTGCTGGGCGCCCTGGCCGATCTGCACGCGGCCCTGGCCGCGGTGTTCACCACCGGGCCGCCTGCGCCCATCGGACACCAGGCCGTGATGGGGGCACTGGCGGTTCACGCCGCCAGCAAGAGCGTGACGGCCGCGCTGGTGGGTGGCCGCCACTACGCGATGTGGTTGCTGCCCGGGCTGTGGGCCCACACCCTGGTGGTGATCGGATTGCTGCTCGCCTGAGCGGGCTGTTCCTCAGTCCCTGACCGGCTCGCGCATCGTCACGAACTCTTCGGCCGCGGTGGGGTGGATGCCGATGGTGCTGTCGAACACCGCCTTGGTGGCGCCTGCTTTCAGCGCCACCGCAAAGCCCTGCACGATCTCGCCCGCTTCGGCGCCGACCATGTGCAGTCCCACCACGCGGTCCGACTTCGTGTCCACCACCAGCTTCATGAGCGTGCGTTCGCTTCGACCCGACAGGGTGTGGCGAAGCGCCTTGAACTCGCTGCGGAACACCGTCACGGCACCGAAGCGCTCGCGCGCCTGCGCCTCGCTCAGTCCCACCGTGCCGATGTTCGGGTGCGTGAACACGGCGGTGGGGATGAACTCGTAACCCATCGTGCGGGCGGCCTTGCCCGGGGCGGGCCCGCAAAGCTGGTCGACCACCACCATGGCTTCGCCCAGCGCCACCGGCGTGAGCTGCACGCGGTTGGTCACATCGCCCACCGCGAAGATGTGGGGCACGTTGGTCTGGTACTGCGCGTTCACGATGACCTCGCCCTGTGCACCGGTGACCACGCCGACGCGGTCCAGCCCCAGGTCGCGCGTGTTGGGCACGCGGCCAGTGGCATACAGCGCGGCGTCCACCACGAAGGTGTTGCCGTCCTCGCACTCGACGCGCAGACCTTCTCCGGTCTCGCGGATGTCCACCACGCCGGCATTCAGGCGCAGGTCCACGCCCGCCTTGGCCATCTCGGCCGCAGCGAAGTGGCGGATTTCGTCGTCGAAGCCCCTCAGCACCTGCTCCCCGCGGTAGAGCTGCGTCACCTTCGACCCGAGGCCGTTGAAGATCGACGCGAATTCACAGGCGATGTAGCCGCCGCCGACGATGAGCAGGCGGCGCGGAAACGGATCGAGGTCGAACACCTCGTTGCTGGTGATCACGTGTTCGCGGCCGCTGAAGTGAGGCACGTGGGGGGTGCCACCGGTGGCAATCAGGATGTGGGCGGCGGTGAACCGCCGGTGTCCCGGCGACCCGTCGGCGTTGAGCGTGGACAGCTCGATGGCGTGGTCGTCCACGAGGCGCGCGAACCCGTCGAGCTGCGTCACGCCCGAGCCGCGCAGCAGGTTGGCGTAGACGCCGTTGAGCCGGGTGATCTCGCGGGCCCGGTTGGCCTTGAGGGTGGCCCAGTCGAAGCGCGTCTCGCCCACGCTCCAGCCAAAGCCCCGTGCCTCCTCGAAGGCTTCGTGGTAGTGCGCCGCGTAGCTGTAAAGCTTCTTGGGAATGCAGCCCACGTTGACGCAGGTGCCGCCCAGGCCTTCGGTGCCCAGCACCTCGGCCAGCGCCACGCGCAGACCGCGCTGCGCGGCCATGCGCGCGGCGCGCACACCGCCGCTGCCCCCGCCGATGACGAAAAGATCGAAGTCGTGATTGCTCATGGTGCCAATGGTAGGCGCAGGGCGCGCACGGCGCATTGAGGCGCATCAAGGGCACGGAGGAGCCGGGGGCATGCGGGCCGTGCTGCGCAGGCGGCGAGCCGCCACGCCAGAATCGGCCGCATGCCAGACATGCAACCTCCCGCCTCCGCTGCAGCGTTGTCGTTGGTGCTGGGTGGCACCGGCGGCATTGGCGCCGCGCTGGTGCAGTCCCTGGAACAGCGGGGGCACCGCGTGCTCGCGGTGGGCCGCCGCACCGATCCACCCGTCGACTACGCCGATCCCGCCAGCGTGGAGCGGCTGGCGGCCCACGTCGCCCGTCGCCTTGAGGCCACCGGCGAAACCCTGCAGACGCTGATCGTGGCCACTGGTGTGCTGCACCAGGACGAGGTGCAACCCGAGCGCAGCTGGCAGCACCTGGACGCCACGGCATTGCAGCACCTGTTTCTGGTCAACACCATCGGGCCCGCGCTGGTCATGCGGCACCTGCTGCCGCTGCTGCCGCGGCAGGGGCGCTGTGTGGCGGCGTTCCTGTCGGCCCGTGTGGGCAGCATCGGCGACAACCGGCTGGGCGGGTGGTACGGTTACCGCGCGTCCAAGGCCGCGCTGAACCAGCTGGTCCGCACCGCGGCGATCGAGCTGGCGCGGCGCAACAGGCAGGCGCTGTGCGTGGCGCTGCACCCGGGCACGGTGGACACGGCGCTGTCGAAGCCCTTTGCCAAGACCGGTCTGGCCGTGCGCCCGCCGGAGGTGGCCGCGGCCGAGCTGCTGGCCGTGCTGGACAACCTGCCCGATGGCGCCAGCGGTCGGTTCTTCGATCACCAGGGCGTGGAAGTGCCCTGGTGATGCGCGCTCAGTAGCTGTACACCCCGCGCCCGGTCTTGCGGCCCAGGTAACCCGCGGCCACCATTTCCTTCAGCAGCGGGCAGGGCCGGTACTTGCTGTCGTTGAACTCGGCAAAGTACACGTTCATCACCGCGAGGCAAACGTCCAGGCCGATCATGTCGGCGAGCGCCAGCGGGCCGATGGGCTGGTTGGTGCCGAGCTTCATGCCGGCGTCGATGTCCTCGGCGCTGGCGATGCCCTCGGCCAGCACGAAGAAGGCTTCGTTGATCATGGGCACGAGGATGCGGTTGACCACGAAGCCGGGCGCGTTCCTCACCGTGATGGGTGACTTGCCCAGGCGTTCGGCCAGCGCCTTCACCGTGTCGTGGGTGGCGTCGCTCGTCTGCAGGCCACGGATGATCTCGACCAGCGCCATCATGGGCACCGGGTTGAAGAAGTGCATGCCGATGAAGCGGTCGGCGCGCTGGGTGGCGGCCGCCAGCTTGGTGATGCTGATCGAGCTCGTGTTGGTGGCCACGATCACCTCGGGCGCGAGCAGCGCGTCGAGCTGTTGAAGGATCTTGATCTTCAGCGCCTCGTTCTCGGTGGCGGCCTCGATCACCAGCCCGCTGCCTTGCAGGTCTTCGTAGCGGGTCGATGTGGTGATGAGCGACAGCGCCTGCGCCTTGGCCTCGGCGGTCAGCTTGTCTTTCTTGATGAGACGGTCGAGACTGCCGGCAATGGTGGCCAGGCCCTTGTCGAGGGCGGCCTGTGCGATGTCCACCATGACGACGCGGATGCCGCTGGTGGCGCAGGCCTGGGCGATGCCGTTGCCCATGGTGCCGGAGCCGATGATGCCGACCGTTTGTATGCTGCTCATTCGATGAATCCTTGTGTGGACATTCAGGGGAAACCCGGCGTCGCGGGGGCGTCTTTCCTAGGCGGTGCTGCCTAACGCGCTCGGGGGGGCTGTGCTAACTTGCCCGGTGATTGTCGCGCAGCCGTGCTGCGCTGCAGCGACGCAGGAGACAGCATGTACGACGTGATCATTGTGGGTGGGGGCTCGGCGGGCAGCGTGCTGGCGGGCCGGCTGAGCGAAGACCCGACCCTTCGCGTGGCCCTGATCGAGGCTGGGCCGCCCGACCGCAGCGTGCTCATCCATTGCCCGGCAGGGCTGGCCCTGCTGGCGAAGAACGGTCAGGCCAACTGGTGCCTCGAGACCGTGCCCCAACCAGGGCTCAACGGCCGGCGCGGTTACCAGCCGCGCGGCAAGGTGCTGGGGGGGTCGAGCTCCATCAATGCCATGGTCTACGCGCGCGGCCACACCAGCGACTACGACGCGTGGGCCGCCGAGGGCAACCCGGGCTGGGCCTGGGCCGATGTGCTGCCCTATTTCAAACGCGCCGAACACAACGAGCGCGGTGCCGATGCCTTCCATGGCACGGGCGGCCCGCTCAACGTGAAAGACCTCACCAGCCCCAACCCGTTTGGCGCGCACTTCGTGCAGGCGGCGCGCGAGGCGGGTCACGCCGTCAACCCCGACTTCAATGGCGCCAGCCAGGAAGGCGTGGGGCATTACCAGGTCACCCACAAGGATGGCGAGCGCTACAGCGCAGCCAAGGCCTACCTCACGCCGCACCTGAGCCGCCCCAACCTGACGATCGTCACCGACGCCCTCGTCACGCGCGTGGTGCTCGACGAAGAAGCCGGACAGGCACCGCGTGCGGTGGCGGTGGAATACCGCGGCCAGGGCGGCCGTGGCCCGATGCAGCTCCTGCGCTGCAAGGAGGGCGGCGAGGTGGTGCTGAGCGCGGGTGCCTTCGGTTCGCCGCAGCTGCTCATGCTCTCGGGCATCGGTCCGGGCGAGCACCTGCAGTCGCACGGCATTCGCACCGTGCGCGCCTTGCCCGGTGTGGGCGGCAACCTGCACGACCATGTGGATGTGGTGCTGGTGATGAACGCGCCCAAGGTCACCGACCTGTTCGGGCTGTCGTTCAAGGGCGCCCTGAATGCGTTGCGCGGCATGGCCGAGTGGCGCCGCACGCGCACCGGCATGCTCACCAGCAACTTTGCCGAGGCGGGCGGCTTCATCAAGAGCGCGCCCGACGAGGCGATTCCCGACCTGCAGCTGCATTTCGTGATCGGCAAGCTGGTGGACCACGGCCGCAAGACGGTGTTCGGCCATGGCTTCTCCTGCCACGTCTGCCTGCTGCGACCCAGGAGCCGGGGCACGCTTCGCCTGGCCAGCCGCGACCCGCAGGTGGCGCCCCTCATCGACCCGGCGTTTCTGCAGGACCCGGACGACCTGCGGCGCCTTGTGCAGGGGTTCAAGGCGATGCGGAACCTGGTGAAGCAGCCTGCGCTGGCGCGCTTCGGCGGCTTCGAATCCCGCGCCTCGGCCGACGCACAAAGCGACGCGCAGCTCGAACAGTTCGTGCGCAACCACGCCGACACCATCTACCACCCGGTGGGCACCTGCCGCATGGGGCATGACGCCGCCGCCGTGGTGGACCACGAACTGCGCGTGCACGGCGTGGACGGGCTGCGGGTGGTCGACGCATCGGTGATGCCGCAGGTGGTGGGCGGCAACACCAACGCGCCGGTGATCATGATGGCCGAGAAGGCGGTGGATATGATCCGGGCGGCGCGCCGCATGGCGTCGCCATCAACGGAGACCGGACATGATTCTGGAGCACGCGGACATCCGCATCGATCCCTCGAACGCATCGGCGTTTGAAGAGGCCATCCTGCGCGGGGTGACGACCGTCATCGCGCACGCCAGGGGCTTCAAGGGCTACAAGGTCAACCGAAGCATCGAGAGCCCGGGGCGCTACCTGCTCATGATCTACTGGGACACGCTGGAAGACCACACCCAGGGGTTCCGCGGGTCACCGGCGTTTGCCGAATGGCGCGCCATCGTGGGGCCGTATTTCGCGCAACCCCCGGTGGTGGAGCACCTGGCGCTGGTGGGGAAGAGCTGATTTCCCTGCAAGCCCCGCGGCGCGCTATTTCTTCCGCATCAGGGTCGATTTGCCGAACAGGCTCTCGATCAGGTCCACCGCGAGCTCGGCGGTGCGGTTGCGAATGTCGAGCGCGGGGTTGAGCTCCATCACGTCGAGCGAGGCCAGCCGGCCGGTGTCGGCGATCATCTCCATGCACAGCTGCGCCTCGCGGTAGGTCGGCCCCCCCGGCACCGTGGTGCCGACGCCGGGCGCAATCTCCGGATCGAGAAAATCCACATCGAAGCTCACGTGAAGGTGGGTGTTGGCGTCCATGCCGCCGAGCGCCTGCTCCATGGTGTGGCGCATGCCCATTTCGTCGATGTAGCGCATGTCGAACACCTCCAGGCCGTGTTCGTGTACCAGTCGCTTTTCGCCGGCGTCCACGCTTCGGATGCCGATCTGCCGCACCACGCTGGGTGAAATCGCGGGCGTGGTGCCACCGATGCCGGTGAGCTCGCCCGGCCCCATGCCGCACAGCAGCGCCACCGGCATGCCGTGCAGGTTGCCGCTGGGGGTGAGTGCGGCGGTGTTGAAATCGGCGTGCGCGTCGAGCCAGAGCACCCGCAGCGCCTTGCCGGCGGCACGGCAATGCCGGGCCACCGCGCTGATCGACCCGAGCCCCAGGCAGTGATCGCCGCCCAGAACGATGGGCAGATGACCCTGCTGCAGCTCCGCAAACACCGCCTCGTGCAGCGTGCGGTTCCAGGTGACCACCTCGCCGAGGTGGCGGTAACCGTTGCTGGGGGGAAGCCAGGGGTTGGCCGGGCCGCTCAGGTTGCCCCGGTCGAGCACCCGCAGTCCGTGCGACGCGAGCACCGAAGCCAGCCCGGCCACCCGCAACGCCTCGGGCCCCATCGAGGCGCCGCGCGAGCCCGCACCGATGTCGGTGGGGGCGCCGATGAGGGCCACTGGGGCGGGGGCGATCGAGGACGGCATGCGAAGGGGTCTGGCTGGATCCGGGTCGACGTGGGAGAACCGCCCGCAAGTGTCTCACGGCGCCCGCGTTCGCACGCCGCCCGCCAGGCCACCATGGCCCTGCGGCGCCGCCGGGCTGCCGCGTGATCGACAATTCGGGCGTGACGCCCTGGCCACCGCCGGGGTTTTTCATTCATTGCCCGCATGACGACCCCTCCTCCCACGCCCTGGCCCGCCAGCGGCGCCCGGCACCTCGACACCGACGAAAGAGGCTGGCTCAAGCCGACCCCGGCCTACTGGCGGCACTGGCTGCTGCGCCCCGAACTCGCGCTGGTGCCCGAGTCCTGTGTGGCCGAGCGCGCGCTGCACGAAGCCCTGATCGACGATCCGCTGCGCACGGTCATTGCCGGGCAGGTCGAGGCCATGGCCGACCCCGACGTGCGCGAGAACTGGCGCCACTTCCTTCGGCTGCGCGACACGGTTCAGCGGGCGGGCACGCTCGAGGCCGCCTGGGCCGGGTTGTTCCGCCGTGGCGGGATCGAGCTGCCACCCCTGTTCCTGGATCTGCTGGTTCAGGCCATCCTGACCCAGGTGCTCAAGGATGTTGATGACGCCTGGGTGTGGCGGGCGGCCGAGCTTCTGTTTCGCCGGCAGCGCGTCCGGGTGCAGGACGGGCGGGTGCTGGGCGGCGACGCCGACACGCTGGACCGGCTGCACGAAACCGCCGGCCTGGGCAGCATCGGCTCCCTGCTCAAGCAGGCGGGCGCCACGCTTCGCGGTGTCGATCTGCAGGTGCTCACCGAAGACACGGCCGAGGCCTACAAGGCGCAACGTGACCAGGCCAACGACCACCGTTTCGTGCTCGACCTCACCCACACGGTGCAGCAGCACCTGTCCCACGGCCTGGTGCTCACCATGAACCGCTCGCAATCCGGCCTGAAGGCGCTGGCGCAGGTGCTGGAGCGCTGGACCGCGCACCTGCAGGGCGTGGTGGTGGAGATCGAACCCGAGCCCCGAGTGGACGACCCGGCCTGGCGCTGGCACATCGGTCTGGACGTCGAGGCCACGGCGCTGTTGAACGACCTGTACGAAGGTCGGCCGGTGGACGAGGCCCGGTTGCAGCGCCTGATCAGCCTGTTCCGCCTGCGATTTGCCGATCCGATGCAGCAGCGCGAAGACCTGCGTGGCAAGCCGGTCTACCTCGGGCTTGCCATGACCGACCAGGGCCTGTTGAGGCTCAAGCCGCAGAACCTGCTGCTCAACCTGCCCCTGGCCTGAGGCTCGGTCCGGTTCCCGGTTCCAGATACCCTGGCCTGTACACCAGCTCCGGCTTGCCTAGACTGCGTGCCCCGCCCTTGGGGCATCTTTGTCCGGAGCTCGCCATGTCCTCATTCCTGCTGCGCACCCTGCTGACCGGTGCCGCCCTCGTGCTGTCGGCTCCCTGGGCGCAGGCCCAGGCCACCGGCGGCATCGTCACTGTGGTCAAGGTGTCGCCCCTTCCGTGGTTCGACCGCATGGCGCAGGGCGTGGCGGCATACGCGGCCAGCCCAGGCGCCTTGAAGGCGCAACAGGTCGGACCGGTGCGTGCCGAAGCCGCCTTGCAGGCCGCCCTCATCGAAGATGTGCTGAAGTCGTCGCTCAAGGCCATCGCGATCGTGCCGACAGACCTCGCCGCCATCGAAGACGTGGCCCGGCGTGCGCTCGACCGCGGCGTCACCGTGGTCACTCACGAGGCCGACAACCAGATTCACACCCAGGCCGACCTCGAAGCCTTCGACAACCCCGCCTTCGGCGCGGCGCTGCACGAGCGCCTGGCCGGGTGCATGGGCGGTCAGGGCAAATGGACCACTTTCGTGGGCACGCGCGGCAGCCGCACCCACCTGCGGTGGATCGATGGCGCGGTGGCCAATGCCCGCCGACACCCCGGCATGCAACTGGTGGAGCCGCTCAACGAGTCGAACGACAACGCGGCACAGGCCTATGTGCGCGCGCATGAACTGCTCAAACGCCATCCGGACCTCAAGGGCTTCCAGGGCTCGGCCTCCAGCGACGTGATCGGCATCGGCCGCGCGGTGCAGGAAGCCGGGCTCACCGGCAAGGTGTGCGTGGTCGGCACCGGCCTGCCCGAACGCAGCAAGGCCCTGCTGCAGGCGGGCGCGATCCAGGCGATCGGATTCTGGGACCCCCGCAACGCAGGCTTTGCGCTGAACCGCCTGGCCGAACGGGTGGCTGCCGGCGAAGTGCCCCGCGATGGCATGGACCTGGGCGCCCCGGGCTACCGGCGCGTGACTGTGCGCCCGGGGCCCGGCAAGGGCGTGATCGTGACGGGCGACGCCGCGGTGATCGTCGATCGGCGCGGCGCTGCGGCCTATCCCTTCTGAACCACGCGCAGCGCCGATCGGCGAACCGACACGGTGAACGAACGCGCCAGGCCGAGCCACTCGCCATCGGCGGCCAGCGGCAGGTCGCCCCGGCCGAGCACGGTCATCTCCTCGAACGCCTGGGTGCGGATGCGGGGATGACCCAGGTGGGTGCCGGTCAGCAGTCGCGGCAGCATGCACAACGCCCCCAGCCGATCGAACGGGCCGGCCAGCAGCAGGTTCAGCAGCCCGTCGTGGATGCGCGCGCCGGGCGTTGCCGGCATGCCGCTGCCGAAGGTGGGGGTGTTCAGGCTCGAGGCGAACAGGCCCGGGCCGGCATGGACCGGCAGGCCGTCCACCGTGACATCGAGTGACCACGTTCGCAGAGAAGCCAGCTCGCCCAGCGTGGCCCAGAGGTAGCGGGGAAGCCCGCGCAGGGCGCGCGGGCCGAGGAGGGCCCGGCGCACCACGGCCGCGTCGAACCCTGCCGTGAGGCTGGAGAGGAACAGGGTCTCGCGGCGCTTGCCGTCGGCATCGTGCCAGGCCACGCTGCCCAGGTCCATGAAGGAGGGCGGCCCGTTGAGGGCGTGCACGACCCAGTCCATCGGATGCTTGCCCCGCAACCCGAGCGCACGCGCCACGTCGTTGCCACTGCCCATGGGCACCACGCCCAGTTCGTGATCCCGGTCGACCAGGGCCGGCAGCCAGCGGTGCAGCGTGCCGTCACCGCCGACGGCCACCACCCGGCTGCCCTCGGGCAGGCCCCGCAACACGCGCAGCGCGGCCTCGATGCCGTCGGGCACATGCAGGCCGACATCCGGTGGCAGGGCGTCCTTCAATCCCGGCAACAGCCGGTCCGCGCGCCCACCCCGCGCCTGCGGGTTCAGGACGACGGCGCGCACGCGAAGCCGGGCCTCACATGTTGCGGCGGTACTGGCCGCCCACCTCGAAGAGGGCGTTCGTGATCTGCCCCAGCGAGCAGCAGCGCACGGCGTCCATCAGCACCTCGAAGACGTTCTGGTTGTCGATCACCGCCTGTTTCAGGCGCTCCAGCATGGCCGGTGCCTCGTGCGCATGCCGCGCATGGAAGTCCTGCAGCCGCTGCAACTGGCCTTGCTTTTCTTCCTCGGTGGAGCGGGCCAGCTCGAGCGTCTGCGGAATCGGATCGCCGTGGGGGTTGCGGAAGGTGTTCACGCCGATGATGGGCAGCTCGCCGGTGTGCTTGAGCATTTCGTAGTGCATCGACTCGTCCTGGATGCGGCCGCGCTGGTAGCCGGTTTCCATGGCGCCGAGCACGCCGCCGCGTTCGGCAATGCGCTCGAATTCGGCCAGCACCGCTTCCTCGACCAGTTCGGTCAGTTCCTCGATGATGAAGCTGCCCTGGCTGGGGTTCTCGTTCCGCGCCAGCCCCCACTCGCGGTTGATGATCAGCTGGATGGCCATCGCGCGGCGCACCGATTCCTCGGTCGGCGTGGTGATCGCCTCGTCGAACGCGTTGGTGTGCAGGCTGTTGCAGTTGTCGTAGATCGCAATCAGCGCCTGCAGCGTGGTGCGGATGTCGTTGAACTGGATCTCCTGCGCATGCAGGCTGCGCCCGCTGGTCTGGATGTGGTACTTCAGCTTCTGGCTGCGCTCGTTGGCGCCGTACTTCTCTCGCATGGCCACCGCCCAGATGCGGCGCGCCACGCGGCCCATCACGGTGTATTCGGGGTCCATGCCGTTGCTGAAGAAGAAGCTCAGGTTGGGCGCGAAATCGTCGATGTGCATGCCGCGCGCCAGGTACGCCTCCACGAAGGTGAAGCCGTTGGACAGCGTGAAGGCCAGCTGGCTGATCGGGTTGGCGCCGGCTTCGGCGATGTGGTAGCCGGAGATGGACACCGAATAGAAGTTGCGCACGTCGTGGTGCACGAAGTAGCTGGCGATGTCGCCCATCACCTTCAGGCTGAACTCGGTGCTGAAGATGCAGGTGTTCTGGCCCTGGTCTTCCTTGAGGATGTCGGCCTGCACGGTGCCCCGCACGTTGGCCAGCACCCATTCACGGATCTTGGCGGCCTCGGTGTCGGTGGGCTCGCGGCCGTTGTCGGCCTTGAACTTCTCCAGGTTCTGGTCGATGGCCGTGTTCATGAACATGGCCAGGATGCTGGGCGCAGGACCGTTGATCGTCATCGACACCGACGTGGCCGGATGGCAGAGATCGAACCCGCCATACAGCACCTTCATGTCGTCGAGCGTGGCGATGCTCACCCCCGAGTTGCCCACCTTGCCGTAGATGTCGGGCCGCGGGTCCGGGTCGTTGCCGTACAGGGTGACCGAGTCGAACGCGGTGGACAGGCGCTTGGCCGGCATGCCTTCGGACAACAGCTTGAAGCGCCGGTTGGTGCGGAACGGGTCGCCTTCGCCGGCGAACATGCGGGTCGGGTCCTCGCCCTCGCGCTTGAAGGCGAAGGTGCCGGCGGTGTAGGGAAAGCTGCCGGGGACGTTTTCCAGCATCAGCCATTTCAGGATCTCGCCGTGGTCCTCGAAACGGGGCAGGGCCACCTTGCGGATCACGGTTCCCGACAGGCTGCGGGTGGTCAGCGCGGTGCGGATCTCCTTGTCGCGGATCTTCACCACGTATTCGTCGCCGGCGTAGGCCTTCTGCATGTCGGGCCACTGCTGCAGCAGCTTGCGCGCGGCCGGGTCCTGATCGAACTCGCGCACCTGCGCCAGATCGATCACCGCCTCGGCCGCCTTGGGCCGTCCGGCCTTGTCGGCCCTGAGCATGCCGGCCGTGGCGTACAGCTGCTGGATCTCGCGCGCAAGCCGGGCCTGCTGGTGCACCTTGCGCTTGTAGCCCCGCACGGTGTCGGCGATTTCGGCCAGGTAGCGCGTGCGCGCCGCCGGCACGATCGGCGTCTGGTTGGTGCTGTGCCGGACCACGACCGCAGGCAGCCGACCGTCTTTCAGGACCAGGCCGAGCTCGGTCAGTCGCGCCTTGAGCGACTGGTACAGCGCGGTCACGCCGTCGTCGTTGAAGCGGGCGGCCATGGTGCCGAAGACCGGCATGTCCTCGGGGCGCTTGGTCCAGGCTTCCTTGTTGCGCTGGACCTGCTTGGCCACGTCGCGAAGCGCGTCGGCCGCGCCCTTGCGGTCGAACTTGTTGATGGCGACGAACTCGGCAAAGTCGAGCATGTCGATCTTCTCGAGCTGGCTGGCGGCGCCGAACTCGGGCGTCATCACGTACATCGGCACGTCGACGTGCGGCACGATCGCCGCATCGCCCTGGCCGATGCCCGAGGTTTCAACCACCACGAGGTCGAAACCGGCGGTCTTGCAGGCCGCGATCACGTCGGGCAGTGCGGCACTGATCTCGCTGCCGAAGTCGCGCGTGGCCAGGCTGCGCATGAACACGCGCGGGCCCTGTTGCCAGGGGCCGATGGCGTTCATGCGGATGCGGTCGCCCAGCAGGGCGCCGCCGCTCTTGCGGCGCGACGGGTCGATGCTGATGATTGCCACCCGCAGGTGATCGCCCTGGTCCAGCCGCAGGCGGCGGACCAGTTCGTCGGTGAGCGAGGATTTGCCCGCCCCGCCCGTGCCGGTGATGCCCAGCACCGGCACCCGGGTCATGCCCGCGCTGTCCCGCACCTGTTGCAGCAGACCCGGGTCCGCCTTGCCGTTCTCGATCACGGTGATGAGCTGCGCCAGCGAGCGCCACGCCATCTCGCCGTGGCCTTGCACTGCCGCCAGCGCGCGGGGCGCGTGGGCCGACAGGTCCTGGTCGCAGCGCATGACCATCTCGCCGATCATGCCGGCCAGGCCCATGCGCTGCCCGTCCTCGGGGCTGTAGATGCGGGCCACGCCGTAGGCCTGAAGCTCCTGGATCTCGCTCGGGACGATCACCCCGCCGCCGCCGCCGAACACCTGGATGTGCGCGCCGCCGCGGGCCTTGAGCAGGTCGACCATGTACTTGAAGTACTCGACGTGACCCCCCTGGTAGGAGCTGATGGCAATGCCCTGCACATCTTCCTGGAGCGCGGCGGTCACCACATCGTCGACGCTGCGGTTGTGCCCGAGGTGGATCACCTCGGCGCCCATGCCCTGCAGGATGCGCCGCATGATGTTGATGGCGGCGTCGTGCCCGTCGAACAGGCTCGCGGCCGTGACGAAGCGGACCTTGTGGGTGGGGCGGTAGTTGGCCAGGGCCTGGTAGTCGGCGGACAGCTGGGTCATGGTGCTTGTCTCGGTGTCGGATTGTCTTGGGGAACTCAGGCGATGCGCAGGTTTTTCAGCGCAGGGTCTTCGGGCGGGAATCGCAGCTCAAGCGCCTTGAGCGTGTCGCGCACGATGGTCGCGATCATGAGGTTGCGGTGCGTCTTGCTGTTGGCAGGCACCACGTTCCAGGGTGCCCAAGGCGTGCTGGTGGACTCGAGCAGGTCTTCGTAGGCCTTCTGGTACTGCGGCCATTGCTTGCGCACCTCCAGGTCGCCGAGGCTGAATTTCCAGTGCTTGTCGGGGTCGTCCACGCGGTCCTGCAGCCGCTGCCGCTGTTCATCGAACCCGATGTGCAGCATGAACTTCAGGATCACGGTGCCGGTTTCGGCCAGCAGGCGCTCGAACTGGTTGATCTGGTCGAAGCGCTGGCGCACCGTGGCCTTGTCGACCCACCCGTTCACGGCCGGCACCAGCACGTCTTCGTAGTGGCTGCGGTTGAACACCACGATCTCGCCGGCCCCGGGCACCGCCTGGTGGATGCGCCACAGGAAGTCGTGGGCCCTTTCGCGCTCGGTGGGGGCTTTCCAGCCCACGGTGCGCATGCCCAGCGGGCTGGTCCGCGAAAACACGCCCCGCACCGTGCCGTCCTTGCCGGAGGTGTCGGTGCCTTGCAGCACCACCAGCAGCTTGTAGCGCGCATCGGGATAGAACACGTTCTGCAGCGCGTCGATTTCGCCCGCCAGGGTGTCCAGTGCGGTTCGGTCGGCCGCCTTGTCCCCGCCCGAAAACGGCTTGGCGGCCGGGTCGAGCGCCTTCAGAGACACCTGGGGCTTCTCGGCGTCCGGATCGATCTGCCATGTGCGCCATGCGCTGTCCTTGGGCGCGCGCAGCAACCGCTCGGGAAATGGCAGGCGGACGTCGCTCTGGCGTGGCATGGCGTCTCCGGTGGGGTGGTCGGGCACTACCCTAACCGGGCAGGCAGGACTTGACGTTAACGTAAACGTCAATGGTAACGGCTTTCCGCAAAAAAAGGGGCGCCGAAGCGCCCCTTGCCGGGATGGGCGGCGGTGGCCGCAGGGGTTGCATCAGTTGTAAAGCACCGAAGGCAGCCACATGCCGATCTCGGGGAAGATGTAGAGCAGCACGATGGCCACGACCTGAATGCCCATGAACGGCAGCATGCCGGCAAAAATCTGGTTCAGCGTCACGTGCTTGGGGGCCACGCCCTTCAGGTAGAAGGCGCTCATGGCCACCGGCGGGCTCAGGAAGGCCGTCTGCAGGTTCAGCGCCACCAGCAGGCCGAAGAACAGCGGGTCGACCCCGAAGTTGTCCAGCAGCGGAATGAAGATCGGCATGAAGATCACGATGATCTCGGTCCACTCCAGCGGCCAGCCCAGGATGAAGATGATGACCTGCGACAGGATCAGGAACTCGGTCTTGGACAGGTTCATGCCCAGCACCCACTGCTCCACCAGCTCCTGGCCCCCCAGCAGCGCGAACGCCGCCGAGAAGATGGCCGAACCCACGAACAGCCAGCACACCATGGCGCTGGTCTTGGCCGTCAGGAACACGCTTTCCTTGACCACATTGAGGGTGAGCTGGCGGTAGGCGATGGCCAGCAGGAAACCGCCCATTGCGCCCACGGCCGCGGCCTCGGTGGGCGTGGCCAGACCGAACACGATCGAGCCGAGCACGGACATGATCAGCACCAGCAGCGGGAAGAAGCTGGAGAGCAGCATCTTGAAGATCTCCAGCCGCGCATAGCTCAGCAGCGCATAGAAGACCGCCAGTGCCAAGGCGCCGATGCCCAGGCCGATCCAGTACCCGGCCGATGCTTTCGGTGGTTCGGCGTCGGCGGCCGTCGCCGTTTCTGCCTGCGGCTCGGCCAGGCCGCCCGCGGCCGCGGGT
Organism: Synechococcus sp. UW140; assembly: GCA_943371665.1. GTDB lineage: Bacteria > Pseudomonadota > Gammaproteobacteria > Burkholderiales > Burkholderiaceae_C > Hydrogenophaga. The sequence continues at coordinate 42,849 of CALRVR020000012.1, forward strand.
GCCGGCGTCTCTTCGGCTTCGGTGCCCTCGGGTTCGGCCAGGGCGCCTTCTTCGGCTGGCGGCTCGGCCAGCCCGCCCTCGGCTTCGCCCTCCTCGGCGGGTGGCTCGGCCAGGCCGCCTTCTTCTTCCTCGGTGGCAGCGCCAGCGGCGGGCGGTTCGGCCAGGCCGGTGGCGGCCTCGCGGTCCGACACACCACCCAGGGCCTCGAGTTCGCTCGACACGGCCTCTTCGACCACCACCCGGGTGGCGCTCTGGTAGCTCATGAGCGCCACCGCGGCAAACAGCACGGCGGGTGCGGCCACGATGGCCAGCTGGCCCAGCAGGTAGCGGGTGGAGACGTTCTGGTTGTTGCGGCCCTTGAGCGCGCGCAGCAGGCCCAGCACGGCCGATTTGCCGGCGGTGGCACCCACCTTGAGCAGCGGCTCGGGCAGCGGCACGGCCCGCTGTTCGGCGGTCAGCGGCGGTGCCCAGGCCGGCTTGATCTTGGCGACGATGATCACGTAGACGATGTACAGACCGGCCAGCATCAGGCCCGGGAACAGCGCGCCGGCGTACAGCTTGACCACCGAGACGCCTGCGGTGGCGCCGTAGACGATCAGCAGCACCGACGGCGGGATCAGGATGCCCAGGCAACCACCCGCGGTGATGGCGCCGGCGGATAGGCGCACGTCGTAACCGCCCTTGAGCATCTGCGGCAGCGCCAGCAGACCCATCAGCGTGACCACCGCGCCGACGATGCCGGTCGCGGTGGCGAACACCGCGCAGGTCACCAGCGTGGCCACCGCCAGCGAGCCCGGCACGCGCGCCAGCGCCAGGTGCAGGCTGCGGAACAGCTTCTCGATCAGGTTGGCGCGTTCCACGAGGTAACCCATGAACACGAACAGCGGGATCGAGATCAGCACGTCGTTGGCCATCACCGAGAACGCGCGCTGCACCATCAGGTCCAGCGTCTGACGGACTGCGCCCGCCGCGGACTGGTCGCCCGAGTGGTAGGCGAAGAAGGTGAAGATCATCCCCATGCCCATCAGCGTGAAGGCGGTGGGGAATCCCAGCATGATGGCCACGACCACCAGGGACAGCATCAGCAGGCCGTAGTGGCCATTGGTCATTTCGTCGACGCTGAGCACCATGCCGGCCGCGGCGGCGATGATCAGCCCCATCAGGACGAAGCCGAACCAGAGTTCCTTGCGGATCGTCATGCCTGGCTCCCCTTCTTCACCACGAGCTTGTCCAGGGCATCGATGTCGGCGTCCTTGACGTGCACCATCTCCTTGAGCTTGTCCACGTCGACTTCCTCGACGTCTTCACCGCGCGCAGGCCACTGCCCGGTCTGCAGGCACATCACGCAGCGGATGATCTCGACGATGCCCTGCAGCAGCAGGAAGGCGCCAGCCACCGGCACCACGAACTTGAACGGATAGACCGGCAGCGGGTCGGCGTTGAAGGTCTGCTCGCGGATGGCCAGCGACGCATTGGCGAACTCCCAGCCGGCCCAGGTGAGGGCGATGATGCCCGGCAGGAAGAACACGATGTAGAGCACCAGATCGATGGTCGCCTGCGTGCGGGGCTGAAAGAAGCCGTACAGCACGTCTCCCCGCACATGGCCGTTCTTGGCCAGGGTGTAGGCGCCCGCCGTCATGAACAGCAGGCCGTACAGCATGATCTGGGCATCGAGCACCCAGGCGTGCGGGTTGTTCATCACATAGCGTGAGAACACCTCCCAGCTGATGAGGAGGGTCAGCGCGATCACGGACCAGGCACAGGCCTTGCCGAACCAGGTCGACAGCGCATCGACCGCGAGGAGTAGTTTTTGCATGACGGTTCACCGGAAACGGAAAAGGGCGCCCGCAGGCGCCCTCTCTGGGCAAGGCCGAAGATCAGCTCTTCTTGGCGCCGCGGCCGAAGTAGTGGTTGTAGGCCATCTTGAAGTCGACCAGGTAGTCGTTCTGCCAGGCACCGGCGCGCTGGGCAAACGCTTTCTGGCTGTCCAGGATCTTCTGGAACATCGGGTTCTCGCCACCCTTCTTCTTCATGATCTCGTCCCAGGAGGTGAGCTGGGACTTGAGCACGGCGTCGGGGGTCTTGTAGAACTTCACGCCGGCTTTCTTCAGCTCGATGTAGTCCTGGCTGTTGCGCTGGATGGCTTTCCAGCTCATGTCGGCGCTGGCGGCCTGCACCGCGTAGTCGATGATGGACTTGAGCTCGGGCGCCAGGGCGTTGTACTTGGTCTTGTTGAACAGGATCTCGAACTGCTCGGTGCTCTGGTGGAAGCTCTGCAGCATGCAGTTCTTGACCACGTCCGGGAAGCCCAGGAGGCGGTCGGAGGTGGCGTTGTTGAACTCGGCGCCGTCGATCAGGCCGCGGTCGAGGGCGGGCACGATCTCACCGCCGGGCAGCGGGTTCACCGCGGCGCCCATGGCCGTGTACATGTCCACCGCGAGGCCCACGGTGCGGAACTTGGTGCCCTTGACATCGGTCGCCTTGGCGATCGGCTTCTTGAACCAGCCGAACGGCTGGGTGGGCATGGGGCCGTACAGGAACGACACCACGTCGAAGTTCAGGCTCTTGTAGATCTCGTCGAGCATGTCCTTGCCGCCGCCGTAGTAGTGCCACGACAGCAGCATGTTCGGGTCCATGCCGAAGCCCGGGCCGGAACCCCACAGGGCCAGCGCCGAGTTCTTGCCGTAGTGGTAGGCCACCACGCCGTGGCCGCCGTCCAGCGTGCCCTTGGCCACGCCTTCAAGCAGCTGGAACGCCGGCACCACGGCACCGGAGGGCAGCACCTCGATCTTGAGCTTGCCGCCGGCCATGTCGTTCACCTTCTTGGCGAAGTCGTTGGCGTACTCGTGGAAGATGTCCTTGGCGGGCCAGGTGGACTGGAAGCGCAGGGTGGTGGTCTGGGCGGTGGCCACCATGGGCACGGCCATGGCGCCGGTGGCAACGGCAGCGCCCTTCAGCACGCCGCGGCGCGACGTGGCGGTTTTCTTTTCGCTCATCGAGGTTGTCTCCTGGGTGGGTCGGGGGAAAGGGTCATCATCCGTCCGCAAGCATGCTTACCAAGACAGGGTTTTCACCAACTCCGTCGCAGGTGTCAGCTTCCGACAGCCTGTGGGCTCCCCTCAAACCGGCGGAATCCGGCCCGGCGTGAATTTTCTTGAAGCCCTTTGTGAAATCCGGGTCCGATCGACCATCATCGGCACCTGAAGCCCTCCAGCAAGCCACCACGGACATGTCCCCCACCCCCATCCAGATGTTCGACCCCGCGTCGAGCACCTACACCTACCTGCTTGTCGACCCCGTCAGCCAGGAGGCCCTGATCATCGATCCGGTCGACGAGCACCTGGCGCGCGACCTCGATGCGCTGCAATCGCGCGGCCTGCGCCTGGTCTGGGCGGTCGAGACGCATGCGCATGCCGACCACATCACCAGCGCCGGGCGCCTGGTCGAGCACACCGGGGCCCGCAGTGCCGCGCCGTCCGGCTGCGGCATCGGCACCGCCGCCGTGCAGCTGCAACACGGCGATGAGCTTCGGTTCGGCAGCGAGACCTTGCGCGCGCTGCACACGCCCGGCCACACCGCCGGCAGCATGAGCTTCGTCTGGCGCGAGCATGTGTTCACCGGTGACACCCTGCTCATCGGTGGCTGTGGCCGCACCGACTTCCAATCGGGCAGCGCGCACGACCTCTACCGCAGCCTGACCGAGGTCCTGTTTGCGCTGCCGGACGACACGGTCGTCTGGCCCGGGCACGACTACCGCGGCCAGACCCACTCCACCATCGGCCACGAAAAGCGCCACAACGCCCGGGTGGCCGGGCGCAGCGAGGCCGAGTTCATCGCGCTGATGAACAGCCTGAACCTGCCACGGCCCCGGCGCATCGATGAAGCCGTTCCCGCCAACCTCACCTCGGGGCTGCGCCACGACGCGGGCGGTGACGCCTTGCAGGCCCCCCGCTCGCCTTCCGTTGCACACGCCGGCACCTATGCCGGCGACGTGACGCCCGAGCTGGCCTGGCAATGGGCGCAGGAAGGCCGGGCCGTGCTGGTGGACGTGCGCACCGACGCGGAGCGCGAATGGGTGGGCTTTGTGCCCGGCGCCGTGCCGGCCGCCTGGAAGCAATGGCCCGGCATGCAACCCAATGCCGCGTTCGACGACCAGGCAAAGGCAGCCGCCGAAGGCGGGCGGCCGCTGTTGATGCTGTGTCGAAGCGGCGTGCGGTCGATCGCGGCCGCCCAGCGAGCCACGGCATTGGGGCTGACGGCCTACAACATTCTGGAAGGGTTCGAAGGCGACCCCGACGACCATGCCCACCGAGGCACCCAGGGCGGCTGGCGTTGGCGCGGTCTCCCATGGCGGCAGAAGTGATGCCGGACCGCCGTGACGAAAACGTCACGCACATCGACCACTGGTCGGCTGCCACAGCCCAAACTTGAGACGAAAGCGTCACACCCCCTGTCAGACCTGACAGGGTTCGTGCGGAAGATCACACATTCTTTTTTTCAATCGGGTTCTCTGTCTGTCTAGGAGAACTCCATGGAAACGTTGGGAATGCTGGAAAGGGTCGCTCCCAAAGACCCTGAAATGAATCCGGTCTTGCGCGCCCGCATCGAGCGGGAATTCACGCCCCGATGGGAAGGCCAGTGGGGCGGAAAGTTCGTGCTGCATGGCAGCCAGCCTGGCCCCAATGCGGTGCGGCTGGACGGCAACGACTACCTGAGCGTCACGGGTCACCCGGACATCGTGTCGGCGCAGGTGAGTGCCCTCACGCGCAACAGCGAGTTCGTGGTCCAGTCGGGGGTGTTCGTGCTTCAGCAGCACCCCTCGCGCTCGCTCGAACTGGCGCTGGCCGACTGGGTGGGCAAGGACGACGCGCTGATCTGCCAGTCCGGCTATGCGGCCAATGTCGGTTTGCTGCAGTCCATTGCCAACCCCGACATCCCCGTCTACCTCGACACGCTGGCGCACACCTCGCTGTGGGAGGGTGCGCACGCCGCGCGCGCGCCGGCGCATGCGTTCCGCCACAACGACCCTGCCCACCTCGACCGGTTGCTGGCCCGCAAGGGGCCGGGCGTGGTGGTGGTCGACTCCGTCTACAGCACCACGGGTGCGGTCTGTCCGCTGCTGGAGATGGTGGAGGTGGTGGAAAAGCATGGGGCCATGATCCTGGTGGACGAATCGCATTCGCTCGGAACCCATGGGCCGAAGGGCGCAGGCCTGTGTGCCGAACTGGGGTTGAGCCACCGTGTGCACTTCATCACCGCCAGCCTCGCCAAGGCGATGGCTGGCCGGGCCGGGTTCTTCACCATGCCGACAGGCATGCGCTACTACGTGTTGAGCGCCAGCTTCCCGAACATCTTCAGCTCGTGCCTGCTGCCGCACGAAGTGGCCGGTCTGCGGGCCACGGTGGACGTGCTGCAGTGCGCCGACGAACCCCGCAAGCGCCTGCATGCCATCACGCGCCGGCTGCGCGAGCGCCTGAGCGATCTGGGCTACCCGATCCACCAGGGCACCGAGCAGATCATCTCGCTGGAGGCGGGCAGCGAGCCCGCCACCATGCGCCTGCGCGACGAACTCGAGGCGCGCGGTGTCTTTGGCGCCATCTTCTGTGCACCGGCCACCAGCCGCAACCGCGCCATGGTGCGGCTCACGCTGAGCTCGTCGCTGACCGATGCCGAGTTGGTCCACATCGAGACCGTGCTGGCCGAGGTCGCGCCGATCGTGCAACCCTGGGACTGGCCGATCGCACGCCGCTCGCGCGCCGCGTCGGTGGAATGACGATCCGGGGCGCCGGGCCCACCCGGCGCGTCAGTGGTCCTGCACGCTGCGGTGGTTTTCTTCCTGCAGGAAGTGTTGGTAAGCGTAGACCGGTTGAGGCATGTCGTTCGGGGCCAGCGCGAAGGCGGCGGCCATGAGAAGACCATCCTCACCGATGGACGTGGCTGGCGCGGTGCGCACCGCACCGCGCAGGCCCAGCTGCTGGTGCAGTTCGACGGCGGCCAGCCTTCGGCCGTCGCGCACGGCCTGCACCACATCCATGCCCAACGCCGCCGAGGCCGCCAGCTCGGCCAGATCGGCGAGGCTGGCGGTCGGCTCCAGCTGCAGCCAGTGGGCGCCGCCGCGGGCATCGAGCCCGAGCAGACCGAACGGCTCGCCCAGCACGACGTACTCGACCCACTGGTGGTGGGTGTAATCGCGCAGCCACTGCGCCACCGATGGAATCTGCAGCAGCGAAATCTGGTGCGGGCGCAACACCGCGCGCCACAGGGTGTTGAGCCTGGGGTGCGGTGCCTGCGCGAGCCGGCGAAGCACGCCAAGCAGGTGGCGGGTGATGTCGGTTGCCTGCTTCGGCACGAACTGGTCGATCAACCCGTTGTTGAATGCCTGAATGGCGATCTGCTCGTCGGCCTGCCCCGTGAGCAGCACCCGCGAGCCCGGCCAGTCGAGCAGCGTGTTGAGCACGCTCAGACCGTCGGTGCCCGGCATGGCGTAGTCCACCACGCAGATCTGCGCCAGCCGGTAGCGTTCAGGCTGGGTGGCCCAGTAGCGAAGCACCTGGGGCAGCAGCGGCTGGCCCTGGCGCCAGCGGTCGATCATCTGCAACTGCTGGGCCGCGTCGGCTTCCCAGCGGGCGGGTTCGGACTGCATGCGGGCCAGGAATCCCGAGGGGCGCGAGTACAGCTCGACCTGGGTCTGTGCAGGCACCACCATGCCGAGCATCTCGAGGTAATCGGGATCGTCGTCGAGAAACAGCACGGCGCCAGGGCGCTGAAAAAGGGAAAGGGTGAGGGCCATGGCGGTCAGGCAGGGTGGGCGGCGCGTGCGGGCGCGCCAGAGGTGATCAGGGGGAGGTCGATCATGAACACCGCACCCAGCCCGGGCTCGGAGTGAACACTGATGCGACCGTGGGCGGCCTCGACCACGTTCTTGCAGAACGTCAGGCCCAGGCCATTGCCGGCGCCAGCCTGGGTGGAATAAAACGGCTCGAAAATGCGCGATTGAAGCTCGTGGGAGATGCCGATGCCGTCATCCGACACCGCGATGCGGCCCTTGCCGTGGTGGATGCCGACATCCACCCTCAGGTCTCCATGCTGTGGGGCCGTGCTGGCCGCGGCCAGGGCATGAAGCGCGTTCTTGATCAGGTTGGTCACCACCTGGGCGAACAGCGAACGCGAACCCATGAAACAGAAATCCTGCTGCACCTGAACGCGCACGCAATCGCGCTCGCGGGAGCTTCGGTAGGGGTAGTTGGCCAGCACTTCCTGCACCAGTTCGGCGGCCTGGATCGGCAGGTTCTCGCGCGGCAGCCGCATCAGCTGGGCGTTTGAAATCTGGGTGTCGATCTGCCGGTTCATGCTGCGAACGAGGTTCTGCAAGCGGGTTGAGAGCTCTTCGAACCGCTTTCGCTTGGCGTCGCTCACATCGTTCTGCGCCAGATTGCGCAGCACGTCGCCCATCAGGTTGACCGTGGCCAGCGGGGTTCGAAGTTCGTGGGCCATGACGCCCATGGTGGACAGTGTGTTGAGCAATCGGGCGCGGCGCAGGTTGGCGCTGGACACGCCGAGCATGAGGCCCATCATCCAGGCGAATGCGATCACGACGACGTTGGCCATCGGCTGCGACGGACCGATCGCGTCGATGCCGCCCAGGCTTGCGGTCATGGCGCCTGCCGCACCGCCGGTGATCAGGCCCAGCGTGGCCAGCCGCCAGTCGGTGGCGTGGTAGTAGATCAGCACCATGGCCGCCATACTCCCCAGCCAGACCGGATTGCCCCCGTTCATGCAGTACATCCAGGTGAAGAACCACGGCAGCTGGATCCATGTGGCCAGGGTGAACAGACGCCCGCTCTGGGTCGACGTCGGGTCGCGCCGCAGGCCCGGCATCAGGTAGATCAGTGCGGTGAAGGCCATGAACACCCGGATCAACAGGTTTTCGTGTGGTTGGGGAATCGCGATGGCCCAGATCCAGTAGAAGAGCAGGTGCCCGCAGAACGTGAAGATGCCGATCCACAGCAGCCGCCAGGGAGATGGATGCAAAATGGGCTCCAGGGGCGTGTCGACGATCTCGTCGCGCCACCATTGGCGCCAACGCGCCAGCGTGTTCCTCATCTGCAACCGGTCCAGCCGCAACATGCTCTCCTGTTCAGTCGTGCGCCCTGCGCGAAATACCTCGGCCTCCCCGGCTGCGCGCATTCTGCGCCCCCAGGGGGGGGGTGGTGCATGACCCTCCCTGTCAACTTTGACAGTGTGGGGGTCGACAGCATCCTGGCCGACTGGCTTTGTGCGCTGCGCGAGCAGGGGGTCGAGGCCCTGGTGGTCCTGGGCCCCGACCCGCTCGGGTCCCGCGAAAAACGCGACGTGCTGGCCGCCCACCCGCCCCGGGTGCTGCTGGCGGCCGAGGCGCTGGCCGAAAGCCGGGATTTCGGTTCGAACTGGCGCGAGAGCGATGCGCCCCTGGTGGCATGGCAGGACATCTCCAAGTCGGCCGCCGACCAGGGAAGCCGCTGGCGCCGCCTGTTTCTGGCCCATGGCCACCAGACCCTGGTGCGGGTGGCGTTTCCCCTGCCCGCCGGTCGCGCCTTCGAATGCTTCATGTTCAGCCCCCGCGCGTTCGGCAGCCGGTCGGAAGCCGCCACCCTGGCCTGGTCGGCGTTCAACGTGTGGCCGATGCTCAAGCGGGCTCTGGCCGAGCAGCGGCTGGCGCTGAGCCCTCGCGAACTCGAATGCCTCAACCTGGCGTTCGAAGGGCTCACCGCCCGCGAAACCTCCCTGCGCATGGAAGTGTCGGAGCGCACGGTGAACTACCACCTGGCCAACGCCATGGCCAAGCTTCAGACCGACAACAAGGTGGCCGCGGTGCAGCGGGCCTGCCTGCTGGGCCTCATCTGACCTGACGTCCGGCGCCCGGAGCCCGGGCGGCTTGGTCATAATCGCGCCCCATGGCCTTTCTTGCCCTGGATGTCGGCAACACCCGCCTCAAATGGGCGCTGTACGACGAACCCCACGTCGGTGCGAAACTCATCGTGCAGGGTGCCCAGTTCCTTGAAAACATCGAAACCCTCGAGGACGGTGACTGGAGCCGCCTGCCCACGCCGAAGTGGGTGCTGGGCTGTGTGGTGGCGGGCGACGCGGTCAAGCGCCGGGTCGAGGAACAGCTGGAACTCTGGGACGTGACGCCCCAATGGGTGGTGTCCAGCAACCAGGAGGCCGGACTCGTCAACGGCTACGACCACCCCGCCCGGCTGGGCTCGGACCGCTGGGTGGCCATGATCGGGGCCCGTCAGCGGCTGCTCGCGCGCGGCCCCGCCAAGCCCTGCGTGGTGGTGATGGTGGGCACCGCGGTCACGGTCGAGGCGATCGACACGCAGGGAAGGTTCCTGGGCGGCATCATTCTCCCGGGCCACGGCATCATGCTGCGGGCCCTCGAATCCGGCACCGCCGGCCTGCACGTGCCCACCGGCGAAGTGCGCGACTTCCCCACCAACACCAGCGATGCCCTCACCAGCGGGGGCACTTTTGCCATTGCCGGTGCGGTCCAGCGCATGGTGGAGAACCTGCGCCGCCATTGCGGCGAGCAGCCGGTGGTCTACATGACGGGTGGCGCGGGCTGGAAGATGGCGCCGTCGATGTCGACCGAGGTCGACCTCGTGGAAAGCCTGATCTTCGACGGCCTGCTGCACATCGCCAGCAGGCGCCTCAACCTGGCCTTGCCCGATCGCTGACGCGGCGGCGCCGCGTCAGTCGTCGCCCCAGGGCAGCATGAGCGTGAGCGCCAGCAATTGCTCGAAGGCCGGCGTGAAGCCATCGATGATGGCCTGGGGTTCAGGGCACAGCGCCGTGTCCGCAATCACGCCGAACTGCACCCCGCCGCCGTAACTGAGCACCGAAACCCCCAGCCCCACGGTGCCCGTCTGCGGCACCCAGAACATCGTCTGCTCCAGCGTGCTGCCGCACACCTGCAGCTTGCGGGCCGGCCCCGGCACGTTGGTCATCACGGCGGTGGTCTTGCGGCCGAAGAGGCTGAGCAGGGCGTCCTGGGCCGGCTTCACCAGCAGTCCCGCGACCGACAGCAGGCCGAAGGTCAGCAGCGGCTGCAGGCTGCCCTTGAGGCTGTTCATGCGGGCCCGCACGGCATACAGCCGCTCGACCGGATTGGTCACGCCGATCGGCAGCAGCAGCGGGACCAGGCCGAACCGATTGCCCAGTTTCCACGCGTCTTCCATGGGCCGCAGGTTGATCGGCACCATGGCCCGGATTTCCTGTCCGTCGGTGCGGTCGCCCTGGCCGCGCAGGTAGTCGCCGATGGCGCCCGCCACACAGGACATCAGCACGTCGTTGACCGATGCGTTGAACGCCTTGCCGATGGCCTTGACCGCGTCCAGCGGGATCGGCTCGCACCAGGCGACCCGCTTCACGGCGCCGGGCGTGCCCTTGAGGCGCGTGCCCGAGTCGTCCGGCATGAGCGCCAGCGCCGACAGGTCGCTGGCCAGCTGCGCACCGATGCGCGCCACATCGACCGCCTGGTCCAGGGTGCCCGACAGCGTTTGCTGCGGGGCCGACATGAGGGCCAGCGAACGCGCCGCGCTGCCCCCGGCCACCTCCAGCGCACGCGCGGTCAGGTCGCCCAGTGGCCGGATCAGCGTGTCGGCCAGCCAGTCTTCCGCCCCCTCCATCCCCTCGTGGCGCGGGGCGGACTTGCGCTTGCGCTGCGGTGGCAGGGCGCCGCCGTCGACCAGGCTCATCATCACGCCGATCAGGGCGATGCCGTCCGCAATGCAGTGGTGGATGCGGGCGATCAGGGCCGAGCCGCCGTCGTAGTGCTCGATCAGTTCGAAGCGCCACAGGGGGTGGTGGTGGTCCAGCGGCTGCATGGCCAGCGCGCCCACCCTGGCCTGCAGCGCGGCCTGTTCCGTCTGCCCTTTGCCGCGCTTGAGGCGGTGGGTGACCAGGTGGCGGTCGAGATCGAAATCGGGGTCATCGATCCAGGCGGCACCCGCGGCGTCTTCGCGCGCCAGTTGGGTGAAGCGCCGGTAGGGAAGCAGGCGCTCCCGAATGCGCTCGGCCAGTGCCGCCCGGGAAATGGCCGGGCGCAGCACCCACACTCCGACGATCATCATCAGGTTGGACGCCGAATCCATGCGCAGCCAGGCCGTGTCGACCTTGCTCATGCGCTCGCCTTCCAGGCCGATCGCGCTGCTCAGGGCCTGGGTGACGGCCGCGACGCGGTGATCCATGTTGTCTCCTCGGGTGGGTTCTCTATTCTGGGCACGGATGGCTCCGTAAGATACCGGGACAAACCGCCATTCCACCAGGAGACCCCATGTCCGATCTCAAGGCCCGTTTCGAAGCCGCCGTCGCCAATTCCAAGAAGCTCAGCGAGCGCCCCGACAACGCCACGCTGCTGAAGATCTACGGCCTCTACAAGCAGGCCACGGCCGGCGACAACACCGAGAAGAAGCCCGGCTTCGGCGACATGGTGGGACGCGCCAAGTGGGACGCCTGGAACACGCTCAAGGGCACCTCGTCCGGTGACGCCATGGAGCAATACGTCGACCTGATCGAGAGCCTCAGCTGACGCAGCCGGTTCAGGCGGCCTTCTTCTTGGTGGCCGCCTTTTTCGGCGCCGGCTTGCCGGCGGCCAGCAGCGTGTCCAGGTTCTTCACGATCTCGGACTCGATGCGGTCCTTGAACGCGCCCAGCAGAAAGCCGAGCTTTGCGTCGAGCACGAACTGATCGCCCGACACCCGCAGGCACCCGCTCACGCCCGAGCGCGAGAACTGCACCTCGTCGGCGTCCTTGCCCTCCTCGTAGGTGCAGCTCATGTCGAACTCTTCCTCGGCCTGCTCGGCCCACTGCCAGGCCAGCTTGCGGGCGCCCTTGAGGCCCAGTTCGTGTTTGCGCTCGATGTGGATGTCGGCCATGGCGGGGTGTTCTCCAGGTGGTCAGCGTGTGGGTGCCAGCGCGAGCAGGATCGCCTCGCGTTCGGCCTTGGGCCGTTTGGCCAGCGCACGCACCGCATCATAAAAGCGCGCGAAATCGCGGCCTTCACGCTCGAACAAGGCCTCGAAGCCCGGCACGAACCGGTCGTAGGCACCCTGGGCGCCCAGCAACGCGTTGTTGACCCGGGCCACCCAGGGGTCGTAGCCTGAAAAGCCGCCCCAGAAGGCCTTGAGCGCCTCGTACTCGCGCCGGAAGTCGTCCATGACCGCCTGTTTGCGCTGCCGCTTGCCGGCTTCATCGGTCGCGGGATCGCTGTAGACCACCTGAAGCCGGTCGCGCACCGACCGCGTGAGGGCCCTGAACGCCTGGCGGCGCTGGTCGAATGCGGTGTACTCGGCGCGGGCCGCGGGCGTTGCCGCCTGCTGCAGCCAGCGCTGCACGCCCAGCCGCTCCACCGCGGTGGCAAACGACTCGTTGAAGGCGGTGTCGTCCTGGACGTAGACCACCTGGTGGGCCAGCTCGTGAAACAGCAGGCGCGCCAGTTCCCCTTCCGGGTAGACGATGAAGGTGTTGAGCACCGGATCGCCACCGGCCCAGTTCATCCAGCCCAGCGTTGAATAGGCCGGCACGGGGTAAACGCCCACCTCAAGGTCGTCCTCGCCGCCTTCGCCCTCGCGAAGTTGCTGCGCAAAGGCCTGCGCATCGGCTTCGCTGTAGTAGCCGCGGTACCCCACGCAGCCCGCCACGGGAAAGCACCAGGTCTTGAGTTGCAGCGACAGCGCGGGCGCTGCCACCACGTTGTAGACGGCGGCCCGCCGGCCCAGATCGGCGTATCGCTTGTAGCTGGCGTTGTCGGGCAAGTCGAGTTCAGCCGATGCGAAGTCACGGATGCGCTGCGCCAGCGCCAGTCGGGCCCGCAGCCCTGCGGGGGTGGTTTCGTCGCTCAGCCAATGGTCGATGGGGCGCGAGCGCCACATCAGGTCGGTGTGCCCGGCGACCGATTGCCAGTAGTAGCCCGGCCCGTGCGTGCGCGCGCAGCCGGTGGCCATGGCCACCACCGCCAGCACCGCCAGCCACAGGACCCAGAGGCTTTTGCGCATCAGGCCTCGGTCTCCAGCGGTGCCACCTGCACGTGACAGTCGTAAAAGGTCGGGCCGCGCCCCAGATCGGTCAGGCGCTGGCTGGTCACTTCATTCACGTTGGTGCCGAACGGCCCCAGCTTGCGCCACCAGATGCCGAGTCCGTTGACCACACCGGGTCGTGCGCGGGGGGACACCTCGGCGGCGCATCGGTATTCGCCGCGTTCGTTGAACACGCGCACCATCTGGCCGCTGCGGATGCCGCGCGCCGCCGCGTCGTCGGCGTGGATTTCCAGCAAGGGCTGCCCCTCGATGTCGCGCAGGCTCTGCACGTTGACGAAGCTGCTGTTGAGGAAGTTGCGTGCCGGTGGCGAGATCATGGCCAGCGGGTAGTCGGGGTGGGTGCCGCCGGGCTCGGCGTTGGGCAGGTGATCGGGCAGCGGGTCCAGACCCTGCGCCGCCAGGCGCGCGCTGTGGAACTCGCACCGGCCCGATGGCGTGGGAAACCCACCCTCGGCGAACGGCGCCTCGGGCACCGGCAGGGTGGCCCAGCCCACGTCAAGCAGTTGCCCGAAGTCGATCCGGTCGCCAAACGCGGTGCGGCACAGCGTCAGGTCGTCCTCCTGCAGGCAGGCATCGTCGAAACCCATGCGGGCGGCCAGGGCGCGGAACACGTCGGTGTTGGGCCGCGCCTCGCCCACCGGTTCGATGGCCGGGCGGTTGAGCAGCACGTCGGTGTGGCCGTAGCTGGTGTGGATGTCCCAGTGCTCGAGCTGCGTGGTGGCGGGCAGCACGTAGTCGGCGTGGTCGGCGGTGTCGGTCAGGAAGTGCTCGAGCACCACGGTGAACAGGTCGTCCCGCTGGAAGCCCTTGACCACCTTGCCGGACTCGGGCGCCACCGCGACCGGGTTGCTGTTGTAGACGATCAGCGCCTCGATCTTCGGTCCGAAGCCGGGCGATGCGTCGCGCAGCAGGTCGTCGCCGATGGTGCTCATGTTGATCGTGCGCGGTGCGCGGTCGCCCAGCAGGTCGAGGCGGAACAGCGCGGCACGCGCCACCGGGAACATGCCCGAACTGGACAGCAGCAGGCCACCCGCCCGGTGCCGCCAGGCCCCCACCAGCGCCGGCAGGCACGCCACGGCGCGCGCCGCGTTGCCGCCACCCCGCACGCGCTGCATGCCGTAATTCAGGCGGATCGCCGCCGGGCGCGTGGTGCCATAGGCGCGCGCCAGGTCCCGGATCTGCTGCACCGGCACACCGCACACGGCGGCGGCGCGCTCCGGCGGCCACTGCAGCGCCCGTTCGCGCAGCGCGTCCCAGCCCAGGGTGTGGCGGGCGATGTAGTCGTGGTCGAGCCAGCCGTTCACCGTGAGTTCGTGCATCAGCGCCAGCGCCAGCGCGGCGTCGGTGCCGGGCTTGAGCGCGATGTGCTCATGGCATTTCTCAGCGGTCTCGGTGCGGCGCGGGTCGATGCACACCAGCCGGGCGCCGTCGCGCTTGGCCTGCTGCGCCAGCTTCCAGAAATGCAGGTTGCTGCCGATGCTGTTGCTGCCCCAGATCAGGATGAGCTTCGACTCGGCAAAGTGCTCGACCTTCATGCCGACCTTGCCGCCCAGCGTCTGGACCAGGCCTTCACCGCCGGCCGCTGCGCAGATGGTGCGGTCCAGCAGCGACGCGCCCAGCCGGTGGAAGAACCGCGCCGCCATGCCTTCACCCTGCACCAGGCCCATGGTGCCGGCGTAGCTGTAGGGCAGGATCGCCTGCGGATCGCGCGCGGCGATGGCGCCGAGCCGGGCGGCGATGTCGTCCAGGGCGGCGTCCCAGGACACCGGTTCAAAGTGCCCGCTGCCCTTGGGCCCGACGCGCTTCAGGGGGGTGAGCAGCCGATCGGGGTGGTGCGTGCGCTCGGCGTAGCGGGACACCTTGGTGCACAGCACCCCGTCGGTGTGCCGGTGCGCGGGGTTGCCCTGCACCCGCACCGCGCGGCCGTTTTCAACCGTGGTCAGCAGGGCACAGGTGTCGGGACAATCGTGCGGGCAGGCGCCGCGCACGGGGGTGGAATCGGTGGTCATGCCAGGTCGTCGGAAGTGATCGATCGATCATAGGGGCGCGCGCTGGAACGCCGCAGGATGCCGTTCAGCGGCTCCCGGGCGAACCCTCATGGGATTGTGGGTATACCCCGTTCCGGTATCCAAAAAATCTCAGGAGGGTGATCCATGCGACGTCGACAACTGCTGTCCGGTGCGGGTTCCGTGGCCGCGCTGCCGCTTCTTTCCACCCTGTCCGCCCCCGCGCGTGCGCAGGTGGCCGGTCTGACAGACACCGCCGTCGTGCTGGGCCAGTCGGCCCCGTTCAGTGGTGCCGCCGAGCAGCTCGGTCTGCAGTTCCACCTGGGGGCCCAACTGTTTTTCGAACAGGTCAATGCCAAGGGCGGCATCCAGGGCCGGCGCATCGAGCTCAGGCGGCTGGACGACGGCTACGAGCCCGAGAAATGCGCGGCCAACACGCGCCAGTTCATCGGCGAAGGTGTGTTCTCGCTGTTCGGCTACATCGGCACGCCCACCAGCGTGGTGGCATTGCCACTGGCCACCGAGGCCAAGGTGCCTTTCTTTGCGCCGTTCACCGGCGCCGAGGTGCTGCGCGATCCCTTCAACCGCTACGCCATCCATGTGCGCGCGTCTTACTTCGACGAGACCGCTGCCATCGTGCGCCAGCTCACCCAGGTGGGCATCAAGCGCATCTCGGTCTTCTACCAGAACGACGCCTACGGCAAGGCCGGCCTTGAAGGCGTGACCCGCGCGCTCAAGGCATTGAGCCTCGAGCCCGCCTCGACCGGCACGGTCGAGCGCAACACCGTGGACGTGGCCGAGTCGGTCAAGTCCATCATGGCCGCACGACCGGAAGCCATCGTGCAGATCAGCGCCTACAAGTCGTGTGCGGCCTTCATCCGGGAGTCGCGCAAGGCGGGCTATGCCGGCAACCTGTACAACGTGTCGTTCGTGGGCACGCAGGCCCTGCTCGACGAACTGGGCAAGGACGCTCGTGGTGTCGCGGTGAGCCAGGTCATGCCCTTCCCGTACAGCCCGGTCACGCAGATCTCGGGCGAATACCTCACCGCGGTCCGTGCCAAGCAGGGCCGGGCCCCCAATTACTCGGGCATCGAGGGCTTCGTGGCGGCCAAGGTGTTCTGCGAGGCGCTCAACCGCGCCGGCCGTGGCGTCACGCGCGAGAGCTTCATCACCGCCATCCAGTCGCTGCGCAACGTCGACATGGGTGGCTTTCCGGTCGAATTCGGGCCGAACGACCACACCGGTTCCAAGTTTGTCGAACTGACGTTGCTCACCGAAGACGGCCGCATCCGGCGCTGACCGACACCGTGCCTGCCCCCGTGGCATCGGCCATCGGGCTGAAAGCACCGTTCCTTTGGCCGATCGAGCGCACCGGTGGGTGCCAGGCTCGATAGCATGCCTTGACCCGCCGCGTCCGGCGGGGCATCCAGCAAGGTCATGATTTCTTTGCGTTGGCTTTCAGGCTTCCTTTGCCTGCTGCTCGTTGCGCCGGCCACGGCGGGTGACGGCGGTTGGGACGCGCTGGTGTCGGCGGCCCGCGAACGCGTCCGCACGGTGCAGAAGGCGGTGGTCGACAAGCACCGCCTCGAGGACTTCGAGCGCTACGACCTCTACAACGTCGAAGGCAACCGGCTCGAACTGGTGTTCTCGACGGAGGGCAAGACGGGATTGGTCGCGCGGGTGGTGCACGTGGGCACTTTGCGGACCGACACCGGCACCTGGCGCTGGGGCTGGGCCGATCCCACGGTGCCGAAAGGAGCGACCCACGCGGTCCGCAAGGTGCGGCAGTATGGGCAGCGGCATGGGCACGACCTGCTCACCCAGCCGGAATGGCCCGCTGGCCGCGACGACGCCGGCGACATGCTGGCCGTCGCGCACCACCTGTTGAACGGCAAAGGCATCTACATGGCCCCCGACGGCGGCGCGATCAGCTACCTGGTCATCACCGACATTCGCGCCGTGCGGCCCTGAGCCCGCACGCCTGGGGCGATGCCCCCAGGCGATCGTGCGCTGTCGCGGCCGGGGCTCGTCCCGGCCCGGTCGAGCCGGTACCATGCCCGGTTTCGGAGACCGGATATGAAGCTCATCGATTCCATCGTCACACAGGCCGCCGGCATTGCCGCCGTGCGCCGCGACATCCACGCCCACCCCGAACTGTGCTTCCAGGAAGTGCGCACCGCCGACGTGGTGGCCGCCAAGCTCACCGAGTGGGGCATTCCCGTGCACCGTGGCATGGGCACCACCGGCGTGGTGGGCATCGTGCACGGCCGCGACGGTGGCGCCAGTGGCCGTGCCATCGGGCTGCGCGCCGACATGGACGCGCTGCCCATGCAGGAACACAACCACTTCGACCACGCCAGCAAGCACGCGGGCAAGATGCACGCCTGCGGCCACGACGGCCACACCGCCATGCTGCTGGGGGCGGCGCAGCACTTTGCCCGCCACCGCAACTTCGACGGCACGGTGTACCTGATTTTCCAGCCGGCCGAGGAGGGCGGCGGTGGCGCGCGTGAAATGATCAAGGACGGCCTGTTCGAGAAATTCCCGGTCGAGGCGGTGTTCGGCATGCACAACTGGCCCGGCCTGCCCGCCGGCAGCTTTGCGGCCAGTGCCGGCCCGGTCATGGCGTCCAGCAACGACTTCACCATCACCATCCGCGGCAAGGGCGCGCACGCGGCATTGCCCCACAACGGCATCGACCCGGTGCCGGTGGCGTGCCAGATGGTGATGGGCTTCCAGACCATCATCACGCGCAACAAGAAGCCGGTGGACGCCGGTGTGATCTCGGTCACCATGATCCACACCGGCGAGGCCAACAACGTGGTGCCCGACCACGCCGAGCTGCGCGGCACCGTGCGCACCTTCACCTACGAGGTGCTCGACATGATCGAGCGCCGCATGCGGGAGATTGCCGAGCACACCTGCGCGGCCTACGGCGCCACCTGCGAGTTCGTCTTCAACCGCAACTACCCGCCCACCGTGAACCACCCCGACGAAACCGCTTTTGCCCGCGAGGTGATGGCCGACATCGTGGGCGCCGAGCGCGTGGTGGCGCAGGAGCCGACCATGGGCGCCGAAGACTTTGCGTACATGCTGCAGGCGCGCCCCGGCTGCTATGTGTTCATTGCCAACGGCGACGGCTCGCACCGCGACATGGGCCACGGCGACGGGCCCTGCATGCTGCACAACCCGAGCTACGACTTCAACGACGACCTGATTCCGCTGGGCGCCACCTACTGGGTGCGGCTGGCCGAACAATGGCTGGCCCGGCCACGGGCGGGGCAGGCGTGATCTCGGTGCACGAGGCTTTTTCGGCCAGCTACGCCCAGGCCCGCGTCAAGTTCCTTGAAGCCGCCGCCACCGCCGGCATGGCGATCCGCAGCCACGAGCACCCGTTGAAGGGGCGCGATGGCGAAACGCTGGCCATGGACCTCGCGCTCGACGGACCGGCCAACGCCGACAAACTGCTCATCGTCAGCAGCGCCTGCCATGGCGCCGAGGGCTTCTGCGGTTCGGGCGTGCAGGTGTTTGCCGCCCACGACGCCGAATGGCGCGCCAAGGCCCGCGACGCCGGTGTGGCCGTGCTCTACATCCACGCGCTGAACCCGCACGGGTTTTCGTGGCTGCGCCGGGTCACGCACGAAAACGTCGACCTCAACCGCAACTTCCAGGACTTCTCGACGCCGTTGCCGGCGAACGAAACCTACGCCGAGCTGCACCCGCTGCTGCTGCCCGACACCTGGCCGCCCGACGAGGACAACGAAGCCGCGGTGGACGCATGGATCGCCGAGCATGGGCTCACCCGCTACCAGGCCGCGGTGTCCACCGGCCAGCACGCGTTTGCCGATGGCCTGTTCTACGGCGGCGTGGCGCCCGCCTGGAACAACACCACGCTGCGGCAGGTGCTGCGCGAGCACGGTCGCGCGGCGCGCCGCATCGCGTGGATCGACCTGCACACCGGCCTCGGCCCCAGCGGCCTGGGCGAGCGCATCTGCGCCTGCCGCGACGACCCCGTGGCCCTGGCCCGCGCCCGCGCCTGGTGGGGCGGCCACGGCGCCACCCCGGTCACCAGCATCTACGACGGCTCGTCCACCTCGGCGAAGCTGACCGGCATGATGTGGGCCGCCGCCTACGACGAATGCCCGCAGGCCGAGTACACCGGCATCGCGCTCGAATACGGCACCGTGCCGATCACCGAAGTCATCGAGTCGCTGCGCGGCGATCACTGGCTGCACCAGCACCCCGACGCCCCGGCCGAGCTGCAGGCGCAGATCAAGCCGCGCATCAAGAACGCCTTCTACACCGACACCGACGTCTGGCGCGGCCAGATCGTCACGCAGGCGCGGCAGGCGCTGTTTCAAGCAGTCGACGGGCTCACCGCCGTTTGACGCCAGGTTGGTGGGCGGGCCGAGGGCTTGGGCGGTGCGGCCGGGGACGCCGGTTTGCCGCCCTTCGCGGTGCGAAGGGTTCCCTGCGGTGCTCGGCTGGCCGGGCCGCGGCGGAACTCGCTGCGCGGGCTTCGCCCGCTCCGCTCAAACAGCCGCCGCGAGTCAGTTCACGAAGCGCGCTGCGCGCGCGCCCGGCCAGCCTGCGCTCCTCGGCGGCGCACAGGCGCCCCCGGCCGCACCGCCCAAGCCCTCGGCCAGGGAAGGGGTGGCGAGCGGGGCGTCTTCGTCGACTAGGATGGCGGCTATCGGCCAGAACCAGACATTCCAGATGAACGTCATTCTAGAATGCAGCGAGCAAGTGGCTTGGCACACAGACATGGCTGCAACCATTGCGGCAATGGGCGTGACCCCTCAGTCGTTCGATTGGTATGTGAGTGACGTTGAGACCAATGTTTCAATGACCCCGTTGAGTAGGGGTGACACGTGGATTTCGGGCGACGAGCTGGCAGCTCTGCTGTGTGCGAATCCCCAATTTATTTGGGGTGTCTTCAGTGCTTTCCCGATAGGGGTACGCGTCGCCGTAGACAGACCTCCCTTTGCCGAAGGGAATTCTTCTTTCTGGCAACAACCAGGACCATTTCCTCAGTTACCCGGGGCGTGCTTTGAAGTAGTGTGCTGGGATTCCTCCGCAACAATTCTCGTTGGAGTTACCGAGGAACAGGCCGCCAGTTTTTCGCGTGCATACTCTGCCGCCAAGGTACTCTCTTTGACGTGGGAGCGTTAGACGTGCCGGAGACAGACCTTGGAACACAACGTGCCTAGTCTAGCCTGATCAAGGATGGCGGCCACCGGCCAGTACCAACCGTTCAAGGATGAGAAAACTCAACTCGCACGAACTGCCATTGGTTGCGTACCTGTTTGCAGCGGCTGGCAGATCTGACGACCTTGGCGAGCTGGTCGTGGAAGCAATGGACGACGGCGGAATGGGCAGCTTGGCGATTTCCCGCGATGACCCTACGCTGAGATTTGGTCGCTGCGTTGCCCAGTGCGAGTTTCTTGATGCAGACGGGGTAAAGGTCCAAGCTGCACTGAACTGTGACACCTCCGATATGCCGATGGAAGTAGATGTGTGGAAAGTGAACTTTTCACCGATCGTTCAGTGGCCAAATAGAGCAGACATTCAACCACTTTCGTCTGCCCGCTAGAGATCCCTAGCCCACCATTTCATGTCCTCATGCGCTTCACCTTCATTCTTGATCACGCTGGCGGGACCTATATCGATCAATTGAACGCACCGGGTGTCCTATCAGCCACTCGAAAATACTGCTTGCGACTTCGCGAAACTGTGGCCGTACCAAACGGTCATCTGATTGCGGCAAAGTTCGAGCTCCAGCTTGCTGAGGGTGCCTCCCCGGTCCAATTGGACGGCCTGATCGACGCTTGGTGTGTAGGTGTGGTTAAGGTGAAGGGCCAGTTAGGAATCTTGAATGTAGTGGGCTCTCGTTGACGTATTCACTTGTACGGCTGCTCAAGGCCCAGGTCGGCCTAAGCTAGCATGAGGGTTCTCGGCCAGCAGCAGACGCTCAGGTTTATTCAGAGTTTCATGAATCCGCTCTTGCACGTGATCGAACTGGAAGCGTGGTCTCTTCCGGGAGGCCAGCTTGACTTGGAGTACGGAAAAGCAGTCCTAGCACCGGAAATGTGGGAGGCAGGCATAGCTGAGGACGTGTTCATCGGTCTCTCTGAAGTTCCGGACTCCATTGACTGTGAGAACCTGCTATGGGAGATTGAATCTGGATTCACCTCAGAGGCCGAATTTCAGCAGTTCTGCAAGTTGCGCTCTCTATGTTGCGATGTGCGTGACCCGCTGTCCGCATCACGCTTTCTCGAGTTCCTTCATGGCCGCTCGCTTGCATGGGTTCACGTGCCAGACGACGGTTCAGCCCATTCACTCATAGCCGACATTGACCGATTGCTTCGAGCCAAAGGGCTCCTTCTTCGTGGTGACCGGTTTCCAGCGAGCCACGTCGGGGGCGATGGTTAGCTGGCTTCAGATGGCTCTGAAGTTCCGCTCAGGGCCCAAAGCACGCACTCCCACCAAGCTCGCGTCAGGCAAGGGGCTGCCTTCGGGGTGGCGCCTCTGCCCTGCCGAGAAGCGCAGGGCGGCGGGCGGCGCGCGCAGCGCGCTTCGTCATCTGACCCGCGGCGGCTGTCTGAACGGAGCGGGCGAAGCCCGCGCAGTGAGTTCCGCCGTGCGCCCGCCGCCCGAGCTTCGCAGGGGATCCCTCGCAGCGCGAGGGGCAGGGCGGTGAAGCCACCCCGAAGGCAGCCCCTTGCCTGACACCCGCCAAAGAGGCAGGCCAGACAAACTCAGCGCTGATAGGAAGAAGAAAGCCCCATCAGGTGCTGCCGCTGCGCCGGCTCCAGGTAGGGCGCCAGCTGGTGCAGCACGTGCTGGGCGCCGCGCAGCAGCGCCGCCTGGGCCTGTTCGGGTTCCAGCGCGCGGCGTGGGTCACGCACGTATTCGTAGCTCAGCCAGTAGGTGATCAGCACCACCATGCTGTCGGCGGTGGGTTCGACCTCGCGGCTGTCGATCTGCACCGCGCCCGACCGGACCAGCCCGTTCACCAGCCCGCGCACGGCCCGGGTCTTGGCCGCCAGCAGCGCCTGGAAGCGCGTTTCCAGCAGGCGGTTCTTGGACAGCAGGTCGTTGAGGTCGCGGTACAGAAAGCGGTATTCCCACATGCGCTCGAACAGCGAGTGCAGAAAGAACCACGCGTCTTCGACGTTGCGCACGCCGTCGGCCGCGCCCAGCAGCTCGCCCAACGAACGCTCGTAGCGCTCGAACAGCGAGTTGATGAGCTCGTCCTTGGCCGGGTAGTGGTAGTACAGGTTGCCCGGGCTGATGCCGAGTTCGGCCGAGATCAGCGTGGTGGACACGTTGGGTTCGCCGAAGCGGTTGAACAGGTCGAGCGTGGTTTCGAGGATGCGCTCGGCCGTGCGGCGCGGGGCTTTCTTGGCCATGGGCTCGCGCGGGGTTCAGGCCGGTTGGGGCAGGCGGCGCTGCAGTTCGTCGAGCACGCGGTGCAGGCGCGACGCCACCGCGCTGTCCGCCGGCTTGATGCGGGTGTCGATCAGGTGGCGGTGTGAATCGGCCAGCGCGGCGTGGTTGATGGTGATGCCGTGGCGGCTCAGCTTCTCGGCCAGCCGCCCGGCGCGCAGGCGCAGCAGGGCGCGCGTCTGCTGGTAGGCGTGCTCGGCCATTTCGCGCCGCTGGCGGTAGCTGAAGGTGTTGGCAAAGAACAGCTCGGCGTCGCGGTGATCGGGCTCGATCAGCACGATGTCGGTGTCGGGGTAGGCGCGTTCGTACTGCTTGAAGCCGAGTTCCAGGCGCGAATGAATCATGGACCGGAAGGTCTGGCTCATCACGACCGGCAGACCGCCTTCCACCAGCGCCGGAATGCGGCCCTGGTGGGTGGCGTCGGGCGACGCGTGGTAGGGCACCAGGGGGTTCACGCAGATCAGCAGGTCCACGCCCTCTTCGAGGGCCACGCTGGCGTGCAGCGTTTTCTTGAGGGCGCCGTCCACGTAGTGTCGGCCTTCGATCAGTACGGGGGGAAACAGGCCGGGCAGCGCGGCGCTGGCCTGGATGGCGCGCGAGATCGGCACATGGTCGAGGCCCGGCTGACCGAACGGTGCGGCGTCGCCTGAGTCGAGCGCGGTGGCCACCAGCGTCAGGCGGGACTTGAGGTCGCGAAAGTGATTGGTGCGACCGGGCTGGCTGAACAGGCGCTCGATCTCCTGGTGAATGGCTTCGTTGTCGAGCACGCCGGTGGGCAGCGCGGCGCCCAGCCGCTCGAGCGCCTGGGTGAAGGCCTTGCCCTCGACCAGCCAGTCCCAGGCGGCGCCACCGGCCAGCCCTGGCAGCGTGCGCAGGCGCTGCGCCAGCTCACCCCAGGCAGGCCGCATGAGCCAGGCCGGGTCGAAGCCGTCGAAACGGGGGCGGTCCTCGATGAACGATTCGCACAGCTCGCGCGGGCGGATGCCGTTGGCGAGCGCGGCCGCGATGAAACCGCCGGCCGACACGCCCACGTAATGCCCGCAGGCATTGAGGTCGAGCCCGTCGAGCGTGTCTTCCAGAGCACACAGGGCGCCGATCTCGTAGATGGCGCCCAGCGGGCCGCCACCCGCCAGGGCCAGCGCGATGCGCGGCCCGCGGGGGGCCACCGGAGAACGGGTGCGGGGTGGGGTCATGCGACCAAGTGTAGGGCGGTGCCCGCCTCAGCGCTGTCGCGCAGTGTCAGGCGGCGCTTTTGCGGGGCGCAGCGCGCTTGGCGGCCGGCTTGCGCGCTGCAGCAGCCTTGGCGGCCGCTTTGGCAGCCGGTTTGGCAGCTGGCTTTCTGGCCGGTTTCGTGGCGGCACCAGCGCCACCCATCTTCATCACCTGGGCGTTCAGCGCGTCGATGCGCTCGATCAGGGCATCCACGTCGCGGGCGGACGGCACACCCAGTTTGCCCAGCGCCTTGGCCACGCGCTCTTCGAACAGGCTCTCCAGCTTGTCCCACTGGCCAGCGGCCTTGTTCTGGATCTCGCTGGCCATGGTGGTCACGCGGCTGGTGGCTTCGTTGATGCGTTCCTCGGCCACCGACTGGGTCTTGCGCTGGATGGACAGGCCTTCCTTGACCAGTGTTTCGAAGGCCTTGCCGCCTTCTTCCTGGGCCTTGGAGAAAGCGCCCAGCCCGGCCAGCCAGATCTGCTGGGCCGATTCCTTGATGGCGCCTGCCAGGGGCGATGCCGCGCCGCCGCTGGCGGTCTTGCCGGTGCTGCTGCTTTTGGAGATCTTCTTGACCATGCTGGAGGCTCCTGTGAAAGGGGTGAAAAGGGAAAACACGGGCGGGTGTCGGCACCCGCCATGGCCACATGTTGGCCCCGCAGCCCCCGCCTGTGTAGGGAAGCACGACTAGAGCCTTGCTGCACCGCACGCGGGTTTCTGCGGAATGGACGGGCGTGGCGCCTGCAACAGAATCGCAGGCGATCCGTTCATTCACCGCTCAGGAGCTCTCCATGCATTACTTCGTCACCGGTGCCACCGGCTTCATCGGCAAGCGCCTTGTCGGCAAATTGCTGCAACGCAAGGGAGCCGTGGTGCACTTCCTGATCCGCAAGGAAAGCGAAGGCAAGGTGGCCGGGCTGCGCGAGCACTGGGGCGTGGGGCCCGCGCGCGCCATCCCGGTGTTCGGCGACCTGACCCAGAAGAAGCTCGGTGTGTCGGCCGACGACACCAAGGCACTCAAGGGGCAGATCGACCATTTCTACCACCTGGCCGCGGTGTACGACCTGGGCGCCGACGAGGAAAGCCAGGTCGCGGTCAACATCGAGGGCACGCGCCACACGGTGGACTTTGCCAAGGCCATTGGTGCCGGCCACTTCCACCATGTGTCGTCGATTGCCGCGGCCGGCCTGTACGAAGGCGTGTTCCGCGAGGACATGTTCGACGAGGCCGAGAACATCGACCACCCCTACTTCATGACCAAGCACGAGAGCGAGAAGCTGGTGCGGGCCGAGAACAAGATGCCCTGGACGGTGTACCGCCCGGCCATGGTGGTGGGCGACAGCCAGACCGGCGAGATGGACAAGATCGACGGGCCCTACTACTTCTTCAAGCTCATCCAGCGCATGCGGCAGATCCTGCCGCCGTGGCTGCCCGGCATCGGGCTCGAGGGCGGGCGCATCAACATCGTGCCGGTCGATTTCGTGGTGAACGCGCTGGACCACATCAGCCATGGGCAGCGCAAGGGCGGCGAGTGCTTCCACCTGGTGGACCCGGTGGGCTACCGCGTGGGCGACGTGCTCGACATCTTCAGCAAGGCCGCGCACGCGCCCAAGATGAACCTGTTCGTCAACGCGGCGCTGCTGGGCTTCATTCCCAAGAGCGTCAAGAAGGGCATGATGGCGCTGGCGCCGGTGCGCCGCGTGCGCGACGCCATCATGAAGGACCTGGGCCTGCCCGAGGACATGCTCACCTTCGTGAACTACCCCACGCGGTTCGACTGCCGCGGCACGCTGGCCGCGCTCAAGGGCAGCGGCATCGAATGCCCCAACCTCAAGGACTACGCCTGGCGCCTTTGGGACTACTGGGAACGCCACCTCGACCCCGACCTGCACCGCGACCGCAGCCTGCGCGGCACCGTGGCCGGCAAGGTGGTGCTGGTCACCGGCGGAAGCTCGGGCATCGGCCTGGCGGCGGCGCACAAGTTCGCCGAGGCGGGCGCCATCACCGTCATCTGCGGCCGGGACCAGGACAAGCTGGACGACGCCTGCAAGGAGGCCAAGGCCAAGGGCTACGAGTTCATTGCCTACGCGGCCGACATCGCCGACATGGCGGACTGCGACCGGTTCGTTCAGTTGCTGGTCCAGAACCACGGCGCCGTGGATTTCCTGATCAACAACGCCGGCCGATCGATCCGCCGGGCGATCGAAAGCAGCTACGACCGCTTTCACGATTTCGAGCGCACCATGCAGCTCAACTACTTCGGCTGCCTTCGCGTCACCATGGGGCTGCTGCCCGGCATGGTGGCCCAGCGCAAGGGGCACGTCGTCAACATCAGTTCCATCGGCGTGCTCACCAACGCGCCGCGGTTCTCGGCCTACGTGGCCAGCAAGGCCGCGCTCGACGCGTGGACGCGCTGCGCATCGAGCGAATTCGCCGACCTGGGCATCACCTTCACCACCATCAACATGCCGCTGGTGCGCACGCCGATGATCGCGCCGACCAAGATCTACCAGAACGTGCCCACGCTGGCGCCCGAAGAAGCGGCCGACATGATCGCGCAGGCCTGCATCGACAAGCCGGTGCGCATCGCCACCCGCCTGGGCATCACCGGGCAGGTGATGCACGCGCTGGTGCCGCGCATTGCGCAGATCGTCATGAACACCAGCTTCCGCATGTTCCCCGATTCATCGGCCGCCAAAGGCGAGAAGGGCGCCAAGTCGCAGCTGTCGCCCGAGGCGATCGCCATGCAGCAGATGATGCGCGGAATACACTTTTGACCCCCCCTGCGCCGCTTCGCGTCACCCCCCGGAGGGGGGCAACACCAGCGGTCTGGCGGAGCCAGTCCCGCGGTGTTACCGGGTTCGGGGATTTGCGCTCGCGTCGGCGTCCCTAAAATCGGCGTTCAACGAACCATGCCGAACCGTCAACGCCCATGACCACCGCCCCCGACATCACTTCCGTGGCCCCGCGCGACCGCGCCGAGATCCTGGCCCAGGCGCTGCCTTACATCCGGCAGTACCACGGCAAGACCATGGTCATCAAGTACGGCGGCAACGCCATGACCGATCCGGCGCTGCAGCAGGACTTTGCCGAGGACGTGGTGCTGCTCAAGCTGGTGGGCATCAACCCGGTGGTGGTGCACGGTGGCGGTCCCCAGATCGAGACCTTGCTCAAGCGGCTGGGCAAGCAGGGCCAGTTCATCCAGGGCATGCGCGTGACCGACCCCGAGACCATGGAGGTGGTGGAATGGGTGCTGGCCGGCGAGGTGCAGCAGGACATCGTGGGCCTGATCAACCAGGCGGGCGGCAAGGCGGTTGGCCTGACCGGCCGCGACGGCGCCATGATCCGGGCCCGCAAGCTGCGCATGACCGACCAGAAGGACCCGAGCCTCGAGCACGACGTGGGCCAGGTTGGCGACATCGTGTCCATCGACCCGGCCGTGGTCAAGGCGTTGCAGGACGATCAGTTCATTCCGGTGGTCAGCCCCATCGGGTTCGGCGAGCAGAACGAAAGCTACAACATCAACGCCGACGTGGTCGCGGCCAAGCTGGCCACCGTGCTGCAGGCCGAGAAGCTGCTCATGCTCACCAACATCCGCGGCGTGCTCGACAAGGCCGGCGAGCTGCTCACCGAACTCACCCCCCGCGCGATCGACGAACTGGTGGCCGACGGCACCATCTCGGGCGGCATGATCCCCAAGATCGCCGGCGCCCTGGACGCGGCCAAGAGCGGCGTCAAGGCGGTCCACATCATCGACGGCCGGGTGCCGCACGCGCTGTTGCTCGAGGTGCTGGGCAACGAGCCGTTCGGCACGATGATCAAATCACATTGATGTTGGCCCCCACGCTCCACCGCTGCGCGGGTCGCTGCCCCCCCAGGGGGCGCGTTTCGCCTTGGGGCGGCCCGGCGGCGAAACTTTGTGCCCCCACGCTCCACCGCTGCGCGGGTCGCTGCCCCCGGAGGGGGTGCGTTTCGCCTTGGGGCGGCCCGGCGGCGAAACTGGGTGCCCCCCACGCTCCACCGCTGCGCGGGTCGCTGCCCCCAAGGGGGTGCGTTTCGCCTTGGGGCGGCCCGGCGGCGAAACCGTTGGTCTCGTTGATTCACCACTGACGCCATGCGCCTGCTTCTGGTCGAGGACGATGTGATGGTGGCGAGCGGCATCAAGCTCGGGTTGAGCGATGCCGGCTACACCGTCGACTGGGTCGGCAGCGCCGAGCGGGCCGAGCAGGCGCTCGACCGCGACGCGTTCGACGCGGCCATCCTCGACATCGGGCTGCCGGGCGTGAATGGCCTTGAACTCACGCGGCGGGTGCGCGCCCGGGGCCTCACCATGCCGGTGCTGATCCTCACCGCCCGCGACGCGCTGCACGACCGCGTGCAGGGGCTCGATCTGGGCGCCGACGATTACATGGTCAAGCCCTTCGAGCTGCCCGAGTTGCTGGCGCGCCTGCGTGCGCTGCTGCGCCGCTCGCAGGCGGCCACCTCGGCGGTGCTCAGTTTCGGTTCGCTCGAAATGGACACCGCCCACCGGCGCGCCACCCTGGCCGGTCAGCCGCTGGAACTCGGGCCCAGGGAATGGTCGGTGCTCGAATACATGCTGCTGCAGGCCCCCAAGCCGGCGGCCAAGGACAAGCTGCTGGCGGCGCTCACCGGCTGGGACAAGGAAATCACGCCCAACGCGATCGAGGTCTATGTGTCGCGGCTGCGTGCCAAGCTCGAACCCGCCGGCATCGGCCTGCGGGCCATCCGCGGCTTCGGCTACCGACTCGAGGGCGCCGATGCACCTGGTTCCACCGACCCCGCCTGAGCGCTCGCTGGCGCGCGACATGATCGGCGGCCTGCAGCGCCGCCTGCTGGTCATGCTGCTGGCCACCATCGCCATCATTGGCGCGGTCAGCGTGTTCTTCAACTACCAGAGCGCCGGCAACGCAGCGCTGCTGCAGGACCAGCGCCTGATCCGCCTGGTGCCGCTGCTGGCCGATTCGGTGGTGGTGTCGCAAATGGCCCGTCGCGGCGCCGATGGCGAGGCCGAAACCTCGCCGGACCTGTCCGAGATCGCTGCGACCCCGGAGCTCGCGCTGCTCATGGCCCCGGCGGTGCAGGAATTTCTGGCCGATCGCGATGGCCTGGGGGCGATTGGCGTGTTCAACGCCCAAGGACGGCAGTTGCTCGGCGAGCGGTGGCTGCCCACGCTGCTGCCGGTCACCGATGCGCCCGAGTTCCTCAGCGTGGTCGAGGCCGGCATCACTCACCGCGTGGTGGCCCAGCGCGTGCGCACCGACGCCGGCGAGCTCATCGTGATGATCGCCGACGGCAGCGATGCCCGTCAGCACTGGCTGCGCAACGTGGTCCTTCGCGTGCTGCTCCCCAACCTGTTGCTGTTCGCGGTGGCCGCGGTGGTCTTGAGCTGGGGTGTGGCCCGGGCACTGCAGCCCCTGATCGACCTCAAGCAGGCGGTCGAGCGTCGATCTCCGCGCGACCTGAGCCCCATCGACGATGGCCAGACCCCCGCCGAGGTTCGGCCGCTGGTGGCCGCGCTCAACCGCCTGTTCGACCGCGTGAACGAGCAGAGCGAATCCCAGCGCCGTTTCGTGGCCGACGCGGCGCACCAGCTGCGCACCCCGCTGGCGGGCCTGCAGGCACAGGTGGAGGCGTGGGCCCAGGCCGCGCGCAGCATGGGCGCCGGCGACCTGCTCAGCCTGCGCGCCGAGCAGGTGCTCCGGCTGCGCGACGCCACCCGCAACACCACCCAGCTGGCCAACCAGCTGCTTGCGCTGTCGCGAACCGACGCGCTGCGCGACGACGACAGCGCGCTTGAGCAGATCGACCTGTCCGAGCTGTGCGAGACCATCCTCGACAAGTTCCTCGACATCGCCAGCGCGCGGCACATCGACCTCGGCCTGGAGGCCGCGGCCGCCCAGACCCGGGGCCACACCTGGCTGTTGCGGGAGCTGCTGATCAACCTCGTGGACAACGCCCTCAAGTACACCCCGTCCCGCGGCACCGTCACCTTGCGCTGTGGCCAGAGCGAAACACCCACCGGCGCGCGGGCCTGGATCGAGGTCGAGGACGACGGACCCGGCATTCCCGAACACGAGCGCGAGCGCGTGCTGCAGCGCTTCTACCGCGTGCCTGGCACGGCGGCTGGCGGCCACGGGCTCGGTCTGGCCATTGCCGACGGCATTGCCCGCGTGCACCGCACGCAACTGCAGTTCGACACCGGCGCCGGTGGCCGTGGCTTGCGCGTCCGGGTCGCTTTCGATGCGGTCGCCCACTAGCTGCGCAGGCCGCGCAGATGCTGGGTAACCAGATGTTGCGAGCTGTGCGAGAATGCCGCGCAGGGAGTACCCCCGGGCCCATCCGGCGCCCTCTGCAGCCCACTCACGGACCGAAGCGACGACCATGACCACTGCCGCGCCCGAGATGCCCTCGCCCGAAGACGACGCCGTGGCCGCCGCCGCGCCGAGCGATGCCGCCGACACGGGCACACGCAAGCGGCCCAAGCCCGGTGAACGCCGGGTCCAGATCCTGCAAGCACTGGCCACCATGCTGGAGCAGCCCGGCGCCGAACGCATCACGACCGCGGCCCTGGCGGCGCGCCTCGAGGTGAGCGAGGCCGCGCTTTACCGCCATTTCGCCAGCAAGGCGCAAATGTTCGAGGGCCTGATCGAATTCATCGAGCAGTCGGTGTTCGGCCTGATCAACCAGCTGGGCGAGCGCGAGTCCGACGCGCTGGTGCGCTGCCGCAAGCTGGTGACGGTGCTGCTGCAGTTCGGCGAAAAGAACCCCGGCATGACCCGCGTGATGGTGGGCGACGCCCTGGTGTTCGAGAACGAGCGCCTTCAGCAGCGCATGAACCTGTTCTTCGACAAGATCGAATCGACCCTGCGCCAGAACCTGCGCGAGACCGCCCTGCTCAGCGGCGCCAACACGCCCACGGTGGATGCACAGGCCGATGCGTCCGTCATCACCGCCTTCTGCGTGGGCCGGCTGCAACGCTTTGCCCGCAGCGGCTTCAAGCGCTCGCCCGGCGAAAGCCTGGAGCACAGCCTGGCCCTGCTGTTGCCCGGTGGCCGACGCTGACCCCGGCCTGCTGACCCCGCCTTCGCCCTGGCAGCCGGCCCGGCTCGCCCCGGGGCTCGACCTCTGGCTGCACCCCGGCGGTGCGGCGTTTCTGCCCGGCCCGGGCGCCCTGCTGGTGGCCGACGCCCATTTCGGCAAGGCCGCCAGTTTCCGCCGGCTGGGTGTGCCGGTGCCGGCCGGCTCCACCGCCGCCACCCTGCAATCGCTGCAGCAGGCCATCGACGACCTCGGTGCCGCGCCCCTGAAGCACCTCGTGTTTCTGGGCGACCTGCTGCACGCGGCCCGCGGGCGCAGCCCGACCATGCTCGCCGCGGTCGGTGCATCGTTGGCGGCCTGGCGGCTGGCCCGACCGGGTCTGGACGTCCATCTGGTGCGCGGCAACCACGACCGCGCCGCCGGCGATCCACCCGCCGACTGGGCCCTTCAGGTGCATGCCGAGCCCTGGCCCCTGGGCCCCTGGGCCCTGTGCCACGAACCGCAATCCGTGCCCGGCGCCTATGCCCTGGCTGGGCACTGGCACCCCTGCGTGTCGCTGCAGGGGCCGGCCCGCGACCGCTTGCGCCTGCCGTGCTTCTGGTTCGGCGACCCGGTCCGGCACGCGGTCGGCGTCTTGCCAGCCTTCGGCGATTTCACCGGCATGCACCCCATCGAACGCCGCGCCGGCGACCGGGTCTGGGTGGTGGCGCGGGACACCGTTCGCGAGCTGGCGCACCGCCCGGTCTAGAGGCCGCGCCCTAAACAAAGGGTGCCGTTTGCACGGGCACTTGCGTGCAACGGGTCAATCTGGGTCAAAATAGAACGATCGTTCGTTTCTTTTGACGAGCCTGACCGACCCGAACCACCCACCCGACCCACGCGCATGAGCGAGACCACCGCCCGACGACCCCGCACCGCCGCCGCGCGTTCGGCCGATGACCCGTCGGCCAAGCCGCAGCCCAAGGGCCAGCAGACCAAGGCCGCCATCGTCGACGCGGCGCTCGGTCTGGCCACCCAGATCGGGCTCGAGGGCCTGTCGATCGGTGCGCTGGCCGAGGTCATGCAGATGAGCAAGTCGGGCGTCTTCGCCCACTTCGGCTCGCGCGAGGAACTGCAGATCTCGGTGATCCGCGAATACCACACGCGCTTCGAGGACGAGGTCTTCTACCCCGCGCTGGCCGCGCCACGCGGTCTGCCGCGCCTGCGCGCGCTGTTCGACAACTGGATGAAACGCACCTCTGTCGAGATCGATTCGGGCTGCCTCTACATCAGCGGGGCGGTCGAGTTCGATGACCGCCCGGGCCCCGTGCGCGACGCGCTGGCCAGCTCGGTCACCACCTGGCAGGACGCGCTCAAGCGCGCCATCGAGATCGCCGCCGAGGAAGGCCATGTGGCCAAGGGCATCGACGCCCGCCAGGTGGCCTTTGAGATCCACGGCCTGATCCTGGCCTTGCATTACGAGGCGCGCTTTCTGCGCAGCCCCGGTTGCCTCGAACGCGCCTGGCGCGGCTTCGACGCCATCCTCGATCGCCACGGCGCCACACCGGCCGCCCGGCGCAAGAACTGATTCCTTCCCTTTCGACGAAACCACAGGAGAGCTCCATGCCCGTCTACAACCCCCCGCTGCGCGACATGCAGTTCGTCATGCACGAGGTGTTCAACGCCGTCGATGAACTCAAGGCCTGTCCCAAGCACGCCGACATCGACGCCGACACCATCAACGCGGTGCTCGAAGAAGGCGGCAAGTTCGCGACCGAAGTGACCTTTCCGCTCAACATCAGTGGCGACGAAGAGGGCTGCAAGCTCGACAAGACGACCCACGAGGTGAAGGCCCCGGCCGGCTTCAAGGAAGCCTACCGGCAGTACGTCGAGGGCGGCTGGCCCGCGCTGTCGTGCGACCCCGAGTTCGGTGGCCAGGGCCTGCCGTTCATCGTGAACCAGTGCTTCTACGAAATGCTCAACAGCGCCAACCAGGCGTGGACCATGTACCCCGGTCTGTCGCACGGCGCCTACGAATGCCTGCACGCGCATGGCTCAGCCGAGCAGAAGGCGATGTTCCTGCCCAAGCTCACCAGCGGCGAGTGGACCGGCACCATGTGCCTGACCGAACCCCATTGCGGCACCGACCTCGGCATGCTGCGCACCAAGGCAGAACCCCAGGCCGATGGCACCTACCGCCTCACCGGGCAGAAGATCTTCATCAGCGCGGGTGAACACGACCTGGCCGAGAACATCGTGCACCTGGTGCTCGCGCGCCTGCCGGACGCACCGGCCGGCAGCAAGGGCATCAGCCTGTTCCTGGTGCCCAAGTTCAACGTCAAGGCCGACGGTTCGCTGGGCGAGCGCAACGGCATCCACTGCGGCGGCCTGGAACACAAGATGGGCATCCACGCCAACGCCACCTGCCAGATGGTGCTCGACGGCGCGGTCGGCACCCTGGTGGGTGAACCCAACAAGGGCCTGCCCGCCATGTTCGTCATGATGAACGCCGCCCGTCTGGGTGTGGGCAACCAGAGCCTGGGCCTCACCGAAGTGGCCTACCAGAACGCGCTCGCCTACGCCAAGGACCGCATCCAGATGCGCAGCCTCTCGGGCGTGAAGGACAAGAGCAAGCCGGCCGATCCGATCATCGTGCACCCCGACGTGCGCAAGATGCTGCTCACCGCCAAGGCCTATGCCGAAGGCGGCCGCGCGCTGCTCATGTTCTGCACCATCCTGCTCGACAAGGAACTCAACCACCCCGACGAAAAGGTGCGCAAGGACTGCGCCGACCTCGCCGCGCTGCTGACCCCGATCGCCAAGGCCTTCCTCACCGACAACGGTTTCGAAGCCACCAACCACTGCATGCAGGTGTTCGGCGGCCACGGCTACATCAAGGAATGGGGCATGGAGCAGTACGTGCGCGATGCCCGCATCAACATGATCTACGAGGGCACCAACACCGTGCAGAGCCTCGACCTGCTGGGCCGCAAGGTGTTGGGCAACAACGGCGCCACGCTGAAGAAGTTCGGCAAGCTGGTGGCCGCACTGGTGGAGGAAGAGGGCGTCAACGAGAAGATGGCCGAGTTCATCAACCCGCTGGCCATGCTGGGCGACCAGATGACCAAGTTCACCACCGAGCTGGGCTTCAAGGGCATGCAGAACCCCGACGAGGTGGGCGCGGCCGCCGTGCCTTACCTGCGGGTCGCGGGTCACTTGGTGTTCGGCTACTTCTTTGCCCGCATGGCGCAGGCCGCACAGCGCGCCATCGACGCCGGCAGCACCGACCCGTTCTACCCCGCCAAGCTGCAGACCGCGCGCTTCTATTTCGCCAAGCTGTTCCCCGAGACCGTGACGCTGATGCGCCTCGCCCGCTCGGGCAGCAAGGTGCTGATGGACACCGATCTGGCTCTGGCATGAGAACCCCCTGCGCCGCTTCGCGTCTTTCCCCTGGGGGGGGACAACACCAGAGGCCCGTCCTGAGCATGTCGAAGGGCGGTTCCTCGGTGTTCCTCGACAACTTCCTTTCGTGCCAGTGAGGTCGCCATGAAGATGAATCTGATTGCGCTTGTCGTTCTGATGTCGGGCATGGCCCACGCCCAGACGACGCCGGTGGGTCTCTGGAAGACCATCGACGACGACACGAAGAAGGAAAAGTCGCTGGTGCGGATCACCGAAAACAATGGCGTGTTCACCGGGCGCATCGAGAAGCTGCTGGACCCCGCCACCGACCCCAAGTCGGTGTGCGGCGACTGCACCGACGACCGCAAGGACAAGCCCGTGCTCGGGCTGGACATCCTGCGCGGCATCAAGAAGAGCGAGGCCGACGCCACGGTGTACGAGGGCGGCACCATCGTCGACCCGAAGAACGGCAAGAGCTACCGCGCGCGCCTGAAGCCGATCGGTGGTGGCGCCCAGATGGAAATGCGCGGCTACATCGGCCCGTTCTACCGAACCCAGGTCTGGCAACGCGTCGAGTGACCGCTGCAAACCCAACGGATAACCCATGAATCGTTTCAACGTCAGAAAAGTCGCCGTGCTCGGCGCAGGCGTGATGGGCGCGCAGATCGCTGCCCACCTCGTCAACGTCAAGGTGCCGGTGGTGCTGTTCGACCTTCCCGCCAAGGAAGGCCACAAGAACGGCATCGTCACCCGCGCCATCGACAACCTGAAGAAGCTCAAGCCATCGCCCCTGGGCGTGGCGGCCGACGCAGACCTGATCGGCCAGGCCAACTACGAAGAGCACCTGGACCAGCTCAAGGACTGCGACCTGATCATCGAGGCGATTGCCGAGCGCATGGACTGGAAGCTCGACCTCTACCGCAAGATCGCGCCCTTCGTGGCCGATCACGCGATCGTCGCATCCAACACCTCGGGCCTGTCGATCACCCAACTGTCCGCGGCGCTGCCCGAGTCCATCAAGCCGCGCTTCTGCGGCATCCACTTCTTCAACCCGCCGCGCTACATGACGCTGGTGGAGCTGATCGCCACCCCCGCGACGCAGCCGCAGATTCTTGACGACCTCGAGACCTTCGTCACCAGCGGTCTGGGCAAGGGCGTGGTGCGCGCCAAGGACACGCCGAACTTCATCGCCAACCGCATCGGCATTGCCGGCATGCTGTCCACCATGAAGGAGGTCGAACGCTTCGGCCTGACCTTCGACGTGGTCGACGACCTGACCGGCAAGCGCCTGGGTCGCGCCAGTTCGGGCACCTTCCGGACCGCCGACGTGGTGGGCCTGGACACCATGGCCCACGTGATCAAGACGCTGCAGGACAACCTGAGCGCCGAGACCGATCCGTTCTACGACAGCTTCGGCACGCCGCCGGTGCTCAAGGCCCTGCTCGACAAGGGCCACCTGGGCCAGAAGACCAAGGCCGGCTTCTTCAAGAAGGTCGGGCGCGACGTGATGCGCTTCGAGCTGGACAGCGGCGAATACGTGCCCGCTGGCCAGAAGGCCGACGAGGTGTACGGGCGCATGCTGAAGAAGCCCGCCGGCGAACGCCTGAAGCTGCTGCGCAACAGCACCGGCCCGCAGGGCCAGTTCCTCTGGGCGATCCTGCGCAACAGCTTTCATTACGCGGCCGTGCACCTGGCCACCATCGCCGACACCGCCCGCGACGTGGACCAGGCCATGCGCTGGGGCTTCGGCATGAAGCAGGGCCCGTTCGAACTCTGGCAGGAGGCCGGCTGGCTCGAGGTGGCGAAGATGGTTCAGGAAGACATCGATGCCGGCAAGGCCCTCAGCAAGGCGTCGCTGCCCGATTGGGTGTTCAAGGGGCCGGTGGCCGAGGCGGGTGGCGTGCACACCGCGCAAGGTTCGTGGAATCCCGCCAAGGGTGTGTTCGAGCCGCGCCGTGAACTCCCGGTCTACCAGCGCCAGCCGTTCCCGGAACTGCTGCTCGGCGAGGCCGGTCCGCGCTTCGAAGCCGCCGGCACCACCATCGAGGAAACCGATGCGGTCCGCCTTTGGACGCTGGACGGCGAGGTGCTGATCGCGAGCATCAAGACCAAGATGCACGCCATCAGCCCCGAGGTGTGCGAGGGCCTGATGCAGGCGGTGGAACTCGCCGAGTCGCAGTACCAGGGCCTGGTGGTCTGGTCGGGCGACGAACCCTTCAGCGTCGGCGCCGACCTGCAGGCCATGCTGCCGGCCTTCCTGGCCGTGGGCGTGGCCGCCATCGAAGACGCCGAAGGCTTCATGCAGCAGACCATGCTGCGCCTGCGGTACGCCAGCGTGCCGGTGGTCTCGGCCATCCGCGGCATGGCGCTCGGCGGCGGCTGCGAGCTGGCGGTCTACAGCAGCAAGCGAGTGGCGCACATGGAGAGCTACATCGGCCTGGTGGAAGTGGGCGTCGGCCTGATCCCGGGTGCCGGCGGCCTCACCTACATCGCCCGCCGCGCGGCCGAGAACGCCGCCACCTCGACCGGCAAGGACCTGCTGCCGTTCCTCACCGAAGGCTTCACCGCCGCGGCCATGGCCAAGGTCGGCACCAGCGCGATCGAGTCGCGCAGCATCGGCTACCTGCTCGAGTCCGACCTGATCGTTCCGCACAAGGACGAACTGCTGTTCGTGGCGCTCAACGAGGCGAAGGCCATGTTCCGCGCCGGCTACCGCCCGCCCCACAAACGCCTGTTCCCGGTCGCTGGCCGCTCGGGCAAGGCCACGGTGATGGGGCAGCTGGTCAACATGCGCGACGGCGGCTTCATCAGCCAGCACGACTTCCACATCGCCACCCTGATCGCCAACGTGGTCACCGGCGGCGAAGTCGATCCCGGCACGCTGGTGAGCGAGGAATACCTCATGACGCTGGAGCGCCAGGCCTTCTGCGCGCTGATCACGAACCCGAAGACGCAAGAGCGGATTCTGGGCATGCTCAACACCGGCAAGCCTGTTCGAAACTGAGCCCGACGATGAAGCCCGTCGACGATCGCGTGCCTTGCCCCCTCTCCCGCGAGCGGGAGAGGGATGGGGTGAGGGTGCCCGCAATCGATCGCGCCAGGGCTTTGCGACGGAACCAGACCGACGCCGAATCCCTGCTCTGGAGCCGGATTCGAGGCCGGCAATTGCAGGGTTTCAAGTTTCGTCGGCAGCATCCGCTCGGCGCGTTCACGCTGGACTTCGTCTGCCTCGATGCCGGTCTGGCGATCGAAATCGATGGCGGGCAGCATTCGGAAGCCGCGGCGCAGGCGCATGACGCTCGTCGCACGACGTTCATTGAACAACAAGGGTTGCGCGTGATCCGGTTCTGGAATCACGAGGTGCTGACCGAAACCGTTGCGGTGCTGGAGAAGATTCTCCAGACCTTGCAGGCCCTCACCCCAACCCTCTCCCGCGAGCGGGAGAGGGGGTAACACCGAAAGCCTTTCACCATGAAGCAGATCCAAGACGCCTACATCGTTGCCGCCACGCGCACGCCCATCGGCCGTTCCCACAAGGGGTCGTTCCGCAACCTCCGGCCCGACGACATGCTGGCGCTCGCGCTGCGCTCGGCGCTCGCACAGGCTCCGGGGCTCGATCCCAAGGCCATTGAAGACATCATTTGCGGCTGTGCCATTCCCGAAGCCCAGCAGGGCCTGAACGTGGCGCGCATCGGCGCCATCCTCGCCGGCCTGCCCAACAGCGTGGGCGGCATCACGGTCAACCGCTTCTGTGCCTCCGGCCTGTCGGCGGTGGCCATGGCGGCCGACCGGATCCGCGTGGGCGAGGCCGATGTGATGATCGCCGCCGGCACCGAGAGCATGAGCATGGTGCCCATGATGGGCAACTCGCCCAGCCTGTCACCCGCCATCTTCGCCAACACGCAGGACGTCGAGCAGTACGGCATTGCCTACGGCATGGGCCTGACCGCCGAGAAGGTGGCGCAGCAATGGAAGGTGTCGCGCGACGCGCAGGATGCCTTTGCGCTGCAGTCGCACCAGCGCGCGGTCATCGCCATGAAGAACGGCGAGTTCACCGACGAGATCACGCCGGTGGAGGTGACCGAGCGCGACGTCGACCTGGACAGCGCCGAGGTGAGCTCCCGCATGCGCACCGTCAGCCTGGACGAAGGCGCGCGGCCCGACACCAGCCTGGAGGGCCTGGCCAAGCTGCGCACGGTGTTCGCCGCGCGCGGGTCGGTCACGGCGGGCAACAGCTCGCAGACCAGCGATGGCGCAGGCGCGCTGATCCTCGCCAGCGAATCGGCGGTCAAGCGCTTCGGGCTCAAGCCGCTGGCCCGCTTCGTCAGCTACGCCAGCCGCGGTGTGCCGCCCCATATCATGGGCATCGGCCCGGTCGAGGCGATTCCCGCCGCGCTCAAGTCGGCCGGCCTGCGCCAGGACGACATGGACTGGATCGAGCTCAACGAGGCGTTCGCCGCCCAGTCGCTGGCCGTCATCAACACCCTGGGCCTCGACCCGTCGAAGGTCAACCCCATGGGCGGTGCGATTGCGCTTGGCCACCCGCTGGGTGCCACCGGCGCCATCCGCTCGGCCACGGTGGTGCACGCGCTGCGCCGCCACCAGAAGAAGTACGGCATGGTGACCATGTGCGTGGGCATGGGGCAGGGCGCCGCCGGCATCTTCGAACGCGTCTGACGGAGCACGCCATGAACCACCCCTTCGACCAGGCCATTGCGCTGCAACCCACCGGTCAGGGGCGGTTCGAGGGCAACACTTCGCCGGCCTACGGCAACATGGTGGGACCATTCGGCGGAGTCACCGCCGCCACCGCGCTGAATGCGGTGTGCCAGCACCCCGATCGCGTGGGCGATCCCGTGTCGCTCACCGTGAACTTCTGTGCCGCCGTGGCCGATGGCGCGTTCGAGGTGCAGGCGCGCCCGGTGCGCACCAACCGGTCCACCCAGCACTGGCTGATCGAGATGGCGCAGGCCGGGCAGACCGTGCTGACCGCCACCGCGCTCACCGCCGTGCGGCGCGACACCTGGGGTTCCCAGGACGAGCTGGCGCCGCGCGTGCTGTCGCCCAACGCGCTCGGGCGCCCCAACATGGCGGCCCTGGTCGAGTGGGTGAAGCGCTACGACATCCGCATTGCCGAAGGAGCGATTCCGCGGGTGTGGGATGGCTCGGGTGAACAAAGCCGCACCACCTTGTGGGTGCGCGACGAACCGCCGCGCGCGCTGGACTTCACCAGCCTGTGCGCGCTGTGCGACGTGTTCTTTCCCCGCGTGTGGCTGCGCCGCGCCACCCGGGTGCCCGCGGGCACCGTCTCCATGACCGTGTACTTCCACGTCGGCGCGGCCGAACTGGCGTCGGTGGCCGACGGCTGGCTGCTGGGCCGGGCGCAGTCGAACGTCATGCGCAATGGCTACTTCGACCAGAGCGCGCACCTCTGGAGCCAGGCGGGCGCGCTGCTGGCCACCACCCACCAGGTGGTCTATTACAAGGAATGAGGCTCAAGGCCTGCCGAGGAACAGGTACAGCCCGGTGAAGCCCTTGGGCGCGCTCACCACGCTCAGGTACAGCGGCCCGATGCCGGTGTCGGCGCCGATGAACAGGCTGCCCGCGCCCCGCAGGTCGCGCAGCGAAATGTCCCGGCGGTCGAACCATGCGTTGCCAGCCTCGAGCGAGCCACCGGCAAACAAGGCACGCGCCACACCCGCCTCCCAGGGCAGCCGCCGGTAATAGGTCAGCCGGCCGAACACCAGGTAGTTGCCGGCCACCTGGCCGGTGCGGTAGCCCGAGAGGTTCTGGAAGCCGCCCAGCGAGTATTCGTCGATGGCCGCGATCGGGATGTCGCTGGCATGCGCCAGCCGGGCGCCCACGTTGAGCGAGTTGGCTCCCCAGCTTTTCACGCCGGTGAAGCTGCCCTCGACCCGCGTGAAATGGGTCGACTCGCCCCCGATCACCCGGCGCCGCCCCCACACCACCTCACCCAGCGCGCGGTAGCCGCGCGAGGGGAAGTTGGCAAAGTCGAGCTGATCGGCAATGACCGCGGCGCGCAGGCCGTTCTCGCGCCATCGCACCCCCTGCGACACCGGCAGGCTGGCCACGCTGGCGTCCAGCAGCTCGGGCGAGGCGCGCCTGGCGGTGGACAACAGGCCCACCCGCATGTCGCCAATGGTGCCGCGCAGCCCGATGGGCCAGCCGAAATCGACCCCCACACGAACCCCTTCGCGCTTGACCCGGGCCAGCGCGTCGCCCGAGTCGCCATAAAAATCGACCTTGCGCACGCTCGCGTCGGCATAGGCCGACACGAACTGCTCGCCCAGCAGCCCCAGCGGCTGGTGGATTTCGGTGAACAGCCCGAGCGTTTCGCCGAGCTGAACCCGGTTGCGCCATTCGGCGCCGCTGTCGTTGAGCCAGTGGCGGTTGTGGCTGATGCGCAGGTTGAAGGCGCCTTCGCCCTGGAAGTCGGTTCGCAGGTCCAGGCCGATGCGCAGGTAGTTGGGTCCCCAGTTGTTTTCGCGCAGCCCGATCACCAGGTCTTCGCCCCCGGTGTCCGGGTTGCGCAGCAGCCGGTAGTCGATGCGTTCGTAATCGCCGCTGGCGGCCAGGTCCTGCAGGTCGTCTTCGATGCGCCGCACGTCCACGCGCTGCCCGGGCACCGTGTCCAGGGTGGCCGCCAGCCGTTCGGCCCTCGGCTCGCTCACGCCTTCAAACCGGATGCTCGCGATCTGGCCCACGCGGGTGGCGTTGAGCTCGGCCTGTGTGCGCCGGGCCTCGGCCCAGGCCAGGTACCGTGGCGCAGGCACCGAAAAACGCGCCAACGCCTCGCTCACGGTGCGGGCGTAGTCGTTGCCCAGTTTCACCAGTTCGGGCGCGCGGTTGAAATCGGCCGACGTGAGCTTGCCCAAAGGCGGGGTCAGCAGCAGGTCGTCCGGTGTCAGCCTGGCAATGCTGGCCTGCACGTTCTGCTCGGTGAGGATGTTCACCATTTGGGTCGTGATGCCCAGCAGCGAATCCAGCGTGTCGCGCCCTGCGAGTGGGGTCCCGATGTTGACCGCGATGATCACCTCGGCGCCCATCTTGCGCGCCACATCCACCGGCAGGTTGTCCACCAGACCGCCGTCCCCGAGGATGCGGCCTTCGATGTTCAGCGGTGAAAACACGCCCGGCACCGACATGCTCGCGCGCAGTGCCGCGGCCAGGTCGCCGCGGTCCATCACCACCGCCTGACCGGTCTCCATGTCGGTTGCCACCGCGCGAAAAGGGGTGGGCAGGCCATCGAAGCCGGGCAGGTGGCGGGTGGGCAGCGTGTAGCGGCGCAGCAGCATCTCCAGCGACCGGCTCGACACCGCGCCCGTCGGCAGGCGGAACTCGCCATCGCGAAACCCGAGCAGCAGCACCGGCGACAGCTCGAAGTCCTCTTCCTTGCGCCGCTGCGACAACGACTGCCGCGGTTGCCGCCCGCTGAACAGGCCGTCCCAGTCCACCTCGAGGATCTCGCGCTCCAGCTGGTCGGCGGTCATGCCGCTGGCATACAGTCCGCCGATGATGGCGCCCATCGAGGTGCCCACGATCAGGTCCACCGGCACGCGCGCGGCCTCCAGTGCCTTGAGCACGCCCACGTGCGCAAATCCGCGGGCGCCACCGCCCGACAGCACCAGCGCCACCCGCGGCCGATCCAGCGGCGCCTGGGTGGTGGCGGGTGCGCCAGCGGCGGGCGGCGCCTGGGCGTGTGCGGGCGCCAGCACCGCGCACAGGCACAGCAGGCAGGTCAGCAGTCGGATCGGCATGGGGGCAACGGGCGTGGGGGTGTGCCGGGGGCGGCACACAAGGCGGCAAGTTTAGGGGTCCGGGGCCCGCTCGCTGCGGCCCGATGCAGCCTGTCACGCACTGGTCAGGCATTGGGCAGGGCGCTCCATTCCGGGGCGGATCTTCGTGGTAACTTGCCCGGCTGATTCCCCCACCCCCATTCCCCGAGCACGACCATGAGCGACATCCTCGTCCACACCGAAGCCGGCATCCGCAGCATCACCCTCAACCGCGTCGACAAGAAGAACTCGATCACCTCGGCCATGTACGCCGCGATGGCCGACGCGCTGGCCTCGGCCGTGGACGATCCGGCGGTGCGCGTGGTGGTGTTCCAGGGTCATGAAACCGTCTTCTCGGCGGGCAACGACATCGGTGATTTCCTCAACCAGCCCCCCGCGGGCATGGACTCGCCGGTGTTCCGCTTCCTGCAGGGCATTGCCGCGTTTCCCAAGCCGCTGCTGGCGGCGGTGTGCGGCCCCGCCGTGGGCGTGGGCACCACCCTGCTGTTTCATTGCGACCTGGTCTATGCCGGCGACAACGCCGCGTTCTCCATGCCGTTCGTGAACCTCGGCCTGTGCCCCGAAGCCGCCAGCAGCCTGCTGGTGCCGCAGATGATGGGCTACCACCGCGCCGCCGAGGCCCTGCTGCTCGGTGAACCCTTCATGGCCGAGGCTGCCCTGGAAGTGGGCCTGGTCAACCGCGTGCTGCCCCCCACCGAAGCCCGCGCCTATGCGCACACCGTGGCGGCCAAACTGGCCGCCAAGCCGCTGTCCTCGCTGATCGA
Organism: Synechococcus sp. UW140; assembly: GCA_943371665.1. Classification (GTDB taxonomy): domain Bacteria; phylum Pseudomonadota; class Gammaproteobacteria; order Burkholderiales; family Burkholderiaceae_C; genus Hydrogenophaga. The sequence continues at coordinate 85,613 of CALRVR020000012.1, forward strand.
AACCAAGCGCCTCATGAAGAAAGGCCAGAGCGATCTGGTGCTCAGGACCATCGCCGAAGAAGGCGTCAGCTTTGGCCGCATGCTGCGCGAGCCCGCCGCCAAAGAGGCGTTTGGCGCCTTCATGGAACGGCGCAAGCCCGATTTTTCCAAGGTCTGATCGATCCGATGAGCACCGACCCTGTCGAGCGCGCCAAGGCGCATTTCTTTGCCGGCAACGACCACTTCGAGGCCGGCCGTTTCGCCCAGGCGCGCACCGACTACGAAGCCGCGCTGTTGCTGGTGCCCGGCCGGCCCTCGGTGCTGGCCAACCTCGGCGTCACCTTGTGCCGGCTCGGCGAGTGGTCCGCCGCCATCGAGCGGCTCGATGCCGCCCTGCAGGCCGACCCCACCCACCTCGATGCCTGGGCCGCGCTCGGGCTGGCGCGCGAGGCCCGCGGCGACTGGGCTGGCGCCACCCACGCATTGCGCCAGGCCATTCGCCTCGGTGCCCGCCAGGCCGGCCTGAGCCTTTCGCTCGCGCAGTGCGAACTGCGTCTGAACCGCCCGCAGGAGGCCTTGCAGGCGCTCGACGAGGCACTGGCCATCGACGCCACGCTGGCCGAAGCCTGGAGCCAGCGCGGCCACCTCATGCGCGAGGCGGGTCATCTCGCCGAGGCCGCGACCTGCTACCGGCAAGCCCTGACCCATGGCGCCGATGCCGATCTTCACCGCCACTACCTGGCCGCCGTGACCGACGTTCGTGACCCGCCCCCACCCCCACCGGTGTACGCGCAGGCGCTGTTCGACCAATACGCCGACGACTTCCAGGACCACCTGAGCGCCCTGCTCAAGTACACCGCGCCGCAGACCCTGCTGCAGCCGTTGATCGACGCCGGCCTGCGCTTCGGCCGGGTGCTCGACCTGGGTTGCGGCACCGGCCTCTGCGCCGAGCGCCTGGCGCCGGTGGCCGGCGCCATCGATGGCGTCGATGTGTCCTCGTCGATGGTGCGGCGCGCACAGGCCGGCGGCCACTACCGCCGCGTGGTGCACGGCGACCTGCTCGGTTTTCTGGTCGACGGCGGCGAGCCCGCCGACCTCATCGTTGCCGCCGACGTGTTCATCTACGTGGGCGCGCTCGATGCGGTGTTTGCCGCCGCTGCGCGGCGCCTGGCACCCGGCGGCCGCTTCGCCTTCTGTGTCGAGCAGGCTGACGCCGGCCGCGACCTGCAGCTGCGCCCCAGCCTGCGCTACGCCCATTCGCGCGAAAGCATCGAGCGCCTGGCGGCCGCGCAGGCGCTGGAGGTCGACGCCCTCTGGGCGGCGCCGATCCGCGAAGACCAGCGTCAGCCCGTCATGGGCTGGTACGCGCACCTTCGGCGCGCGGCTGCGTGAGAGCGGCCGCCTCGCATGGTGTGTGGCCAGATCTCCACATCCCTCATACCGCCCCGGGTTGTTCTGCTGCCAACTTTCGCACACGACCCTCTTTGCACTGCACTCTTTGACGATGTCGTGATACCTGCCGCCCGTATTTGAGGTCCCAAGCCGCGCCCAGAATGGTCTGGCTTTCAGACCAACAACAGGGTGGGTGCACAGGTGAGGACCAGTCAGTGGGGAGGAGTGCGTGCGGCCGCGTGCCGCATGGCGGTGGTGGTTGCGTGGGCAAGTGCCGTGCCGGGGCAGGGCGCCTTGGCCCAGGTGCCGCCTTTGTCGCCGCAAGACGCCCAGGAGCGCCGGCGCGCGCTGGAGCGCGACGAGCAATTGCGCGAGCGCCTTCAATCGCCCCGCGAAGCACAGCCCGACACCCTCGACGTCCCTCGTGATGTCCGGCTTCCCGAGGCGGAGTCGCCTTGTTTCGTCGTCGACCGTGTCGAGCTGAGCGGCGAGCAGCACGACCGTTTCGCGTGGGTGCTCGATCAACTGGCCGGCGCCGACCGTCTCGACCCTCCGCAAGGGCGTTGCCTGGGGGCTGCAGGTGTCGCACTCGTGGTGCAAAGGGCGCAGAGCGCACTTGTCGAACGGGGCTTCGTGACGAGCCGGGCGCTGGTTGGTCCACAGGAACTGGGGCAAGGCCTGCTGGTGATCACGGTCGTGCCTGGCCGCATTCGCCGCGTCGTGTTCGACGAACCCGTGTCAGGCCGCGCCCAAGCGGCCAACGCCCTGCCTGCGCGCGCGGGCGACCTGCTCAACCTGCGCGACATCGAGCAGGCGCTGGAGAACTTCAAGCGCGTGCCCACCGTCGAGGCCGACATCCGGATCGAACCCGCCGATGAGCCCGGCCTGAGCGACCTTCACATCCGCTGGGCGCAGGCGATGCCCGTCCGCCTGAGCCTGACGCTGGACGACAGCGGCTCCAGGAGCACCGGCCGCTACCAGACCAGCGCCAGCTTGAGCCTGGACAACCCGTTCGCCCTCAACGACCTCTTCTACATCGGCGTTCAGGGCGACCTGGGTGGTGGCGATCCGGGGCGCCGCGGCACCAGCGGGCGGTCGCTGCACTACTCGGTCCCTGTGGGGCATCACCTGCTGGCGCTGGACCTCGGGCGCAACGGGTACCACCAGTCGGTGGCCGGTGCCGCGCAAGACTACACCTACCGAGGCACCAGCGAATCGCAGAGCGTCACGTTCACGCGCCTGCTTCACCGCGGTGCCGACCACAAGACCTCGCTGCAGTTCCAGCTGTTCGCCCGGCAGTCGCGCAACTTCATTGACGACACCGAAATCGAGGTGCAGCGCCGGCGGGTGGGGGGCTGGCAACTCGGTGTGGGTCACCGCGCGCACCTCGGTGCTGGCACGCTCGATCTCAACCTGAGTCACCGCCGCGGCACCGGCGCGTTCAATGCCCAGCGCGCGCCCGAAGAGGCGTTCGGCGAAGGCACGTCGCGCTTTGTCTTGTGGCAGGCCGATGCCCGCTGGCAGTGGCCCTTCCGCTGGGGCGAACAGCCCTTGCGCTACAGCGGCCAGTGGCGCGCCCAGATCAACCGGACGCCGCTGTCGCCGCAAGAGCGCTTTGCCATCGGGGGCCGACACACGGTGCGCGGGTTTGACGGCGAATCGAGCCTGAGTGCCGACCGCGGCTGGCTGCTTCGCCAGGAGGTGGCTGTGCCGCTGGCCGACAGCGGCCAGGCGTTCTTCATCGGTCTGGATCACGGGCAGGTCGACGGCCCTTCGGCCGATCGGCTGGTGGGCACGCGCCTGACCGGCGCGGCGCTCGGCATGCGCGGCGCCGTGAGCGCTCTGCAGTACGAGTGGTTTGCCGGCTGGCCCCTGCACCGTCCGGATGGTTTCCGTACGGAGAACACGGCGCTGGGGTTCCTGCTGTCGGCCGACTTCTGAACGTGGACGACCTCACCGCGTTCGCGACCTCCCAGCCCGTTCTCCCGCATCAGATCCACACACCCGTTTCAGCAGCGAATCCATGAACCCTTCACACCCGCTCTCTGGCCATCCGTTCCGCCACGCCCTCTTGCTGGCCACGTGGGTGGCATGCGCCGCGCCTGCGCTGGCCCAGATCGTGGCCGACCCCGGGGCCCCTGGATCTCAGCGCCCGACGGTGCTGACCGCGCCCAACGGCGTGCCGCTGGTCAACATCACCACACCGAGCGCGGCCGGTGTCTCGCGCAACACCTACCGCCAGTTCGATGTGGCGCCTTCGGGGGCCATCCTCAACAACAGCCGCACCGATGCGCCCACGCAGCTGGGCGGCTGGGTGGGTGCCAACCCCTGGCTGGCCGCCGGGGGCGCCCGGGTCATCGTCAACGAAGTCAATTCCAGCCAGCCCAGCCGCTTGAACGGCTGGGTGGAGGTGGCCGGGCAGCGCGCCGAGGTGGTGATCGCCAACCCGGCGGGCATCGAGGTCAACGGCGGGGGCTTCATCAACGCCAGCCGGGCCACGCTGTCCACGGGCGCGCCGGTCTTCAGCGCCGGCGCGCTGGAGGGGTTTCGGGTGCAGGGCGGTCGGGTGCGGGTGGAGGGCCTGGGGCTCGATGCCACGCAGAGCGACCATCTCACCATCCTCACGCGCGCGATCGAGATCAACGCGGGCATCTGGGCCCAGGCGATCACCGGGGTGAGCGGGACGAACGAGGTCAGCGCCGACGGCAGCCGGGTGACGCCGATCGCCCCGGCCTCCGGCGCTGTCCCGTCCACCACCCCATCCACCACCCCGTCGTTCGCCCTCGACGTGGCCGCCGTGGGCGGGATGTACGCCGGCAAGATCTTCCTCATCGGCACCGAGGCCGGGCTGGGGGTGAACCAGCAAGGCCTCATCGACGCCCGCGGCCCGCTCACGCTGGACGTCAACGGCTGGCTCAGCCACACCGGTGGGGCGCGCACCTACGGCGACACGGTGGCCATCAAGGCCCGAGGTGTGGTCAACGAGGGCGGCTCGGTCATCGCCGTGCGCGAGCAGCTGACCATCGAGGCCGCCGAGATCCACAACCGCGAAGGCGCGCTGCTGCTGAGCGGCGGCGACATGGCGCTGGGCGCTAGCGAGCGGCTGGAGAACCGCTCGGCCGCCATCGAGGCGCTGGGCTCGCTCTCCATCACCACCCCGGTGCTCATCAACGCCAACGACCACCTCAGCCACGAGGTGGTGAGCGACGGCAGCACGCAGCACACGGTGTACTACACGCCCGCGGGGCCGCTGGACAGCGCCGATGTGGCCTGGAGTGCGCCCACCTCGGGTCCGGTGATCTCCGCCTACGACATCCACCGGCGTGAGTGGCTGCTGCCCAGGACCAGCCCCTGGGCCGACCCGGTGTACCGGGCCTATTACGTGCAGGCCTTGCCCTTCGTGGCGGCCCACACGGTGGAGTCGGGCTTCGGGGAGTCGACCACGATCGAGCACATCCCCGACACCTTCACCTACGGCCCCCAGTCGCGCGTGTGGGCCGACTTCGGCCTGAGCGCACCGGCCTGGAGCGCCCCGGGCCCCAAGCCCGGCCCCACGCAGGACATGAACGGCGAGACGGTGCCGGTCAACGCGGCCGCGCTGGCCGAGTGGCAGGCGCGCGCGGCGCCCTGGTTCGAGCTGACCGAGCGGGTGAGCGCCTTCAAGGCCCAGGTGCAGGCCCAGTCGCTGCCCTACGACAGCTACGTCACCTACACCCAGACCACGCAGCGCGCGGTCATGACGCACAGCGAGCCCGCGCGCATCACGAGCGGCGCGGACATGCACCTGAGCGCCAGCCAGCGCCTGCTCAACCAGGACAGCGAGATCGTCGCCGGCGGCGCACTGCACATCCAGGGCGTGCAGGCAGACAACCAGGCCACCCGGGTGAGCGCGCCCACGCAGCGCAGCGGCACCTTCACCACCTGGGGCGTGACCGGGAGCGATTGCTTCCTCGGCAGCTGCGACCCCGAATACGGCTGGATTGCCACCCCCTACGCCGAGACCGTGGCCCGCGAGGTGAGCCTGCCCGCGCTGCGGTTCGACGCCGACGCAACCGCTGCGGGCACGACCCTGCCCGGCCTGGGCAGCGCGCTCTTCATCGCCCACCCTGACCCCGATGCCGCCTCGGCCCCGCTGCTCGAGACCGACCCCCGCTTCACCGACCAGCGAGCGTGGCTGGGCTCGGAGTACCTGCTGCGCGCGCTGGCGGTGGACCCGGCCACCGTGCAGAAGCGCCTGGGCGACGGCTACATCGAGCAGCGCCTCATCCAGGAGCAGGTGGGCACGCTCACCGGGCGGCGCTTCCTGGGCGACTTCACCAGCGACGAGCAGCAGACGCTGGCCCTGATGGAGGCCGGCGCCACCTTTGCCCGAGCCCACGACCTGCGCCCGGGCATCGCGCTCTCGCCCGAGCAGGTGGCCTCGCTCACCAGCGGCATCGTCTGGCTGGTGGCCGAGGAGGTGAGCCTGCCGGACGGGCGAACCACGCAGGCGCTGGTGCCACGGGTCTATCTGCTCCCCCGCCCGGGCGACCTGAGCCCCGAGGGGTCCCTGATCGCCGGGCGCAGCGTGCGCCTGCACCTGGAGGGGGACCTGCGCAACGGCGGCACCATCAGCGGCGCCACGCTGGTGCACGTCGATGCCCAGGGCATCGCGCACAGCGGGCGCATCACCAGCCAGGGCAGCACCGTGCTGCAGGCCCGCGAAGACATCGCCATCACCGGGGGCACGGTCAGCGCGCAGGACGCCCTGGTGCTGCAGGCCGGGCGAGACCTGAGCGTGCAGACCACCACCGCGCACGGACAGGGACAGAACGCATCGGGCGTGGGCCGCTACCGGCGTTTCCTTGACCTGCCCAAGTCCATCGACACCGAACTCGTCATCGAATTGCCGGCGGGTGAGGCGCCTTGTGATTGAGGCAGTCTCATCGCCTCTGAATGTGACGGTGCCATGGGGTCCGGTGGCTTGATCACCAGGCCATGTTCAACCGGTGCCCCCATCGGCCGATCCGCGGGGTGCAGCCACCTGACTCCCTCAAGCCCCCGCCGCCGGCTTGTACTTGAATGCGGCGCGGATCACGCCGTGGTCGCCGGTGCCGGCGTTGGCGTGGTCGTCGAAGTTGAGGTGGTCGTTGTTGATGGCGAGGCCGTCGAACATCCACACGCGCTGTCGGCTGTGGTCGTAGAACTCCTGGCTCACGAGGATGTGGTCGAGCGATTCGCGGATGTCCTGGTGCACGTGGGTGTAGTACACGTCGCGGGTGTCGCGGTATTCCTGCAGGGTCTGGGCGGTGTACAGCGCGGTGTCGCTGCCGCCGATGGAGCCGCCCACCAGGTAGCGGGGTTGTTCGGTCAGGATGTTCGCGGTGTTGCTGTGCTGGCCGTCGTTGATGTCGCCGAGCACGATCACCGGGTTGTGGTTGCCCTTCATCAGCGTGGACAGGATGAAGCGCAGCGCAGCGGCTTCGGCGGTGCGGCGGATGGTGGAGATGGCGGCGCCCAGGCCGGTGGCGTGAGGCCGGTAGGTATCCACCGCTTCGCGGTACCAGTCTTCGTTGAAGACCTTGGTGGGCCCTTTGCTCTTGAAGTGGCACACGAAAACGTGCACCGGCTGCCGGTCGTCGCGCGGGGCGATGGTGAAGTGCAGCACCGGCCGCGAGAAGCCGCGGATGTTCACGTCAATGGCGGGCGTTTGCGGATCGTCACCGCTGGAGCGCAGCTTGAAGGCCGCCGGAAAGGTGGCGATCCATTCGGGTTCGCCCACGCGCAGGCCTTTGCGCACCAGCGCCCCGCAGTGAATGCGGGTGCCGTTGGCCTGCGGCGGCGCGATCAGTTCGAAGTCGTCGGCCAGGCCGGCCTTCTCGGCCGCGCGCTGCACCGAATCGGCGTGCCACAGTTCCTGAAAGCCGGTCACGTCGGCCACCAGCGACCGCAGTTGCGCCGCCGTCCACGCGATCTTCAGGTCGTATTGGGCCTGGGTCCAGCCATCGCGGTCGGTGTAGATCGCCCGGCCGGGTTCGTTCAGGTTGTACAGGTTGAACGACGCAATGCTCAGTTCGCGCAGCTTCATGACAGCCTCCTTCGGTCGAGGAGACGGTAGGCGCCCCGTGTGGCGCCGTCATGGTCAAACTGGGGGAAAGCGACGGGCGGCGCCCGATCAGGCGCCGTTGCGGCGCGCCACCCAAAAGGTGGCGCCTTGTTCGCCGTACCGCTCGGCGTGCGGCACCTCGCGGTCCAGTGCAAAGGTGTCGCCGGCGCGCAGGTGCCGGGTGGCGCCGTCCACCGTCAGCCACAGGTCGCCAGCGGTCACCACGGCCTTCACCGAGAACGGGTGCGTGTGCATCTCCAGCTTGGTGCCCGGATCCCAGCGGCGCTCCAGCACCTCGTCAAAGCCTTCGGCCAGGGCCTGCGCACGAAAGGTGTCGAATGGTTCGGTGTTCATGGGGGCCATTCTCGGCCTAGGATGTCCGCTTGTCATTCATGAGGAATGCCCGTGTCTTACATGCTGCTCATCATCGAACCCGTGGGCCAGCGCGCCGAGCGCACCGAAGCGCAGGGCCGCGAGGCCTATGCCGCCATGCAGCGCTTCGGTGAGCGCCTGCAGTCGCAGGGCAGGCTGCGCGCCGTCGAGTCACTGGGCTCCACCAGCGACGCCGTTCGGATCAGCGAGGCGCCCGGCGCCCCCCGCCGCATCGACGGCCCTTTCGCGGAAGCCAAGGAAATGGTGGGCGGTTTCTTTCTGCTCGACGGTGTCACGCGGCAGCAGGCCATCGAACTGGCGCGCGAATGCCCGGCGGCGCAGTGGGCCACGGTCGAGGTGCGGTCGCTGGCCCCTTGTTTCAACGAGAGCCGCGCCTAGGGTTTCGCCGGGGGCGGGGCGGTCGAATTCGCCCTGGCCGGACCGTCGTGGGACAGGTGGGCGGTGATCGGGCCGTCGTTCAACGCCCACCCCCCCCACTGCCCACCGATCTCAAGGAGCTCACCATGCGGTTCATGATCATCGTCCGGTCCAACCCCGAATTCGAGGCCGAGACCACCCCCGACCCCGACCCCGCGCTCATGAGCGCCATGGCCACTTTCCACGAGGAGCTGGCCCGCGCGGGCGCGCTGCTCGATGCGTCGGGCCTGCACCCCAGCCGCAAGGGTTGGCGGGTGGTGCATGGCGCGGGCGCGCCGCGGGTGGTCGACGGGCCCTTCGCCGAGGCCAAGGAGCTCATCGCGGGGTACACCCTCATCCAGGTGCGCAGCCGCGAAGAGGCCCTGGAGTGGTCGCGCCGGTTCCCCAACCCCGCGGGGCAGGGCAAGCCCGCCGTGGTCGAGGTTCGCCAGGTCATTGAGCTCGACGAGTTCAAGCCCGGTCCCGGCGTCGATGCTTTCCGCCAAATGCTTTCGTCCTGAGCCGGAGACACACCATGCCCACCAAGCTTTTCGTCAACCTGCCCGTGGCCGATCTGCCGCGTTCGCGCCACTTCTACACCGCGCTGGGGTTCACCTTGAATCAACGATTCAGCAACGAGCAGGCCGCCTGCGTGGCCATCAGCGAACACCTCTTCGTCATGCTGCTGGTCAAGCCCTTCTTTCAGGGCTTCACCCACCTGCCGCTGGCCGACCCGTCCAAGGCCACAGCCGTGCTCAATGCGCTGGAGTGCGACAGCCGCGACGAGGTGAACGGCTTCGTGAAGCGCGCCCTGGCCGCGGGCGGCACCACCCCCAATCCGCCGCAAGACCACGGCTTCATGTTCCAGCATGGCTTTGCCGATCCCGACGGCCACCAGTGGGAGGTGTTCTTCATGGACGAGGCCGCTGCCCCCGCTCAGTTCTGATGCCCAGCGCCGTCCACGAGCGCATTGCCGCCACCTGGCGCCTCGAGTCCGCCGCCATCGTGGCAGCGGTGGCGCGGCGCGTGCGCGACCTGGGCGTGGCCGAAGACATTGCCCAGGACGCGCTGGTGGCCGCGCTCGACCATTGGCCGCGCGAAGGGGTGCCCGACAAGCCCGGCGCCTGGTTGATGCGCGTGGCGCTCAACCGCGCCATCGACCACTTGCGCCAGCGCGCCACGCGCGAGGGGCATGAAGCCGACCTGGCCGCCGACCAGGTGGCCCTGCAGGCCGACCGCGTGCCCGACATTGCCGACGCGGTGGACGCGGCCCGGCAGGACGTCATCGGCGACGATCTGTTGCGGCTGATCTTCACCGCCTGCCACCCGGTGCTGTCGCCCGACGCGCGCGTGGCCCTCACGCTCAAGCTGCTGGGCGGTCTCACCACGCACGAGATCGCGCGCGCCATGCTGCAGACCGAGTCCACCATCGCCCAGCGCATCGTGCGGGCTCAGCGCACGCTGCGTGAATCGGGTGTGCCGTACGAAGTCCCGCGCGGGGAGGCGCTGGCCGAGCGGCTGTCGTCGGTGCTCGAGGTTATCTACCTGGTCTTCAACGAGGGCTACACCGCCACGCGCGGCGACGACTGGCTTCGCCCGGTCCTGTGCGACGAATCGCTTCGCCTGGCGCGCGTGCTGGCCAGCCTCATGCCCGACGAGCCCGAAGTGCTCGGCCTGCTGGCGCTGCTCGCCATCCAGGCATCGCGCATTCCGGCCCGGCTCGACCCCGAAGGACGGCCGGTGCTGCTCGAGCAGCAGGACCGCAGCCGCTGGGACCGTTTGCTGATGCGCCTGGGCCTCGATGCGCTCGAACACGCAGAATCCCGTTCGGCATCGCCGGGCCCCTATCGATTGCAGGCCGCCATTGCGGCCTGCCACGCAACCGCCCCCACCGCCGACGACACCGACTGGGCCCGCATGGCGTCGCTCTACGCCGAACTGGCCCGGGTGCAGCCTTCGCCCGTGGTGGAACTCAACCGCGCCGTGGCGGTGTCGCGCCACGCCGGTGCGGCCGCCGGCCTGCAGGTGCTGGCACCGCTGCTGGGCGAACCCGCGTTGGCGCGTTACCCCTGGCTGCATGCGGTGCACGGCGACCTGCTGGAGCGCCTGGGCCAGAAGCAGCTCGCCAGCGACGCATTCCAGCGGGCCGCCAGCCTGAGCGGCAACCGCCCGGACCAGACCTTGCTGCAGCAGCGGGCCGACGCGCTGCGCGGTGGCGAACCTGCCGAACCCTGATCGCGCCGTCGTTCAGACGCGCCGCGCCAGCACCACCGCCATCGAAGATCCCCGCCCCACCACGGCGCACCAGGCGCGCAGCAACGCACCGGCGGGCGGGTTGACCAGCGCCGACGCTTCGTCGCGGTGCGCGCGCTCATCGCCCTGGCACTCCACCAGCAGCGCGCGCAGCGTGTCCACGCCGTCGCGCCCGGCCAGGCGGTCGATCTGCGCCTGGTAGTGCACGTCGACAAAGGTCTCGACCGCGGCGATGGTGGCGTACACCGCGCGCGGCCCCGCCAGCGCCGGCAGCGCGCCCGTCAGGAAACCCGCCACCCGCCACGCCGGCAGCAGCACACTGCGGCGCAAGGGCGGCAACCATTCGTTGACCCGGCGCAGGTGGTCCGATTCGGTGGCGCCGTGGCGTTCGGCAAAGGCGCGCAGTTCGGCGTTGCGCGACACGGCGCGGATGCCGCGGTAGATCCACACGGCGCCGGTTTCGCCCGCCTGGTCGCTGCGCAGGTCGCCCACCATGTCGACCGGCAGGTGCGCCGTGTCCCAGGCCCGCACCACGCGCTGAATGGCCGGGCGCCACCGCAGAAAGCCGCGGTAGGCGCGTTCCATCAGCCACAGCATGCCGGGCAGTTGCGCCAGCCGCGCGAGCCACCGCCAGCCGGGCAGGCGCGCCCACAGCGCCACAAAGGCTTCGGCCCCGCTCACCAGCGTGCCATCGGCCAGCTGCACGTGAAACCGCGCCAGCAGCTTGGCGCGCTGTCGGTCGGGCGGCAGTGCCAGCTGCGGGTCGCTCACATCGGCAAAGGTCAGGGGTGCGGTGGCGGACAGGTTCTGGTACACGGCGATCTCGCGCCGGCACAGCGGGCAGGCGCCGTCGTACAGCACGGTCATGCCCTGATCGGCAGCGGCGGAGACATCACAGGTCGTCGGGAGGGACATGCCGGCATTGTCGAAGCGACCTCGGCGGCCTGCCCGACCGGGTTGCAATGCCCGCCATTCCCGACGCCGCCGCCCGGGCATCGGTGCCCCGGCGGTCTGGCGCGGTGGGCGCTTCAGCGCGCGCGCGGGCGGGCCTGGGCGTCGTGTTTGGCGTGGGCGATGCGCCAGCTGCTGCGGCCCTGCATGCGCTCCAGCCCCACCGCCTCGCGCCGGGTCAGGCGGCCGTCGGCGTCGGCGTGCGCCTCGGCGCGGTCGATCCGGTTCTGCTGGCGCGTCAGCCGCGCCGCTTCGGGGCGGGTCAGCTCGCCCGAGGCAATGCCCTGGTCGATGCGCTGCTCCTGGCGCGCCTGCCGGTTGTCCACCCGTTCGCCGAACGCCTCGGCCGGCGTCTGGGCGTGGGCGGACCACGCGCCCAGCAAGAGGGCGGCGGCCAGCAGGGCGCGCGGCAGGGCCGGGCGGGTCGAGAGGCGGTGGGTGGTGGTCTTCATGAACGTCGCTCCTTGGCGGGTTTCGGGTTCACGGGGGCTGTCGGCAGCCACCCGCATGCGTGACCCGGCGTCCGGTGCACAGAGCCACCGGGCAGGCGTCGGGTCTGCCGGTTGAACCTGCCTCGGCGACCCGGGCTTACGCCGCCATCGGGCCCGACCCTGCACCACGCCGGGTCATTCGCCGCCCCGCGTAAGAGCCGGGGGCGCCGCGGGTTCAAGGGGGGTCGAACCTGCTTTCCCCCATGCCGACCCGATCTTCCTTTGCCCCCTGGCGCCTGCCCCTCGCACTGGCCTTGCTGGTGTTGTGTGCGGCTTTTCGTGCCCACGCGGCCCCGGCCGTGCCCGACCCCGCCGAGTGGTTTTCGCTCACCCCGCAGCAGCAGGCCGAGCGCCGGGAAGCCATCCGCCGCGAGCTGCGCTCGGCCACGCCCGAGCAGCGCGAGGCCTTTCGCGAAGCGCTGCGCGAACGCCTGCAGACCTTGTCGCCCGATCAGCGCGAACGCCTGATCGACGGCACGCGCGAGCGCTGGAATGCGCTGCCGGCCGATCAGCGCGAACGCATCGCCGAAGAACGCCGCGCGCGCATTCGGGCCATGACACCCGCCGAGCGGCGCGAGCTGTTGCGCCAGCGCCGTGCGATCCTTGACCCCCTGAGCCCCGCCGAGCGTGAAGCGCTTCGCGAGAAACTGCCCGTTCGATGACACCCACCCACCTCTTCAGCGCCTGCCCTGTCGCGTGGGCACCGCCCACGGCCCGGCCCGGTCGCCCGATCCGCTGGTCGCCGCCCATCCTCATGGCCGCCGTTCAGGTGTCGGTGCGCCGCGCCCTCGGTTTGCCGGTGAACGATTGGGACCTCTGGCGGCTGGCCACGTCGGGCGATCCGCGCGCCGCCGAGGCGCTGGTGAGCCAACTCGCGCCGGCGGCGCTGGCGCTGGCGCGCCAGATGCTCGGTCGCCTGGAAGACGCCGAGGACGTGGTGCAGGAATCGTTCCTGCGCCTGTGGGGCGCGCAGGCCGATGGCTCTCGCGGCGCGCAACTGTCCACCTACTTCCACACCATCGTACTCAACCGGTGCCGCAGCCTGCTGGTGCGCCAGCGCGAACTCAGCACCGACCCGGACGACCTGACCGGCCTGCAGGACGCCCGGCAGCAGGCGCTTGAAGTTCCACTCGACGCCCTCGATGCCGATGCCCTGCGCCAGTGCCTGCAGCGACTGCCGGCCCGCCAGCGCATGGCGCTGGCGCTCTGGGCCTACACCGACGCCGACGCCGATGCCATCGGCCGCGCGCTCGACATCGACACCAACGCCGCCCACCAACTGCTGTTTCGCGCCAAGCGCAGCCTTCGCGAGCGCTGGCAGGAGAGCCGCCATGGCCAATGACACCGACGAAGCGCTGCGCAAACAATTGCGCGCGAGCCTGACACAGAGCCCGGCTGAAGACAGCGCCGCCCTGCAGCAGCGCGTGCTGGCGCAGTGGCAACAGCGGCATGCCCGCTGGGGCACGCAGGCGGTGCTGGCGGGCGTCGGTTCGGCCGGCGAAACAGGCCACCGCACCTGGATCTGGGCCGCGCTGGCGCTGCTGGTGCTGTCCGGCGCCCTGGCGCTGGGTGTGTCGCTGCGCAACGACGCGTTGATGGAAGAGCTCATGCAGCCCGACGTGCTGTCGCAGATGGGCCTCGGCGAACTCTGAGGCGGTGACCGTCTCGAGCCGCCGTTGTGGTGGCTGTCATCGCGGTTTCATCGTGCCGGGGCACCCTGCGGCTCCATGCCACCCGCCCTGCCCGCCGTTGTCGAACCGTCCAGCCCCAACCCCTGGTTGCGGTTCGACATCTGGCTGTTCCAGCGACTGGGCGCAGGCCGCGGACCCCGTTGGCTGATGGCCCTGGCCAAGGGGGTGGCGCGGTGGAGCTGGCTGCCTCTGCTGGCACTGGTCCTGACCGTTTCAGCCGGGCAGGGCGGGGGCGTGTTGCTGGCGCTGCTGGTCCTGACGCAGGCCGGCCTGCTGCAGTGGATCGGCAAGAAGCTGGCCAAGCATTGGTCGGCGCAGCGTCCGTTCGTGCTGGGTCTGTGTGCCAACCACCTGGGCCATGGTGGGCGCGCCGGTTTTCCCAGCAGCCACGCGCTGGTCATGGGTGCTGTGCTCGGGGCGCTGTTGCCGCACACCGGCAGCGATGCACTGCTGATGGCAATGGTGCTGGTGGCCATGGGCACCGGTTGGGCGCGGGTGCACACCGGCACGCACTTCCCCACCGATGTGCTCGCCGGCCTGGCGGCAGGGCTGGTCTGGGGACTGGCCTACGGCCTCGCGCTGCCGGGCTGATACTTCCGCCTCACCGGGCGAACACCGATGCGCCCGGCCACGGCGGGCGGGCACACTGGCGGTGCATGTCCGACACCCGCCCCGCGCCCGATCAACCGCAAATCCTCATCGTGGGTGCCGGCCCTGCAGGCCTGGCGGTGGCGGGCAGCTTGCGGCAGCGCGGGTTGCAAGCCACCGTGATCGAGCGGGCGGCGCAACCCGGCTCGTCCTGGCGACAGCACTACGAGCGCCTTCACCTGCACACGGTCAAGACCCACTCGGCGCTGCCGGGCCTGCCGTTCCCGGCCGATGCACCGCGTTACGTGTCCCGGCAGGGCGTGGTGGATTACCTCGACGCTTACGCGCGGCATTTCGCCATCGAACCGCTGTTCGGCCAGGCCGTCACTCGCATCGAACATGCCCTCGGTGGCGGATGGCGGGTGCACACCGCGGGCGGCCGCACGTTCGACACGCAGCAACTGGTGTTGGCCACCGGCGCCAACCGCGAGCCCAAGGCGCCTTTTCTTCCGGGCGCCGAAGAATTTGGTGGCGAGGTGCTGCACAGCCACGCCTACCGCCGTGCGACCGACCTCGCCGGGCGGCGCGTGCTGGTGGTCGGCATGGGCAACACCGGCGCCGAGATCGCCCTGGATCTGGTCGAGCACGGCGTTCGCGTGGCCTTGTCGGTGCGCTCACCGGTCAACATCGTCCACCGCGACGTGCTGGGCCGGCCCACCCAACTCTCCAGCATCGCGCTGGCCCGGTTGCCCGAGCCGCTGGGCGACGCGCTGGCCACGCTGTTGCGCAACCTCACCGTGGGCGACCTGTCGCGTTTCGGCTTGCGCACGCCCGCCGCCTCACCGCTGCACCAGTTGCGGCACGAAGGCAAGACGCCGGTGATCGACGTCGGCACGCTCGCCCGCATCCGCGCGGGCGAGATCCGCGTGCACCCCGGCATTGCCACGCTCACCCGGCAGGGCGTGCGCTTCACCGACGGCACGCAACTGGCGGTGGACACCGTGCTGCTGGCCACCGGCTACCACCCGGCGCTGCAATCGATGTGGCCAGCGGTGCCGCTGCCGCTGGACGAACGCGGCCTGCCCACCGTGGTGCATGGCCGAGGCGACCTTGATGGCGTTCATTTCGTGGGCTTCGACATCCGCCAGCCCGGTGGCCTTTTGCGCACCATTGCGCAGCAGGCCACGCGCGTCGCCGAGCGAATCGCCACGCGGCTGACCGCGCCAACCTAAGCCGTCACCTCGAAGGTGGTGCCCATACCGCCCGCGTGGTGCTCCAGCACATGGCAATGGATCAGCCAGCGCCCCGGGTTGTCGGCCACAAAGGCCACCTCTGCGCGATCGCCCGGCGCCAGCAACACGGTGTCGCGCCAGGCGGCTTCTTCAATGGCCACGCCATTGCGCGACAGCACCTTGAAATGGTGGCCGTGCAGGTGCATGGGGTGCCACCACGAGGTGGGGTTCTCGAAGGTGATGCGCACCGTGCGGTCCAGCCCCACCCGGAACGCCGGCGCGTGGTGGCCGTGGTGGTCGCCCACGTGCGCATGCCCGTTGATGGTCCACGCGGGATCGGCCTCCTTGGCACCGGCGGCGCGGCGCCGCTGACGCGCCTCGCGCGCTTCGGCCGGGTCGTCGGGCCAGCCGTCGCGGCTGCGGGCGCCACCGCCCAGCCGCAGTGTCTGGGTTTGCGCCGTGCCCAGATCCGGCGCGGGCGGCGGTTCATGGCGCGAAGGCACCGGGGCCGCCCGCGTGCCGCGGTCGTCGGCGCCGGTCACCACCAGCGTGGCCAGCGTTTCGTCCTCGCGCCCGCTGAATCCGCTCAGTTGCCGGATGGCGAACCGCCCTGCGCGCGGCGTGTCCACCACCACGTCGGCGCGCATGCCCGGGCCGATCAGCAGCGGGGCATCCCAAGGCACGGCCTGCGGTGCCGGCATGCCGTCGCGCGCGATCAGCCAGGCGTTCACGCCCGGTTCGGGCTGCAGCGCGAACAGCCGTGCATTGGCGGCGTTGATCAGGCGCAGCCGCACCCGCTGGCCGGTGCGCAACGGCAGCTCGGGCCGCACCACGCCATTGACCGTGAGGCGCTGGCCCAGCCGGCCGGCGTGCGCCACGTCGTGAAAGCGGTAGAAATCCTCGGCAATGCGGCCCTGGGCATCCAGCCGCCAGTCGTCCAGCGCCCAGGGCAGGTCGGCGTCCACCGGCGGCGGGTCGTCGTCCTCGACGATGAGCGCCCCCGACAGCCCGCGCTCGAGCTGCTCGGCCGTGCCCAGATGCGGGTGGTACCAATAGGTGCCGCTGTCCGGCAGGCGAAAGCGGTAGCGGAACCGCGCGCCCGGCGCGATCGGATCCTGGGTGAGGTGCGGCACGCCGTCCATGGCGTTGGGCAGGCGGATGCCATGCCAGTGCACCGTGGTGGCGTCGGGCAGGCGGTTGTGCAGGTCGATGTCGACCCAGTCGCCGCGGCGGTGGCGCAGCACCGGCCCGGGCACCAGCCCGTCGTAGGCCCAGACGGGCAGGGCGCTCTCGCCCGCGGCGGCGCGCAGCGCCGGTGCGGGGGTCAGGGTGCGCGGGGCCGGGCTTTGTGCCCAGGCTGGCAAAGTGAGCCAGGGTGTCGCCCCCAGCGCCTGCAGAAGGTCTCGTCGTTTCATGGCGGAGAGTGTCGGCCGCAGAGCCTAAGCGAGCGCGCAAGCACGCGCGGGCCACTCGGGCATTGGGGCTTGGTGTCGGGCACCTTTCGTCGATTCACCCCCAGGAGCGGTGGCGCACGGAAAGAAATGCCGCGAGCATGCGACAAACACGCATCGCGCCGCAGCGCACAACAGGAGGGTGACCCATGAAGGCCATCTGGAACGGCACCGTGGTGGCCGAAAGCGACGACATCGTGAATGTCGAAGGCAATGCCTACTTTCCCGCCAGCGCGCTGCGCGCCGAGTTCGTGGTGCCCAGCGACCACCACACCACCTGCCACTGGAAAGGCGTGGCCTCGTACCACAGCCTCAAGGTCAACGGCGAAGTGAACCGCGACGCGGTGTGGTACTACCCCGACCCCAAGCCCGAGGCGGCGGCCGTCAAGGGGCGCGTGGCGTTCTGGCGCGGCGTGCGCGTGGAGGCTTGAAGGCCCGATGCGACGCGACCCGATCCCCGCCTTGACGGACCTCGCCGCCCGGTTCGTCGACGTGCGCTCACGCAGCGAAGCCCTGTGCGCACCCCTTGAACCAGAAGACCACGTGCCCCAGCCGGTGGTGGACGTGAGCCCGCCCAAGTGGCACCTGGCCCACACCACCTGGTTTTTCGAGGCCATGCTGCTGTCCCGCGCCGATGCCGGCTACCGGGTGCACCACCCGGCCTACGCGCACCTGTTCAACAGCTACTACGAGGCCGAGGGTGATCGCGTGCCGCGCGCCCAGCGCGGACACCTGAGCCGACCCACCGTGAACGAGGTGCTGGCCTACCGCCGCCATGTCGACGACGCCGTGCTGCGCTGGTTGACCACCAGCCCCGAGCCGCACTGGCTCGAGCGGCTCGAGCTCGGCCTGCAGCACGAGCAGCAACACCAGGAACTGCTGCTCACCGACATCAAGTACATCCTCGGCCACAACCCGTTGCGCCCCGCGTACTCGACCACCGACACGCCTGCAGTGGCCGTGCTGCTGGAACACGCGCCGCAACCAGAACCCATGGGCTGGCGGCACCACCGCGGCGGCGTGGTCGAGATCGGCCACACCGGCGCGGGCTTCGCCTTCGACAACGAAGGCGGGCGCCACGCCGTGCTGCTGCAGCCCTTCGACATTGCCGACCGGCTGGTGAGCAACGCCGATTTCATGGCGTTCATCGACGCCGGTGGGTACCAGAACGCCGTGCACTGGCATGCCGACGGCTGGGACTGGTGCCGGCAGAACCAGGTGGCGGCGCCCCTGTACTGGTTTCGGGGCGACGACGGTTGCTGGTGGCACCAGACGGTGGCCGGCCCGCAACCCGTGCCCGCCCAGGCCCCGGTGACGCACGTGAACTGGTACGAGGCCAGCGCCTTTGCCGACTGGGCCGGCGCGCGCCTGTCCACCGAAGCCGAGTGGGAAGCCGCCGCCGTCGACGGCATGCCCTGGGGCCTTCGCTGGGAGTGGACCGCCAGCGCCTACTCGCCGTACCCGGGCTTTCGCCGTGCCGACGGCGCCGTGGGCGAGTACAACGGCAAGTTCATGGTCAACCAGCAGGTGCTTCGGGGCGCTTCGTTCGCCACGCCGCCTGGCCATGCGCGCCCCACCTACCGAAACTTCTTTGCCCCGCCGCAGCGCTGGCAGTACACCGGCATTCGCCTCGCCCGACGATGAAACAACCTTCCCGTTCCCTGCCCGCGCCACAGGCGCCGGACCCGGCGGTGGCGCCCCGCGTGGCCGCCCCCACGCTGGGCGATGACGTGCGCCATGGCCTCACCGCCACGCCCAAGCGTTTGTCGTCCAAGTATTTCTACGATGCGCGTGGCTCGAAGCTGTTCGAACGCATCATGCGGCTGCCGGCCTACTACCCGACGCGGGTCGAAGCGCGCCTGCTGCGCCGCCACGCCAAGGACCTGCTCCCCGCACTGGCGCCGGCCAACGCCGACATCGAATTGCTGGAACTGGGCTGCGGCGACGGGCGCAAGACCATGGCGCTGTGCCGCGCATGGCTCAAGGCCGGCGCCAGGCTGGTCTACCGGCCCATGGACATCTCGGCGCAGGCACTGGAGCAATTGACGGCGCGCCTTGCGCGCGGGCTGCCGGAGTTGCCCCTGCATCCCTTGTGCGGCGACTACTTCCAGACGTGGCCGATTCCCCGCGCCCACCGACACCAGGTGGCGCTGTTCCTGGGCAGCAACCTGGGCAACTTCACCGACGACGAAGCGCTGCGTTTCCTGCGCCGCGTGCGGGTGCACCTGCGTCCCGGCGACAGCCTGCTGCTGGGCCTGGACCTGCGCAAGGACCCGCACACCGTGCTGGCCGCTTACGACGATCCCGAGGGTGTGACCGCCGAGTTCAACCTCAACCTGCTGCGCCGCCTCAACCGCGAACTCGGCATGGACTTCGACCTCGACGCCTTTCGCCACTACGCCAGCTACTGCCCGCTGCAAGGGGTGGCGCGCAGTTTCCTGGTGAGCCAGCGGCGGCAGGTGGTGCACAGCCGCGTGCTGGACCAGCTGTTTCACTTCGAACCGGGCGAAACCATCTACACCGAGCAATCGCA
Source organism: Synechococcus sp. UW140 (assembly GCA_943371665.1). Lineage (GTDB taxonomy): Bacteria > Pseudomonadota > Gammaproteobacteria > Burkholderiales > Burkholderiaceae_C > Hydrogenophaga. Next base: position 105,048 of record CALRVR020000012.1, read on the forward strand.
GAAGTACGAACGCCCGGGCACGACCGCCATGGTCGCGCAGGCCGGGTTCGCGGTGCAGGCCTGGATCGAAGACCCCGAAATGCCCTACGCATTGGTGGCCTGCCGCGCCGTGGCTTGAGCAGCGGGCTGCGCGGGCAGCCGGCCTTGTCGGGCATGCGACAGGTTGCGGGCTAATTTCACCAAGCAACCGCTTGCTATAAATCGGTGGCGCTGCTAAGGTGCCGGCCGATGGACGCCCTGACCGAAGACCCGCCCATCCCGGTGCGCCGCAGCCGGGGCCGCCCGCGCAAGACCGCGCTGGAGCGCGACGACGGCAACCGCCGGCAGGCACTGCTGCGGGCAGCGGCGCGCCTGTTTCGCCAGCAGGGTTTTTCCGCCACCAGCACGCGCGACATCGCCGCCGCCGTGGGCATGCGCTCGGGTTCGCCGTTCTATCACTTCGACCACAAGGAAGCGCTGCTGGCCGCGGTGATGGAAGACGGCATGCAGCGTGCGCTGGCGCACCAGGGTGCCAGCATGGACCGCGCGGTGGCGGCATCGCCCGCGCCCCTGTCGGCGCGCGACTGCCTGCGCGTGCTGGTTCGCAGCCATTTCGACAACCTGCTCGGGCCCGACAGCGACCACATCCCGGTGATGCTGTACGAATGGCGCGTGCTCTCCGACGAGCAGAAAATGGCCGTCACCCGCCTCAAGGACGACTACGAGGCGGTGTGGGTGCCGGTGCTGGCGGCGCTGCACGCGCAAGGTGCGCTGCGTGGCGATCCGCGGGTGGCCCGCCTCATGCTGTTCGGCGCGCTCAACTGGGCGGCGCAGTGGTACGTGCCCGGTGGCCGGTCCACGCTGGACGACCTCACCGACACGGCGATGCAGCTCTTTCTCAAGGACACGCCATGAACGTCGCCTCCGCCAGCCGCTACGCTTCGGTGTTCCGCCCCGGCCTGTTCAAAGGCCAGGTGTTCGTGGTCACCGGCGGGGGCTCGGGCATTGGCCGCTGCACCGCGCACGAACTGGCCAGCCTGGGTGCCCACGTGGTGCTGGTGGGGCGCAAGCTCGACAAGCTGCAGACCGTGGCCGAGGAGATCCTCACCGACTGCGCCGCCGTGGGCGGCCGCGCCAGCTTCATGGCCTGCGACATCCGCCACGAGGCCGACGTGCAGGCGCTGGTGACCGCCATCGTGGTGGCGCACGGGCGCATCCACGGGCTGGTCAACAACGCCGGTGGCCAGTACATCAGCCCGCTCGAGAAGATCGGCGCCAAGGGCTGGCAGGCGGTGCTCGACACCAACCTTACCGGCGGCTTCCTGATGGCGCGCGAATGCTTTCTGCAGAGCATGCAGGCGCACGGCGGCGCCATCGTCAACATCGTGGCCGACATGTGGGGCAGCATGCCCGGCATGGGGCACAGCGGTGCCGCGCGCGCGGGCATGGTGAGCTTCACCGAGACCGCCGCGCTGGAGTGGGCGAAAAGCGGTGTGCGCGTGAACGCCGTGGCGCCCGGTTACATCGCCTCCAGCGGCATGGACCACTACCCCGAAGAAGCCGGCCCCATGCTGCGCGAGATGCGCGACACCGTGCCGCTGGGCCGCTTCGGCAACGAGGCCGAGACCAGCGCGGCCATCGCCTTCCTGCTGTCACCGGCGGCCAGCTTCATCAGTGGCAGCGTGCTGCGGGTGGATGGTGCGCGCCCGCAGGTGCGGCTGGGCTGGGGCGACATCGCCGCCCCGGCCGACGCACAGGGCCGGGACGCGGTGAAGCCCTTCGATGGCTTTCACCGCGCCGTGGTGCCCAAGGTGTTCCAGGCATGACGTTCGAGTCCGCATTCAACCCTCACACCGACGCCGCGCGGCAGCGCCGCACGGCGATGCTCGAGCGCATCGGCGAGCTTCGGGCCATCGAGGCCCGCGCGGCGGCCGCCTCGGCGCAGAGCAAACCGGTGTTCGACAAGCGCGGCCAGTTGCTGCCGCGCGAGCGCATCGCACTGCTGGTCGATCCCGGCGCGCCCTGGCTGCCGCTGTGTTCGCTCGCCGGATTCGGGCAGGACACGCGCGACCTCGCGAAGTCGGTGCCCGGCGGCGGCATGGTGGCCGGCATCGGTTTTGTGGCGGGCGTGCGCTGCATGGTGGTGGCCAGCGACTCGGGCATCGAGGCCGGCGCCATCCAGCCCAGGGGACTCGAGAAAATCCTGCGCGTGCAGGACATCGCGCTGCAGAACCGACTGCCCTTCGTGCACCTGGTGGAAAGCGCGGGGGCCAACCTCACCAAGTACAAGGTCGAAGGCTTCGTGCACGGTGGCTCGCTGTTCCGCAACCTCGCGCGCCACTCCGCCGCCGGCCTGCCGGTCATCACCGTGCAGCACGGCTCGGGCACCGCCGGCGGCGCCTACATGCCCGGGCTGTCCGATGTGGTGGTGATGGTGCGCGGGCGCTCCCGCGCTTTTCTGGCCGGGCCGCCGCTGCTGAAGGCCGCTACGGGTGAGGTGGCCACCGAAGAAGAACTGGGCGGCGCCGAAATGCACACCAGCGTGTCGGGCCTGGGGGAATACCTGGCCGAAGACGACCGCGAGGCGCTGGGCATCGCGCGCAAGTTGATCGCTTCTCTTCGAACGGAGTTGGGCTCAGCCCGATCGGGCGTAACTGAACCCATCCTCCCCACCGACGACCTGCTGGCCCTCATGCCCGCCCACCACCGCGAGCCGGTGGACATACGAGAGGTCATGGCGCGCATTGCCGATGGTTCGGACCTGCTGGAGTTCAAGCCGCTGTATGGCGCCGCCACGCTCTGCGTGCAGGCCCGCATCGGTGGCCATGCCGTCGGCCTCATCAGCAACAACGGGCCCATCGATGTGCCGGGCGCCAACAAGGCCACGCACTTCATCCAGTGGATGTGCCAGCTCGGGCACCCCCTCATTTACCTGCAGAACACCACCGGCTACATGGTGGGCAAGGACAGCGAGCAGGGCGGCATGATCAAGCACGGCAGCAAGATGATCCAGGCCGTGACCGGCGCCACCGTGCCGCAGATCACCATCCAGTGCGGCGCCTCTTTCGGGGCCGGCAATTACGGCATGTGCGGCCGCGGCTTCGACCCGCGTTTCCTGTTCAGCTGGCCCAACGCCCGCACCGCGGTGATGGGCGGTGAACAGGCCGCCCGCACCATGCAGATCGTGGCCGAAGCCGGCCTGGCGCGCAAAGGCATCACGCCCGACCCGGCGCAGATGCAGCAGCAGTTCGACCAAATCGTGCAGGTGTTCGAAAGCCAGGCCGATGCCTTCCACACCAGCGGCCTGGTGCTCGACGACGGCGTGATCGACCCGCGCGACACCCGCGCCGTGCTGATCTTCTGCCTCGACACCTGTGCCGAGGCGGCGAGGCACCAACCCAGGCCACTGCCGTTCGGCGTGGCCAGAATGTAGGAGACGACCCATGCAGTTCACCCACGAACACCGCGAGATCCAGAAGACGCTCAAGCGCTTCATCGACGACCACATCAACCCCCATGTGGACGAGTGGGAAGCCGCCGAGATGTTTCCGGCGCACGAGGTCTTCAAGGGCCTGGGCAAGCTGGGCCTGCTGGGACTGACCAAGCCCGAGGCCCAGGGCGGCGCCGGACTGGACTACAGCTACAGCGTGGCCATGGCCGAAACGCTGGGGCACATTCACTGCGGCGGCGTGCCCATGGCCATCGGCGTGCAGACCGACATGGCCACACCGGCGCTGGCGCGCTTCGGCAGCGACGAGCTCAAGGCGCAGTTTCTGGCGCCGGCCATCGCGGGCGACACGGTGGGCGCCATCGGCGTGAGCGAGCCTTCTGCCGGCAGCGACGTGGCGGGCATCAAGACCCATGCCCGCAAAGACGGCGACGACTACGTCATCAGCGGCCAGAAGATGTGGATCACCAACAGCCTGCAGGCCGACTGGATCTGCCTGCTGGTGAACACCAGCGACGGCCCGGCGCACAAGAACAAGAGCCTGGTGATGGTGCCGCTGCGCGAGAACGGCAAGACCGTCAAGGGCTTCGAGGTGGGCAAAAAGATCCGCAAGATCGGCATGCACAGCAGCGACACCGGCCTGCTGTACTTCGACGAGGTGCGGGTGCCGCAGCGCTACCGCATCGGCGAAGAAGGCGCCGGCTTCATCTACCAGATGCAGCAGTTCCAGGAGGAGCGCCTGTGGTGCGCCGCCAGCACGCTGCAAAGCCTGAACAACTGCATTGAATGGACCATTGAATGGGCGCAGGAACGCAAACTGTTCGGCGCCAGCCTGTCCGATCAGCAGTGGGTGCAGTTCAAGCTGGCCGAGCTCAAGACCGAGGTGGAATCGCTGCGCGCGCTGACCTACCAGGCCTGCGAACATTACGTGGCCGGTGAGGACGTGACCGAGTGGGCCACCATGGCGAAGCTCAAGGCAGGGCGGTTGAACCGGATCGTGCCCGACACCTGCCTGCAGTTCTGGGGTGGCATGGGCTTCACGCTCGAGAACAAGGTCTCGCGCATGTACCGCGACGGCCGGCTGGCCTCCATCGGCGGCGGGGCCGACGAGGTCATGCTGGGCATCCTGACCAAGATCATGGGCATCGCCAAAAGGCCGCCGCGGTGAACAGCGCGTTGATCGTCGACCGCGACGGCGCGATCGAGCGCTGGACCCTGAACGACCCGGCGTCGCGCAACGCACTGAGCGACGCGATGGTGGTGGCCCTGTACGCGGCCTGTCTGCGCGCGCAGGCCGACACCTCGCTGCGCGGTGTGGTGCTCACCGGGGCGGGTGCCGCGTTCTGCTCGGGCGGCAGCCTGGGCAACTTCGCCCACGCCATCGGGCAGCCGCTGCAGCCCGGCGAGACCGACCCCCTGATCGCCATGAACCGTGCCTTTGGCGATCTGCTGCACGCCCTGAGCGCACTGCCGCAATGGCTGTTGTGCGCGGTGGACGGCCCGGCCATGGGCGGTGGTTTTGGCCTGGTGTGCTGTGCCGATGTGGTGCTGGCCACCGAGCGCGCCACCTTTGCCACGCCCGAGGTCACGCTCGGTCTGCCGCCGGCGCAGATCGCCCCCTTTGTGTGGCAGCGCCTGGGCGACGCCACCGCGCGCCAGTGCCTGTTGAGCGGTGTGCGCTGGACCGCCCGCGAGGCGCAGGCAGCCGGGTTGGTGAACACCGTGGTGGCCGACGACGCGCTGGCGTCTGCCGTGCAGGACGCCACACGCGCGCTCAACCGCGCCGCACCGGGCGCCGTGGCGGCCACCAAGCAGCTGCTGCAGCGCCTGCGCGGCGACGTGCCCGACCTTCGCGACGAAGCCGCCATCGCGTTTGCCGCCGCGCTGCGGGGCCCCGAGGCCGCCGCGGGCCTGGCCGCGTTTGCCCACCGGCAGCCCGCACCCTGGGTGGGCAAGCCATGAAGCGGCTGCTGATCGCCAACCGCGGCGAGATTGCGCGCCGCGTGATCCGCACCGCGCACCGCCTGGGCATTGACACCGTGGCCGTGTACAGCGACGCCGATGCGCGCTCCCTGCACGTGCGCGAGGCCACGGTGGCGGTGGGCATCGGCGGGGTCGCCTCGGCCGATTCGTACCTTCGCATCGACGCGCTGCTGGCGGCGGCGCGCGCCAGTGGGGCCGACGCGGTGCACCCCGGTTACGGCTTCCTGAGCGAGAACGCCGACTTCGCGCAGGCCGTGATCGACGCCGGCCTGACCTGGGTCGGCCCGCCGCCATCGGCCATCCGCGCCCTGGGCAGCAAATCGGCCGCCAAGGAACTGGCCCTGCGGCACGGCGTGCCGGTGCTGCCAGGCTACTTTGGCGTCGACCAGACCGACGCGACTTTCATGGCCGAGGCCGCGCGCATCGGCTACCCCCTGATGGTGAAGGCCGTGGCGGGTGGTGGCGGCCGCGGCATGCGCCTGGTGCACGAAGCGGCAAAACTGCCCGCCGCGCTGGCCAGCGCCCGCGCCGAAGCGCTGGCGGGCTTTGGCAGCGCCGACCTGCTGATCGAACGCGCCGTGCTGCGCCCGCGCCATGTGGAAGTGCAGGTGTTTGCCGACGCCCATGGGCACTGCATCCACCTGGGCGAACGCGATTGTTCGGTGCAGCGCCGCCACCAGAAGATCATCGAAGAAGCCCCCAGCCCGGCCGTCACGCCCGCGCTGCGCGAGCAGTTGGGCGCCGCCGCGGTGGCACTGGCCCAAGCCGCGGGTTATGTGGGCGCGGGCACGGTGGAGTTCCTGCTGGAAGACGCCCCGCAATCCGTTCGCCCTGAGCCTGTCGAAGGGTCCGAGCCCCCTTCTGTTCGGTCCGAGCCCCCTTCTGTTCGGTCCGAGCCCCCCTCCGTTCGGGCTGAGCCTGTCGAAGCCCCCGCCCACCCCTGCGCGTTCCACCTCATGGAGATGAACACCCGCCTGCAGGTGGAGCACCCCGTCACCGAAATGCTCACCGGGCTCGACCTGGTCGAATGGCAGATCCGCATCGCCCGCGGCGAACCGCTGCCCCTGTCGCAAGAGCAGGTGGTGCTCAGCGGCCACGCGATCGAAGTGCGCCTGTGCGCCGAAGACGACCACTTCACGCCGCACACCGGCACCGTGCGCGCCTTCGCCGAACCGCCACTGCCCCACGGCTTGCGCTTCGACCACGCCATCGAGCGCGGCACCGACGTGACCCCGCACTACGACGCCATGCTGGGCAAGCTCATTGCCCACGCGCCCACCCGCGCCCAGGCCATCGAGCGCCTGGCCCATGCGCTCGACGCCACGGTGCTGCTGGGCCTGCCCACCACCCGAGGCTTTCTGGCCGCGTGCCTGCGCCACCCGGTGTTTGCCCAAGGCCAGGCGCTGATCCCGTTCCTGGCCGAACACGGCGACGGCATTCGCGCGGCCCTTCAACCCCCGCCCGGCGCCGTGCTGGCCGGTGTTCTGGCCGCCAGCTTCACCACCGGCTCGGCGGCCGCCGCGTTGCCGTGCCCCTTCCCGCGCACGCTCCGCTGGCGCCTCGGTCACGCCGGGTCAGACGCCATACCGCTCGATGTCACCGTGCTCGAACGCGGCCACGGCTGGTTGGACGCCTCCGCGGTGGGGCACACCCACACCGTGCAGGTTCAGTCCGGCCGCGTGGTGGTAGACGGCGTGTCGCAACCGTGTCTGGCCGTTCCCCTGGGCGCCGACCGCTGGCAGGTGCAGGTGGGTCGCCACACGCTGGACCTGCGCGACCTGAGCTTTGCCCCGCGCGAAAGGGCAGGGGCTGCCGGTGCCGGGCGGGAAGTGCGCGCGCCCTTCAACGGCAAAGTGGTGGCGGTGCACGCGTCGCCTGGCGCGCGCGTGGCCAAAGGCCAGCCGCTGCTGGCCATTGAAAGCATGAAGATCGAACACCAGGTGGCCGCGCCGCGCGACGCCACGGTGGAAGCGGTGTCGGTGTCGTCGGGCCAGCAGGTGGCCCCCGGGCAGTTGCTGATCACCCTGGCCGCGGAGCCCGCATGAGCTGGACCGCCCAAGACACCACCGCACTGCTCGACACGGTGGACCGCTTTGCGCGCCAGGTCCTGGTGCCGCAGGTGAACGACTGGGACGCGCAGGCCACCTTTCCGCGCGACCTGTACCGCCAGGCCGCGCACATCGGCCTGCTGGGCCTGGGCTACCCCGAACACCTGGGCGGCACGCCCGCCCCCTGGCGCGCGCGCAACGCGGTGTCGCAGCTGCTGGCGCGTCGCACCGCCAGCGGCGGCCTGCTGGCCAGCCTGTTCAGCCACAACATCGGCCTGCCGCCCATCCTGCGGCACGGCCCACCCGAACTTCAGCAGACGGTGATCCCACCCGTGCTGCGCGGCGAACAGATCGCGGCGCTCGGCATCACCGAACCCGGCGCGGGCAGCGACGTGGCCAGCCTGCGCACCACCGCGCGCCGCGACGGCGACGACTACGTGATCGACGGCGAAAAGATCTTCATCACCTCGGGCATGCGCTGCGACTGGATCAGCCTGGCCGTGCGCACCAACCCCGACCACAAAGGCGCCGGCGGCATCAGCATGATCGCCGTGCCCTGCGACGCCAAAGGCATCGGCCGCACCCCCCTGCAGAAAATGGGCTGGCATTGCAGCGACACCGCGCACATCCGCTTTGATGGCGTGCGCGTACCCGCGCGAAACCTGCTGGGCCAGGAACACCAGGGCTTTCGCATCATCATGGGCAACTTCAATGGCGAACGCCTGGCCATGAGCGCGCTGGCCCTGGGTTTTGCCGAAGCCTGCCACGACGAAGCCCTGGCCTGGGCCCGCGAACGCCACACCTTCGGCCAGGCACTCCTTCAACACCAGGTGGTCCGCCACAAGCTCATGGACATGCGCATGCGCATCGCATCCACCCAGGCGTGGCTGGACCAATTGGGCGACCGCGCCGACGCCGGCGACGAAGGCCCCGACTGGGTGGGCCACGTGTGCCTGCTCAAGAACTACAGCACCCAGGCCATGCAGGCCAACGCCGACGCCGCCGTGCAGATTCTGGGTGGCATGGGCTACATGCGCGGCACCGCCTGCGAACGCATCTATCGCGAAGTCAAGGTCATGATGATCGGCGGCGGCGCCGAAGAAATCATGAAGGAACTGGCCGCCAGGCAATTCGGACCATGAGCACCCCCAAGACACCCCCCAGCGCCTTCGAACCCGAGTTCGTGCAACTGCTCACCCACCTGTTCGAGCAGAAGATCGTCTTCAACACCGTGCTCGGCCTCAAGGTCAACGGCATCACCCACGATCGCGTCAGCGGCCGCATCGACATGCGCCCCGAACTCATCGGCTCCTACACCCACAACCGCATCCACGGCGGCGTCATCAGCGCCTGCCTCGACGCCATGGGCGGCCTGGCCGCCATGGCCGCCATCGGCGCCCGCCACATGGACGAACCCCCCGAACAGCGCCTGCAACGCTTCACCAAACTCGGCACCATCGACCTGCGCATCGACTACCTGCGCCCCGGCATCGGCACCCACTTCGACCTCACCGCCGAAGTGCTCCGCCTGGGTTCGCGAGTGGCCAGCACGCGGATGGAATTCAGGGGGCCGGACGGGAAGCTGCTGTCGACGGGGGCGGGGGCGTATATCGTGAGTTGAGGAGATCGACTCGCACGGCGCTTCATCGTGCGGAGCGCGTGAAGCTCAGAAGCTCAGGAGAGAATTCGGAACATCGCTACTCAACGTTGCAATAGCGACCGCGAAGCTGTATTCGCGTCATCAATTCCTCACCTGGAGCTTGATCCGCTACGTCAGGTCACGATCGAGCGGCCTTGCTCCGCAGGACAAAAGGTAGTTGGCTAGATCGTCAACTTCCTCGGGTAGCCTTGTTTGGTCACCGGCTCGGCCTCTTGGAACCCAGATCACCATACCTTCCCTGGCTCGAGTTAGCAGAACTCGGTACTTGTTGGAGATGAAGGTTCGCTCTCGCTCTCCGTCGATCTTGCTCCATCTTACGCCACGGAAGGCTCGAGGTTCCACTCGCCCATCGATCACGGGCATGTCCCATGACCAACAAAGAGCAACGCGATCTAGTTCAAGTCCCTGACACTCGAACTCGGTAGATGCGACCTCCAATGCATATGACGACCGCAGATCTTCGCGATCTCCTGTGAACCATAGCGCGTAGTCAACGCCTTTTCTGAAGTCTGAAGAAACTTCAATCCCGTAGGGACGGAGGCGGGCCGCTCCCGAGCTGGCCAGAATTCCACATCGGCGGGTCCCTACTGTGGTTTCCCACAACCAACGGCGGGCCACTTCGATGTCGCGTGTTACGTAAATGGGAAGGCTCTTGTGATCGACCAGGGAGCGAGCGTCTTCAGGTCGGTATGAAAGTACCGCGTCTACCCACCGGGCATGCTGCCGTGCACGGTGCGCTCTCACCGGCACATCGAGGTGTACTGCGCTTGAAACGACAGTGTTGGGATGATCTGTATCGATGCGTGCCAGCTGTCGTGCAACATCACTGCAAACCAACTCCCAATCTGGAAATCCTTGATCGCGAGCTCGAACCCATTCAGCTACTCCTGCCTCGCCATCATGAATTTCTTGTCCGTTCCCGCAAAGTGCCACGATGACAGAGCCACCCTCATGACGATTGAGAGCAGACAGAATCTGCCAAGGTTCTGACTCATTGCTTGAGGTCTTTGAGCGCTCTTCTAATGCCCCTAACCGAGTTGCCCGGTTTGACATCTTTTGCATCTTGGCGGAGTCCCATGCACGTTGTGCTTCATCGAAAACCACAATCCTTTCAACCGGTGCGCTGAGAGATGCGTTTGTTTCCGCCAGATAGGCATGCACGCTGTGGAGCAAAGATTCGGCATGACCCTTTGCTTTAGCCAAGGGGATCTTCTGCTGTTTCGCGTAGTCTCGGGTGAGGGCGGCACGCAGCACCTTCAGAAGTGGCCCGTTTCCTGACATGAAGACTGAACGCCAGTCGGTGTGCAGCAAGTGCTCCATATGTGCGACTTGTAAGCCCGCCAGCGTCTTTCCTGCGCCCGGAACCCCTGTCAGAAGACATAAGACTTTTCTGCCTGATGCGCGCGACCTTTGAATCAGACTGTCGATGAATTGAACTGCTTCGGTGATTCGTTGCTCGCCGGAAAGCGATGATCTGATGTCCTCTACCGTGTGAGCCTGGTAAAGGCGAACGGCTGCCTCGATCACTCCAGGGATTGGACGATATGTGCTGCGAACCCATCGATCGGCATCTAGGTAGCTCGTCGATAGGCCTGAGTCCATGCTGAAGAGTTCGTTTAGGACTTCGCCAAGCGACTCCGAGCCGCAGGCATACATAGACTCAACACCATCGATGTCATGCAGAGTTTCCCGACGTAGGCTGCGCATTCCAGTCACGCACAACACCGGCACCACTCTTTTCCCTAGAGTCTCGGCGTGGTAATAGGCCAGGTCCATCGCATAGTCCATCACCTGCTCAACCGCAGCGCGACCCTCTGCCCTTGCACCAACCTTGAACTCAAGCACGATTACTGAGTTTTTCAGTAAGAGCGCTGCATCAAGCCGCTTCTCCCGTCTGGGTATGCGGTACTCCAGCACCAGTGCAGCGCCTCCTGCATCGGGCCAGGACTCAATCAACCGCTGTGCAGTTGATCTAAGTAGGTCTAGTTGCTCGCGCCAAGCATTGATCTGATTGGCAGCAACCTGCGTAAATCCCGACACCGCATCGCTGCGAAGCAGCCGGTCGATAACTACCTCGTTTGCGGTGCTCGCAAGCGCAGCCAGCGTGAGTGTTGCGTAGGCAGCCATCTATGCCGCAAACCTCAGTGGGCTGGGGGCACGAGCCCTTGGTGACGGCCAACCTGCCTTCCAGTGAAAGCGCTTTTGTTGGCACTCTGGGCTTGAGAGGCTTGGCGGAGATCAAATTCCAAGACCAGAGGGGAAAGCCATCGGAAGAATGACTCAATCGAATTGAGCACCTTTCGAGCGAAAAGGAATCGAGCGGGGCATCCCATATACCCCTGTAGGGTATCACCCCTGATCGTGAGAAGTCCCGCCCTAGGAACGTTTCACTGCGGAGCGAGCTATGCCGGCGACCTTCTAAGACTCAGGCGCTCTATGAACGCAAGATCGAAAGGTCCGCTGTCCCAATCACCGCAAACACCCCCGTCGCCCTCGCCACCTCCACCCCGTCCACCACCATCACCGCTTCCAGGTGCGCCACGTCGGCTTCGCGGTGGATGAGGTGGGCGGTGCACACCACGGTGCCTTGGCGCACGGCGCGCAGGTAGGTGATCCGGGCGTCCACGGTGGCGCAGCGTTCGCCGAGGGGCAGGGCGCTGATGAGGGCGGTTCCCATGGCGGTGTCGGCCAGGGTGAAGAGGGCGCCGCCGTGGACCACACCGTTGCCGTTGAGGTGGTGGGGTTCGACGCGCAGCGTGAGCACGCTGGTGCCCTGGCGGGTGTCGGCGATGGTGAGGCCGACGTGCTGGATGAATCGGGGTGACATGGCGGGCGGGTGTGCGCGCAGTGTAGGCGGGCACACCGTTGGGCGGTGGCCCTGCCGGGGCGCACCGCTTCAACCTGCCGCGCAAAGGCGGCTGTGTCGGGTCAGGCCCTGGCCTTGCCCAGAAAGGCCGCCCATTGGCGGTGCTTCTGCAGGCAGTGGTGCAGTTCGGCGATGAGGCGGTGGCGGTCGAGCGCGGGGCGCTCGATGCAGCGTTGCAGCAGCACCTGGCCGTCGGCCGGCAGGATGAAGAGCCGGTCGTGGGCCTGGTTGTCTTCATCGCCCGGTGGCTCGGGCCAGGCGATGTCGGGCGGCGGTTGTGCCTCGCTGTTCAGGTACCCGGGTGATGTGGTCATCAGCCAGTGGTTGGCGTCCACCGACGCGCAGAGCGTGACAGGCACCTGGCCATCGAGCGTGACCACGTGGTAGCCGTCGCCTTGCGCGTGGGTTGGTGTGCTTTCGTCGTTGGTGCAGGGCGGGCCCAGCAGGTCGTGCAGCAAGGTGGTCAGGGTGTCCATGGTTGGGGTGCAGTGCTGCTGGTGCTGCTACCGCTTCAGCCGGGCCCGTTCGCGGGCCGGTCGGTCCACGCCTGCCGGCGCTGCGCCCTTTGCGGGCTGTCGGTGTTGGCCGACACGCGGGTCATGGCCTGGCGCACCTGCGCTCCGTCGATGTCGGCGGGCAGTTGAATGCCCTGAACGGGGAATGTCTCCAGCAGCTCGGCGATCGAGGCGTGGGCGGCGCTCACCCATTCGGCCATGGACGTGGCCTCTTGCTGCTGCGCGTGCACAAAGGCCCGCGCGTCGTTCAGGTTGGCGGCCGGCGGCGCGGTGGCGGGCATCTGCACCAGGTTCATGACCGATGTGCGCGCCACCCGGAACAGCGCCACCACCTCGGCGATGTCGTCGGGACTCGGGTTTCCGTTGGCGCCGGTGATCTCTCTCAGGTTGCGCTGAAGTCCCCGGAGGGCGTTGCTTGCACCGAACTCCAGCTGTTCACGCTGGCTCAGGTGGGGAACCGTTTGCGGGTCCGGCGGCAGGGGGTGAATCGGTGGCCGTGTGTCTTGAATGACGGGCACGAACACGGGCGTGTGGCCGGGGGCGTTGCTGGCGTGCAAGGGGGCATGGCCCCGGCCGCCACCTTTGGGTTGCGGCTGGCGGGCGTAGGGGTGTTCACGCACCCTGCCTGCAGGGCGTTGGAGCGGCGGGTGTGGCGGCTGGTGCGCCACCGACGGCAGTGGCGACACGTGGGACATGGCGAGGTTGAAATGATGGAAGCTCGGCAGGCCCTCCATGTCGCCGCTGTCGCCGCCATGCATGGATGGGGGCAGTGGCAAGTCGTGGAATGGGAGGGTGGGCGAATGCCCGCCAGACCCCCACTGCACCGCCACCGGGTGATCGGGGTTGGCCGGCGACACGATGTTGACGCCGGGCGCAGGCGTCACCGCTTGAGAAGGCGAGGACTCGAGCGACGTGGAGGGCGAGGCCGTCGAGGGAATCTGGTGCAGGCTGGGCGAAGTGTTCGACTTGGGAATCATGCTGGGCGCAGGGTGAATGGAGCCAACGCTCCGTGGCAGGGACCCTGGGTGGGTAACCCGCCAGCCGGCATCTGTTCCCTGCCGATGGCCTGCAACGGGTCAGCGCCTGGCCGCCGGCCGCACCCACCACCACGCCAGCGCCACCAGCACCGCAAACCCGGTGTAGGCCGCCACGAACACCCACCACGGCGCGCTCCAGTACAACAGGCGCGCCAGCCACAGTTCGATGAAGCTCTGGGTGTAGGTGCCTTGGCCGGCGATCTGGCGCAAGCGCTGTTCCCACACCGTCAGCGGGCACAGCTGCCCGAGCCAGGCCTGTGCGGCAATGAAGACAATGAGGGCGAGGTGGGCAATGCGCAGGCCGCGGTGGCGCACCCAACGCCAACCCATCGCGCCGCCGGCCAGCACCAGCGGCAGCAGCCCCACCACGAACAGCACCACGCCGACGTGCAGCGCGAGCAGCGCGTCGGCGAGTGCCTGGGCGGTGGCGGGGCTCATGGGGCCCATGCTACGGCCCCTTCACCCTCGGTGGGTTCAGTTGGCCGATGCGTCCGCGCGCGGCAGCAGGCCGTCGGCGCGGGCCCTGGCGGCGGCCTGCTGCAGCAATTGCTGGGTTTCGGCGTTGGCCAGCGCCAGTGCCGGCTGCGCCCGCAGCGACAAATCAAGAATGGCGTGCAGGGCGTCCTGCAGCTCGTCTTCGTTCAGGGGCGCGGCCGGCGCCGCGGCATCGGGCTGCAGGGCGCGGGCCGTCAGCAACGCGGGTGCACGCGCAATGGCGTACAGGCTCAGGAACTGGCCAGCCACCCACAGCCGCAGCGTGTGGCCGTACTTGCCTTTCTCGGCCTCCACGGCCTCGACGTCGGCCAGGTCGAAGCGGCGCACCCGGGCGGGGCCGCTGCCCTGCAGATGGACCACCGACGACGTGGTCACCACCCACGTGCCGCGCCCGCGGCCCACGATGCGGCCGCTGGCAAAGGCCACGATGCGCTCGTCGCGCCCGAGCTGGTTGCGCAGCAGGTCCACGTCGGCCTGGGGCAGCAGCTGGTTGGCGTAAGGGTTGGTGCCCTCGATGAGCAGTTCCCACATTTCGTTGTGGTTGCGGATGAAGTCTCCAAGTGCCATGGCGGGTGTGTTCGGGTTGGGGTTGTGGTGCGGGTCGCCGGCCTTGCACGGACAGCCGACCGGGCGGGACGATGCCGCAGTCGCCGTGCCCACGCCGCCCCGGGGTTTTTGGGAATATTCCGGAAATTCGGGTTATTCAGGTCATCCCGCAAGGCAACGGCCGACGAAGAAAAGCCGCCGGGCTTTCGCCGCGGCGGCTTGTTCGGGTGCCGAAAAGTGGTTTTGTGTGCGCTTACTTGTTGCGGCCGCCGCCGTTGCCGCCACCGTTGCCACCACCGTTCCCGCCCCCATTGCCACCGCGGTTGCCACCGCCGTTCTTGCCGGCGTTGGCGCCACCTTTGTCGCCGCCGGTCATCGAGGCGCCAGGGCCTGCATCAATGCCCACCGTGCTGGTGGTCTTGAGGCCTTTGGTGCTGGACAGGGCGCTGCGCTCGGTCGCGGTGGCGCTGGTCTTGGGTTTGGCGCGGTTGGCGGCGCTCACCACGTCGCCCAGGCGCACCCCCAGGCTGTTGGCGATGGCGCCCCAGCCCATGCCGTCTTCGCGCATGGTTTGCACCTTGTCGGTTTCGGCGGCCAGTTGCTGGTCCGTCGGCTGGGTCACGCCATCGATGCGCAGGCGCTCCTTGGCGATCAGGCCGGCAAAGTCCTGCCCGGTGGCTGGGGCCGTTGCCGTGGGCGAGGTCGGTGACGTCGGGCTCGTGGGTTCGGAGGGCGCGGTCTGCGCGGTGGCCCAGCCCACGCTGGCGGCCAGCAGGGCGGCAGCGGCGGTGGGCGCAAGGTGGCGCTTGAGGTTGAAGTTCATGAGCGTCTCCTGGAAACAAATCGGATCCCGAGTGTGGGCCCGCTTGGGCGCCGCGGTGGTAAGCGTTTGTGAGCGGCCGTGTGCGCTGACCGGCGGTGCGTTCTGGCGGACAAGTCCCTGGCCAGACAGGAAAGCCGTCCGTGGAACGAAAAAAAGCCGCCGGGCTTTCGCCGCGGCGGCGTCTGCGCATGGCCCGACGACCGGGCGGCGCTGATCGGGTTCAGACCTTGGCGGTCAAGACCTTGGCGTCACTTGCCGCCTTCGATCTTCATGTACTCGCTCACCACCTTCCAGCGGTTTTCCTGCAGCTGCGACAGGCGGGTGGCGTTGCTGCCCAGGCGCTTGGTCGAGCTGAAGGTCATTTCCGCGCTGCCGAAGATGTCGGGCGGAATGGTCATGCTGTCCATGGCCTTGATGAAGCTGTCGGTGGTGAGGTTGTTGCCAGCCTTGCCCGCCGCACGGATGAACGCGTCCATGGCGCTGTAGCCATACACCGAGAACACGGTGGGGTCTTCGTTGTACTTGGTCTTGTACTTGTTGGCCCAGAAGCGGATCGGCTGCGACGCCTCGTCCAGGTAGGGGTTCTGCACCGTCATGGTGGCGTACAGGCCGTTCATGGCGGGGCCGCCCAGCTTGTGGATCAGGTCGGTGTAGGCCGCGCTCGATCCAATGAAGGTGGGGTTGAAACCCAGGCGGCGCGCGGTGGCGATGCCGCCGATGGTCTCGCGGATGATGGTGCCCAGCACGACCATGTCGCACTGCTCGGACGCCAGCTTCTGCATCTGCGACGCGAAGTCGGTGGCGCCGCGCTTGTAGCTGGTCTCCACCGCCATCGTCATGCCGATGGACTTCAGGCCGTCTTCAGCACCGCGCTTGACCTCCAGGCCGAACTCGTCGTCCTGGTACATGGTGCAGACCTTCTTGGCGCCTTTCTCCTTCACGAGCTTGGGCACCGCGATCTTCATCTGGTCGTAGTAGGTGGCGGCAAAGCTGTACTTGAGCTTGTGGAAGGGCTCGTACATTTCGCGCGCGGCCGTCACCGGGAAGAAGTTCACCACGTTCTTCTGGAACTGCACCGGCATGGCGGCCATGTTCTGCGCGGTGCCGATGTGGCCGATCATCGCGAAGATCTTGTCCTGGTTCACCAGCTTCTGGGCCGCCAGCACCGCGCGGCGCGGGTCGTAGGCCGAGTCTTCAACGACCAGCTTGATCTTGCGGCCGCCGACGCCGCCCTGCTCGTTGGCCTCGTCCACGCGCAGCATCATGCCCAGGCGCACCTGCTTGCCGAAGCCGGCAATGGGGCCCGAGAGGTCCTGGATGGAACCGAGGACGATTTCGTCCTTGCTCACGCCCTGGCTCTGCGCCATGGCGGCGCCCGTGCTCAGCGCGATGGCCGCGCCGATCAGGCTCAGTGTGGTCTTTGTCGTCATCGCTGTTGTCTCCTGTGGGTGGGTGATGAAAGTGAAAGGGTGGGTGATCAGCCGTACATGGCGTCGATCTGGGGCGCGTATTTCTTCTGGACCAGCTTGCGCTTGAGCTTCATCGTCGGGGTCAGTTCTTCGTCTTCGGCGCTCAACTGGGTGTCGAGCAGGAAGAACTTCTTGATCTGCTCCACGCGCGCAAATTTCTTGTTGACGCGATCGAGCTCGCCTTGAATGAGTTGCTGCACCTCGGGGGTCCGCGTCAGGCTGGCGTAGTTGGAGAATGGCACGTCGTTGTCCTGTGCAAACTTCTCCACGTTCTCCTGGTCGATCATGATGATCACCGTGAGGTAAGGGCGCTGGTCACCGATGACCACCGCATCGGTGATGTAGGGCGAGAACTTCAACTCGTTTTCCAGCTCGCTGGGCGTGATGTTCTTGCCCCCCGCGGTGATGATGATGTCTTTCATGCGGTCGGTGATGCGGAAAAACCCTTCCTCATCCACCGTGCCCACATCGCCCGTGTGCAGCCAGCCATCGGCGTCGATGGTCTCGGCCGTCTTCTCGGGCAGGTTCAGGTAGCCCATGAACACATTGGGTCCGCGAACCAGGATCTCGTTGGTCTGCGGATCGAGCTTCACCTCGTTGAACTGCGCCGCCGGGCCGATGCTGCCGGGCTTGATGCGCTCGGCCGGGATGCCGGTCGAGGCGCCACAGGTCTCGGTCATGCCCCACACCTCGAGCATGGGCACGCCGAGCGCGAGGTACCAGCGCACCAGATCGGGCGAGATCGGCGCGGCGCCCGTCACGAGGAACCGCGCTCGGTGAATGCCGATGAGCTTGCGCACGTTGTCCAGCACCAGCACGCGCGCCAGCTTGAACCGCAGGCGCAGCCCGCCTGGCACCGCCTTGCCCTGCATCACCAGGTCGGCCACCTGCTGGCCGGTGCCGATGGCCCACGCATACGCGGCCTGCTGAAGCTTGCCGGCTTCTTTCAGCGTGATCATCACGCCGGAATAGAACTTCTCCCACACGCGCGGCACGGCGGTGAACACCGTGGGCGCGATCTCGCGCACGTTCTCGGGCACGGTTTCCGGGTTCTCGACGAAGTTGAGTTTGGCGCCGGTGTAAAGCGAGAAGTACTCGCCGCCCATGCGCTCGGCAATGTGGCACAGCGGCAGGAAGCACATGCACTCGTCGCGGTCGTCGCGCGAGATCAGCGTGTTGTAGCCCCGCACCGTGTAGACCAGCCCCTTGTGGGAGTGCATGGCCCCCTTGGGCTTGCCGGTGGTGCCCGACGTGTAGACCAGAATGGCCAGGTCGTCGGGCTTCACACCCGCGACTCGGTCGGCCATGGCGGAGGGGTGCTGGCGCGCGTGCTCGCGACCCAGCTCGCGCAGCGCGGCCAGGCTCATCACCCGGTCGTCGCGGAAGTCGCGCAGGCCTTCCATGTCCGACACGATGATCTTCTTGAGCATCGGCAGGGCGTCCCGCACCTCAAGCGCCTTGTCGAGCTGCTCTTCGTCTTCGACAAAAAGAAACGACGTGCGCGAGTCCTCGCAGAGGTATTGCACCTGCTCGGGGGCGTCGGTCGGGTAGATGCCGTTGGACACACCGCCCGCGCTCAGCACGCCCAGGTCGCACAGCACCCATTCCACCGTGGTGTTCGACAGGATCGATGCCGTGTCGCGCGGCTGAAAACCCAGCGCCAGCAAGCCGTTGGCGATCTCGCGCACCGCCTCCCCGGTCTGCGACCAGGTCCAGCTGCGCCAGATGCCGAAATCCTTCTGGCGCATCCACACGTTGGGCCCGCGCGCCTTCACCGCGTTCCAGAACATGGCGGGAATCGTGTCGCCCTCCATGACGACGCGCGTCTCGGGCCGGATGTGGGAGAGGTCCCAGAGGTAGCTCATGTGTTATCTCCAGTTCTTCTTCTTTTTCCAGCGCCGATCCGCCCGCACACCCTGTTCCTTCATGCCCAGGTAGAACTCCTTGATGTCGTCCTTTTCGCGCAGGTGTGCGCAGGTGTCTTCCATCACGATGCGGCCGTTCTCGAGCACGTAGCCGTAGTCGGACGCGTTCAGCGCCATGTTGGCGTTCTGCTCGACCAGCAGGATGGTGGTGCCGCGCTCGCGGTTGATGCGCACCACGATCTCGAAGATTTCCTTGGTGAGCTTGGGCGACAGGCCCAGGCTGGGCTCATCCAGCAGCATCAGGTCGGGGTTGGCCATCAGCGCGCGGCTGATCGCCAGCATCTGCTGCTGGCCGCCCGACAGCAGGCCGGCGTCTTGCGTGGCGCGCTCGCGCAGGATGGGGAAGTAGGCGAACACCGCTTCCATGTCGCGCGCCACGCCGTCGCGGTCCTTGCGGGTGTAGGCGCCCATCAGCAGGTTGTCGCGCACGCTCAGCAAAGGGAACACCTCGCGCCCCTCGGGCACGTGCAGCAGGCCCTGCTGCACGATGTGCGCCGGGTCCTGGGCGGTGATGTTCTCGCCCTTGAACTCGACCGTGCCCTTGCGCGGATCGATGATGCCGCTGATGGTCTTGAGGATGGTGGTCTTGCCGGCGCCGTTGCTGCCCAGCACGGTGGCGATCTCGCCCCGGCGAACCTGCAGGCTCACGCCACGGATGGCCTTGATCGGCCCGTACGCGCTTTCGACGTTGGACAGCTTGAGGACGGGGGCGTCGCTGGTCGGCACGCTCATGACGCCACCTTGCGGGACTCGTTGTGGTTTTCGCGGCGCAGGCTGGACACGTCGTCCACACTGCCCAGGTAGGCCTCGATCACGCCCGGGTGGCTCTGCACTTCGGCCGGCGTGCCGGTGGCCAGCTCGGTGCCCATGCTCATGGCCAGCACGCGGTCGGACACCTTCGACACCAGGCTCATGTCGTGCTCGACCATCAGCACCGTGATGCCGAGCTCGTTCTTGATGTCGGTGATCCAGAACGCCATGTCGTCGGTTTCCTCGACGTTCAGGCCCGACGAAGGTTCGTCGAGCAGCAGCAGGCGGGGCTCGGTGCACAGCGCGCGCGCCAGCTCGACCACCTTTCGCACGCCGTAGGGCAGGCCCGCCACCATGCTCTCGCGGTGGTGTTGCAGGTCCAGCAGGTCGATCACGTGCTCCACCCGCTCGCGCGCCTCGATCTCGGCGGCGCGGGTCTTCTTGGTGAAGAAGATCTCGCTCAGCAGGCCGGTGCGCCGGTGCGTGTGGCGCCCGATCAGCAGGTTCTGCAGCACCGTGGCGTGTTCGAACAGTTCGATGTTCTGGAACGTGCGCGCAATGCCCAGCTTGGCGATGGTGTGGGGCGCCTGGTCGGTCAGCCGGATGGGCCCGTTCGGGCCGGCGTAGTCGATGGTGCCGGTGGTGGGCGTGTAGATGCGGCTGATGAGGTTGAACACCGTGGTCTTGCCGGCGCCGTTGGGGCCGATCAGGGTGAAGACCTCGCCCTTCTTCACGTCGAAGCTCACGTTGTTGACCGCCAGCACGCCGCCGAAGCGCACGCTGAGGTTCTTGGCCGATAGCAAGGTGTCGGTCATGGGACTTGCTTGATAGGAAGGACGGACGGCCGCCGGGCCGCCCCAAGGCCGGCCAGCCCCCTCGGGGGGCAGCGCAGTACACGGAGTGACAAGCGTGGGGGCGTCATTTCAGGCGGTCCGACTTCTGGAACGATTTCTGCCGCTTGAACATGCCTTTGCGATAGAACGGGAAGAGTTGAAAGTAAGCCCGAACCTTGAGCCAGCGGCCGTACAGGCCCATGGGCTCGAACAGCACGAAGGCGATCAGCACCAGGCCGTACACGGTGCCCTGCAGACCGGCCGCCTGGCCGATGGCCGCTGGCAGGAAGTCCTTGCCCAGCGCAATGAGCTGCGGCATGACGATGAGGAATATCGCGCCGAGGAAAGCGCCGTGGATCGAGCCGAGGCCGCCGATCACCACCATCAGCAGCAGGTCGATCGACTGGATGATGGAGAACTGCTCGGGTGAGAGGAACTGGATCTTGTGGGCGTACAGCGCACCGCCCAGCCCCGCCAGCGCGGCCGACAGCGCGAACGACAGCGTCTTGTAGCGGGCCAGCTGGATGCCCATGCTCTGCGCTGAAATCTCCGAATCGCGAATGGCCACGAACGCGCGGCCGGTGGAGGAGCGCATGAGGTTGACGATGGCCAGCGTGGCGCCCACGCACACCACCAGGCACAGAAAGTAGAACTCGTTGGTGGAGTCCAGTTCCCAGCCGAACAGGTTGGGGTAGCTGACCATCAGCCCCTTGTTGCCACCGGTGACCGATTCCCAGCGCGCCATGCCTTCTTCGACGATGAAGCCGAAGGCCAGCGTGGCCATGCCCAGGTAGATGCCCTTGACGCGCAGCGCCGGCAAGCCCACCACCACGCCCACCGCGGCCGACAGCAGGCCCGCACAGGCCAGCGCGATCGGGAACGGCACGCCCGCGTTCACCATGACACCCTGCGTGTACGCGCCCACGCCCAGGAACGCCGCGTGCCCGAGGGAGAACAGGCCGGTGAAGCCCGCCAGCAGCATGAGCCCCAGGCCCACGATGGCGTAGATCAGCACGAAGGTGAGCTGCGCCAGCCAGTACTCCTCGATGGCCCAGGGGGCCACCAGCAGGAACAGGCACAGCAAGCCATACCAGAACACATGCCCGCCGTGCTTGGCAAGGCGGATGTCCTGGTCGTAGTCGGTCTTGAAGAGGAATCGCATCGTCCGGCCTCAGACTTTCTTGCGGAGTTTTTCGCCGAACAGCCCGTTGGGCTTGAGCACCAGCATGATCAGCACCACGATGTAGGGGGCAATGTCTTTCACACCTTCGGGCAGGTAGAAGCCGGCCACGGCCTCGACGATGCCGATGATCAAGCCGCCGACGATGGCACCCGGGAGGCTGCCGAAGCCGCCCACCACCGCCGCCGGAAAGGCCTTCAGGCCGATGAAGCCCATGTTGGCGTGCACGAACGTGATGGGAGCGAGCAGCAGGCCCGCAATGGCCGCCACCGCCGCGGCCAGGCCCCACACCAGGCCGTTGAGCCGCTTGACTGGAATGCCCATGTAGTAAGCCGCTAGCTGGTTCTGCGACGCCGCCTGCATGGCGATGCCCAGCTTGCTGTAGCGGAACATGGTGAAGAGCAGCGCGCACAGGATGGCGGTCGCGCCGATCACCACGATCTGTTCGGCCGAGATCACCAGCGCACCCAGGTTGAGCACCTGGCCGGCGTACGGCACCGGCAGCGTGTGCGTGTCGGTGCCGATGTTGGGGATCATGGTGATCAGCCCGCGCAGCACGTAACCCACGCCGATGGTGAGCATCACGATGGAAAAGGCCGGTTGGCCCAGGATCGGGCGAATGACCATCCGCTCGAGCAGGAAGCCGAACAGCCCCATGCCGATGATGGCGGCCGGCACCGAGACCCAGAACGGGAAACCCAGCAGCGTCATGGTGAGCAGACCACCGAAGGCGCCGACCATCATGAGGTCGCCTTGCGCAAAGCTCACCGTCTCCGTGGCCTTGTAGATGAGCACGAAGCCCAGCGCGATGAGGCCGTAGATACAGCCCTGCGCGGCCCCGCTGATCAGCAGTTGCAGCAGTTGCACGAAACCGTCTCCTGTCTTGTATGGCCGGGGCGCAGGTGCGTGGCTGCTGCAAGCTTGGGAGCAGGCCGCGCCGTCAGGCGTGCGGAAGTTATAGCTGTCCTCCCCGGGACTGCCGCTAGGGGTTGTCCCCCATCGGCAGTCGCGCAGGTGCCAGCACGATGTGGTCCATGCAATCCATTCGAATCGGCGCTGGTCTGGGTTTCTACGGAGACGCCTGGGAACCCATCGCCGCCACCATCGAACGCGGCGGGGTGCAGTTCGTTGCCAGCGATCACCTGGCCGAGCTCACGCTGGCGATCCTGCAGAAAGACCGGCAGCGCGACGCCTCGCTGGGCTATGCGCGCGATGTGGTGCCGCTGCTGCTGCGCCTGTGGCCGCTGATGCAGCGCCACGGCGTGCGCTTTGTGTGCAACGCGGGCGGGCTCAACCCGCACGGTGCGGCGAACGCGGTGCTGGCGGCATTTGCCGCCAAGGGCCTGAAGGCGCGCGTGGCCGTGGTCACCGGCGACGACGTGCTCCCGCAATTGACCGACGAGTCGGTCGGTGAATTTGCGCACCTGTTCACCGGTGCCTCGGTGGACGCCGTGCGCGAGCGGCTGGTGTTTGCCAACGCCTACCTCGGCGCACGCCCCATCGTGCAGGCGCTGGACGGCGGGGCCCAGATCGTGATCACCGGCCGGGTGGCCGACGCGGCGCTGTTCCTCGGACCGATCGCGCACGCGCACGGCTGGCGCATCGACGGTGCCACCGAAGGACCCGAACTCGACCGGCTGGCGCAGGGCCTCACGGTGGGGCATCTGCTGGAGTGCTCGGGGCAAGGCAGCGGCGGCAACTTCGGCGCGCAGGGCCATTGGCAGGCCATTCCCGATCTGGCGCACATCGGGTATCCGATTGCCGAGGTCTGGGCCGACGGCAGCGCGCTCATCACCAAGGCGCCCGGCACCGGCGGACGCGTCAATTTCGACACCGTGCGCCAGCAGCTGCTGTACGAGGTGCACAACCCGCACGCGTACCACAGCCCCGATGTGGTGCTCGACATGGGCGGCATCCGGCTGGACGACGAAGGCCACGACCGCGTGCGCCTGACCGGGGCCAGGGGACGCCCACCGGGGGAACGCCTGAAGGTGGTGGCCGGGTTCCGCGACGGCTACAAGGCCGAGGTCACCTGGGGCTTTTCGTGGCCCGATGCCTGGGACAAATCTTTGCAGGCGCAGGCCACCATCCGGGCGCTGCTGAAAGAGCGGCGCGTGCCGCATGACGAGCTGTATGTGGAACACCCCGGCCTCAACTCGGCACACGGACCGCTGGCACCGATGCCGGCGGCCGATGCCCTGAACCAGCTCAACGAGGTGTGGACCCGGCTGGTGCTGCGCACACCCGACAAGCACGCCGCCGAAGGCTTCGGCCGCCTGTTTCCATGGATGGGTCTCAGCGGTCCTGCCTACACCTGCGGCTTCACCGGCCTGCACAACGTGAGTGAGCTGCTGGGCATCTGGCCCACGCTGGTGAACCGCGGTGCGGTGGAGGCCGGCGTGAAGGTGGAATGGATCGGGGAGCCGGCATGAACGACGACCTTGAACCAGCGGCCCGGCTGCGCATTCCGCTGGCGCGCATCGCCCATGCCCGCAGCGGCGACAAGGCCGACTGGGTGGACTTCGGCCTGTTCGCTTGGAACGCCGAGGGTTATGCGATCTTGTCGCGCGAGGTGACGGCCGAGCGCGTGCGGGCCCACTTTGCGCCGTGGTTGCCGGGCGAGGTCGATGCGTGGCCGCTGCCGAACATTCTGGCGCTGAAGTTCGTGCTCAAGGGGGCGCTGCAGGGCGGCGGCGCGCGCAACCTGCGGCTCGACAACCTGGGCAAGTCGATGGCGGCGGCGTTGCTGCGGATGGAGATCGAGGTCGACGCCGCCGAACTCGATGCAGCCGTCCGTGCGCCGCGCGTGGGCTGGTGGGGGGAATGACCGTGGCCGTTCAAACCGAAGTCATCGACGGCATCCACGTCGTCACGCTGAGCCGGCCCGAGGTGCGCAACGCCGTCGACAGCCCCACTGCCCGCGCCCTGCACGAGGCGTTTCTGGCGTTCGAGGACGATCCGGACGCCCGCGTGGCCGTGTTTCACGGTGCGCACGGCCATTTCTGCGCCGGCTGGGACCTGCAGTTCGGCGCGCGCGCGGCGCAACTCGGGCAGGCGGGTGTGCTGGCCGATCTGGATTTCGACAGCGGCGACGCCCGCGCCCTCGGCCCCATGGGGCCGTCGCGGCTGCGGCTGTCCAAGCCGGTGATTGCCGCCGTGAGCGGTGCGGCGGTGGCCGGCGGCATGGAGCTGGCCCTTTGGTGCGACCTGCGGGTGATGGAAGACGACGCCTACTTCGGCGTCTACTGCCGGCGCTTCGGCGTGCCGCTGATCGATGGCGGGACCGTGCGCCTGCCGCGCCTGATCGGCATGGGCCACGCCATGGACCTGATCCTGACCGGGCGCAAGGTGGAGGCCGCCGAGGCGCTGCAGATGGGCCTGGCCAACCGCGTGGTGCCCCGCGGCCAGGCGCGCGAGGCGGCGCTGGCGCTGGCGCGCCAGCTGGCGGCTTTTCCGCAGGCCACCATGCTGGCCGACCGGGAGAGCGCCCACGCCCAGTGGGACCTGCCGATCGGTGAGGCGCTGCAGCAGGAATGGCGGCGCGGCAAGGACCGCATTCCGGACGCGCTGGAAGGGGCGCAGCGGTTTGCGGCGGGGCAGGGGCGCCACGGTCGGTTCTGAGCGAAGCGGTCCGATTGGACCCGCCTTGGCCGCCCGGGCTGCCTACCATCGCGGGCCATGCCCCCGATCGCCCCGACCCACGATGTTCTGGTGCTGCAGCACACGCTGGAGGACCATCCCGCCCACCTCGGCCACTGGCTGGATGCGCAAGGCGCCGACTGGCAGGTGTTCTGCGCCGAGGCCGGTCAGACCTACCCCGACAGCGTGGCCGCGTACCGCGGTCTGGCGGTGCTGGGCGGCGAGTGGAGCGCCAACGACGACCGCCCCAGCCTGCGCCAGGCGGAGGCGCTGATCCGGGAAGCCGACGCGCTGGGCGTTCCGGTCATCGGGCACTGCCTGGGTGGGCAGCTGATGGCCCGGGCCTTCGGCGGGCGCGTCACCCGCCTGCCGAAACCCGAGGTGGGCTGGTGGCCGATCACGGTGCACGACGCGGCCGCCGCTCGGGCGTGGTTCGGTGCGGTGCACCAGCCCACCGTGTACCAGTGGC
Organism: Synechococcus sp. UW140; assembly: GCA_943371665.1. GTDB lineage: Bacteria > Pseudomonadota > Gammaproteobacteria > Burkholderiales > Burkholderiaceae_C > Hydrogenophaga. Next base: position 130,713 of record CALRVR020000012.1, read on the forward strand.
ACTACGACAGCTTCGTCGACCTGCCGCCGGGGGCCGAATGGCTCGCCTCGTCGCCGGCCTGCGCCCACCAGGCGTTCGCGCTCGGCATTCACCTGGCCATGCAGTTCCACATCGAGATCACGCCGGACAAGATCGATGCGTGGCTGGGTTCGCCGGGCCCGGTGTACCCGGGCGCCATCGGGCTGCACCCGGACACCGTGCAGCCGCCCGACGCCATGCGCGCCGCCACCGGGCGGTGCCAGACCGGCAGCGAAGCGCTGGCCGACCGCATCTACAGCACCTGGCGCGCCCGCTGGCGGGCCTGAGGTGCCGCCCGGGCCGCCGCTGGCGCCCGGGTGACCCGCGGGCGGACAATGGGGCATGGACGTTTCCGGACCTGGCTGGCGCCGACGCGACTGCCTGCATGCCCTGGGGGCCTTGCCACTGGCGGGCGGCCTGGTGCTGGGCCCCGTCAGCGCGGCCGAGCCGGTCGCGCCAGCCTGGACGCCCCTGCTGGCCCGGCAGGCCCTGGCCCTGCTGGCGGGTGCGGGTGAACATGGGCTGGACCCGGCCGATTACGGCGTCGACGCGCTGGCGCGCGAACTGCCGGGTGCCCTCGGCGGCCCGCCGGGCCAGCTGGCCTCGTCGGGCCCCGTCGCCGCCCTGAACAACGCCTTTCTGCGTTACCTCGGCCACCTGGCCTTCGGGCGGGTGGACCCGCGGCAGGTTCACCACCGCTTCAGCGTCGCGCCGCGCGCGGGTTTCGACCCGGCGCAGGCGCTGTCGGCCGCGTTGGCGTCGGGCCGCCTGGACGATGCGGTGCGCGCGGCCCTGCCGCCCATGCCGGTGTACCTGCAGCTGCAGCAGGCGCTGGTCGCCATGCGGGCACTCGGCAATCACCCGGCGTGGGCGGTCGGCCTGCCCCCGCTGCCGGTGCCGCGCGGCGCTCGCGCCGGCAAGCTCGAGCCCGGGCAGCCCTGGGCGGGCTTGCCGTTGCTCGCGCAGCGGCTCGGTCTGCTGGGCGACCTGCCGGCCGAGTCCCCTCTGCCCGAACGCCTCGAAGGCCCCTTGCTCGCGGCGTTGCAGGCGTTCCAGCAGCGCCACGGTCTGGCCGCCGATGGCGTGCTCGGCCCGGGCACGAAGGCCGCCCTGGATGTGTCGCCTGCCGACCGGGCGCGCCAGGTCGAGCTCGGGCTGGAGCGGCTGCGCTGGACACCGCTGATGCACGGCCCCCGCATGGTGGTGGTCAACATTCCCGAATACGTGCTGCGCGCCTACGAAGTGATCGACGGCCGCATCCGCCTGCGCCTGACCATGCGCGTCATCGTCGGCAAGGCCATGGACCACGAGACGCCGCTGTTCGACGAGCGCATGCGCAGCATTGAATTCAGCCCGTACTGGAACGTGCCACCGTCGATCGCCCGCGCCGAAACCGTGCCGCGCCTGCGGCGCGATCCCGGCCACTGGGACCGGCAGGGCTTCGAGTTCGTGGCACCCGACGGCTCGGTGGACACGGCGCTTTCGCACGACAAGCTGGGCGCCGTGCTGGCCGGTCGCCTGCGCATCCGCCAGCGGCCCGGGCCGGCCAATGCCCTGGGCGACGTGAAGTTCGTGCTGCCCAACCAGAACCACATCTTTCTGCACCACACGCCGTCGGTCGGTTTGTTCGCGCGGGAGCGGCGCGACTTCAGCCATGGCTGCATCCGGGTTGAAGACCCGGTGGCCCTGGCGCGTTTCGTCATGGACGGCATGCCGGGCTGGGACGAGGCGCGCATCCGCAACCAGATGGCATACGGCACCTCCACCCACGTGGCACTGCAGCAGCCCCTGCCGGTCGTCATTGCGTATGGAACCGTTCTGGTCAAGGACGGTCGCACCCACTTCTTTTCCGATGTCTACGGCCACGACGCGCGCCTTGAGGCGGCCATCGATGCGCTGCACAACCGCCCGAGGGAGATTCCGCGATGACACACGAGCCGTTTCGCGCGCCGCTGCCGCGCCCGCCGCGCCGGCGCTTTCTGCGCGCCGGCCTGGGCGCACTCGGCATGGTGAGCGCGGCACCGGCCCTGGTGCTGCCGTCGAGGGCGTGGGCCGCCCCGGTGAAGGACCTGGCGCTGGACCACCTGCACACGCGCGAGCACATTGCGGTGGTGTACGCACGGGGCAACGATTACCTGCCCGACGCACTGGGTCGCCTCGACCACTTCCTTCGTGACCATTACAGCGGCGATGTGGGCCGCATCGATCCCCTGCTGCACGACCTGCTGCACCTGGTGCGGCGTGAACTCGCCACCGACCAGCCGTTCCAGGTGATCTCGGGCTACCGGTCGCCGCGCACCAACGCCCACCTGAAGGCTTCGCGCGGAGGCGGTGTGGCCACACGGAGCCTGCACATGGAGGGCCGCGCCATCGACGTGCGCCTGCCCGGCGTGGGGCTGGCCGACCTGCGCGACGCAGCGCTGGCGCTCAAGGCGGGCGGCGTGGGTTACTACCCGCACGAACAATTCGTGCACATCGACACCGGGCGCGTGCGCCGCTGGGGCGGCTGACCGGTTCGGGCCTCAGGCCGGGGGCACCCAGCCGGCCTTGGCGTCCTCGGGAATCGGGGTGGGTCGGCCTTCCTGGTCGATCGCCACGTAGGTCAGGCTGGCTTCGGTCACCTTCACGTACTGGCCCTGGGCCGAGAAGCGCTCGGCAAACACCTCGACCATCACGGTGATGGACGTGCGGCCGATGCGGGTGACGTGCGAATAGAAGCTGAGGATGTCGCCCACCCGCACCGGCTGCTTGAAGATGAACTGGTTGACCGCCACCGTGGCCATGCGGCCGCGCACGAAGCGCGCCGGCACCACCGCACCCGCGAGGTCGACCTGGGCCATGACCCAGCCGCCGAAGATGTCGCCATTGGCGTTGCAGTCGGCCGGCATGGGGATCACCTTGAGCACCAGTTCCCGGTGGTCTGAGGGCAATGGCGTGCGGGCGGGGCTTGAATCGGTGGTCATGGGCACAATCTCCAGGGTACCCACGATTCTCCCGCATGCGACCAGACAACCCCACCCAAGGCCGCGTGGCCCTGCCTGCCACGCCTGGCCAGCCCGCTGTCGAACAACGTTCCGACTGGGCCACGCTCAAGCGGCTGCTGCCCTACCTGTGGGAATACAAGTGGCGCGTGATGGCCGCGTTGGCGTTCATGGTGGCGGCCAAGGTGGCCAACGTGAGCGTGCCCGTGCTGCTCAAGGAACTGGTCGACGCCATGACCATCCCCCCGGGCAGCACCCAGGCCCTGCTGGTGGTGCCGGTGGCCCTGTTGCTGGCCTATGGCGCACTGCGGCTGTGCACCAGCCTGTTCACCGAGCTGCGCGAACTGGTGTTTGCCAAAGCCACCGAGGGGGCCACGCGGCACATCGCCCTGCAGGTGTTCGGCCACCTGCACAGCCTGAGCCTGCGGTTCCACCTGGAGCGCCAGACCGGCGGCATGACGCGCGACATCGAGCGCGGCACGCGCGGCGTTCAGTCGCTCATTTCCTATTCGCTCTACAGCATCGTGCCCACCATCATCGAGGTGACGATGGTGCTGGTGCTGCTGGGCACCAAGTTCGACATGGGTTACGTGTGGATCACGCTGATCGCGCTGGTGCTCTACGTCGCCTTCACCGTGGTGGTGACCGAATGGCGGACCCAGTTCCGCCGCCGCATGAACGAGCTCGAGTCCACCAGCCAGAGCAAGGCGATCGACTCGCTGCTCAACTACGAGACCGTCAAGTACTTCAACAACGAGGCCTTCGAGGCGCGCCGTTACGACGAGTCGCTGCAGAAGCTGCGCAAGGCCCGCCTGCTCAGCCAGAGCACGCTGTCGATGCTCAACGCCGGCCAGCAGCTGGTGATCGCGGTGGCGCTGGTGCTCATGCTCTGGCGCGCCACGCAAGGTGTGGCCTCGGGCCAGCTCACGTTGGGCGATCTGGTCATGATCAACGCCTTCATGATCCAGCTCTACATCCCGCTGGGTTTTCTGGGGGTGCTGTACCGCGAGATCAAGCAGAGCCTGACCGACCTCGACAAGATGTTCGTGCTGCTCGAGAAAGACCGCGAAATCGCCGATGCGCCGGACGCGAAACCGCTGCACTTGCCGGCGCCTCCCGCGGTGCGCTTCGAGAACGTGCATTTCTCGTACGAGCCGGCCCGCGAGATCCTGCACGGCGTGAGCTTCGAGATCCCGGCCGGCAAGACGGTGGCCGTGGTGGGTCCTTCAGGCTCTGGCAAAAGCACCCTGGCCCGCTTGCTGTACCGCTTTTACGAAGTCACGAACCGTGAGCCCCCACGTTCGCCCACTGCGTGTGGCTCGCTGCCCCCCGAGGGGGCTGAAGCCGGCTTGGGGCGGCCCGGCGCCGGCATCGCCGACGACAGTGGGCGAATCACCATCGACGGGCAGGACATCGCGCACGTCACGCAGGCCAGCCTGCGGCAGGCCATCGGCATCGTGCCGCAGGACACGGTGCTGTTCAACGACACCATCGAATACAACATCCTCTACGGCCGCCCCGACGCCGGCCACGAGGCCGCGGTGGAAGCGGCCAAGGCGGCCCACATCCACGACTTCATCAACCGGCTGCCGCTGGGTTACAAGACCATGGTGGGCGAACGCGGCCTGAAGCTCTCGGGCGGCGAGAAGCAGCGCGTGGCGATTGCCCGAACCCTGCTCAAGAACCCCCCCATCATGATCTTCGACGAGGCCACCAGTGCGCTCGATTCGGGCAACGAACGGGCCATCCAGGCCGAACTGCGCAGCGCAGCGGCCAACAAGACCACGCTGGTGATCGCACACCGGCTCTCCACCGTCGTGGACGCTCACGAGATCCTGGTGCTCGACCAGGGTCGCATCGTCGAGCGGGGCGCCCATTCGCAACTGCTGGCGCTGGGCGGTGCCTACGCGCGCATGTGGTCGCTGCAGCAGTCGGGCGAAGACTGACCGCGGAAACCCCGATCGGTGTCGCGCCCCGGGCCGCTCCATAATCGCGCCCACGATGGAAACCAAGTGGCTTGAAGACTTCGTGAGCCTGGCCGAGACGCGCAGCTTCAGCCGCTCGGCGCAGTTGCGCCACGTCACCCAGCCGGCGTTCTCGCGCCGCATTCAGTCGCTGGAGGCCTGGGCCGGCACCGACCTGGTCGACCGGTCGTCCTACCCGACGCGGCTCACACCCGCCGGCCAGACGCTGTACGAGCAATCGCTGGAAATCCTGCAGGCGCTCAATGGCACCCGCGCCATGCTGCGCGCCCACACCGCCGCCGCCCAGGACGTGATCGAATTCGCGGTGCCTCACACCCTGGCCTTCACGTTCTTTCCGCAGTGGCTCTCGGGCCTGCGCGACACCGTGGGGCCGATCAAGAGCCGGCTGATCGCGCTCAACGTGCACGATGCGGTGATGCGGCTCGTCGAGGGCAGTTGCGACCTGCTGATCGCCTACCACCACCCGGCCCAGCCGATCCAGCTCGATCCGGCGCGCTACGAAATGCTGCCCTTGGGCACCGAACAACTCGCGCCGTATGCAAAGCCGGGGCCGTCCGGCGCACCGATGCACGCGCTCCCTGCGCCGGCGGGGCAGACCCAGCCGTACCTGGGGTACGCGCCGGGGGCTTACCTCGGCCGCGTCGTGGAGCATCTGCTGAAAGACCTGCCGGTGGCGGCCCAGCTCGAACGCGTTTATGAAACGGACATGGCCGAGGGCCTCAAGGCCATGGCCCTCGAAGGGCACGGCATTGCCTTTCTGCCGGCCAGCGCGGTGCGCAACGAGGTGGTGGCACGCCGGCTGGTGCCAGCGGCCGAAGGCATGCAGCTCACCCTCGACATCCGCCTCTACCGTGCCCGCCCGGTGGACGCCACCAAGGGCAAGCGCGCGGCCAGCGCCTTCTGGAACCGGCTGAGCGACCTGCTCGCCACCCGGGCGTGATGCCACCTGTCTGCCCGCGCCTACGCCTGATCGCCTGATCAGTTAAATGCTGCCTTTGCAGTAGGGACTGAAACGGGCGCCATCTATAACGTTGCGATCACGATCCACCGCACGAAGAACCCACCATGAATCTCCTGCTTCGAGTTTGTTCGGGTCTGGTCCTGATGGCCTGCACCGCGGCAGCCGTGGCGGCCCCCGGCGCCGCCAGCGCAGAGACCGGCCCCGTCATCGATCAGCTGCGCGCACAGCAGCGCATCGTGCTGGCGCACCGCGAATCGTCCATCCCGTTCTCGTATGTCGGCCCCGATGGCCGCCCGGTCGGGTACGCACTCGACATCTGCAAGCGGCTGGCCGATGCGCTGAAGGTGAAGCTCGGCCTGCCCGTGCTCGACGTGGTTTACCGCCAGGTCACGCCCGCCAACCGCATCGAGGTCATCGAGAAGGGCGAAGCGCACATGGAATGCGGCTCGACCACCAACAACGCGGCGCGCCGGGAAAAGGTGGCCTTCACGATTCCCCACTTCATCACCGGTGCGCGCTTTCTGGTGAAGGCCGACAGTCCGATCGACCGCATCGACCACCCTGCGCTGAAGCGCGTGGTGTCCACGCGCAACACCACCCCGTTGTCCGCGGTTCGCCGCGTCAACGCCGAACGTGCCCTGAAGATCGAGGTGGTGGAGGCCGACGACCACGAAAAGGCGGTGCAGATGGTCGAGCGCGGCGAAGCCGATGCCTTCGCCATGGACGACGTGCTGCTGTTCGGCCTGGCGGCCAACCGCCCGGAGCCCAAGGCCCTCAAGGTCACGGGCCGGTTCCTGACGACCGAACCCCTGGCCATCATGCTGCCCAAGGGGGATCCGGCCTTCAAGAAGCTGGTCGACGAAGAGATGCGACGCCTCATCCAGAGCCGGGAGATCTACACCATCTACCAGCGCTGGTTCGAGCAGCCCATCGTGCCCAGCAACCGCCCGCTGAACCTGCCGGTCAGCTACCTGCTGCGCGACTTCTGGAAGTACCCGTCGGACCAGGTGCCCTGACACCGGGCAGGGCCGTGGCTGCGACAATCGCGGCATGAGCGCCGAGACCCCAGACCAACCGACCTCCCTGACCCTCACCCGCCCCGACGACTGGCACCTGCACGTGCGCGACGGGGACGCCCTGCGCACCGTGGTGCCGCACACCGCGGCCCAGTTCGGGCGTGCCATCATCATGCCCAACCTGCGGCCGCCGGTGACCACGGCGGCACAGGCCGTGGCCTACCGCGACCGCATCCGCGCGGCCGTGCCCGAGGGCATGGATTTCGAGCCGCTGATGACGCTCTACCTGACCGACAACCTGCCGCCCGACGAAATCCGCCGGGCCAAGGACGCGGGGGTCGTGGCCCTCAAGCTCTATCCGGCCGGTGCCACCACCAACAGCGATGCCGGTGTGACCGACATCCGCAAGACCCACCGCACGCTCGAGGCCATGCAGCGCGAGGGTGTGCTGCTGCTGGTGCATGGCGAGGTCACGTCCAGCGACATCGACCTGTTCGACCGCGAGGCGGTGTTCATCGACCAGGTCATGGTGCCGCTGCGGCGCGACTTTCCCGAGCTCAAAGTGGTGTTCGAGCACATCACCACCCGCGAAGCGGCTCAGTATGTGGCGCAAGCGGGCGCCCACACCGCCGCCACCATCACCGCCCACCACCTGCTCTACAACCGCAACGCCATCTTCCAGGGTGGCATCCGTCCGCACTATTACTGCCTGCCGGTGCTCAAGCGCGAGGTGCATCGCCAGGCCCTGGTGGCGGCCGCCACCAGCGGCAGCGACCGGTTCTTTCTGGGCACCGACAGCGCGCCGCACCCCGCCCACTTGAAGGAACACGCCACCGGCTGCGCGGGTTGCTACACCGCGCACGCCGCGCTCGAGCTGTATGCCGAGGCGTTCGAGAACGCGGGTGCGCTCGACCGGCTCGAGGGGTTTGCCAGCTTTCACGGTCCGGCCTTTTACGGTTTGCCCCGAAACACCGGCACCGTGACCCTGCGCCGTGAGGCGTGGACACCCCCCGAATCGTTCGCCTTCGGCAATGCCGAACTCAAGCCGTTGCGGTCGGGCGAAGCGCTGCGCTGGAGGCTGGTGGCCGGATGACGGTCGCGGTGGACTGGTCTGCCCCCTGGCTCGGCCACCTGGCCGGAGCCGGGCGGGCGGTCCAGGCGGCCCGGTCGGCGGGGCTGTGCCTGCCCGATGCGCTCAACCGAGAGGCGCCCGGTCCGCTGCGCGCGGTGCCTCAGGCCTGCCTGCCCGATGGCGCCGCCTACGAGGCCTTCATTGCGGCCAGCGGCAGCGTGCCCACGCGAGAGAACGTCCACGACCTGTTCAACGGCCTGATCTGGCACAGGTTTCCACAGACCAAGCGCGCGCTCAACCGCTGGCAGGCCGCGGCCATCGATGCCCAGGGGGTCGGCGCGGTGCGCGGTCCGCTGCGCGACGCCATCACGCTGTTCGACGAAAACGCCGCGCTGCTGCAGGCGCCCGATGCCCTTTGGGAGGCGTTGCGGTCGCGGGACTGGGCGCGGCTTTTCCTGGACGGCCGCGCGCTGTGGGGGGAGGCGAGGCTGGTGCTGTTCGGGCACGCGCTGCTTGAAAAGCTGGTCACGCCCTACAAATCGATCACCGCCCACGTGCTGGCCTTGCCGGTGCCGTTCGAACTGGGTGCAGAAACCGGTGCCTGGGACGCCTGGCTGGCTGCCCACCTGGACCCGGCCACGCTGGCCTCCAAGCCGTTCACGCCGTTGCCGGTGC